>CAWDVQ010000001.1:0-249588 GCA_963805965.1 uncultured Gammaproteobacteria bacterium
ATCCAAGCGTCTGAAATCGTGGATCAACTCGGACTGCAATCCCGCGGTTACATCGTTGTCAGCGCCCATCGCGAGGAAAATGTCGATGTGACCGGGCGCCTCGCGGAGCTGGTGGCTTCGGTCAATGCGCTGGCCACTACCCACGACATGCCTATTGTGTTCTCGGTCCACCCGCGCACTCGGAAGCGGCTCGAGGATGCGCCCGCGCTGGTGCTTGATCGGCGGGTGCGTGCCATCGCCCCGTTGGGATTTCTGGATTACGTGAAGCTTCAAAAGGAATCTTTCTGCGTGGTCTCGGACAGTGGGACGATAACCGAAGAATCCGCGCTGCTGGGCTTTCCGGCTATTACGATCCGGCAGGCGCATGAAAGACCCGAAGGCATGGATGAGGGCACGCTGGTCATGTGCGAGCTGACGCCGGGCCGGGTGCGTGATGCGGTGCGCCTGGTCACTGACCAGGTGTTCAGGGACGGAGCGAGGTTCCGTTCGCCACCGGACTATGAACCGGACAACGTGTCTGCCAAGGTGCTGCGCATCATCGTGAGCTACGTGGACTATATTCGGCGGACTGTGTGGTTCGATCAGAAGGAATCACCCTGATCGTTGCGGTGCCGCGCTGATGCGAATGCTGATCGTCTCCCAATACTTCTGGCCGGAGACCTTTCGCATCAACGAAGTGGCGCGGGGTCTTGTCAGCCGCGGTCATGACGTGACGGTGCTGTGCGGCACGCCAAACTATCCTGCGGGTCGCATGTTCGAAGGCTATGGATGGTTGCGTCGGACGCGTGAAGTCTGGTGCGGAGTACATATCGTGCGAGTGCCGGTAGTCCCCCGCGGCAACGGCTCGCGGTGGCGGCTGGCGGCGAACTACATCTCCTATGCACTGACGGCCTCGCTGCTCGGACCGTTCCGCTGCCGTGGAAGGCCCGATGTGATTCTGGTGTTCCAGATGTCGCCGGTAATACAAGGCATCGCGGCGCTCGCCATGAAACTCGTGCGGCGGGCGCCGATCCTGTTCTGGGTACAGGATCTGTGGCCAGAGAGTCTGATTGCAGTTGGGGCGGTACGCACGCGCTGGCTTCTATGGCCCATCGATGCACTGGTCCGGGGGCTCTACCGCGCCTCGTCGCTGGTGCTGATTCAGTCGCGCGCATTCGCCGAGCATGTCGAATCGCACGGCGTGCCTCGGGATCGCATCCGATACTTTCCCAATCTGGCGGAGTCAACTTACGTGCCGCTGCCGGTCGAGGCAGCCCATCCGGCGCTGTCTCAGGTCCCGCCCGGCTTTCGCGTGATGTTCGCCGGCAATATCGGCGCGGCGCAGGATCTTCCGACCGTGCTTGCTGCCGCGCAGTTGACGCAACATCGAGGCGACATCCATTGGGTGATCGTCGGAGACGGCAGCATGCGCGCGTGGGTGCAAGCGGAAATCGACCATTGCAAGTTGTCCCGGTCGGTGCACCTGCTCGGTCGATTTCCGGTGGAGGACATGCCACGAATGTTTGCCGGGGTGGATGCCCTGCTGGTGACTCTGCGCCGTGATCCGGTCCTGTCGCTCACTATCCCGGCCAAGGTGCAATCGTATCTTGCAAGCGGCAAGCCGATCATTGGAGCGATCGACGGCGAGGGCGCAGCCGTGATCCTTGAGGCTGGCGCCGGTGTGTGTGCGGCCGCCGAGGACCCGCAGGCTCTGGCGGCCGCCGTGCTCGGACTTCGCGACCTCGAAGCCGCCGAGCGGGCCGAGATGGGAAGACGCGGGCGGGAGTATTTTCTCACCCATTTTGGCAGCGATCTCCTGCTCGGCCGCCTCGAAGGGTGGTGCTGCGAACTGGTATCGATGCGGGCAAACACAGCCCAATGAGGACGCAGTCAACGGCGCACTCGCCGCGCGTGCTGGTGACCGGCGCAAGCGGCTTCATCGGCAAGCACCTGCAGCGCGCGTTGGCAGAGAGAGGTTTCGACTATCGTGGCGCCATACGCGCGTGGCAGACCCCGGGGACGGTCCGCACACCTGCGTGGTAGGGGACCTGGGGCCGTCGACAGACTGGAGTGCTGCGCTCAACGGTATCGATAGCGTGGTGCATCTCGCAGGCAGGGCGCACGTTCTGCGGGAGACATCGGCGAACCCCGACGACGGAATTCATGCGCGTCAATGCGGAGGCAACCGCCGCGCTGGTAGCGGCCGCGGTTTCGGCCGGAGTCAGGCGCTTCGTGTATGTGAGTTCAATCGGAGTGCTGGGCAGCGAAAGCGGGGATGGGCCATTCGCGGCGAGTTCGGTTCCACGTCCCCACAATGGCTATACTCGATCAAAGCTCGCCGGAGAGATCGCTGCGCGAGCCGTCGCTGACGCTCAGCTCGAAGTCGTCATCCTGAGACTGCCGCTGGTATATGGGCCGGGTGTGAAGGCCAACTTTCTGCGCCTGTTGCGCTGGGTGGACAAGGAATGGCCACTGCCGCTGGGCGCGGTGCACAACCGGCGAAGTCTGGTGAGCGTCTGGAATCTGGTCGATCTGGTGGTCAACGTGCTGCTGCATCCGAAGTCGCCGGGCCGCACCTGGATGGTCTCGGACGGCGAGGATGTCTCGACGCCGGGGCTGATTCGACGTCTAGGCGTCGCCATGGGACGACGTGTGAGGCTGGTTCCGGTGCCCGTGCAGCTGCTGCGGATGGTCGGGTATGTGTCAGGCCGGCAGTCCTTAATCACACAGCTATGTGGATCGCTGACGCTTGATATCGCGCCGACTCGCGTCGACGCTGGGATGGTCGCCACCACTTTCGGTGGATGAGTCGCTTCGACGCACTGTCGATTGGTATCTGGTGGAAGGAAGATCGGATACGATCTGAGCAAAGAGAGCTGTAGCTCGGGATCAGCCGGAAATGATCTATCTTCTCAAGAAGTCGCTCGAGGCACTGCTGTCGCCGCTGGCATTATCCTTGCTGATAGCGGCTAATTGCCCTGATCTGTCGGCGGTCCAAACGACTGCGACTTGCACGGGTACTATTCATTGCCGCGGCGGCGATGATCTATGTGGGCTCCTTTCCCATCGTCGGCGACGCACTGCTTGGCCCGCTGGAGCATCGGTATCCGCCGCTGCGCCAGGATAAGCCTCCGCCGGCTGCTGACTATGTAGTCGTATTAGGCGCAGGCTACCTGCCACATGACGATGTACCCGTGACCGCGGCCCTCAACGAAGATGGCCTGGCCCGCCTCGTGGAAGCCGTGAGGATTGCGCTTCGCCTCGAATGGTGCCCGACTCGTGGTGTCAGGTGGTGCACCTGCGGGGCAGAGCCCATCAGCGTTCGGCTACGCTGAATTGGCGCGCGGACTGGGAATCCGTGAGGGGTCGCTAGTGCTGCTCGATACGCCGCTCGATACGCGGGCTGAGGCCCGGGCCGTCGCCGCGCTGGTTGGCCGTGCACCGTTCATCCTGGTGACCTCCGCCTACCATATGCCGCGTGCAATGCTGGAGATGCAGCGTGCCGGCGTGCAGCCGATTCCCGCGCCCACCGGTCAGTTGGTGCTCGGCTCGAACATCGGCGATTTGGGTGCCTGGCTGCCAAATTCGGGCGCGCTGCGCAAGGTGGAGCGGGCGCTGCACGAGTATGTTGGCCTCGCGCTGCTGGCTACGCGCCCTGGGTGATTCGGATGCGGCATCAAATGGCAGACCCATCGCGTGGGGCCTGAGCCACTGTTGGTCAGTGTGCTGGTGCTCGCACTTTCCGCGTCGCTCACGAAAGCGGTGCGCCGGCTGTCGCGCAGGTACGGACTGCTCGACGTTCCCAACGTGCGAAGTTCGCATGTCGCACCGACGCCGCGCGGCGGCGGCGTATCGATCGTGATCGCCGCGACCAGCGGCTTGCTTTTCCTCAGGTACCTCGATGCAATCCGGATTGATGTGCTGCTCGCCTTGATCGGAGGCGGCAGCGTTGTGGCGTTGATCGGATTTCTCGACGACCACCGCCGGGTGCCTGCCGGGATCAGATTGGCGGTGCACGTCGCTGCTGCGCTCTGGGCGCTCGTGTGCCTGGGCGGTCTGGCGCCGCTTATGATTGGCCACAGAGTGGTCGATCTTGGTTGGGCGGGTCAGGTACTGGCGCTTCTGGGAATCGTCTGGACGCTCAATCTCTTCAATTTCATGGACGGCATCGATGGCATTGCTGCGTCAGAAGCCGTGTTCATTACCTGCGCCGGGGCGCTATTGACCCTCGTGCATGGACAAGCCAGCGATACCGTAGCCATTGGGCTGGCATTTGCCGCAGCGTGTCTGGGCTTTCTGCTGTGGAACTGGCCGCCGGCAACGATCTTCATGGGTGACGTCGGCAGCGGCTACCTGGGGTACGTAATCAGTGTCATGGCGTTGGCCGCCACGCGCGACAACCCTGCTGCAGTCTGGATTTGGCTTATCCTCGGTGGAGTGTTCTTCGTTGATGCCACCGTGACTTTGGTGCGCCGGGCGATCAGGCGCGAGCGGCTGCATGAGGCTCATCGCGGCCATGCGTATCAGCGACTGGCTCGGCGGTGGCAAAGCCATCGCCGTGTGACGATTACAGTGCTGCTGGTGAATGTCGGATGGCTTCTGCCCTGCGCGTTGATCGCGGCGCTCTACCCGCAGGCTGCGGTTTGGGTCGCGGCTGGGGCGCTGGCACTGCTGCTGCTGGTGGCGCTGGGGGCAGGATCGGGTCGCCGCGAGAGCGGTTCCTGAAAGCGGAATGATTCGCATCCGCAGGCCGTTTCGAGCGGCAATGCCAGGCGGGTCGTCCTGACCCGTATTCTCACTTGCTGGCGAGAAGCGCCACGCCGCTACCCAGTCGGCGCATCCCCGGGATGAGGGAACACAACCGATCGTCGAGGCGACCCACGTTCCAGGCGGTCTCGAGCGCGAAGCGGGCGCCTAACTTTTCCATCGCGAGCATCGGGTAACGTGTGAGCGTCCCATGCTGAACGCATTGGGCTTGCGGAAAGGCATCGAATAGGGGCGCTACGCGCTCCTGTGTGAGTGGCCGGCAATATGGATTGGCCTCGCGCTTGCCGAACACCCAGGTGCCGAGCGCATACATCGGAGCGCGCCATGGCTCAACGGCAGCGAACCGGCCGCCAGGTCGGAGAACACGGGCGATCTCGGGAAAGGCCAGTGCAGTCGTCATGTGGTGCACGCAACCGCCAGAGAAAGCGCCATCAACGC
Source organism: uncultured Gammaproteobacteria bacterium (assembly GCA_963805965.1). Taxonomy (GTDB): domain Bacteria; phylum Pseudomonadota; class Gammaproteobacteria; order Steroidobacterales; family Steroidobacteraceae; genus FEN-1191. The sequence continues at coordinate 5,185 of CAWDVQ010000001.1, forward strand.
TCGCATTCGGCAATGGGATCTCCTCCGCGATTCCCACAAAACAGCTGAAACGCTCCGAGACGCCCAGAAGGCGAGCCAGCTTGAGAGCGAACTCGGCCTCCTCGAGCATCGGGGTCAGCAATGTTGCGCGCTTGGCTCCTGCCAGCAGCAATCTCATCGCAGCTGAGCCCCGTCCCCCAAGTTGCAAAATATGCTTATTCTGCATCGGCGCCAGGTGCGTATAGCAGTCCCATTCGCTGCCGAGATCCATACGGGCCACCAACCACCGCTCGCGGGGGTACGGGAAGGCGGCGCGCTCGGCGTCGGAGACGGAGTGCTGGCGGCCGATCACCTGCAGGTCCTCGTCGGGCGATTGTGCCAGGGAGGCGATGGTGTGAATCTGCTCGGCCACTACCGAGCTCGCCGCATCGTAGAACAGCATCTCATTGTAGGCTTCAGCGTAGTGGCTGGATTGCAGATCGAATCGAACTTGTGCACGCGGATCCGTGAGTACTTCGGGCGCAAGTAAGATCGGCACGTTATCGACGATGGGGTAGGCCGCACGATCATCGGCGCGCAGCAGTACTTCTGGCGTCTCGCCGATCGGGGCGCGGCCGTGCGCGGCGTGATGGCGCGTCGCAAGAGGTTCGCCACGCGCGATTCGCGCCCGCGCAGTCTCCAGCGGCACAGAGGCGAGCGGACTATGTGTCAGCGGACAGACATAGCCGTCCATCGAATTTGCAGCCATGAACCATGATTCTATAGCCCGCGACGCCAGGAAGGGCACTATTCGGCGCCGGGGCACCGGGGCCGTGAACCGCAGCGTTCCCGCGCCTGCGAACAGCCGATGGTATTTATTACAGGTGCCACGCCGTGCGCAAACATGAGACAAATGGAAGTCAGGTGCAACTGTGGCGTCAGTGGCGATTATTTTGGGTCCGATGGCCAGTTGAATAGCGTATAGCGGGTCAGCCGACCGGGGGATTGGGGCGTTGATAGCGATGCGACAGCGATTACGCATCGTGGTAAACGTCTTTGGACCTAGGCTTGAGGCAATACCCACATTATTCAATCTGCTGTACCATTCCGTAGTGTGATCGGAGTCGCACGCGGCGACTCGGGCTAGGCATACAGTGCTCGGCCCTGCGCGTGACGCGGGCGCCGGTCTCGGTTTGATTGAGAGGCGACTAGTGCAAGAATCTAATGAGTCCCTGTTCGCAATAGTTTCCGGCGCGCTTTTCTCCTGTTCCCGACGCACCAAGCGCTTGATCATGATCGGTGCGGACGCGATTGCGCTGCCGCTGGCGCTGTGGGCGGCCCTGCTTCTCAAGTTCGACCGACTGGATTTTTCTCTGACCGAGCACTGGGATTTGTTCTTGATCGGTGCCGGCGCCGCTATCGTGATCTTTTCGATTCTCGGTCTGTATCGGGCAATCATTCGATTCATTGGCCCGCAGGCGATGGTGGTGGTGGTAGTCGGCATCGTGTTATCCGCGGCTACGCTCGCGCTCTACGACCGCCTGCACGACCAGAGCCACATTCCGCTGTCGGCATTGGCGATCTACGCGGCCCTGGCGCTGATCTACCTCGCCGCAAGCCGCTTCAGCGTGCGTTACATGTTTTACTACGGCCTCAATGGCCACTCGGAAGCGACGCGCGTCGCGATCTATGGCGCCGGTGATGCAGGCGCCAAGCTCTCGGCGGTGCTGCGTGGCGGGCCGGACTTTCAGCCCGTGGCGTTCATCGACGACAAGAGGACGTTGCGCGGCAGCCGCATCAATGGCATCAAGGTATACGATCCGAGCGAACTGCCGGGGCTCATCAAAGAACTGCAGATCGAACGGGTGCTGCTGGCGATGCCAGCCGCGAGTCGGCGACGACGGCGCGAGATCCTGGAACGGCTCGAGCCGCTGGGCGTGCATGTGCAGTCGCTGCCGGATCTGTCTGAGATCATTTCCGGCAACGCGCGTATTGACGATCTGCGCGAAGTCGACGCCGGTGACTTGCTCGGGCGCGACCCGGTGCCACCGGATCCGGCGCTGTTTGATCGCTCGATCCGCGGCAAACGCGTCATGGTCACGGGCGCCGGGGGCTCGATAGGATCGGAGCTGTGCCGACAGATCCTGCGCTGCTCGCCGCATCGCCTGGTGTCTGTTCGAGATGTCGGAAATCGCGCTCTACCAGATCGAACGCGAACTGGTTGACAGCGCGCGTGCCGATAAGATCTCGACCGAGATCATACCGCTGCTCGGTAATGCCCATCACCGCCATCGCATGCGCGAAGTGCTGTCGACCTTTGGCGTGCAGACGGTGTATCACGCTGCTGCCTACAAGCACGTGCCGATCGTAGAGCACAACATCGTCGAAGGCATTCACAACAACGTCATCAGTACCTGGTATGCGGCGGAGGCTGCGCTCGAGACCAACGTCGATACCTTCGTACTCATCTCGACCGACAAGGCGGTCAATCCCGCCAATGTCATGGGCGCCACCAAGCGCTTCGCCGAACTGGTGCTGCAGGCGCTGCAGCAGCGCTCGAAGCACACCCACTTCTGCATGGTACGTTTCGGCAATGTGCTGGCATCGTCCGGCTCGGTGGTACCGCTGTTTCAGGAGCAGATCCGCGGCGGCGGACCGGTCACGGTGACCCACCCGGACGTCATGCGCTACTTCATGACCATTCCGGAAGCCGCGCAGCTGGTCATCCAGGCCGGGGCGATGGCCACCGGTGGTGACGTGTTCGTGCTGGACATGGGGCAGCCGGTGCGCATCGACGATCTGGCGCGACGGCTGATCAGCCTGATGGGCCTGACGATCCGCGATCAGGACAATCCCGATGGCGACATCGAGATCAACTACATGGGCCTGCGCCCGGCCGAGAAGCTGTTCGAGGAGTTGTTGATCGGCGCCAATGTCGCCGGCACCGAGCACCCCAAGATCATGCGCGCGATCGAACACTGCCTGCCGTGGGAGAAGACCAGGCAGATTCTGGATGAGCTGCTGGTCGCGCTGGGGAATTTCGATTGCCCGCGCAGCATGGCATTGCTGTCGGATGCGGTGATTGAGTATCCGCGCCGACGCAATATTCGCGACCATGTGTGGAACAGCAAGACTCCTGCGACCTTCGGCGATGACGACCGCAAGGTCACGGAATTCGCAGCCAAGCGCCGCATGCCCGACGGCGGCGTGCGAGCCTCGGAGAACAATCCCCGTATTCTGTAGTGGCCTCGAGTGCGGCTGCGCGACAGCACGCCAGCTGCCGGTGAGGTATCGCGCCATTGTTGCTGCAATGCAGCATAAGTCCTGCGAGGCGGCTGTGAATCAGCGCGAGGCAGATATGATGGCCAAGACCCGGTTTGGACCGGGCTAGTGGCGGGAATCGATATGGATCAAATGAGGCAGCGCCTGCAGGACGCCCGCGTTCTCGTGGTTGGCGACGCCATGCTTGACCGCTACCTGTACGGGAGCGTGGAGCGGATCTCGCCCGAGGCGCCGGTACCAGTGGTGCGGGTCACGCGCCAGGAAGAGCGCCTAGGCGGCGCGGCCAATGTGGCGGTGAACATCAAATCGCTGGGCGCGCAGGCTACCCTGATCACCGTGGTGGGCGAGGACGAGCCGGCGCAGCGCCTGCAGCAACTACTGACCGCCCAGGGTATCGAGGTGCTGCTGGGACGCGATGCCAAGCTGCACACCAGCGTCAAGCTGCGCGTCATCGGGCGCGCGCAGCAGTTATTGCGGGTGGATTTCGAGGACCCGCCGGACCACGAGGTGCTGTCGAACATGCTGGCCGACTTCGAGCGCGTGGTCGCAGGCTATGGCGCGGTACTGTTCTCCGACTACGGCAAGGGCGGCCTGACACACATAGCCCGCATGATCGGTGGCGCGCGGGCGGCCGGAAAGACGGTGCTGGTGGACCCGAAGGGCAGCGACTACAGCCGCTACTCCGGAGCGAGCGTGCTGACGCCAAATCTGGCCGAACTGACCGAGGTGATCGGCGGTTGGAGCAGCGAGCAGCAACTGCAGGAGCGGGCGCAAGCGCTGCGCGAGCGCCTGCACGTGGACAGCCTGGTGCTGACCCGCAGCGAACAGGGGATGTCGCTGTTCGACGCTGCCGGCTACCTGCACGTGGCGGCACAGGCGCGTGAGGTATTCGATGTCACCGGTGCCGGTGACACCGTCATCGCCACGCTGGCGGCGATGCTGGCGGCCGGGGTGAGCGTGCGCGAGGCGTTGCCGGTGGCGAACCGCGCGGGCGGCATCGTGGTCGGCAAATTCGGTACGGCGAGCGTCAGCTACCAGGAGCTGTTCGGATGAGGATCGCGGTGACCGGAGCCGCCGGCATGATCGGCAGCAACATAGCGCACGCACTCACTGCGGCTGGCTGTGACGACATCATCGCCGTCGACGATCTTCGGCACGGCGATAAATTCCGCAATCTGCGCGGTGCGCGCATCAGCGACTACTTCGACCAGGAGGAATTCTACGGCCGCTTCGCGCGCCGCGAGCTGGGAAAGATAGCGGCGGTATTCCACCAGGGCGCCTGTTCGGACACGATGGAGCAGGATGGGCGGCTGATGCTGCGGAACAACTACCGCTGCTCGAAGGATCTGCTCGATGCCTGTCAGCTGCAGGGCGTACGGCTGATGTACGCGTCATCGGCGGCGATCTACGGCAACAGCACTAGCTTTGCCGAACAGCCGCAGTTCGAGCGGCCACTGAATGTATATGGCTATTCCAAATTGCTGTTCGACGATGTAGTACGGCGCGTGCTGCCCAGCGCCACCTCGCAGGTGGTCGGCTTGCGCTACTTCAACGTCTACGGCCCGCGCGAGCAGCACAAGGGCCGCATGGCATCGGTGGCGTTCCACCACTTCAATCAATATCGCGACAGCGGCAAGGTGCGGCTGTTCGGCGAGTATGGCGGCTACGGGCCGGGGCAACAGGTGCGCGATTTCATTCATGTCGACGATGTGGTGGCGGTGAACCTCTGGTTCCTGGAGCACCCGCAAAGCAACGGCGTGTTCAATCTGGGCACCGGTCGCGCGCAACCCTTCAACGATGTGGCGCAGGCGATCGTGAACGCCTGCCGGGCCCAGCGCGGCGAGCCGGCGCTGACCCTGGAGCAACAGGTGCGTCAAGGCATGGTGGAATACATTCCGATCCCCGAGGCGTTGATCGGCAAGTACCAGTGCCGTACGCAGGCGGACCTGGCACAACTGCGCGCCGCGGGCGTCGAGCATGAGTTCCTGGAAGTCGCCACCGGAGTGCGCCGCTACGTCGACTGGCTGAGCGCGGCCGGCTCGGCCTGAAGCATCGAAGGTCCGCGCATGGGCATCATCCCGCAGTCGCTGCTCGACAAGATCCTCGCGCCGTCCGAGATCGCGCGTCGCGACTGGCAGGGCAGCCGCCCGCTGGTGTTCAGCAACGGCGTGTTCGACCTGCTGCACCCGGGACATGTGGTGTACCTGGCCGCGGCCCGCGCCCTGGGGGCTGCGCTACTGGTCGGCCTGAACACCGATAGCTCCGCTCGCCGGCTGGAGAAGGGCGTCGGGCGTCCGGTCAACGGCGAGCGCGACCGCGCCATCGTGATCGCGGCGCTGCAGAGCGTGTCGTACGTCACCCTGTTCGAGGAGAGCACCCCGTGCGAGCTGATCCGGCGCTGCCGCCCCGACGTGTACGTCAAGGGTGGGGACTATGACGTCGAACTGCTGGAGGAGACACGGCTGGTGAGAAGCTGGGGCGGGCGTGCGCTGGCGATACCACTGCTAGAGGGTTACTCGAGCAGCGCGTTGGTGCAACGCATCCGCGGCATCGGTGGCCATGACTGAACCCCGCAAGGCAGCGTTCATCGATCGCGACGGCGTCATCAACATCGAACGCGGCTTTCTGTACCAGGTGGAGGAGTTCGCGTTTCTCCCCGGCGCCGTCGGCGCCCTGCACCGGCTGCAGGCGGCCGGCTATCTGCTGGTGGTGATCACCAACCAATCGGGAATCGCCCGTGGGCTGTATACCGTGGCGGATTACCTGCGGCTCACGGCCTACATGCAGCAGCGGCTGCTGGCCGCGGGCGTACAGCTCAGTGCGGTGGAGTACTGTCCGCACCTGGTCGATGCGCAGCTGCCCGAATTTCGCCTGGACTGCGACTGCCGCAAACCCCGGCCCGGGATGCTGCAACGGGCCGCTGGCGCGCTCGGGATCGACATGGCGCGTTCCTTCCTGGTCGGCGATCGGGCGACCGACATCCAGGCCGGACGCAGCGCAGGCGTGGGGCATTGCTGGCTGGTGCGCAGCGGGATGCCGCTGACGCGAGCAGGATATCGATCTCGCCGACGGTGTATTCGAGGACCTGGCGGCGTGTGTGCGCCAGCTGACTGCTGGTGGCGCAGGATTACAGGCGCCATAATCGCCCGCTTTTGATAACGAGCCGAACGCGAGGATGTAGTGGGAAAGTGCGCATTGATCACGGGCATTACCGGCCAGGATGGCGCCTACCTGGCCGAGCACCTGCTCGACAAGGGCTACACGGTGCACGGCGTAAAGCGTCGGGCGTCATCGTTCAACACTGATCGCATCGATCATCTGTATCACGATCCGCACGCGGCCGGCGTCAAACTGTACCTGCACTACGGCGATTTGACCGACGCGACCAACCTGATTCGTATCGTTCAGCAGACCCAGCCCGACGAGATCTACAACCTGGCCGCGCAGAGCCACGTCGCGGTCTCCTTCGAAACCCCGGAATACACCGCCAATGCGGACGCGCTGGGGACGCTGCGCATCCTGGAGGCCGTGCGGTTGCTGGGGCTGGGCCAGAAGACGCGCTTCTACCAGGCCTCGACTTCGGAGATGTACGGCAAGGTGCAGGAGACACCGCAGCGCGAGACCACGCCGTTCTACCCGCGCTCGCCGTACGGCGTGGCCAAGCTGTATGCCTATTGGATCACCGTGAACTACCGCGAGGCATACGGCATGTACGCCTGCAATGGCATCCTGTTCAATCATGAGTCGCCGATTCGCGGCGAGACCTTCGTGACGCGCAAGATCACGCGCGGCCTGGCGCGTATCCGCGAAGGGTTCGACGAATGCCTGTATCTGGGAAATCTCGATTCGCTGCGCGACTGGGGCCACGCCAGGGACTACGTGCGCGCGCAATGGCTGATGCTGCAGCAGGATGCGCCGGAGGACTACGTCATCGCCAGCGGTGAACAGCATTCGGTGCGTGAGTTCGTCGAGCGCAGTGCCGGGCATATCGGCATGCGCATCGAATGGCGCGGCTCGGGCATCGATGAGCAGGGTGTGGACCTGAACAGCGGCCGCAGCGTCGTGAAAATCGATCCGCGCTACTTCCGACCCACCGAGGTGGACAGCCTGCTGGGGGACGCCTCCAAGGCGCGCGAGCGGCTGGGTTGGAAGGCGGAGATCCCGTTCGAGCGCCTGGTGCAGGAAATGGTCGAATCGGATCTGGAGATCGCCCGCCGCGACGCGCTGGTGGCGCGCGAGGGCTTCAAGACGTACCGCCACCAGGAATGAGTGCTGGCGCTGGCGAGCCGACCTGCGTCAGGTCAGCGGGCGGCTGACCGCAGGGCAAAAAAAGGCCCGGATCGCTCCGGGCCTTTCTTCATCCGCTGATGCGGTGCTTACCAGCGACCGCCGCCGCCGCCACCGGAGTTACCCCGGTAGCCGCCGCCGCCGCCACCACCACCCGGACGACCACCGCCGCTGCGGGGCTTGTCCTGGGCTTCGTTCACACGAAGCGGGCGACCGCCCATATCCTGACCGTTGAGATTCTGGATCGCGCGTGAGGCATCCGACTGACTCATCTCGACGAAGCCGAAGCCGCGCGGGCGGCCGGTTTCGCGGTCAGTCGGCAGCGAGACCGACTCGACGGTGCCGTGCTGTGAGAACAGCGCGCGGATATCCGCCTCGCTGGCTGTGAAGGGGAGGTTTCCAACGTAGATCTTCGCCATGATTAACTCTCTCGAAAGTACAAAGGAGCTTTCGGGCGGGAAAAAGTGTGTGCCCTAAACGCTCCACTCGGCAGGCACGTTCACTAGGTCTAGAGAGAGTGTGATCTCGCCGGCCATCGAACGGAGTCCTGTCACCTGATCGCAGGCAGTTCGGCTCGGACTCATCGCGCCTAGGATGGCGCACGGGGCGATACGGACGTTGACGATCGGCGCATAGCCTACCACGGGTGCCCGCTGTCGTCTCTAGCGGTGTTGTTGCCGACCCTTTGACCGGTCAAGCCGCACTCTAGGGTCGTGGCCTCGCGGCCGGCAGGGTGCCGGACCCGCTACCTGCGGCATGATGAGCGGTAACATCGGTGATATGTCAACGCCGGCCACCGGCGCCGGTTGCCGCCGCGCAGCGATGCGTAGCGCGGTTAATGGCGTTTTGGATGGCGTGCCGGCAGACGCCGGCGCCTGAAATCGGCGAGCACCTCGCGCGCGGCGTTGTGGCCTGGCGCGCCGGTGACGCCGCCGCCCGGATGGGTGCCGGCGCCGCACATGTACAAGCCCGGCAGCGGACCGCGATAGTCGCCGTGGCCAAGCACCGGTCGGGCTGAAAACATCTGATCCAGGCTGAGCGCGCCGTGAAAGATGTCGCCGCCGATCAGACCGAAAGTGCGCTCCAGATCCAACGGGCTCATGATCTGCCGGCCGAGCACGGCGGCCTTGAAATTGGGCGCGTATGCGTTGACGGTATCGATCATCAGGTCGGCGACCGCGTCCCGGTGCTGGTCCCAGGATTCGCCACGCGGCAGCTGCGGTGCGACGTGCTGGCAGAACAGGCTGGCCACATGCTGGCCCGGGGGCGCGAGGCTCGCGTCCAGCGTCGACGGAATCAGCATCTCCACGATTGGTTGCGCCGACCAGCCGTGCAGCCGGGCGTCGAAGTAGGCGCGCTCCATGTAGGCCAGGGTGGGCGCGATGATGATGCCCGCAGTGTGATGATCGGCCGGCGCTTTGCCGGGCAGGCAAAGAAAGTCCGGCAGTTCGGCCAGCGCGACATTCATGCGAAAGGTGCCCGAGCCGCAGCGCCAGTGCTCGATGCGCTGCCGAAAGTCCTGCGGCAGCACTGCGGCATCGAGCAGTTTCAGGTACAGCAGCTTGGGATTGAGATTGGAGATCACGGCCGGGGCACGAAATTCATCGCCGGCCTCGGTGACGGCCCCGACCGCACGACCGTGCTCGACCAGCACTTCGCGCACCGCGGCGCCGACGCGGATGTCGGCGCCGCGCGCGCTGGCGGAGCGCGCCATCGCCTGGGTGATGGCGCCCATGCCGCCGATGGCGTGGCCCCAGACACCCTTGCGGCCGTTGACCTCGCCGAACACGTGGTGCAGCAGCACATAGGCCGAGCCAGGGGTGAACGGGCTGGCGTAGTTTCCGACGATGCCATCGAAGCCATAGACCGCCTTGATCGGTGCGCTCTCGAACCATCCGTCCAGATAGTCGCCGGCGGAACTCGCAAACAGCTGCAACAGTTCCCGCCGCAGCGGCATATCGAGCCTGGCGATGCGCTTGCCGACACCGGCGGCGCGCAGCAGTTCGGGCAGCGCGTGGCGCCAGCCGCCCGTGACCACGTTCGGCGGCGTCTGCAGCACCAGCTCGCGCAGCACGTCGGCTATGCGATCGAGCCTTGCGCTGTAGGCATCGAGCCGCGCTGCGTCCGCTGGCGAGAACCTGGCGACCTCAGCTGCGGTGCGGCCGGCGCCGACGGCGAGATAGCCTCCGTCCTCGGTCGGCAGGAAATTCGATAGCCGGCGCTCGACCACGGTCAGGCCGTGCGCTGCTAGTTCCAGCTCACGAATGACTTTCGGGTTCAACAGCGACACCGTGTAGGCGGCCACCGAATTACGAAAGCCCGGATGAAATTCCTCGGTGACCGCGGCGCCGCCGACCACCGCGCGGCGCTCGAGCAGCGTGACCTTGAGTCCGGCAGCCGCCAGGTAGGCGGCGCATACCAGCCCGTTATGGCCGCCACCGATGATCAGGGCATCGCTATGATGTGCAGGCAAGGCCGCAGGCCCTCGGGAATTTGCGATGCCGGCGCTCTTGACGCGCCCGCGAACAGTCATTCACTCTTCTTGATCGATCGTAAAGCAGCGCAGCCGGGGCGGCAAGGGAACGCATATCCGTAATCGTAAGGTCGGCCCGGTGCTCGCGACTGCGCTGGTCGCGAGCAACATGATTGGCTCCGGCATCTTCCTGTTGCCGGCGACGCTGGCCACGGTAGGCAGCATCACCGTCATCGGCTGGGCGATCGGCACGGTGGGCGCGGTGCTGATTGCCACTATCCTGGCGAAGCTCAGCCAGGTGGCACCGCAGCCTGGTGGTCCGTGTGCCTATGCCGGGGAAGCGCTCGGGCCATACTTCGGTTTCCAGGCCAACGCGCTCTACTGGCTGTCGTGCTGGATCGGCAACATCGCCATTGCAGTGGCGGCCATGGGCTATCTTGCGAACTTCGTTCCCGGGCTGGACCAGCCCGTGGCCGGTGCCGTTGCCACGATCGCGTTCATCTGGGTGCTGACTGCAGTCAACATTCTGGGACCGAGGCTGGTGTGCCAGGTCGAGTCGGTCGCGATCGTCATCGGTCTGGTGCCGATCCTGCTGGTGGCCATCGGCGGCTGGTGGTATTTCGATGGCAGGCTGTTCATGGCGTCGTGGAACGTGCGCCACGAGCCGGCGATGCGGGTCATTCCGCAATCGCTGGTGTTGCTGTTCTGGGCTTTCACCGGGCTGGAAAGCGCTTCCATCGCCAGCGCCGTGGTGGAGAACCCGGGCCGCAACGTCGCGATCGCGACCCTGGGGGGCGTGCTGATCGCAGCATCGGTGTATATCTCATCCTGCACGGTGCTGATGGGACTGATTCCGGCGGAGCAGCTGGCGCGCTCGAGCGCGCCATTCGCCGATGCAGTCAGGCTGGTACTGGGGCCGGTGGCCGCGGGTTTCATTGCTCTATCGGCCCTGATCAAGGCGACCGGGACACTGGGCGGCTGGATCCTGCTGACCGCGCAGACCGGTAAAGCCGGTGCCGATCACGGCCTGTTTCCGCGCCTGTTCGGACGCGTCGATCGCCACGGCGTGCCGACCACCAGCCTGCTGCTGATGGCGGTGGTGATGAGCTGCGTTGTGGTCGCGACCATCTCGCCGACGCTGGGCGAGCAGTTCGGCGAACTGATCGAGGTGTCGGTCATCTTCTGCATGATGCTGTACGTCTACGCCTGTATTGCAGTGCTGCTCTATCCGCGCTGGATCGCGTCGGCCGGCTCGCTGGCGCGCTATCGGCCGATGGCGGCGGTAGCGCTGCTGTTCTGCCTGGTAGTGATCGGATATGCCGAGCCGAAGCTGCTGCTGCTGACCGCCGTCATGATGCTGTTGACGCTGCCGGCGTACCTGCTGTTCGGTCGCTACTGGCTGCGGAGCGTGTGATGTCGGCGTTGCTGCGAACCGCAGTGCTCAGCGGCGATGAGGTGGTGCTGGGTTTTGCCGGGGGCCGGCCTGAACTGACGCTGTCGCTGTTCTGGCTGCGCGATCACGACACCAGCGAGGATACGCAGCACCGAGAGACGCAGCAGCGCCTGATCGATACTTCCAGGATTCCAGTCGACATCGGCGCGCAGTCGGTCGAGGTGATCGAGGATGGGGGGGCGCTGCGCGTCCGGTGGGACGCGGACGGGCGCGTCAGCCGCTACGACGCACAGTTCCTCGCGGGTCTGCGCCCCGATCCGGACGTTCTGCCGACGCAGCGCTCGCTGTGGGACGGCGAGCACATCGCGCGCGATGTACCGCAGGTCGACTACGCCGGCCTGATGGGCGAGGACGCGGTGCTCATGGCAATGCTGGAGCTGGTCGAGCGCTACGGCTTTTGCATGGTGGAGGGGACGCCGGGGACGCCGGATGCCACGCGCGCCGTGGCGGAACGCGTGGCGTACATCCGCATGACCATTTTTGGCGGCTATTACGATTTCACCGCCGACCTTGCGCACAAGGACACCGCCTACACCTCGATGGCCATCGGGCCGCATACCGATGGCACCTACAGCCTGGACGCGCCGGGCTATCAGATCTTCCATTGCCTCGCGGCCGAGTGCAGCGGCGGGGAAAACCTGTTGATCGACGGCTTCAATGTGGGCCGGATCATGCAGCGTGACCATGCGAAGGACTACCAGGTGCTGCGCACGGTTGAGATTCCCGGTCGCTACCTCGATCACGCGCGCGGCATTCAGCTGATGGCGCGCCGGCCGCTGTTTCGTCACGATCAATCGGGCGCGCTGGTGCAGGTCAGCTACAACAATCACGATCGCGCCCCGTTTGTGCTCCCGGTCGAGCAGCACCGGCGCTTCTATCGCGCGCTGTCCACGTTTGCCGGCCTGTGCGGAGAGCCCAGGCTGCAATATCGGCGCCGCCTGCTGCCCGGATCAGTGCTGGTGTTTGATAACTGGAGGCTGCTGCATGCGCGCGAGGCATACGTCGGTTACCGCCGGCTCGCCGGCGCCTATCTGAATCGCGAAGACGTCGACAGCCGGCTACGGGTGCTCAGAATCCGGGCCGGGCACGCGGTGTGAAAGCCGCCTTCAGCATCGCGGCGCCAAGGCGCCAGGGCCGCCGCGATCAGTTTGCTATCAGCCAGCTGATGACGCCGTCGGTGGTAATCGTGCCAAAAGTCATGATGTCCATCTTGGTGGGTGTCACCAGGTACAACGCCGCGGATTGCGTCTCCACGCCGGTCTGCGTGATGGTGCCAAAGCCGCGACCGGTGGCGGTGTCGACATCGAACTGGCCGCTGCTGTAGGTGCCCGAGAGAGTGCCGAAGCTCAGGGTGTAGGAGGGCACCAGGCTGATCGGCCCCGGCGTCTGCGCAAACTGGGTGCCGGCAACGAAGAAGCCCAGCAGCGTGTCGGGATAGGTGCCGCCGGGAGGGGTGTACTGTGCCTCGAGCAGCCCGGCGTTCCCGGAGCCGCTGCCTTGCTCGATCACGTAGCCATCGGCGACGCCGTCCAGATAGAACACGAAATTGCGATTCACGGCCGCCCCCGTGAGCGAGCCTGGCCCGGTGATCGAGAGCGTGCCGCGGCCGCTGCTGGCGACCGTATAGGGCTGCCCGGTGTAATTGACATTGGCGGTGTCGGTGTCCTGGTCCGAGGTGTCCAGCACCGCCGAGACGGTGCTGGCGGTGGCGTCGCCGTTGTACAGCCGGCCGAGCGTCATGACGCTGATCGGCTCAGCGGAGCCGACCGCTCCCCACAGGCTGATGACCGAGGGCGAATTGGCGAGCGCGCCGTTGTCGAATGCGCCGTCGGCAACATCGCCGACCTGCGGGGTCAGGAAACCGGTGGAACGCGGCGTGGCGACCGTGGGGTTCATGTCCTCCAGGTACATCCTGGCGGCGTTGACCATGTAATACACCAGTGTCGAGTTGGTGCCGCCCGCGGTGAAGGTCACCGTGCCGCGGCCATTGGCGTCGGGCGCCGACAGCGAGCCGGTGAGCGTTGCCGCCGACAACGCCGGGGACGCGTTCGAGTCGGTCAGCCCGGCGCTGATGGTACCGGTGATGTCGGTGGTGAAGCGCCCGACGCTGCCGCTATGCACCGTGTAGGGCTCCTGGTTGGCGAGCGTGATCAGGCCGTAGGCAAAATTGCCGGTCGGCGGCGCCGCCGTGATCGCCGTCGCGTCCTGCCTGGCCATCTGGCCGGATCCGGAATCGGAACCGGAACCCACCAGCTGCAGGCGTGCGGAGTTGATGCTGCCGGTGCTGTCGGGCGGCGTGACCGAGAAGTTATAGAGCAGCGAACCACTGGGTGCATTCAGGGTGATCTGCCCGGAATTGGTCTGTCGGTTGATGCAGGTTCCGGACGTCAGGGTTTCATCGGTGGTGGTGCGGTGACCGTCCTTGTAATCATGTTCGCCGGTGATGTTGCCGCTGGCGTCGACCGTGATGCTTCCGGCATCGGTCGCCGGTCCGCCGCCCCGATATCCAGAGAACAGGTAGGTAAAGCGGCCCAGCAGCAGACAGGTGTCCTGTGGCAATACCGTCATCGTGATCGTTTGCGAAGTGACGATACTGTTGGCGTCGCTCGCCTGCACTGCGAAGGTGTAGCTGCCGGCGGTCGTGGGGGTGCCGGAAAGGGCAGTGATGGAGCTGGTGCTGCCGTTGAGAATGATCCCGGGCGGCAGTGTGCCGGAGGGCTGGGTCCAGGTGAAACTCGCCAGGCCGCCGGCGACCGTGAGCGGGGCTGCGTAGGGTACGTTCACGTTGCCCGGAAACAGCTGCACCGGGTTCATCTGCGGTTTTCCGAGCACGATCAGCGTGACCGCGGCGGCCGTGGCCGGATTGACCACCGAGGTCGCCGTGATGGTCGCATCGGCCGCGCCCGTGATCGAGGCCGGCGCATTGAACGTGACGGAGGTCGATGTCTGATCGCTAAGTGTTGCGCCGAGTGCTATCGCACCGCCGGTCATCTGCCAGGTAACCCCGGCGTTGTTGACGTCGGCGGTTACGCTGGCGGTCACCACGATCGTGGTGTCCTGCTGGATCTGGGTGACGCTGCCGGGCGTGGACAGGGCGATGCCGGTACCGATGCCGACGTTGCCCGTAACACCGCGATTGCTGGCACTGCTGCAGGCCACCAGCGTCGTGGCCAAAACCAGCGGCAACAACACGACTCCGGCCACGGCGCCGGGGCGCCATGGCATTGCAGGATAAATCACGGTCAACAGCTTCTCCTCAAACCCGGGAAACCCGGTGCCTGCGGCGGCAACGGATCAAGGCACGCCCCCGCCCGTTCTTCGGGCCGCATAGCATAGCGACACTCGGGCCGGGAATCAGTTCAAAACGTACCACCCTTGGGCTGGCACCACGGGTGAGCCCGCTGCACTCTTAAAGTGGAGGCCGCCTCGGGCCGCCCGGCGGTCGAGCCATTGGAGCCTTAGTGCGCGCCGCCTCTGTCGACCCGGCGCCGGAGCAGCGCCGTCAGCGCCAGGGCGGCCAGCGGCCACAGCCACCACCCCGCAAAGCCGCCGGCACCGCTGGCTTCTCCCAGAGCCGACCTGATGGTGGTGGTCGCCGTCGCGGTGCGGCCGACGTTGTCGGTGATCGTCAGCGTGACGTCGATGGACCGGAACGAAGGCACCACCAGCGTGGCCACCGACTGATTGGCGTTTACCAGCTGGTCGCTGGTGGCCGGAATCGTCGCCCACTGGTAGCTGGCGATGGTATAGCCGGTGGCCGCGGTGCTGGCGCTGCCATCGAGCCTGATGCGCTGGCCCGGAGAGCCGGTGGTACTCGAGGGCGTGATCTGCACGAACATCCCGGCCGCGGCCAGTACGGCGCTGGCGGCGTTGAGCATGCCGGCGCCGCAGGTGGCGGTGGTGCAAACGCACTCGGCCGGTGTAGTGGGTTCGGTGAAATTGCCGTTCGCATCGGCCGTGGAATCGGCCAGCTGGCACTGGGTGTTGCTGGTGGGCGAAGAGGTCGGGAATGCGAGCGCGCTCGATTCCATGCGGGCGATGATCTGCGCCGGTGTGAGACCGGCGTTCAGTGACAGCATCAGGGCCGCGACACCCGAGACCATCGGTGCGGCGAAGCTGGTGCCGACGTTGGCGGCGTTGCTGGCATTGCCGCCGCCATCCAGATAACTCTGCGTGAGCTGCGAGTAGGTGTAGAAGCCCGGTGTGGCTGAGGGCGTGGTGCTGCCGGCGTCGCTGGTGGTCTCGATGTCGAACAGACACGGCTCGCCGGCAACGGTGTTGACGCAGTTGCCCCCCGGCGCGGCGAGCGTGGCCGCTGGCCCAGCGCTGCCGCTCAGGTTGCTGAACGGCACCTTGGTGCCGGTCTCGCGCAGCCCCACCACCGACAGCACGCCGGTGCAATTGGCCGGCGCATCGATTGCGCCGCCTTCATTGCCGGCCGCTGCCACCACCAGGATGCCAGCCGAAATCGCGGCAGTGATGGCGCTCTGCTCGGTCGAGGAGCAGGCGCTGTTGGCGCCCAGGCTCAGGTTGATGATGTTGGCGGCCGGACTGGCCGCGATGCTGCCGCCATCGACCGTGACCTGCTGCCCGGCGGCCCACATGATGGCGGCAGCAATGTCGGACACGCGCCCGGAACACTTGCCGACGGCACGCACCGGCAACAGCGTCGTCAGCGGCGCGACGCCCGCGATGCCGATGCCGTTGTTGGTCAACGCGCCGATGACACCGGCGACCTTGGTGCCATGCCAGGAACTCGGAGCCACGGTAGTGCAGCCGGCATTGACGAACAGCGTCATCGCCGCGTCGGTGGAATCGATCCAGTCCCCCGGGTCGGCGGCATCGGCGTGCCAGCCCTCGCCATCGTTGGCGAAGTAGTAGGTCGCAGCCGCGCCTGAGGCGGTGCAATCCGAGAGTGTATTGCTGCCGCTGGCGGTGGCGAAGTTGCCCTGGTCGCAGCTGACGAAATCGTAGCCCGGCTGCAGTTTTCCGGCCAGATCCGGGTGCGCCTCGATGACGCCGGTGTCGATCACCGCAACGATGATGCTGGCCGAACCGATGGTTGATTGCTGCCACGCGGTGGTGGCCGAAATCGCCGCAGGCGCGGTGGATGAGCTCGGCAGCAGATACCACTGGCCCTGCCAGCTGCCGGTACTCAGGTCCGGGTTGCTGGCATTGCTGGGGTCGGTGCTGGCGAGAAAGTGCGGATCATTCGGCAGTCCGGCCTGCGTCGTCTGGATATAGCGGTAGCCATCGGGTTCCGCGTACTCGACACCCGGATCGGCGTTGAGGCGCGCCAGGATGCCCTGCATCTCGCTGTGAGTCGGCACGTGGTCGAGCCGCATGACGTCGGTGCTGCCAAAAAGATTGTGCAGCGGGCTGACCTGGATACCGTTGACGTCGCCCAGCCGGGTCGCGCGCGCCTGCACGCTGTCCATCTGCACCGCGGCCACGCCGCTGGTGCGCCACTTGACGATGATGCGATCGGTCAGCGAGGGGTCGACCGGCTGATGCCTGAACACCACGCTGTCGGCAGCCTGCACTGGCAGCGGCGCCAGGCCGCCGGGCAGCAGCGCCAACAGGCCAAGCGCGGCGACCCTTAGGATCGGCGCGGCAAACCTTGCTTGCGGCATCGATTCACAGCTCCTGCAGTCGGATTGCACCATTAGACCACAGGGCACGCCAGAGTTCGCCGGCAGCGCGGGAAGGCCTGATGCGCGTGTGCGCAGAGCTGTGAAATACTCGCTGCCCGTTGCGCGCTCCACGGCGGCGAGGTTGGGGAAATGCTGCAGCGCTCGGTGAGCGTGTCGTTGATTTGCGCCATGGCGCTGTGGCCGGCGTCGGCACACGCCTGGGGCGATGAGGGCCACCAGATCGTGGCGCTGATCGCAGAGCGCTATCTCGACGCTAATGTGAAGCTGCGTGTGCAGCGACTGCTCGCGACCGATGCCAGCGCTCTGGTGCCCGACAGCTCGATGGCGAGCGAGGCCACCTGGGCTGATCGCTATCGCGATTCCGATCGCGACGCCGGCGCGCTGCGCTATCTGCAGACGCGGCAATGGCACTACGTCGACCTCGAGCTGGGCGGACCCGACATGGACCGGGCCTGTTTCGCGCACCCGGGGCTGCCGCCGGGCACGCCGGCGAGTGCAGGCCCGGGCGCGGACTGTGTGGTCGACAAGATCGATCAATTCGAAGCCGAACTTTCCAATCCAGGCACCAGCGGCGACGAGCAGCGCCTGGCGCTGCAATTCCTGCTGCACCTGATCGCCGACCTGCATCAGCCGCTGCACGCCAGCGATGATGCCGATGAAGGCGGCAATCTCAAGCGGGTGTCGGCACGCGCCATGCGCGCCGGCAATCTGCATCACTACTGGGACGTCGAGTTCGTGCGCCAGCTGGGCGCGGAGCCGCAATTGGTCAGCCAGCGACTGCTGGCCCGGATCAGCGATGCCGACATCAGCACCTGGCAGCGCGGCAGCACGGCGGATTGGGCGCGCGAGTCGTTCGCACTGGCGAAGGCCATGGCCTACGGTGCGCTGCCGGCACCCGGGCAACATGGCCATTACCGCCTGTCGGCCAGCTATGTGCGCGGCGCGGTCGATGCCGTGCAGCTGCAGCTCAGCCGCGCCGGGGTGCGGCTGGCCGAGGTGCTGAATCGGGTCATGCGCTAGCCGTGCGGGACGCGCCGCGCTCGCACCTTGCCGGCGCGGGCCGCGGGCGCGATGCCCGTCTAAGGTGCGCCGGAATGCCCATAAGTGCGGCACAATGGCCTGCATGAATCTTGCAGCCACGAGTACGTGCCAGGTGGCGCGAGAAGGGGGGCGATTGAACAAAAAAGCTCAAGTACGATGAGCCACGCAGTCTCAAGCCAACTGGCGGACCAGCGGCTGGCGCAGGATGACCGCGTCGCGCTGACCAAGGATGCGCTCAAGCGCTCGTTTCTCGACAATCTGTTCTACATGCAGGGCAAGTTCCCGGTGCTGGCCACCGGCTACGACTATTACATGGCGCTGGCGTACGCGGTGCGGGACCGGATGCTGCAGCGCTGGAACAGCACCGCATCCGCCTATACCCAGCAGGGCTCGCGCACCGTGTCGTACCTGTCGGCCGAGTTCCTGATGGGGCCGTACCTCGGCAATAATCTGATCAATCTTGGCATCCATGACACCGCGCGCCAGGCGGTGGCCGAACTGGGCCTGGACCTGGATGAGCTGTTGCGCCAGGAGGATGAGCCGGGACTGGGCAACGGCGGCCTAGGAAGGCTGGCGGCCTGCTTCATCGACTCGCTGGCGACGCTGCAGGTGCCGTGCATGGGTTACGGCATCCGCTATGAGTACGGGATCTTCCAGCAGGAAATCGTCGACGGCTGGCAGGTGGAGCGCACCGACAAGTGGCTGCGCTTCGGCAATCCCTGGGAAATCGTGCGCCCGGAATGGGCGGCCGAGGTCAAATTCGGCGGCCACACCGAGCGCTATTCCGATGAGCAGGGGCGGGTACGCGTGCGCTGGGTGCCGGCGCGCGTGGTCAACGGTGTGCCATACGACACGCCGATACTCGGCTATCGCGTCAACACCGCCAATACGCTGCGGCTGTGGCGCGCCGAGGCGCCCGAGTCGTTCGATTTCTCTGTGTTCAATCGCGGTGACTACTGGGGCGCCGTGAACCAGAAGGTGACCTCGGAGAACATCACCAAGGTGCTCTATCCGAACGATGAGCAGGTCAAGGGCAAGGAGCTGCGGCTGGAGCAGCAGTACTTCTTTGTCGCCTGTTCGCTGCAGGACATGCTGCGCATCAACCGGGTGCAGAAAATCCCGCCGGAGCGTTTCCACGAGAAATTCGCGATCCAGCTCAACGACACCCATCCCTCGATTGCGGTGGCCGAATTGATGCGCCTCCTGGTCGATGAGCTGGCGCTCGACTGGGACCTGGCCTGGAGCATCACGCGCAGGACCTTTGCCTACACCAACCACACGCTGCTGCCCGAGGCGCTGGAGCGCTGGCCGCTGGATCTGTTCGGCCGCATGCTGCCGCGGCACCTGGAAATCATCTACGAGATCAACGCCCGCTTCCTGGACGAGGTGCGCTTCGCTTTCTTCGGCGACGACGAGCGCCTGGCGCGCATGTCGCTGATCGACGAGCACGGGGCGCGCTACGTGCGCATGGCGCACCTGGCCACCGCCGGCAGCCACGCCGTCAACGGCGTCGCCGAGCTGCACACCGAACTGCTCAAGAGCGACGTGCTGCGCGATTTTCACGACCTGTGGCCGGAGAAATTCAGCAACAAGACCAATGGCGTGACGCCGCGGCGCTGGGTGGTGCTGTGCAATCCACGCCTGTCGCAATTCATTTCGCGCGTCATCGGCGACAGCTGGATCAGAAATCTCGACGAGCTGCGGCGGCTGGAACCGATGATCGAGGATGCGCAGTTTCGCGCCGAGTGGCGCGACATCAAGCGCTCGAACAAGATCGCGCTGGCCGCGATCATCCGCGAGCGCACCGGCATCACGGTCAACCCCGACGCCATGTTCGACGTGCACGTCAAGCGCATCCATGAGTACAAGCGCCAGCACCTGAACATCCTGCACGTGATCGGCCTGTATCACCGCCTCAAGACCGATGCCACGCTCACCATTCATCCACGGGTATTCATCTTCGGCGGCAAGGCCGCGCCGGGCTATCACCTGGCAAAATTGATGATCCGCCTGATCACGGCGGTGGGCGACATCGTCAATCGCGATCCGGGAGTGCGCGAGCTGATCAAGGTCGTGTTCCTGCCCAACTTCAACGTCACCAACAGCCAGCGCATCTATCCGGCGGCGGACCTGTCGGAGCAGATCTCAACCGCGGGCAAGGAGGCTTCCGGCACCGGCAACATGAAGTTCCAGATGAACGGGGCGCTGACCATCGGCACCATGGACGGGGCCAACATCGAGATTCGCGAGGAGGTCGGGCCGGAGAACTTCTTCCTGTTCGGCCTGACGGCGGCCGAGGTGCAGGCACGCCGCGCGGCCGGCTACCAGCCGATGGAGCTGTACTACCAGCAGCCGGAGCTGCGCGAGGTCATCAACCTGATCCGCGACGGTTACTTTTCACGCGGCAACAGTGAGCAGTTCCTCGGCCTGGTCGGCAACCTGCTGCATCACGACCCGTATATGGTGCTGGCCGACTACCAGGCCTACGCCGACTGCCAGCAGCTGGTGGATGCGGCTTACCGCGACCCCGATCGCTGGACCCGGATGTCGATCCTCAACACCGCGCGCTCCGGCAAGTTCTCCTCCGATCGCAGCATCCGCGAATACTGCAAGGACATCTGGAACGCCAGGGCGGTGCCGGTACAGCTGACGCCGCAGGACGAAGTGATGACACTGCCGCCGCAGTAACAGCGGCCGGGCCAGCGCTGTCAGCCGGCCGCGCTGTCAGCCGCTGACGGGTTCGGCCGGCGCCAGGCCGGTGGATTCGCGCACGATCAGCGTGTGCGGGTGCAACAGCTGACGCGGCACACCGGTGCCGTCACGGTGGCGGCGCACTTCCTCCAGCACCAGGTCGATCGCGGCGCGCGCCATCGCGGCCACCGGCTGGTGAATCGTGGTCAGCGCCGGCCACACGCTGGCGGCGATGGGTGTGTCGTCGAAGCCGGCGATCGACAGGTCTTCCGGCACTTCGAAGCCGATGCGATGCGCCAGCGACACCGCGGCTGCGGCCATGTCGTCGTTGGCGGCAAAGATTGCGGTGGGATAGGGCTCTTCCGCCAGCAGCCGCTCCGCTGCCTCCAGCCCGGAGCGATAGCTGAAGTAACCCTGCTCCAGGCGCACGCTTTCGGGCGCGATGCCGGCTGCCGCCAGCGCTGCGAGAAAACCCTGCTGGCGTTGCTGGCTGACGACGTGATTGGGATGGCCCTTGATGAATCCGAAGTGGCGGTGGCCGAGCGACAGCAGGTACTCGGTCAGGTCACGCGCCGCGGCCTCGTTATCGATGCGTATGGTCGCCATCCGCTCCGATGGGTGACCCGAGGCGACCGCCACCGCCACCACCCCGGCGTGCTGGACTTCGGCCAACACGCGCTCAGCCTCGCACAACGGGGGCGTCAGGATCAGCCCGTCGATGCCGGCCTTCAGCAGCTTGCCAAGCGCCGCCGCCGCCAGCTCCTGCTCGCCGCAGCGCTCGACCAGCACCTGCGCGCCGGTGCGGCTGCTCTCATCGAGCGCGCCGAGCATGAATTCGCCCAGGTAACCGGTGGAGGGGTTGTCGTACAGCAGTCCGATGCGGCACGGCACCGAGCCCGCAAGGCTGCGCGCGGCGGGGCTCGGGGCGTAATTGAGCGTGCGGATCGCGGCATGCACCAGCTCACGCGTCTCCGGCTTGACGTTGCTCTCGCGATTGATGACGCGCGACACCGTCATCGGCGAAACGCCGACGTGCGCCGCCACGTCGCGTATCGTTACGCTCTGATTCGACTTTCGCCGCTGCCGTTCCGTCGCCATTGCATATCCTTGCGCTCATGGTACCGCTAAAAAAATCTGCCCGGCAATCAATCCTTGCCCTGCTTTGGTGTGCGGTGGCGATGCCATCGCTGCAGGCGATGGCGGCTGATGCGCCGCCCGATACGGCAATCGGTGCGACGGCCGGCGTAGCGCACCCGGCTAGCTGGCCGCGTGCGCACAGCGTCGGGCTGCTCGATCCGGCCACCGAACGCGTGGTGAGCGACTTGATGAGCCGCATGAGCCTTGAGGAAAAGGTCGGCCAGATCATCCAGGCCGATATCGGCCACATCACGCCCGAGCAACTGCGCCGCTATCCGCTGGGCGCGCTGCTGGCGGGCGGGGACTCCGCACCCGCTGGTGGCGCCGACCGCAGTGCTGCCGCCTGGCTGGCGCTGACGCGCGCACTGCGGGCCGGCTCGAAAATTCCGATCCTGTTCGGCAGCGATGCGGTGCACGGCAATAACGCGGTGCAGGGAGCCACCATCTTCCCGCACAACATCGGACTGGGCGCGGCACACGATCCGGCGCTGGTCGGGCGCATCGGTGTCGCCACTGCTCAGGAAATGGCGGTGGTAGGCTTCGATTGGGCGTTTGCGCCCTCGCTGTCGGTGCCGCAGGACCTGCGCTGGGGCCGCAGCTATGAGGCTTACTCGCAGGATCCGGTGCTGGTGCGGGCTTATGCAGAAGAAATGGTGCGCGGACTGCAGGGGCCACCGGATGGCAGCCACGCGGTGCAGAGCGCCCACGTGGCCGCCACGGCCAAGCATTTCCTGGGCGACGGCGGCACTCGCGACGGCATTAACGAGGGCGATAGCGCGGCCAGCGAGCCCGACCTGATCCGCTTACACGCGCAGGGCTATGTGTCGGCGATCGACGCCGGCGTGATGACCGTGATGGCGTCGTACTCGAGCTGGCAGGGGCGCAAAATGCACGCCAATGCCAGTCTGTTGCGCGGTGTGCTCAAGCAGCGCCTTGGCTTCGACGGCTTCGTAGTCGGCGACTGGAACGGGCACGGCCAGATTCCCGGCTGCACCGACACCAGCTGCGCCGCCGCCCTGATCGCCGGTATCGATATGTTCATGGCGCCCGAGGGCTGGAAGGAATTATTCGACAACACGCTGGCGCAGCTGCGCGCGGGGACGATCCCGCCCTCACGCCTGGACGATGCCGTGCGCCGCATCCTGCGCGTCAAGGCAAAGCTTGGGCTATTCGACGCTGCGCGACCCTGGGAAGGGCGCACCGGCGTGCTGGGGTCGGATGAGCACCGTGCGCTGGCGCGCTCCGCGGCGCGCGAGTCGCTGGTGCTGCTGAAAAACAATGATGCGCTGCTGCCGCTGCGCGCCACGGCACGGGTCATGGTCGCCGGCGATGGCGCCGACGATATCGCCCGCCAGTGTGGCGGCTGGACGCTGGGCTGGCAGGGCGGCGGCCACGGCAACGCCGATTTCCCCCATGGTGAGTCGATCTACGCCGGACTGCGCGCGGTGCTCGCGGCCGGCGGCGGCAGCGCGCAGCTGAGCATTTCCGGCCGCTACCGGGTAAAGCCCGATGTTGCGATCGTGGTGTTCGGCGAGCGTCCGTACGCGGAAGGCGCCGGCGATCTGCACTCGATGCAATACCAGGCCGGCCAGCGGCACGATCTGCAATTGCTGCAACGTCTGCGCGCGCAGCACATTCCACTGGTGTCGGTATTCCTGTCGGGCCGGCCAATGGCGATGGACGCCGAGATCGACGCCTCGGATGCGTTTGTGGCGGCCTGGCTGCCTGGCTCGGAGGGCGGGGCTATCGCAGATTTGTTGATTGGCGACGCGCGCGCTGCCGCGCGCCACGATTTTCGCGGCACGCTGCCGTTCGCCTGGCCGGCGAGCGCTGCGGCGCCCCAGCCCAGATTCGCGCTTGGCTATGGGCTCAGCTACATCGCTGACCGGTAACGGCTCGCCGAGAGCATGTCATGTCGTGCCTTCGAAAGGCGATGTAACTCATTCAAGTGCATAGCTATTGCGCGGCCGACGGCGCGCTAGGAATGTAATACAGCGCAAATGATTTCCCGACCCGCTGCACCGGCTGGTAACGCTGCAGCCAGCCAAAGCCCGCCTGGTTCTCCGCCAGCGTCAGCATGGTGATGGCGACCCAGCCGCTGACCGGCTGATTGGGCACCAGGAGCGTGTAGGGCGGCAGTGCCTCGCGCGACAGATCCGCGGTGCCTTTGTACCCGAGCCATAGTTGCTTGATGTGGCGCGCTTTGAGCACCTGCTCCAGACGCTTGAGGTCCTGGCCGCCCCAGTCAAGATCCGAGTCCACCAGGATGCGTTCCGGGTGGTTGCCGGCGAGCACATTGAAATAAGCCACATAGTCCGGATAGGCGAATGCCGGGATGGCGATCTGCCACAACACCAGGCCGGCAATGCCGGCGCGCAGCAGCGGCGCCGCCCGGCAGCGTTCCCATCCGGCGCACACCACGTAGCCGGCGCCGATCGCAAGCAATGGGTAGGCGATCAGCACATGCCGTACACCAATGTTGATGTGGCTGTAGAGGCAGCAGAACACCAGGATCGACACGAAACAGGCCGCCGGAGCCATGATGTAGACGTTGGCTTCGCGCCAACCGCGCGCCGCCAGCAGCGTAAGCCCAGTGAGTCCGAGCAGCAGCAGCGGTAGCGGCGTCTTCACCGCCAGTGCCACCGGATAGAAATACCACCAGCCGTCGAGGTCGGTGCGGCCGAACAGGTACGACAGGTGACCGTGCTCGTTGTGCCACTCGACCCCCAGAAAATTGGTCGGCAGCATCAGAAAGCCGAGCGGCAGGCGCACGCGCGCAGCGAACCGGTAGGCCAGATCGTGCAGCGCGCCATGCCGTCCGGACAGCAAATCCAGCGCCGGGCTGGGCGCCAGGTCCGGCGTCGTCAGGTACACCAGCGTCGGACCGTAGACGCCGATCGTCACCACCATGGCCAGCAGCAGCGCCAGCGCGGCGCTGCCGACACGCCGCCGCGGCATCCATGCCAGCGGTGCGCGGCGCACCAGTATCAAACGCAGCGCCAGCAGCGTGAGCATCGCGACGCCAAGGAACGGCAACGCCGACATTTTGGTGGCCACCGCGAGCCCGGTCGAAAGGCCGAAGCGCAGCCCCGATGCTGCGCCCGGCGACTCGAACCAGCGCAGCATCAGGTACAGTGCCAGCAAGGTCATCGCGGTGACCGGCACGTCGAGCGCGACCACGGCGGCGTGGCCCAGGATCACCGGCGTAGTCGCGAGGAACACCAGCGTCAGCAGCGCCGTGGCCTCGCCATACCAGCGCCGCACCCACAGCCAGCTGGCGGCCAGCAGCACGAGTAGAAATGGCAGCATTCCGAGCCGCGCCAGAGTCAGCAGCCGGTCGTAGCTGGCCGGCGAGTTGTAGAGCAGGTCGCGGCCCGCGGCCTCGCCGATCGGGTTCGGCTCACCGTGGAAACGAGCGCCGGCCAGGTACGGACCGATGGCGGCGGCCAGGCGCGCCAGGGGCGGATGCTGGGTGTCGTAGCGATACTCGCCGCGATCGATCAGCACCAGCCCGGCGGCGATATGCTCCGGCTCATCCCAGAAGTTGCCGAAGACGTGATAGGTGCTCACGCACAGCGCGCAGGCAAACAGCGCCAGCAGCACCGCGGCAGCCAGGGACCAGCGAGTCAGCCAGCGCATCGATGTCTGCCCTAGGGTGATGTGGGGGGGGTGGACGGGCGGCTAATTCTGCCCTGCTGCCGCTGATTGCGGTGCGCGATCTGGCATATTGCGGTAATGGGGCGCGCTGCAGTAGTGTGCCAAAGTTTTTTTCCCCGCCACGGCCAGCAGGCGCAGGTGCCCCCGGAAATGCCCGATGACCACTACTGACGCCCAGGCTTGGGTGGTGCATAAGTTTGGCGGCTCGAGTGTCGCCGATGCGCTGTGCTTCGAACGTGTCGCCGGGATCGTCGAGTCACAGACGGCGCCCACGCCTGCGGGCGATCCGCAACCGCGTCCGCGCCTGGCGATCGTGCTGTCGGCCTGCAAAGGTGTCACCGACGCACTGCTGGAACTGGTGTCGCTGGCGGAGGCGCAGCAGGGCGAATGGCAGCAGCGCCTGGGGCAACTGCGCGCGCGCCATGCGGGCATCGCTGCCGCGCTGCTGGACGCCCCCGACGCCGCGGAATACCTGGCCGCATTCGATCGCGACGTCGCGGACCTGACCGGTGTACTGCAGACCACCAGCATCATGCGATCGGCCGCGCAGACGGTGCGCGATCTGTGCGCGGGTTATGGCGAGATCTGGTCGACGCAGCTGTTTCGGCGCTATCTGCAGCGCCGCGGGCTGCGCGGCGGGGTGCAATGGCTGGACGCGCGGCGCTGCATCACTGTGGAATGGGGCCCGCTCGGTCCGGCGGTGCAGTGGCAGGAATCGAAGCAGCGGCTCGAGGCGCTGCTGCCGGGCCAGGCGCTCGCCACCCTGGTGATCACCGGATTCATCGCCAGCGACCCGCGCGGCGTTCAGACCACGCTCGGTCGCAACGGCAGCGATTTCTCCGCCTCGATCTTCGGTGCGCTGCTGGATGCGGGAGAGATCCACATCTGGACCGATGTCGACGGCGTGCTGTCCGCCGATCCGCGCCGCGTGCCCGACGCGCAGGTGATCGATTCGCTGTCCTACAACGAGGCCATGGAGCTCGCGTACTTCGGCGCCAAGGTGATTCACCCCCAGACCATGGCGCCGGCGGTGGGGCGCGATATCCCGATCTGGATCCGCAACACCTTTGCACCCGAGAAACCCGGAACGCTGATCTGCGCCCAGCCGAACTCGAGCCTGCCGGTCAAGGGCATCACCAGCATCGAGAACGTAGCGCTGGTCAACCTCGAGGGTGCCGGCATGATCGGCGTGCCCGGAACCGCGCATCGGCTGTTCGGTGCGCTACGCGAGGAAGGCATCTCGGTAATCCTGATCTCGCAGGGCAGCTCCGAGCATTCAATCTGCTGCGCGATCCCGCAGGTACAGGCGGCGCGCGCCCAGAGCGTGCTGGAGGCCGCGTTTGCGCGCGAGCTGGCTGAAGGCCAGATACAAAACGTCGACGTGACACCCGATCTTGCCATCCTGGCGGTGGTCGGCGACGGCATGGCGGGCATGCCCGGGGCCGCGGGTAAGGTGTTCGGCGCGCTCGGCAACGCGCACATCAATGTGCGCGCGATAGCGCAGGGCGCCTCGGAGCGCAACATATCGGTGGTGGTTGACGGCCGCAACGCGACGCGCGCGCTGCGCGCGACACACGCCAGCTTCTACCTGTCGCCGCATACGCTCTCTATCGGCGTCATCGGTCCGGGTACGGTCGGCCGGGTATTGCTGGACCAGCTCGCCAGCCAGCGCGAGCGGCTGGCGCGGGAGTTCAAGATCGATCTGCGGGTACGCGGCATCCTGCGCGCGCGGCACATGCGGCTCGCCGACTTCGGACTGGATCTGCCGCGCTGGCGCGAGGAGCTCGAACAGCACGCGCAGCCCTCGGATCTGGCGCGCTTCGTGGAGCACGTGCGCGTGGATTACCTGCCGCATACGGTGCTGATCGACTGCAGCGCCGATGCCGAGGTCGCCCTGCATTATCGCGACTGGCTGGCGGCCGGCATTCATATCGTCACGCCGAACAAGAAGGCCAATAGCGGCACGCTGGCCTACTACGAGAGCCTCAAGCTCGCGCGGCGCGAGAGCGGCGCCAATTACCTGTACGAAACCACGGTGGGCGCCGGGCTGCCGGTGATCCAGACGCTGCGCGACCTGCGCGAGACCGGCGATGAAATCACGCGCATCGAGGGCATCTTCTCCGGCACGCTCGCCTACCTGTTCAATGTTTATGACGGCACCACGCCGTTCTCGGCCATCGTGCGCGAAGCAAAACAGCGCGGCTACACCGAACCCGACCCGCGCGACGACCTCTCAGGGACCGACGTGGCGCGCAAGCTGATCATCCTCGGGCGCGAGATGGGCCTGCCGCTGGAGATGAGCGATGTCGAAATCGCGAGCCTGGTGCCGCAGGATCTGGTCGCCGGCAGCAGCGAGGAGTTCCTGGCGGGACTGTCGCGCTACGACGCGCCGATGAAGCAGCGCTACCAGGATGCGCACGCACGCGGCAAAGTCCTGCGCTACGTCGGTGCGGTCGCGGCCAACGGACGCGCCACCGTGGGCCTGGTCGAGCTCGAAGCGCGGCACGCTTTCGCCAACATCGCATTGACCGACAATGTGGTGCGCTTCGCGACCGCACGCTACTGCGACAACCCACTGATCGTGCAGGGTCCGGGTGCAGGTCCTGCGGTCACCGCGGGCGGTGTGTTCGCCGATCTGCTGCGCCTGACGACCTATCTTGGAGCACGCCTGTGAGCCAGGATGCGGCGATGCCGGGCCGCAGTGTCGCTACTGCCTTCGCGCCGGCATCGGTCGGCAACGTCGCCATCGGCTTCGATATCCTGGGCTTTTCGGTCGATGCGATCGGCGATCGCGTGACCGCGCGGCGCACCGCGGCGGCCGGGGTGAGCATCAAGGCCATTCGCGGCGTGGTGCAGGACCTGCCGCTCGAGGCGGCGAAGAACACCGCCGGGCGCGCGGTCATTGCGCTGCACGACGCGCAGCCCCCGGGTTTTGGCTTCGAGCTTACGATCGATAAGGGTATTCCGCTGGCCTCGGGCCTGGGCGGATCGGCGGCCTCGGCGGTTGCCGCGGTGGTGGCGGCCAATGCGCTGCTGCCGCAGCCGCGTACCCAGCTGCAACTGTTGCAATACGCGATGCAGGGCGAGGCGGTGGCGAGCGGCTCGATGCACGTGGACAATATTGCGCCCTCGCTGTATGGCGGCCTGGTGCTGACGGTGGGCATCGACCATCCGAGGGTAAAGCAGATTCCGGTGCCGGATGCCATCCGGGCCGTGATCGTGCATCCGCATATGTTCCTGTCGACGCGGCAGGCGCGCGCTATTCTCAAGGGCAGTGTCGAGATGGCGGATTTCGTGTGGCAGACAGCCAATCTTGCCGGTTTCATTTCCGGCTGCTACACCAACGATCTGGATATGCTGCGTGAATCCTTCGAGGACGTGGTGATCGAGCGGCAACGCGCCGCACTGATTCCCGGGTTTGGGGAGGTGCGCCGCGCGGCGCTGGCCGCCGGGGCGCTCGGCTGTTCGATCTCGGGCGCGGGGCCCACGGTATTCGCCTGGTGCCTGCAGCAGCACGCGCAGGCGGTACGTGAGGCCATGGTGCTCGAATTCTCGGCGCATGATCTGCAATCCGACCATTGGGTCATCGCGCTCGAAGCTTCCGGCGCCCGCGTCATCGGCTGATGTTATTCGCCAGCACACGCAACCCGCTGCACCGGGTCGGCTTCAGCACCGCGATCACGCAGGGCCTGGCCGACGACGGCGGCCTGTACGTGCCAACCGACTGGCCACAGTCGAATCCCGGCTCCGATGCTGATGACTTGCCGGCACTGGCACTCGAGCTGTTGCGACCGCTGGTGACCGGCGATGCGCTGGCGCGCGAGCTGGCCGGTATCACGCGCGAGGCGTTCAATTTTCCTGCGCCGCTGCTGCCGTTCGGCGATCACGAGCGCCTGCACGTGCTGGAACTGTTTCACGGTCCCACCGCCGCGTTCAAGGATTTTGGTGCGCGGTTTCTGGCTGCGACGCTGGTGCGGGCGCGCCGCGGCGCCATCCGGCCGCTGAAGATCCTGGTCGCCACCTCCGGTGACACCGGCGGGGCCGTGGCCGCGGCATTCCACGGCCAGAGCGGTATCGAAGTCGCGGTGCTCTATCCCAAGGGCCTGGTGTCGCCGACACAGGAACGGCAGCTGACCTGCTGGGGCGGCAACGTGGTGAGTCTTGCGGTTCGCGGGCGCTTCGATGACTGCCAACGGATGGTGAAGGCGGCGCTCGGCGATACCACATTGCGGCGCCGCTTCGAGTTGTCCTCGGCCAACAGCATCAACCTGGGCAGGTTGCTGCCGCAGATGGTGTATTACTGGGGCGCGAGCCTTGCGATCCGGCGCCTGCATGGCGAGCCGGCGTCGTTCGTGATTCCGAGCGGCAATCTGGGCAACGCGACCGCCTGTGTCTGGGCGCGTCGTCTCGGCGCCCCGATCGACTCGATCGTGCTGGCGCACAACGCCAACCGCACGGTGCCGGACTATTTTGCCCAGGGCGTGCTGCGGCCGCGTGCCAGCGTGGCGACCATGTCGTCGGCCATGGACGTCGGCAATCCGAGCAACCTGGAGCGGCTGGCGGCGCTGTTTCCCGACCCGGCTGCGATGCGTACCGCGCTGCGCGCGGTCTCGATCGACGATGAAGCCACGCGCCAGCGGATTCGAGGCGATTTCGAGCGCTACGGCCGCGTGTGGTGTCCGCACAGTGCGGTCGCCGCCGAAGCCTACGCCCGGCTGACAGCCAGTGAGCGCGCGCGCGGGCGCTGGGTACTGGTGGCCACGGCGCATCCGGCCAAGTTCCGCGAGACCATCGAGCCGCTGATTGGCGCATCGCTTACCATGCCGCACAATCTGGCGCGCTTGTTCGACCGGCCTTCGAGCCACGTCGAGATCGAGCCTACGCTGGACGCCCTGAAGAGTGCGCTATAGCCCATGGACTCGCTACCGCCCATCACCCTGGAATTCGCCGCGAGCGCAGCGGCGGCTGCCGCCGCGATCGCCGGATTGTTCCTGCTGTGGCGCTGGATCCGGCGGCGTCGACTGCGCGCTGCCCGCACCCTGGCGGTCACCAGCTGTGGCTTCGAGTATCTGCGCGACGTGCTGGTGCCGGATGGCCAGGGCAGCACCCTGCATGTGGATTTTCTGCTGCTCACTGCATGCGGCCTGGTGGTGATCGATCTGCGCGATGTGGAAGGCAACATCTTCGGTGGCGATCAGATGACCGAGTGGACCGTGATGCATCGCGCCCTGCGCTACACATTCCCCAACCCGCAGACCGGGCTGTACGACCGCATCGCGGCGGTGCGAGCCCTGGCACCGGAATTGCCGATCGAGGGCCACGCCGTGTTCACCCCGAGCGGCCACTTCCCCAAGGGTCTGCCGCGCCACACGCTGATGCTCGATTCGCTGCGGGCGCAGTTTCCGGCCTCGGACCGCCAGGCCATGAGCGTCATGCTGGAGCGCTGGATGCCTGGTTGGAGAACGATCCAGAAGTCGGTGACGCCCAGCAAGCTTGCCTCGCCGAAGGCGGCGATCTAGCAGGCCGGCCATGACTCACCGGTCGCCGCCGGCCGCCCTCGCTGCCGTGCTGTCACTGCTGGCAATCATGCCGGGCAATGCGCAGCAGGTGGCAGCCGATGCCGGCGGCCGCGGCGGCGGGATGGGACTGCATGATGCCGACACCGCCTCTCCGATCCGGCACGTCATCGTGATCGTCGGCGAGAATCGAAGCTTCGATCACGTGTTTGCAACCTACGTGCCGCGCGCGGGGCAACATGTCTCCAACCTGCTGTCACGCGGCATCGTGAACTCCGACGGTACACCCGGCCGCAACCACGCGGCCTCCGCGCAACGCGCGGCGACCGATACGCAGCGCTACTCGATCAGTCCCGCCAGGGCGTTCGCCTACCTGAATATTCCGCCGCCGGGCACGCATGACGCCCCGGGCGCCGCCAACGACAGCAAGCCGGCGCCGTTCGCCACCCTGGGAGCCGCCAGAGCCGCGGAACACGATCTGGCAGATGATGACTACCCGTTGCTGCTCACCGGCGCCACCGGCCTGCCGCCGGACGTGATTGATACCCGCATCGCAAATTACGAGAACCTGGGTCCGGGGGTGTTTCCACTCACACCTGCGGTCAAGTACGACGACTACACCGCAAGTCCCGTGCATCGCTTCTACCAGATGTGGCAGCAGAGCGACTGCAGCGTGCAGCACGCCAGCGGCGCCAATCCGAGCGGCTGCCGCAACGATCTGTTCGCATGGGTGGAAGTGAGCGTGGGTGAGGGCGGCAACGGCAAGCCGCAACCGTTGCCGGTCACCAATATCTCCACCGGCGAGGGCTCCACGGCGCTGGAGTTCTACAACATGCAGCGCGGCGACGCCCCATACCTGAAGCAACTGGCCGATCGCTATACCTTGAGCGACAACATGCATCAGCCGGTACAGGGCGGCACCGGCGCCAACCAGATCATGCTCGGCTTCGCCGATGCCATCTGGTACAGCGATGGCCACGGCCACCCTGCGACCCCGCCAGCCAACCAGATCGAGGATCCGGATCCGCAGGCCGGCACCGACAACTGGTATGACGAGGATGGCTATACCGGCGGCAGCTACAGTGCCTGTGCTGACCTGCGAGCCCCAGGGGTGGCGGCCGTGGTCGGCTACCTCGAGTCGCTGCCACGGCCGATCGATCCGCGCTGCCAGCCCGGGTACTATTACCTGCTGAACAACATGAATCCGCCGTTCAACGCCGACGGCTCACCGGCCAGCAAGTATTCCGCGTACACCATTCCACCCAGTTCGGTGCGTCATATCGGCGACGTGCTGATGCAGGCCGATGTCTCATTCAGCTACTTCGCTGGCGGCTGGAACATCTACCTTACCGATCCGGCGGGCTCCAATCCCTACAATGCCTATTGCATCGTCTGCAATCCATTCCAGTACGCCGCCGACGTCATGACCAACCCGCGGCTGCGCCAGGCGCACATCCACGACACCGATGCGTTCTACCAGGGGGTTGCCGATGAGCGCCTGCCCGCGGTCTCGATCGTCAAGCCCAGTGGGTTTGTCGACGGCCATCCGGCGTCCTCCAAGCTCGACCTGTTCGAGGGGTTCCTGAAGAAGATCCTCGAGCAGCTGCAGGCGCATCCGGCGCTGTGGAAGGAAACCGCGGTGTTCATCACCTTTGATGAAGGCGGCGGCTATTACGATTCCGGCTACATCCAGCCGCTCGACTTCTTTGGTGACGGCCCGCGCATTCCGCTGTTGATCGTGTCGCCCTACAGCGCCGGCGGCCTGGTCAATCACGGTTACGCAGATCACGTGTCGATCATCAAATTCATCGAACGTAACTGGCGGCTGAAACCGATAACGGCGCGCAGCCGCGATAACTTCCCGAATCCCAGGACGCGCCGCGACAACCCCTATGCACCGACCAACAGTCCGGCGCTGAGCGACCTGTGGGATGCGTTCCATTTCCCGCAACGTACGCCGGAGCATTAGCGGCGCATTGCTGGCCGCGCTGGCCGGCTGCGCTGCCCCGCAGCACGGTGTCGAGGGTCGCTGGCAGCTGTCCTGGCACGGGCGCATCGGCACCGAGCAGGCGATAGTGGTGCTGCAGCCGCACGGTCAGACCGTCAGCGGCAGCTTCGACGGCGCGCGGGGCAGTATGCCGCTGTCAGGTTCGGTGCAAGGCAGCAGGTTGTGGTTCACGGTGGATTTTCCGGGTCCGCCAGCCTATCGAATCCTGTTCTCAGGCGTCGTCCAGGCAGATCGGATCGAGGGCAAGGCGCAACCCCAAGGCGTTGACGGCGGTGCGTTCGCCGGGCATGGCGGGGAAGTGGCGCCGGACTATTACCGCTGGAGCGCGACGCGAATGACGCCCTAGCAGGGCGCTGCCGGCAGGCCAAAGAGAGCGCGCGCGTTGGCGCTGGTGCCGGCCGCGCACTGCTCGAGACTCTCGCCGCGCGCCGCCGCGACCGACGCCGCCACATGCGGCAGGTACATCGGCTCGTTGCGGCGTGATTTCGGTTTTGGAGCAAGGTCGCGCGGCAGCAGGTACGGCGCATCGGTCTCGAGCAGCAACCGATCGGCAGGAATGCGCGCCAGCAGTGCCGCCAGGTGCGCGCCGCGGCGTTCATCGCACAGCCAGCCGGTGACGCCGATCGATAACTCCAGGCGCAGGTAGTCCTCCAGTTCGGCCGCTCCGGCAGTGAAGCAATGCGCCACGGCGCCGACCAGCCGGGCGCGGTGCTCGCGTAACACGGCGATGAAGTCCTGGTGCGCGTCGCGCTGGTGCAGGAATACCGGCTTGCCGCTCTCAGCCGCGAGCTGCAGCTGCCATTCGAAGGCGCGCAGCTGCGCGTCGCGCGGCGACAGGTCGCGGTAGTAATCCAGTCCGCACTCGCCGGCGGCCACCACCAGCGGCTGCGCCAGCAGCCGGCGCAGTTGCGGCAGATCGGCGGCGCTCAGCTGCGCAGCGTGATGCGGATGCACGCCGGCAGTGGCGAATAGCGTGCCTTCATGGGCACGCGCGAGTTCGACCGCAGCGGCGCTGCCCACGACGCTCGCGCCGGTTACGATCATCTGCACTACGCCGTGGCGGCGTGCGCGTTCGATCACCGCCTCGCGGTCGCGGTCGAAACTATCGTGGGTCAGGTTGGCGCCGATATCGATCCACTGCATGGCGCTACTCTAATGCGAGGCGGCGCTGCCTGATATGATCCTAGCCGCATGACCGGGCACAAGCGCATGTTGCGACAATTGCAGCTCTGGGACGCCGACGGCAGCGAACACGGCTGGTCGGTGCGCCAGAGCGCGCGCGCCGCGCGCCTGAGCGTGCGCGTGTTCCGCACCGGCGGCGTGGAGATCGTCGTACCTCCGCGCACGTCGCCGCGGCGTGTCAGTGAATTTGTCAGCCAACATCGAGAATGGATCGAGCTGCATCGCCGCCGCGCGCTGCCTGCGGCCAGCTGGCCGCTGCCGCCGGAAGGCCTGTCGCTGACGGCGATCGGCGAGGAGTGGCGCTGCACGCGCGTTGCTGGTCCCGGTCCGGTTCGGGTGCGCGAGCTGTCCGGCTGCGAGCTGCAGCTCAGCGGCCGACTGCAGGATCACGCACGGCTGCGCCAGCTGCTGGTGAGCTGGCTGGTGGAGCACGCGCGGCGCCAGCTCGAGCCGCTGTTGCGAGCGCTCGCGGTACAGATGGCAGTGGCGCCCGCGCGCCTGCAGGTGCGCTGCCAGCGCTCGCGCTGGGGCAGCTGCTCGCGCCGGCGCACCATCAGCCTGAACGTGTGCCTGCTGTTCCAGCGTCCTGAAGTGCTGCGCTACCTGATCATCCACGAGCTGGCGCACCTGCGGTACATGAACCATTCGGCGCGTTTCTGGGGCGAGGTCGCGCGCTACCAGCCTGACTGGAAGGCCCTCGATCGCGAGCTGCTGCAGGGATGGCGGCGCGCGCCGTCATGGATATTCCGGTGAGCCTGCCGCCGCGCAAGCCGGCCGATGCGACCAGCGATGCGACTGGCGATGCGACCGGCGCCGAGATCGCCACCAGCGTCGATCTGTCGGACGAGGCGGTGCATTGGGATCTGGGCAGCTCGCTGTCCTACAGCCAGTATCTGCGACTCGACCGCCTGCTCGACGCGCAAAAGCCGCTGTCCACCGAACACGATGAAATGCTGTTCATCATCGTGCACCAGGTGTCCGAGTTATGGATGCGGTTGATGCTGCACGAGCTGCAGTCCGTGATCGAGTGCGTGCGGCGCGACAATCTCGATCCGTCGTTCAAGATGCTCGACCGCATCGGGCGCGTGCAGGCACAACTGCTGGCGGTGTGGGAAGTGCTGTCGACGATGACGCCGGCGGATTATTCCGCGTTTCGAAATCTTCTCGGACGCTCATCCGGATTCCAGTCGGTGCAGTACCGGTTGCTCGAGTTCACCCTGGGCAACAAGCACGCCGACGTCATCGAGGTGCATCGGCACGACACTGAAGCCTACGCCGCGCTGGCACGCGCGCTGGCCGCGCCCAGTCTCTACGATGAAGTACTGCGGCTGCTGTCGCAGCGCGGTTACGGCGTGCCGGCAAGCTCCCTGGTGCGCGATTTTTCCCAGCCCTATCAGCCCTCGAAGCAGGTTACCGGAGTCTGGCTCGGCGTGTACCACAACGCGGTCAAGGATTGGGATCTGTACGAGCTCGCCGAGCGGCTGGTCGATCTGGATCATCGTTTCCAGGTATGGCGCTTCCAGCACATGAAGACCGTGGAACGCATCATCGGCTACAAGCCGGGCACCGGCGGTACCGCCGGGGTGAGCTATCTGGCCAAGGCGCTGCAGTTGCGGCTATTCCCCGAGCTGTGGGAAGCGCGCACTTCAATGTAGCGCGCGGCTGCCTCGCGCGTCTAATGGTCGGCCCACGCCCATCCGATCACCTGCCAACCGGCGGGGCCCTTCTGCAGGGCAAGCGTGACCACGCCGGCCTGCCGGACTGCTTTTCCGGCCTGCTTGAACGAGTAGGTCGTGGGGGCTACGACATAGGCCAGGTCGCCGGTAACTTCGATGTGCCAGGGCTTGCCGAGGGTGACCGCGGCATCCGAGCTTCCGGTGGTCTTGACGAACTTCTGGAAGTCGCTGGCCCACCTGGTGCATGCGCCGGCACCGGTCCACACGTGCGGCGCAAAGTCGTCGATGATCGACGCTTGATCGGTGCACGTTGCCGCCATGGACTGCATGTCGCCTTTGTTGAAGGCCGCCTCCCAATGACGAACGACTGCCATCACATCGGTCTTGTCGGCGGCAGCCGCAGGTCCCGCCAGCAAAATGCCTGCTGCAAGTGCCATGAATATCCTGTACATCCCTGCTCCCTGGGTTCGTATGCCGAAGTTCGTCGCCGACAGTATGCAGGCGGGTGATCGGTCGCCGCAAATATGATGCCGCCTTGAGGGATCAAAGAGGAACTGATGATGGTCACTCGTGCTTTGGTGTTCGACGCCTATGGCACGCTGTTCGATGTGCAGTCAGTGCGAAGTCTCGCCATCGACCTGTGCGGGGATAAGGGCGAGATCATTACGCAGCTGTGGCGTCTGAAGCAGCTCGAGTACACGTGGCTGCGCACGCTGATGCGTTCCTATGAGGATTTCTGGTCGGTGACGCGAGCGGCACTGGAATATGCCCTGACGAGCGTCGGAATCGCGCCGACCGCCGCGCTGTGTGATGAACTCATGGCTGGGTACTTGCATCTGGATCTGTATCCCGAGGCGACCCAGGCGCTGGAATCGCTGCGCGATCACAAGCTCGCCATTCTGTCGAACGGCAGTCCTCGAATGCTCGAGGCGCTGGTGCGCTCGGCGGGCATTGCGGGGCGCTTCACCGCAGTGCTCAGCTGCGATCAGGTGAAGCGCTACAAGCCGCAGCCGGACTGCTACGCGCTGGTGGAACCGGCACTGCAGATATCGAATCAAGAGGTCCTGTTCGTGTCGTCAAACGGTTTCGATGTGGCCGGCGCCAAGCGCTACGGCTTTCAGGTCGCCTGGATTGACCGCGCGGGCGATGTCCCGCCGCCGGACGATTCCCAGCTCGGCCCGGCCGCGTTCTACCGGCTGATCCGCGGCCGTGGCGAGCAGCTCGGCTACCAGCCGGATTTTCGTCTGCAACGCCTGACCGATCTGGCGGCGGTGCTGTCCGACTAGCAGCCGACCTCTCGAGGCCAGGGCGGGTCGCGGGAAATCAGATTCCGGCTGGACGGTTCCATTGAATCGCCTGCACGTGACGATCTAGCCGCGCGGCAAGGCGAGACGACGGATTGACCATGTAGGCTTGTTGCACCAACTGCATGTGGGGCAGATCGGCAGCGCTGTCGCCGTAGGCATAGACGCGGCCGGGCGCGTCGCGCGCGATCACCGCGGCCAGGCAGCGGCGCTTCTCCTCGCCGCGGCAGTTGGCCGTCGCCAACCGGCCGTCGAGTCGCCCGTCTTCGCGCCAGCGAACCTCGGTGCAAATGGTCTCGTCAAAGCCGAGCGCCTGGGCGATGCGGGGCACATACAGGTCGGTGCTGGCGGACATCATCAGCAGCCGGTCGCCGCGCGTGCGATGCGTGGCGATCGCGCCGAGTGCCTCCGCATACAGGCCCCGATCGATCAATGCGGGAACATAGCGCGCGGCCCAGCGATCCAGGCTGGTGCGCTTCGCGCCGCCGAGCAGGGCGTGGATCACCGCTCCCTTGAAGGCGCCGCGATCGCGATTGAGCACGAACCGCGCCGCTGCAGGCAGCGCCAGCAGCGCCCGCGCCAGCCGCCACGGACGGCGCCACAGGTAACCCCAGAGGAATGGCCCGAAGGTGTCGTGGCGC
Source organism: uncultured Gammaproteobacteria bacterium (assembly GCA_963805965.1). GTDB lineage: Bacteria > Pseudomonadota > Gammaproteobacteria > Steroidobacterales > Steroidobacteraceae > FEN-1191. Next base: position 43,145 of record CAWDVQ010000001.1, read on the forward strand.
GCGATGGTACCGTCGAGATCGAACACCGCCAGGCCGCCGCTGTTCAAGGCACGCGCTCCCGGCAAAGGTCTTCAGGCGGCGCGGCTTTGGCCCGCGAGCTGGCGCAATACGAACGGCAGGATGCCGCCGTGGCGGAAATATTCGCGCTCCTTGGGCGTGTCGATGCGCACGCGCACCTCGAAGCGGATCGGAGCGCCGCTGGCCGGGGTGGCCACGACGATGGCGCTGCGGGCATCGACGCCGTTGAAGCCGGTGATTTCGTAGCGCTCGCGGCCGGTGAGCCCAAGCGCCTGGCTGTTGCGGCCGTCGATGAACTGCAGTGGCAGCACGCCCATGCCGATCAGGTTGGAACGGTGGATGCGCTCGTAGCTCTCGGCAATCACGGCGCGCACACCCAGCAGCAAGGTGCCCTTCGCGGCCCAGTCGCGCGAGGAGCCGGTGCCGTATTCCTTGCCGGCCAGGATGATCAGCGGCGTGCCGTCGGCCTTATAGCGCATCGCAGCATCGAAGATGCTCATCTGCTCGCCGGTGGGCAGGTACTCGGTGATTCCGCCCTCGGTGCCGGGCAACAACAGGTTACGCAGGCGGATATTGGCGAAGGTGCCGCGCATCATGACTTCGTGGTTGCCGCGGCGCGCCCCGTACTGATTAAAATCCGCCGGCTGCACCCCCTGTTCCATCAGGTAGCGCGCTGCCGGACTGGCCTTGGCGATGTTGCCCGCCGGCGAGATATGGTCGGTGGTCACGGAGTCTCCCAGCAACGCCAGCACGCGCGCGCCGGCAATGGCGCCGACCGCCGCCGGCTGCATGGTCATGCCGTCGAAGTAGGGCGGATTCTTCACGTAGGTCGACTTTGGATCCCAGGCGTAGATCTTGGCCGCCGGCACCTTGATGGCGCGCCAGCGTTCGTCGCCGGTGAATACGTTGCCGTAGCTGCGGCGGAACATGTCGGAGTTGATATTGCGCTGCACGTAGTCGGCTACCTCCGCCGGCGCCGGCCAGACATCGCGCAGATACACCGGCTGCCCGTTGGAGCCGGTGCCGAGCGGGTCGTTGTTGAGGTCGACATCGAGCGAGCCGGCGAGCGCGTAGGCGACCACCAGCGGCGGCGATGCCAGGAAGTTCATCTTGACCTCCGGGTGCACGCGGCCGTCGAAGTTGCGGTTACCGGACAGCACCGAGCAGCCGATGATGTCGCCGGCCTTCACGCCGGCGGAAATCTCGGGTTTGAGCGGGCCGGAATTGCCGATGCAGGTGGTGCAACCGTAGCCCACCAGGTCGAAACCGACGCTGGCCAGCTGATCGAGCAGCTTGGCCTTCTCCAGATAATCGGTGACTACGCGCGAGCCCGGCGCCAGGCTGGTCTTGACCCAGGGCTTGGAATTCAGGCCGAGGCGGTGCGCATTGCGCGCCAGCAGTCCGGCCGCGATCAGCACGTACGGGTTGGAGGTGTTGGTGCAGCTGGTGATGGCGGCGATCAGCACCGCGCCGTCGCGCAGCTCGAACGATTTGCCGTCGACGCTGACCGGCGCCGTGCCGGTGGCAGCGGGATTCTTGCGGCTGCGTTCCTCGGCCATGCGCGCGTGGTGCGTGCGATAGGTATCCCTGGCGATGCGCAGCGGCACCCGGTCCTGCGGTCGGCTGGGGCCGGCGAGGCTGGGCTCGACGCTGCCGAGGTCGAGTTCCAGCACGTCGGTATAGTCGGCAGCCTTGGCACCGTCGATCCGCCACAGGCCCTGGGCGCGCGCATAGTCCTCGACCAGCTGAATCAGTTCGGGCGGACGACCCGACAGCCGCAGGTAGCGCAGCGTCTCCTCGTCGATCGGAAAGATCGCGCAGGTACTGCCGAATTCGGGCGACATGTTGCCGATCGTGGCGCGATCGGCCAGCGGCAGGTTTGCCAGGCCGTCGCCGAAAAATTCGACGAATTTATCCACCACGCCATGCTTGCGCAGTTTCTCGGTCACCGTGAGTACCAGGTCGGTCGCGGTGGCGCCGGGGGACAGGCTGCCGACCAGCCTGAAGCCGACCACCTGTGGGATCAGCATGGTCACCGGCTGACCGAGCATGGCGGCCTCGGCTTCGATGCCGCCGACACCCCAGCCGAGGACACCCAGACCGTTGATCATCGTCGTATGCGAGTCGGTGCCGACCAGCGTGTCCGGGTACGCCTGGAGCTTGCCCGCGTCGCTGTTCTCGAACACCACCCGTCCCAGGTATTCAAGGTTGACCTGGTGCACGATCCCGGTGTTGGGCGGCACCACCTTGAAATTGCGAAATGCCGACTGACCCCAGCGCAGGAATGCGTAGCGCTCGCCGTTGCGCTCGAACTCGATCCGGTTGTTGTCGGCGAGCGAATGGGCGCTGCCGTAGCTGTCGACCTGCACCGAATGGTCGATGACCAGTTCGGCCGGAGCCAGTGGGTTGATCTCGTCGGCGTTGCCGCCCAGGCGCGTCATGGCTTCGCGCATCGCCGCCAGATCGACGATCGCGGGCACGCCGGTGAAGTCCTGCATGATGACGCGCGCCGGCGTGAACGAGATTTCGTACGACGGTGCCGCCTTCGGATTCCAGTTCAGCAGCGCCTCGATATCGGCGCGCGTAACGTTGGTCCCGTCCTCGAAGCGCAGCAGGTTCTCGAGCAGGATCTTGAGCGAGTATGGGAGGCGCGCGACCTTATCCGCTCCCAACGCCGGCAGACTCCAGATTTCGTAGGACTTGGCACCCGACTTGAGGGTCGTGCGCGCTTTGAAGCTATCGGTCATGCTGCCTCCGGCTGCGGCACGCCGCAGCGGCGGCGCGTCAGATCTTTTGAATTATATCGGGCGCAAGCGGCGACAGGTGTGAAGAGTTCTGCATCGGCGCCATCGGCGCGTCGTTATGCGCCATGGCACTGAGCTTATGCCCGGACTGAAGGCGGACCTGCTCCACCACACCACCGCCCAGGCAACGGCCATGCTGATAGAACACCGCCGACTGACCGGGAGTGGCGGCGCGCTGCGGCGCCTCGAATTCGATCCAGGCAGTGCCATCGAGACGCACCGAGACGCTGGCCGCCTGGCCCGGCTGGCGGTAACGCAGCTTGACGGCGGCATCAAAACTGCCGGCGCGAGCGGCACACAACCAGTTGATCGGCCCGGTCGCCACAGCAGCGGCCTCGAACCGATGCTGCTGGTGCCGCTGTACCACGGTCAAAGCATTGCGCGCGCCGTCCTTGTGCGCGACGTACCACGGCTCCTGCGCACAGCCTCGCGCGCCGCCAATCGCAAGCCCGGCGCGCTGGCCGAGGGTGTAGAACGGCAGGCCGCGGTGCTGCCCGAGTACACGGCCATCGAGCGCTTCGATCGGCCCGGGTGTGCCTGGCAGATAGCGGCCCAGGAACTCGGCAAACGGCCGCTCACCGATGAAACAGATCCCGGTACTGTCGGGTTTGTCGTGCACCGGCAGGCCGGCAGCGCGCGCCAGTTCGCGCACCTGTTGCTTGCGGAGCTCGCCCAGCGGGAACAACACCCGAGCGAAGCGTTGGCGCGCGACCGCATGCAGGAAGTAGGACTGATCCTTGGCATCATCGCGCGCCTGATACAGCCCTGGTCCGTCCGCGAGGTTCACCAGGCGTGCATAGTGGCCGGTGGCAAACAGCCGCGCACCGAGCCGCAGTGCGTAGTCCAGGCACAGACCGAATTTGATCTCGCGATTGCACAGCACGTCGGGATTCGGGGTACGGCCGGAACGATACTCCGCCAGGAAATGTGCGAACACCTGTGCGCGATACTGGTCGGAAAAATTCACGCGGTGCAGCACGATGCCGAGCTCGGCGGCGACATTGCGCGCGTCCTGGTAGTCCTGGGCGGCGGTGCAGTAGCCGTCGTCCTCGTCCCAGTTGTTCATGAACAGGCCCTGCACGTCGTAGCCGGCATCGCGCAGCCGCAGCGCAGTGACGGCTGAGTCGACGCCGCCGGACAGCCCGACGATGACGCGCTCGCCGGCGCGCGTTGCGGCGGTGGAACTCTGGTTCATGGCCGCATTGTAATAGGGTCCGCCGACAGCGCGTCCAGCGGCAATCGACGGCCGGCGAGATAATCGTCGACGCACCGCAGTACCAGAGGCGTGCGCAGACGCGCCGCCTGGCGGGTGATGTCCTCGCGCGTGAACCAGTGCGTCGTTACGATCGGCGGATCGAGCGCCCGCGCCGGATCGTGGCCGTGCACGCTGCCGGTGAAGGCGATTCGCAGCGTGGTGTGCCCGCGCGGACTGCGCCACTGGTAGATACCGAGCAATGCCTCGGGGCTGAACTGCCAGGCCGTCTCCTCCAGCGTTTCGCGCACCACCGCATCGATCAGCGATTCCCCATCCTCGAGGTGACCGGCCGGCTGGTTGAGTACCAGGCGGCCGCGGATACGCTCCTCGACCAGCAGGAAGCGCCGCTCGCGCTCGATCAGCGCCGCGACCGTGACGTCGGGTTTCCAGACCATGGGGAAGGATACCGCGCGCCATGCCGGAACGGCAGGCACCCGGCGCGAAGTCTCAGATCAGCTGCGTGCGACCCGCACTTCGCGCTCTTCGATCATGCTCGCCTGCCAGATGGCATCGAATTCCTGCAGGTACTGGCGTGCGATCGGGGGATTGTTGAAACCGGCGATGCCCTCGGCACGATCGGCGCGCAGGCGATAGACGATCGCGCGGTCGTCCGCGATGCAGTAGGCCGCGGTGAGCTCGCGATACTGTGGTGCGCGGATGCGGATCTCGAGGTAACTGGTGAGCCGATGCGCCATGGCGATGAAGCGATTGACGCCGCTGCTCAGGCGCGCCTGATCGCGCATCAGTACCCGCACCTTGGCGAAGCTGTGGCCGAGTACGAAACGCTTGATGATCTCGAGCAGCGCCGCCTGATCGTAGATCTCCGGCTCCAGGTCCGGCGTCATGATCGAGATCAGCCGCTGGCCGCTGGCGGCAACCGTTTCGGTCGCCGCGCGTACCTCATCGAAGCTGGTGAGCACGTGCAGCGATTCGGTCGTCGGCCGCCTTTCGGCGAGCACGGCGGGCGTTATCGGGCCGTCCTCGAGCCCGAAGCTCGACAGACGAGCCGAAGTCGTCGCGCTGCTTTCCCTGGTGCCGGTCACTCGCTCGCCTGCATTGTGTAAGCTTTCTGGGCTCTATGCAGGGCGATGGTAGAGACAGCGGCACGGGATCGATCGCCAACCGGGTCACAGTTGCGCCGCGGCGCTATGTGAGCCGGCTATCGATTTATCAGCTAACTGGCTGAAAATCGGATTATGTAACTCGGCTTGTTATGCGTTCTCGTCGGCGAAGCGGCGCGCCAGGTCGGCCGCCAGACCCAGGTATTGCTGCGGTGTCAGCGCCGCCAGCCGCGCGCGATCGTCTTGCGGCAGCGGCAACGTGGCGACGAACTCGCGCAGCGCGGCGGCGTCGACCTGCTGGCCGCGAGTGAACTCCTTCAGCAGCTCGTAGCCGTTGGCAACGCCGGCGGCTCGCAGCACGCTCTGGATCGCCTCGGCGAGGGTTTCATATGCACCGTTCAGGTCCTGCGCCATGCGCGCCGGATCGGGACTGATTTTCGCAAGGCCGCGCTGCAACGCCTTGTAGCCCACCAGGCTGTGCCCCAGCGCGACGCCGAGATTGCGCAGCACGGTGGAGTCGGTCAAGTCGCGTTGCCAGCGCGAGATCGGCAGTTTGTCGGCGAAGAAGCGCAGCATGGCGTTGGCCATGCCGAAATTGCCTTCCGCGTTCTCGAAGTCGATCGGATTGACCTTGTGCGGCATGGTGGATGAGCCGACTTCGCCGGCCACCGAGCGCTGGCGCAGGTAGCCGAGCGAGATGTAACCCCACACGTCGCGGCACAGGTCGATCAGGATGACGTTGATCGCGGCGCAGGCGTCGCAGTACTCGGCGATCCAGTCATGTGGTTCGATCTGGGTGGTGTAGGCATTCCAGCTCAGCTGCTGTGACGTGATGAACTCGCGACTCAATTCGATCCAGTCGATATCGGGGCGCGCACTGTGGTAGGCGTTGTAGTTGCCGACCGCGCCGTTCCACTTGGCAAGGATCTCCACCGCCTCGAGCCGGCGCCGTGCGCGCTCCAGGCGCGCGCCGACGTTGGCCATTTCCTTGCCGAACGTCGTGGGGCTTGCGCTCTGGCCGTGGGTGCGTGCGAGCATCGGCAGTGCGGCATGGGTTTTCGCCAGCGTGCGCAGCATTCCCAGCAGCGCGCCCAGCTCCGGCAGCAATACCCGGGTGCGCGCCGCCTTGAGCAGGCGCGCATAGCACAGGTTGTTGATGTCTTCCGAGGTGCAGCCGAAATGCACCAGCTCCAGCGCCGCGTCGCTCGCCCCGGCGGCGGCCAGCTGTTCGCGCACGAAATACTCCACCGCCTTGACGTCGTGATTGATGCGCTGGTCGATGGTCTTGACGGCCTCGGCGGCGCCGGTCTCCGGGTCGCGCGCCAGGCAGGCACTGCGCTCGAGCACCGCCGCCGGCAGTTCGCCGGCGAGCAGCTGCAGGCGCGGCCGCGCGAGCACTTCGAACCACAGCGCCTCGACACGGATGCGTTCGCGGATCAGCGCGGCTTCGGAAAAATAACTGCGCAGCGGCGCCGCGATGGCGGCGTAGCGCCCGTCCATGGGTGAGAGGGCGGTCAGAGCTGAAGGGTCCATGAGGATGCCGCGGTTCATCGAAATGCTAGACTAGTGATCATAGCGCATTGGCCGTGCCGTGCCGGAGCTACACCGATCATGACCTCCGCATCGTTTCGCATCGAACGTGACAGCATGGGCGAGTTGAAAGTGCCGGCGGACGCGCTCTGGGGCGCGCACACGCAGCGCGCGGTGGATAATTTCCCGATCAGCGGGTTGCGCATGCCGCGCGGCTTCATTCGCGCGCTGGCGCTGATCAAGCAGGCCGCCGCCGCCGCCAATGCCCGCCTCGGGCTGCTCGATCAGCGTATGGCCGGCGCCATAGAAGCGGCCGCGGCCGCGGTGGCAGGCGGGGCATACGACGCGCAGTTTCCGATCGACGTATTCCAGACCGGTTCCGGCACCAGCAGCAACATGAATGCCAACGAGGTGATTGCCCACCTGGCCACGAAAGCAGGCGTGCCGGTGCACGCCAACGATCACGTCAACATGTCCCAGAGCAGCAACGATGCGATACCGACCGCGATTCACGTCAGCGCCGTGCTGCTGCTGCGCGAGCAGTTGCTGCCGGCACTGGCGCACCTGGCAGAAGTGATCGCCGCCAAGGAGATCGAGGTCGAGGGCGTCGTCACCACCGGTCGCACGCACCTGATGGATGCGATGCCGGTGACACTGGCGCAGGAGCTGTCCGGCTGGCGCACCCAGATCGAGAATGGCGCCGCGCGCCTGCGTTCCACCGAGCCGAGGTTGTTGTGCCTGGCGCAGGGCGGCACCGCGGTGGGCACCGGCATCAATGCGCATCCTGATTTCGGCGCCACTTTCTGCGTCGAACTCAAGCGCCTGACCGGGGTCGGGTTCGAGCCGAACCGCAATTTCTTCGAGTCGATGTCGGCCCAGGATGCCGCGGTGGAGCTGTCCGGACAGCTCAAGGTCGTGGCCGTGAGCCTGATGAAGATCGCCAACGACCTGCGCTGGATGAACAGCGGCCCGCTGGCGGGCCTGGGCGAGATCGCCCTGCCCGCACTGCAGCCGGGCAGCAGCATCATGCCCGGCAAGGTCAATCCGGTGATTCCCGAGGCCACCACCATGGTTGCCGCCCAGGTGATCGGCAACGATGCCGCCATCACGCTCGCCGGGCAGTCGGGAAATTTTCAACTCAACGTGATGTTGCCGGTGATCGCCTACAACCTGCTGGAGAGCATCAGCCTGCTGGCCAATGTGGCGCGCGCGCTGGCCGATCGGGCGATCAGGGGTTTCACGGTCAATCGGGCGCGTATGGAAGAGGCGCTGGAGCGCAACCCGATCCTGGTCACGGCACTCAATCCCGTCATCGGCTATGAAAAGGGCGCGGCGATCGCCAAGCGCGCCTACGCGGAAGGCAAACCGGTGCGCGAGGTCGCGGCCGCGATGACCGATTTGCCGCGCGAGCAGCTCGACCGCTTGCTCGATCCGACCGAGCTGACGGGTGGCTGGGCATCAAGGGTGGCGGCGGCGGAGGCTGAGCATCGATGGCGGAGGAGATCCATGGCTGCGCCAGCGCCTTGCGTTGCGCATGAGCTGCCGGAGGACTGGCGGGCGCGCCTGCGACGTAGCCTGATGGGCGTCCCGGATCATCGGCTCGAGTTCTGTCGCCCGGCCGGGCTGGCGACGGAATCCACCGCGGTGCGCGCGCGGCTGCGCGCCGCGTGGCCGTCGTCGCTGAAAGTGGCCGCCGTCCTGGTGCCGATCATCGATCGGGCGCAGGCGCCGACGCTGCTGATGACGGTGCGCGCCAGCCATCTGCGTCGGCACGCGGGCCAGATCAGCTTTCCGGGCGGCCGCCTTGAAGCCCAGGATGTCGATATCGCGGCTGCGGCGGTACGCGAGACCGGCGAGGAGATCGGCATCGCCGCCAGTGCCATCGAGCCGATCGGATTCCTGTCCGATCATGTGGTGCAGACCGGGTATCGCATCACGCCGGTAGTGGCGCTGGTGCAAGCCGGCATTTCTCCCGAGCCCGACGGCACCGAAGTGGCCGAGGTGTTCGAATTGCCGCTTGGGTTTGCGCTGGCTGCGGCCAACTACCGCGTCGGACGCCGCACCATCCGTGAAGTTGAGGTCGATACCTGGGAGCTGTCCTTCGGTCCATACAACATCTGGGGCGCGACCGCGGGCATCCTGGCGAATCTCCGCCAGGTATTCGCGGGGGCGACCGCATGAGCGCCGCCGGCGAGGAACTCGAGGCACTGCTGGCCCTGATGCGCACCCTGCGGGATCCTGAAAGCGGGTGTGCGTGGGATCGACAGCAGAATTTTGTCAGCATCGCGCCGTTCACGATTGAGGAGGCCTACGAAGTGGCCGACGCCATCGGACGCGGCGATCTGGCGCGCCTGCGCGATGAGCTGGGTGACCTGCTGTTCCAGGTGGTGTTTCACGCGCGCATGGCCGAGGAGGCCGGCAGTTTTGATTTCGCCTCGGTGGCACGCGGCATCCGCGACAAGCTGGTGAGGCGCCATCCACATATCTTCCTCGAGCGCCAGGCGCTGGAGGTGTCGCAACTGCACGCGTCCTGGGAGACGCACAAGGCGCGTGAGCGCGCGCAGGCGGGCATGCATGGCGTACTGTCGGATGTTCCGCGCGCATTGCCGGCGCTGGCGCGCGCCGCCAAGCTTGGCCGTCGTGCGCGCCGGGTCGGCTTTGACTGGCCGTCGGCGAGCGGCGTGCGCAGCAAGATCAATGAAGAACTCGCTGAGGCGGACGCCGCGATCGCGGCTGCCGGGCACGAACAGGTCGCGGAGGAGATCGGCGATCTGCTGTTCACGGTCGCTAACTGGGCGCGCCACCTGGAGGTGGATGCGGAAGACGCGCTGCGCCGGGCGGCGCTAAAATTCGAGCAGCGCTTCGAGTCCATGGAGCAGGCCGCTGCAGCGCGCGGGCTGGCGCTGGACCGGCTGACCGCGGCGCAGTGGGATGAACTCTGGTGTGACGCCAAGTCCTTGAGTAAAAGGGATAAAACTTGATTCAGGCCCGGTTCAGAGCGTGCCGACTAGGCTCGCGCCACTCATTACATTGCGCCCGCGGGCGCACCGGGTGGCAATCAGATGACTGCGGAGGTGAACGCGGCACGGCTGGCGCGGCAAGGCTGCCGCCTGCTGTGTGCGGCTATGGTGCTGGGAGCGGCCGGGTGGTGTGCCGCCGGCACGCAGGGCCCGCCGCCGGCGCCCCAGTCGCGCACCGACCACGAGTTATCACGCGAGGAGGCCGTGGCGCTGGTGCAGAAGCGCTATGGTGCGCGCGTGGTGCGTACCGATATCGCCGACCAGCAGGGCCGTCGGCTATACGTGTTCCGGCTGCTGTCCAGCGCCAGCAAGGTTTGGATCGTGCGCGTCGACGCGCGTACCGGTGCGGAAGTGCCTTGAGCGGCGGCGTTGGGGGGGCGTGAGTGCGCGTGCTGGTGGTGGAAGACGAGGAGTCGATCCGCGAAGTGCTGAAGGCGGATCTGTCGGCGGCTGGTTACAGCGTCGACCTGGCCGCTGACGGGGAAGAAGGGCTGTACGCGGCTACCGAATATCCGATCGACGTCGCGATCATCGACCTCGGGCTGCCGAAGATGTCAGGTTTCGACCTCATCCGCGAACTACGCGCGCGCGGAAAGACTTATGGCGTGCTGATACTCACCGCACGCGACCGCTGGCAGGACAAGGTCGAGGGCCTGAGCGCCGGTGCCGACGACTATGTCGCCAAACCGTTTCATTTCGCCGAGGTGCAGGCGCGCCTGTCAGCACTGCTGCGGCGTACCGGCGGCTGGGCCAGCGCCAGGCTCGCCTGCGGGCCGGTGGAACTCGACACGCGCACCCAGGCGGTGAGCGTGAGCGGCGCGACCGTGGAGCTGACCAGTTTCGAATATCGCATCCTCGAGCACCTGATGCTGCGCGCCGGCGAGGTGATCTCCAAGAGCGAACTCACTGAACGGCTGTACGAACAGGATTTCGATCGCGACAGCAACGTGGTCGAAGTGCTGGTCGGCCGCCTGCGCCGCAAGCTCGACCCCGACGAGACCATCAAGCCAATCGAAACCCTGCGCGGCCGCGGCTACCGCCTGAGCCTGCCGCGCCGGCCGGCTTGATCGCAGGTCGCCACCGATGATGCGCGGACCGCCGTCGGTCAGCCGCCGGCTGCTGATCGCGGTGGCATTGCCGTTGCTGCTGTTCTTCGTGCTGACCGCGTCGGCCATCGACTACGTGTTTCGCCAGCAGAGCACCGCGGCGCTGCGCGATCGGCTCGAGGAACAGGTGGTGGCGCTGGTCACCGCGGTGGATCTCGACTTCGACGGCAAGCTGGTGGTCAACCTGCTGGACCCTGAGTCGCGACTGGACGTGCCCGGGTCGGGCCAGTACGCGGCACTGCGCGACGAATCCGGCAAGCTGCTGTGGAGCTCGCCGTCGCTGGCCGGTACTGATCTGGTGCTCGGCAGCAAGCTGCCCGTCGGGGGAGTGGATTTTCGTTATCAACTCGCGCGCGATGGCAGCACCATCGCGGAGCTGAGCCGTGGGCTGCAGTGGGCCTACGGCTCGGGTCTGTCCAAGAAGCTGGTATTCACGGCGGCCGACAGCACGACGCCGCAGATGCGTGAGCTGTGGTTGTTCCGTCAGCGCATGGCCGGCTGGTTTGGCGCTCTGGATCTGGTGCTGCTGGCCACCATGGCGTGGATGATGCGGCGCGCACTGGCGCCGGTGCGGCGCCTGGAGCAGGAGATCGCGGCCCTGGAAAGCGGCCGCGCATCGCAGTTGGGCGAGGGTTATCCGCGCGAGCTCGCCGGCGTGACCGCGGGCCTCAACACGCTGCTCGAATCCGAGCGCAACCGGATCGTGCGCTACCGCGACACGCTCGGCAATCTGGCCCACAGCTTGAAGACGCCGTTGGCCGTGATCCGCGCCAGCCTCGGCAGCGCCGAGAGCGAGGAGCGCCGATCGGAGGCGGCCATCCAACTCGAGATCGATCGCATCGCGCAGATCGTCGAACACCAGTTGAAGCGTGCCGCGGCCGGCGGCGGCGCCACGTTCGGCCAGGCGCCGGTGGCGGTACTGGCGCTGCTGACCGACCTGCGCGCCGCGCTGATGAAGGTGCATGCGAGCAAGGACCTGCGCATCGAGGTCGATGCGCCCGCGGGCCTGGGTTTTCTCGGCGACAGCGGCGATATCCTCGAGCTACTGGGCAATGTGGTCGACAACGCCTGCAAATGGTGTCGCACGCGCGTACTGGTGAGTGCGCGCTTCGACCCGGATCGCAGTCTGCCGCGGCGACTGTCGATCGTGGTAGAGGACGATGGGCCGGGCATCCCGGAGGAACTGCGCACGCGCGTGATCGAACGCGGCGTTCGCGCCGATGAACATGTGCCCGGCCATGGGCTCGGGCTGGCGATGGTGCGCGAAACCGTGCGGCTGTACGGCGGCCAGTTCCTGATAGATGCCTCGCAGGCGCTAGGCGGCGCTCGTGTGGAGCTGCGACTTCCAGGACGGCAGGAGCTGGTGGCGAATGGCTGATCGGACCGTTACGCGGCGCTCGTTCGTGGCCGGCAGCGTCTGCGCGTGTTGTATCGGTGCGACGCTCGTTCCGTCGGTGGGCGCGAGCTCGGTGGCGAGCCTCGGCGATCCAGCTGCGGACGGCGTTCCGACTCTGTTGGAACTGGGTACCGATCCAATGGAGCGCATCGGCCAGTCGGTATGGGTGGCAAATATCGCACCGAATTTGTGGTTGCATACCAGCACCGCAACAATCTCCGGCAATTACGTGTTTCCGGCGAACGGGATCATTCTGGTTCGCCCGACAGGGAGCCTCCTGATCGATACCTGCTACGCACCGGAGCAGGCGGAGCTTCTGGTGCAGTGGTCGAAATCCAATCTTGCCAGCCCGATCACTCAGGCCTTGGCCACTCACTTTCACAGTGATCGCACCGGTGGAATCGAGGCGCTGAAGAGGCTGCAGGTGCGCACGTTGGCGCACCCGCTTACCTGCAGGCTTGCGTTCGAGCACCAGCTGCCGGTGCCCGAACCGATCGGGAAGTTTCGCGCCGCGCGATATCGATTGGGCGATGATTGCGAGCTTTTCTTCCCCGGCGCCGGGCATACGCGGGAAAACGTCGTCGCATGGCTGCCTCAACAACGAGTTCTGTTCGGCGGCTGCTTTCTCAAGTCAACATCGAGCAGCGACCTTGGTTACCTGGCCGACGCTTTTGTTTCCGAGTGGCCAGCTAGCGTGCGGCGCATGCAGGCGCGCTACCCCGTCCCGCTGCTTACAATTCCCGGCCACGGGACGATAACCGGTGATCCAGCTGCCCGTACGCTGACGCTTCTAGCCAGGCAACCCGGCGCGACGGCGGCCTGAGCGCAGAATCCATGCCATGCAAGCTGAAACGGGCAGACAGCTCGCTGTGGCACGCGACCGCGTCCTTTTTTACTGCGGGTGTCCAGACGCAATTCGCGCTCGCTTCAAGATTGCACCCCCGATAAACTAATACCTGGTGTTTCGCGTTTTGCCGCGGCGTTTTCTGCGGGCATTCCAATTGGGACGGGTCGATTCTATGAGAATGCTGCCTCTGGGTATCACTGCGATCGCCGCGCTTAGCGCCGGCTGCGTTTCGACTGCGCTTGCGCCTGGCGCCGCTGACGTAAAAATTGTCCGAAATCCAGCGGATGTAACGGCTTGCACGGCGGTTGGAAACGTCGTGCCAGATCGAAATAAACTCGAAGACGCTCGTAACTTAACTGTTGGCTTGGGTGGTAACACCGTGCTCGTAACGACCGAAGCTTTCGGGAATATTGTAAACGGCGTGGCTTACCGCTGCCATTGATCCGACGAGCCAGCTCCGGCTTACCGTAAGCAATCGGCTCGCTCCGGCGCATTCACGGGAATGAATGTGGCAAATTCGGAACAGCACAGATCAAAGGCCGCTGTGATCGAGACGCGGTCGATCGACTACGTGCCCGACAATGAACGGCATGGCGGGCTGGCGAGTCAATTTACCTTGTGGCTCGGCGCCAATCTGCAGATCACGGCGATCGTAACCGGGGCGCTGGCCGTGGTCCTGGGTGGCGATGTCTTCTGGTCGCTGATCGCGCTGTTTGTGGGCCAAGTGCTGGGTGGGGCGGTCATGGCGCTCCACGGGGCGCAGGGACCGCAGCTCGGCCTGCCGCAGATGATCTCGTGCCGCGCTCAATTCGGCGTCTACGGAGCGATTATACCGATCGTCGCGGTGTGCCTGATGTATATCGGTTTTTCTGCCAGCGGGTCGGTCCTGGCCGGACAGGCGGTTGGTCAGCTGCTTCATGTCGATGACGGCATCGGCATCGCGATGTTCGGCGGCATCATCGTAATCGCGACGCTATTTGGCTATCGGCTGATTCATATCCTAGGGCGAGTCTCGAGCGTGGTTGGCGTCGCGGCTTTTTTCTATATGTTCAGCCGCCTGTTCGCGAGCCACGATATCGCGGCCCTGCTGGCCTCACGCCATTATTCGCTCAATCAATTTCTGCTGGCTACCTCGTTGTCAGCGTCCTGGCAGATCGCTTACGGCCCCTATGTGGCCGATTATTCGCGGTATCTGCCTCGCCAAACTCCCTCGCTCGGGGTGTTCGCTGCCGTCGGGCTAGGTTCGGTCATCGGTTCGCAGATTTCCATGACATTCGGGGTATTCGCCGCGGCCCTGAGTGGTAGCCAATTCGAGCACCACGAAGTGGCTTATATCGTCGGACTTGGCTCCACGGGGCTGACCGCGGCGTTGCTGTTCTTTTGCATCGCTTTTGGAAAAATGGTGGTGACTTCGTTGAATGCCTACGGCAGCTTCATGTCCATGGCGACGATCGTCAGCGGCTTTCGACGCGGCCTGCGAATCTCGATGTTCCACCGGGTACTCTATATTGTTGCAATGGTTGGGCTGTCGATCCTTCTGGCGCTCATCGGCCGGCATTCCTTTCTGAAGAGCTTCGAATCTTTCATCCTTTTTTTGCTGATGGTGTTTACCCCATGGAGCGCGATCAATCTGGTCGACTACTACTTCTTTACCCGATCGCGCTATGACATACCGGCGCTATCCGACCCCGACGGGCGCTACGGTCGATGGAACCCGGCTGGCATCGTGATCTACGCGGTCGGCATCCTTGTTCAACTGCCTTTCATCGCCAGCGCGCTCTACACCGGGCCGCTGGTCACAAGACTCGGTGGCGCCGACATTTCCTGGATAGTCGGCCTGATTGTCCCAGGCGCGCTCTACTACACATTTGCGAGAAACTCGCATCGGCGTACTCCATCGCGCCTCATCCTGCCCGATGAGGCGGCGCCGGCCAGAGCACTCTAGGCATCGGCGATCATCACCTGCGGCGATAACGCACTCGAACCGGTGCTACGGAGCAATATCGAATTCGATACCCTGCGCCAGCGGCAGTGCCGAACTCCAGTTGACGGTATTGGTCTGGCGGCGCATGTAGGCCTTCCAGGCATCCGAGCCGGCCTCGCGGCCGCCGCCGGTGTCTTTCTCACCGCCGAAAGCACCGCCGATCTCGGCGCCGGAGGTGCCAAGGTTCACATTGGCGATGCCGCAGTCGCTGCCCTGATGACTCAGATAGAGTTCGGCGTGCTGCAGTCGCTGGGTGAACAGGCCCGATGACAGCCCGTAAGCCGACTGGTTCTGCAGCCGGATCGCCTCATCGATCGAATCCACCGGGATCAGGTACAGGATCGGTCCAAAGGTCTCCTGCTGCACCACGTCCCAGTCGTTGCGCGCCAGTACGATCGCCGGTTCGACGAAGTGACCTGGTCGCGACAGCACCTTGCCCCCGACCAGCAGCGTACCGCCCGCGGCCTGGGCGGCGGCGATGGCGCGCTCAAAACTGCGCACCGCATTGAGGTCGATCAGCGGTCCGACCAGCGTCGTCGGATCGAGCGGATCGCCGATGCGCACCTGGCGGTAGGCGTGCACCAGGCGGCGCTGCAGCTCCGGCAGCTGCGAGCGGTGTACCAGCACCCGACGCGTGCTGGTGCAGCGCTGCCCGGCGGTGCCCAGCGCACCGAACACGATGGCGCGCGCCGCCAGGTCCAGATCCGCGGACTCATCGACGATAATGGCGTTGTTGCCGCCCAGTTCGAGCAGGCTGCGGCCCAGGCGCGCCGCCACCGTCTGCGCTATCTGGCGGCCGACCGCGGTGGAACCGGTGAATGACAGGAGGTTGACGCGCCGGTCGGCGGCCAGGCGCGCACCGAGTTCGGTGCCGCTGTCGATCAGCAGCTGAAAAATCGCCGGCGCCCCGTGGCGTTTCAGCACCTGGTCGCACAGGCGCTGCACTGCCAGCGCGCACAACGGAGTCTTGGGCGAGGGCTTCCACACCGTGGCATTGCCGCACACCGCCGCCAGCAATGCGTTCCATGACCACACCGCCACCGGAAAGTTGAATGCGGTGATGACACCGACCACGCCCAGCGGGTGCCACTGCTCGTACATGCGGTGCTGGCTGCGCTCGGAGTGCATGGTGTGGCCGTACAGCATGCGCGACTGACCGATGGCAAGATCTGCCATGTCGATCATCTCCTGCACTTCGCCCTGGCCCTCGGCGATGATCTTGCCGTTTTCAAGCGACACCAGTTCGGCGAGCTCGCGTTTGTGGCGCCGCAGCTCATCGCCGATCTGGCGCACCAGGTCCCCGCGCTGTGGAGCGGGCACATCGGCCCAGGCACGTGCCGCAGCCACCGCATCGTTCATGACCTCGTCATAGCCGGCAGCGCCACTGGTGCGCACGCGGCCGAGCAGGCTGCCGTCGCCGGGATTGAAGCTTTCGAGGCAGTCGGGTGCGGCAGCGCCCTCGCTCGGTGGGAATTCGAAATGCTGCAGCAGGGCGCCGACGTTGGTCCTGGCCACGGCTTAGCCCGCACGCGAGCGCTGACGACCAGGCGCCCCGCTCACCACGACGTCGGCCGAGATGTCCTTGCTGCCGCCGGCGGCGAGATGGCGGCCGAAGCGGTTGGCGAGGATATCGGGCAGGCGGAACGACTCCTGCGTTACCAGGCCCACACGGCGCTCTGGATGCGTCAGCACCAGGTCAAGCACGGCGCACAGTCCCGAGGCGGTACTTACCTGTATCGCGGACCACAGACGCCCGGCAATGATCTGCGGGTAGATCTTGCTGACGTAGTTTTCCTCGCGCAGCTCCCCGTTCTGCATGCCGGTGACGGCGGCGTACACGATCACCACGTCCTGCAGCGTCTGCGGTACCGCGTTTTCCAGGATGCGCTTGAGCGTGCCGCGATCCTGATTGAGCTTCAGGTCATTCATCAGCAGCCGCATCTGCTCGCAATGTCCCGGGTAGCGGATGGTCTTGTAGTCCATGCTCTCGCAGCTACTGCCGAAGCTCTGCGCCAGTGACCCCAGGCCGCCGGAGGTATTGAAGGCCTCGTACAGCGTGCCGTCGATCTCGATTTCCTCCATGCCCTCGAGTGGCCGCACTTCCACCGTGCGGCCGTCGACGATCGCCTCGCACGGGTTGCCGTATTCGTTGATCAGTCCCTCGGTGGACCAGGTGAGTGAATATTTCAGGACGTTGTGCGGATGCTGCGGCAGTGCGCCGACGCGCAGCCGCACGCTGCGCAGGCTGTCGAAGTGCCGGATCAGCTCGCCACCGGCGATGCTGATGAATCCCGGCGCCAGACCGCACTGCGGTACGAATGCCGCCGCCGCACCCTGCGCCAGCCCGCTCACGCGCCGCGTGACTTCCACGTCCTCGGTCAGGTCAAAATAATGGATGTTGCCGTCGCGAGCTGCCGCGGCGACCAGCGCATTGCAGTGATAGGGCAGGCTGGAGACCACAGCCTGCACCGGGTGCGCCTTGAGATGCGAGCGCAGGGCCGCGGCATCGGTGGCATCGAGTCGCACCGGCTGGATGGTCTGCAGGCCGTGAGCACGCGCCACGCCGGCCGCGGCGGTCTCGTCGACGTCGGCGAGTTGCACCTGGTAGGCGCCGGATTCGGCCAACAGCCCGGAAATCAGCGCGCCAATCTTGCCGGCGCCCAGGACCAGCACCTTGTTCATTCGTAGTCCCCGTTAAAGCGTGCATGTTAACATTGCCGCATGCGATCCACCGACAGCACCTCCTGGCACCCGGCAAGCTGGCAGTCACGCAAGGCCTCGCAGCAGCCGATGTACGAGGACCCGACGGCACTGAGCCGCGTAGTCGCCGAACTGGCGCGACTGCCGCCGATCGTGGTTTCGTGGGAGATCGAGAATCTGCGCGAGCGGCTGGCCGCCGTGCAGCGCGGCGAAGGCTTCCTGCTGCAGGGCGGGGATTGCGCCGAGAGCTTTGCCGAATGCGAGTCGGATCGCATCGCCAAGCAGCTCAAGGTGTTGCTGCAGATGAGCCTGGTGCTGCTGTCGGGCATGAAGAAGCCGGTGATACGTGTCGGCCGCATGGCCGGCCAGTATGCCAAGCCACGCTCGGCCGACATGGAAACCCGCGATGGCGTGACGCTGCCGGCCTATCGCGGTGACCTGGTGAATCGCGTGGAGTTCACCTCCGAGGCCCGGCGCGCCGACCCGCAGCTGCTGCTGCGCGGCTACGAGCGCGCGGCGCTGACGCTGAACTTCGTGCGCGCACTGGTGGATGGCGGTTTTGCCGACCTGCATCATCCGGAGTACTGGGATCTGGGCTTCGTGCGTCACGCCGAACTGCGCGAGGCCTATCAGCGCATTGCCGATTCGATCGGCGATGCGCTGGATTTCTTCCAGTCGCTGACCGGGCGCGCGGTGCACGACGCCACGCGGGTGGATTTCTTTGCCAGCCACGAGGGTCTGCACCTGCTGTACGAGCAGGCCCAGACGCGTTTCATTGCGCGCCAGAACCACTGGTACAACCTGTCGACACACATGCCATGGATCGGCATGCGCACGGCGCAGGTGGATGGCGCGCACGTGGAGTTCTTCCGCGGCATCGCCAATCCGATCGGCGTCAAGATCGGCGCGGCGATGGATGATCAGTGGCTGCAGGAGCTGGTTACCACGCTCAACCCGCAGAATCAGCCCGGCCGGCTGACGCTGATTCACCGCTTCGGGGCCAAGGACATCGAAAAGTCGTTGCCGCGGGTGATCGAGGCGGTGCGCCGCACCGGGCACACCGTGTTGTGGTGCTGCGATCCGATGCACGGAAACACCGAGACCAGCACCGGAGGACTCAAGACGCGGCGCTTCGAGAACATTCTCAAGGAACTCGATCTGGCGTTTCGCATTCATGCCCAGCAGGGAACCTACCTCGGCGGGGCGCACATCGAGCTAACCGGTGAGGATGTCACCGAGTGCACCGGCGGTGCGCGCGGGCTGACCGACGCCGATCTGCAGCGCAGCTATCGCTCGCAGGTGGACCCGCGCCTGAACTACGAACAGGCGCTGGAGCTGGCAATGCTGATTGCCGAGCGCAGCAAACAGAAGCCGTGAGCGGCACCGACGACCTGGGAACACTGCTCGCGCGCAATCGCCAATGGGCCGAGAGCCTGACCGGCACCGACCCGCAATACTTCTCGCGCCTCGCGCACCAGCAGCTGCCGCGTTACCTGTGGATCGGGTGCTCCGACAGCCGCGTCCCGGCCAATCAGATCCTCGGACTGATGCCCGGGGAGATCTTCGTGCATCGCAATGTCGCCAACGTCGTGGTGCACAGCGACCTGAATTGCCTGTCGGTAATCCAGTATGCGGTCGAAGTGCTGCAGGTACGCGATATCATCGTCTGCGGTCACTACGGCTGCGGCGGCGTGACTGCGGCTTATCGCGAGCAGAAGCTCGGCTTGATCGACAACTGGCTGCGCCATGTGCAGGACGTGCGCCACCGGCACGCGGCCGAGCTGGCCGCGACCGGTTCGGCCGAGGCGCAACTGCGACGCCTGTGCGAACTGCACGTGCTGGCGCAAACCGTGCACGTCGCCGAGACCACGGTGGTGCAGGATGCCTGGCGTCGCCGGCAGGCGGTCGCCGTGCACGGGCTGATCTACGGACTCGATGACGGTATCCTGCGTCACCTGGGCCTGAGCATGGCTTCGGATGCCGAGCTCGGCTTTTACAAGCAATCGCAGCCAGCAGCGCCGGATTTGCAGCGCAGCGGCGGATGAGCACATCGGCGCCTGGCCGCCATGAGCAACAGCGACTTCGATCTCAAGAGCTACGTGGCGACCCTGCCACAGCGCCCCGGCGTATACCGCATGTACGCCGCCGACGGTGAATTGCTGTATGTCGGCAAGGCGGCACGCCTGCGCGATCGCGTAGGCAGCTACTTCAACAATCATGATCTGTCGCCGAAAGTGGTGGCGATGGTACGGCGCATCGCGCGCGTGGAGGTGACGGTCGTAAACAGCGAGCAGGAAGCGCTGCTGCTCGAATGCAACCTTATCAAGGCGCATCGGCCGCGCTACAACATCATGTTGCGCGACGACAAATCATTTCCATACATCCTGTGTTCGGCGGGGCACGAATTTCCGCGCCTGGTGTTCTACCGCGGGCCGCGCCAGAAGAACAGCCGGCAGTTCGGGCCATTTGCCAGTGCCCATGCCGTAAAGGATGTGCTGCAACACCTGCAGAAGGTATTCAAGATCCGCAACTGCCGCGATTCGTTCTTCGCCAACCGCAGCCGGCCGTGCCTGCAGCACCAGATCGGGCGCTGCTCGGCGCCGTGCGTGGGCCTGATTGGCCGCGAGCAATACGCGCACGATCTCGAGGGTGCGATCGGCGTGCTCGAGGGCCGCAATGCCGAGGTGATCGGCGAGTTGCAGCAACGCATGGAGGCCGCGGCGCAGCAACTGCAGTTCGAAGATGCCGCGCGGCTGCGCGATCAACTGCGCGAGTTGCAGGAAATCCGGTCGCAGCAGATCGCCAATGCGCAACGCCGGGCCGATACCGACGTCATCGCCATCGTCGGCGAGCCCGGCCAGTATGCGATCTGCGTGCTGCCGGTGCGCGAAGGCCAGAATCTCGGCTCCGCGAGCCATTTTCCGGGAAGTGCCCTGAGCGAGCCGGCCGACACGCTGGCGGATTTTCTGCTGCTGTACTACAGCCGCGAGCCTGCGCCGCCGGAGATCCTGATCAACATGGCGCTGCCGGATCACGAGCCGGTGGCGCAGGCGTTGGAGCGTGCCGCGGGCCGCTCATTGGAGCTGCGCGTGCCGCAGCGCGGCCTCAAGCGCCAGTGGCTGGAGCTGGCGCTCGACAACGCGCGCAACGCGCTGCGCATGCGGGCGCTGCGCGCCGAGCTGGCACTGGAGGGTATGCAGCTGCTGGCGCGGGTACTGGATCTGCCCCGGCCGCCCGAGCGCGTCGAATGCTTCGATGTCAGCCATACCGCCGGCGAGGGTACGGTAGCATCGTGCGTGCTGTTCACCCCCGAGGGCGCCCGCAAGCGCGAGTACCGGCGCTACAACATCGAAGGCGTGACCCCTGGGGACGATTACGCCGCCATGCACCAGGCGCTGCTGCGCCACGGTGCGCGCATCGCCAGCGGTGAGCGGCCGCGGCCGGAACTGCTGCTGATCGACGGCGGTCCCGGTCAGGTCGATGCCGCTCTCAGTGCGCTGCTCGAGGCTGGCTGCCCGGATCTGGCGGTGGTCGGGGTTGCCAAGGGTGCGGACCGCCGTCCCGGGCAGGAGCGACTGTTTCGCGCCGGCATAGCGATCCCGATCGTGCTGGGGGCCGACAGTGCCGCACTGCATTTCATCCAGCGGGTGCGCGACGAGGCGCATCGTTTTGCGATCACCGGCCATCGGCGGCGGCGCGCGCGACGCTACCGCGAGTCGATCCTGGAGACCGTCCCGGGCTTAGGTCCGGCGCGGCGGCGGGCGATCCTGACGCATTTTGGCGGCCTGCAGGGGGTGATGCGTGCCGGTGCCGCGGATCTGGAAAAAGTTACCGGCGTTGGCGCTGCGATGGCGCGTTCGATCTATGATCATCTGCACCCGGGGGCGTGATGATCTGGAACCTGCCCAATGTCCTGACCTGGCTGCGTATTCTGGCGATTCCGCTGGTGGTGCTGCTGTTCGTGTTCGGGGCCAGGAACCATCCGACCGTGGTGTACCCGATCACCGGCCTGCTGTTCGCGGTGGCGGCGATTACCGATTCGCTGGACGGCTATCTGGCACGGCGCTTGGGGCAGATTACGCGCCTTGGTGCTTTTCTCGACCCGGTGGCCGACAAGCTGATGGTAGCGGTTGCGCTGGTGCTGATCGTCAGCCGCGATCCGCGCCCGATCATCGTGCTTACCGCGGCGGTGATCATCGGCCGCGAAATTGCGATCTCGGCGCTGCGCGAATGGATGGCCGGCATCGGTCAGCGCACCGCCGTGGCCGTATCCCGCATCGGCAAGTACAAGACCATCCTGCAGATGGTCGGACTGACGATGTTGCTGTTCCGGGCCGACCTGTTCGGCCTGCCGATCTATCGCATCGGGATCTGGCTGACGGTGATTGCAGCCGCGCTGACGCTGATTTCAATGGCCCTGTACCTGCGCGCCGCCTGGCCGCACCTGTCGGCGCATACCTGAGCAAATCGCATCCGCGCGGTTCGCGTCACTGCGGCTGGTTGCGAACGATGCGCCAACGTGCGTGTGAACCCGATCTCACCCGGACTCGTCGCCACGGCATTAGCCGACCCGTTACTCGATAATCCGGAGCTGCTGGACGGCGGCACGCCGATCAGCGACGGCAACTGATTGCCGCTGCCGGCACTGCTGCCGTGCAATATGTGAACCGCGTCGCGAGCGCTCGAAGTTGGCTCGCCGACGCCACGACATTATTCAAGAATCGCGCTACACAAGCCGATAAACAGAGTCGCATCCGATCGCGACGTATTGGAGTAATGCGAGTGCAGCCGAACTTGAATTTTCTCGTGGTCGACGATTTCTCGACGATGCGCCGGATCATCAAGAACCTGCTACACGATCTGGGCTACGCCAATGTCACCGAAGCCGACGACGGCAACACCGCGTTGCCGCTGCTCAAGCAAGGCAATTTCGATTTCCTCATCACCGACTGGAACATGCCCGGAATGCCAGGCCTGGAGCTGCTCAAGCAGGTGCGTGCCGATGCGCGTCTCGCCAAACTCCCGGTGCTGATGCTCACCGCCGAGGCCAAACGCGAGCAGATCGTGGAAGCGGCGCAAGCGGGTGTCAGCGGTTATGTCATCAAGCCCTTCACGGCGGCGACGCTGAAGGAAAAAATCGACAAGATCCTGGCGGCGCGCGCTGCGGCGTGAAACCCGATGACTACGCCGGCGCAGGAGTTCAACCAGTACGCCTCGTTGGTCAGTGCGATGTCGCGTGCGCTGGACGCCGGCGATGGACCTGGCTTTGGTGCCGCATTGGCTGCCTTCGACCAGTCGCGCAATGCCGAAGTCACGCAACAGGTACGCCGCGTCGCGATCGACCTGCATGGGGCGCTCGAGCGCTTTCAAATTGATTCCAAACTGCTGGATCTGGCCCAGCGCCAGGTGCCGGATGCGCGCCACCGGCTGGCGCACGTCTTGCGGCTTACTGGCGATGCGGCGCACCGAACCATGGACCTGGTGGAACAGTGCTGCCCGCTGGCTGATCAGCTGGCCGAGCAGGCCGAGCGGCTGATTCTGGCGCAGCAGGCCGAAGGTCCAGCAGCGGCGCTCAAGCCCCAGATGCTGGCATTCCTGAAGCAGGCCGGGACCAGTATGGCGGCGGTGCGCAGCAATCTGGCCGAGGTATTGCTGGCGCAGGGTTATCAGGATTTGAGCGGCCAGATCATCGGCGGCGTCATGACGCTGGTCGATGAGCTACAGGAGGCGCTGGGGGAGCTGGTGCGCATCGCAGGTCCGGTCGAGGAGGGCGAGTCCCGCTCCGGCGACACCGGCACCGGCCGCGGCCATGGCCCGATGGTGCCGGGGATCGATCAGGGGCAGGCCGTCAGCGGCCAGCAGGATGTCGATGCCCTGCTGTCGAACCTGGGCATGTAGCCAATGACGATCGATCTGACACAGTTTCACGATGCGTTCTACGAAGAGAGCTTCGAGGCCATCGGTCAGATGGAGGAGTCGCTGCTGCGGCTGGACGTCGGCACGCCTGACCTGGAGCTGATCAACACCATCTTTCGCGTCGCGCATTCGATCAAGGGCGGCGCGGCTACCTTCGGCTTCGCCCAGATCACCTCCTTCACCCATACGCTCGAGACCTTGCTCGACGAGTTGCGCGGCCAGCGCATGAAGGTCACGACCGTACTGTCAGATCTGCTGCTGCGCTCGGTCGACGTGATGCGCGAGATGCTGCGAGCCCAGCAGGGCAAGCAGACGGTGGACGCGCAGCGCGTTGCCGATCTGCAGTTCGACCTGGAACTCGCGGTGGTGCAGAACGGCAGCACGCTCACAGCGACGGCAGCGACGGCGGCGACGGCCGCCGCACCCGCATCACCCAACGCTGCGGCGCCCGCCAGCGCTGACGCCGCGCGCGGTACGCTCTACCAGATCAGTTTCCGTCCGTATCTGCACCTGCTGGCGCGCGGCAACGATCCGCTGCGCATGTTTCGCGAATTGCGCGAACTGGGCGATCTGCAGGTCAGTGCCGACATCTCGGCGCTGCCCCCGATCGAGGAGTTCGATCCCGAGAACTGTTATCTGTCGTGGCGGTTGAAGCTGCGTACCGATGCGGCACGCCAGTCGATCGTCGAAGTGTTCGACTGGGCCGAGGGCGACTGCGATCTCGAAGTCAAGGTGCTCGAATCCGAGCCAGGCGCGAGCCTCAGGAATGCTCCGACAGCGGTGCCTGCCGCCGCGTCCGCGGGCGGCGCTGCTTCATCCGAGGCACCGGTGGCAGCGGCGCATTCCGAAGACTCCGAGCAGCGCCCGGCCAAAGCCGTCGATGCCGCCAAGAGCAGCGACGCCAGCTCGATCCGGGTCAGTATCGAGAAGATCGATGACCTCATGAACAGTGTCGGTGAACTGGTGATCACGCAATCGATGCTCGGGCAATTCGGCGCGCTGCTCGACGGCGCCGTGGGCGAACGCCTGCGCACCGGGCTGGCGCAGCTCGAGCGCAACGTACGCGAGCTGCAGGAGAGCGTCATGCGCGTGCGCATGGTGCCGATCAGCTTCGTCTTCAGCCGCTTTCCGCGCATGGTGCGCGACCTGAGCCAGCGTCTGGGCAAGCAGGTCGAGCTCAAAATGACCGGCGGTGAGACCGAACTCGACAAGACCGTGCTCGAGAAGATCGGCGATCCGTTGGTGCACCTCGTGCGTAACAGCATCGACCACGGCATCGAATCGCAGGAACAGCGCCAGGCGAGCGGCAAGGCCGCGCGCGGCACGGTGCATTTGCACGCCTATCACCGCGGCAGCAGCATCACCGTGGAGGTCAGCGACGACGGCGGCGGCCTGAAGCGCGAACGCATCCTTGCCAAGGCACGCGAGCGCGGGCTGATCGGGGCCGATGAGCAGCTGTCCGACGAGGCGGTCGGCAATCTGATCTTCCTCGCGGGCTTTTCCACCCACGACCAGGCCACGGATATTTCAGGTCGCGGCGTCGGCATGGACGTGGTAAAGCGCAATGTCGATGAACTGGGCGGCAGCATTGAGGTTCGCTCCGAAGCCGGTATCGGATCGCGCTTCATCATCACCCTGCCGCTGACGCTGGCCATCGTTGACGGCCAGACTGTTGCGGTGGGAGACGAGTCGTACATCGTGCCGCTTACTGCCATCGTTGAATCTCTGCAGCTGAGCACCGCCTCCGTCAAACAGGTGGTCGGTCATGGCGAAGTGCTGTCGTTTCGCGGCGAGTACCTGCCGGTGGTGCGGCTGCAGAAGGTGTTCGCGGCCCGCGCACACGGCACGCGCAACCCGGAAGACGGCCTGATCATGGTGGTGGAAGGCGACGGCAGGCGCGTCGGACTGTGTGTCGACGAACTACTCGGCCAGCAGCAGGTGGTCGTCAAGACGCTGGAGGCGAATTACGGCCACGTCGAGGGCATCGCCGGTGCGACCATCCTCGGCGATGGCTCGGTGGCCCTGATTCTGGACATTGCCGGCCTCACGCGTTCCGTGTCCGAGTCGTTGGCGGCCTGACGTTGCCGCCAGTGGGGCGCGCCGGGCGCAAGAACGTGAATTGCGACGCATTCCGGGGACAGTTCTTCCGGACGGGGTTAATCATATGCAGCGCGCGCCGATACAGCGGATATCGGCCGCCGACTGCGGAACCACGGGCGGCTGCCCGGATTTGACGTAATGACGGGTGGAGCATCAGGAAATGTCTAAGACAATTCTCGCGGTCGACGATTCAGCTTCGATGCGGCAGATGGTCGGTGTGACCCTGCGGGCGGCGGGCTACGAAGTAATCGAAGCCTCCGACGGCGACGAGGCGCTGGAATACGCGCGCAAGCATCGGGTCGATCTGGTGCTCACTGACGTGAACATGCCGCGCATGGACGGCATCACCCTGATCGCGCAATTGCGGATGCTGCCGAATTATCACCTGACGCCGCTGCTGCTGCTGACCACCGAATCAAGCCCGGACCGCAAGATTCAAGGCAAGCAGGCCGGTGCCACCGGCTGGATGGTGAAGCCATTCAATCCCGACCAGTTGCTGGCGACGCTCGAGCGCGTGCTCGGCAACCAGACAGCCGTGCGCTGCTGAGGCCCACGGCGATGGACCTGAGTGCTGCAAGGCCGGCCGCAAAGCCGATCATCCCCACCAATTCCGAGCAATACCTGACATTCCAGCTTGCGGGCCAGACCTATGGCGTTGAGATACTGCGGGTACAGGAAATCAAGGGGTGGGAAAAGCCGACGCGGTTGCCGCATTCGCCCGAGCACGTACAGGGCGTGATCAACCTGCGCGGCGCCGTGGTGCCGATCCTGGACCTGCGGCGCCGGTTCGGGTTGGGCGAGACCCAGTACGGGCGCACCACGGTAGTAATCGTGGTCAAGGTCGGAACCGACCACGGCGAGTTGACCGCGGGCATCGTGGTCGATGCCGTATGCGAAGTTTGCAACATCAGTGCCGAGGACCTGCGACCGCCGCCGGAAGTCGGTTCGGCGATCGACTCCGACCTGGTGCGCGGCCTGGCGATGGTAGGCGAGGGCATGCTGGTACTGCTGGACGTGGTGCAGCTGGTTTCACGTACTTTGACCGATTCGGCCAACGCGCCGAAAGCGGCCTGAATAGGCAGGTATATGGCGCGCAAAAAGAAAAAGCCCGCTGCCACAGCTGATGTACCGGCTCAGTCGCGGATCGAAGGTGCCGCGGCGGCGAATCCCGCCGCATCCGCGGTAGCGGCTGCTGGGGTGACCAGCGTCGGCGGCGTGGGGTTGCTGGCGCTGGGTTCATCACTCTCGATCCGAGAGGTCGGCGAACGCGCGGCGCAATTCAAGGCCCTGATCGCCGCAGGTTCCGCCGAGGTCGATGCCGGCAAGCTTGAGAGCATCGACACCGCAGGTCTGCAGCTGTTGCTGGCAGCGGCGGCGGCGGCGCGGCGCCGTGGCCTTACGCTGCGGCTGCACGGCGCCGGCGGCCTGAGCAGCAATGCCGCAAGCGCGCTCGGGCTGGCCGATCACCTGGCCACCACGGCGGAGATACTGCCGTGAGCGCGGGGGAAAATCCGGCCCGCGGCGCGCCCGCGGCGCCCGAGCATTCCGAGCCCAGCGCCAGTGCCAACGTCAAATTCGCCGGCGAACTACGGCGATTTCTGGAACTTGGCGCCGCGCAGCTCGATGCCGCCATGCGTGAGAGCGATTCGCGCGTCGACAAACTCGCCGGTGCCGTGACCGCCGTGGCCACCGACGCGCGCGAACTCGAGATGCAGGTGCAGGCGCTGGAATCCGCCGACCCCGCGGAGGTGCAGCGGGCGCGTGAGCGCATCAAGCAGCTCGCCGCGCAGCTCGACACCGACGTGCAGGCCACGGTTACATCGCTGCAATTCTACGACAAACTCATTCAGCGCCTGACGCATGTGCGCGACGGGCTGGCGATTCCTTCCGACTCCACGGTCACCGCCCTGGACCCGGCTCGATCCGACTGGAACTCCATGCTGGAGCAGGTACGCTCGCGCTACAGCATGGTCGAGGAGCGGGTGCTGTTCGACTTCATGATGCGCGGCCTGAGCGCCGATCAGATGCTGAAGGCCCTGACCGGTCTGCGGGCGGCGGCTGCGCCCGGTGAACTAGAAGTATTCTGAAGCCGACCGTCATGGCCGGAGACAAACTTGCCACGGCTGCAGCGGCCGATACCGCGCTGCTTCGCGAATACGAACTGTCCGACGATGACTTCCAGCGCATCCGCCGGCTGGTACGTGAACGGCTCGGTATCTCGCTCGCCGAATCCAAGCGCGAGCTGGTCTACGGGCGCCTGAGCCGCCGGCTGCGCGCGCTCAAACTGCGTGACTTTAGCGCCTATCTGCAGCGCGTCGAATCCGCCGATGCCGACGAGCTGCAGCACTTCTGCAACGCCATCACCACTCACCTGACGTCATTTTTCCGCGAGGAACATCATTTCGAATTTTTGGCCCGGCAGCTGCTGCCGGCGCTCGAGCGCAGCAACGCCAAGACGCGGCGCATGCGGTTCTGGTCAGCGGGATGCTCTACCGGGGAGGAGCCGTATTCGATCGCGATGGTGCTGCTTGAGAATGTGCGCCATCTGCGCGGCTGGGATATCCGCATACTGGCCACCGACATCGATACCAACGTCCTGAGCCACGCGCGCTGCGGTCTGTACAGCGGCGAACGGCTCGAGAAGATGGACGCCGGGCGGTTGCTGCGCTGGTTCGAGCCGGCGCAGGACCGCCAGCACTACACGGTGCGCGAGGAGCTTCGGCAACTGATCAGCTTCAAAACCCTGAACCTGATGGATCAGTGGCCGATGAAAGGGCCGATCGATGTGATCTTCTGCCGCAATGTCGTGATCTATTTCGACCGTGAGATACAGCGCAGGATCGTCGGTCGCATGGCGGCTCTACAGCGTCCCGAGGATCATTTGATACTCGGTCATTCCGAGTCGCTGCTGCAGGTGAGCTCCCAGTATCAGCTGGTGGGCGACACCATACATCGCAGGCTGGCCTGATGAATTCGCCGCCGCCGCCTTCGCCATCGCCTGCCCCGAAACAGTTCAGTCATATCCAGCGGCGATTCGATGCGCGCGTCGATGCCGTGGTTGCGACACTGCATCCGGGCGACTACTACGTCGCCGCCAACGGCGAGTTGATCGGCACCGTGCTGGGCTCGTGCGTCTCGGCCTGCATCCGCGACAGCCGCCTGCGCATCGGCGGCATGAACCATTTCATGCTGCCCGTGGATCGCTCGGACGGCAGCGGCTCCTGGGGCAGCACCGCCAGTGCCGCGACGCGCTTTGGCAACGTCGCCATGGAGCGGCTGATCAACGAGATTCTCAAGCTGGGCGGTCGGCGCGCGGATCTTGAAGTAAAGCTGGTCGGCGGCGGCAAGGTACTGGATTCACTGACCGATGTCGGTGCCCGCAACATCCGGTTCGTAAAGGAATACGTGCAGGCCGAGGGCTTCAGGGTGGTGGGCGAGGATCTCGGGGACCTGTACCCACGCAAGGTGCTGTACGACCCGGCCACCGGCAGTGCCCAGGTGAAGCGCCTGGCGCGCAGCGACGGGCGCGTGGTTGCCGATGAGACGCGCTACATGCGCGATATCGATCGCACCCCGGTTGGCGGCGACATCGAGCTGTTCTGATAACCACGGATAACACGGAAGATATCTATGGAATCCCAAGCTGATCCGGACAAGCGCATCAAGGTGCTGATCGTCGACGATTCGGCACTGGTGCGCGCGTTGCTGACCAAGATTCTTGGAGCCGATCCGGCGTTGCAGGTCGTCGGTACGGCGCCGGATGCCTTCATCGCGCGCGAGAAGATCAAGATACTCAATCCGGACGTGCTGACGCTGGATGTGGAGATGCCGCGCATGGACGGTCTGCAGTTCCTGCGTAACCTGATGCGCCTGCGGCCGATGCCGGTGGTGATGTGCTCCTCGCTCACCGAGCGTGGCGCCGACATCACGCTGGCCGCACTGGAGCTCGGTGCCATCGACTTTGTCACCAAGCCAAAGGTCGACGTCGCCCATGCACTCGAGGGTTACGCGGCCGAATTGATCGGCAAGGTCAAGGTCGCCGCCGTGGCACGCGTGCGGCCGCTGGTGCGGCGGCCGCCGCCGGCGAATCAGGCTGGGGCGCCGCAAAAACCACACCCGGAGCTGCACTTTCGCACCACCGATCAGATCGTCGCGATCGGAGCGTCGACCGGAGGTACCGAAGCCATCCGCCAGGTGCTGGCACTGCTGCCGCCGGATGCCCCGGGGATGGTGATTACGCAGCACATTCCGCGTGCCTTCAGCGCCCCGTTCGCGGCGCGGCTGAATGCCTCCTCGCAGCTTAGCGTCCAGGAGGCGCAGGACGGGGCCCTGATCCTTCCTGGCCACGCCTACATTGCCCCCGGAGACCTGCATCTCACGGTCGAGCGCGATGGTGCTCGGTATCGCTGCCGCCTGCGCGACGATGCGCCGGTCAACCGCCACCGCCCCAGTGTGGACGTGCTGTTTCGCTCGGTGGCCGAGCAGGTCGGCCAGAACGCGGTCGGGGTCATCCTCACCGGCATGGGAGCCGACGGTGCTCGCGGGTTGAAGGACATGCGGGACCGGGGCGCGCTCACCATCGCGCAGGACGAGAAAAGCAGCGTGGTGTGGGGCATGCCCGGCGCCGCGGTGGCGCTGGGCGCGGTCGAGCGCATCCTGCCGATCGAGCGGATCGCCGCAGGCCTGGTGGGGCCGGACGATGGTCGGGGCGATACGGAAGAGAGACTTGCGGCGGGAAGCTGAACAAAACCCGCTACCGCGGCATCAAGTTTTGCGCGCCGCGGCCGAAACTTTGGACAGGAATCGCCCGGATTGCGGCCCCATGCAGCGCGCGCGACGCAGCAATGTGACGCAGTTCGCATGACCGACGTGACCGATACAGTTGGAGATGCATCCATGACCCGTTGGATCCGCGACCTGAACTTCTCCACCAAGCTGGTGGCGATCGCCATCGCCGCGGCGGTACCGGTGGTCGTCCTGACCGCGATGTATCTGGCGGACAAGCAGCGGAACATCAACGTCGCGGCGCGCGAACTGTCGGGGATGCAGCGCTACCAGAACCTCGAGGCGATGCTGCGGCCACTGGGCGTACACGAGGTTTGGAGCACCGCGGCTGCGGCCGGCGAGCCCGTCTCGGACAAGCTGCAAGCCGCCAGTGCCGAGGTGACGCGCGCGGTGACTCAGCAGGACGCCAGCAATGCCGACTATGGCGCTGCAACCGGTGAAGACACGCGGCGCTGGGGCGAGGTGAAATCAGCCTGGACCACCCTCGCCACCACCAGGCCCGCGACCACGGCCGATGTAGCGCGACTGCACGGCGCACTGCGACAGAAGATTCTCGACTATCGCGACTACATTGCAACCACTTCCGGACTGGCACTGGATGGCGACCCGGTGACGGCGTTCGTCATCGATGCTGCCGTGATGCGCATCCCGAACTATGAAGGCTACCTGACCGAGATGCGCTCGCACGTGGCCGGCGTCGGCGCGGCGGGCAAGTCGAGCATGGCGGATATGCAGGAGATCAACCGCAGCGAGGTACTGGCGCAGAACGCGCTGGATACCGTGGATGCGGACATTCGTCATGCCGCCGAAGGCGGCGCCGCCGGCGAGGCCATGCGCGCCGGCGCCGAGCAATCGATGGCACAGGTCAGAAGCGCCTTCGACGGGTTTCGAAAATACGTCGACCAGCGCGTCATCGGCGGCAGCAGCAGTGATTCGCTCGACGAGGTGATCCAGAGCGCATCGGCGCTCACGGCGGGTATCGGCAGCCTGCACGGCTCGATGCACCAGATCGCGCAAAATCGGCTGCAGCAGTCGGCCGATGAGCTGCGTGCCACGCGCAACCGGATGCTGCTGCTGGTCGTTGCGGCACTGTTGGCAGGGCTGGGCACCCTGACGGTGGTCATCGGCACCACGGTCGGGGGCATGAACGAGGCGGTGAGCGTGGTATCGCGCCTGGCCGAGGGTGATTACACCAGCGAGATCACGGTGCAAGGCAGCGACGAGCTGGCGCGCACCATGCGCGCGCTGCAGATCATGCAAAGCAAGCTCAGCAGCGTGCTGAGCGGCGTCAAGGAGAGCTCGCTGACGGTCGCCACGGCAGCGCGCCAGATCAACGCCGGCACCGGAGACTTGTCGGCGCGTACCGAACAGCAGGCCGCCAACCTCGAGGAGACTGCATCGTCGATGGAGGCCATGACCTCCACCGTGAAGCAGAACGCGGACAACGCCCGGCTCGCCAACAAGCTTGCTCAGGCAGCACGCGACCAGGCGGAGCAGGGCGGCCTGATCGTTGAGCGCGCGGTGGCCGCGATGGGCGCCATCGACGTGGCCAGCAAGAAGATTGCCGACATTATTTCCGTCATCGACGAAATCGCATTTCAGACCAACCTGCTGGCGCTCAACGCCGCGGTGGAGGCGGCGCGCGCCGGCGATCAGGGGCGCGGGTTCGCGGTCGTCGCCAGCGAAGTGCGCAGCCTTGCCCAGCGCAGTGCCTCGGCGGCCAAAGAGATCAAGGATCTGATTCACGACAGCGTCGGCAAGGTCGGCGAGGGCAGCCGGCTGGTGAGCGAATCGGGCCAGCACCTGGGTGAAATCGTGGCTTCGGTGAAGAAGGTCAGCGACGTGGTGGGCGAGATATCGAACGCCAGCCAGGAGCAGGCGGCGAGTGCGGAGGAAATCAGCCGTGCCGTGCTGCAGATGGACGAGAGCACGCAGCAGAATGCCGCCATGGTGGAGGAGGCCAGTGCCGCGGCTGCATCGATGAACGATCAGGCCGCACGGCTGTCGCAGCTGACCGCGTTCTTCAAGTTGCGCGACGGCTACGCCGCCGCGCCGGGAAATGCGGAGTTCATCGCCGCGCCTGCACCGTCGGGCACTTCAAGCACAGCCGGCGCCGCAGGCGCCAGCACGCAGCGGCTGTCGGGCGCTTCAGCGCGCGCCGATCGACGCAGCGGTGTACGCCCCTGGTCGAAGCCGGCGACGACGCCCGCCGCCGCACCGAAGGCGGCTGCCGCGGCCGCGGGCAACGACTGGAGCGAGTTCTAGGATGGCGCCAACGAGACCAGGCAATGACGGCCGCACACAACACTGACACGCAGTCTGGCCCGTCCATGCAGCGCGACGCCAGCATGGACGCGTTCGAATTCGTGCGCGAGCTCGCCACCGAACTGTCCTCGAGCACCATCGAGCTGCCGAGCTTTCCGGAAGTCGCACTGCGGGTGCAGAAGGTGCTGTCGGAGGACGGTGCCAGCGCCGAGCGGGTGGTACGGGTGCTGGGCGCGGAGCCGGTGCTGGCCACGCGCGTGCTGTCAATGGCCAACTCGGCCGCGCTCAATCCGGGCGGCAAGCCGGTCACGGAACTGCGGGCCGCGGTCACGCGCCTGGGCTTCGATGCGCTACGCTCGGCCGCGGTCGGCTTTGCGGTGGCTCAGCTGCGCCGCGCGAAGGCGTTTGCCGGCATCGAACGTCACCTCAACGTGCTGTGGCAGCATAGTGTGCTGGTGGCATCGCTGTGTTTCGTGGTCGCACGCCGATCGACTAAAGTCAGCCCCGACATGGCGATGCTCACCGGCCTGGTGCACGGCGTCGGCAAGCTTTATATCCTCACTCATTCAATGCGCCATCCGGCGCTGTTTGGCGACCAGGCCATGTACCAGCGCATCGTGCGCGACTGGCATGGCAACATCGCCAAGGCGCTACTCGAGAGCTGGTTCCTGGCCGACGACATCGTCACCGCGGTAAGCAGCTACGAAGACAGCGCGCGCGAACTGCGCGGCACCAGCGCCGCCCTGGCCGACGTGCTGGAAATCGCCGACATGCTGTCGATGTGCAAGGACTCGCCGGAACTGATCCGCACCCGACTGGACAACCGCAAAGCGGCCTCGCACCTGGGGCTCGATGCCGAGGTCTGCCAGGCACTGGTCAGCGAGTCGGCCGAGGAACTCGCTGCGCTGCGCGCCGCCCTGGGGCATTAGCCGCCAAGACCAGATAAGCCTTTCGGGTAGGATGCGGCTTTCCAGGCTGCAGATCGGCGGGACTTGGCAATGCAATCTGAGTTCTCCGGTTCCGGATCGAAGGCCATCGGATTCCGCGAATTCGTCGCCCTGGCGGCCGCCCTGATGGCGACCCAGGCCATCGCCGTTGACACCATGTTGCCAGCGCTGCCGACCATTAGTGCGGCGCTGCACCTGCTCAACGAGAACCGCAGCCAGTGGATCGTGACCGCGTACCTCGTGGGCGTGGGCTGTGGCCAGCTGTTCTGGGGGCAGTTCTCCGACCGCTACGGCAGGCGACCGGTGCTACTCACAGGGCTCGCGGTGTATGCCGTTGCAGCGGTGCTCTCCGGTTTGACGACCAGCTTTACCACGCTGCTGGCGTGGCGCTTCGCACACGGACTGGCCGCCGCCAGCATGGTGGTATCGCGATCGGTGATCCGCGATCTGTACTCCGGTCGCCCCATGGCGCGCGTCATGTCGCTGACATTCATCGTGTTCCTGACGGTGCCGGTGCTCGCTCCCAGTCTCGGCCAGATGATCCTGTGGCTGGCGCCTTGGCGATCCATCTTCCTGATCTTCGGCGCATTTGCCGTCGCGGTGTTTCTGTGGGTGCTGCTGCGCTTGCCGGAGACGCTGCATCCGGAATACCGGTTGACGCTGACACGTGATCACATCGTGCACGCCGCAGCGCTGGTGCTCGGCAATCGCACCTCGCTGTGCTACACCCTGGCAGTGACGGTGCTATTCGGATCCATCCTGGCGTATGTCGGCATGGTGCAGCAGATCTTCGAGTACACATTTCATCGCGCCAGCCTGATGCCGGCCATGTTCGCGCTGTGTGCATCGTCGATGGGCGTCACCGCATTCCTGAATTCGCGCATCGTCGAGCGCGTCGGCATGCGCATCATTTCGCACCTGGGCCTGCTGCTTTTTATTACGATCACCGGCCTGCACGTGCTGATTGCCGGGCTCGGCCTCGAGCGCCTGTGGACCTTCGTGCTTCTGCAATCGGCGACACTGGCCTGCATTGGCCTGACGGCATCGAATTTCGGCGCCATGGCGATGGAGCCGGTGGGTTCGGTGGCCGGTATCGGCGCATCGCTGCAGGGATTCATCAGCACCTTCGGCGGCGCCGTGGTCGGCGCTCTGATCGGGCGGCGATTCAACGGCGCGACTCTGCCGCTGGCCGGCGGCGCATTTGTCTGTGGCCTGTCGAGCCTGCTGTTCGTGATGCTCGCTGAGCAGGGGCGCCTGTTCCGGCCGCATCATGCCGGCGTGGTGGCGACCGAACCGGGCGTGATTTGAGGAATTTCTCTGTAATCAATTGGCATCGGGTGCACCGTCTCAATTCGGCTAACTCCGGCCAGTGACGGTGACGAAATGCTCGTCCAGAAGCTGCCGCTCCCGGGTAGGGTAGGCCAATCGAATGGAGAAGCGAGACGAAGCTCTGAACTCGCCCATTTCTAGCCGAAGAGCGTCTACTTCATGTCGAGCAGCAGCCAGCAGTCGTTGTGCCCGTGATTCGTCTGCCCGATGGGGGCCTCGAGCTTTCGAAAGCCATTGTTTCGATAGAAGGCGATCGCGCCAGACATTTCTGAAATCGTTTCCGCATAGCACCGCTCAAAGCCTGAGGATCGAGCAAAGGCGACGCAGGCGTTCAGAAGTGATTGCCCGATGCCTTGGCCGCGATATTCCAAACGAAGGTACATCCGCTGTAGCTCGCAAGTCCTGCACTCCGCGCCCGCCAGCGGGAAGATCCCCGCTCCGCCCAAGACAAGGTTATCGATTGTCGCAACAAAGTAGGAGGACCGCGGGTGCAGATAAACATCAAGCAAGTTGTAGTCTGCTGCTTCCAAAAGCGAGGGGACGCGACGGCTAAGACCGAACTCCCCGCGCACACTGCTGATGACATCCAGCACCTGAGCCAAATGTGAATGTTTGAGAATCTCAATGCGGGCCGAGCTTGTTGCTGTCATGGTTTGCATCCTATGGCCCCAGGCGGATGCAAAAAGGCCTCCGCTCGGGAGGCCTTTAGTTGAGTCACTGCGATTCTACAAACTCAATGAATTGCCTCCGCACAATTTGCGCGCGACGCGTAATACGATGCCGGACGGAGCGACCACATGCGCGCAGACTATCGGCTGTTGAGAAGCGCTGTCAACTGTGAACCCAGAATTCGCGAAGTCTTGGACATTTCGCTTGCCTGTATGCTTCCCCGAAGCGGCCAGTCGGCGCAGGCGGCTTGGGGTCAATAGCTGGCATACCCGGATAAGCCCTCGCTGACCCGCCAGCACCGGTCGTTCGATGAATTGAAAGCGCCTCCCTAACTTGGACACTCGGCGGTTTCATGGCATGGACTACCACTGCCGAGGCGCTCATAGCCTAGAATCGGTCGTCATGGCTACTCGAACTGACCGCAACATCGCAGAGTATTCATCTTCCGACTCGCTACTCGTTGCGGCTGGGCGCGATGGGCGGCCGGGTTCGCCGCTGAATATGCCACCCGTGCTCGCGTCAAACTTCATACTCGGCACTGAGCGCACCTATGCCAGAAATGAAGGCACACCAACATGGGAAGCGCTGGAGGAGATCATTGGTCTCCTGGAAGGAGGTCGAGCCGTGGCTTTTGCCTCAGGTATGGCGGGTGTCGCCGCGATCTTCGATCAACTGCGCGTCGGATCGCGAGTGGTGCTTCCGGACGACTGTTATCAGGGCGTTGCAGCGCTGGCCGAATCCGGAAGACAGAGGGGCCTGTGGAGCGTGAGCCGATTGGCGCTTGACGACACGGACGGCTGGATCCGAGCGGCAGCGGACGCTGACCTCCTGTGGTTGGAATCGCCGTCAAATCCGCTGTTGGTCGTGGCCGATCTGAGCACGATCTGCTCGGCCCCGCGAAAGCCATCGGCGCTCCTGGCGGTCGATAACACATTCGCAACGTCGCTGAACCTGCGCCCGCTCGATCTGGGCGCAGACCTATCCTTTCAATCCGCCACCAAGTTCATCGGCGGCCACTCCGACTTGCTTGCTGGGTTGGTTACCGTAAGGCGCGACGACCTCCTCGCCGCTTTGCGCAAGTCGCGTGGACTAAACGGTGCCACGCCTGGTGCGCTGGAATCCTTTCTCGCGGTCCGTGGCGCCCGCACAATGGCGCTTCGGCTCGAGCGTGCCCAGGCCAGTGCAATGATCCTGGCGCAACGCCTGAGCTCCCACAGCAGTGTCACCTGCACGCGCTTTCCGGGACTGAGCACCCACCCGACGCACTCGGTCGCGCGCAGCCAGTTGAAGGGCTTCGGGAGCATTATTTCATTTGATGTTCACGGCGACGCTGCGGCAGCCGACCAGGTATGTTCGCGCCTCAGGCTCATTCAGCACGCCACGAGCTTGGGTGCTGTGGAGTCCACAATTGAACGCCGGGCGGGCGTTCCCGGCCAGGAGCACCTGCCTGCATCGCTGCTTCGATTGAGTGTCGGGATTGAGGGCGTAGAAGATTTGTGGGCCGACCTGGATGCCGCTCTTAAGAGTTCCGAGACTTAGCGCATCCTCGGCTTGTTACGCGTGCCCGAATGGTCAGCGGCCCGTTTCGGACGCCTGGTGATGGCCGCAGTCTTCCGGGCCGAAGCCACAACGAAGCCGTGGGCGTCACGCAGGAGTTTCCTCAGATCTGCCCGAGTGATCCTTGATAGTCGCACGAGCACGGTGGGGTGTGGTGCGTAATGATCGGTGATGTAGTAGATATCGGGCTGCTGCCGAAGTAGCGCGACACGCTGCTCGAGACCGATACGCACGACGATGCTATCTGGCTCGGCGGACTTGTTAGTGGGGACGCAGGCCAGGAGTTTGCCTTCCAGCTTCAACGCAGGGGATCCATACGCGGTGCCATCGACGACATCGGGTAAGGCAAGGCCAAGCTCCCGTACGATATCAAAGTTGAGCATTCCCATATAATCAGTCCGGCAGCGTCGCGGAACTGGTGATCGTGAAGCGGGTGTGCGCCCCGGCGGCCAGCGCGAGCCCGGCGCGCGCCACCGGCTGACCACCGCCGATCCAAACCTCGACCGGGCCGGCAACGACACGATGCCTGCCATCGGCATCGACCAGATCCAGGGCGCGATCACGAAGCACGAACTGAACCGACTGGGTCTGTCCGCGCTCCAGGTGAATACGCGTGAAGCCGCGCAACGCCCGCCGCGGCGCGCCGGCGATGCCTGGGCGACTCAGGTACAGTTGTACCACCTCGTCGCCGGCGAGGGCACCGGCGTTGGTCACGTCCGCTGAGATCGTCACCGATTCCGATGCGGAGATTTCGCTGCGATCGGCATGCACGTTGCGGTACGTGAACGTGGTGTAGCTCAGCCCATAGCCGAACGGATACAGCGCCTCGCCATCGAAATAGCGGTAGGTGCGGCCGGTCATCGAGTAATCGTCGAATGCCGGGAGTTGTTCGACCGTGCGGTAGAAGGTCACCGGCAGGCGGCCAGCGGGGGAATAATCGCCCGCGATCGCCTGAGCCAGCGCCGTGCCGCCTTCCTCCCCGGGGTACCAGGCCTCCAGGATCGCGGCCGCATGCGCATCGGCCCAATTGATCGCCAGCGCACTGCCGCTCATCAGCACCACTATCGTGGGCTTGCCGAGCGCCTCGACGTGCTCCAGCAACTGCTGCTGCGGCGCCGGCAGGTCGATGGAGGTGCGATCGCCGCCGGCGAACCCTGCGGCATCGATCTTCATTTCTTCGCCTTCGACCTTGGCCGAGAGCCCGAGCACCACTACCACGAGATCGGCAGCGCGTGCGGCATCGAGCGCCTTGCGGGTGTCCTGGCGGTGCGTCGCCGGGGGACCGACCAGGCCGGTGCCTTCGACGTAGCTGACGCGCGCGCCCGCGAAGCGCTGCCGGATTCCCGCCAGCACCGTGACCGGCTTCGACGCTGTGCCATTGTAGTTGCCGGACAGGGCGTCAAGGCTATCGGCGTTGGGTCCGATGACTGCGATCGACTTCGGGGCGGTTTTGAGCGGCAGCAGGTGGCCGCGGTTCTTCAGCAGCACTATTGATTCGCGCGCCACGCGTAGCGCCAGCTGGCGATGCGCCTCGGTGTCATTGTCGGCCGCCGACACGCCGGAATAGGGCACCGATGCGGGCGGATCGAACATACCGAGCCGGAAGCGGGCGTTGAACAGGCGGTGCAGTGATCGATCGATCACAGTCTCCGGCAGCATGCCGCCGCGTACCGCGTTGGCGATCGCATCCGGCTCGGTGGTCATGTTTCGGCGATAGTCGCCGCAGATCAGGTCCGTGCCGGCCTCGAATATTGCCGTGACGCCTTCCTCCGGCGTAGCGGCGTAGTGGTGGGCGTTGAACACATCGGCCACCGCGCCGCAGTCCGAGACCACGTAGCCCTGGAAGCCCCAGTCGTTACGCAGGTGCTGTTGCAGCAGATCGGTGTTGGCGCACGCCGGCTGGCCGTTCAGGGAGTTGTAGGCGCACATGACCGATTGCGCCTTGGCTTCCGTGACGGTGGCGCGAAACGCCGGCAGGTAGGTGTCTTCCATGTCGTGCCGCGAAGCGTGCACGTCGACCGTGTGGCGGGTCGATTCGGGGCCGCTGTGCACGGCAAAGTGCTTGGGCGTCGCTACGGTCTTGAGGTATCGCGGGTCATCGCCCTGCAGGCCGGTGACGAAGGCCACGCCAAGTCGCGCAGTCAGGTACGGGTCCTCACCGTAGGTTTCCTGGCCGCGGCCCCAGCGCGGGTCGCGGAAGATGTTGATGTTGGGCGACCATACGGTCAGGCCGTAATATTGGGCGGAGCCGTCCGGTTCAAGCGCCTGGTAGTACTTGGCGCGAAACTCGGTGCTGATGACGTCGCCAACCTGGTGCAGCAGGGGCGCGTCGAATGTCGCTGCCATGCCGATCGCCTGCGGAAATACCGTGGCGACGCCGGCGCGCGCGACCCCGTGCAGTCCTTCATTCCACCAGTTGTAGCGCGGCACATGTAGGCGCGCAATGGCCGGCGCGACATTTCCCAACTGCGCGGCTTTCTCCTCCAGCGTCATGCTGGCAATGAGACTGTCCACGCGCCGCTCCACCGGAATCTGCGGACCGGCAAGGTACAGCGGCTGGTCGGCGGGCTGCTGCGCCGATGCGGCTCGGCCGGCGGCCAGGCAGCACACGGCGAGCACTGAATGCAATGATTCTTTATTCATGTCCTCGAGGGAGTCGGGGTACGGCGCCGAAAGTGTAGCGCAGGACATGCGGTTCTAATGAAAATCTCTCGAGTCGCGGCGCATTCCGCCCAGCCACGCCGAGCGATTGTGCAGCCGCTGCGCGATCACGTGGGCGACGCGATCACGTCTCTGCAGCGTGCCCTCGACCACCAGCAGGCTCGATTCGAGCGCGCAGCGGCGCTGCGCCGCGAATACCTTCGGCCACAGGATGATATTGACGATGCCGGTTTCATCCTCCAGCGATGCGAACACCACGCCCGAGGCGGTGGCCGGCTGCTGCATGTGCGTCACCAGGCCTCCGACCCGAACGCTGCTGCCGTCGGCGAGCCGCTGCAGATCGCTGCTGCTGCGAAAGCCGCGGCGAGTGAGCGCCGGGCGCAGCAGCGCCAGCGGATGGCGTCCGGTGGTCAGGCCCAGGTGCCGGTAATCGGCGAGGATATTCTGGCTCTCGGTCGGTGCCGGCAGCACAGCCGGCGGCTCACTGGCCGACAAGCCGGCGATGAGGCCAGGCAGCCGTTCAACGCCCAGCGCCTGCCAGCTGGCGTCGTGGCGGTGCGAGCTTAAGGTTCCCAGCGCACCGGCGGCCGCCAGCGCCTGGATCGAGCGCCGCGACAGCTGGGCGCGCGCGGCGAGTTCATCGATGCTGGCGAAGCGTTGCCGCGCGCGCTCGGCCACGATGCGCTCGGCATCGGCGCGCGACAGGCCGCGCACCAGCCGTAATCCCAGCCGCAGCGCGGGCTGCTGCCCCGGTGCAGCGCCCTCGGGTTCGAGGGTGCAGTCCCAGTCGCTGATGCCGGCATCGACCGGCCGCACCGGCACGCCGTTACGGCGCACATCCTGCGTGATCTGTGCCGGGGAATAAAAACCCATCGGCTGGCTGTTGATCAGCGCCGCGGCGAAGGCGGCTGGTTCGTGGCATTTGAGCCAGGAGGAGATGTAGGTCAGCAGCGCGAACGAGGCGGCGTGCGACTCGGGAAAACCATATTCGCCGAAGCCCAGGATCTGCTTGTAGATCTGCTCGGCGAATTCGCTGCTGTAACCGTTCCTGGCCATGCCGGACAACAGCCGCTCGCGGTAGGGCGTAAGTCCGCCGCGGCGCTTCCAGGCGGCCATCGCACGGCGCAGCCCGTCGGCATCCCCGGGGGTGAAATCCGCGGCCACCACCGCGATCTGCATCACCTGCTCCTGGAAGATCGGCACGCCGAGGGTTCTCTGCAGCACGCCCCTGAGCGCCTCGCTCGGGTAGCTGACGCTGTGCGGATCTTCACGGCGCTGCAGGTACGGATGCACCATATCGCCCTGGATCGGGCCGGGCCGCACGATTGCCACTTCGATCACCAGGTCGTAGAAATTACGCGGCTGCAGGCGCGGCAGCATGCTCATCTGTGCACGCGATTCGATCTGGAACACGCCTATGGTCTCAGCGCGGCAGATCATGTCGAAGGTGGCGTCATCCTTCGACGGAATGTCCTGCATGCGCAATCGCACGCCACGGTAGCCCTCGATCAGCTCGAAGCAGCGCTGCATCGCCGTCAGCATGCCGAGAGCCAGCACATCCACCTTGAGCAGGCCGAGCGACTCCAGATCATCCTTGTCCCACTGGATGACGGTGCGGTCCGGCATGGCGGCGTTCTCCACCGGCACCAGGGCGCTGAGCGACTCGCCGGAAATCACGAAGCCGCCGACGTGCTGCGACAGGTGGCGCGGGAAGCCGATCAGCTCGCGCACCAGTCGCATCAGCCGCTGCAGCAGCGCGGGCTCGATGCCGAGCTCGTCGGCGGCAAATTTACGCTGGATCTCACCTGGCTCATCCCACCACACGTGCAGCCGCGTCAGGCGATCGATATCGGCGTCGGCGACGCCGAGCGCGCGGCCGACATCGCGCACCGCGCTGCGGGTGCGGTAGCAGATCACGGTGGCCGCCAGTGCGGCGCGCTCGCGGCCGTACTTACGGTAGATGTACTGCACCACCTCCTCGCGTCGTTCGTGCTCGAAGTCGACGTCGATGTCCGGTGGCTCGTTGCGCTCGCGGCTGATGAAGCGCTCGAACAGCAGCTGCATGCGCGCCGGATCGATCTCGGTGATGCCGAGCGCATAGCAGACCGCGGAATTGGCAGCCGAGCCACGTCCCTGGCACAGGATGTTTTCCCGCCGCGCGTATTCGACCACATCATGCACGGTCAGGAAAAAATGCTCGTAATGCAGTTCCACGATCAGCGCCAGCTCGCGCTCGATGGTTGCACGGATGGCAGCCGGAACGCCGCCCGGCCAGCGGCGTGCGATACCGGCCTCGGTCAGGGCATGCAGGTGCTCACCGGCTGTCAGTCCGTCCGGCACCAGTTCGGGCGGATACTCATAATGCAGCTGCGACAGCGAGAAGCTGCAGCGTTCGGCGACCGCGACGCTCTCATCGAGCAGTGCCGGCGGATACAGTTGCTGCAGTTCCTGCAGCGAGCGCAGGCGCCGCTCGGCATTCGGGTACAGCCGCCAGCCGGCCTGATCGATGGTGCAGCCATGGCGCACCGCGGTCAGCACGTCCTGCAATACGCGCCGGCCGCGCGCATGCATGTGCACATCGCCGCTGGCGACCATCGGCAGGCCGCTGGCGCGCGCCAGCGCCAGCGCAGCGGCGAGCCGCCCGGCATCATCGGCGGCACGATGCAGCTCCACCGCCAGCCAGCCGCGCGCCGGAAAGAATTCGCGCAGCCACGTGGCCTGCTTCGCTTGCGGCTCGCACGGCGCAATCCACAGCGCCAGGCAGTCTTCCAGCCCGGATTCGAAATCCGATCGCGCCAGGCGATACTCGCCTTTCTTCGAGCGTCGCCGGCCGAGCGTTATCAGTTGGCAGATCTGTCCATAGGCACGCTGCGAGGGCGCCAGCAGCACCAGCTTCAGGCCGCAGCAGGCGCGAAACTCGGCGCCGATGATGAGTTTGAAGCCCGGGTCGCGCAGATCGCGCAGCGCCTCGTGGGCGCGCACCACGCCGGCGAGCGAGCATTCGTCGGTCAGTGCCAGTGCGCGATAGCCGAGCGCATGCGCCTGGGTGATGAGTTCGGCCGGATGCGAGGCGCCGCGCAGGAAACTGAAATTGCTCAGCGCGTGCAGCTCGG
Source organism: uncultured Gammaproteobacteria bacterium (assembly GCA_963805965.1). Taxonomy (GTDB): domain Bacteria; phylum Pseudomonadota; class Gammaproteobacteria; order Steroidobacterales; family Steroidobacteraceae; genus FEN-1191. The sequence goes on from CAWDVQ010000001.1 coordinate 86,208, forward strand.
CGTAGGAGTTCACGGCGGCAGCCCGGCTCAAGTCCACAGTCCCTGCAGATACCAGCCGCCCTCGGCCAGGTCCCGAAACACCCACCAGCGTGCACCGTCCGCGGCGCGCGCGACGTAGTAGTCGCGGCTCGCATCGCCGCCATCCCACCAGCCGCTCTCGATGCGCTCCGGTCCGCTCAGCAGAGTCTCCGGCGGCTCGATGCGCCGCGGATTGGGCAGCAGCGTGCAGGGCCGCGGCGGTGACTGCGTATCCGGGCCCGGCGTCGACTGCCGCGGCGTGACGAAATGCCAGCCGCGCTCCGGCCGGTGGTCGGCCGCGAGCCCAAAGCCGTGTACCTGCTGATCGCCAAGGCGAGCCTGCAGCCGATCGAGCAGCAACTGCAGTTGCTGCAGCTGCTGCGCATCGCTGCCGAAGAAATCCGCCTGCACTACCGAGGCGGCGGTGAACTCGAGTGCCTGCAGGCGCAGCGCGCACACCGCGGCTGGCAGCGCCAGGTTCTGCAGGCGCTCACGCGAGAGCAGCAGGAACTGCGCTGCATCGCGCGCGGGCGCGGACATGCCGATGGTCACGCCGCTCGCGGCCTGGCGATAGTGCTCGAATTCAAGCGTGAAGCGCAGCACCGCGCAGTCGCGGCCGCGCAGGTAACCCTGGAATTCCAGCAGCAGCCGCCGCAGCGGAAACAACATCGCAGTCGTATCGTGCACTTCACCCGGGAATTCGAAACGCGCGCGATAGGTCGCGGGCAGGCGCCAGGCCGGCCGCGGATCGGCCGCCGCCCCGCACAGCCGCTGCAGGTAGAGGCTGGCTGCAGGTCCGAAGCGGCGCGCGATCGCGGCGGCCGGCAGCTGCAGCAGCTGTCCGATGCGGCGTAACCCGGCCGCGTGCAGTGCCGCCAGCACCTCCGGCGACAGCGCCAGCAGCGCCAGCGGTAGCGGCTCGAGCCGCGAGCGCAGCTGCGAGTGCGTGGTGACGCAGCGCTGCTGTCCGACCTGCGTCAGCAGCGCCGCGCCGGTGGGCGAGGGCGCGAGCGCGCACGCGTGGCTGTAGCCGAGCTGCGTGAGTCCGGCTTCGATATTCGCCAGCAATGCGGCATGACCGCCAAACAGGTTGCGGCTGGCGGCGAGTTCGAGCCACAGCAGCGGCCCGTCGGCCAGCCGATAGCTGACCTGGCTGCTCCACTGATAGGCCCAGGCCGCCAGCCGTTCCATAGCCGCGTGCTCGGCGGCGGTGCCTGCTTCATGCGCCAGCCGCGGTAAGCGGATGCACAGCCACAGCCCGGCGTTCATGCCGCAACCGTCGGTGCGACTCCTACCCGCAGCGTCAGGCCGGCACGGCCGCCGCGCGACTTCTGGATCTCGACCGCGAGGCCCTCGGGCAGCGCGTGCAACCGCAGCCGCAAGGCGGCCGGCGAAGCTTCACGCGCAGCCTCGGGCGGTCGATAAAGAATTCCAAGGCTGCCACCGGCCTCAGCCGCAAGCTGCAGGCGACGCACATTCTTGTCGACGATATACGCCGGCCAGCCGAGTACCGCGCCGATCGCCGGGCAGCGCAATGCCTGCTCGGTAGCCCACAAGGATTGCTGCAGGCTGGAGGTGCGGATCAGCAGCACCCGTTCGAGCGGCACACCGCGTTGCGCCAGCGCCGGCGCGTACGGCAGGTAGGGCGGGGCGATGCACGCGATATAGCGACCGGCGCGCGCCAGTCTGGACAAGACCGGCACTAATAAACTCAGCTCTCCGATGCCGATCGCATCGCTCATCAGCTCGGCGATGGCGCCCACCGGCCAGCCGCCTCCGGGCAGATTCGCATCGAGTTCGGCAAAGCCCGAGGGCGCGGCCAGCCAGGGAGCGCGGCCCGACTCGGCGCTGCGGCACAGTCGCGCGAGTTGCTCCAGCGTCTGCGTGCGCTGCGAGCCAAGGGGCAGGGGGATAGTCACCGCGGCTCCCGTCAACTGCGACGCGGCAGTTCGGTGCGCACGCTGCCGACGACGATGCCTTCGATCTCGCAGCTCTCGCGGCGCAGATCGATCTCGAGCGGTGCGAACTCGGGATTGGCGGGCTCCAGCCGCAGCAGCGATCCGCGACGGTAGTAGTACTTGACCGTGGCCTCATCGCCCAGGCGCGCGACCACGATCTGGCCATTGCTGGCTTGCGGCGCGCGATGCACGGCGAGAATGTCGCGATGCGCGATGCCGGCATCGCGCATGCTGTGGCCATGGACACGCAGCAGGAAGTCCGCGCGCGGACGGAACAATGAGCGATCGATGGCGATGGTCTCCTCGATATTGCCCTGCGCCAGTGTGGGGACGCCGGCGGCAACGCGGCCATACAGCGGCAGCAGCAGCGTGTTGGCGGCAGCCGGGATGGCGTCGTGCAGCAGGCGAATACCGCGCGCGATGCCGGGCTCGAGCTGCAGATAACCCTTGCGCTCGATGGCACGCAGATGCTGGTCGATGCCCTGGCGATTACGCAGCCGCAATGCGCGCGCCAGATCGGCGCGCGTGGGCGGCAGGCCATGACGCAGCATGAACTGGCTGATGAGCCGCAGGATCTGCTGCTGGCGCGGGCTTAAGGGGGGCAGGGAATCGGATACCATACGTTTGTATGGTATCGGTTTGCATGCGGAAAAACAGCCACGGTATGCTCGGCATTAAAATGTTTACCAAACAATCAGTTAACGGACTTCGACGCCTGCCAGCCCTGGCCCTCCTGGCCCTCCTGGCCTTCCTGGCCTTCCTGGCGCTGCCGCTGCGCGCACAGGCACAGAAGTCGTACGACCCTGGCGCCTCCGACACGGAGCTGAAAATCGGCAACATCATGAGTTACAGCGGTTGGGCGCAGGCTTATGGCGCCATCGGGCGCGCCGAGGCCGCCTACTTTCGAATGATCAACGATCGGGGCGGCGTCAACGGCCGCAAGATCAGCTTCATCAGCATAGACAATGGCTCCCAGGCGGCCAATTCCCTCGAGCTGGCGCAGCACCTGGTGCAGCACGATGGCGTGCTGCTGATCTTCGGCGCGCTGGGGACCGAGACCAATCTTGCGATCCGCCCATACCTGAACGAGCAGCATGTGCCGCAACTGTTCGTCGACTCCAGCTCCGTGGCATTCAACGATCCGGCGCATTTCCCCTGGACCATGGGTTTCTTTGCCAGCCTGCGCACCGAGGGGCTGGCGTACGCACGCTACATCCTGCAAACCAAACCCAACGCCAGGATCGCGATCCTGTATGCCGACGACGATGCCGGCAGGGAGTATCTGGCGGGAGTACTCGCCGGGCTTGGGCCGCGCGCACCCTCCATGGTGCTCAGCCAGCTGTCGTACCGGCCGGCGGACGGCAGTGTCGATCCGCAGCTCACGGCGTTCAAGGCTTCCGGCGCCGACGTGTTTCTCAACTTTGCAGTCGGGCCGTTTGCCACCCAGGCGATTCGCAAGGCCTACGATCTTGACTGGCATCCACTGCAGTTCATTGCCAACGCGTCGCTATCGACCGCCGCGTTTCTGGATCCGGCCGGACTCGCCAAGGCCGCGGGCATCATCACCAACGCGCGCTCCAAAGGCTGGCTGGAACCTCAAACCAGGAGCGATCCGGCGGTGCGCGAGTTCGTGGACTGGATGCAGCAGTACAACCGGGAGGCCAGCCTGCGCGATCAGAACAATGTCGCCGGCTACGAGCGCGCCGAGGCGCTGGTCGAGCTGTTGCGGCGCTGCGGCGACAATCTCACGCACGCCAACATCATGCAGCAGGCCGCGCACCTGGATATGGAACTCGGGATGCTGCGCGAAGGCATCCGGCTCAGGACCACTCCCGGCGACTACCAGCCGATACATCAGTTGTTCCTGATGAGATTCGACGGCCGGGGCTGGGTGCCCATCGGCGCGATCATCGATCCGGATGGCGGCGGCTGAAGCTCGCCGAGCCTAGCGGATAGCGATCGGCGGAGTGATCGACGCCGTTTCCGGTACCTCGCTCGGCGCAGCCGCGAACGCGGAGCTCAGGAACCACGGATCGACCTCGGACAGCGGCATCGGCTTGCCGTACAGATAGCCCTGGAACAGTGTCGCACCCAGCGCGGTGAGCTGGCGGCGCTGCATTTCGGTCTCGACCCCCTCGATCACCACTTCCATGCCGAAGCTGCGTCCGATCGACAGCGCGGCGGCAATGATGGTCTCACCGCCCTGCCCGAGCGTGGAGGCAAACGAGCGATCGACTTTGATGGTATCGGCTGGAAAGCGCTGCAGGTAGGCCAATGAAGAGTAGCCGCTGCCGAAGTCATCGATCGCCACCGTGATACCGAGCTTATGCAGTTCGGTGACCAGCGCCAGCACTCGATCGGCATCATGCGAAAATACCGATTCGGTGAGTTCCAGTTCCAGCTCCTGCGGGTGCAGCTGCGCCAGCTGCAGTGTTTCATCCAGCTGCGTCAGGAAATTGTCGTGCAGCAGCTGCTGCATCGACACGTTGACCGCGACCCGGGCGCAGCAACGACCCACCAGCTGGCGCGCCTCGCGGCATGCGCGTCGCAGGATCCATTGACCGAGGCGCGGCATGTCGCCGCTCTCCTCGGCAAGATTGATGAATTGCGCCGGCGATACCGGGCCGAGCGTGGGGTGCTGCCAGCGCGCCAAAGCCTCGAGCTTGCGCACGCAGCCCTGCTTGATGTCGATGACCGGCTGGTAGTTCAGGTGCAGTGCATCGGTATCCATCGCTTCGCGCAGCGCTACCAGCAGCTGATAGCGATATTCCACGCGGTCGGCCCAATCGGAGCGGAACAGGCACGACATGGCGCCGCCCTGCAGCTTGGCCTGGCGCGCCGCGAGCGCCGCGTACTTGATCGCGGTCTTGGCATCCTTGGTGTGCGCCGGGACCCCGGCGACACCGATGCAGGCGCGGATGCGCTGCGTGGTGTGCTGGAGCGCGATCGGGGCCGCGAGTTTCGCGATCACCGCGTCGGCGCTGGCCAGTACCGCCGCTTCATCGGCGAACTCGCTCGGCTGCAGTACCGCGAACTCCTCATCGCCCCAGCGTCCGATGCACAGCGCGCTCTGACAGTGCTCGCGCAGGCGGCGCGCCAGCACCTGCAATACCTGGTCGCCGACCGAATGACCCTGTACCGCGTTGATGTCGCCCAGGTTCTCTATATTGATGAACAGCACCGCATACGGGCGCCTCTGCTCGACGCCACTGGCATCGGCGCAGATCTCGCTCAGCGCGGCGCTGAAATAGCTGCGGCTGGCAAGGCCGGTGACCGGGTCCTGGCTGATGATCTGCGCGGTCAGCGTGCGTCGCAGCCCGGTGCTGGTGGTGCTGGCCTGGCGATAGTGCTCGATCGCGGTTTCCACCGCGGCATGCAGTTCCGGCGGCGGGCACGGCTTGCTCAGAAACTTCAGCACCTGTGCGTCGTTGACCGCGGCAATGGCCGATTGCAGGTCGGTCTGGCCGGTCAGCAGAATGCGGCCGGCATGCGGCGCAATGCTACGTGCGCGCGCCAGGAACGTGGCTCCGTCCATGCGCGGCATGCGCATGTCGGAGATCAGCACCGAGATGCGATCTTCGCGCTGCAGTATCTGAAGCGCTTCGGCGCCGCTGAGCGCGGTGAGCACTTCATAGCGGCGGCCGAGCTGCAGACTCAGGCCCTCGAGCACCTGAGTCTCGTCGTCCACGCACAGTATCTTGTAGCGCGGGGCGTCGGGCAGGGCGCGCAGTTCGATCGCCATGGCTAGGCCGCACCCAGCTTTTGTTGCGCCTGCAGGTCATCGGCGTCGATGTGGATGTTCCAGGCGGTCAGGCAACGCGACACCTCGGTGCGGGCAACGAAGTTTGCATCCAGCCGGTCGAGCAGCTTCGCCGGCCGGTCGGCCGTGGCATCGACGATGGCGTCGGCCACATGCACCGCCGCGAGTACGCTGGTGTGCGCGTGTTGCACGCGACTGGGAGTGTGGTGATAGGCGACGGCTTCGATCAGTGTGAGCGGCAGGCCCCACAGCCCGAGCAGATAGGCGCCAACCTCGGGGTGCGCGGCACCGAACACCTCCAGCTCAACCTCGTGCCAGGCGCGGCCGCTGGCGCGCGCCAGTTCGATCATCTGTTCGAATTTCTCCGGCGCGCTCAGCGCCAGTACCGCCTGGCCGATGTCGAGCAGCAGCGCGGCGGTGAAGGCCTCCTCGGCGTGGCGCGATTCGCGCAGCAGCATGCGCGCGAAGTGCGCCTTGCGCAGCGAACGTCCCTGCAGATCCTGCAGGCGCTTGATGGCGCTCGGGGAGGCATCGAGGGCGCTGAATACGCAGGCCGACAGCGCCAGCGATTTGATCATCTCCAGGCCGGCGTAGCTGATGGCGGTCTGTATCGAAGTGACCGGCACCCCGCGCCGATAGAACGCGGAGTTGGCGAGCTGCAGCACCTTGACCGACAGCGCAGTGTCGGTGCTGACGATCTGGGCGACATCGGCCGCGTGGACGTTGGGCTTGGCGATCGCCGAGGATAGTGCCTGGAACGTGTGCGGAGTCGCCGGCAGTGCCCTGAGGTTGCCGATCAACTCGTGGATGGCAGGATGCTGCAGGATATCGCGCAGCGAGCAGATGCGCTCCAGCACCTCGCTCAGGTTTTCGACATTGCAGGGCTTATTCAGGAACTGATGGGTCACTGCCTGCGCGCGCAGGAAGGCGTCGTCGTCCGGGTTGTCGGACAGGCACAGCCGTACCACGTTCGGATGACGGTCGCGCACCTCTCCCAGCAGCTCCGGTCCGTCCATCGCCGGCACACCGATATCGCACACGATGGCGTCGTAGCGATGCTGCGCCAGTAGCGCCAGCGCCGCCGCCGGCGAGGCTGCCGCCGCCGTGTCCCATTGCGGCCGCAGCTGCTTGAGCGCCTGCTGCAGCTGCGCCAGTGCCGCCGGCGCGGCATCCACCAGCAGCACGCGTCTCATGCGGCGCGCTCCTGCGAGGCTTCGCGCCGGCAGTCGAACGGCAGGCGCAGATGAAACGCCGTGCCGGTGCCGACCTCGCTGTCACAGTCGATGGCACCGCCGTGGCGCTTGACGATGATGTTGTGCGAGATCGCCAGCCCCTGGCCGGTGCCGCGACCGACTTCCTTGGTGGTAAAAAACGGCTCAAAGATCCGGTGCCGGATATTCTCGGCGATGCCGCCACCGGTATCGGCGACCGTGATCACGACCGCATCGCCGTCGATGCGGGTGGACACCTTGATCACTCCCTTGTCGCCGCTGCCGGTCACCACATCGGCGATCGCATGCGATGCATTGACCAGCAGGTTGAGCATCACCTGGTTCAATTCCCCGGCGTGGCAGCGCACCGGCGGCAGGGGCGCCAGGTCGGTCTCGACCTCGGCGACGTACTTGTACTCCGCGCGCGCCACCACCAGCGCGTTGCGGATCACGTGATTCAGATCGACCTCGGACATCTCGGGCCGATCAGGGTGCGCCAGCTCGCGCATCGATCGGACGATTTCAGCGACGCGATTCAGGCCGTCCAGCGAACGCTCGAGCGCTTTCGGCAGCTGCTGGGCAAGATAGGGCAGCTCGGCACTGATCGCCGCGACCGCACCGGCGTTGCCGGGCTCCGCCGCGGCCATGGTGCGCAGCCGGTCGGTAACGTGCAGCAGCTCATGCACCGCGTCGCGGATGAAATACACGCTGTCATTGACGAACTGCACCGGCGTATTGATTTCATGCGCTACACCGGCGGCGAGCTTGCCGACCGATTCGAGCCGTTCCGCCGCGGCCAGCCGGATCTCGGCTTCCTTGCGCTCGGTGACGTCCAGATGTACCCCGGCAACGCGCTGTGGTTCTCCCAACTCGTTGGTCGCCACGGTGCGGCCGCAGCAGTGGATCCAGCGCCAGCTGCCGTCTTTGCTGCGCATGCGGTACTCGATGCGAAATTCGGTCTGGGCACCGCTGCGGTTTTGCAGCACCGCGAGCGCGGACAGCAGGTCGTCGGGGTGCAGCAGCTCGCGCCACACGTCGTAGCTGCGATTCAGTTCGTTGGGTTCATAGCCGAGCATGGTCCACCAGCGGTCGTTGAGCCACGCGTCGCCGGTCTGCAGGTTCACGTCCCAGAGCCCGAGATTGGCGCTGCTGGTGGCTACCGCCAGCCGGTCCTCGAGCGTGCGCAGCGCCTTGTGCGCGTTGACGATATCGGTGACGTCGCGGCCCTCCGACAGGATCCACACCACCTCGCCCTCGTCGTTGAACACCGGCAGCAGCGAGAAATCCACGATGCGGATCGAGCCGCGGGTATGTTCCACCTGGTACTGGAAGCGCACGAATTCACCGCGGCCGGCGCGCTCGATACCGTCGCGCAGGCGTGCGATCTCAGTGGCCGGCTGCTGGGCCCAGAACGGCGTGTCCCAGAACGGCTTGCCGATCGCATCGTTGAGCGTGACGCCGGCGGCCTTGAGCGCGGTGCGATTGCTCTCCAGCAGCACGCCGTCGCTCGAGAGCAGTCCGGCGAATTGATAGGTGTAATCGAACACGGTGCGCAGCCGCTCCAGGCGTTGCTGCAGCCGGAACTGCTCTTCGCGCTCCACCGTGATGTCGAGCAACACGCCGCTGACGCGGATTGCCGCGTCGTTGCTGTCACGCTCGATGCAGCCGATTTCCAGCAGCCAGGCCCAGCTGCCATCGCGCCGCTGCGCGCGATATTCGCTGCGGTAGCCGCTGCCCAGGCCCTGAACATGGCGTGCGCGCGCGGTGTGCACGGCGACGCGCTCGTCGGGATGCAGCAGCGCGTTCCAGAATTCAGCGCTCGAATCCGCGGTGTCGGGCGGGTAACCCATCATGCGGGCGCGCGCCGGGCTGGAGCGCAGCTCGCCGGTGCGCAGATCCAGGGACCACGTAGCCGGCCCGCTGTAGGACACTGCCTGCATGCTTCCAGCTGCCTCATACTGCATGCGCTAGGTATCGGCCTTGGCGGGCCGGACTTGAGCATTTCGACGGGCCCCGGGCACTGCAAGTGCTCAATTCGCTTCGGAAAACCCGGGCTGAGAATCGTATCGTGACGTGTTACTCTCAAAGCGTGAATCACGTCGGATTTGGCGCTGCCCTGGCCCGTTATGGTCAACGCGGTGGCGGGTTTCGCTGCGCCGCTGAGCGATCGATGGCGCCGACTTCGTCGCTGCCGTCGGTGCTGTTGCTGTTGCTGCTCGCGGCCACTGCTCCTGCCCGGGCTACCACCTACGCGCTGGCGACTCCGGACGTCGCCGTAGTGGGCGATGATCAGACCGTGCAGACCGTCTACGAGGACACGCTGTACGACCTGGCGCGCAAATTCAGCCTCGGCTCCGAGGAAGTCATCCGCGTCAATCCGGGTATCGACCCGTGGCTGCCGGGTGCCGACAAACAGGTCATCATCCCGGGTCGACACATCCTGCCGCCGGGGCCGCACGAGGGCATCGTGGTCAACCTGCCCGAGCACCGGCTCTACTACTACCCCAAGCCGCAGCGCGGCCAACCGCCCCAGGTCATCAGCTACCCGGTGAGCATCGGCAAGATGGATTGGCACACGCCGATCGGCCTGACGCACGTGATCGCGAAGGAGAAGAATCCGGTCTGGTACCCGCCCGAATCGGTGCGCAAGGAACATGCAGCCGCGGGCGATCCGCTGCCGACGCGCGTGCCGTCGGGGCCGGACAATCCACTTGGCCTGTTCGCCATGCGCCTGGCGGCCGGCAACGGCACCTACATGATCCACGGCACCAACAACCCGATAGCGGTCGGCCTGCCGGTGACCCACGGCTGCATCCGCATGTACCCCGAGGATGTCGCGCAGCTGTTCCCGATGATTCCTGTCGGCACACCGGTACGCATCATCAACGAGCCGGTGAAGGTGGCCTGGGTGGACGGGGAGCTGCTGCTCGAGGCGCATCCGCCGGTGGACGCGGAGGGCCAGAGCTTCGAGCCGGATGTGGACCAGTTTGCCGAGTTGCTGCGCGCCGCCGTCGGTGACAGCACGGTGGCGATTCACTGGGACTACGCGCGCGAAGTACTACAAAAAGCCGATGGCGTGCTGGCAACGGTCGGCCTGCAAGCCGATCTCTCGGCGCTCAATACCGACGGCGGCGCGACCCCCTAGTCGGCGCCCGAAGGTCGTACGCATGTCGTACGCGTGTCGTGCGCGGGGCGGCTGAAATCAGATTATGACAGCCAGCGGGCGCATCGCCTGGCCACTGGCGCGCGGCCATCGCGGCGGCGGGGTTGAACATTCGCTGCATCCGGCTGGTCTATGTGGTAGAGCTTCCCAATCGCCGTGCAGAGTTGAACCGCAGCGCAAATCAGCTATAGTTCGCTGCCTGCATAGCGCCTATAAGTGCGTAACTAGTTGATAATTTTGACATTTTGTTAGCGAAAATACGATGTCTGAACGCGATAACGAGAGCTTCGATCTGGACGAGGAATTCATTGTCGAGTCCGAGGACAGCACCGATTACGACGGTCTGCTGGCCCGCGTCGACAAGCGCGTGCGCGCGCAGGGTAAACGCGGCAAGGCGGCCTGGAGCCGACTGGAAGAAGTGCTGGCGGACCGCAAACTCGAAAAAGACCTGCGCGACGTGTTCGACGACGAAGACGTCTGACCGCACTTGCCCTGGCGGCCTGCCCGCCTGCACGCCCGGGCGCTAGATAGGGCGGCTGCTTCACACACGGAATTTCTATGGCGCCACGCGGCGGGTCTCCCTGGATCGTGCTCAAGTTCGGCGGCACGAGTGTTTCCGGCCTGGATAACTGGCGCAATATCGCCGCCGTGGTACGCGCACGACTGGCGGACGGTGCGCGCGTGCTGGTGGTGCACTCGGCAGTCAGCGGTGTCACCGACCGGCTGGAAAAACTGCTGGCGGCCGCGCTCGGCGCCGCGCATGAACCGGTGCTGGCATCGATCGAGGAGCGCCATCGAGCGCTCGCCGAGGAACTCGGCATTGGCGTGAGTGCAGAGCTTGAAGAATACTTCGCGCTGCTGCGTCAGATGGCGTCCGGCATTGCGCTGATGAGCGAGGTCAGCGACCGCACGCGTGCGCGCGTACTGGCCAGCGGCGAACTCATGGCGACCGAACTCGGTGCGCGCTTCCTCAACGCACAGGGAATCGAGGCCAGCTGGTGGGATGCGCGTAGCGGCCTTAAAGCGCAGACGCGCGTGGCCGCCTCGGCGCGCGCTAATTTCCTGTCGGCCACCTGTGAGTTCGCGCCTGACACGGCGCTGCAGCGCCAGCTGGCGGCATGCCCGGGCGTGGTCGTGACCCAGGGCTTCATAGCCAGTGACGCTGCCGGCGATACCGTATTGCTCGGTCGCGGCGGTTCGGACACCTCGGCGGCGTACCTGGCTGCCAAACTGGCTGCGCGCCAGCTCGAGATCTGGACCGACGTACCTGGGATGTTCAGCGCCAATCCGCGCCACACGCCGCAGGCGCGCCTGCTGCGTTCGCTGCACTATGACGAAGCGCAGGAAATCGCCAGCAGCGGCGCCAAGGTGCTGCACCCGCGTTGCATCCTGCCGGCCAAATCGCAACACATTCCGATCGTGGTGTACGCAACGCAGTGCCCGCAGATCGAAGGCACGCACATCAGCGCCGACGGCGGCGATGGCGTGGCGCAGGTGAAGGCGGTATGCATGAAGAAAGGCATCACGCTGGTATCGCTCGACAGCCCCGGCATGTGGCACGAGGTCGGATTCCTCGCCGATGCGTTCCAGGTGTTCAAGCGCCATGGCCTGTCGGTGGATCTGATCTCCACTTCCGAGACCAACGTCACGGTATCGCTCGATCCGGCGGCCAACTCGCTCGATCCGCAGGTGATCGAGAAGCTGTCGGCCGATCTGTCACAGCTGTGCCGGGCGCAGGTGATCGGTCCGTGCGCATCGGTGAGCCTGGTGGGCCGCAACATCCGCGGCATCCTGCATCGACTGGGCGAGGCGTTCGAGCTGTTCGCCGAGCAGCGCATCTACCTGGTGAGCCAGGCGGCCAATGACCTTAATTTCACCTTCGTAGTGGATGAAGACCAGGGCGATCGGCTGGTGAATGAACTGCACGATCGGCTGATCGTACCGGTGCGCGAGGGCACGATCCTTGGCCCCACGTGGCAACAGCTGTTCGCGCCACCGGCCGCAACGCCGACGCCGGCCTCGGCCTGGTGGCGGCGCCGGCGCGCTGCACTGCTGGCGCTCGCGACCAGGCATGACTGCGCCTACGTGTACGATCCGCAGGAGCTCAATGCCGCCGCCGCGGCGCTGCAACGCATGGAGTCGATCGATCGCGTGCTGTACGCGGTGAAGGCCAATCCGAACGCGCACATCCTGCGGCTGCTCGCGGCCGCGGGCCTGGGCTTCGAGTGCGTCTCGCCCGGCGAGATCGAGCACGTGCTCGCAAGCGTGCCCGGGCTGGATCGCGGCCGCATCCAGTTCACGCCTAATTTCGCCGCCCGTGCCGAGTATGCCTGGGCGCTGGAACAGAACATCCGGCTCACCATCGATAACCTGTACATCCTGCGCGAATGGGGCGAACTGTTTCGCGGCCAGCGGGTATTTGTGCGTATCGATACCGGCACCGGCCGCGGGCACCATCACCACGTGCGCACCGCGGGTGCACACGCCAAGTTCGGTGTGCCGGTGGCGCAGGTCGATGAGCTGAACCTGCTGATCGAACGCCACGGCGTGACTGTGGTCGGACTGCATGCGCATTCCGGCAGCGGTATCTTCGACGCCGACAACTGGGCCGAGGTGGCTACTCGGCTGCTCGACCTGGCACAGCGATTCCCGCAGCTGCATACCATCGACGTGGGCGGAGGGCTCGGGGTACCCGACGGGCACGAGCAAATGGCGCTCGATCTGGCACAGCTCGATATCGCGCTGCTCGCGGTGCGGCAGAATCGGCCGGGCGTGGCGGTGTGGATCGAACCGGGGCGCTACCTGGTGGCCGCGGCCGGCGTGCTCATTGCGCGCGTGACGCAGACCAAGGAGAAGGACGATGTGCGTTACGTCGGCATCGCCACCGGCATGAATTCGCTGATCCGCCCGGCGCTGTATGGGGCCTGGCACGAGATCGTCAACCTGACACGGCTGGACGAGCCGGCCACCGAGATCGTAAACGTGGTCGGCCCGATCTGCGAGAGCGCCGACTTCCTGGGCCATGACCGGCTGCTGCCGCCGACGCGCGAGGGCGACGTACTGCTGATCGCCAATGCCGGCGCCTACGGCTATGCCATGAGTTCGCACTATAACCTGCGCGAACCGGCGCAGGAGTTCGTGCTCTAGGGGTTGCCGGCCGCTTCGTGGCGGCAGCGCAGTTCCTCGATCACCGCCGCCAGTGTCAGGCTGCGGCTGCGCAGCAGCACCAGCAGGTGATACAGCAGATCGGCGCATTCGCCGAGCAGCGCGGCATCGGATTCCCCGGCGCCCGCCAGAGCGACTTCGAGACCTTCCTCCCCGACCTTCTGCGCCACGCGTCGCACGCCGCCGGCGTACAGGCGCGCGGTGTAACTGCCCTCGGGAGCGGCGGCGATGCGCTCGGCAATCAGCTGTTCCAGCTGCAGCAGGAAACTCAGCGGCGCGGCAGCGGTAAGCGGATCATCGCCGAAGCAGCTGGCGCTGCCGGTGTGACACACCGGACCGGCTGGCATGGCGATAACCAGCAGCGTGTCGGCATCGCAGTCGCAACGGATGTCGATCAGCTGCAGGAAGTGGCCGGATGTCTCGCCCTTCTCCCACAGCCGCTGCTTGGAGCGGCTGAAGAACACCACGCGACCGCGCGCCAGTGTCGCCGCCAGCGCCGCGCGATCCATGTAGCCGAGCATCAGCACCCGGCCGCTGCCGGCATGTTGCACGATCGCGGGTACCAGGCCGTCGTTCTTGTTCCAGTCGATGCGTTCGATGTCATCCGGCGTGAACTTCACAGTCGCACCTCGATGCCCTGCGCGTGCAGCGCGCTTTTGAGCTCCGGAATGAGAATCGCGCCGCTGTGAAATACGCTCGCCGCGAGCGCGGCATCCACCAGTGCGTCGTTGAATGCGCGGGCGAAATGCTCCACGGCGCCGGCGCCGCCGGAGGCAACCAGCGGTACCCAACACAGCGCGCGCACCCGGCGCAACTGTTCGATATCGTAGCCGACACGGGTACCGTCCGACGCCATGCAGTTGAGAACGATCTCACCGGCGCCGCGCTGCTGCACTTCACTTACCCAGGCCAGGGTGTCACGCTGACTGTCGCGGCTGCGGGCCGGGTCGCCGGTGAATTGATATACCCGGAAGCCTTCCGGCGTGGTCTGACTGTCGATGCCAACCACCACGCACTGCGATCCGAAGCGCTCGCTGAGCTGATTGATCAGTTGCGGGCTACGCAGCGCCGGTGAATTGACCGAGATCTTCTCCGCCCCGGCGTTGAGCACCTGCTCGGCATCCTGAACCGAGCTGATGCCGCCGGCAACGCAGAACGGGATGTCGAGCACGCGCGCGACGCGGCTGACCCAGGTCCGATCGACCGAACGGCCTTCCGGGCTGGCGGTAATGTCATAGAACACCAGCTCATCCGCGCCCTGGTCGCGATAGCGCCCGGCGAGCTCGAGGATGTCGCCGACCACGCGATGATCGCGAAAACGCACCCCCTTGACCACCTGGCCGTCGCGCACGTCGAGGCAGGGGATTATGCGTTTGGCAAGTATGGCTGCAAATCCTCGAGCGAAATGCGCTCCTCGAGCAGCGCCTTGCCGCTGATCGCGGCCGGAACGCCATGCGCGGCCAGTGCCGCCAGGTCCGCGCCGCTACCGATACCGCCGGAGGCCTGCCACTGGATATCCGGAAAGCGCTGCAGCGCCTCCTGGTACAGCGCCAGGTTCGGGCCGCCGAGGGCGCCGTCGCGATCGATGTCGGTACACAGAACGTGCTGGAGCCCTGTGTCGGAAAATGTAGCGACCACGTCCCACAGTGACAGCGCGGTGCGCTGCTGCCAGCCGCGTGTGTGCAGGCGCGGAGTCCGCTGTGCGTCCAGCCGCACATCGAACGCCAGGCAGACGCGCTCAGGACCCACGCTGTGCATCCAGCTCGCCACCTGCGCCGGTTGTTCCACCGCTGCGCTGCCGATGACCACGCGCGCGACACCGTGTGCGAGCAGATCATCGATGACGGCGCGCTCGCGCACACCGCCGCCGACCTGCAGCCCGACGGCGCGCTGCGCGGCCAGCTCATGGATCAGGCCACGATTGCCCAGCGTGCCGTCACGAGCGCCGTCGAGATCGACCACGTGCAGCCAGCGCGCACCAAGGCGGCGGTAGTGCGCCAGCCGTTCCTGCGCCCCGGACTGGTAGCGCGTCTCGGCCGCAAAGTCGCCCCTGAGCAGGCGTACGCAATGCCCGCCGCGCAGATCGATCGAGGGAATGAGCAGCACGCGCGCGCCCGTTACAGCGCCAGGAAATTGCGCAGGATGAGCGCGCCGGGCGCGGCCGAGCGTTCCGGGTGAAACTGCACGCCACGAAAGTTATCCTGGCCCACCGCTGCGGCCATGGAGTGGCCGTGGCGCACCGTCGCGAGCGTGTTGCCGTTGATCGATGCGGCGTAGCTGTGAACGAAGTAGAAGTGACTGGCGGGCTCGATGCCCCGCAGCAGCGGGTCAGCGCCGATGTCGTGCAGCGTGTTCCAGCCCATGTGCGGCACCGGCAGCTCCGGCGCTGCCGTCAGGCGTTCGACCCGGCCGCGCAGCACCCCGAGACAGGCGGTGTCGCCTTCGGTCGAATACTCGAACAGCAGCTGCATGCCGAGGCAGATGCCGAGCAGCGGAGCCTGCAGCCGCGGAATGACCTGGTCCAGTCCGGTGGCGCGCAGCCGGCGCATCGCGTCGGCCGCGGCGCCGACTCCCGGCAGCAGCACGCGCGGCGCGGCGGCAATCACCGTCGCATCTTTACTGACGATCGAGCGCGCGCCCAGTCGCTCGAGTGCGTATTGCAGCGAGGCCAGGTTGGCGCCACCGCTGTCGATGATCGCCACGTCCACCTTCACAACGCGCCCTTGGTGGTCGGCAGCTCGTAGCCATCGCGCCGTAGCGCCGGCCGCAGTGCCCGCCCGACCCCCTTGAAGCACGCCTCGATCATGTGGTGCGTGTTCTCGCCGCGCACCGACAGGTGCAGCGCCGCGCCCAGGCTCTGCGCCAGCGAGCGAAAGAAATGCGGCACCAGCTCGCTCGGCAGCTGCCCGATCTGTTCGCGGCCGAACTGGCCTTCAAACACGAAGTACGGGCGGCCGGACAGGTCGAGTGCCACCTGCGCCTCGCTCTCGTCCATCGCCAGCAGAAACCCGTAGCGACCGATGCCGGCCTTGTCACCTAGCGCCTGGCGCAACGCCTCCCCCAGCGTCAAAGCGCAGTCCTCGACCGTGTGGTGCTCGTCGATGTGCAGGTCGCCGCGGCAGCTCAGCTGCAGGGTGAAGCCTGCGTGCCGGGCGAGCTGCTCGAGCATGTGATCGAAGAAGCCGATGCCGGTGGCGATGCGGCAGTCGGCGCCGCTGTCGAGTTCGAGCGTCAGTTCGATGTCGGTTTCGCGGGTCTTGCGCGCCACCTGTGCCCGCCGTGCCAGCAGCGTGCGCGTGATGCCGGGCCAGCCGTGCTCATCGCCCGGCGCGGCGTCGACGCTCACGCGCAGGCCGCGGATGCCCAGATCCTGCGCGAATTCCAGGTCGGTGTCGCGATCGCCGATCATGGCACTGCGCTCGCGGTCGATCGGCTGCTGACGCAGGTACTCGGTCACCAGCCCGGTGCGCGGCTTGCGGCACACGCAATTCTCCTGCTGCAGATGCGGGCAGATGAACACCTGGTCGAACTCGATGCCCTGCGAGGCCAGCAAATGCAGCAGAAAGGCCTGCACCTGCTCGAAGCGCTCACGCGGGTAGCGCGCACTTCCGAGCCCGTCCTGGTTACTGACCATCACCAGCCGGTAACCGGCGCGCCGCAGTTCGACCAGCGCGGCGACTACCCCGGGCAGCAGGCGAAGTTTGCCCAGGCTGTCCACCTGATTGTCGGGTGGCTCCTCGATCAGCGTGCCGTCGCGATCGACGAACAGTACCGGGGGCGGGCGCGGCGCGGATTGCTTCATTGCAGGCTCATCAGGCTGGACAGCAGCCGATCGTTCTGTTCGGGCGTGCCGATGCTGATGCGCAGCGCGTGCGAGAGCCCGGGCGCGGCCCGCAGGTCGCGCAGCAGCAGGCCGGACGCGTGCGATCGCTGTAGCGCTGCGGGCGCGTCCTGGAATTCCACCAGCAGGAAATTGGCTTCACTGGGCCAGACCTTGCGCACGCCGGGAGTGTCGGCCAGCGCCGCGGCAACGCGCGCACGTTCGGCCTTGAGCGTCGCGACGCGGCTGCGCGACTGTTCGAGCGCAGCTGGCTCGAGCGAGCGGAACACGGCCTCGATGGTCAACTGCGTGACCGCGTAGGGCTGGATGACCTTGCGCAGCAGCGCCACCACGGCGGCATGTCCCAGCAGCGCCCCGCAGCGGGCGCCGGCCAGGCCATGAGCCTTCGACAGCGTGCGCAGCACCGTAAGGCCCGGATGATCGGTGATGGCGCTGGTCAGCGACGGCTGCTCGGCGAATTCCACATAGGCCTCATCGACCACCACCAGGGCGCGCCCCTCCAGCGCGCGCGCCAGTCCCAGGATCGCCTGGCCGTCGAGAAGATTGCCGGTGGGATTGTTGGGCGAACACAGGAACACCAGCTTGAGGCCCTGATCGGCGTGCTGGCCCAGCACCACCGGGTCGAAGCGATAGCCGGCGTCGCGTTGCAGCGCGACTTCGATCACGCGCGCGCCCTGGATGCGCGCGGCCACGGCGTACATGCCAAAAGTGGGCGGACAGATGATCACGGCATCCTGGCCGGCACGGCAGTAGCTGCGGATCAGCAGATCGATCAGTTCGTCGCTGCCGCGGCCGGCCAGCAGCATTTCCGGGCCGACACCATAGAAGCGCGCCAGCGCCGCGGTCAGCTGATGCGGATGCGGCTCGGGATAGCGGTTGAGGCCGGCGATCGAGCTGTCGCCCGAAGCCCGCCACGGAAGTTCATTCGCATGCAGGCGCACCAGGCCGGGCTCCCACACCGCGTGTTGGTAGGCTTTCAGGGCGCGAATTTCCGGCCGTGCGATTTCGGTCAGCCAGCTCAAGCGGTGCATCCCCGGCGCAACGCCGCCAGCCGCAGGTCGACCGCCGCGGCGTGGGCATCCAGTCCCTCGAGCCGCGCCAGCGTGCTGGCAGTCGGGCCGAGGTCGCGCAGGCCGTCGCCGGTGAGCTCCTGCACCGTCATGCGGCGAGTGAAGTCCTGCACCGACAGTCCGCTGTAGGCACGTGCGTAGCCGTAGGTGGGCAATACGTGGTTGGTGCCCGAGCAGTAGTCGCCCATCGGCTCGGGTGACCAGCTGCCCAGAAATACCGAGCCCGCGTGCTGTACACGCGCGAGCAGCGCGCGGGGATCGCGCGTCTGGATGATCAGGTGCTCGGGTGCGTAGCTGTCGGACACCGCGAGCGCATCCTCCAGGCTGCGCACGATCAGGATGCGCGAGTTGGCGACCGATTGCTGCAGGATGGCGCGCCGTGACAGCTTCAGTAGCTGCTCGCGCGCCGCCTCAGCCACCTGCTGGGCGAGTGTCGCACTGGTGGTGACCAGTAGCGCCTGCGACATCGGATCGTGCTCGGCCTGGGCCAGAAGGTCGGCGGCGACGAATTCGGCGCGCGCGCTGTCATCGGCGATCACCAGCACTTCGGATGGACCTGCGGGCAGGTCGAAGGCTGCTCCGGCGGCATCGGCAGCCACCAGCTGCTTGGCGGCTGTGACCCAGGCGTTGCCCGGACCGAATATCTTCGCCACTTTGGGTACGCCGCCGCTGCCATAGGCCATGGCGGCTATGGCCTGTGCGCCGCCGATCTTGAACACCTGCCCGATACCACACAGCTGTGCGGCCACCA
Organism: uncultured Gammaproteobacteria bacterium; assembly: GCA_963805965.1. Classification (GTDB taxonomy): domain Bacteria; phylum Pseudomonadota; class Gammaproteobacteria; order Steroidobacterales; family Steroidobacteraceae; genus FEN-1191. Next base: position 105,145 of record CAWDVQ010000001.1, read on the forward strand.
GTACGGCCGGGCTCGCAAGTCCGCTGCGCTGTGGCGGCGTGCACAGCACGCGCAGCGCGCAGCCGGCGATGCGTGCCGGTACCGCCAGCATGATGACCGTGGACGGCAGCGGCGCGCCCCCGGCCGGCACGTACAGACCGACCGCGCCGATCGGACGGATGAGCCGCTCGCAGCGCACGCCCGGCTGCACTTCCAGCGACAACTCGGTGGGCCTGCCGGCGCGGTGAAAGCTGTCAACGTTGGCGATCGCCTTTTCCAGGGCCGCGAGCTGATCGGCCGTCAGCTGCGCGCGCGCGGCATCGAACTCGTCGGCACCGACCCGCAGCTCAGGCGGCGCCACGCCGTCGAATTCGAGCGCGCAGCGGCGTATGGCGACGTCGCCTTCGCTGCGTACCGCATCGATGATGGCCTGCGCCTGCTGCACGATGCGCGGCTGCAGCGACGCGGCGGGGCGGGTGAGGGCGGCGCGCCGGCCGGCGGCATCGAGCAGTTGCCAGTCCAGTATCTGCATTGGATCAGGCCAGCATCTTCTCGACCGGCAGCACCAGCAGGGCGCTGGCGCCGGCCTTCTTCAGGCTCTCGAGCGTCTCCCAGAACACGTTCTCGCGGCATACGGCGTGTACCGCGACGCGATCGGGCGACCCCTCGAGCGGAATGATCGTCGGCGATTCGCTGCCCGGCAGCAGCAACCGGATGGCTGGCAGCGCCGAGCGGGGCGCATGCAGCATGATGTATTTGCTCTCCTTGACCTGTTGCACGCCCTCCACGCGCAACAGCAGCCGTTCGACCCAGTCGTTTTTTTCGGTCGACAGCGGCACCGGCGTGCGGATCAGTACCGCGTGGCTCTGCAGTATGGTCTCTACCTCGCGCAGGTGATTGGCCTGCAGCGTGGAGCCAGTGGACACCAGGTCGCAGATCGCGTCGGCGCGGCCCAGGCGCGGGGCGATTTCCACCGCGCCGGACAGGATCACGATCTCGGCTTCGATCTGCCGCTGCTGCAGGAACCGGCCGAGCAGATGCGGGTAGGTGGTGGCGATGCGCTTGCCGCGCAGTGATTGCGGCCCGTCGTAAGCGTGCTCGACCGGCACCGCGAGCGACAGCCGGCAGCGGCCGAAGTCGAGCGTGCGCAAAGCCTCGAAGCGGGCTGGCGAATCGCGTGCGGCCAGCTCCAGTCGCTTTTCTTCCAGGACGTTCAGCCCCACCAGCCCCAGATCGCACACGTCCTCCTGCACCAGATCCGGAATGTCGTCGTCGCGCACAAACAGCACATCGAGCGGCATGTTCTCGCCGTAACCCATGAGCTGGTCCTTGCCGCGCGAGAGTTTCAGGCCGCAGCGTGTCAGCAGATCCACCGAAGGATCGGTCAGGCGGCCGGACTTCTGCACCGCAAGCTTGATGCGGGTTTCTTTATCCATGCTGCGACCCGTCGATGCGTTGTGCCGCCAGGACGTAGCCACCATTGCCCTGGGCCAGGTAGCGCGCCACGCGGCCGATGGTGGTGACGCTGACGCCGGTCTGGCGATGAATCTCGCGATAGGGCAGGCCGCGCCGCAGGCACTCGACCACCGCCCAACGGTCCGCCATCGCCTGCAGTTCGGCCGGGGTGCACAGGTCACGCAGGAAGGCGCGGCATTCCTCGACGCTGCGCAGCGTGACCAGGGCTGCCACCAGGTTGCGCTCAGCCAGGGCTTCCTGGCGCGCCGATAGCTGCCGATGTGTTTTCATTGCCTGCGGCCGCCGTGCCCGCCATCCAGTGTATTAACGTATTAGCACGCTAGCATAATGATACAGGTGCGGCAAGCAGGGCCCTGTGGCGTCCGCCTGCAGGCGCTTGACCCTCAAACGGGCCGCATCTAGACTGATCGCCACTCATCGAGACCGGCTGAGGGAAAGGCCCTTAGACGCCGGGGCAACCGTCGGACTTCCGACATGGTGCCAACTCCTGCGGCCCACAGCGCAAGCTGTGGCCGATAGATGAGGGCCGACAAGGGAGCGCCGCGATGCAAATCCGCCGGCGCGAAACTGTCCAGGCGAGCGGTCCGCAGGAGTGCCTACGATGCATGACGACAGGCACTGCGGAGCGTTAGTTGAGCTTGGCCCCACAACACGAGAATCTGACCGGCGCTGAATCCGAAGTTGCCTCCGCCGAGGCGATTTCCGGCGTGCTGCAGCTGCCTGGCCGGCTGTCGCTGCACCATGGCGGCAGCCTCGATCAGCCGAGCTTCGCCTGGCGACTCGCCGGCAAGCCCGGCGCTCCGGTGGTTTTGGCGCTCGGCGGCATCTCGGCTCACCGCCGGGTGTTCGATACCGAGCAGCCGCGCGCCGGTTGGTGGTGCGAGATCGCCGGCCCGGGTCGCGCGCTCGACAGCACGCGGCTGCGCATACTCGGCATCGACTATCTGGGCGGCAGCGGCGAGTCCACCGCACCGACGGCAGGCGGCGTATTTCCCAGCCTGTCGAGTTACGATCAGGCCGAGGCATTGCTGCAACTGCTCGATCATCTGAAGCTGGCGCGACTGCGCGCCATCGTCGGGGCATCCTACGGCGGCATGGTGGCGCTGGCATTCGCCGAGCGCTACGCCGGACGGGTGCGGCAATTGCTGGTGATCAGCGCCGCCGATCGCGCCCATCCGATGTCCACCGCGTGGCGCAGCGTGCAGCGGCGCGTGCTGCGCTTCGCGCTCGCCGCCGGGCATGCCGCGGACGGCATGGAGTTGGCGCGCGCGCTCGCCATGGCGACCTATCGCAGCCCGGACGAGTTTGCCGCGCGCTTCAGCCATGCGCCGCGCCAGGTCGACGGTCGATTCGTGTTTCCGGTCGAGGAATACCTGTTCGCGCGCGGCCGCGACTACGCCGCGCGCTATCGGGCCGAGTCGTTTCTTTGCCTGTCGGAGTCGATCGACCTGCATGCCATCGACGCGGCTCGGGTGGCGACGCCGACCACGCTGGTGGCGGTGCGCGAAGACCAGCTGGTGCCGATCGACGATATGCGGGCGCTGGCCGAGCGGCTGCCCGATGCGCGCCTGCACGAGCTGTCCTCGCTGCACGGCCACGACACCTTTCTCAAGGACGCCGCAGCGTTGCAGCCGGCCTTTGCGACTTTGTATGGAGATGTGACCTAAGTGAGTGATCGAGCCGATGCAACCACGCGCGCGGTGCGCGCCGGTCTGGAAACCGACGACGTCACCGGGGCGGTGGTACCGCCGATTCATCTGAGCGCGACCTACGCATTTCGCGGCTACGGCCAGAAGCGCGCCTACGATTATTCGCGCTCCGGCAATCCGACCCGCGATCTGCTCGGTGCCGCGCTGGCGGACCTTGAAGGCGGCGCCGGGGCGGTGATCACTGCGACCGGCATGGCGGCAGTCACGCTGTGTCTGCAGCTGCTGCCGGCACGCGCGCGGCTGGTGGCACCGCACGATTGCTACGGCGGCACCTATCGGCTGTTCGACGCGCTGCATCGGCGCGGTGACCTGCAGGTCGAGTTCGTGAATTTCGGTGACGAAGCGGCGTTGCGCGCCGCACTGTCGCAGCCGGCCGCGATGCTGTGGGTCGAGACGCCGAGCAATCCGCTGCTGCGACTGACCGACATCGCGGCGGTGTCGCAGCTCGCGCGTGCGGCCGGCGCACTGGTAGCGGTGGATAACACCTTCCTGTCGCCCAGCTGGCAGCAGCCGCTGCGTCTGGGCGCCGATCTGGTGGTGCATTCGACCACCAAGTACATCAACGGCCACAGCGACGTGGTCGGCGGCGCGGTGATCGCGGCGCGCCAGGAGCACAACGAGCAGCTGTGCTGGTGGGCCAACTGCCTGGGATTGACCGGTTCAGCCTTCGACAGCTATCTGACGCTGCGCGGGCTGCGCACCCTGAACGCGCGACTGGCGGTTCACGGCCGCAATGCACAGGAACTGGCGGCCTGGCTGACCACGCAGCCCCAGGTGTTTAAGGTGTTTTATCCCGGCCTGCCGACGCACCCGGGCCATGAGATCGCGCAGCGCCAGCAGTCCGGCTTCGGCGCCATCGTCACCTTTGAGCTCGCGGGCGGAATTCCGGCCGTCAAGGCCTTCGTCGCCGGCCTTAAGTATTTCTCCCTGGCCGAATCGCTTGGCGGCGTGGAGAGCCTGGTGGCGCACCCGGCGTCGATGACTCACGCCGCGATGCACGAATCGGCGCGCCGGGCCGCCGGCCTGACCGATGGCCTGCTGCGACTGTCGGTCGGCATCGAGGCGCTGGAGGACCTGCGATCCGACCTGGCGGCCGGCCTGGCGCGCTGCGGCTAGGCCGCTACAACCAAACCGCCCGCTGCCGGGGGCTTAAGGGGTACGACAGCGTGTCAGCTGCGGTGGCGCTCAAGCGTTATGCTCGTATCGGAGGTGCAGCATGTCGAATCGATGCCCGCAGCGATGGTCCATACCCGTGGTTTGTGCGGCACTGTTGGCCGTGAGCATCGTCCCTGCGGCAGGCGCGGCGGACGGCGCTGGCGCTGGCGCCGGCGCCGAACAGCCGGGCAGCTGGCAGCCGCATAAATATGATTTCCATTTCATGGGGTTTACCTCCACCTATTCGTGTGACGGCCTGGCCGACAAGCTGCAGTTGTTGCTGCGTGTGGTCGGGGCGCGCCCCAATGCCACGGTGATTCCGCTGTGCGCCCGCGGCACCGGGGTGCCAGACAAGCTGGCGGAGGCGAGCCTTAAGTTCTCCAGTCTGCAGTTGGCGGACGCCAATGCGCCCGTCGCTGCAGCCGGCGCGCCCGACAGCGCCCCAGGCGTGTGGCGCCATGTCGAGCTGGCGCCGCGCCGGCCGTTCGAGCTGCAGGCCGGTGATTGCGAGCTGGTGGAGCAGTTTCGTGACACGGTGCTGCCGATGTTCGTTACCCGCAATGTCAACAACCAGGTGACCTGCGTGCCGCACCAGGAGAGTGGTTCGAACTTCAGCCTCAGCTTCGATGTGTTCGCGCCGGCGCCGCAGGTCAAGGCCACGCCAGCCAGGCATGCCTGATCTATAGCAGCTGCTCCCACAGTCGCCAGAAATGCTCGCGCAGTTTCTGCGACAGCGGGCGTTGCTGCCAGGTCGCCAGGTCGATTCCGACCGCATGCTGCAGGTCCTGCTGAAAGTAGCTCTCCAGCTGCGCGCCGGTCGCAGCGCTGATGACCACCGCGTCGACCTCGTCGTTGAACAGCACGCTGCGATGATCGAAATTCGACGAACCGACGATCGACCACACGCCATCGACCACCACCGTCTTGGAGTGCAAAATGCCTTCACTGCGCTCGTAGATCTTCACGCCGGATGAGAGCAGATCCGCATAGTGCGAATGCTGCGCGGCCAGCGCCGGGGCCGAATCACTGTGCGAGGGCAGCAGCAGGCGCACATCTACGCCGCGGCGCGCCGCCCGCGCCAGCGCGCGATACTCCTGATGCGTCGGTACGAAATAAGCGGCGGTGACCCAGATGTGGGTGGCCGCGCTGCGGATGGCTGAGATCAGCGTCGCGTAATAGCGCGGCGTGAGTTGGCCGCCCTGGCTGCCGATGACGCGCACCACTTCATCGCCGCGCGCGGTCAGCGCCTCGACCGCGGCAATCAGCTCGGCGGCCGCGCCGCCCTGACTGACCCAATGCTGTTCGAATAGCTGCTTGAGCTCGCGCACCGCCGGGCCCTCGACCTGCAGATCGACGTCGTGCCAGCGCTCGTGGGCGGGGGCCGCGGCAGGGGCGGCGGGACCGGGACCGGGACCGGGGGTGGGGGCGGCCGCTGTGGCTGGAGTGGTCGCCGGCGCGCCGTGGCCGTCCGGGGCACTGCCGCCGCCGCTGCCACTCTCATAGTCGGCGCTCAGATTGACCCCGCCGATGAGGGCAATCTGGCCGTCGGCGATCAGGATCTTGCGATGGTCACGATCGTTGATCGACAACGGCGAAGTGCTGATCGGGTTGAACTGCCGCACATGAATGCCGGCGCTGCGCAGCCGGTCAAACAGCGCGCCGGGGGTCGACAGCGAGCCCACGCCATCGTAGATCACGTCGATCTGGACGCCTTGCTGCTGGCGGGCAACCAGCAGGTCCGCCAGCTGCTCGCCGTTGAAGCTGACGTCCTCGAATATGTAGTACTCAAGATAAATATAATGCTGGGCGCTGTGAATCGCGGCGAACGTCGCCGCGAAGGTGTCGGGACCGTCGCGCAGTACCGTGACGCGATTGCCGGTGTACAGCGGGCTGCCGGCCACGGTCTGCTCGATCGCCAGGTGGCGCTCCAAGGCGCTGGAATCGGGGGCCTGGGCGGTCAGGCGGCTGAGCACCGCAGCGGTTGCGCGCGGCGACAAGGCGCCGCGGGCTCCGCGCACCTGGATCTGCGCCCCGGTATCGATTGCCAGGGGCTCGGGCACCGTGGGAACGTGCGCGCAGCCGCCAAGTGTGCCGCCGAGCAGGGGGAAGGCCAGGGCCAGCGCCGCAATCCGGAGGGCGTTTACAGAAATGACGCCCTGGCCCATCATTCCCTTGACGCCGATAGCCACCCGGAGTGCTGTGGTCAGGATGCCTGAACCCATGCTTGACGCTGCTGTTCGCCCCAGCGAGTCGCCGTCGCTGCGCATCGTCATCGGCGAGAACAACGCCGATCTGGCGCTGACGCTCGCGCTGCTGCTGGATGCCGAACCGGACATGTTGTGCGTCGCGACAGCCGCTGCAGCCAGCGCGGTGCTGGCCGCCGTGGACGAACACTCTCCCAATGCCTTCATCCTCGATATGTCGCTCGATGACGGACCGAGCTTACCGCTGATCGCGGTGCTGCGGGCCCGGTTGCCGGCGGCGGTAATTGTGGTTTTTACCGGCCACAAGAATGAGTTACTGAAGGCGCATTGTCTGCAGGCGGGCGCTGACGCGGTGGTGGTCAAGGCCGGGGATTTCGAGGAGTTGACCGTGGCGCTGAGGGTCGCGGCGCGGGCGGCCGCAATGCGTGTGGCTGGCGGCGCAACCTCCGCCGGCAGCGGAGTTTCCGCAGATGGTTGAATTTGTTTGACCTAAAGCACTAGAATCGCGCCCGCCGGTGGACGGTGTTGGTTGTGTGCCAACATACCGTAAAGCTGCAGGTACTGCGGCCAAGTGCTTGATTCTGAAAGCCCCACATGGGGCTTTTATTTTTTGCGGGCCGTTTTCAAGTACCAGGCACGGAACGATGGTAGCGCCGTTGCGCGAGAAGCTGATTGCGCTCACCGAGCCACTGCTCGGGCAGTTGGGCTACGAGTTGGTCGATCTGGAGTACGTGCCGGGTCGCACGCGCGGGCTGCTGCGCATCTTTATCGATCGCCCGCAGGGCGTCGGACTCGACGACTGCGAGCGTGCCAGCCGTGAGATCTCGGCGTTGTTTGATGTCGAGGATCCGGTGCCCACGGGTTACACGCTGGAGGTGTCCTCGCCCGGCCTGGATCGGGTGTTGCGCACGCCGGCGCATTTTGAGCGCTTCGTCGGCGAGCGCGTGCATGTGGAGCTGCGTAACCCGCGTGACGGGCGGCGGCGCTATACCGGGCAGCTCACGGCGCTGCGTGACACGGGTATTGAATTGAATGTGGACGGCGCCATGGTAGCGGTGTCGTTTGCGGAGATTGGCCGCGCGCGGCTCGCGCCGCTGTGGTCGTGAGGAATTGCAGGAGTTGTCGATGAACAAAGAGATTCTGATGGTCGTCGATGCCGTTTCGAACGAGAAAGGCGTCGATAAGGAGATCATCTTCGAGGCGCTGGAAGCGGCGCTGGCCTCGGCTACCCGCAAGAAGCACGGCGAGGACTGGGACGCGCGCGTCGCGATCAACCGCAAGACCGGCGACTACGAGACCTTCCGGCGCTGGAAGGTATTCGCCGACGATTCCAAGGAACTCGAGAACCCTTCGGCGGAGCTGCGGCTGGAAGACGGCCGCGACGTCAACCCGGAGGCCGAACCCGGCGGCTACGTCGAGCAGCCGATGGAATCTGTGGCCTTCGGTCGCATCGCCGCACAGCAGGCCAAGCAGGTCATCGTGCAGAAGGTGCGCGAAGCGGAGCGCGCGCAGGTGGTGGAGGCATATAAAGACCGCGTCAACACCCTGGTCAGCGGCGTGGTCAAGCGCATCGACCGCAACGGCATCTACGTGGACCTGGGTGGCAACGCCGAAGGCTTCGTGCCGCGCAGCGACATGATCCCGCGCGAGCAGCTGAAGCCGCAGGACCGGGTCAAGGCCTACCTGCGCGAGGTGCGCGCCGAGCCGCGCGGCCCGCAGCTGTTTTTGACCCGCAATGCGCCTGAATTCCTGATCGAGCTGTTCAAGCTCGAGGTGCCCGAGGTCGGCCAGGGCCTGATCCACATCCTGGGTGCGGCCCGCGATCCCGGTATTCGCGCCAAGATCGCGGTCAAGAGCCAGGATCCGCGCATCGATCCGGTCGGCGCCTGCGTCGGCATGCGCGGTTCGCGCGTGCAGGCGGTATCGAACGAGATTGCCGGAGAGCGCGTGGACATCATTCCGCACGATGAGAATCCGGCGCAGTTCGTCATCAATGCGATGTCGCCGGCCGAAGTGCAGTCGATCGTGGTGGACGAGGACTCGCACAGCATGGATATCGCGGTGGCCGAGGACAAGCTGTCGCAGGCGATCGGTCGCGGCGGCCAGAATATCCGTCTCGCCAGCCAGCTGACCGGCTGGGAGCTCAATGTCATGACCGAGTCGGACGCCGAGGCCAAGAGCGAGACTGAGGCGCGGGCGCTGGTCGAGACTTTCATGAAGCAGCTCGACGTGGACGAGAACGTCGCCAATATCCTGGTACAGGAGGGCTTCTCGACCGTCGAGGAAGTGGCCTATGTACCGGCCGGGGAGCTGGCCGCGATCGAGGAATTCGACGAGGACATCGTCAAGGAACTGCGCAACCGCGCGCGCGACGTGCTGCTGACGCAGGCGATCGTGAGCGAGGAGTCGCTCGACCAGTCGATGCCGGCCGACGACCTGCTGACCCTCGAGGGCATGCGGCCGGACCTGGCACTGGCGTTGGCGCGCCGCGGCGTGCGAACGCGCGAGGAGTTGGCCGACCAGGCGATCGATGACATTGCCGACATCGAAGGCCTGTCTTCCGACGAGGCCGGCAGCCTGATCATGAAGGCCCGCGCCCACTGGTTCGAGGCGCAGCATTGATGCTCGCGGTGGTGAACACACATGGCTGACGTCACGATTGCCCAATTTGCCGACGTACTGAAGGTGCCGGTGGACCGCCTGATCGCACAGCTCGATCAGGCTGGTATCACCGTGTCCAGTCCGGAGGAACTGATCAGCGAGGAAGCCAAGCTCGAGCTGCTGACGCACCTGCGTCGCAGCCACGGTCATGGCGGCGAGGGTTCGGCACCGAGCCGCATCACGCTCAAGCGCAAGACCCAGAGCGAGCTCAAGCTCGCCAGCAACCAGGGCCGCGCGCGCACCGTCAATGTCGAGGTGCGGCGCAAGCGCACCTATATAAAGCGCGACGTGCTCGAGGGCCAGGCGCGGGCGCAGCAGGAACAGCTCGATGCGCAGAAGCGCGACGCCGAAGAGGCGCAGCGCGCGCTGAGCGAGAAGGCCGAGGTCGAGCGGCGCGAGCGCGAACGGGTCGAGGCCGAGAACCGGCGCCGCATCGAAGAAGAGCAGACGCGCAAGAAGGCGCTGGATGAGGCGCGGCGGCTGGCAGAGCAGCGCTCGGCCGAGGAAGCCGAGCGCGAACGGCAGCGGCGGCCGGCTGAAGCCGCGCGCGAAGCGCATGCCCCGCACGTGCATCCGGTGGCGCCGGCGCGCGAGGAAGTGGACGACAAGCGTACCCGCTATGGCCGCGAAGAGCTGCACATCGCCGGCGACGTCAGCGCACGCCACAAGAAGAAGAAGCGCCTCAAGACGCGCGCCATGCCGGTCGGCGGCGGCGAGGCCAAGCACGCGTTCGAGATGCCCACCGCGCCGGTCAAGCGCGAGGTGGCGCTGGGCGAGACCATTACCGTGGCCGAACTGGCGCAGAAGATGGCGGTCAAGGCCACCGAAGTCATCAAGGTGCTGATGAACCTCGGCGTCATGGCGACCATCAACCAGCCGATCGAGCGCGATACCGCGGTGCTGGTGGTGGAGGAATTCGGCCATACCGCCAAGTTGTTGCGCGAGAACCAGATCGAGGAGGGCCTGCAGGGCGCGGAAGGCGAGACCGAGAAGCTCGAGGTGCGCGCGCCGGTGGTGACGGTGATGGGGCACGTCGATCACGGCAAGACCTCGCTGCTCGATTACATGCGCCGCACCAAGGTGGCGGCCGGAGAAGCCGGCGGGATCACGCAGCATATCGGTGCCTATCACGTCGAAACCCCGCGCGGTTCCATCACCTTTCTGGATACTCCGGGTCACGCGGCGTTCACCGCCATGCGCGCGCGCGGCGCCAAGGCCACCGACGTGGTGGTGCTGGTGGTGGCGGCCGACGACGGCGTGATGCCGCAGACCATCGAAGCCATTCAACACGCCAAGGCGGCCGGGGTGCCGATCGTCGTGGCGGTCAACAAGATCGACAAGCCCGATGCCGACGCGGAGCGCGTGCGCACCGAACTGGCAAAGCACGACGTGATTGCGGAAGAGTGGGGCGGACAGAACATGTTCAGGAGCGTCTCGGCCAAGAGCGGCGAGGGCATCGACCAGCTGCTGGAAGCGATCCTGCTGCAGGCCGAAGTGCTCGAGCTCAAGGCGCCGCGCACCGGCTTTGCGGCCGGCGTGGTGATCGAGTCGAGCATGGAGAAGGGCCGTGGTGCGGTGGTGACGGTGCTGGTCAAGCGCGGCACCCTGCGCACCGGCGATGCCATCCTCGCCGGCAGCGAATTTGGCCGGGTGCGGGCCATGTTCGATGAGAGTGGACAGACCATCAGCGAAGCCCCGCCGTCAACGCCGGTGGTGGTGCTGGGCCTGTCGGGCGCGCCCAATGCGGGCGATGAACTGCTGGTGGTCGAGAGCGAGCGCAAAGCGCGTGAAGTAGCGCTCTATCGCCAGGGCAAGTTCCGCGACGTCAAGCTGGCGCGCGCGGCCACTCGCGCCGAGGACGTGTTCTCGACCATGGGTGAGGTCAAGGCCGGCATCATCCCGGTGCTGATCAAAACCGACGTGCAGGGCAGTGCCGAGGCGCTGCGCGATGCACTGATCAAGCTGTCCACCGACGAGGTCAAGGTGAGCGTGATCGCCAGCGGTGTCGGCGGCATCACCGCCTCGGATATCCAGCTGGCCGCGGCCTCCAAGGCGTTCGTCATCGGCTTCAACGTGCGTGCCGACTCCGCCGCCCGCGAGGCGATGAAGGAGACCGGGGTGGAGGTGCGTTACTACAGCATCATTTACGAAGCCATCGATGACGTGAAGCAGAAGATGAGTGGCCTGCTGGCTCCCGAGATCAAGGAGACCATCGTCGGCATTGCCCAGGTGCGCGAGGTATTTCGCTCCAGCAAATTCGGCGTGGTCGCAGGCTGCCTGGTCACCGAAGGGGCAGTGCGGCGCAACAATCCGATCCGCGTACTGCGCGACAACGTGGTGATCTTCGAAGGCGCACTCGAGTCACTGCGCCGATTCAAGGACGACGTCAACGAGGTTCGGGCGGGTACCGAATGCGGTATCGGGGTCAAGAACTACCAGGACGTGCGTGCCAACGACCAGATCGAGTGCTTCTCGCGCGTCGAGGTGTCGCGCACGATCCAGTGACGGCTCGTGCCGCGCGTGCCGCATGCCCAAAGCCACCGCCAGGACATCGCGTATCGCGGCGCAGATGCAGCGCTCGCTGTCGACGCTGCTGCGGCGCGGCGTCAAGGACCCACGCGTGGGCAACGTCACGGTGACGGCCGTGGACGTGGCCAATGACCTGAGCTACGCGCGTATCCACGTGCTGCCATTTGCCGGGGAGCATCCGGCCGAGCAGGTACTGACCGGCCTGCGTAGCGCCGCCGGCTATCTGCGCGGGGAAATCGCGCGCGAACTGAAGCTGCGGCACGCGCCGCGTCTGGAGTTTCATCTCGATACCGCGATCGAGGGTGCCGCGCACCTGACGCAGCTGATCGAGACTGCGGTGCAGGCCGACCGCTCACGCGGCGCGGATGGAGGCGGCAACCCGGCTGATCACGCCGAACCTGATCTGCCGGCCGACGAGGACGCTTGAACGGGCCGCCGCTCGGCGTGCTGCTGCTCGACAAGCCACTGGGACTGTCCTCCAACGCAGCGCTGCAGCGCGTGCGGCGGCTGGCCGGGGGCATCAAGGCCGGGCATACCGGGAGCCTGGATCCGCTGGCCAGCGGCATGTTGCCGATCTGCCTGGGTGAGGCCACGAAATTTGCCGGTGAGATGCTCGCGCTGCGCAAGTGTTACCACTTCGGTATCCAGCTAGGGGAGCGCTCTGAGACTGGCGATGCGGAAGGCGCGATTATCGAGCGCTGCCCGGTGCCGCCGTTGACGTCACACTCGATCGAGGCGGTGCTGGCCCGATTCCACGGAGCGCAGCAGCAGACGCCGCCGATGTATTCGGCGCTCAAGCACGCTGGCGAGCCGCTGTATCGGCTGGCGCGACGGGGACAGACGGTCGAGCGCGCGGCGCGCTCGCTGGTGATCGACAGCCTGCAGCTGCTCTCGCTGCAGGGCGATCGGCTCGAGCTGCGTGTGCTGTGCTCCAAGGGCACCTACGTGCGGGTGCTGGCCGAGGATGTGGCGCGCGCCCTGGGCAGCTGCGGGCGGCTCTACCGCCTGCGGCGCGAATATGTCGAGCCGTTCGCCGGTGAGGCCATGGCGAGCCTGGATGCGCTCGAGGCGGCCGGGCAACCCCTGGGCAGCTGGCCGCTGCTGGCGCCTGATCGAGCGCTCATGCACCTGCCTGCATTGCGCCTGAGTGCGCCGGCGGTGCGTGCGCTGCTGCATGGCCAGCCCGTGCACGGGGTGGCTTGCGACACGGCGCTGTGGCGCCTGTACGGGGCGGACGAGCGCTTTCTGGGCCTCGGCGAAAGCGATGCAGCACACATCCTGCGGGCGCGGCGGCTGTTCAACAGCGCGCGCCAGCCGCCGGAGACGGGTTGATGGCGGTAACTCCCTGTTTCCGCTTGAGGCACCGAGGGTCTGCGGTTAGAATGCGCGGCCTTCAAAATGCCGTAATCGATCCAGCTTAAGTACAGAGGTTTTGCACGCAATGGTTTTGTCCACGGAACAAAAGAGCGGTGTGGTCGCGCAATACCGGCGCGATCCCAAAGATACCGGGTCGCCCGAAGTCCAGATTGCGCTGCTGTCGGAGCGCATCAACGGCCTGGGAGGACACTTCAGCGCGCACAAGCGCGATCACTCTTCGCGCCGCGGATTGGTGAAGCTGGTGAATCAGCGCCGCAAGCTGCTGGACTACCTGAAGTCGACCAACCCGGCCAAGTACCAGGAAGTGGTCGAACGCCTGGGCCTTCGCCGCTGATTTTCCCGCGGCCGCGCACATCCGTTCCCAGCGCGGCCGGTTGCACCATCCCCACCCGCAGTAACTATCTCCCGAGGTTTGAAGCGTGACTGTCTTCAAAAAGACTTTTCCCTATGGCCCACATACCGTCACTCTGGAGACCGGCGAGCTGGCGCGTCAGGCCGATGGCGCCGTGCTCGCCTCGATGGGCGAGACGGTGGTGCTGGTCACCGCCTGTGCCCGCAAAACCGCGGTGCCGGGCCGCGACTTTTTCCCCCTGACCGTCAACTACATCGAGAAGACCTATGCCGCCGGCCGCATACCGGGCGGCTTCTTCAAGCGCGAGGGCCGGCCTACCGAACGCGAGACGCTGACCTCGCGCCTGATCGACCGGCCGATCCGCCCGCTGTTTCCGGATGGCTTCGCCAACGAGGTACAGGTGGTCGCCACCGTGCTGTCGTTGAATCCGGATATCGATGCCGACATTCCGGCGCTGCTGGGCGCCTCCGCCGCGCTGATGATCGCCGGCGTGCCGTTCAACGGCCCGATCGCGGCCGCGCGTGTCGGCTATCGCGACGGTAAGTACCTGCTCAATCCCACACGTACCGACCAGGCCAGCTCGCAGCTCGACCTGGTGGTCGCCGGCACCGGGCCGGCGGTGCTGATGGTCGAGTCCGAGGCCAAGATCCTGAGTGAGGAGGCCATGCTCGGCGCCGTGGTATTCGGCCACGAGCAGATGCAGGTGGCGATCAAGGCCATCCGTGAGCTCACCGCCGAGGCCGGCAAGCCGCGCTGGGACTGGAAGCCGACCCAGGCGCACGATGCGCTGGTGCAGGCGGTGGCCGCATTCGCTACCGGGCCGCTGTCGGAGGCCTACCGCATCATCGAGAAGCAGCAGCGCTCCAACCGCCTGAGCGAGATCAAGAAGCAGGCCATCGAGGCGCTGACCGCGCGCGATGCGCAATGGACTGGCGAGGCGATCGGCATCGAGCTGTTCAAGCTCGAGAGCCACATCGTGCGCGAGCGCATCCTGGCGGGCGAGCCGCGCATCGATGGGCGCAATACCGTCACCGTGCGGCCGGTCACGGTCAAGGTCGGGGTGCTGTCACGCACCCACGGATCGGGCCTGTTCACCCGCGGCGAGACCCAGGCACTGGTGACCACAACGCTCGGCACCACGCGCGATGCGCAGATCATCGACGCGCTCGAGGGCGAGCGGCGCGAGCCGTTCATGCTGCACTACAACTTTCCGCCGTTCTCGGTCGGCGAGACCGGCATGATGGGATCGCCAAAGCGGCGTGAGATTGGTCACGGCAACCTGGCTCGTCGCGGCGTGTACGCCGTGATGCCCGACATGACCACGTTCCCGTACGTCATTCGGGTGGTGTCGGAGATCCTGGAATCCAACGGTTCCAGCTCCATGGCCAGCGTGTGCGGCACCAGCCTGTCGCTGATGGACGCCGGGGTGCCGATCAAGGCACCGGTGGCCGGCGTGGCCATGGGCCTGGTGCTCGAGGGTGCGCGCTTCCAGGTGCTCACCGACATCCTGGGCGACGAGGATCACCTGGGCGACATGGATTTCAAGGTCGCCGGCACGCGCGATGGCGTCACCGCGCTGCAGATGGACATCAAGGTCGAGGGCATTACGCCGGAGATCATGCGCGTGGCGCTGGCGCAGGCGCGTACTGGCCGGCTGCACATACTCGACGAGATGGCGAAGGTGATCCGCGAACCGCGCGCCAAGATGTCCGAGTGGGCGCCGTCGATCATCACGCTGAAGATCGACCCGGAGAAGATCCGCGACGTCATCGGCAAGGGTGGCGCGGTCATCCGCCAGATCACCGAGGAGACCGGCACCACGATCGACATCGAGAACGACGGTACGGTCAAGATCGCATCGGTGCATGCCACCGCGGGACGCGAAGCGCAGCGGCGCATCGAGCTGATCACCGCGGATGTCGAGGTGGGGCAGATCTACGAAGGCAAGGTGGTGAAGCTGATGGACTTCGGCGCCTTCGTCACCATCCTGCCCGGCCGCGATGGCCTGGTGCATATTTCGCAGATCTCGGATGAGCGTGTCGAGCGCGTCTCCGACAAGCTCAAGGAAGGCGATCAGATCCGCGTCAAGGTGCTCGAGGTGGATCGGCAGGGGCGCATCCGCCTGTCGATGCGCAACGTCGACGCGGCCTAGCAGCCGCGGCTGCCTAGGTGGGGGCCGCGTTCGCGGCCTTCATCAGGGTGCGAAAGATCTCTTCCTGGGCGCTGTGCCAGCGCTGGTAGTTCTGGTGCGCCAGATGACTGGCAGCAGCGGCCGGGTCGGCGGCCGGCCGATCGGCGCTCAGGAACAGCCGCAGGGTCTGCTCCAGGTAGCTCGAGAGCATCCCCTCGAGTCCAACATCGTGACTGCGGATCAGCTCGGCCAGGAAATCCTGGCTCAGGATGGTGCCGTCGCGCTGTTCCTGGTCGGCAATCACCTGCAGAAGCACCGGGCGCGTGATGTCCTGCTGGCTGCGCTTGTCCATGACGCAGAATTGAACCCGGTTGAGGACCAGGCGCCGTACGTCATCGAGGGTGATATAGCGGCTCTCGACCGTGTCGTACAGACGGCGGTTGGGGTATTTCTTGATGACGCGCAGTTCGCTCATAGGGAAGCCCTCGGGTTTTCAAGGCCCGTAGACCCGTACAGCCATGCGGCATGGCATACCATAGTACAAGCCCAGACGGAACCCAAGTCCGGGTCAATAGCCCCAATTAAGTGAAAATCAGGGTGGAAACCCCCACACGGCTGCGACGCCAGGCGCCGCCTTGGCAGGCCCCGCTTGCCGGGGCCGATGGCCGCCCTTAGCGGTAGCGGTCGTCGCGATCGCCGTACTGGCGTTCGCGCCGCTCACGCCGTTCCTGGGCTTCGATCGACAGCGTGGCCACGGGTCGGGCCTCCAGGCGTTTGATGCCGATCTCTTCGCCGGTCTCGAGGCAGTAGCCGTAGGTGCCATCCTCGATGCGCTTCAGTGCTTCGTCGATCTTGCGGATCAGCTTGCGTTCCCGGTCGCGGGTGCGCAGCTCGAGGCTGAATTCCTCTTCCTGGGTCGCGCGGTCGTTGGGGTCGGGAAAATTCGCCGCCTCGTCCTTCATGTGCGAGACCGTGCGATCGACTTCCTCCATCAGGTCGCGCTTCCAGCTGAGCAGGATCAGCTGGAAATGCGCCAGCTGCTGCTTGCTCATGTACTGCTCGCCACGCTTGGCGACATAGGGCTTGACGTTGCGCGGCCCGGCCAGGAGGCTGCTGGTATCGGCAGCGTCGCCTTCGGCGTCGACTTCCTCGGTCTGCGGCAGCATGCGGGTACGGGTGCTGACGGCGGCGGCCGGCCGTGCGGCCGATACCGTGCTGATGACGGGCGCCGCGCGCAGCTGCGCCATGCGCTCCAGGTCGCTTGCCGGCTTTCTGGAGAATTTCGCCACCGGCTTGAGCGCACTCACCGGCGCGCTCGCTGCCGCGGGTGCCGCCCTGCGGCTCGCAACCGTGCTCTTGCGCGGCTCCGCTCGGCTGGGCGCGGCGCGGCGCGGCGCGGCTTTTGCGCTGTGCGTCTTCTTCACTTTACTGGTCTTGGATCCAGGCTTTTTGCCGGGCATCGCCGCGCTCCTACAGGTCACCGGTCATTTGAGAACGCGCGATTATACCGACGCGTAGCGGGCTGTACAGGGCAGAAAAACTGCAGCTGCGGCAGGGTTTTACGCTGTTCGGGGCAGGTTGACGGTCGGCGGCGGCTGCCATTGCGGCGCCCGCCGCTCGGCGATCACAGTGGTGTAGATGCCGCCGCGAACGTTGAAACGAGCACTCAGGCGCATGAAGCGCGGCGCGATGCCGGCGGCCAGATGATCGATGATCTGATTGGTCACTGCCTCATGAAAACTGCCGCGATCGCGAAACGACCAGAGATAGAGCTTGAGCGACTTGAGTTCGATGCACAGCCGATCGGGCACGTACTCCAGTTCCAGCGTGGCGAAATCCGGCTGGCCTGTCTTTGGACACAGACAGGTGAATTCCGGAATGTCCATGCGTATGGTGTAGTCGTGCCCCGGTTCCGGATTGGGGAAGGTCTCGATCGCGCTGGCGGGCTGGGTCGGCATGGCAATGGATAAACTGCGTCGAAAGCGGCGTCCGGATAATCTACACTAGCGGCGCGCCATCACAGGGGACTTCCGGGACTTTAATGCGGCTCAACAAAGTCAGGCTCGCCGGATTCAAATCTTTCGTTGACCCAACCTCGGTGCATCTGCCGGGGAACCTGATCGGTGTGGTCGGTCCCAACGGCTGCGGCAAGTCCAACATCATCGACGCGGTGCGCTGGGTCATGGGCGAGCTGTCGGCGCGGCATTTGCGCGGCGACTCGATGAGCGACGTGGTATTCAACGGTTCGAGCGCGCGCAAGCCGGTGGGCACGGCGGCGGTGGAACTGGTGTTCGACAACGCCGACGGCAAGATCGGCGGCGCCTACGCCAGCTACAGCGAGATCTCGCTCAAACGCACCGTGTCGCGCGACGGCACCTCGGCCTACTTCATCAATGGCGGACGCTGCCGCCGCAAGGACATCACGCAACTGTTTCTCGGCACCGGGCTGGGCTCGCGCAGCTACGCGATCATCGAGCAGGGCATGATCTCGCGCGTGATCGAGGCCCGGCACGACGACATGCGGCTGTTCATCGAGGAGGCGGCGGGCGTATCGCTATATAAGGAGCGCCGCCGCGAGACCGAGATGCGCATGGCCGATACGCGCGAGAACCTGGCGCGCCTGCAGGACCTGCGCGACGAGATCGACAAGCAGATCCGCCACCTGCAGCGCCAGGCCAATACCGCCCGCCGCTATAAGGACCTGAAGGCCCAGGAGCGCACCCTGACCGCGGAGCTGCTGGCGTTGCGGCTGCGCGAACTCGACGGCGGCGCCGCAGTGCAGGACGGCGCGGTACGCGCCTGCGAACTGGATATGCAGCAGGCACTGGCGGATCAACGCTCGGCGGAAGCGGCGATTGAGAAGCAACGCGATTTCCACGGCGAGCTGGGCGCGGCGGCGGCGCGCGTGCAGGGCCGCTATTACGAACTCGGGGCCGAGGTCACCCGCACCGAGGAGAACATCCGCTACACGCGCGAGTTGCGCGAACGTGCCCGCGGCGACCTGTCGCAGGTAAGCGCCAGCCTGGGCTCGATCGCGCAGCAGATCGTGCGCGACGAGGAGCAGCTGGCGGCACTGCACACCGAGATTGCCGAGCTCGAACCGCTGGTCGAGGCGCGGCGCGCGAGCGAGCAGCAGGCCGCGAGCGTCATGGTGGCCGCGGAGACTGAACTGGCGGACTGGCAGCAGCACTGGGAGAGCTTCAACCGCGAACTCGGTGCCGCCGGGCAGAGCGCCCAGGTGGAATCGGCGCGCATCGAGCAGCTGGAAAGCCAGCGCCATCGCCTGCAGGCGCAGGCCGATCGGCTCAGCCTGGAACTCGACGCGCGGAGCGCGCAGCATGCCGACGCTCCGATCGACGGGCTGGTGGAACGCGAGGCGGCGGCGCGTGCGATTGCCGATACCCTGGCGCTGGACCTGACGGCCGCCCTGGCACGGGTGCAACAGCTGCGCAATGCGCAGCAAGGCGCCGACGAGCAGCTGCAACTGTGCCGAGCGCAGCGCGAACAGGCGCGCGCCGAACTGATGTCGCTGGAAGCGTTGCAGCAGGCGGCGCTGCGGGAGAAAAACGCGCGCGCCGGCGCCTGGCTGACGGCGTTGTCGGATGCCGTGACCCAGCCGCGGCTGGCGCAGACACTGGAGGTGGCCGCGGGCTGGGAGCGCGCGGTCGAAACGGTGCTCGGGGATTATCTCGAGGCGGTGGGCGTGGCTACGCTCGAGCAGCTTGAATCCTCACTGCCGGCACTGGACGGCGGCAGCGTGACGTTCTTCGAACAGCCGGACGGCAGCGCCGGCAATCACGGCGGCGCCGGGCCTGCCGGGACTCTGGCGGCACAGGTGCGCGGGCCGCGGGCGGTGCGCTCGCTGCTCGAGCCGGTACGCACCGCGCCGTCACTGGCCGTGGCATTGCGCCAGCGTCCGCAGCTTGCAGCCGGCGAGTCGCTGATCACCGGCGCCGGGGAGTGGGTCGGGCGCGACTGGCTGCGGGTTAACCGCGGCGGCGACGTGCATGCCGGAGTGCTGGAGCGCGAGCATCGATTAAAGACGCTGCGCGAGCTGTCGGCCACGGCCGATGAGCGGGTGCGGCACCTGGAACAGGACATAGATGGCCTGCGCGCCCAGGTGAGCGTGGCCGAGGGGCAGCGCGACGCCACCCAGGCGCGTATCCAGGGCGTGCATCGCGAGCATGCCGAGCTGCGCGGTCAACTCGAGGCGCTCAAGGCACGACTGGACGAGGCGGCACAGCGCCGCACCCGCATCGAGGCCGAGCAGTCCGAGGTGGCGCTCGATATGAGTCGAGCGCAGGACGGGCTGGCACGGGCGCGCGCTGCACACGATACGGCCATGGAGGCGCTGGCGCGGCTGGATGCGCAGCACCTGGAACTGCAAAGCGAGCGCGAACTCAGGCGCGAGGCGGGAACGCTGGCGCGCGAGCGCGCGCAAGCCGCGCAGCGCGAACTGCACGACAGCCTGATCCGCCTGGAGAGCCGCCGCTCGGCCCAGGGTTCGATGGCCGCGGCGCTCACCCGGCTGCTCGATCAACGCACAGCGCTGCAGGGGCAGGCCGACAGCCTGGAGCGTACGCTGGCCGACGGCGATGCGCCGGAGGCTCAACTTGCTCTGCGGCTGCAGGATCAGCTGGCGCGGCGGCTGGAGGTGGAGGCGGAACTGGCCAGCGCGCGTCGCCAGCTCGAGGACTGCGACACCGAGTTGCGTGCCCTGGAGCAGCGCCGGCTGTCGGCCGAACAGCGCGTCACGACGGCGCGCGAGGCGATGGAGCAGGCGCGCCTGGCTGCGCAGGAGTCACGCGTGCGACGCGAGTCGCTGTTCGAGCAGTTCGCAGCCACGCAGTGCGAACTGGACGCAGTGCTGCAACAGATGCAACCGGAGGCCGACATCACGGTGTGGGACGGCCGGCTGGCCGAGTTGCGCGCCGATCTGGAAAAACTCGGCCAGGTCAATCTCACCGCCATCGATGAGCTCGCCGAGCAGACCGAGCGCAAGAATTATCTGGACCGGCAGTTCACCGACGTCAGCGACGCGCTCGCCACCCTCGATCAGGCCATGCATCGCATGGATCGTGAAACGCGCAGCCGCTTCGAGGACACCTTCAACCGCATCAACGCCGGGCTGCAGGAGAAATTTCCGCGCCTGTTCGGCGGCGGCCACGCCTATCTGGAGCTGGTGGGCGATGATCCGCTGTCGGCCGGGGTCGCGGTGATGGCGCGCCCGCCGGGCAAGCGCAACAGCACCATCGCGCAGCTCTCGGGCGGCGAGAAGGCGCTGACCGCGGTGGCGCTGGTGTTCTCGATCTTCGACCTGAATCCGGCGCCGTTCTGCCTGCTCGATGAGGTGGACGCCTCGCTCGATGAGCACAACGTCGGCCGCTATTGCGACATCGTGCGCGAGATGTCGAGCCGGGTGCAGTTCATTTTCATCACCCACAACAAGGTCACGATGGAGCTGGCCTCGCAGCTGATCGGCGTGACCATGAACGAGCCCGGCGTGTCGCGGCTGGTCGCCGTCGATGTCGACGAGGCCATGAAGCTGGCAGCAGTCTGATTGCTGAAAGCTCATGGGGGAATTGCGCTGGATATTGTTGCTCGCCGGTCTGGTATTCCTGGCGGCACTGGCCGCCTGGGAGCACCTGCGGCCGCGACAGGGGCGTCGCGACGAGGACGCACCGGCGGGACGATCCGAGCGCAACGAGCCGCCGATGGGCACGATGGGCGCGGGCGGCGCTGCACCCAACGAAGACGCGTCGCCGCCAGGCTCGCGCATCTATAGCGGTGCCAGTCTCGGTGGCCGCACGCGCGCCGAGCCGCCGCCACGCATCGACCTGCCGCCGCTCGAGCCGATAACGCCCGACAGCGCCGCCGACAGCAGCGGCTTGCGCATCGGTGAGTCGGTCATCGTGATTGACGAGCCGATCAGCGCGCATGGCCCCGGACCCTCGGCCGATCCGGCCGACGCCGCACCCTATTACGTGTACGCGCGCGCCGAGTCGTCCAACGGCGCGGCCGCGCATGAACTGCCGCTGCCGGGCGAGGCGCCGCGGGCGCCGGTGGTCGACTGGCCGCCCGAGTCCGAGCGCCACATTCTCTCGCTGCGAATCGCGGCGCTCGGCCACGAACGCCTGTCCGGCCGCGTGGTGCGCCTGGCGCTGGGCGCGTGCGGATTCGAACACGGACGCTTCGGCATTTTCCATCAGCCCGGAGCCGATGGCCGGGCGCTGCTCAGTGCCGCCAACCTGAGCAAGCCGGGCATATTCGACCTGCCGAACATGGACTTCCAGCGCTTCTCGGGCTTGAGCCTGTTCGCGGTGCTGCCCGGGCCGCTGCCGCCGGCGGCGGCGCTGGATCACCTGCTCGATACGGCGCAGGACCTGGCCGAGCGGCTGCGCGCGCGGCTGCAGGATGAGCAGGGGCTGGCGCTCGGCGCCGCGCAACTGGAGACGCTGCGCCGCACGGTGCAGGATCTGACCCAAGCTGAGCCCGCGGAGCCGACTTCGTGAAGCAAGCGGAGCGGCGGCGCGTCGCCGAGCTGCGTGAGTTGATCGAGCAATACGACTACCGCTACTACGTGCTCGACGATCCGTCGGTGCCGGACGCCGAATACGACCGCCTGATGCAGGAGCTGCGTGACCTCGAGGCGCAGCATCCCGGGCTGGTGACGGCCGATTCGCCCACGCAGCGCGTGAGCGGGCAGATCGCCGCCGGATTCGCCGAAGTGCGGCACGGCGTGCCGATGTTGTCGCTCGACAACGCGTTCGGTGAGGATGACATCGTCGCGTTCGATCGGCGGGTGCGCGAGCGCCTGGGACGCCCCGATGAGCAACTCCAGTACTGCGCCGAGCCCAAGCTCGACGGCCTGGCGGTGTCGCTGACTTATCGCGCCGGACGCTTCATCGTCGCCGCCACGCGCGGCGACGGCAGCAGCGGCGAGGACATCACGGCCAACATACGCACCCTGCGTGCGGTGCCGCTGGTGCTGCGCGGGACAGCACCCGACGAAGTCGAGGTGCGAGGCGAGGTGTTCATGCCGCTGGCGGGCTTCACCCGCATGAATGCCGCGGCGATGGCGGCCGGCGACAAGGTATTCGCCAATCCGCGCAACGCCGCCGCCGGCAGCCTGCGCCAGCTGGACGCACGCGTGACGGCAACGCGGCCGCTGCAGGTGTTTTTTTATGCCGTGGGCCAGTGGCAGGGGACTATGCCGCCGCCGCCGAGCCAGAGCGAGCTGCTGCAGCAGCTCGCGCGCTGGGGGCTGCGCACCAATCCGGAGATTCGCGTGGTCGCCGGGGCAGCCGGCTGCCTGGAATACTTTCACGCGCTCGGCGCGCGCCGCGCCGAGCTGCCCTACCAGATCGATGGTGTGGTGTACAAGGTCAACTCGCGCGACGATCAGCAGGCGCTGGGCTTTGTCGCGCGCGCACCGCGCTGGGCGATCGCGCACAAGTTTCCCGCGGACGAGGCCCTGACCGTGGTGCGCGAAATCGAATTTCAGGTGGGGCGCACCGGGGTGCTGACGCCGGTGGCGCGGCTCGAGCCGGTGCAGTTGGCGGGTGTCACGGTCAGCAACGCCACACTGCACAACATGGATGAAGTGGAGCGCAAGGATGTGCACCTGGGCGACACCGTGGTGGTGCGGCGCGCCGGTGACGTGATTCCCGAGATCGTGCGGGTGCTGCCCGAGCGGCGCCCGAAAGGAGCGCAGCGACCGAAGCTGCCGGATAAATGCCCGATCTGTCACTCGCGCGTGATCCGAGTGGAGGGCGAAGCTGCCGCGCGTTGCAGCGGCGGGTTCACCTGCCCGGCGCAGCGCAAGGAGGCGCTGCGACATTTCGCCAGCCGCAGGGCACTTGATATCGAGGGCTTGGGAGACAAGCTGATCGATCAGCTGGTGGGACAGGATCTGCTGCGTACCCCGAGCGATATCTTTGCGCTCGATGCGGCACAGCTGGCCGACCTGGATCGCATGGGGGAGAAGTCGGCCGCCAACCTGGTGGCGGCCATCGAGCACAGCAAGGCCACGACGTTGCCGCGGCTGTTGCATGGGCTGGGCATCACCGGTGTCGGCGAGGCGACCGCCAAGGCACTGGCCGAGCACTTCGGCTCGCTGGAGGCACTGGCGAGCGCTTCGGTGCCACAGATCCTGGAAGTGCCGGACGTCGGTCCGGTGATTGCCGCCAGCGTGCAGGGCTTTTTCGCCGACGCGCGCCATCGCACGGAACTCAAACGCCTGCGCGCGCTCGGCCTGCATTGGCCGGAAGGACCACCGGCGGCGCTGGCGCGGCGCCAAGCGCTGCCACTGTCGGGAATCACCGTGGTGCTGACCGGTACGCTCACGGGTATGAGCCGCGATGAAGCCGCCGAGCGGCTGGCTGCCCTCGGCGCCAAGGTCAGCAGCTCGGTGTCGAAGAAGACCCGCTACCTGATCGCCGGCGCGGAGCCCGGTTCCAAGCTCACGCGCGCCGAGCAACTCGGGGTCGAGGTGCTCGACGAGCGCGGCCTGGCGAAACTACTGGCGCGCACATGAGCGCGCCGGCCGCTAGGGCGTGGTCGGCTTCGGTGTCGTCGCCGCCGGCTTCGGGGCCTCGGTGTCGAGATTCTTTTCCACCTTGGCGGTTTTCAGCAATTCGTCCTGATAGGCACGAAACTTCTTGGTCTCCACCAGCTGTGCGACCCGGTCCTTGACCTGATCCAGCGGCGGCACCGGCGTGTCGCGCGTGTCGATCAGCTGGATCACATGCCAGCCGTACTGGGTCTGCACCGGCGCTGCGGTGACTTCGCCCTTCTTCAGCTGCACCACGGCGTCCGCGAACGGCTTGACCATGTTGGTCGGCGTGAACCAGCCCAGGTCCCCGCCCTGATCCTTGGACGAGTCGATCGAGTCCTTCTTCGCAAGGTCCTCGAACTTGCCGCCCTTCTTGAGCTCGTCGGTGATCTTCTGCGCCGCGTCCTGGCTGCTCACCAGGATATGGCGCGCGTGGTACTGCGTCTTGGGCATCCCGGCGACCTGCGCGTCGTACTCGGCCTTCAGCTCCGCATCGGTGGGCTTCTTGTCCTCCAGGTAATGCGTTGCACCGGCCTGCTGCAGGATCTCCAGCCGTGACAGCGACAGCAGCGAGGCGGTGTCGGTGGTCTTGTCCAGTCCCTGCTTCACCGCTTCCTCGGCGATGATCTCGCCGCGGATCAGGTTATCGAGCAGCTGCGCGCGTTGTTCCGGGGTGAGCTCAGCTGCCGGCTTGCCGGCGGTGTTCTTTGCGTAGTACTCGAACATCGCACGGCTGATCGGGTTGCCGTTGACCGTGGCTACGGGCTTGTCGGCCGGTTTGGTGGTGTCCGCCGTGGGGCCGCCCTTGGAACAGGCGGCGAGCAGCGCCAGCACGGCGAACGGGAATATGTTGGAAATTTTCATCAGATATCTCATTGGGTTACGGTTATTACTTTGCGAACTCTTCAGGAGTGAGGGTCTCCATCGCCAGCGCATGCACTTCGGTCTCGAACAGCGGTGCGAGCGCGTCGTTGACCAGGCGATGACGTTGCAGGGGTTTCAATCCCTCAAAGCATGTGGACACGATTCGCAGCCGGAAGTGCCCTTTGCCTGCGGCGCTGGCATGGCCCGCATGCGCGGCACTGTCGTCGCGCACCTCCAGCAGTGCGGGCTGCAGCTGCCGCTGCAGCAGGCTCTCGATGTGCGCGGCGGTCGGGCTTGGTGTCGCGGCGGCCATGCGAATCAGGCCGCGACGGTCTCAGTGCGCGCGGCAAGCCACAGCGCCTGGGCGATCGCGAACACGACGAATGCCGCGCTCAGGCCGAACACCTTGAAGTTGACCCAGGCGCGTTCGCTCGCATTGTCGGCCACCCACAGGTTCAGCGCGCCAAGGGCTGCATAGAATCCGACCCACAACAGGTTGAGCCGCAGCCACGTGCGCCGCGGCACCGTCTCGCTGCCGCTGACCATTGGTGCCAGCAGACGCTGCGCCAGCGGCGCGCGGCTCACCCACGGGCTCAGCAGACTGGCGAGTGCCACCAGCCACAGGAACACGGTCGGTTTCCATTTGAGGAAGCGCGGATCGCGCAGGATCAGCGTCGCACTGCCGAGTGACAGCACCAGCAGCGCGCTCAGCAGATGCATCGGCGGTATGCGCTTCAGGCGCAGCAGGTCGACCAGCAGCAGCGCCACCATCGCGACCATCAGTACTGCGGTCGCGACGTAGATGCCGCGCAGATAGTAGGCCACGAAAAACGCCACCAGTGGCGCAAGATCAAACAGGGCTTGCATCCGTGAGTTTCGTTCGCCAGACAGGGCTGTGACCGGGGCCGCTATGATAGCGGATTGAAGTGCACTCGCGCATGCCATGGCCCAATACTTCGAACTGCATAGCCAGAATCCGCAATTGCGGCTGATCCGCCGTGCGGCCGAGATCGTACGCAATGGCGGCCTGATCGCCTATCCGACCGACTCGTGCTACGCGCTTGGCTGCCACATCGGCGATGCCGCGGCGCTCGAGCGCCTGCGGCGCATTCGTGGCGCCGATCGTCACCATCATTTCACGCTGGTGTGCCGCGACCTGAGTGAGATCGGGCGCTACGCTCGCATCGAGACCTGGCAGTTCAGACTGCTCAAGGCGGCCACACCCGGGCCGTTCACCTTCCTGCTGCCGGCCACGCGCGAGACGCCGCGCCGCTTGCAGCATCCCAAGCGCCGCACCATCGGCATCCGCGTGCCAGATCATCCGGTGCCGCAGATGCTGCTCGGCGAGCTGGGTGAGCCGGTGATGAGCTCCACCCTGCTGCTGCCGGGCGATGAGCTGCCGCTGACCGACGGCGACCAGATCCGCGCCCGGCTCGAGCATCAGCTCGACGCCATTCTCGATGGCGGGCATTGCGGCATCGAGCCGACCACGGTGATAGACCTGGCGGTGTCGCCCCCGGTGCTGATCCGCGCCGGCAAGGGCAAACTGGCCGGCGCCGGGTGGGAAGTGCTGGGGAACCCCGTATAATCAGATTTGTTCCATCAGAGGCCCGCCGTTCGCGCGGGGAACGACAGCCAGGATGAGTGCCGTCCCACAAGGCAAGCGCGTGCTGTCGGGCATGCGCCCCACCGGAGCGCTGCACCTGGGCAACTATCACGGTGCGTTGCGTAACTGGGTCGAGCTTCAGTACCGCTACGAGTGTTTCTTCTTCATTGCCGACTGGCACGCGCTGACCACCGATTACGAGGATACCTCCGGGCTGCCGCAGGCGGTGCACGAGGTACTGATCGACTGGCTGGCCGCGGGGCTCAATCCCGGCGTCGCCACGCTGTTCGTGCAATCGCAGGTGCCCGAGCATGCCGAGCTGCATCTGCTGCTATCGATGATCACGCCGCTGAGCTGGCTCGAGCGCGTGCCTACCTACAAGGACCAGCAGGAGCAGCTGAAGGAGAAGGACCTGGCGACCTACGGGTTTCTCGGCTACCCGCTGCTGCAGAGCGCCGACATCCTGCTGTATCGCGCGGCGTTCGTGCCGGTGGGCGAGGACCAGGTGGCGCACGTGGAAATCACGCGCGAGATCGCGCGCCGTTTCAATCACCTGTATGGGCGCGAGCCGGATTTCGAGCAGAAGGCCGAGCGCGCGATCAAGGAACTGGGCGGACGCAATATCACGCTGTACCGGCAGTTGCGCCGGCGTTTCCAGGAAACCGGGGACGCAGCCGCGATCGAACGTGCGCGGGCGCTGGTTGAGAGTAACACCCGCATCACGGTCGCCGATCGCGAGCGCCTGCTGGGGTATCTGGAGGGTTCCTCGGTCAGCGTGCTGCCCGAGCCGCAGGCGCTGCTGACCGCCAGCCCCAAGGTACCCGGGCTGGACGGCCGCAAGATGTCCAAATCCTACGGCAACACCATCTCGCTGCGCGAGGATCCGGATGCGGTGGCGGCCAAGCTGCGTACCATGCAGACCGATCCGGCGCGTGTGCGCCGCACCGACCCGGGCGACCCGGAAAAGTGCCCGGTGTGGGATCTGCACAAGCTGTATTCGGATGAGCCGACGCGGCAGTGGGTGCAGGAGGGCTGCCGCAGCGCCGGCATCGGCTGCCTCGACTGCAAGAAGCCGCTGATCGAACGCATCGTCGAGGAGGTCACCGGCATGCGCAAGCGGGCGCAGGAATTCGAGGAGAACCCCGACATGGTGGCGAATATCCTGATCGAGGGCGCGGAGAAGGCGCGCACCGCGGCGCGCGCCACGCTCGATGAAGTGCGACGCGCGATGCATTTGCGACCGCAATGATTTATAAGATTCCACGATGGTGAAGCCGGACCTGAAGATCGTGGTGTCGAACCCGCCGCCGCCCCCGGCAGCGGCGGCGCAAGCGTCTCCGGAACAGGTTGAAATGCCGTTCGCGGTGGTCAACGGCGAGCCGCTGACCCATCTGCCGCGTGACCTGTACATCCCACCGCAGGCGCTGGAGATCTTCCTCGAGGCGTTCGAAGGTCCGTTGGACCTGCTGCTATACCTGATCCGGCGGCAGAACGTGGATATCCTCAATATCCCGATCGCCGAGATCACGCGCCAGTACACCCAGTACATCGAGCTGATGCAGGACCTGCAGCTCGAGCTGGCGGGGGAATACCTGGTGATGGCGGCCACCCTGGCCGAGATCAAATCGCGCATGTTGCTGCCGCGGCCGCCGGGCGAGGCTGACGACGCCGAAGCCGATCCGCGCGCCGAGCTGGTGCGACGGCTGCAGGAGTACGAGCGCTTCAAGCGCGCCGCGGCGGAAATCGACTCCATGCCGCGGCTGGAACGCGATGTATGGCAGGCGAGCGCGGAGCTGCGCGACAAGCCGGTGACGCGCAGCCTGCCGCAGGTGACGCTGCAGGAAATGCTGCTGGCCTTCAAGGAGGTCGCGGTGCGCGCCGCCATGTTCGCGCACCACCACGTGCGGCGCGAACCCCTCTCGGTGCGCGAGCGCATGAGCAACATCCTGGCGGCGCTGGAACATGGCAGCTTCGTCGAGTTCAGCCGCCTGTTCGTGCCCGAGGAGGGCCGCGCCGGCGTGACGGTGAGCTTCATCGCGATCCTGGAGCTGATGCGCGAGGGGCTGATCGACATCACCCAGACCGAAGCCTACGCGCCGCTGCACGTGCGCGCATCGGCGGCAAATCGTACACTGCATCTGGTCGCCGACAATGTGTTGCCAGGGCCCGTCGCCACGGCGGCGGTTACGGCAGCGGACGGCGCAGACGAGTCCTCCGGGGCTGACAACGGAGTGTTGGAATGAGCGCAAACGAGATCAGGAATGTCGTTGAAGCGGCGCTGCTGGCGGCGGGAAAATCGCTGACGCTCAATGAGTTGTCGCAGATATTTGACGAATCGGATCGCCCCGATGCGGCCGCGATCCGGGCCGCGGTTGAATCGCTGGCGCAGGACTACGCGGCGCGCCCGATCGAGATCAAGGAAACCGGCGCCGGCTGGCGCATTCAGGTGCGCCGGGCCTATGGCCCGGTGGTGGCACGACTGTGGCCCGAGCGGCCGCAGCGCTACTCGCGTGCGCTGCTCGAGACCCTGGCGCTGATCGCCTATCGGCAGCCGATTACGCGCGCGGAGATCGAGTCGGTGCGCGGAGTCGCGGTCAATCCCAACATCACCAAGACGTTGCTGGAGCGGCAATGGATCCGTGTCGTCGGCCACCGCGACCTGCCGGGACGCCCGGAGTTGCTCGGTACCACGCGCGAGTTCCTCGAATACTTCGGTCTCAAGAGCCTGGATGAGCTGCCGCCGCTCACCGAACTGCGCTCGCTGGGCGAGATCGATCCGCAGCTCGACCTGCCGGTTGCAGGCCAGCCCGCAGCGCTCGCCGGCGAGTCGATCGACGATGAGCCGGGCGAGGCGGAGGCGAGCGAGTCGGACGAGTTCTGCGCCGCGCAGCAGGCCGTCCCGGGCCTGGTCGCCGCTCCGCGCGACGAATTCCACTAGCGCCATCATGGCGGTCGCGAGCGCAGCCGAGCGCCTGCAAAAGGTGCTGTCGCAGCTTGGGCTGGCTTCGCGACGCGAGGCCGAGGCCTGGATCCGTGCCGGCCGCGTCACGGTCAACGGCAAGGCTGCGGTGCTGGGGACGCGTGTTGCCGCCGACGATCAGCTCAAGCTCGACGGTCGGCCAATCCGCCGCCAGCTCGCCAGGGACGTGCCGGTGTTCCTTTGTCACCGCTCGCCGGGTGAGCCGCTGCTGCCAGCGCGCGCCAGCGCCGGCGCGGTCGCGAGTGCCGCTGATTCAGCCGGTGACACCCGTTCGGCGCCCCAGGCAAGCATTGCCGAGCGCCTGCCGCGAGGCGCCGGGCGCCGCTTCATCAGCGTAAGTCCCATGCCCACGGTCGATGGCGGCCTGGAACTGCTGACTGCCGATGGCGCACTGGCTACGCGGCTGCAACGCGCGGTGCACCAGCTTGCGATGGAATTTAGTCTGCGCGTACGCGGCGAGCTGTCGGCCGAGCAGCAACAGGCGATCCGGGAGGGGATGCTGGATCGAGGCTGCGCGCTGCGGGTACTGGATCTGGAAGCCACCGGCGGGCAGGGCAGCAATCGCTGGTATCGCCTGCTTGCCGCTGGGGCCAGCGGCAACGACGTTCGCCAGTTGATCGAACGCCAGGCGGTGACGCTGGTGCGCATGCTGCGCACGCGCATCGGCACGCTGGCGCTGCCACGTACGCTCGCGCGCAGTCACTGGCGCGAACTGGAAGCGGCCGAGGTCAGTGCTTTACTTGGCAATCCAGGCTCTGGCCGTTGACGCCGCGACTGGCCGGCCCGAGCAGCCAAAGATAAGGCTGCACGATGTCCTCGGGCGTCGCCAGGCGCGAGCTGTCCTCGGCCGGGAATGCCTGCCGACGCAGTCGGGTGCGTACCGGGCCGGGGTTGAGGGCGTTGACGCGCGGCGTACCGGCGTGTTCGAGCTCTTCGGCCAGGGTGCGCGCCAGAGCCTCGACGCCGAATTTCGACACCGTGTAGGCGCCCCAATAAGCACTGGCCTTTCGGCCGGCGCCACTGCTGGTGAACACGATGGAGGCATCCGCGGCGCTACGCAGCAGCGGCAGCAGCACCTGGGTGAGGGCGAATGCCGCGGTCAGATTGACATGCAGCACCCGGCACCAGGTTGGGACATCGTACTGCTCGATCGGCGCGAGTACGCCTAAGATCGCAGCGTTGTGCAGCAGGCCGTCCAGGCGCCCGTAGCGGCGCTGCAGCGCGTCGGCGAGCTGATCGTAGTCGCTCGCGACCGCGCGCTCCAGATCCAGCGGCGCAATGCTGGCCTCGGCTTTATTCAGCGCCGCGATACGCGCATGCACGGCTTCCAGCTTGCCGACTGAGCGGCCGATCAGCACCAGCTCGGCGCCGTGCGCTGCCGCCGCCAGTGCCACCGCTTGCCCGATGCCCTCACCGGCGCCGGTGATGGCGATCACGCGTCCGCGCAGTTCGTCCGCGGCGGCCTGATAGGTGAGGTGTGCCGCAGCGGGCGTCGGCGTAGCAGGATCTGTCATGGCGCTCATCGGTGCTCCAGGAGTGAGGCTTCAAGTCAGTCGATGCGCATGCGGCCGCGCATGGCGCGGCGCGCGGCGTTCCAGGCATGCATATTGTCGGCGAATCCATCGAACAGCGAGCCGCCGTGATCCTGCGCCCGGCGTGCGCGCCGCCGCGCCTGTGCGGTGGCCACTGCGATCCACACCAGCAGCGGCGCGAGCCGCGGCTGCAGAGCGCGCTCAATGCGCGCGCTCTGGCGCCGCAATTCGCCGATCGCAGCGGCGTTTGCTGCCGGCGTCGCGGACGCTGTGGGTGCGCCGGCTGCGAAGCGCTCCAGGGCGAACAGTTGCTGGCCCAGATCGCCCAGGGTGCGCTTGAGCTGCGGTGACAGTGTAGCCGCGTTCCGATCCGCGCTCAGCGCATCCGCGGCCAGCTGGAACAGCGCACGCTGCACGTTGTCACCCGAGCGCGCCAGCTCGGGCGGCGCGCTGTGCGCCTCGGTTGCCAGATCGAGTGCGGCGGCGTGCACCAGGGACCCAAGATCAAGGCCGCTGCTGGCCGGATGCTGCGCCAGCAAGGCGCGCAGCCACGGGTGCTGCGGTTGGC
Organism: uncultured Gammaproteobacteria bacterium; assembly: GCA_963805965.1. Classification (GTDB taxonomy): domain Bacteria; phylum Pseudomonadota; class Gammaproteobacteria; order Steroidobacterales; family Steroidobacteraceae; genus FEN-1191. The sequence goes on from CAWDVQ010000001.1 coordinate 136,822, forward strand.
CGCGTGCGTAGCGCTCAGCCTCGCCGCGCCACCAGTCGAGCCGGATGTGCGCCACCGAGTGATCGACGCCGCGCGCGCCGCCGGCGCTGATCTCATCGGCCAGCGCCAGCAGGGTGCCGAGCATGGCGCGCACAGTGGAGCGCGTGTAGAGCAGCGCAAAGTAGCGCGGCGATCCGCTCGGCGGCGATGGCAGCGCGGTGGGCGGCGGCGGGGCCTGATTCACGGCCGCCGGTTCACGGCGCCGCGGCACTGTCGGAGGAAGGGTCGCGCACCAATCGCTCGATCGGCTCGAGAGCGCCGATCGGTTCGCCGGGCGCAGCGCCGAGCTCGGTGAAGCGCCGCGCTCCGGGTAATACCTGGCGCTCGAGCGAGCCCACGGCACTGTTATAGGCGTCGACTGCGCCGCCGAGCGCGCGCCCAGTCCTGGCCAGATGGCCCACAAAACTCGACAGCCGCTTGTGCAGCTCCTGTCCCAGGTCGCGGATCACGGCGGCGTTCTCGGCCACTGCAGACTGACGCCAGCCGTAGGCGACCGCCTTGAGCAGCGCAATCAGGGTGGAGGGCGTGGCCACGATGACGCCGCTGCTGAGCGCATGCTCGAGCAGTTCGGGCCGTTCGGCCAGCGCCGTGCTCAGAAACTGGTCGCCCGGAAGAAACAGCACCACGAATTCCGGGCTGTGCTGGAACTGCGACCAGTAGGCCTTGGAGGCCAGTTCGCGCACCCGCGCTTCCACCTGCTGCGCATGGCGGCCGAGCGCCAGCGCGCGCAGCTCTTCGGTCGGGGCGTCGATTGCATCGAGGTAGCCTTCGAGCGGGGTCTTGGCATCCACCACCAGGCGGCGCCCCTCGGGCATATTCACCACCAGGTCCGGACGCAGCATGCCGCCGGCATCGCCGACGCTGGGCTGCTCGGTAAAATCGCAGTGCGCGGACAGCCCTGCGAGCTCCACCACCCGCCGCAGCGTCAGCTCACCCCAGCGACCGCGCACCTCCGGCCGGCGCAGCGCCGTCACCAGATTGCGGGTCTCGCGCTGCAATGCCGATTGCCCCAGCGCCAGGGTCTCGATCTGCGAGCGCAGGCTGGTGAATGCGTCGCGCCGCTCGCGCTCCATCGCCGCCACCTGCATCTCGCTCTTCTCGAGGGCGCTGCGGATCGGATCGACCAGCGCCTGGAATGCCTGCTCGCGCTCGCGCCAGGTGCCCTGGATGCTGGCCTGTTCGCGCCCGAAGGCTTCGCGCGCCAGCTTGAGAAACACGTCGGCATTGTCGCGCAGCGCCGCGGATGCGAACTCCTGCACGCTGGCGCGCAGTCGCGATTCGCTGTCGGCCAGGGCGCGCGCGGTGCGGCGCGACAACAGCCGCGATGCCGCCAGCGCCACCAGCAGTCCGAGTGCCAATCCTGCCAGCAGTGCCAGCGCTATCTGCATCGGGGACACCAGGCGGCCGCGCCGTCAGGCTCCCGCATGCGGCGCGAGCAGCGGCGCGTCACGGCGCAGCCCGACCCAGGCCAGCAGCTCCAGCGGCTCATCGATCCAGGCCGTCACCGGCCAGTCCTGCACCTGATCGTCGGTGCCGATGTAACCGAAGCTGGCCCCGAGCGCGACCATGTTGGCGGCGCGCGCAGCCTGCATGTCGCGCAGCGCGTCACCGAGGTACAGGCAACGCTGCGGCTCGACGTGAAGCAGCCGCGCGGCGGTCAGCAGCGGCAACGGGTCGGGCTTGCGCACCGGCAAGCTGTCGCCCGACAGCACGCAGCCGGCGCGTTGCAACAGTCCCAGCTGCTGCAGCAACGGTTCGGTCAGCCAGCGCGGCTTGTTGGTGACCACACCCCAGGGGATGCGATGCGCTTCCAGCTGCGACAGTACTTCATCGAAACCGGGAAACAGCCGCGTGTCGACCGCCAGCTGTGCGCGATAGAGCTCCAGGAAGCGCGCCCGCAGCGGTTCGAAGCGCGCCGCGTCGGCGTCGGGAAAGCCGATGCGCACCACGGCACTGGCGCCGTTCGAGACCTGCGGCCGGATGCGCTCGAATAGCAGCGCCGGCAACTGCTGCTCGGCGCGCAGCGCATTGAGCGCGCGCGCCAGGTCGGGCGCGGTATCGAGCAGCGTGCCATCCAGGTCGAGCAGCACGGCTGCCAGCGGTACGGCCGGTATCACGCCGCTTCGGTCTCGCGCCGGAAATGCGCCAGGTAATTCACGCTGGCGTCGGCGGTCAGGCGCGCGCTGTGGTTGAACGGGTTGTAGTCGATGCCGCTGACGTCGATCAACGTCAGATGCGCGGCGCGCGCCAGGCGCGCCAGCTCCGCCGGACGCAGCAGGCGCGCATATTCGTGGGTACCGCGCGGAATCAGGTGCAGCAGGTATTCGGCGCCCACGATCGCCAGCAGGAATGAGCGCAGGTTGCGATTGATGGTCGACACGAACAGGTCGCCGCCCGGGCGCAGCAGCTGCGCGGCCGCGGCCAGCAGCGCGGCCGGACTGAGCACGTGCTCGATCAGTTCCATGCAGGTGATGACGTCGAACGGCGCGCCGCCCTGAGCGGCCAGTTGCTCCGCCGAGCACTGCCGGTAGTCGATCGCAAGCCCGCTTTCGTGCGCATGCAGCCGCGCCACCTCGATCATGGCCGGCGCCATGTCGATGGCGCTGACGTGCGCGCCGTGGCGCGCGAGGGATTCGGCCAGCAGGCCGCCGCCGCAGCCGATATCCAGTACGCGCCGCTGCGCCAGCGCGCAGCGGCGCGCCAGATAGTCGGCGCGCACCGGATTGAGCACGTGCAGCGGCCGGAAGGCGCCGCGCGGATCCCAGAATTCATGCGCCAGGGCGTCGAACTTGCGTACTTCCGCGTCCATCATCGGCGCGCTGGCGGTGCTGCTCATGGGAGCTAAGTATAGCCGCAGTATCGGCGGCGTTGAGACGGCCTTTTGTGCTATGATTTCCCGCTTAATAATCAACGCACGAGACCGTTTCGAAGAGTGAGTGAAATAGCCCGCGAAGTCGTGCCCGTCAGCCTCGAAGAGGAGATGCGCAAGTCCTATCTCGACTACGCGATGAGCGTCATCGTCGGACGCGCACTGCCGGACGTGCGCGACGGCTTGAAGCCGGTGCACCGGCGCGTGCTGCACGCGATGCGCGAGCTCGGCAACGACTATAACAAGGCCTACAAGAAGTCGGCGCGCGTGGTCGGCGACGTCATCGGCAAGTATCACCCGCACGGCGATGTGGCGGTGTACGACACCATCGTGCGCATGGCGCAGCCGTTCTCGATGCGGTATCTGCTGGTCGACGGCCAGGGGAACTTCGGCTCGGTGGACGGCGACGCGCCGGCGGCGATGCGCTACACCGAAGTACGCATGTCGAAGCTGGCGCACGAGCTGCTGGCCGACATCGACAAGGAGACGGTCGATTTCGTCCCCAACTACGACGAATCCGAGCACGAGCCGTCGGTCATGCCGACGCGCATTCCGAACCTGCTGGTCAACGGCTCCTCCGGCATCGCGGTCGGCATGGCGACCAACATCCCGCCGCACAACCTGGTGGAGATCACCAACGCGCTGCTGGCGCTGATCGACGACCCGGCACTGACGCTGGCCGGGCTGATGCAGCACGTGCCGGGTCCGGATTTTCCGACCGCCGGCATCATCAACGGCGCGCAGGAGATCGTCACCGCGTACAAGACCGGCCGCGGGCGGCTATCGGTGCGGGCGCGGGCGCATTTCGAGGAGTTCAACAACGGCGCGCGCCAGGCGATCATCGTCACCGAGCTGCCCTACCAGGTGAACAAGGCCCGCCTGCTCGAGCGTATCGCCGAGCTGGTACGCAACAAGCAGATCGACGGCATCTCGGAGCTGCGCGACGAGTCCGATAAGGACGGCATGCGCGTGGTGATCGAGCTCAAGCGCGGCGAGGTCGCCGAGATCGTGCTCAACAACCTGTATGCGCAGACACCGATGGAGACCGTGTTCGGCATCAACATGGTGGCGCTGCTCGACGGCCAGCCGAAGCTGATGTCGCTGCGCGAGATGCTCGACGCGTTCCTGCGCCATCGGCGCGAAGTGGTCACGCGCCGCACCATCTTCGAACTGCGCCGCGCGCGCGAGCGCGCCCATATCCTCGAAGGCCTGGCGGTGGCGCTGGCCAACATCGACGACGTCATTGCGCTCATCAAGGCCTCGCCGACGCCCGCCGAGGCGCGCGCTGCAATGCTCTCGCGCAGCTGGCCGCCGGGGGCGGTGTCGGAAATGCTGGAACGCAGCGGCGCGGCATCAACGCGCCCGGATGGCCTGGCGGCCGAACTCGGCCTGGGCGGCGATGGCTACCGACTGAGTGAGGTGCAGGCGCAGGCGATCCTCGATATGCGGCTGCACCGTCTCACCGGCCTGGAGCAGGGCAAGATTGTCGAGGAGTTCCAGTCGCTGCTGGGCGAGATCGGCGACCTGTCGGACATCCTGGCACTGCCGGCGCGCCTGACCGAGGTGGTGCGCTCGGAGATCATCGAGATCCGCGACAACTTCGGCGATGCCCGGCGCACCGAAATCAGCCGCGATCACCTGGATCTGAGCACCGAGGACCTGATCGAGCCGCAGGATGTTGCGGTGACGCTGTCACACGCCGGCTATGCCAAGGCGCAGCCGGTGTCCGATTACCAGGCGCAGCGCCGCGGCGGTCGCGGCCGGGCCGCGACCGCGGTCAAGGACGAGGACTTCATCGAGAAATTCTTTATCGCCCATACCCACGACACGCTGCTGTGCTTCTCCAATCGCGGCAAGATCTACTGGCTGCGGGTGTTCGAGCTGCCGCAGGGCGGACGCGGCTCACGCGGCAAGCCGATCGTGAACCTGCTGCCGCTGGAAGAGGGCGAGAAGATCAGCGCGGTGCTGCCAGTAAAGCAGTTCGACGAGCAGCATTTCGTGTTCATGGCGACCAGCAGCGGCACGGTAAAGAAGACCCCGCTGGCGGCGTTCTCCCGCCCCCGCCCGAGCGGCATCATCGCGCTCGATCTGCGTGGCGACGATCACCTGGTCGGCGTGGCGCTGACCGACGCCACGCGCGAGATCATGCTGGTCACCAGCGGCGGCAAGGCGATCCGCTTCCACGAGGAGCAGGTGCGCCCGATGGGTCGCGACGCTACCGGCGTGCGCGGCGTCAAGCTGGCCGAGGGCCAGCGCGTGATCGCGCTGCTGGTGCTGGGCGAGGGCTACGTGCTGACGGCTTCGGAAAATGGTTACGGCAAGCTTACCCCGCTCGAGGATTTCCCCGGCCACGGTCGCGGCGCGCAGGGCGTGATCGCGCTGCAGACCACTTATCGCAACGGCGCCACGGTGGCGGCGCTGCAGGTGCAGCCCGGGGATGAGCTGATGCTGATCAGTTCGACCGGCACGCTGGTGCGCACGCCGGTGGCCGATATCTCGGTGGTCGGGCGCAATACCCAGGGCGTGCGCCTGATTCGGCTGGGCGAGGCGGAGCGCCTGACCGGTGTCGAGCGCGTGGCCGGGCTCGAGCCCGGCGACGATGGCGCCGCGATCGACAGCGAAGGCAACGACCCGAGCCCCGACAGCGCCGCGAGCGGCGAGGGCGGGGCGCTCGATGAGGGCGGCAGCGACGAGGTCAGTCCGCTGTGACCAACAGCTTGTGAGGGGTCGTTGAGTGCGGGTATTTAATTTCGCACCCGGTCCGGCGGCGCTGCCGCTGGAGGTGCTGGAACAGGCGCGCGATGAGATGACCGACTGGCGCGGCAGCGGTATGTCGGTGATGGAAATCAGTCATCGCAGCAAGGCGTTCCTGGCGGTGGCCGCCGAGGCCGAGGCGGATCTGCGCGAGCTGCTGGCGATACCGGGCGACTACAAGGTGCTGTTCATGCAGGGTGGCGCCACCGGGCAGTTCTCGGCCATCCCGATGAACCTGGCGCGCGCCGAGTCCAGCGTCGACTACGTCAACACCGGATCCTGGTCGAAGAAGGCGCTGGGCGAGGCGCGGCGCTACTGCAAGGTCAATGTCGCGGCCGACGCCGCGGCCTCCGGCTACACCACGGTGCCGCCGCGCGCCGGGTGGAAACTCACGCCAGGTGCAACCTACCTGCACTACACGCCCAATGAGACCATCGGCGGCGTCGAGTTCCCGTTCGTGCCGCAGGCCGACGCGCCGCTGGTGGCCGACATGTCCTCGAACATCCTGTCGCGCCCGATCGATGTCAGCCGCTTCGGCCTGATCTATGCTGGCGCGCAGAAGAACATCGGCCCGTCGGGTCTGTGCGTGGTGATCGTGCGCGCCGAGCTGCTCGGCCACGCGCGCGAGGGCACGCCGGGCGTCTGGAACTACAAGGCGATGGCTGATGAAGATTCGATGCTCAACACGCCGCCGACCTTCGCCTGGTACCTGGCCGGCCTGGTGCTCAAGTGGCTCAAGCGACAGGGAGGCCTTGCCGTGATGGCGGAGCGCAATCGCGCCAAGGCGGAACTGCTGTATTCCACCATCGACAATTCCAGCTTCTATCGCAATCCGGTCGATCCGGCCTGCCGTTCGTGGATGAACGTGCCGTTCGTGCTCGCCAAACCGGAGTTTGATAAAACCTTCATCAGCGAAGCCGCCCAGGCCGGGATGACCAATCTTGCCGGGCATCGCTCGGTCGGCGGCATGCGCGCCAGCCTGTACAACGCCACGCCGATCGAGGCGGTCAGGGCCTTGACCGACTTCATGCGCGAGTTCGCGCGCCGGCACGGCTGAGCGGCACGCCATGGGATACCGGATACTGACCCTGAACAACATCAGCGTACGCGGGCTGGAACGCCTGCCGCGCGAGCGCTATGAACTGGCCTCCGAGATCGGCAACCCGCACGCGGTGCTGCTGCGCTCGGCCGACATGCACGGCATGAACATCAGCCCTTCCGTACTGGCGGTGGCGCGCGCCGGCGCCGGCACCAACAACATTCCGGTGGCGGCGCTGAGCAAGCGCGGGGTGCCGGTATTCAACGCCCCCGGGGCCAACGCCAACGCCGTCAAGGAGCTGGTACTGGCCGGGCTGTTCCTGGCGGCGCGCAACATCTGCCAGGCCTGGGCCTACGCGCGCGAGCTGCAGGGCGATGATCGCAGCATCGATGCGGCGGTGGAGAAGGGCAAGAAGAACTTCGTCGGCTTCGAATTGCCGGGGCGCACGCTGGGGGTGGTTGGATTGGGCGCAGTCGGGGTCGAGGTGTGCAACAGCGCCCAGGCGCTGGGCATGAAAGTGCTCGGCTACGATCCGCAGATCACGGTCGCGCGAGCCTGGCAGCTGTCATCGTCGGTGCAGCAGGCGCTGTCGCTGGATGACCTGTTCGCGCGCTCCGACATCATCAGCGTGCACGTGCCGATGCTGGAGGAGACGCGCGGGCTGATCAATGGCGTGCGCCTGCGCCTGATGCGCCCCGGGGGCGCGGTGCTCAACTTCGCGCGCGCACCGATCGTCAACGAGGCCGAGGTGGCGGCGGAGCTCGATCGCGGCCACCTGCATGCCTACATCTGCGACTTCCCGACCAACGCGCTGAAGCAGCATCCGCGCGCGGTGACGCTGCCGCACCTGGGTGCTTCGACCCTCGAGGCCGAGGACAACTGCGCGGTGATGGTGGCCGATACGCTGCGCGAATTCCTGGAGCAGGGTCACATCCGCCACTGCGTGAATTTCCCCGACGCGGCGCTGCCGCGCGAGGCGGGCTCGATCCGGCTGGCGATCGCCAACGCCAATGTGCCCAACATGGTGGGCCAGATCTCGACCTGCCTCGCCAGCGCCGGGCTCAATATCGCCGAGCTGCTCAATCGTTCGCGCGGTGAGTACGCCTACACCCTGATCGACGCCGAAGGGGTGGCGGATGAGGCGCTGCTGCAGCGCATTCGGGCCATCGAGGGCGTATTGTCGGCGCGGCTGGTACGCGCACCGGACTGAACCGCCATGGCTACACGCAACAGCAACTCGAAAAAAAGACGCGCGCCGGGCGCGCGCCGCCCCAGGCAGCTGCCTAAGGCGCCGCAAGCGGACCTGGATGCCCTGCGTGCCGACATCGACGTGGTGGATGAACAGCTGCACGCGCTGCTGAACCAGCGCGCGCGGCTGGCGCAGCGCGCCGGCATCTCCAAGCACGAGGACGGCCACACGGTGGACTTCTACCGCCCGGAACGCGAAGCCGAGGTGCTGCGCCGGGTGCTGGAGCGCAACCCCGGGCCGCTGCGTAACGAGGAGGTGGTGCGGCTGTTTCGCGAGATCATGTCGGCCTGCCTGGCGCAGGAGGAGCCGCTGAAGGTGGCGTTCCTCGGGCCCGAGGGCACGTTTACCCAGCAAGCCGTGCTGCGCCATTTCGGTCACTCGGTGCGCGCGCTGGCGCTGCCAACCGTGGACGAGGTGTTCCAGGAAGTCGAGGCCGGTAACGCCGATTTCGGCGTGGTGGCGATCGAGAACTCCAGTGAAGGCACGATCACCAATACCCTGGACCGCTTCCTCACCAGCCCGCTGCACATCTGCGGCGAGGTGGAGCTGCGCATTCATCATTGCCTGATGGGCAAGATGGACGCGCTGGCGCGGGTGCTGCGCGTATGCGCGCATGGCCAGGCGCTGGCGCAGTGCCGCGGCTGGCTCGATGAGCATCTGCCCGAGGCCGAGCGCGTGCCGGTGGCGAGCAACGCCGAGGGTGCGCGGCGCGCGCGCGATGAGCAGGGCAGTGCGGCGATCGCCGGGGAGATCGCGGCCGAGGTCTACGGGCTCAATATCCTGGCGCCCGAGATCGAGGACCGTGCCGACAACACCACGCGCTTTCTGGTGGTGGGGCGCAAGCTGCTGCGCTCCAGCGGCGCCGATCGCACCACGCTGCTGCTGACGTACGGCGACACCAGTTCGCCCGGAGCGCTGTACCGGTTGCTGGAACCGCTGGCGAAGCACGGCATCAACATGACCCGGATCGAGTCGCGACCGTCGCGGCGGCGCAAATGGGACTATGTATTCTTCATCGATGTCGAAGGACACGCCGAGGACGCGCAGCTGCGCAAGGCACTCGCGGCGCTGAAAAAGCGCGCCTCATTGTTTCGCGTGCTCGGTTCCTATCCGCGGGCCGTGCACTAGCCCCATGACCGGCGAGCGAGAGAGCGCCAACCGCCATCCGGGCCGGCTCGCGGTGCCGGCGGTGCGCGATCTGTCGCCCTACATTCCTGGCAAGCCGATCTCGGAACTCGAGCGCGAGTTCGGCATCAGCGACATCGTCAAGCTGGCGTCGAACGAGAACCCCTACGGGCCGAGCCCACGCACGCTGGCGGCGATGCACGCGGCGCTCGATCAGGTCTGGCTGTATCCGGATGGCAGCTGTCACCAGCTCAAGCAGGGGCTGGCGCGGCACCTGGGCGTGGATGCGGCCTGCCTGACGCTCGGCAACGGCTCCAACGACCTGCTGGTGCTGCTGGCCGAGGCATTCCTGACGCCCAGCCACAGCGCGGTGTACTCGCAGTATGGCTTTGCGATCTATCCGCTGGTCACGCGCGAGACCGGCGCGCAGTCGATCGAAGTGCCGGCGCTGGGCGATGACAGCGATATGCCGCTTGGCCACGATATCGACGCCATGGCGGCGGCGATTGTGCCGCACACGCGGCTGGTGTTCATCGCCAATCCGAATAACCCGACCGGTACCTGGGCACCACCGGCGGCGGTCAAGCGCCTGCTCGAGAGAAGCCCGTCGAGCACGCTGGTCGTGCTCGATGAAGCCTACTTCGAGTACGGCCACGCGCGCGGCACGCAGGACGGGGTGCTATGGCTGGCCGAGCATCCGAACCTGGTCATCCTGCGCACCTTTTCCAAGGCCTATGGGCTTGCCGGGGCGCGGGTCGGCTACGCGATCTCGCATCCGGAGGTGGCCGAGGTGCTCAATCGCCTGCGGCCGGCCTTCAACGTCAACTCGCCGGCGCAGGCCGGTGCGCTGGCGGCGCTCGCGGACCAGGCTCATATGCGCCAGGCCGTGGACCGCACGATGCGCGAGCTGTCGCGGGTCGAAGCGCAGTTCAAGCGTCTTGGGCTGTGGACCGCGCCGTCGGCCGCCAACTTCGTGCTGCTGCGCCTGGATCGACCCGCGGCGCCGGTGTTCGAGCAGCTGTTGCGGCGCGGGCTGATCGTGCGCCCGCTGACAGGCTATGGCCTGGCAAATTGCCTGCGCATCTCGATCGGCCTCTCCCAGGACAACGACCGGCTGCTGGCGGCACTGCCGCAGCTGCTATGAGCCATACCGTCGCGGTGCAACGCTACCTGGTCCGACCGGCCGCGAGCGTACAGGGGGAGCTCGCGGTTCCCGGCGACAAGTCGATTTCGCATCGCGCCCTGATGCTCGGCGGCATCGCGGCAGGCCAGACGCGGATCAGCGGATTCCTGGCGAGCGAGGATTGCCTGGCGACGCTCGCGGCGCTGACTGCGCTCGGGGTGCGCATCGAGCGGCCGCAGGAAACGCTGGTACGGGTGCATGGGGTCGGGCGCGAGGGACTTGCCGCGGCCGCCGGGGCGCTGGACATGGGCAACGCCGGCACCGCGATCCGCCTGATGATGGGCCTTTTGGCCGGGCAACGCTTCGACAGCACGCTGATCGGTGATGCCTCGCTGATGCGCCGGCCGATGGAGCGCGTGGCGGCGCCGTTGCGCGCCATGGGTGCGCGCATCGATACGCAGTCGGGCAAGCCGCCGGTGCGTATCCACGGCGGTGCAGTATTGCGCGCTATCGACTATGCACTGCCGATGGCCAGCGCGCAGGTCAAGTCCGCACTGATGCTGGCAGCGCTGTACGCCCAGGGGGTGACGAACATCACCGAGCCGGCGCCAACGCGCGATCATACCGAGCGCATGCTGCGCGGCTTCGGGGTGCAGCTGGAGTGCACCGCCGGCCGCGTAAGCCTTGCCGGTGGCCAGCAGCTGCGCGGCTGCGAGATCGAAGTCCCGGGCGACTTCTCCTCGGCGGCATTTTTCATCGTCGCCGGATGCCTTGCGGCCCATGAGGGCCTCACGATCCGCGGTGTCGGCGTCAATCCGACGCGCACCGGGCTGCTGCGGCTGCTTACCCTCATGGGTGCCGACATCGAGCTGCGGCCGCGCTCCGAGGCGACGGCGGAACCGATCGCCGATATCCACGTGCGCGCCGCCCCGCTACACGGCATCCGCGTGCCGGACGACCTGGTGGCGCTCTCGATCGACGAGTTTCCTGTGTTTTTCATTGCCGCAGCCGCCGCTACCGGTACGACCGTCGTGACCGGCGCGGCGGAGCTGCGCGTGAAGGAGAGCGATCGGCTGGCAGCGATGGCCGGCGGTCTTGCGACGCTGGGCATCGAGTGCGAACTGCTGCCCGACGGGTTACGCCTTAATGGTGGGCGCATGAGCGGTGGCCGCGTTGACAGCCACGGCGATCATCGCATCGCCATGGCGTTTGCCGTGGCCAGCCTGATTGCCAGCGGGCCAATCGAGATCGAGGATGTCGCCAACGTGGCCACCTCGTTTCCCGGTTTCCCCCGTCTGGCACGCGCTGCCGGGCTTGCGCTCGAGGACTGATCATGGCAGCGCCGGTAGTTACCATCGACGGCCCCAGCGGTGCGGGTAAGGGCACCGTGAGTCGTTTATTAGCGCAGCGCAGCGGCTGGCACCTGCTCGACAGCGGTGCGCTGTACCGCCTGGTGGCCCACGCCGGGACGCTGGCTGGCCTGGCACCGGGTGACGTCGCGGGCCATGCGAGGCTGGCCGGGCTGATGGATGTGGTATTTGCGGCCGACGCGCACGGCCAGGAGCACATCCTGCTCGATGGGCGCGAGGTGTCGGCGGCGCTGCGCTCGGAAGCCGCCGGGGCCGGCGCGTCGCGGGTGGCCGCCTGGCCCGCGGTGCGCGCGGCGCTGCTGGATCGTCAGCGCGGTTTTGCGCAGCCCCCGGGCCTGGTGGCCGACGGACGCGACATGGGCACCGTGGTGTTCCCGCAAGCACAGCTCAAAATCTTCCTGACTGCGAGCAGCGAGGAGAGGGCCCGGCGACGCTATAACCAGTTGAAAGAAAAGGATTCTGGTGTTAGCCTTGCCGCCCTTTCGCTCGAGATCGCGGAACGCGATCGGCGCGATTCGACACGGTCCGTGGCACCGCTGCTGCCGGCAGCCGACGCGATCGTCCTGGACTCGACGGCCATGAATGCCGCCGAAGTGGCGGACGAGATATTCGCGCACGGCCGCGGGCGCGCGCTCTGGCCGTAGCTCGCCGATCGCGGAAAAACTGCGGGGGGCGTGGGGTCTCGTTTGCGAAATGTGAATTGCAGGTTGGCGCCGCATGGACGCGGCGCCCGTTAGTCCTAACCCGCTGTGCCGGATGATAAAGGCTTCAGCGATAAGCACGGTAACGTGCGAGAGAGTGTATGAGCGAAGTTGCCACTGAAAGTTTTAGCGAGATGTTCGAGCAGAGCCTGGCGAATCAGCGTATTCGCCCTGGCATGATCCTCACCGGCCTGGTGATCGACGTCGGCCCCGATGTCGTCATCGTCAACGTCGGATTGAAGTCGGAAGCGGTGATCCCGCTCGAACAATTCAAGAACGAGCGCGGGGAAGTCGAGGTCAAAGCCGGCGATCAGGTCGAAGTAGCGCTCGATTCGGTCGAGGACGGCACCGGCGAGACGCGCCTGTCGCGCGAGAAGGCCAAGCGCGCTCGCACCTGGACGCGCCTGGAAGAAGCGTTCAACAACGCCGAGATCGTCACTGGAATCATCTCGGGTCGCGTCAAGGGCGGATTTACGGTCGAGATCGATCACGTACGTGCGTTCCTGCCCGGCTCGCTGGTGGATGTGCGCCCGGTACGCGATACCGGCTACCTGGAAGGCAAGCCGCTCGAGTTCAAGGTGATCAAGCTCGACCAGAAGCGCAACAACGTCGTGGTGTCGCGCCGCGCGGTGGTGGAGCAGGAATTCTCCGCCGAGCGCAGTGCGCTGATGGACAACCTGCAGGAAGGCGCGGTGGTGCGCGGCACGGTCAAGAACCTCACCGACTATGGTGCGTTCGTCGACCTGGGCGGCATCGATGGCCTGCTGCACATCACCGATATGGCCTGGAAGCGCGTCAAGCATCCGTCCGAGGTGGTCAAGGTCGGCGATGAAATCGAGGTGCGCATCCTGAAGTTCGACCGCGAGCGTTCGCGCGTGTCGCTGGGCTTGAAACAGCTCGGGGCCGATCCGTGGGAGAACATAGCGCGCCGCTATCCGCCCAACACGCGCGTGTTCGGCAAGGTCACCAACATTGCCGACTACGGTGCATTCGTCGAGATCGAGGATGGCGTGGAAGGCCTGGTGCATGTGTCGGAGATGGACTGGACCAACAAGAACGTCAATCCCGCAAAAGTGGTGCACACCGGACAGGAAGTGGAAGTGATGGTGCTCGACGTGGACGAGGAGCGCCGCCGCATCTCGCTGGGACTGAAGCAGTGCAAGGCCAACCCGTGGAAGGAGTTTGCCGAGAATCACAATCGCGGCGATCGCGTCTCGGGGCAGATCAAGTCGATCACCGACTTCGGTATCTTCATCGGCCTGCCGGGCAACATCGACGGACTGGTGCACCTGTCCGACATCTCCTGGGACCAGCCGGGCGAGGAGGCGGTGCGCAATTACCAGAAGGCACAGCAGGTCGAGGCCATGGTGCTGTCGATCGATCCGGAGCGCGAGCGCATCTCACTCGGTATCAAGCAGCTGGCCAAGGATCCGTTCTCGGCTTTCATTGCCGAGAATCCCAAGGGCAGCGTGGTCAAGGGCACGGTCAAGGACGTGGATCCGCGCGGTGCGGTGATCGACCTGGGCAACGGCATCGAGGGCCAGCTGCGCGCCTCGGAACTCGGCCGCGACCGGGTGGACGATGCGCGTGCGGTGTTGAAGATCGGCGAGGAGGTGGAGGCCAAGTTCATCGGTGTGGATCGCAAGACCCGCACCATCTCGCTGTCGATCAAGGCGAAAGAGGTTTACGAAGAAGCGGAGGCAGTGCAGAGCTATCGGTCGGAAGTGCCGACCTCGGGAACCAGCCTCGGGGATCTGCTCAAGGAGCAGATCAACGGGCCGGATCGCGGTTAAGCGCTCACAACCTGGAAACGCCATGACGAAGTCGGAACTGATCGAGATCATTACGGCGAAGCAGAAGCATCTGCCCGCGAAGGATGTCGAGCTGGCATTGAAGCAGATGCTCGAGATCATGAGCGATTCACTGGCCCAGGGCGATCGGATCGAAATCCGCGGCTTTGGCAGTTTCTCGCTGCACTTCCGGCCACCACGCCAGGGACGCAATCCGAAGACCGGCGAGGCGGTGGCGCTCGCCGGCAAATACGTGCCGCACTTCAAGCCCGGCAAGGACCTGCGCGAGCGCGTCAACAGCGGTGCCGATCGCCCGATACGCGACTGAAGCGCCGGCAGGCAGGGCGCCTGTAGTCTTGCTCCGCCCGCCGGAATGGTGAGTCACGCATCGCCAGCACTATTGCGCTGGTCTAACATGCGTGCATTGGTTAATCGCGCACGAGGATCGACGGCATGGCTGTAACCGAGGTTAGCACCGCGGTGTTCCCGGTCGCAGGACGCGGTACGCGTTTCCTGCCGGCAACCAAGGCCAGTCCGAAGGAAATGCTGCCGATCGTCGACAAGCCGCTGATCCAGTACGCGGTGGACGAGGCCTGCGCCGCCGGCGCCCGGCGGCTGGTGTTCATCACCGGTGCCTCCAAGCGCGCGATCGAGGATCACTTCGACAGTGACGAGGCGCTGGAGAAACTGCTCGATTCCCAGGGCAAGCACGAACTGGCCGAACTGGTGCGCGGCGTGCTGCCGAGCTATGCATCGTGCATTTATATTCGCCAGCCGGCGCCATTGGGACTTGGGCACGCGGTGCTGTGCGCGCGGCCCGCGGTCGGCGCGGAGCCGTTCTTCGTGCACCTGGCGGATGACCTGATCGACGCCGAGGTGCCGTGCCTGAAGCAGATGGCGGAGACTTTCGACGCCCGCGGCGCCAGCGTGCTCGGGGTCGAGGAAGTGCCGAGACGCGACACCGACAAGTACGGCATCGTCGAGGTCGAGCCGGGCGACGGCATTGTCAGCCGCATCAGGAGCATCGTCGAGAAGCCCAAGCCCGCGGTGGCACCGTCGACGCTGGCGGTGGTCGGCCGCTACGTGCTGACGCCGAGGATTTTCGACGAGCTGGAACGCGTCGGGCAGGGCGCGGGCGGGGAGATCCAGCTGACCGACGGCATCGCGCGGCTGCTGCAGCGTGAGCCGGTGTATGCGCACCGCTTCAGCGGTCGGCGCTTCGACTGCGGCAGCAAGCTCGGCTACCTCAAGGCGACGGTCGAGCTGTCGCTGGCCCATCCATCGCTGGGTGCGGACTTCCACGCCTACCTGAAGCAGCTCGCCGCCACCATGGAGGATTGACGGTCCGCGGCGGCACGCGAGCCGGCGCGCAGCGGCGCGCCGCGTTGCGCTGCGAACTGAGTCACAGTTCGCATTCGCGTTAACGCAAAACAACCTACGCTATCAGTTACATAGCCGTTTTCCAGGCTTCAAGAAAGCCGGCGCGCGGCCGATAGCATTGGTTGGGACCGCTTCGGGCTACCGGTAGTCGCATCGCGCATGTTTACCCTCATCGGCTCGGTCATCGTTCTGCTGTGCGTCTGCGGCAGCTTTCTGATGGAGGGCGGCAGCCTGCTGCTGCTGTGGCATCCGGGTGAAGTCATCATCATCGTCGGTTCCGCATTCGGCGCATTCGTTACCAGCAATCCGATCAAGGTGGTCAAGGGATCGTTCGCCGCCGCCTTGGGGCTGGTCAAGGGCCCGCGCTACAAGCGCGAGGACTACGTCGATCTGCTCAAGCTCCTCTATGACATCCTGGTGAAGATCCGCAAGTCCGGCATGCTCGCGATCGAGGGGGACATCGAGCAGCCTGAAAAAAGCAAGATGTTCACCGACTACCCGCGCATCCTGGCCGATCATCACATGATCGAATTCATCACCGATTGCCTGCGCCTGATCGTCGGCGGCAATCTCGATCCGCACGAACTCGAGAGCCTGCTGGAGTACGAACTGGAGACGCATCACCAGGAAGCGCAGCAGCCGGCGCACGCGGTGCAGCGCGTTGCCGATGCGTTGCCGGGCTTCGGCATCGTGGCGGCGGTGCTGGGTATCGTGGACACCATGGCCTCGATCGATGGCGCCGATACCGGCACCATCGGCCGCAAGGTCGGCGCGGCGCTGGTCGGCACCTTCCTGGGTATCCTGGTGGCCTACGGTTTCATCGGTCCGATCGCGGCCGCGATCGAGCATCGGGTGCACGAGGAGGGCAAGGCGTTCGAGGTGGTGAAGATGGCGCTGGTGGCGAGCGTGCGCGGCTATGCGCCGCCGGTGGCGGTGGAATTCGCGCGTAAGCTGCTGTGGTCGGATGTGCGGCCGACGTTTGCCGATCTCGAGAACCACCTCAAGGGCAAGAAGAAGGAGCCGCAGAAAGAGGGCGCGCCGGCGTGAACGCGCCGCAGGTCGAGCGGCCGATCCTGATCGTCAAGCGACCGAAGAAGGCCGGCGCTGCCCATCATGGCGGCGCCTGGAAAGTTGCCTATGCCGACTTCGTGACCGCGATGATGGCGTTCTTCATGGTGATGTGGCTGATCGCGTCGGTGTCGAAGGAGGAGCGTGCAGCGATCTTCGATTACTTCAAGAATCCAAGCATGCAGCAGGGCAAGTCCCCGCGCGCCTCGATGGGCCAGATGGGTCCGGGCGGCGCCAGCACCAGCGTGATCAACCTGCGCGGCGCACTCGATGCGCGCAAGTCGGCCAGCGCGCTGTCCACCGGCCTTGGCACCCCGCGCGATACGCCGATCACGGTCGACATGGCGGCGCCGGATGTCGATGAGGCGAAGAAGATCGCCAGCGAGGCCGACCGTAAGAAGCTCGAGTCGCTGATGGCGCAGCTGCGCGAGGCCATCGATCACAGCCAGGCGCTCAAGCCGTTCAAGGACCAGCTGCTGCTCGACATCACGCCCGAGGGGCTGCGCATCCAGATCGTGGATTCGCAGAACCGTCCGATGTTCGATCTCGGCAGCGCCAAGCTCAAGGACTATACCTACACTATCCTGCACGAGCTGGCCCCCTACCTGAACTCGGTGCCCAATCGCATCAGCCTGTCCGGCCACACCGACACCACCGCCTACGTGTCGGCCGGCGGCTATACCAATTGGGACCTGTCGGCCGATCGCGCCAACGCGGCGCGCCGTGCGCTTGAGGGCGGGGGGCTGGCGCTCGACAAGGTATCGCGCGTGGTGGGCCTGTCATCGTCGGTGCTGTTCGACAAGGAAAACTCACGCAATCCGATCAACCGCCGCATCAGTATCATCGTGATGACCAAGGAAGCCGACGAGAGTGCGCTCAAGACCGACGCCATGCCGGAGCGCGGCAGCGCGGCACCGGGGGCGGACGCGGCGCCAGCCTCGGATACTGCGCCAACCGGGGACACAGCGACCCCGGCGGCGCCGGGCGCGAGTCCCGCCGGCGCGGATGCGCCATCGGGCGCCCCTAAGTAGAATCCTGCGACGGCCGCGCTTGCGCCGCCGTGGGCTGTCAACCGCGCCAGGCTGTCGCACGCTGGTGCGCCGACAGGAGGCGAGGATGTTCAAAAAACCGGTTGGCCAGAGCGCGCGCGTGGCGGCTGTCCTGGCAGCAGCGATGGCCGCGGGCTGCATGACCGGCGCCGCCGGCTCGCATCCAGCCGCCGCGCCGTTGCCGGGCACCGACGCCTGTGTATTCATGCGCGAGGTGTCGGATTGGGTGGTGGTGGATGCGTCAACGCTGATCGTGTATGCGCCGCTGCGCAAGGACGCCTATCTGCTGAAACTGTTCGAGCCGATCCCGGAGCTGAATTTCAAGGAGCGCGTGGGTTTCGAGGACTCCGATCACGACGGCATGCTGTGCGGCAATGGCGGTGATTATCTGGTGGTGCGGGACGATATTGGCCCGCAGCGGGTGCCGATCGTGGCATTCCGCAAGCTGACGTCAGCCGAGGCCAAGCAGCTGTTGCCTGCGCCCAGGATGCCGGCAGGACAGGATGCCAACGGCCAGGCGCCGCCAGGTGTCAAGAACTAAAGGCTCGCGCCCGCGCGTGCTAGGCTTCCGCCCGCTCACTATCTAGGCCGGAGAACGTATGCCGCGAGAGGGCTCGGTGCTGGGCACCATCGGCAACACGCCGTTGCTGGAACTGCACAATCTCGATACGGGTTGCTGCCGCCTGTTCGTCAAGCTGGAGAATCAGAATCCGACCGGATCGATCAAGGACCGCATCGGTCTGTCGATGATCGAGGCGGCCGAACGCGACGGCCACTTGCGGCCCGGGGCCGATCCCCCGAGCACCATTATCGAGGCCACGGCGGGTAACACCGGCCTGGGGCTGGCCCTGGTGGCGTCGCAGAAGGGCTACCGCCTGATCCTGGTGATTCCGGACAAGATGTCGCAGGAGAAGATCCTGCACCTGCGCGCGCTCGGCGCGCAGATCCACCTGGCGCGCAGTGACGTGGGCAAGGGCCATCCGGAGCACTACCAGGACCGCGCCGCGCGGCTGGCGCGCGAGACGCCGAATAGTTTCTACGTCAATCAGTTCGCCAATCCCGCCAACCCGCTGGCGCACGAGGCGACTACCGGACCTGAAATCTGGGCGCAGACCGGACAGATGCTCGATGCGGTGGTGGTGGGTGTCGGCAGCGGCGGTACGCTGACCGGTCTGTCGCGTTATTTCGCACGCGTCGCGCCGCACGTGGAGATGGTGCTGGCGGATCCCACCGGCTCAGTGCTGACCGATGTGGTGAACAGCGGAAAAATCCAGAAGCCTGCGGGCACCTGGCTGGTGGAAGGAATCGGCGATGACTTCGTGCCGCCGATCTGCGACCTGTCGCGGGTACGCCGCGCGTACCAGATCCCCGATGCCGAGAGCTTCTATACCGCGCGCAGCCTGCTGGCGCGGGAAGGGATCCTCGGCGGCTCGAGCACCGGCACACTGGTGGCGGCGGCACTGCACTACTGCCGCGAGCAGAGCGCACCCAAGCGCGTGGTCACCCTGGTGCCCGACAGCGGCAACAAGTACCTGAGCAAGATGTACAACGATTTCTGGATGTTCGATCAGGGCCTGCTGGAGCGGCCGCGGCACGGTAATCTGCTGGATCTGATCGTGCGTCGCTACCAGGAGGGCGGCGCGGTGACACTGTCGCGCGACGACACGCTGATGCAGGCTTACCGGCGCATGAAGCTGTTCGATGTGTCACAGATTCCGGTGATGCAGGGCGAGCAGGTGATCGGCATCGTGGACGAATCGGACCTGGTCATGCATCTGCACACCGACCCATCGCGTTTCAAGGATCCGGTCAGCACCGCCATGGTGACCGACCTCGAGACCATCGAGCACGATGCGCCGATCGGCGACCTGCTGCCGATTTTTCAGCGCGACCACGTGCCGATCGTCGCCGAGCACGGCCGCTTCGTCGGCGTGATCACACGCATCGACCTGCTCAATTATCTGCGCAAGCAGCTCTAGCCAGTTTCAATCCAAAGTGAGCCTATGAGCAAGCATCCGTCATCCGGACAGCCGCGCACGGCATTCGCCACGCGCACCATCCACGCCGGCCAGACGCCGGATCCGAGCACCGGCGCGGTGATGCCGCCGATCTATGCGACTTCCACCTACGTGCAAAGCAGTCCCGGGGTGCACCAGGGCTACGAATACTCGCGCAGTCAGAATCCCACGCGCTTCGCCTACGAGCGCTGCATCGCCGACCTGGAGGACGGCACGCGCGGCTTTGCCTTCGCGTCCGGCCTGGCCGCGACCGCGACGCTGCTGGAGCTGCTGTCGCCGGGCGATCACGTGATTGCCTCGGATGATTTGTACGGCGGCAGTCGCCGGCTGTTCACCCGCGTGCGCGAGTCGTCCGCGGGACTGAAATTCTCATTCGTCGATATGCGCGACATCGCGCAGGTGCAGGCGGCGATCGTGCCGGCGACACGCCTGATCTGGGTGGAGACGCCGAGCAATCCGATGCTCAAGCTGGCGGACCTGGGAGCGATTGCCACCATCGCAGGCCGGCACCACATCCTGGCTGCCGCCGACAACACCTTCGCCACCCCCTACCTGCAGCGCCCGCTGTCGGCCGGCTTCGATGTGGTGATGCATTCGGGCACCAAGTATCTCAGCGGCCATTCGGATGTCGTCAATGGCGTGCTGGTGGTGGGCGAGAACGCCGAGCTGGCCGAGCGGCTGGCGTTCCTGCAGAACTCGGTGGGTGCGGTGGCCGGGCCGTTCGATTCGTTCCTGGCGCTGCGCGGGCTGAAGACGCTGGCGCTGCGCATGCAGCGGCACTGCGAGAACGCGCTGGAACTGGGCGCGTTCCTCGAGCGCCACGCCAAGGTGGGGCGGGTGCACTATCCGGGCCTGGCCTCACATCCGCAGCACGCGCTGGCGCGTTCGCAGATGCGCGATCCGCGCGGGCAGGGCGCCTTTGGCGGCATGATCTCGATCGAGCTCAATGGCAACCTTGCGGACTCGAAGCGATTTCTGGAGCGCTGCCAGGTGTTCGCCCTGGCCGAGTCGCTCGGTGGCGTGGAGAGCCTGATCGAGCACCCGGCCATCATGACCCACGCCAGCGTGCCGCGCGCGGCGCGAGCGGCGCTCGGAATCACCGACACGCTGTGCCGGCTATCGGTAGGCATCGAAGATGTGCAGGACCTGAAGGCGGACCTGCAGCAGGCACTCGATTAGGGCCTTAAGTCCTACGTCCACCGGCGCTGGCCGCGTCCTGTGCCCTGGCCGGCGGGCCGGCATGATGGAGGATTACGGACATACTATCGTCATGCGGCTCACGGCATCGATCCTGATCACGGCATTGCTGGCGGCGCCGGCGGTGCGCGCCGCCGACCCGCAGCCCTATACACTGCATATCCAGACCACCGGCCACGGTCCGCTGGATACGGCGCTGAAGGCCAGCTCGCAGCTGGAGTCGCTGCGCGTCTCGGCACCGGCCGGGCCGTTTGCGCTGATCGGACGCGCGGGGGCGGATTATGAGCGGCTGCGCACGGTGCTCGAGAGCTTCGGTTATTACGAATCGCGCCTGACCATCACCATCAGCGGACGGGCGCTGGACGACTCAGGATTGCCGGCCGCGCTGGAAGCCCTGCCCGCAGGCACCAAAGTGCCGGTGCAGATCGATGTTGACACCGGACCGCTCTACCGTCTGGGCAGTGTCAGCATCGACGGCGACGTCAGCGCCAAGGCGCGTGCCGCGTTTGCCCTGGACAGCGGCGCGCCCGCGGTCGCGGCCAGCGTGATCACCGCTGGCGAGCGCCTGCTGAATGCGATGCAGGAGGAAGGCCATGCGTTCGCCAAGGTCGATGATCCGATCGCCTACCAGAAGCCACAGGACAAGGAGCTGGATGTGAGCTTCAAGGCCACTCCCGGGGGCGTGTACCAGCTGGGGGCCATTCACTTCGAGGGCATGAAACGCCTGAACGAAGCATTCCTGCAAAAACGCGTGAAGCTGCGTGCCGGCGACCGCTACAGCCCGAGCGCGATCGAGCGCGCGCGTACCGATCTGCTGGCGCTGGGAACCTTTTCCGGGATTTCGGTGCGCCTGCCCAAGGAAGCCGAGGTGCAAGGCAACACTCTGCCGGTGACGTTCGATGTACAGGAGCGTAAGCGCCACGCGGTCAGCGTGACCGCGGCGTATTCGAGCGACCTGGGCGGCAGCGGCGGCTTCACCTGGACGGATCGCAACGTATTCGGCAACGCCGAGCAGCTCAATCTGAGCGCCACCATCACCAACTGGGGTGGCAGCGATACCACCGGCTTGGGCTACGATCTTGGGGCGCAGCTGAACAAACCGGATTTCGGGCGCCCCGACCAGTCGCTGCAGTACAACCTGACTGCCCTGAAGCAGGATCTGATCGCCTATGACCAGACCGCGGGGCTGGGCGGGGTGGCGGTGAGCCGCAAGCTGTCGGCGGCGTGGAACGTTGCGGTGGGAGTGAATCTCGAGAAGGAGAAGATTTTCCAGCAGGCAGCCAATAACTATAACGGCGCGAATTTCTACTACACGCTCATCTCGCTGCCGGTGACCGCAAAATACGACAGCACCGGGCTGCTCAACCCGCTGAGTGACCCGCTGCATGGCGTGCGCGCGACGCTGTCGCTGGCACCCACCGAGTCGCTGGGGCATCCGAATGCAACTTTCGTGATCCTGCAGGCTACCGGATCGACTTATCTGGATCTGTCGCGACTCAACTGGACAGCACCGGGGCGCAGCGTGATCGCACTGCGCGGGGTGATCGCCGAAGCGCATGGCGCCGGCCAGTTCGGCCTGCCGCCGGACCAGCGCTTCTACGCCGGCGGCAGTGCCACGGTGCGCGGTTACAAGTATCAGTCGGTGGGTCCGACCTTTGCCAACCCGGTGGCGCCGCCACCGACCGCTACCGATCCGCATCCGGTCGCGCCTGCTCCGCCCTCGCAACCCATTCCCACCGGCGGCACCGACCTCGTGGCCACCGGCCTCGAGTTTCGACAGCGCTTTGGCGCCAATTTTGGAGCTGCGGCATTCGTCGATGCCGGCAAGGTATCGACCGATCCGCGGCCGTTCCAGGGCAGGCCAAGTGTGGGCGTTGGCGCCGGTATACGTTACTACACGCCCATCGGGCCGATCCGCCTGGATATCGCGCTGCCGATGCGAAGGCTGCCGGGCGGCGATGCGTTCGAGATTTATGTCGGCCTCGGGCAGGCGTTCTAGATGGCGCGCAGATCCCGCATGCTGATCATCGCGGCGGGCGTGCTGCTGTCGCTGCCGATACTGCTGTGCGCCGCGCTGCTGGTGGTGGCCAACACCGATCGCGGCCAGCGACTGATCGAGCACTACACCGCGCAGCTGAGCGGCGGCGGAGTGCTGCTGCAGGGCCTGGCGGGTCGATTTCCGGGCCGGTTGCGCCTTGCGCGGCTGGAGCTGCGCGATCCGCACGGGCTGTGGCTCACGGCCGAGCAGGTGCAGCTGGACTGGTGGCCTCTGCCGCTGCTTCGGGGTCACATTCGCGCCGATATGCTGCAGGCGGCGCGCATCGCGATCGATCGTGCGCCGGCATACGCCCCCAGTAAGCCGCCCAATCCATCCAGCAGCCTGTGGCTGCGCCGGGTGCGGGTTGACCGGCTGGATGTGCAGCGGCTGGAACTCGGTGCGCCGCTGGCAGGCAAGCCCGTAGCACTGCGGGTACAGGGCGGCGTCAGCATCACCTCCTGGAAACAGGCCTCCGGGCAGCTGACCGCGCAGCGGCTGGATGAGGTGCCGGCCACCTACCGCGCACTGCTGCACATCGACAGTGTGCAGGTGCGCGGCCAGCTCGACCTGGAAGAAGACGCGGATGGACCGCTGACGCACCTGATCCAGCTGCCGGCGCTGGGAGGCCTGGCGCTGCACTTGACGCTGGACGGCCCGCGCCAGGCGGTGCAGACACGGCTGACACTGCATGGCGGGGCGCTGCAGGGCAGCGTCGCCGGCAGCGTCAACTTCAACACGCGCGCCGCGGTGCTGCAGGTCATGCTCGATGCGCCGGCCATGAGCCCGCGGCCGGATCTGTCATGGCGCAGCCTGTCGCTGCACGGCAGCTGGAGCGGCACGCTCACGGCACCGGACACCACGGCGCAGCTGCAGCTCGCCGGGCTGGTTGCCGGTCCGCTGCAGCTCGCGGCGCTCACCGCGGATCTGCATGGCGCGGGTGATGC
Organism: uncultured Gammaproteobacteria bacterium; assembly: GCA_963805965.1. Lineage (GTDB taxonomy): Bacteria > Pseudomonadota > Gammaproteobacteria > Steroidobacterales > Steroidobacteraceae > FEN-1191. The sequence continues at coordinate 160,575 of CAWDVQ010000001.1, forward strand.
GCTGGCACTGGACGCCAGTCTGGGGGGACTGGTTTTGCCGCAGCCCGCCCTGGGGATTTTATCCGGCGCGCCGCTGCAGCTGCATGCGCAGACGCGGCTCGGCGACGCCACCCGAGCGGTGGACTTTACGCTGTCACACCCGCTGCTCGACGCGCGCGGCCGCTGGAGCGCCAGCGGCGTTGCTACGCTGAGCGCGTCATTGAAGGACATCGAGCCGCTCGCGGCGCTCGCGGCGGTGAAACTCACCGGCCGCGGCACGCTTGCGGCGCAGATGAAAACCAGCGGCCAGGCGCGGCGGATCGATGTGAACGGGGAGCTGGCGGTTGACGGCGGCGACGCGCTACTGGTGCACCTGCTCGCACCGCGCGCCAAACTCAGCGCGTCGCTGGTGTTCAGCGATAATAATTTCCAGATTGAGCGTTCTTCGCTCGAGGCCGCGAAACTGCAGATCGCAGTGCACGGCGGCGATGCCTCCGGCAAGCTCGCCCTCGACTTCAAATTCGGATTGCCGGAGCTGGCTGCGCTGTCACCGGCGCTGGCTGGACAGCTCAATGGCCAGGCACGACTGCAGGGTGTTGCGCCGCTGCTGACGCTGGCCGCCGACGTCAGCGGCACGCTGTCGTCGCATGGAACCACGCCCGGGCCGATACGCCTGAGCCTGCAGGCGCACGACTTGCCGCAGCGACCCAATGGCCGCTTCGATCTCACCGGCACGCTGGATGAGTCGCCAGTGCACCTGGCCGCGACCGTGGAGCGCGATGCCCGCGGCACACTGGCAGCGCACATCGAACGCGGCGATTGGAAGAGCGCGCGGTTGCTGGGCGCGCTGCGCGTCGATGCCAAGGGTGTCGACCCCGAGGGCCGCGTGGCGCTGCAAATCGGGCGGCTGGAGGATCTCGACCATCTGCTCGGGCAGCCGGTGCAGGGAAGTCTGGATGCCAGCGCACTGTTCGATCGAGCCGGCGGCCGCAGTCGCGCGCACTTGACCATCGACGCGCACGATGCCGGGGTCACTGGGCAGTTGCTGCAACTGCTGCAGGTTCGCGGCGAGATCCTGGATCCGAGTGCGCGGCCGGTGCTGGCGCTGCACCTGACGGCGCAGGCGCTGCGCAACGGCGCACAGGCAAAGCTTGCCGCCGATGTCAGCGGGCCGGCAGCCAATCCGAGGCTGCACGCGTCGGCCAGCGTGCAGGCCGGTACCGCGCCTGCGCTGCAGCTCGACACCTCCGCCACGTTCAACATCGAGCGGCGCGAGGTGCGGCTGATGACGCTGCGTGCCGACTACCGGGAGCAGACGCTGCGGCTTCTGGCGCCGACCAATATGTCGTTTGGCGATGGCTTCGCGTTCGAGCAGTTGCGGCTCGGAATGGGCGATTCGACATTGCAGGCCAGCGGCCGCGTGACGCCGACGCTGCAGCTGCAGGCGACGCTGCACGATTTCACGCCCGCGCAGCTGCGCGTGCTGTGGCCGGACCTGCAGGCCGAAGGCCGGGTCAATGCCGATATCGATCTCACCGCGAGCCTCGCGCATCCGCAGGGCGTGCTGCACATCCAGGGGCGCGGGCTGCGCGCCAGCAATGGCGCTGCGCGCGGGCTGCCTTCGACCGACGTCGATGCCAGTGCCGAGCTGCACGAACAGACCGCGCAGGTGGAGGTGCAGATGCACGCCGGCGACGGTCTGCAGATGCAGGCCAGCGGACAGGTGCCGCTGAACCGTGACGCGCCGATCGCGCTCAAGCTAAGCGGCAGCTTCAATCTGAACCTGATCAATCCGATCATCGAGGCCAGCGGGCAGCGCGTGCTCGGTGCGATGAAGATCGACGCCGAACTGGCCGGCACGCCGGCGGCGCCGCAGGCGCGCGGCACGCTGGTGCTGAGCGGCGGGGACCTGCAGGACTATCCGCGCGGCACGCACCTGAGCGACGTCAGCGCGACGTTGAATGCGGACGGCGAGCAGCTGCAGTTGAAACAGTTCACCGCCCATGCCGGCAAGGGCACCATCAGCGCCAGCGGCACGATCGGGCTTGGTGGCGGCGATCTGCCGGTGGCGTTGCAGCTCACCTCGCATGGGGCGAAGCCGTTCGCGAGCGACCTGCTGACTGCGACCGTCGACATAGACCTGAAGCTCAGCGGTGGCCTGCGCAGTCAGCTCAATGCCACCGGCAGCGTGCAGATCGATCATGCCGATATCAACATTCCCAATGCGCTGCCGCCCGACGTGGTGGTGCTGACCGTCATTCGGCCCGGCGAAAAGCCGGCGCCGGTGGCGAAAACCCCCGCCACCATCGTGATGCTGAATCTGAGCGTGACGGCGCCGCGCGCCGTGTTCGTGCGCGGCCGCGGCGTGAATGCGGAACTTGGCGGGCAGCTGCATGTCGGCGGCAGCAGCGCCGACCCTGACATCAGCGGCGGCTTCGACCTGCGCAACGGCACGGTCAATGTCGCCGGTGCATCGCTCACCTTCACCAGCGGCCGGGTCGGATTCAACGGCTACGGGGTGAAAAAGAAGATCGACCCGACGCTTGATTTCGCCTCCACTACCAACACCGGCGGCGCGGGTAGTGCAACGCTGACTGTCACCGGCTACGCCGACGCGCCGGTGATCTTGCTGAGCAGCAATCCGGAAATGCCGCAGGATGAGATCCTGTCGCGCCTGTTGTTCGGCGTCAGCGTCACTCAGCTGACGCCGCTGCAGCTGGCGCAGATCGGCGCCGCGCTGGCGACCATGAGCGGGGTGGGCGGCAGCAGCCGCTTCAATCCGATCAATGCGGTGCAGCGCAAGCTGGGACTGGACCGGCTGGCAATCGGCGGCGGCTCGAGCAACAACGGCGCTGCCACCGGTACTGCCGGTGAGACCAGCAACGCGGCCACGATCGAAGCCGGGCGCTACGTGTCACGCCGGGTCTACATCGGCGCCAAGCAGAGCACCAGCGGCGCGACCCAGGCCCAGGTACAGGTGGATCTGACCAAGAGCCTGAAGCTGCAGACCACGCTCGGCACCGGCGGCGGCACGGTGCAGGGCGCGACGCCGCAGAACGACCCGGGCAGCAGCGTCGGCATCACCTACCAGTTCGAATACTGACCTCAGCTGAGCATGCCGAGCACCGCGGCGCGCACTGCCGCGGCGGTCTTGTTGCTGGCATTGAGTTTCTTGACCACGTTGCCGATATGAAATGTCACCGTGCGTACCGAAAGTCCCATGATCTCGGAGATCTCGGCCGTGGTCTTGCCTTCGGCGGTCCAGCGGATCACCGCGGTCTCGCGTGCCGACAGGCGCACATTGGATTCGGGCACCATTTTCCTGACCAGCACGCGCGTCATCGAGATGTGCGCGATCTGCGTCAGCCACGACAGGCGGAAATTCTTCTCCTGCATCTCCAGGTCGGAAAGCTCGTCGTGCGAGCGTGCCACCGTGAACATGCCGAGGATGCCGTAGGCGTCGCGACAGGGCTGCGCCCAGCCGTAGCGCAGGCCGTGCATGCGCGCCTCTTCCCAGAACGGGCGCGCACCGGAGAAAAAATCGTCGGTCCAGATCACCGGCAGCGGCGAGCGCAAGCCGTGCTGAACGGTGGGATCGACCGCCAGATAATTCTCGCGTGCGTACTGGCCCTGCCATTCGGTGGGATAGTTGTTGAACATGACGATGCGCTGGCGAGTCAGCGGCAGCGGCGGACGCACGCCATAAGCGCAGTAGTCGAATCCGAGCCGGCGGGCCAGTTCGGCAAGCTTGTCGAATATGCGGTGCTCGTTGTCCTCCTTCAACAACGATTGCAGCTGGTCATCCTGCCAGGGTTTCACAAACGCTCCCTGCGCGCGCGGTCACGTGTGCCGCGGCATTGTTATCGAGCTGTCAAGTATTACACTACAGGATTCCGGCGTGGCCGTGTAGTGTTGCGGCCTGTGAGTGGTTCGTCGACATGAAATCGAGAGCCCGGCGGGGCAGCGGTGGTAATCGGGCGCCCCTCATGGTGTCTTCCGATGGTTACGTGCGCGTGACAGCGATGGCGCTGCGCGCTGTGCCGCTCGCCCACCTGCTGTCCGAGCTCGACGCGGACCTGGATCTGCCCCCCAGCACCGCCAGCGGCGCCTGCCTGGCGTCGATCGCCGGCTATACCGAGTGGGCCAGCCACACCACCCCGGCCCTGTCGCTCGGCTGGGACTGGCGCATCGCCACCAGCGGCGGCCGGGTGCGCTACGAGCGCCAGGGCGAGGTGCGCAGCAACATCATGCTGGTGAACGCGCGCCGCCAGGACCTGGGCGAGCTGGCGACACTGGCGGTGTTGGGCGTCGCGGTGGACGATCTTGAGTGGGAGCGGTCGGTCGACAATTACATCAGCAACCGCTACGCCTGCCACCTGTCAAACTTTACAGTTACCGAGAGTCGACCGAATCTCTAGAAGTAGCCCTCGACTGTGCCAAAAGCAGCGAGGTCGCTATGCGAGTCATCTCTGGGGCTGTGGCGGGCTTGCCGGAAGGCTACTACGGGCGCGTGGCGCACTACCGCCACCGCGTGTTCGTGGAACAGCTCGGCTGGCGCCTGCAGGTGCAGGACGGCGCCGAAATCGACCAGTTCGACCGGCCCGACACGGTGTACGTGGCGGTGGAGGATGAGGCGGGGAACATCGCCGGCTGTTCGCGCCTGCTGCAAACCACGCGCCCGTACCTTTTGGCGGAGGTTTTCCCGCAGCTGCTCAATGGCTTGCCGCCGCCCAGCGATGAGCAGGTATGGGAGCTGTCGCGTTTCGCGGCGATGGATTTCAATGCCCGTGCCGCCACGCCGCTGGCGCAGTTCGCCAATTCCGCCACGGCACTGCTGATGCGCGCCTCGGTGGCCTGCGCGGCCGAGCGTGGCGCGCAGCGCCTGATCACGGTATCGCCGGTGGGGATCGAGCGCCTGATCCGTCGCCTGGGCTTCCAGGCGCATCGCGCCGGCCCGCCGATGATCATCGACGGGCATGCGATCTTTGCCTGCTGGATCGAAGTGCGCGGGGGCGAGAATGCCTGACAGCGGGCGCGCCAGTGAAGCCACCAGCCCACGTGTTGCCGATAGCATCGCCATCTACGCCGCGCATCAGGACGTCGTCAAGGTGCTCTACATGAGCTATTGGAGCCGCTGGAGCAGCGCTGCCAGCGAGGCGGACAAGTCCTCGGCGGCACTGGTGTTTCGCAGCGGCCTCAATGCCGCAAGAATCGCGCGCGACATGGCGCTTAGCCTGCTGCCGGGAATCTAGCCAGCGCTTGATCGGCCGCGCAGCCATCGATACCGTAGCCGCGTGGAGGCTGTGATCGATGCAAGGCTGGCGGAAAATCCTGGCGATGGCATTGATACTGTGCGCCCCGGCCGCAGCGCTGGCGGCGCGCAATATCGTGATCTTCGTGGCCGACGGGCTGCGCCCCGGATCGGTCAATGCGCAGGATGCGCCGACATTGACCGCGCTGCGCGAGCAGGGGGTGAGCTTCGGTAACAGCCATTCGCTGTTTCCCACCTTCACCACGCCCAACGCCTCGGCCATCGCCACCGGTCACTACCTGGGCGACACCGGCGATTTCGCCAACACGCTCTACACCGGTTACCGGATGTTCGACAGCGGCAACTTCGCGCGCCACGCCGCGACCGAGATTGCGTACCTCGAGAATGATGCGGTGCTCGGCGATCTGGACGATCACCTCGAGGGCAATTACCTCGGCGAGGACACGCTCCTGGCGCTGGCGCGCGAGCACGGTTACAGCACCGCGGCGATCGGAAAACTGGGGCCCGCGGCAATCCAGGACGTCACGCAGTTGGCGCCGAAAGACGGCCAATTTTCCGTGCCGCAGACCATCATCATCGACGATGCAAGCGGAGCCGAGGCGCCGCCGCTGGACGCCGAGGTGCGCTCTGCCCTGGACGCCGCCGGCCTGCCGGCCGCGCCGCCGCGACGCCACCAGAGTGCCGGCAACAGTACCAGCGCCGGGACCCATGAGGACAATTCGGCGCAGCAGCAGTTTTTCATCGCGGCCACCACGCGCGCGGTGCTGCCGCTGCTGCAGCGACGCGCTCGGCCGTTCGTGCTGCTGTACTGGTCGCGCGATCCGGATGGCACACAGCACAATCAGGGCGACAGTCTCAACGCGTTGGTTCCAGGCATCAATGGGCCAACCTCGCGCGCCGCGGTACGCGATGCCGATGACAACCTGCGCCAGATTCTCGACTACCTGCGCGCCGATGCCGCGCTGGCCGCCACGACCGACGTGTTCGTGACCTCCGATCACGGCTTCGCGACCATCAGCAAGCACGATATCGATGCACGCCATCGCGCCACTGCGAGCGCCAGCACCCGTGCGAGCTATGCCGATGTGCCGGCTGGATTCCTGCCACCGGGATTCCTAGCGATCGACCTGGCGCAGTATCTGCAGCAGCCGCTGTACGACCCGGATCGTCCGGCGCAGGACGCCGAAGGCAATGCGATCTATGAACGCCTTGGCGCTGGCGTACATCCGCTGCTGGGTGACGGCCTGGTAGGCGGCAGCGGGCGCGTGCTCGATCATACCGACGCGCAGGTTGTGGTTACGGCCGGTGGCGGCTCGGATCTGATCTACCTGCCGCACGGTGATGCGGCGCAGGCGCTACGGCTGGTGAGGTTTCTTTCCGGACTCGACTATGTCGGCGCGCTGTTCGCGGACGATCAGTACGGGGCGTTGCCTGGCGCGCTGCCGCTCTCCAGCATCGCGCTGCTGGGCGCCAGCAAGCTGCCGCGGCCGGCCATGGTCGTGAGTTTCACGACCTTCATGCTCGATCCGGCGCCGGGCCGGTCCGGGGATGCCTTGCAGAACGCGGTGCAGATTGCCGACACGGCTTTGCAGCAGGGTCAGGGCATGCATGGCAGCTTCGGCCGCGACAACACCTTCAACTTCATGGCGGCAACCGGCCCGGATTTCCGCGCCAAATATCGCGATCCGATGCCGGCGAGCAACGCAGACATCGCCCCGACTTTGCTGCGCTTGCTCGGCTTGCCGTCGCGGCCACACGGGGTGCTGGCCGGACGCGTGCTGGAGGAGGCGTTGCAGGGCCCGGCTGTGCCGGGCGGCACCAGCGAGCACTGCCTGGCAATCTCCGGGGCGGCTGCCGATGGCCGGCGCACGGTACTCGAATATCAGCGCTATCGCGGGCGTGTGTACCTGGATCAGGCGGCACTGCGCGTCGTCCTACAGCCGGAAAGGACAGGGTGCCGGCGACCCTGAGGTACTATCGTCACCCCGTTGGCGGCTGCAGGCAGACAAGTTGCGCCGCTCGGTATGCCGCGACTAACATCCTTGGGAGAACCCGCAATGTCCGCAATGAAAGCCAGAAAGAAATCCCACATGGCCGATCCGGTCGACGCCGAACAGCTGTATGAGCATCTGCAGGCCGTGATCCGCGATTCCGAGGCGCTGCTGAAGGCGTCCGCCTCCTATGCCGGCGACAAGATCGATGTCGCCAAGGCGCAGGCCGCCGAAACCCTGGCCACCGCGAAGGAGCGGCTGGCTGACGTGCAGGAAGGCATCCTCGACCAGGGTCGCGAGTACGTGCAGAAGGGCGACCAGTACGTGCGCGATAATCCATGGCAGTCGGTAGGCTTTGCCGCGCTGGCCGGATTCGTGCTTGGCGCGCTGCTGCTGCGCTCGAGAGACTGAGCACTCCCGTGGATCGTACGGCATGACCGAACTTTCGGGGGAATCGCAGCAGTCGCGGATCAGCGGTTTCCTCGACTCGGTCGGCCAGTTGTTCGTCACTGCACTGGAGATGGTGCATACGCGGCTCGAGCTGGTGTTTACCGAGCTGCAGGAAGGCATGGAGAGCCTGCTGGGGCTGGTACTGTGGGTGCTCAGCGCACTGATGGCGGGCGCTTTGGCGCTGTTGTTCGGAGGCCTGGCGCTGGTGTTCGTGTTCTGGGACAGCCACCGGGTACTGGCCGCGGTGCTGGTGATGTGTGCCTTCCTGGTGGTCGCTGTGGCGGCCACCGGCGTGGTGCTGGCGAAACTGCGGACGCAGCGTAGCCTGTTTTCCACCACGTTGACCGAGCTCGCCAAGGACCGCGCCATCATCAAGGCTCCGCCATGAACCGCCGCGCCGCTGAGTTCGCCCGGCGCCGTGGGGCGCTGCAGATACGCTGCACGGTGCAGCGCCAGCGGCTGGAGGCGGCGCTCGCCAGCATCGACGCGGACGTGCGAAAGTTCGAGCGTGGCGTCGCCATGGTGCGCCGGATACGAGTATCGCCCTTGATCCTGGGGGCGGCGGCGGCGCTCGCGCTGGGCCTGGGCGCCGGCCGCACCATGGGTTACATCGGCCGCGCCTGGTTGCTGTTCAACAGCCTGCAGCGGCTGAAGCGATCTGTGTTGCCATCGGAGTAGCGCTTATGGATCCGCGTACCAGGACGCCATCGACCGGGCCGGCGCCGCAAGAGCCGGCCGCGCCGCCCGAGCTGACGCCAAAAGATAAGCACCTCGACCAGGAACTGGACCAGGAGCTCGACGACACGTTTCCGGCCAGCGATCCGCTGCCGTGGAGCCACGAGGTCAAATGACCGCGTCGGTGCGAGCTTGACTGGCGACCAGTTCTTCAGGCTGACCGAGCCGGTGAGCGCGATGGATCACGTGCGCGGTCCGGAGCACGCGCCGGTTACCGTGGTCGAGTACGGCGATTTTGAGTGTCCTAACTGCAAGCAGGCCGCGCCGGCGATCAAGCTGCTGCTGGAGCGCTTTGCCGAGCAGGTCAGATTCGCGTATCGCCATTACCCGCTCGAGGAAGTGCACCCGCACGCGCTGATGGCGGCGCAGGCGGCCGAATGCGCCGGGGCGCAGGGCCAATTCTGGCCGATGCACGACCTGCTGTTCGAACATCAATTGCATCTCAAGACCAACCAGCTGCACAGCTACGCCGAACGCCTGCCGATCGATATGGTGCGTTACACCGCTGAGATGGACGATCAGGTATATCTGCAGCGCATTCGCGAACATCAGCGCAGCGGGCGCGACAGCGGGGTGCGCGGCACGCCGACCTTTTTTGTCAATGGCAGGATCCACGACGTCTCGTTCGGTATTCATTCGCTGTTCGATGCGGTGCAAGCACTGCTGAAGAAGTGACGCACGGCGCCGTCCGGCGCGCGCGAGGTTTTATAACAACCGATTATCAAGCCATAGCCGAAGCCGGGCTTCGCCGCTCGAGTGCAGCAGGTAACATCCGCAGCTAATCCAAACGCTTGCGAGGTGACTGCACGGTGGCCGCGATAGGTACTGAGCGGGTGCTCAAAATTCAACACTGGACCGACAGCCAGTTTACGTTCGCCACCACGCGCGACCAGGGCTTGCGGTTCGACAACGGGCAGTTCGTCATGGTGGGCCTCACGATCGACAGCCGACCGCTGCTGCGTGCCTACAGTATCGCCAGCGCCAATCACGAGGAGCACCTGGAGTTCCTGAGCATCAAGGTGCCCGACGGCCCGCTGACCTCGCGCCTGCAGCACATACGAGCGGGCGATGAAATCCTGGTGTCGCGCAAGCCGACCGGCACGCTGCTGCTGCACGACCTGAAACCCGGCAAGCGCCTGTACCTGCTCAGCACCGGCACTGGTGCCGCGCCCTTCATGAGCGTCATCAAAGACCCGGAAGTCTACGAGCGCTTCCAGAGCATAGTGCTGGTGCAGGGCGTGCGCTGGGTGCGCGAGACCGCGGTAGTCAGGCATCGTATTGCCGAACTGCAGGCGGACCGGTACCTGGGGGAAGCGGTGCGGGCGCAGCTGCACTACTACCCGACTGTCACCCGCGAGCCGTATCGGAACCACGGCCGGCTCACCAGCCTGATCGAATCGGGGCGTTTGGGTCGCGACCTGAACTTGCCGCCGATCGATGCCGCCAGCGATCGCGTGATGGTCTGCGGCAGTCCGGCGATGCTGGCCGATACCTGCGCACTGCTCGACAAGCGCGGATTTCGCATTTCACCGCATATCGGTGAACCGGGCGACTACGTCATCGAGCGCGCTTTCGTCGAACGCTAAAGCTGCGCCCCCGCCGCGCCGTCAGGGTGACGACGCATCGGCAACGCTCGCCTGCCGCCGGCAGACCTTCACCAGTTTTGCGGTGAATTGCCCGATCGCCAGCCGGGCGTCGCTCCAGGGATCCTTGCCGGCCGAGACGATCGGCAGCTGGTCGGCGAAATACTGGTCCTTGACCGTGGCCAGCGTGCGACCGTCGGTGCCGCGTACGAAGCCGGTCAGGGCCGCACCGCCGTTGACGAATACCGACCGGAACGGATCCAGCGCCGGATTGTCGTCCTGCTGTTTCATCGTCGGATGGGTTGGCGCGGCGCGCTCGAGCACAATATCGAGGTTCAAGTTGCATTCGCCATGGGCGGCCTTGAGCGCCTCGGAGGTCGAATCGATGATATAGGAGCGCAGCACCGTGCCCTCGCGCGTGCCATAGGTCGACTTCAGGGCTGCCTGGTAACCGGCGGCGATCTCGACCGACGGCGGCGCGGGCGGTGCCATCGTTGTGCTTGCTCGGGCCAGCGTTGCCGCTGCGAGTAGCAGCGAGGCGTTGAGGAATCGGTTCATGGCTGAGTGCTCCTGCTGCAAGCGCCGCCGAAGCTGGCGCATTGAGCCGATTTTACAGCGTCGCGACCTGCTGGCGCACCGGCACGCAGCAGCGGCCCGACGCCGGTAATCGTGAGCTCCTGCAGTCCGCGCTGATCATCTTCAGGACCGGCCCGCTCGGGCGGCGGGCCCGAGGGTTGGCAGCAGGGACGACATCGGCGATGCGCATGTTTGAGGCCGTCAGTGGCGGGATGTTGGCCCCGCTAGCGATAGGAATGATAAGCATTCGTATTTGTAAGTCAAACGATTTGCGTGGCGCGCCAGGTGCTGGCACCACCATCGCGTGCCTGCAGCCTGACCGGCGAGTGGAACGGGTGGTCTCTGCCACCCGACAGTGACGGCGGCTAGGGCTGCGCCGCAAGCTCGAGGATCGGCACCGCGGCAGCCAGATTCGCGCTTAAGCTGGGCGCGAGGGCATGGCGTCGAACGACATACCGTGGGTCGTTATAGGCGATCCACACGCGATTGTCCGCGTCCTCCCACACCAGGGCCTTGAGCGGCAAATCAAGGCCGGCAATCGGCGCGGCCTGCATCAACGGCGTGCCGGCTTTTGGATTGCCGAAAATCAGTAACTGCTCGGGCCGCATGGTCAGACCGGCCCGGGCGGCGTCGGCGCTGAAATCAATGCGCGCAAACACAATGATGCCGCGCTGCTTGAGCGCAGACTCGATGCGATCCGTGGTCTCGGCCACCGCATGGTGCGAAGCGATGCGCACGATGCCTTGATCTGTATCGTTGGTTCCGGTCATGGTCGGCACTCCAGCTGACGCGGTGGCAGTCCGCGCTTGCCAATCTTACGTGGACATCAATTTTTCCGCCGTCTATGGTGCGCGTTGCACAGTACACGCGAACCTCGAATGAAACTGTCGCTTCCGGTCCTGCTGAGCGTGAACGGCGGCTATGTCGACAGCGCCGGCTTCCTGGCATTGCAGGGGCTGTTCAGCGCGCATGTCACTGGCAACTTCGTGACGCTCGGCGCCGCGCTGGTGCTGGGTAGCACCGGCGTGGTGGCCAAGCTGATCGCGCTGCCGCTGTTTTGCGTGGTGGTGGCACTGGTGCGTGTGCTGGGCTATATGCTGACGGCGCACGCGGTACCGCCGCTGCGGGTGCTGCTGAGCCTGAAGCTGGCGCTGCTGCTGGCCGGCTCGGTGCTCGCCGTGCGGCTCGGACCGTTTCCGAACGGTGATGTCTGGCCTGCTCTGGTTACCGGCATGACGCTGGTGTCGGCCATGGCGGTGCAAAATGCGACCCAGCGATTGCACCTGGGTGCCGCACCCCCGACCACGATCATGACCGGCAATACCACGCAGGCGATGATCGACGTAGTGGATCTGTTGCGCGGACTGCCGGCGGCCGACCCGACGCGCACCCGGCTGGCGCACATGGCGGGGAACATTCTCGGCTTCGCCGTCGGGTGCGCGGCGGCCGCGTTATCGTTCGTTTACCTGCACATGTGGTGCTTCGCCGTGCCGCCACTGCTGGCGCTGCTGGCGATTGCACTGCGACCGGAACTGGCAGCGCCGCCCAGGGCACCAGCACAACGCGCTGGTGCGTGAGATTTCGCCGGGCTACTGCAATCGTTCCCCGGCTGCGCTCGTAGTCGTGGTCGACGCTAACTGCGGTGCGTGCGAATCGCCGCTGTCGAGGCAGGTAATGCGGTCGACGCTCACCTTGAGTACCTCGGTGGTGTGCTGGCCCTCGCCGGTGTCGAAGTACTGCCGGTCCACGGTCAGGGCGCGGGTGGCATGCGGTGACACGGTGTAGTTCACCAATTTGACCTCGGAGCGTGTCATGCCGTCCTCGGTCTTCCAGTCGACCCGGTAGCGGATCACGCCATTGCAACCGTTGGGCGCGCCCCGATCGGCATTGATGCCGAAGGCGATGCGAAATTCATCCTTGCTCAGCCGCATGACCAGCGGATCCTGAGTCAGGGTGAGCGCACGCTTGGCGGCGGATGAGATTCCGGTGGCGCCCAGGGTGACCAGGCCGATCACGAGCAGCAGTGTGGTTTTGAAAAGACGCGTGTCCATGATGTCAGCTCCAAATCGAGTGGGGGACTCGAGGCTCAGACCCTAGCCCGGCGCCAGCGCTGCGACAAACGAGAAATAGTTGCGCCAGGAGTAGTTCTGCTCATGCCTGGGCCGGCGGGTTTGCGACGGGCGACGGGGCAAGTTATTGTCCCGACCGATGGGTTCGCCATCCGAGGTGCTGCTGGTTTTTCTGAAACTGGGCGTGAGCTGCTTCGGCGGCCCGATCGCCCATATCGGCTATTTTCGCGACGAGCTGGTGGTACGCCGGCGGTGGCTTGACGAGGCCGCGTTTGCCGATCTTGTCGCCCTGTGCCAGTTTCTGCCCGGGCCAGCCAGCAGCCAGGTGGGGTTCTGCATCGGCCTTAAACGTGCCGGCTTCCTCGGAGGCCTCGCGGCCTGGACCGGTTTCACCTTGCCCTCGGCCATCATCCTGGTCCTGTTCGCCTATGGCGCGGCGGGGCTTTCTGGTCCAGCCGGAGCTGGGCTGCTGCATGGCCTGAGGCTGGTCGCCGTGGCGATCGTCGCGCAGGCCGTGTGGGGCATGGCGCGCACCCTGTGCCCCGATCGCGAGCGGGCGACCATCGCGCTCGTTGCAGCGCTGGTTCTTCTATCGGTCACCTCACCGCTGGCCCAGGTCGCGAGCATCGCGGGCGGCGGCCTGGCTGGCTTCTGGCTGTGCCGGATGCCAGCGCAGGCAACCACGGCGCATCGGCTCGTGGCCGTGTCGCCGCGCGCGGGACTGCTGGCGCTGATCGCCTTCGTGATACTGCTCGCGGGCCTGCCGCTGCTGCGCGATTTGTACCATTCGCAGCCATTGGCGCTGTTCGATGCGTTCTACCGTTCCGGTGCGCTGGTATTCGGCGGCGGCCACGTGGTGCTGCCGCTGCTGCGCGAGGCGTTTGTCGCCCCGGGCTGGGTCAGCGATGATGCCTTTCTCGCCGGCTACGGCGCGGCCCAGGGAATTCCCGGGCCACTGTTCAGCTTCGCGGCCTACCTCGGCGCCGTGGTGCGTCCCGCACCGCATGGCCTCGCAGGCGCCGGGCTTGGCCTGCTGGCGATATTTCTCCCCGGGATGCTGGTAGTGATTGGTGCGCTGCCGTTCTGGAACAGCTTGCGCCAGCGCGCCGGTGCGCAGGCGGTCATGCGCGGCGTCAATGCCGCCGTCGTCGGCCTGCTGGGCGCGGCACTATATAACCCGATCTGGACCAGTTCCGTCAGAACCGCGGCGGATCTGGGTGTTGCTCTGATCGGTTTTGTCCTGCTCACCGCCTGGCGAGCACCGCCGCTGCTGGTGGTCGTCGTCAGCGCGCTGCTCGGAGTGGTGCTGGCGACGCTGGCGTGATCAAAGGCCGGTGGCGCGCGAATGCTCGCGCCACCGGCCGACACTCAATGTCAATTCTTGATCTTGGTGATCTTCGAGCCTTCGAACGACAGGTCGCCGAGCAGACCTTTTTCGTGAAAGATGAAGCCGAGGATGGGCTTGCCCAAAGTAGCGACATCGTATTGGCCGCCGGCGCCTTTCGACACCAGGGCAATGGAACCGTCCGCGCCGGCGGACCAGTTGCTGCTGCCGGTAAATTTATCGAGCGCGTCGTGCGTCATGAACAGGATGACTTCGCTGTGCTTGCCGACTCCGAGCGTGAGTCCGACCGAGGCCGACCCGACACTGTAGTAGTCGACCGTCTTGCCGTTGATGCGCAGCACGCCCTCGCCGAATTCGCCTGCCACACCGGCGCCGCCTTTGGTCACTCGGCCGAACACCAGCACGCCTGCGGCTTTCGCGGCCAGGTCACGATCCTGCGGATCGATGCTGTAGAAGCGCTCCATTGCGCGGTCGGCGCTCATGTCGATTTCAGCCTTGGTGCGGGCGAAGGAGGGGGCACTCGCGATCAGAGCGAGGACCGTCAGGCCGGTAAGGGCCGTCAATGCTTTCGATTTCATGGTGGTTCTCTGTAATTAATGCAAATTCAATCTGGCTTTGAGCGGCGTATGGGACCACGCCGGGTCACGGCCGGTCGGTACGTTGCCGTACAGATGACCGGGCAGCCTGGCGGCGCAAAGGCACAAGAGGCGCTGGTCGCGCGCGGGTGGGCGGCGTTGTGACGCAATTGGCTTTGGCGGATCGTATGCGCCGGAAGCGCGCGATCAGCTACCCCAGCGGCCGACGGTTTTGAGCTGTTCGATGCGCGCGAGAAACTGCGGCTGTACGGGCGCGCTGTTGGATCGGGCGAGCGCAGCTGGGGCGACCGCCTCGAGCCCGGCGCGCGTGTCGGGGTCTGCAGCCGCATGCGCCAGGGCTTCAGGATCCACCCACTCGATCCGGCCGGAGAGGATCTTGAGGTAGATGCGGCCGCTGCCCTGCTCGGCAAAGCAGATTTCCCGGAATCGGCCGACGCAGTCCTTGAGAAACGAAGAGTTGCGCTCGGGAAGCAGCAGCTCCTGATTGCCGAACAGCTGCGCGGGCGATGTGGCGCCAATGGCGACCTTTCGATAGCGCTCCACGTCCAGCAGGCATTTGACATCGAGGATATTCATGACGTCGGTCCAACCAAACGCGACCGTGCGCGGGTTCTCACCCAGCGGCACGCTGTTGTCGAGAAACTCGAAATGCAACTGCTTGTCGCGGCGCCGAACCCAGGTAAAGAACAGTTGCGGAATGCCGCCGTAGGCCTCGACCGCATGTGCGAGCGTGTCGTCGACCGCTTTGTAGCGACCTACCGCAAGTCCGCGGTTCCAGGCGCGCTCGACCAGCGCGGCCGGCGGCGTGATGACGCAGAACAGGTAGACGATCTGGCCGAAACGCGTCAGGAGATTACTGCCGGCCTCGTTGGAATCGGGCGCGAAGCTGTCGAACCGGAATCGATCGATCAGCAGGTGCGAGATGCGACCGAACTGCGCTTTGCGCGCCATGTAGCGATCGAGCTTCTGGTCGACGATGCGCAGTTCCTCGCCGGTGAACGCGCCGCCGTATTTGTAGGCAGCGCCGAGCGTGCCGTAGTCCAGCAGCAGCTTGCGCCAGATGTCCGGGCTGATGAGCGCGAATTCACTCCAGGCGACGCCGATGCGCCCGGCCAGCGCCTTCTGCAACGGCCGGATCGTGCTCTTGCCGGCGGCCGACGGCCCCTTGATGTTCATCACCACCGGCTGTTCCTGCTGCGGTAGCAGCCGGTAGCCCTCGATGTGCGCGGCGGCGGGAAGCCACGGATCCATCAGCCGGCCAATGGCGTCGCTCGCCAGCTCGTTGGTCGCCATGTCGGTGGTCAGCCGGCCGATTATTTCCCGGCCTAGCCAGACACTGCCGTGCCTGATGAGCAGCGCCGAAACCACCCGTGCCAGAAGGCGTGTGACGGTGGCCTCGACAGTGTCGACAGATGAGCGCCACCGCGCCTCCCATTCTGCCACCAGCGTTTCCGTCGGCACGCCCGGCGCCTCGGACGATGGCGCTGCGCGTACGCGGCGAAAGCGCGAAAACAAGCCGGACTTCGCTGCTGGCACCGTGGCGCTGGCGGTTTGGCCGCCAGCCGGCATGAGACGGCCCAATTCGGATTCAACCATTGCGGCAGTCGCCATCTGCACCGTGTCGTAGGCCGCGCTGATCGCGGCCATGCGTGGTTCGATGTGGCGCTCCAATAGCACGCGTGTCATGTGCCGGAAGTTGATCCCCAGATCCTCGATCCGGTCGCCATCGGGGACGGAGAAGTCCGCGGTGACGCGAATCAGAAGCTCGTGCAGGGCCAGGCGCGCGGGCCTGACGGCGACGATCTCCGCGGCCTCGAGGCCAGTGAGATCGGACAACTCAGTGGCCGTGGCGAGGCTGGTGAACACGTAGTCCGGCCGGAAGATCGTGCACAGGGGCAGCAGGGCATCGGGCACGCGCGAGGCTATTCCTGGATTCCAGGGCCCGAATCGGCTGTCGTCACTGTCGGATGTGGGTGCGGGCATTGGCCGCATAGTAAACCGGCGCGGCCGATACCCAAATATCATTACCCGCCGGCGCAGCGCGGCCTTCGCGTCATGGGCTGAAGGCGTACACCAGGTTCAACGTGGTCAGCGTGTTGACTTTCTTCAACCCGGCCGGCGGCTCGGTATTCTCCAGGAAAGTAAAACCGACGCTGATTGCCAGCGTCTTCGACATGCTGACCACCAGCGCCAGATCGTTCTCCAACGAGGTATTGCCTGAGCCCGACTCGAGCAGGAATTTGTCGCTCAGTTTGGTGATGGCGTTAAAACTGTGCGCGAGGTCGAAACCAGCCGTGCCGATGATGGTGCCGCTGGATTCGCCGGGCGTGCGCGCGACGACCGCGCCGTCGGCGCTCATCGTCAGCACTTCCGGGCGCAGCCGACGGTAGCCAACGCCGATCTGTGCCGAGAGTTTGTTGGTCGCTGTATCGATAAACTTGTAACCGGCGCCGGTCGTGGCACTGGCCTGGTATTGAAATCCGCTGAACTCATCCTCCATGAAATGCAGCGCACCGAAGGCAAAGGCGTGCGGCGTGATCTGGAAATCGGATTGCAGCAGCGCCGCCCAGCGTTCCGCCGAGGTGATTTCAGCACTGCGTCCGTACAGCGCCTCAAGATGCATCGAGTGCTTCCAGTCTCCGACCACGTCAGCCAGGTCGATCTTGGCGTTGGCGAGGTCGGTATCGGTGTTACCGCGGGACATCACATAGCCGATTTCGCCCTTGCCGGCCCAACCCTGCGCCGGCGGCGGTGGGGGCGCGTCATCGGCGCAGACGGTGGAAGCAACAACGAGGAAGGAGAGGGCGGCGATCGGCAGCCGAGGTTGAATCATGCTCAGCTCCGTGGCGGGGCGCGTGCCTTAAGACACCATACAGCCTGCGAGCTGTATTGTCCGGGCTGCTTTGCCTGACGCCCGTGTAAAAAGTCGCATCGGCGCAAACTCTCGCGACACGGCGAGCTGATGTCGTAGAATTTGCCGTGACGCGCGCGCACCAGCTAACAACGACCGGCGCCGGCGTTGCTGCACCACCAGCAACATTCGGATCGGAGGAATCATGAGCGTCGAGCCGGCCATTCCGCAGCATCTGCGTTGCCCTCGAACGCAGCCCTCGCGGATGCCAGCGGGATTCGAGGCGCCGTATCCGGCCTGGATGGCGCGCTTTGACGAGGGAGCCGCGCCGCTGGTGATGGGCTATTTCGGAGTCCAGCACCCGGTGTCTTTACCGCCCGACGCGCTGACGCCGATCAAGGCAATGCTCGGCGCGCATCCCGTGCCGCCGCACTGGATCGAGGCGCAGTGCCGGGATACGGCCGACTACGACACCGGGATCATCATCGCCTACTGGCAGGATACCGCGAGTTTCAACGCATGGCGTGCCGCCAGTGGCTTCGACTCGTGGTGGGCTGACCCGGCCCGCGAGACCGGGGCGCTGGGCCGATTCATGGAAGTGGTGGCGCCGCCAATGGACCGACTCGAGGTCGCCTACTCCCCGCCTGACCGGCCGCAGGGAGCGGGAAATCTGCAGCGGCGCGTGAGCACTTGTCCGGTCGCGGAGCATGCTTACTGGGGTAGTGCTCGTGAGCGAATTCCCGCCTCGCAGACCGATCCGCTGGACAATGACGCAGCTTCGCTCGCGCTGACTCGCAACGGGGCACGCGTGCGGGTAACACCGGGACAGAATGTGTGCATGATCCGCTCGGGTCAGGACTGGTCCGACACCAAGGGCGCGGAGCGAGCAACTTATCTCGGCCGCGTGCAACCCAGGCTGCTAGACGGCATGACCTATCTGCGTGATGAGGGGTTGCCGATAGGCTGCTATACCTGCCGCTACATGCAGGTGCTGGACGGTGGCGGTGCCGCTACTGAGAAAACCTTCGGCCAGGCCTATTTCCGCAGCCTGGCTGCACTGGAAAATTGGGCCGAGCATCATCCGACACATCTGGCCATCTTCGGCACCTTCATGCACGAGATGGCGCCCCTCGGAGACGCGATGCAGCTACGCCTCTGGCACGAAGTGATGGTGCTGCCCGCGCAAGCGCAAAGCTTCGAGTACGTCAATTGTCACGATCGAACCGGGCTCATGGGTGCCGCCGCCGTCTAGCGGCACGCTCTTCACTTGCGCAGCATCGGTGCGCCTTCGTGGCTGACCAGCAGATCGTGCATGTCGTTCGCGTGCTCCTCCTCCTGGGCGAGGATGCGCTCGAGGACAACGCGCGTCGTGGGGTCCTTGTCTCCGAAGTATCGGATCAGGTCCCGATACGTTTCTACCGCGATCCGTTCGGCGACCAGGTTCTCCTCGATCATGTCCACCAGGTTGGCGCCTTCGACGTATTCTGTGGTCGCTCGCGAAGCCAGCCCTTCCGGGTTCAGGTTGGGCTTGCCGCCCAGTTGGTTGATGCGCTCGCAGAGCAGGCCAAGGTGCTCGAGTTCCTCTTTTGCATGTTGAGCAAACTCTTCTTTGACCGCATCACTGGAGATGCCGGTCGCACAGGTCGCATGGAATTGGTAGCGCAGCACGCACACGATTTCAGTGGCCACGGCCTGATTCAGCAATGCAATCGCATCATCGACTTTGCCCTGGTAATTCAGCGTTACCGCACCCTGGGTCAGATGTTTTCTTGCCTCGCGGCGTATTTTCTTGACGTCGTTCAGGAATTTCCTCGGCTTGCTCATTCATTTTCTCCCGGTGGGGCTTGTGAGTTCTGACACGGTATGGGTGGCTTCCGGCACCGCCTCGAGTCGCTCGCGCGGGATGGGAGCGCCGCTCGCGTCCGACAAACCGTAGGTCCCATCCTTGATCTTCTGCAAGGCGCGCTCGATGCTGCTCAGGCGTTGCACGCTGCGTTCGACCGCGGTGCCTTCGAGTTCCAGCATTGCAAGTCTCTGCGCGTCGTCCTCGGATTCGTGCGCTTCACCGAGGGCTTGCGACCGGATCCCGGTTTCCTCCGCCTCCCCGACCTGCGTCGCACGCAACAGCTGGTCGCGAAGCGCCGTCAGGCGCCGACGCTGCTGTTCGATAAAGGCCTGGTCCAATTTCGGCGTTGGTCTGTTCATACGGGCTCCCGGTACCTGGGCCGCGGCGTTCGGCTCAATGGTACCCATGAAGGCGCGTCACGCCTAGCCGTGCGTTAGTGGCCCCGGTCTATGGGTAAACCACCGCCTCCGGTGGCGGATTAAAGAAGCGGGGCGGTTGTTCGGGTCCGAGCCGCGCGAGCGTCGCGGCTCACGATTTTGCAGCAGCACGCCGTAAGGGAGGACTTGCGCCAGTGACGATCCAATCCATGGGTACGTCGTGAGGCTGGGGAAAGATGGTGGTAATCAATGCATTTGAATGTCCAACGCCGATCACCGTCGGGTCGCCGGGAAGAGCGGCCAGGGTGCGGTCGAAGAATCCTCCGCCGTAGCCGAGGCGGTAGCAATCCTTGTCGAATCCAACGAGCGGCGCCAGCACTACCGTCGGGATCACCTCGGCGCCGTCGGCGGGGTGGGGGATGTTCCACAACCCCCGTGCCATCCTGGCATCGGGTCGCCATTCACGGAACACCAGCGGCTGGCCCAGGGCAATCGCAACCGGCAATGCAATGCGCGCCCCGCGTTTCCACATCGCCTGAATCCAAACCCGAAGATCCGGTTCGGCCTTGATGGGCCAGTAGGCACTTACGATCGCGCCTGGAACTGGCGAGATCAGCAGGCTCAGGGCATCGGCAATCGCCATAGACTGCGCCGCGCGATTGTCAGCCGCGAGCCCGAGTCGTGCTCGGATCAAGCGCTCAGCGCTCCGACTTGCGCCAAGCGGTGACGTCCTGCGGCGGCTGAGGGTCCAAGCCTGGGACACCGCCCGATGCCAAGGGTTATCCTCCCGGGTGTCAGGTAATAGTACGCCTCGACAAGGATCAGACCATGGCGAAAGCACCGGATGGATCAGTCGGCCCCGATCTGGCAGAAGGCATCCGGGCGGCTGATCTCGCCGACGGCGGCAAGCTTGTTGGACGAGTCGGTACTGACCAGGTTCTGCTGGTGCGGCGCGGTGCAGACGTGTTTGCAGTCGCTGCCCAGTGTACGCATTACGGCGGTCCGCTGGCCGATGGGCTGGTGGTTGCAGATACCGTACGCTGCCCCTGGCATCACGCCTGCTTTAGCGTGCGCAGCGGCGAGGCCTTGCATGCGCCGGCCTTCAGTGCGCTCGACGCCTGGTCGGTTGAGCAGCACGACGGCACGATCTTCGTGCGAGGTAAACGCCAGCCGACGCCAGCGAGCGGCTCGCCGCAGTCTTCCGGCGACTCACCGCGCAATATTGTGATTGTCGGTGGGGGCGCGGCCGGGTTTGCCGCGGCCGAACGACTGCGGCGCGAGTCTTACCAGGGAAGTCTCGTCATATTGAGCGACGACGACACGGCGCCAGTCGATCGGCCGAATTTATCCAAGGACTACCTGGCCGGTACCGCGCCGGAGGATTGGCTGCCTCTGCGACCGGGCAGCTTCTATTCCGAGAACCATATCGATTTGCGTCTCGGCTCGAAGGTCACGGGCATCGATGTGCAATCGCGCGAGGTGAAGCTCTCCGATGGCAAAGCAGTGCCCTACGACCGGCTGCTGATTGCCACGGGTGCCGAGCCGGTTCGCCTGTCGATACCCGGCGCCGAGCAGCCACAGGTGTGCACCCTTCGTACGCTGTCGGATTGCCGGGCGATCATCGCGCGCGCTCAAACGGCCCGGCGGGTAGTCGTCATGGGTGCGAGTTTCATTGGACTTGAGGTCGCGGCGGCCCTGCGCACACGTGGCATCGAAGTCCACGTGGTGGCGCCAGACAAGAGACCGATGGAGCGGGTTCTGGGTCCGCAGCTGGGCGACTTTGTGCGCTCGCTTCATGAGTCCCACGGCGTGGTATTTCATCTCGAACAGATAGCAATCGCCATCGACGGCCAAAAGGTCAGGCTGAAAAGCGGCGACACGCTCGAGGCGGACATGGTGATCGCGGGCATCGGTGTGCGGCCGCGAGTCGAACTTGCAGAGCGAGCCGGCCTGACCATCGATCGGGGCGTGCTGGTTAATGCATATCTGCAAACCAGCGCGCCGGCGATCTGGGCCGCTGGCGACATCGTACGCTGGCCGGATCCATACAGCGGCTCCAGCATTCGGGTCGAGCATTGGGTGGTGGCTGAGCGCCAGGGGCAAACCGCGGCGCTCAATATGCTCGGGCGCCAGGAGAAATTTACTGCCGTCCCGTTCTTCTGGAGCCGCCATTACGATACCAGCATCCACTACGTCGGCCACGCCGACACATGGGATGAGGTTGCCGTAGAGGGTGACGTTGCCGCGGGCGATTGCCTTCTGCGCCTGAAGCGCGCCGGGCGGGTGCTGGCCGTGGTCTCGATATCGCGCGACCTTGAAAGCCTGCAAGCGGAACTCGATATGGAACGTGGCGTGGCGGTCTGACGACGGCGCATGCCGGTGCCCGACCAGGAAATCCCGGTCCTGCTGGTAGGCGGTAGCCTTGTCGGGCTGACCACTTCGGCGTTGCTCGCGTCGCACGGTGTGCGGCACATGCTGGTCGAACGCCACCGGGGAACGGCAATCCACCCGCGCGCCGCGTCGTTTCACCAGCGCACGATGGAGATCTTCCGCGGCATGGGACTGCAACAGGCGGTGGAAGCCGCCGCCGGACGGGAGTTTGTCCAGAACGGTGCCATCATTGCCGTCGATGCCTTGAGTGGCAAGGAGCTGGCCTGCTTCTATCGCTCCTACAATGAGGGGGTCGAGGGCCTGAGCGCCGCGTCACGGCTGTTCATCACGCAGATCGGGCTCGAGCCGGTGCTGCGCGCGCGCGCGTGCGCACTGGGCGCCGATCATCGCTATGGCATGGAGATGGTGAGCTTCACGCAGGACGATGCGGGCGTTGCCGCGCTGCTGCGGCCGCGCGACGGCGGCGCGCAGCAATTGGTACGCTCGCGCTACCTGGTCGCCGCCGACGGAGCCCACAGTGTCGTGCGCCGGCAACTTGGCATCGGTATGACCGGCCGCGGCAACTTCGCCGACTGTGTGACCATCTATTTCAAGGCTGACCTGCGCGCCCTGATCGGGGATCGCAATCTTAGCGTGGTCTACGTGAACCAGCCGCAGTTGCTGGGGTTCTTCCGCTTCTCGATCACCGGCGACGCCGGGTTCCTGGCCGTGTTCGCAACTTTCGACCAGGGCGGCGCTCGCAACAGCTGCGCGGCTCAGGACGTCTCGCCCAGCCGTTGCGCGGCGCTGGTGCGTTTGGCGCTGGGCGTATCGGCCGAATTCCCGGTCACGATCGACGATGTGCAACCCTGGAACGCGAGCGCGGCTACGGCGGCGGCGTTTCGCAAGGGACTTGTATTTCTGGCCGGCGATGCCGCGCACCTGATGCCGCCCACTGGCGGCTTTGGCGGTAATACCGGTATCGCGGATGCTCACAATCTTGCGTGGAAGCTGGCAATGGTGCTTGAGGGAAGCGCCGGCCCAGCGCTACTGGACAGCTACGAAGCTGAGCGCAAACCGCAGTGCGAGCTGATCGTCGAGCAGGCTTATGCGCGCTACGTCAAGCGCGTCGATCAATCCTTGCCGGCGACAGATCTCGCGCCTGTGCTCGACGATGCGACGATCGAACTCGGATCAGTCTACAGATCCGATGCGGTAATGGACGAAGATCAGGGGCGCCGCGACGTGCCGCTGGTCGAGGACCCACGCCGTCCGAGCGGCAGGCCGGGAACGCGCGTGCCGCACATCGTACTGCATCGGAACGGCGCCGCCGTCTCCACGCATGATCTCGCCAATCGACGCTACGTGCTGCTTGCCGGCCGGCGCGGCCACCAGTGGATACAAGCGGCCAATGCCCTGGCGGCAGCGGGAGTTGGCCTGGATATCCATCGCATCGGCGCCGATGGCGATCTGGGGGACCCCGGCGGCAGCTTCGAGAACACCATGGGTATCGGCGACGAGGGCGCGCTGCTGCTGCGACCCGACGGCGTGATCGCCTGGCGCACCGGCGGCGCCCACCGGGATGCGCGCACGCGGCTCGAAGAGGTCATGCGAGGGCTGAGGTCCCTGGGCTGATCCCAGGTGCGGCCGATGCGACTGCCCTGTATCGTAGGATGTCCGGCGCAGCGAGCGCGTCATTCATCGGGCAGGACGTCACCCATGGGCGGGAGTTTGATATGGCCACGATCATAGGCGGTATTGGCTCGTCGCATACGCCGACGATCGGATTTGCGCTCGATACGCTGAAACAAAAGGATCCCGTCTGGGCGCCGATCTTCGAAGGCTACCGACCGGTGCAGCAGTGGCTGGCAGAGAAGCGGCCAGACGTGCTGTTCTTCATCTTCAATGACCACGTGACGTCATTCTTCTTCGACCACTACTCGCACTTCGCGCTCGGAGTCGGTGATCGCTATGCGGTGGCGGATGAAGGTGGTGGGCCGCGCAAATTGCCGCCGATCGATGGTCATCCCGGACTGGCGCGACACGTCGCGTACGGCCTGGTGGCGGATGAATTCGACCTGGCGTATTTTCAGGCCAAACCGCTGGATCACGGATGTTTTTCCCCGTTGTCGTTG
This sequence comes from uncultured Gammaproteobacteria bacterium, assembly GCA_963805965.1. Classification (GTDB taxonomy): domain Bacteria; phylum Pseudomonadota; class Gammaproteobacteria; order Steroidobacterales; family Steroidobacteraceae; genus FEN-1191. Next base: position 184,750 of record CAWDVQ010000001.1, read on the forward strand.
CTGTGGCCGCACGAGCCCGCATGGCCTGGCGCCATCGTTCCGTTGCAGGTCGGCGTGCTGGAGTTTCCGATCCCTACCGCCAAGCGTTGCTTCAAGCTGGGCCAGTCGCTGCGCCGGGCGATCGAGAGCTATCCGGAAGACTTGAAGGTGGCGATTGTCGGCACCGGTGGGCTTTCGCACCAGGTACACGGCGAGCGTGCGGGCTTCAACAATACGCCGTGGGATCTCGAATTCCTGGACCTGCTGGAGAGGCAACCGGTACGGCTGACGCAGATCACGATCGCGGAATACGCGGCACGCGGCGGTTTCGAAGGAGCAGAAGTGATCATGTGGCTCATCATGCGTGGTGCGCTTTCGGAAAAGGTCAGGAAGGTACACCAATCGTATTACCTGCCATCGATGACGCCGATTGCGACGGTGATTTATGAAAATACTCCCGATGACCCGCCAGTCGAGTCGGATGTCGAATATCGGAAGCGGATTGGGCACGAATGGGCCGGAATCGAGAAGCTTGCGGGGACCTATCCGTTCACACTGAGCCGCAGCGTCAAGGCTTACCGGTTGAATGATTTTCTCCACTCGCTCATTCAACCCGAGAAACGCAAGCGCTTCCTCGACGATCCGGAACCGACGTTCGAAGAAATGCGACTCACCGAGGAGGAACGGGCGATGGTGCGGCGGCGGGATTGGCGGGCGCTAATCCAGTACGGCGCAAGCTTCTTCCTTCTGGAAAAGCTGGGTGCAGTTGTGGGCACGACCAATCTTCACATCTACGCCGCGATGCGCGGCGAGTCGCTCGAGACCTTTCAGAAGACCCGCAATGCGCAGGTTCTGTACTCTGTTGCGGGACAGGAACAGGGCAAGAAGGAATGGGATAAAGAGCAGCCGGCGCACGAGCCAGGTTGATTGATCCGCCACTTCCAGGACAACCAGATGAAAAAGCCAGGTGCGAGCCAAGCCCAGTCGCCATCGAAGCTGATCTCGAACAGAATCGCCGAGCTCGGAGACTGGCGCGGGGAAACCCTCGCCAGGATGCGCAAGCTCATCCGGGAAGCCGTCCCGGGGGTGGTCGAGGAATGGAAGTGGCTCGGGACGCCGGTCTGGTCGAACGACGGCATCATCTGCACCGGCGAATCGTATAAGAACGTCGTCAAGCTCACCTTTGCCAAAGGCGCGTCCCTGAAGGATCCGGCCCATCTTTTCAACTCGAGCCTGGACGGGAATGTCCGCCGCGCGATCGATATCCACCAGGGGGAAGAGGTCAACGCAGCTGCGTTCAAGACACTGGTCCGCCAGGCGGGTGCGCTCAACAGTGCCGGCAAGGCCAAGCCGGCGAAAAAAAAGGCGAAGTCCTGAGGCACTTCGCGTCGTCGGGTCGGCGTTCACAATCCCAATTTCCTCGCTATGCTCAGCAGCTGCACCGCTGAATCTGCACCCAGCTTCTGTCTGATCACGGATTGATGGTTGGAGACCGTCTTGGGGTTGATCCCCATTGAGCGTGCGATGTCGTTGATCGACTGACCCTGCACCAGCTGGCGCAACACCTCGAATTCGCGCGCAGACAAGCCATTGCTGCCCGCCGCATCCAGGGCATCGGCGCGCAGAGCGAGCGCCTGGGCCACGGCCGCACCGAGATACTTCTTTCCGCTGGCGACGGTGTGCACGGCGTCCACCAGCACGCCGGGCGCGCTGGCCTTGGTCACGTAGCCGAAAGCTCCCGCCTGCAATGCGCGTTTGGCAAAGATGACCTCCTCATGCATGCTGAAGATCAGCACCCGGGTATCAGGCTCCCGGTCCAGCATGCGCCGCATGGCCTCGATACCACTGAGTCCCGGCAAGGTAATGTCCATGACCACGATCTGCGGCGCCAGCCTGCAGAACATCGTGTACGCCTCGGCCGCGTCGGCCGCCTCGCCGATCACCACGATATCGCCATGGCGCTCGAGCAGCCGCCGATAGCCTTCGCGCACCACCGCATGATCGTCCACCAACAGCACCGTAACTGGGTCGCTCGAGGCGCCGACCATGGCTATTCCCCTTTGGCTGGCAGAGTGGCGCGGAACGACACGCCGCGACCCGGCGCGCTCTCCAGCAGGAAAGTGCCGCCAGCCATCTCAGCACGTTCGCGCATGCCGCTCAATCCGAATCCCGTGGTACGCGCGCTCGGATCCATGCCGCGACCGTCATCAGTCACAGTCAGTATCAACTGGTCCATTTCTGTGCGATCGGATGGGCGTCTTTCCACCACAATGTCGACCTGTCGCGCGCCGGCGTGTTTATAGATGTTGGTCAGCCCCTCCTGGATCAGGCGATACAAAGTCAGCGTCATGGACTCATGCAGCGCATGAAGATCGCCGCGGATGGCCAATGAAAAGTGCGTACCCGGCAGACGCTGACGCCAATGATCCACACAGTTCTCGATCGCGGCCTCCAGACCAAGTTCGTCGAGACCTACCGGACGCAGCCGCCGGATCATGGCACTGACAGCGCTGTGCACGTGGTCGATGCTGCGGATGATGGACAGCGAGGTGGCCACAGAGAATTGCGCGTCGGCGCCAGCGTTTTCACAGATGGCGACGGCATCGAGCTTGATCGCGTTGAGATATTGCCCAAGTTCATCGTGCAACTCGCGCGCCATATGTTTGCGCTCCACTTCCTGGACCCGCAGATATTCCTGTGCGAGTTTACGGTTTTCGGACAGCACGCCGGCAAGTCGCGCCTCAGCCACTTGCCGCGCCCGCAATTGACGACCGGCCTGGCGATATCGCCGCCAGGACAACCAGATCAGACCGATCGCAAGCACCAGCAAACCAATTGGCAGTTCGTCGAGCTGAATGTACTCCCAGTGGCGCGTGAGCGCGTACAGGGTTTCGGTAAGCTGGAAGTGTGCGGCGAGCATGATGCTCAGGGCGGTGAAGCCGACCACGGCTGCAGCCTCGGCTATCTCGTGTGTCAGCAGTGGCACTGGCAACCTAGACCGGGGTTCGCTCATGACTCACTCCATCGCTGGGGTCTCACATGTTATGCATTTGCACCGTGGCCGGGAATGCGGATGGGCGGCGTTTACGTTTGATTGAGGGCTGGCGCTGCGCTGTCCTCGGCTCGCCATCGGGCAGATACGCTCGTACAATGCCCGCGATTCAATGGCGACCGGATAAAGGAGCTGCCGCGCGGCCTTGGCGGCGTTGTACGCTCAGCGCCGAGGGAGGTAGATGTGGACAAGACCAGGGACGCGGCATTCGCCGCAGGCATGCAGGTGCGACGCGAGATGTTCGGGCCCGGCGGCGCCGAGGAACGCTACGCGCAGGCCACCGACTTCAATCGTCCGTTCGAGGACATGGTCACCCGCTACTGCTTCGGTGACACCTGGACGCGGCCGGGACTGGATCGCAAGACCCGCAGCCTGATCACGCTGGCCACGCTGACTGCATTGACCAAGCCCAACCAGCTCAAGGTGCACGTCGATGGCGCGCTGGCGAACGGCTGCAGCGTCGAGGAGATCCGCGAGACGATCCTGCATGCCGCGGCATATGCGGGTGTGCCCTGCGGCGTAGAAGCCTTCAATGCTGCCGCCGAAGCCCTGGCTCGCCACGACGGGAACAAACGGTGAATGTCGCGTTCATCGGCGTGGGTAGCATGGGTGCTCCCATGGCGGCCTGTATCGCTCGCGCCGGGCACGTGCTCACGGTGTACGACAGCGTGCGCGAGCGCGCCGAGCGTGTGGCCACCGAGCATGGCTGCCAGGTCGCGCGACGGCTGGACGGGCTGGCAGCCGCGGACTTCGTCGTGACGATGCTGCCGACCGGACAGATGGTGCGCGATTTATACCTGCGCGAGGGGCTGGCGCTGAAACTCTCGCGCGGCGCCATCGCCATCGACATGGGCTCATCCGATCCGGTGGGCACACGGGATCTCGGAGCGGCACTTGCCGCGTCCGGCATCACGCTGATCGACGCGCCGGTCTCCGGCGGCGTACCGCGCGCGCTGCAGGGAACCCTGACGATCATGATCGGCGGCGACGATGCGATCGCGATCGCTCGCGCCCGGCCGCTGCTCTCCGCTATGGGAGACCGGCTGTTCGACACCGGGGGGCTCGGCAGCGGCCATGCGATGAAAGCGCTGAACAATTTCGTCGCAGCGGCGGGCTTCGCTGCCTGCGCCGAGGCGCTGCTGGCCGGACAGCGCTTCGGCCTCGATCCCGCGCGCATGGTTGAGATCCTCAACGTGTCCACCGGCCGCAGCTTCCTTACCGATCTGGTGCTGCGCGAGCACGTGGTCGATGGCCGGTTCGCCACCGGCTTCCAGCTGGGCTTGCTCGCCAAGGATGTGCGCATCGCCGCCGACCTGGCGCACGAGCTGCGGCTCGATGCGCCGCTGGTGCGCCTGGTCAGCGAGCGCTTCGAGACTGCACGCGATATGCTCGGCTATACGCGCGATCATACCGAGGCAATCAAGGCCTGGGACCAGAACAGCGCCGCATGAACGCGACGGGGCCCGCCGTCGATGTCGTACAAGTCATCGACTCGGCGCGCTACCTCGGCTGGTCCCTGGCCATCACGGTCCTGACGATACTCATCATGCTGGTCGACGGCTACGACCTGCAGACGATGGCATTCGTCGCTCCCGCCATCGTGGCCGACTGGGGCGTCGTGCGCGCCGATCTCATCTGGGTGTTGAACGGCAGCCTGATCGGCATGGCCTTCGGATCGGTGGTGCTCGGCCGGCTCGGCGACCGGGTCGGGCGCAAGGGCGCTTTCATCGCGTGCCTGGTCTGCCTGGCCGCAGGCTCGCTGCTGAGCGCGCATGCCACCGGCCTCGGCGAGCTATTCCTGTGGCGTACCGCGACCGGCATCGGACTGGGCGGCCTGACGCCGCTGGCCGCGACATTCATCTCCGAGTGGACGCCGCGCCGGGTAAGGAGTATCGCCGTCGCCTGCGCCGTGGTGTCCGTGCCGCTGGGTGGAATGCTGGGCGCCATGATTGCGCAACGTGCGATCCCATCCTTCGGCTGGCGTGCGATCTTCTGGATCGGCACCGCGCTGCCGCTGTTGTTCGTGGCTCTGGCCGCGTGGCTGCTGCCGGAGTCACCGCGATTTCTGGCGCAGAATCCGGTGCACGCCCAGCGTCTGGCGGCGGTGTTGAACCGACTGCTCCGAGAGCCGCGATTTGTGGGCAACGAGCGCTTCTACGTGGCGGAACCGGCAGCGCCCGCGCGCCACTGGCTCGGCATCATCGTCGGCCGCGAGTACCGCCACACGACGCTGCTGCTGTGGTCCGCCTTCGCCTTCAACACACTCGGCCTCTACACCTACGCGAACTGGTTGCCGACGCTGCTGACGGCAGCCGGATTCACGCAATCGGCGGCACTGCAGCAGCACCAGTACTTCAATTTTGGCAGCTTCTTCGGCGCAGTCGGCGGCGCGATCCTGATCGGCCACTACGGCTCGCGGCTGGTGGGGACCGGGCTGGCGCTGCTCGGAGTCGGCGCAACGTTGCTGATCGGCGTCGCGCTGGGCGCCTCAAGCGCTCCGGGTGCGCAGCTGTCACTGCTGGTGGTGGCGGCGGGTGCGGCCTTCAGCGGTATGCAGGCCTTTCTGTACGCTGTCGGCGCGCATTCCTACCCCACGTACGTTCGCGCTGCGGCAGTGGGCTGCGCACAGAGCATCTCGCGCATCGGCGGAGTCCTGGGCGGCCTCGCGGCCGGAGCCTTCTTCGCGCTCAAGCCGCAGCCCGCGCTCAGTGCATTCTTCGACGCCCTGGCTCTCCTGGTAATCATGGTCGCCGTGAGCTTCTTCCTGCTGCGCACGCACATCGCACCGAACCGTATTGGCTCCGAGGGCGCCTAGGGCGCCTAGGGCGGCGCCGGGCGCGGGGCCGAAACTATTCCCAGCAGATCGTGCAGGCTGCCAAGCACGTGATGCGGTCGTCGTGCGGGCGGCTGGCGCGCCCACTCTGTCAGGTCCGTGACACCGGTAGTCACTCCCACGGCCAGAGCACCGCCCCGGCGTGCCATGACGATCTCCACCAGCGGGTCGTCGCCTACCACCGCCAGGTGGCGCATGGGGACGCCGAGTTTACGGGCGACGAATCGCAGTGCGTGCAGCGAAGGCTTGCCAGTCAGGATCATCGGCGCTTTCGTCATGCGCCGGATCGCCCCGACGATGGCGAACGAATAGCCGATGGTGCGACCCTGCTTGGTCGCAAAGAACGGCACATCGGAAGCCACGTAGAGCTTGGCGCCGGCCCAGATCGCCTGGCAGGCGCTCTCGATGTCCGGCATGCCGCATTTAGGATGCCAGCCGACATACACGGCATCAACCTCGGAGGCATGCGGCGCGCCCTGATAGGTGGTCTCGATGCCGGCATCGCGCAGCGCCTGGCCGACGCCGTCGGTCCCAAGGATGAGCGCACGCCGGACGCCGCGTCGGTGCATGAGATCCGCGGCCACACTCGACGGGGTGACCAACTGCACGTCTTCGACCGGCAGCCCGGCATGCCGCAGTTTTGCCGCGTGCTCGGCCGGTGGGTAGGCACTGCCATTGGTCAGCAGCACGAACGGCAGCCCGCGTGAGCGCAGCTGCGACAGCACTTCAACCGCCCCGGGCAGCAGTTCGTAGTCGCCCAGCGCGCGATCGCTGAGAAGCAGCGTGCCGTCCACGTCGAGCACCAGCGCGCGCGCGCCAGGCAGCGCGGCACTCATTCCGGCGCCGTTCCCAAGTCCGCCGGCTCGCGCCGCAGCTCGAGCTTGAAACCGGCCTTCTCGAGTGACACCTGCCACAGGTCGCGCCGCGCGGTGAGGGCGCGTATCAGATCGATCACCGGCTTTGCCGACGGATCGTAGTGCCGTGCAGCGGGACCTGAGGCCAGCATGCCATCGACCTGGCCCGAGGGCATGGTCGCACGCAGCAGGAATTCCTCGTCACTCAGGTTTGCGCCCAGGCGCCGTCTGAGCTCGGCCAGCGAAGCCATCGCCGGCTCGGCGCGCAGCTCCGCGGCCCGCGCCGAAGACTCGATTCGATCCATGATCCGTGGATCGATCGGTACGGTCGGCTTGCCGAAGCGACCCAGCGCGTAGCGCACCAGCTCATCCGGGATCGTCGCATAGCGTTCACGTCCGGTGACGTTCATGACCGCCTGCGTGAGCAGGATCTGCGAGAACGGCGTCATGACGATCGGCCAGCCAAGCTCCTCGCGCACCCGCGCGAGTTCCTCGGTTACCGCGCCCTCCAGATGCGACACGCGCATCTCGCCCAGATGCCGTCGCATGGTACCGACCATCCCTCCGGGCAACTGGTGTCGCAGGTAGTTGGCATCGAAGCCCTGCGGGCTGCCGGCAGGCAGGCCCTCAGCCTGCGCCAGGCGCGTGAAATAAGCACCCACCTGCGCCAAGACAGCGGTGTCGACGCGCACTGAATGTCCGAGAGCTCGCAGGTTCGCCACCACCCGTTCGGATGGTGGATTGGAGGTGCCGTCCGCGGCCGCGCCCGACGCGCATTGCAGCGCGCTCACGCCGTGCTCAGGGGCATCCATGTAAAGCAGCTCCGCCAGGCCGATGGTGCAATGCGAGTGCAACTCGAGCGCCTTGCCATGCAGTTGCGCCTTGATGGCTGGAATCAGCGTAGCGGCGCGCTTGGGTGAGAGCAGGCCGCCCGGGTCCTTAATATAGAGTGCGTCGATGTCGCTGCAGGCGGCCAGGCGGCGCGCCCGCTCGACGTAGAACGCATCATCGTGGATCGGGCTCAACGTGAACACCAGTGCCGCGATGACGAATTCGCCGCCACCGCGCTTGATCATGCGGGCACACGCGATATTGGCGTCCGCATCGTTCATCGGGTCGGCGAGACAAAAGCGGCGGATGCCGTTGCGCGCCAGCACCTCGAACGCGAGCGCCATGAATTCCGCGCTGGCGGTTTCCCAGGCGATGAAGCGAAAACCGGTCGACATGAATTGCAGCGGCGTATTGGGCATCGCTGCCGCCATGAGACGGATGCGTTCCCACGGATCCTCGCGCTTGTAGCGCACCGCCACACCCATGTGGGTCGAGGTAGTGAAATCGATCGCCTTGAAGCCGGCCCGATCGAGCAGCGGGGCGACCGTAAGGCACTTGGCGGTATCGACTCCCAGCGCCGCCCAGAGGCACTGGTTGCCATCGCGCAGCGAGGTTTCAACCAGCTCGATCTCAGCCATGGGCACGCTCCAGCAACCGCGCGACGAAGCCGGTGTCGACGCCACCGGCCTGGAATTCCGCATCGGCGAGTATCGCCGCATGAAACGCAAGGTTGGTGGCAACGCCGCCGATGCGGGTGCTCGCGATCGCCTGCCGCATGGCGCTGATCGCCGCCGGCCGGTCGGCCGCGTGGACGATGATCTTCCCCATCAGGGAGTCGTAGTAGGGCGATATGCGCGATCCGGAGACGATGTGCGTGTCCACGCGTATCCCGGGCCCGCTCGGCCAGCTGACTTGGTCGGCAAGTCCCGGGCTGGGCTGAAACTCGCGCGCCGGATCCTCGGCATTCACGCGGCATTCCAGTGCCCAGCCACTCGAACGGATGTCCGCCTGCCGCAGCCGCAATCCGCCGCCCTCGGCGATGGCGATCTGCTCGGCGACGATATCCACGCCGGTCACCGCTTCGGTCACCGGATGCTCCACCTGGATGCGCGCGTTCACTTCCAGAAAATAGAACATCTCGCGCTGCCGGTCGACCAGGAACTCCACCGTGCCAGCGCCCCGATAGTCCAGGCGGCGCGCGAGGCGGGCGGCGGCGGCGTGCAGTGCGTCTCGCAGCGCGTCGGGCAGATCGGGAGCCGGTGTTTCCTCGATCAGCTTCTGATAGCGGCGCTGGACCGAGCAGTCGCGCTCGCCCAGATGAATCACATTCCCGCTGCCATCCCCCAGGATCTGGACTTCCACGTGGCGGCCGCAATTCACATAGCGCTCCAGGTACAGGCGCGGGTCGCCAAACGCGGCGCCAGCCTCCGATCCCGCCATTTCGAGCATTGCGGGCAATTGCTCCAGGCTGTCAACCCGCTTCATGCCGCGCCCACCACCGCCGCCGACTGCCTTGACGAGCAGGGGCGTGCCGATCTGCCGGGCGAGAGCGAGCGCGGCATCCAGGCAATCCGCCGCGCCACCGGGCAGCACGGGAACGGCGGCGGCTTCGGCCGCGGCGCGGGCGCGCAATTTATCGCCCACGGCCTCGATCTGGCCCGCGGTCGGGCCGATGAAAATCACGCCATGCTGCTCGCACAGTCGCGCCAGCTCGGCACGTTCCGAGAGAAAACCGTATCCAGGATGGATGGCATCGGCACCGACTCCGAGCGCCGTCTGCACGATGGTGTCGGCCCTGAGATAACTGGCACCTGCTGGCGACGGTCCGATGCAGATGGCGCGGTCGGCGAGCTGGGCCGGGAGTGAGTCGCGATCGGCCTCGGACACGGCCAGTACGGCCTCGATGCCAAGGGCGCGGCAGGTACGGATGATGCGAACGGCGATCTCACCGCGGTTGGCAATGAGGATACGGCGAATGCTCACCGGTCAGCTCGCGCGAGTAATCCGCAGCAGCGCCTCGCCGTACTCGACCAGCGCGCCATCGCGGCCGAGGATCTCCAGCACCGTGCCATGAGCGCCGGCGCGCACCGCATTCATGAGTTTCATCACTTCGATGATGCCCACGATCGTGTCTTCATTCACCGCTGAGCCGACTTCAACGAACGGTGCGGCGCCCGGTTTGGGCGCGCGATAGAACGTCCCCAGCAAAGGCGCTGCGACCGTGTGCCGGTGCTGGTCCGCGGGCTCCGGCGCCGTGACGGGCGCTTCTGGCTGTGACCCGGGCCGTGCCGTCGCGATCTGCGGCTGTGCTGGTGTCGTGGAGGGTCGGGCGATGGCGCCCGTGCCGCGCTTGAGGTCGATCTTCAGGCCATCGATCTCCAGGTGCAGTTCGGTGAACACTGATTCTTCCAGCAGACGCGTGATCTCGGCCACGTCCTTGGACGTGAGTGTCACGATCGGCCCCCGAAGATCGACATCACATGCTCGAGCGGATTGTCCACGGCGCGCGCAACCGGGACCGCCTCTCGGGCCGACCACACCGTCTCCGGTCGGCTCTGCAGCAGCAGGATCTGCCCGTCCGAGCGCTCCACTGCCCATTCGATGTCCTGCGCGCGGCCGTAGTGGCGCTCCACACGGCGGCCAATGTCCCGCAGTCGCTGCAGCTCCTCATCGCTCATGCAGGCGGCGTACCGGACATCATCGGGCACCGGCAGCGACTCGATACCGCCGCAGTCGCGCGGTACATGCCGGATGGCCTTGTCGGATATAGCTCGCGCGGAGATCTCGCCGGTAATCTTGCCAATGACCCAGCGGTCCGGCGTGACTTCGCCTCCGACCACTGCGGAGCCCAGGCCCCAGGCGCCTTCGATGGTCATTACCGATCGATCTCCGGTGGTGGGGCTACGGGTGAACATCACGCCGGCGGATCTCGCGTCCACCATGATCTGCACCACGACCGCCATCGCGACGTCGTGCTCCGAAATGCCGCGTTGCAGACGGTAGCTGATCGACTCGAGCGAATACAGACTCGCCCAGCAGTGCTGCACCATGCGCGCGGTCTCGGCTGCACCCTTGATCCAAAGATAGGTGTCCTGCAGGCCGGCGAAGCTCGCGTCGGCGGCATCCTCGGTGGTTGCGGACGAGCGCACCGCGACCGCCGGGCTGCGATCGGCGCAAAGTCGGGCATGGGCCGATGAGATCGCATCGAGCACTCCCGGCGGCAGCGGCGCCTGCTCGATCCTGCTACGAAGAGCCTTGGAAGTGTGTGCGATCCGGGTCAGATCGCCCGGCGGCAGCGACTCAATCGTGGAGCGCACCGGTGCCTCCCGCTCCAGCGCCGCAAGGCAGAGTCCGAAGGCGCTCGTGGTCACGACAAAGCCTGGCGGCACGGCGATGTGCGCGCGCTGCAGTTCCCCCAGGCTGCCGCCCTTGCCGCCGACGGACGCGCGGTGTTCGAGCCCGAGATCCGCAAACCAGCTGATATGCTCCGATCCGCGCATCGGGCCTAGTGCAGGATCGTGACTACGCCGCGGCCGCCATCGACGCGGATGCGTTGTCCATCCTTGATGCGCGAGGTCGCGGTGCCGGTCCCCACGACCGCCGGCAGGCCATATTCGCGTGCAACGATGGCCGCGTGGCTCATCGAGCCCCCGAGGTCGGATACCGCACCCAGGATCTTCTGAAAGATTGGCGCCCAGCTGGGATTGGTGATCTGGCAGACCAGGATGTCGCCGGACTGCAAGCGGCCGATATCCTCCACCGATTTGATGACGCGCGCCGGACCTTCGACCACGCCATTGGATGCGGCAAAGCCGCGGATCTCATCCGTCGCGCCGTCGCCGCTGGCCTTGAGCCAGCTATCGAGGCTCTCGCGCGTGATGCCCCAGAGCATAACGATCGCCGGGTCATCGATGATGTCGGGCACCGGACCCAAGGCCGGTGGAGTGTCCTGCTTCGACCATTGCGCGATCGCCGCACGCCGCTCGGCCACGATCTTCGGCCAGCGCGACGGTCCGCGCGGCGCGGAGCCGGTGGACCAGGAGGTCATCAGATCCACGATCGCCGACTCAAGCTCGAAGTGCGTGAGGTGAAATACATCGGCTTCCTGCGGGAAGAAGCCGTGGGTGCTCAGCAGGGCACCGAACTCGCGGATCTTGTTGAAGAACAGGTTGGTGTACCAGTGTTCACAGTAGAACTTATGGCCCTCGACGTACGGAAACACCCGGTGCGCCAGCGTGATCATCTGGTCGTACGCGGCTCGTTCCTCGTCCGAACCAAGAAGCTCGCGATAGTCGGCGATCAGCTGCTGGCGTTCGGCCTGCAATTTCTCGACTGGTCGCTCGAGCACCTCGCCCGCCTTGACGCGTGCGATGTAATCGAAGATGCCCGTGAACGGCATCGACAGATCGTCGTTCCACGAGCGATGGTAATGATAGAAACCGTCGCCGACATTGATGTTGAACCATGGTTCGCGCGAACTGTCCAGCTCCTGCAGCCAGGCGGACCCCGGGCTGCCGGCGCCTCGCAGGGACTTGATGATCGATTCGGCGGAGCTGCTGCCTTGAAAGTGCGCATCGACGCCCAGTGCCACCGCGCGGCGCGCCAGCCTGCGCAGTTCCTCGTCTGGGCGAAATATCTCGGCCTCCATGCCGGCGACCATGCGTGCCACGGTCTGGTCGGTGATTTCCGGGAACGCCTTCTTGCAGAATGCGAAGAAGGTCAGGTACGCGCCATAGCCGAGCAGCAGGAACTCGAAGTGGTGATGCCACATTCGAAAGTAGCCCTCGAGCGTCTTGTAGTAGGTATCGAGCAGATAGTGATTGGAGGCAATACCGCGTCCGGCATGCACGTGCTCGATCGGTTCGAATTCGGGTAGCGTCGGATGCGGCAGGGCGCGTGCGTCCTGGATCAGCGCCAGCATCTTTTCGCGCCACTGCGCGTAGAGACGCTCCCAATTGGCGTAGTAGTAGAACGCGCGGTTCTGAAATTCGGTCGTGCGCCGCGCAATCTCGGCCGGATCGGTCACGGCGTTGCCGCCTATATAGACGCGCCCGTTGATGATGCGATAGTCGATTCCCAGCGTCGTCGGCAGACAGTGAACACGGGTGTTGGCTGCGCCCAGCGCACAGTAGGCGGCTTCCGCGGTCACCATGTCGAAAGCCGACATCGGCTCCGGGAAGTGCATCGAGTTATAGAACCAGAAGCGCTGATCGTCGCCGTCGGTGAACTGCATGTAGTAGGGGTAGGCCGCCTGTGCCGCCTCGGTCCCGGGCAGCACCCGTAGCGAGCTCGGCAGCGGGAAACCCTGCGGTTTGCCTGGACTGCTCATGGCATCACACCCCCCTTAGGCCCGGTTCATATCAATGACGTGAGCCTACACGGCTGGCGACCGGCTGTGCACGAACGACAGTGCAATGGCTTGTACTTTCTTATTTTTCATATGGTTAGCCCTTCCCGCGAGCCACATCCTGCCGTTTGCCGGCACCCTGGCGCAGGTCGCGCCCGGCGCCGGGCGTCCTCATCCCCGTCAGGCCACCCTTGCGCGAGGCGGGATGCGCCCCGACACTTGCCCGTTATTGGGGTCAGATCGGCATCGCGAACGGAACGTCACATGCGCAAGTATGAAAAGAGTGCGGACGCAATCGCAAAGCTCTCTCCCGAACAGTATCGCGTGACGCAAAAAAGTGGCACCGAACGCCCTGGAACCGGCCAATATCTGCACAACAAGGAGCCGGGTATCTATGTCGATGTGGTATCGGGAGAGCCGCTGTTCGCGTCTTCCGATAAATTTGAATCGGGTTGCGGCTGGCCAAGCTTCACCAAGCCCATCGAACCCGCCAATGTCAACGAACTGCAAGATATGACGCTCGGTATGCTGCGCACCGAAGTACGCTCGGCGAGTGGCGACAGTCACCTCGGTCATGTGTTTCCCGACGGTCCGGCGGATCGCGGCGGATTGCGCTACTGCATCAACTCGGCATCGCTGCGGTTCATTCACCGCGACGACATGGTGGCCGAGGGCTATGGGGCTTACCTGAATCAAGTGGAGGACATCCAATGAAGACGGAACGAGCAGTTCTTGCCGGTGGCTGCTTCTGGGGCGTACAGGATCTCATCCGCCGTTATGAGGGCGTGGTGTCCACGCGCGTCGGCTATACAGGCGGCAACGTACCGAACGCGACCTACCGCAACCACGGCACACATGCGGAGGCGGTCGAGATCATCTTTGATCCCGCGAAACTGAGTTATCGGCAGATTCTGGAATTCTTTTTCCAGATACATGACCCAAGCACGCGCGATCGCCAGGGCAACGACACCGGGAAGAGCTATCGGTCGGCGATCTTCTACACCAGCCCGGACCAGAAGCGAATCGCCGAAGACACCATCGCCGACGTCGATGCTTCCGGGTTGTGGCCGGGCAAAGTGGTGACGGAGGTAGTCGCGGCGGGCGACTTTTGGGAGGCCGAACCCGAGCACCAGGACTATCTTGAACGTAACCCTGCCGGCTACACCTGCCATTTCGCGCGGCCGCACTGGAAACTGCCGGTCAGAGATCACTCCGGGGCCGGCAAAGTGCGGATGGCCGGCACCTGAGGAGCAGGTCGTGAGGAGAGTCCCCGCGCCCATTCGTATCGCCGGCTCCCAGCTGTGCGAAACACGTCACGTGTGTGCTTTCTTCAACAGCACCGACGAAGGCTATCGCGTCCTGCTGCCCTTCATCAAGGACGGATTCGGGTGTGGCGACAAGGCGGTCCATGTCGTCAATCCGGGTCAACGTGGCGATCACCTGCACCGATTGGCTGCCGTCGGAATTGACACCACGGCCGCCGAGCAAAGTGGGCAACTCGAGATTCGAACCAACACCGAAGCGTACCTTCGCGACGGCCGCTTCGACCAGGATCGGATGCTGGCGGAGTTCGAGCAGTTAGCCAGCGGAAACGCCAAAGGGGCATTTCCGCTCAGCCGCATCGTCTGTCAGATGGATTGGGCGGCTGAAGGCCGATCGTTCATCGACAATCTGGTTGAGTTTGAATCGCGCGTGAACGATGTGTGGCGTCGGCACGACGATGCGGTCATCTGCGTGTACGATCTCGCCAAATTTGGCGGAGACACCGTCGTTGACGTGATGCGCACCCATCCGATGATCATCGTCGGCGGGATGCTGCAGCAGAATCCGTTCTTCATGCCGCCGGAGGAGTTCCTGCCGGAGCTTTGCGCGCGGCGAATCGGGCGGATGCCGCGGCCCACACCAGCGCTCTAGCATGGAACCGTCGCCCGGAAAGCCGGCCGAGGAAATCAAACGCCTTCAGCGCTGCATAAACGACGTGGTCGGCGTTCTAGCCATGCCCGCGATGTGGACTGGCGGCGAACCCATCCAGATTGCACGTAGCCTGGTCGATGTGCTCGTGCGTACTCTGCGGCTGGATCTGGCATACGTGCGGGTCACAGAGTCGGTCGACGGCGCTCCGATCGAGCTGCTCCGAGTCGGTCCATCGGAAAACATAATGGACCGGCCGCAGGAAATAACCGCGCTGCTCAGCCCATGGCTCGAGCCGGACTCAATTCATCGGGTGCGGCGGCTGAAGAATCCTGTCGGCGAGGGGGATATTTCTATCTTTCCCTTGCAAATGGGGTTGCAGGGCGAGCTTGGGGTGATCGTAGCCGGTTCGCGGCACGCGGATTTTCCCGAGCAGACCGAGAGCCTGGTTCTGAGTGTAGCGACGAATCTGGCAGTCATGGGGCTGCAGGAAGCACGGCTGCTGAAGGAACAAAAGCGGGTTGCCGACGAACTAGATCGGCGGGTCGCTCAACGCACACGCGAGCTTGCTGCGATTCTGGACTCGGCACTGGATTGCATCATCGTGATGGATCATGAGGGTCGTATCACCGAGTTCAACCCGGCCGCTGAGCGCACCTTTGGCTATCGTCGGGGCGAGGTTGTGGGACAGCATCTGGCAGAGATAATCATTCCGAGCTCACTTCGCGAGCGGCACCGGTTGGGATTGAAGCACTACCTGAATACCGGCCAGTCGAAGTTGCTCGGGAAGCGCCTGGAGATGACGGCGGTGCGCGCCGATGGAAGCGAATTTCCAGTCGAGCTGGCGGTCACCCGCATTCCGTCCGATGGGCCGCCGTCCTTCACCGGTTATCTGCGCGACATTACGGAGCGCAGGCAGGCGGACGAGGAACTGCGCCGCGGCGCGGCATTTCTTGCGGAAGCTCAACGCCTGAGTTCCACCGGCAGTTTTTCGTGGGTTGTGGCGACCGGCAGAATCGACTGGTCGGAGCAGCTATACCGTATCTATGAATTCGAGCCCGCTGTCATCGTGACGCTGGAGCTGATCGGTTCACGAGTCCATCCGGACGATCGCCCAATGCTGGCGCAGGTGATCGAGTTGGCGCGAACTGAGGGCGGCGATGTCGAGTACGAGCACCGCCTGTTGATGCCGGATCAATCGGTCAAGCATCTGCATATGGTCGCCCACGGCACCCGGAACCGGGATGGGCAACTGGAGTACATCGGCGCGATTCAGGACATCACGGAACGTCGGCTCTCCGAACAGGCACTCGGCAAGGCCCGATCGGAGCTGGTACACGTGGCCCGGGTAAGCAGCTTGGGTGTCCTGACGGCATCGATTGCGCACGAAGTCAACCAGCCGCTGTCCGGGATCATCACCAACGCCGGTACCTGCCTGCGCATGCTGGCCGCGGATCCTCCGAACGTCGACGGTGCGCGTGAAACAGCGCGGCGCACGATTCGTGATGGCAACCGCGCGTCCGACGTGATCAAGCGATTGCGTGCGCTGTTTAACCGGACGGAAGCCGTCAGCGAGTCGGTCGACCTGAATGAGGCTACGCGCGAGGTGATTGCGCTGTCGCTGGGCGAGCTGCAGGAAAGCCGGGCGGTCGTGCAGACCGATCTTGCCGAAGACCTGGCGCCTGTCAGCGGTGATCGCGTGCAACTTCAGCAGGTCATTTTGAACCTGCTCCGTAACGCCTCCGAGGCGATGAGCGGCGTCGACGATCGACCGCGACAACTGGTGGTCAGAACCGAACTCGAAGACGGCAAGCAGGCGCGCCTGTCAGTGCAGGATTCGGGGGTCGGTTTTGAACCTGGAGGCACGGAGCGCATTTTTGAAGCGTTCTACACTTCCAAGAGCGGCGGTATGGGCATGGGCCTGTCGGTCAGTCGCTCCATTATCGAGAGCCATCATGGCAGGCTCTGGGCGGCACCGAATGACGGCCCCGGCGCTACATTTTCATTCTCGATCCCGCTGGCGCCCGAGCCTGATGCGGCCACCCGGGCTCCTGAAGGCGAGCACCCGAATTCGGTGTTGTAGCTTTCAGTTCGATGCATCAGGGTGCGTAACGGGTGAATAGATAGTCCCGGGCTTTGGCCGGAATGTGGCAGGCAAAGCAGGGCTTGAGCAGCGCATCGTCGACGGGTTTGCCGTCGTTGAATTGAGCAAACCCCCAGCCGCCGGTCGCGGCGTATTTTTTTGAATTCTTGACCATGAACTGCACGTTGATTGGAGCCCCGGCTACGAAAGATTGCTCGCGGCCGAAGACTTTGTCGTTTTCCTCAGATGGGGTGTAGACCCAGGCCAGTCGGGCAATGATGGTGCCGTCCGGGAACGGCAGCTTCGCTTCCCGATACGCCTTGATGGCGACATCGTTGCCTAGAACGGCACGCAGGTCATTGTTGTTGCCTGCTTCATGGGCAACGGAGATCAACTTCCAGTCGCGGTATCCCGCGGGAATCTTGACGTCGAAGATTGGGGTAGCCTCGCTATCGGCGTGTTCCGAAGCGCGAGCCACATAGAGCGCCACTCCGGTCAGCACTGCAACGGCGCCGATCAGGTAACCGACCCTTCTCATGGAATCTCCTCCTTAAATCCTGCAGCGGGTTGATTCGAAAGCCAAGCCTCCGAGCAGTCGGTTCGCATCATCCGCCACTTCGAAGGAAAGCGTCGATTGCACCTTGGTACCGGTCGGCCGGGGAGGTAACCGGCAGGGACCTATAAACGTGCAAGCGACGGACTCTACCGCTGCATCTGCATAAGGGCCGAGGGCGGCATCATGTTCGCGTTGAGGTGAGCCATGATCCACAGCGAGCCGCTGACCACGAGCGTGACGATCAGCAGCCCGAAGGCGAGTGCGACCACGTTGTTGGTGTTGTCCCGTCCGGTGCTGATGTGCAGGAAGAACACCAGATGCACGCCCATCTGGGCGATCGCGAGCACGGCAAGTCCGGCCGGAACGCCAGGGGCCCATAGCAGGTGCGTTTGCGAGACCAGGAACGAGGCGCCGGTCAGCAGCAGCGCCAGGACGAGTCCCACGCTGTAGCTGGCAAAGCTGCCTGAGAATTCAGTCTCAGCGATTTCCTGCGTCTGCGAGTGTTGCATCATCGCGCTCCCATCAGGTAGACCAACGTCAGCAGCGCCACCCAGATGATGTCGAGCGCGTGCCAGAACAGGCTGAAACACAGCAGCCGGCGCCGTACGAAGTCGCGCGGACCCTTGGCTGCGGTCTGTACCACCATGAAGGTGAGCCAGAACAGTCCGGCGCTGACGTGTATACCGTGTAGCCCTACCAGGCTGAAAAAGGACGACAGGAAGGCGCTGCGCGAAGGACCGGCACCGCTCGCAACCAAGCCGACGAATTCACTGATTTCCAGACCCAGGAAGCTGGCGCCGAGCACAAAAGTCAGCGCACAGCAGGCATAGAAGGCGTGCATGCGGCGCCGCTCGATGGCCAGGATCGCAAGTCCGCAGGTATAGCTGGAAAACAGCAGGCACAGCGTCTCGATCCCAACGTGGCGCAACTGGAACAGCTCGCGGCCGGAGGGTCCGCCGGCAGTCTGCCCGGACAGCACCGCGTAGGTGGCGAATAGCGCCGAGAACATGATGATGTCGCTGAGCAGGAAGATCCAGAATCCATAGGCGACCACGATGCGCACCGGCGCGGGCCCGCGACCGCTCCCGGTCGTGGTGGCCACCGAAGCCGGCGGTGGCGCGGCAAACTCGCCGGTGGCGACATTCGTGCTCACGCGGTATCCCCCGGGCGCGACCGCACTCGCTCGGCCTCGGCCAGCTGCGCTCCCGAAATCTCAACCTCGCCGCGTTCCATCCAGCCGAAGGTGAGCAAGGTCAGTAGCGCGCAGGCGGCGCCGAGAATTGCCATCCACCAGATATGCCAGATCATCGCAAAGCCGGTGACGACGGCGAAAAAAGCGGTGACGATTCCGTTGGGGCTGTTGCTGGGCATCCCAATCGACTGGTACTGCTGTTCCGGCGTTGCCGGTCCGCGCTGCTTCATGGCCCAGAACGCATCCAGCGACTCGACCTCGGGAAGCACGGCGAAGTTGTAGGCCGGCGGCGGGGAGGGGGTCGACCATTCCAGAGTTCTGCCGTTCCAGGGATCGCCGGTCAGATCGCGTCGCCGATCGCGCGTACGGATGCTGACCACGAGTTGCGCGATCATTGCGACGATGCCACCGAGGATGATCAGCGCGCCTGCCTCGGCGACGATCAGGTACGGCTGCCAGCTCAGGTCCGCGTAGTGCTGCATGCGCCGTGTCATTCCCAGCAGCCCGAGCACATAGAGCGGCATGAACGCCAGGTAGAAGCCGATCAGCCAGCACCAGAAGCTCACCGCGCCGAGCCGCCTGTCGAGCGTGAATCCGAAGGCTTTCGGAAACCAATAGTAATAGCCCGCCATCGCGCCAAACAGCACGGCGCCGATAATGACATTGTGGAAGTGCGCGACCAGAAACAGGCTGTTGTGCAGCACGAAGTCCGCCGGTGGCACGGCCAGCAGCACGCCGGTGAATCCCCCGACGACAAACGTCACCATAAATCCGATGGCCCACAGCAGCGGCACCTCGAAGCGCAGGCGTCCCCGGTACAGGGTGAACAGCCAGTTGAACAGCTTCACCCCCGTGGGAATGGCAATGATCATCGACATGATGCCGAACACTGCGTTGACGTCCGCCCCGGCGCCCATGGTGAAGAAGTGATGCAGCCAGACCATGAAGGACAGCACGCAGATGGCGAGCGTTGCCAGCACCATTGAGCGATAGCCGAACAGCTGCTTGCCTGAGAACGTGGCGATGACCTCGGAGAAGATGCCGAAGGCCGGCAGGACCAGGATGTAGACCTCGGGGTGGCCCCAGGCCCAGATCAGGTTGATGTACATCATGAAGTTCCCGCCACCGTCAGTGGTGAAGAAGTGCATCCCAACATAGCGGTCAAGCAGCAGCATGCCGAAGGTGGCGGTCAGGATTGGGAACGCGGCAACGATCAGCATGCTGGAGGTGAGCGCGGTCCAGCAGAACACCGGCATGCGCATGTAGGTCATTCCGGGCGCACGCAGCTTGAGTATCGTCGTCACCATATTGATGCCGGCGAGCAGGGCGCCGATGCCTGAGATCTGCAGTGCCCACAGGTAGTAGTCCACGCCCACGCCGGGCGAGAATTGCAGTTCCGACAGCGGTGGATAGGCGAGCCAGCCGGTGCGGGCGAATTCGCCCACCACCAGCGAGATATTCACCAGCAGCGCGCCCGCGGCGGTGAGCCAGAAGCTGGTGGCGTTGAGGACCGGGAACGCCACGTCGCGCACGCCAAGCTGCAGCGGCACGACGAAATTCATCAGCCCCACCATGAACGGCATCGCCATGAAAAAGATCATGATGGTCCCGTGAGCCGAGAAGATCTGGTCGTAATGCTCGGGCGGCAGATACCCCTGGGCGCCGCCGGCAGCGAAGGCGAGCTGGGTGCGCATCATGATGGCATCGATGAAGCCGCGCAGCAGCAGCACCAGCGCCAGCAGGACGTACATGACGCCGATGCGCTTGTGGTCGACACTCGTCAGCCATTCGCGCCACAGATACGGCCACCAGCCCTTCCAGCTGATCAAGCCTAAAACACCGAGCACGCCGACGACGATGAACACCGATGCCGCCATCGGTATCGGCTGGCTGAAAGGGATGGCGTCCCAGCCGAGTTTGCCCAGCATCTAGTGTTCCACAGGGCTGGCGATGCGCTGGAACAGGTTCGGATCGACGCTGCCGTAGGTCCGTGCTTGCGTATCACCCGTGGGGCGCGCCAGTTGCGCGTAGGCATCGACGTCCAGCGTCGGCGCTGCCTCGCGTGTGCGTGCCAGCCAGCTGGCAAACTCAGCACCAGGCACGGCGTGCACCAGGAAGCGCATATCAGAAAAGCCATCGCCGCTGAAATTCGCGGACAGACCCGGGTAATCGCCGGGCCGTGCGGCCAGCAGGCTCAGTTGCGTCGTCATGCCGGGCATGGTGTAGATCTGACTTCCGAGCTGGGGCACAAAGAAGGAGTTCATCACCGTTGCAGAAGTCAGCAAGAATTCCACCGGTGTTCCGGTCGGAATCACCAGCTCATTGAGCGCTGCAACGCGCTGGTCCGGATAGATGAACAGCCATTTCCAATCCAGCGACACGACTTCGATTCGAATCGGCCTGGAATCGGACGCAAGTTTGCGGGCGGGATCCAATTGATGTGAGCCGATCCACGCGACCGCGCCCAGTAGCATGACCACCATCGCGGGGATCGACCAGGTCACAAGCTCGACGTGACCGGAATAGGACCAATCCGGCTGGTACGTCGCGCGCGTGTTGGATGCCCGATACCACCAGGCGAAGGCAAGTGTGAGCACGATTACCGGCACTACCACCACCAGCATGATGGCGCTGGCATTGAGCAGGATCAGCCGTTCGGCCGCTGCGATCGGACCTTGCGGATCGAGCACACCTTCTCCTCGGCACGGTGCGACCAGACTGGTTGCAGTGAGGGCCGAGAAGATCAGCGCGTTTGACCGCATGGCAGGTTGGTCGAGCTACTAGTGCGCCATCGTGGCCAGTGTGGCCGCGTCGAGATGGGCGATGGAGCGGGTATCCTGGAAAGCGCGGATGCCCTCGATGCCCTGCTCGCGCCCTATGCCTGAGGCCTTCATGCCGCCAAACGGGGCGCGCAGGTCGAGGCGCGTAGCGCCGTGATCGTTGACCCAGATATATCCGCACACCAGCTGGCCGCCGACGCGATTGGCCGTATTGGTATCGGCCGTCCACACCGAACCGCTCAGCCCGGCCCAGCTATCGTTGGCCATCCGGACCGCCTCCTCTTCGGTCTCGAACGGGATCACGGGAATTACCGGGCCGAACTGCTCTTCGGTCACCACGCGCAGTTTGAGATTCGGATTGATGACGATGGCGGGGCGCACGAAGTTACCGCCTTTCATGTCTGCGCCCGGTAGTTCCCCGAATTCCAGTACCTTCGCGCCGGACTGCTTCGCTTCCTCGATCAGGCTGTCGACGAAGGCTTTCTGGGCCAGCGAATGCAGCGGGCCCATCGTCGTGCCCTGGTCGAGGCCGTAACCGAGTTTGACCTTCTGCAGGCGGGCGCACAGGCCCTTGACCACTTCATCGACGCGCGATTGGTGCACGAACAGGCGCTTGGCGTTCATGCAGATCTGGCCGGTGGTGTCGTAGATGGCCGCGAACAAGCGGTCGAGGTGCACATCGTCGAGGATCGCATCCTTCAGCACGATGGCCGCATCGTTGCCGCCGAGTTCGAGCGTCACGCGAGTCAGACTGTGCGCGGCCAGTTCCATGACCTTCTTGCCGCTGCTGACCGAGCCGGTGAAGCAGACTTTCGCCACGTCGGGGTTGCGGATCAGCGCGCTCATGTTGGCATCGGCACCCGTCACCACGTTGAGCACGCCGGGCGGCAACTGCTGGGCAATGCGCTGCACGATGCGGGTCGTGGCGAGCGGCGCGGTCAGGGGCGGCTTCACGATAACGGCATTGCCGGCCAGCAGCGCATGGGGAAGGGCAGCGCCGAGGATCGCGACCGGCCAGTTGAAAGGCACGATGATGGTGACCACGCCCAGAGGCTGGTAGGCCACTGTAGTTGCTACCGGAATGGCGCCGGCAACGGGGGGCAGCACTTTCGACGCGTTGACTTCATCGGCCAGGCTCAGCGCCAGTTTCCAGCGCAACTCCAGCACCAGCGAATCAATCCAGGCTTCGAAGCGGATTTTGCCATTCTCCTGCGACAGGATGGCGGCGTCGTCATCGCGGTTCTCGGCAATGCCAGCGAGCGCCGCCAGCATCTTCCCTGCGCGCTGCCGGGGCGACAAGGCGGCCCAAGCCGGATACGCGGCCTTGGCGCTGGCCACGGCATCACCGACATCCTGGGTCGTGGCCGCTGCGCAATAGCCAACCACAACACCCGGCTTGGCCGGATCGGCGATCGCGATTCTGTCCGCGGTCTGCCGTTCCTTGCCCCCGATGTATAGAGGAGTGGTCACTGCTTGTGACATTGATTGCTCCTGCTTTTGTTTGGACTGTGATGTCCGATTCGTCGCAGGTTAACTGCTTGGTAATCGACTTGGCGAATGGTCGATCGGCCCCCTGCGCGCGAGGGTGCAGTAAATTAACAAATAAGAAACGTAAGCCGATGATTTACATAGTCCCACATGGGAATGATGCTCCGATACCAAGGTGCAATCGCATCGCACCTCGTAATCCTGATCTGATACTCGCATCCGATCCGCCGTAATGCGATTTGCGAAGGGAGAATCGAATGGGTCAGGCGAGCAGCGTCACGAGACAACAGAAGTCCGGCGTCGGAGCAATGGGAGTCGACATGAAGCTCGAGGTCCACGTCATTCCCGTATCCGATGTCGAGAGATCCAAGCAGTTCTACGCACGCCTGGGTTGGAGGCCTGATGCGGATCTCATCCCGACCCAGGGCGTTAGAATTGTACAGTTCACACCACCGGGCTCAGCCTGCTCGGTGACGTTCGGCAACGGATTGACCACCGCGTCGCCTGGTTCGGCCGAGGGAACACTGGTCGTCTCCGACATTGGAGCGGCGCATGACGAACTCGTCGGCTGCGGCATCGAGACGACTGAGGTGTGGCACGGACCCCCGTTTCCCCCAAAGGCGCGGCTCAGCGGCCCTGACCCGAAGCGCGCCAGCTACGGGTCGTACTTCTCGTTCAACGATCCGGATCAAAACACGTGGCTAGTCCAAGAGGTCACGACTCGGCTCCCCGGGCGAATCTGACGCCGTAATTGCATCCCCGGCCATTTCCCATCGGTGGCGAGGCCATCGCTCGATCGACACCGCTTCCATCGCTGCCGCTTGACAGTACATGCATATGCATGTAACGTGGCCGGCGAGGTGAATTTATGAAATTGCTATCGCTTCCATGTTATTGCGCGACGGTGCGCCAGGCGGCTCGAGCCGTGACGGTCCTGTATGAGGAACTGCTGGCCGACAGCGGCCTGCACGCCACGCAATACACGGCATTGCAGGTGCTCGACTCGGTCCCGAACCTGAGCACGACCGAGCTGGCGGAGGCGATCGGCATTGACCAGACCACGGCGACGCGAACGTTGGGGTTGATTCGAAAGAGTGGTCTTGCGATCGATACCGTTGGCCAAGACCGCCGGCAGCGGCGCTGGGCGCTGACCTCGAAAGGGCAGGCGCAGCTGCGAAAGCTAAGACCGGCCTGGGAGGCTGCTCAGGAAGCCTTCGAGAAGCGTCTGGGGCGGGCGGAAGCCATGGCTCTTAAGAAGGCGTCGCATGTTGCCGCCAGCAGATTGGCGTCCGCATAAGTTGGTCGATGGATCGCCGCAGACAGAGGACGTCGCACACAGGAGTTTAGTCGCGCCCTGATTTCCATGAAACACATGTATATACATGTAGCACTGCTCAACGCGACACCAGGAGAAGCCATCATGTCACTACGCATTGTGAAGACTTTCGACCATTCGCTGGCACTCGTTTCGGCGGCAGTTCTCGTCCATATCGGCGGCGCCGTTGCAGCCGATTCTGCGGGCGGTGTCCAACAGCAGATGAGGGAGTTGCTCGGTGAGAGAATCGCAATCCATGCAACCCTGTCGGAACAGCGCGACGACGCGACAGTGGCGCCGGCTGCCGATGTGGAGCGACTCGCAAGGCGGCTGCTGTCGGGTGTGACCGAGTCCCACGTCGCGGACACTCAGGCGATCACGCCGCCCGAGAGTGCGGACGCCGCGCTCACGCGGCAAAAGGGTCTCCGAGCCCAAAACGACGCCCAGGCGATGGCGCAGCGGTTACTTCTTGGGCAGCGATATGCCGTTGCGGCGGGGTCGTGACGTTACGGCGGCTGGCGGCCAGCAATTGGTGCTGACCGCAGCTGCGCCCGCAACGGCTCGTGTCCGCCATTTACGCCGTTTAATGAGCTCATAGGAGAGTCATCATGCTGGATTTCATTGGCGCCATCGTGGGAATGATGGCGGTCACCGTAAACCTCGTTGCGCTTACGACTGCCCTGCCAGGTTCGCTTGCGCGTCGCCTGAGCGTGGCCGCAATTGCAGGCGGCTGGGTCGGACTGGCGTCCGGGCTGGGCGCGGCCGGAAAGTTGGTCTTCTCTCCCGACCATCCGGTGCCGCTAGTGGGAGTGCTGTTCGCCACGCCGTTGCTCATCGTAGCTGTGCTGGCGCTCAGGTCCCCAGGAATACGAGCCACCCTGTTGGCCATTCCAATGCCGCTATTGATTGGCCTCAATGCGCTGCGCGTGCTCGGCGTGCTGTTTTTATTGCTGGCCGCTGCAGGGCGTCTCAGCGGGCCGTTCCCGTTTTCGGCGGGATTAGGAGACATCATTACCGGCGCACTCGCGATTCCGCTGGCGCTGCGCGTGGCTCGTTCTGGAAGGCTTCCGGTGCGTGGGGTAGTGCTTTGGAACATATTTGGGACGCTCGACCTGTTTGCCGCCGTTGCGCTTGGCATTACCTCGGCAGCGGGAAGTCCACTACAGTTAATCCATGCTGGTGTGGGATCGGAAGCGATGCAGTACCTGCCGTATTGCCTCGTACCCACCGTGCTGGTGCCGTTTTATCTGATTACCCACGCCATCATTGCCGCCCAACTCCGTACGCGACGAACAACGGCTGCCTTATCGCGAGTCCGGTTCGACTCCGGCCAGGTCTGCTAGCACCATCACCGGGCCTCCTTTGGCAGGTCCGATCGCTAGATTCGCGGCCGCTCCAGCGCGAGCGCGGCCTCGACTCCGCGGCACGTCACTACCAGGGCAGCCGTGGCGGCCGCGCGGCGCGCGGCATCCACAGGCGGCGCTCCGCTCAGGCGGCATGCCGCGTAGGCGCCGCAGAAGGCGTCGCCGGCCCCCGTCGGATCAACCGGCGCGACGCGCTTTACCGCTAGCTCGTGGAGTTGACCCGCGTGCGCCAGCAGGATCGACTCGCCACCTCGGCGCAGCACGACCTCCGGAAAGCCAGCCTGCGACAGTGCCTGTACCGCCGCTTCCGGTGCGAGCCGCTGCAGCAGGTGCGCGAGATCCTGCGCGCTCGGCAGCAGAGCGGTGACTCCGCGCAACTTGTGTGCGAGCGCAGCGGCATCCGCCAACCGCGCGTAATGGGGGGATGGATCCACGGACATCCAGCCGACCCGGCCAGCAAGACCGCGCACGGTGTCGCTGTGGCGATTGCCGACCTGCGGGGTGCCGCTCGTCGGCATGAAGCCGACCGGCACAAAGGCGCGAGAAACTAGAACGACCAGCAGCAGGCTGGTGAGTAGGTCCCGTCGCCCTGAGTTGAATAGATGTTTGCGCATAAACCTTCGACAGCGGATGGTTTATGAAAGCAGCCGGGCCAAATGTCATCGTTGAATCCATTTCGCGCGCCCGGGCTGGGCAGGGGGCGTCTCCAATGAATGCGGCTCCATGGTCTTTGGGGTTTTGGGCGTTCCGTCGGAGTACAAGGGCACCAGAATGTCGAACACGGTGATCGGCTCCGGATCTGTCTGCTCTGCAATTATTGGTGACCCGTGAAGGTTTGCGCCCCAGTCGGCGCCATCGGTGCGGGCAAGGAACATCATCACATGGGGAGACCAGTGGTGGCCGCCAGCGTCGCCCCCTTCTTTCCCCATCATGAAACCCAGAGCGCCGGGCTCCGGCATTGCCATCCGTTTGGAGGCTATCGCGGCTCGGGTGCGCTCTTTCATTTCGGCCTTCGAGGCGCCGGCGAGAGCCCATGTGGTCCTTTCCAGATACGCGGGAAGGACTGAGCGCACGCCGGCAGGATTGAAGCATATGGGTGCACGAAACCTGGGATTCCAAAATTCCGCATCATCTTCGCCGGGCGCCCACGAGACCCAGGACCGCCAGACCAGGCACACAAAGCCGTTGTTACCCTTTATCGCCGTTTCATAGCCGTGATTGCCCAGAACCAGAACGCTCGCATCGCCGGAAATCGAGACAGGCGCGGCGGTTCGCGCCAGATCGATCTCCGTAGAAGCACTGGTCTCAAGGTATTGCTCGATAGGCGCCATGACGGGAAAGGCGGGTTTCGCATCCTCGGCGCAGGCCGTACCGATGGCTGCGAGCAGCAAAGCCAGCGCGTACAGCTCGATCATCGGTCGTGTTCTTGCGCGCACGGGTGGTCTCCGTCTGCTGGTTCGCTATGGAGCAAAGCATCGACGAAAGACCTAAGAGTGTCAACGGTACAATATAACGATTGTACTATAAGACAATATTCATACCGTGGCGGCCTCGCTACCGGATGGCTCGGATTGAAGCACGGATCTGAGGCGCTCGAGTCCAAGGGTCAGGTCAGCCATGTCCGACGCTGCGCCTAAACAGACGCGCAGTCCCGAGATGAGATCTGGCCGGAGGATCGCAGGGCGAGGAGCGGTCACTGCGACGCCCGCGCGAAGCGCGCGCCCGGCCGTGCGCTCAGCATCCAACTCGGACATCGGCAACCAAAAGTGCGGTGCAAGTCGTATTTCGCTCGCAAACTGATTGCCCAACACAGTCCTGGCGAGCGACCCGCGCCGCTCGATCTCCGCCTTGACGGCATCCGCGATTTCGAACGCGGAGCCATCGTTCACCCATCGGCTGAAGAAGACTCCCCCAAGGGAGGGCGGGGCGTACACGGTTGCTTGTACGGCTTTTACCAGCGCATCGAAATGAGGTCCGGCCGGGCAAGACAAAAAGCCCACGCGAAGCCCGGTGGACAACGACTTGGAGACGCTGGCCAGGTAGAAGCATTGTTCCGGGAGGATTGAAGCCAGTGGGGAAAGGCCCTTCGGAGTTCGCGGTGCGAACAACGCATAGGTGTCGTCCTCGACGACCCAGAGTTTGTGTCGGCGCACGACGCGGGCGATGTCTTCACGGCGTCCGGAGCTCATCGTCCGGCTGGTGGGATTTTGTACGGTCGGCATGGTGTACAGCACTTTGGCGCCGGTGGACTTCACCGCGCGTTCCAGCGCTTCCGGCCGCAGGCCCTCCTCATCCATCTGGATGCCGTGCAGTGCGTAATCACAGTGCTCGGCAAGCCGTCGCATGCCGAAAAAGGTGGCTGCTTCACACAAGACCGTATCCCTGGGGCGACAGAGCAATCCAAAGACCAATGACATCGCCTGCTGCGCGCCGTTGGTCATAAGCAATCGCGTCCACTCCGGCTCAAAGTGGGCTACTTGCGAAAGCCACGCGACGGCCGCTTTGCGATGGGCGTCCGGCCCGGGCGCGGGTGAATAGGCGAGTGCATCGAGCAGGTCCGAGTTGCGCTTGCCGGCCGGTGTTGACAGCAAGCGGCGCGCAGCGGCCTCGTGGGGCGCCACATTCAAGGACAGGTCAACCACCCGATCGCGCGCCGTCTCGCCCGTCGTGCGCCCACTTCCTGCATCTGACACAAACGTTCCACGCCCCACATGGGCGTGAACCAATCCGCGCCGCTCAGCTTCGAGGTAAGCCTTGGTGACGGTGCCGACACTGATGTTCAAGTGATCGGCCAGAGAACGTTGTGGCGGCAGCCGCGCGCCGCGCTCGACTGCCCCCAGGCGCACATCGCGTTCGAGTGCCGCGACGATGCGTGCATAGATCGAGTCCGATCCGGAATCGAGCTTAGGCAGCCACACGCCTTCGGTCATGAGCACCCTCACTTGTACTATATGACAATATAACATTGGACCTAGCACAATGCACAGGCTTATCGTCCCGCTGAACCTAGGCAATGTCACCGGGGCATACCGTGCTAGAGGCGCTCGAATTCTGGATCTGCGGCGAGAACGGTGATGCAGCGGCGCAACTTGAGCCTGAGCGGCTACGTTTCAATAAACCGAAGGCGGCATTGCCAGGTTCTTTGCCGAGGCGCGTCCTTATCGCCATCGCGCTCATGGGGATGTCGGCCCTGACAGCCGTTCATGCTCAACATGCCTCGGATGATCCGCTCGCCACGGCCAGTGATGCTTTCGGCCTGACGCTGGGTCTGGAGAGTATCGGTCTGTATGGACCTGGTGGTGTTCGCGGTTTCAATCCACAGACCGCAGGCAACGTTCGCATCGACGGCCTGTATTTTGATCAACAGGGCACGCTGTCCAATCGTGTAGTGGAGGGCTCCACGATCCATATCGGCGTGAGTGAAATCGGTTATGGGTTTCCGGCCCCGACTGGAATTGTTGACTATGATCTGCGACGTCCCGGTAACGGCACACCGAACGCCACGGTGGTAGCAAGCGCGGGTCCTTACCAGGCGAGGGGATTGAGTGTCGATGGCAATCTGCCGCTGATCTCAAGTAGCCTCCAGCTGCCGATCGGCGCGAGCCTTCAGACCAGCACCAATACGGCCGCCGGGGGCGCCAATCCGGGTTACACATCCACAGTTGCCAATGTCGGAGCCACGCCGCAGTGGAAGCCCAATGACTGGATTACGGTTCGCGGGATTTTCGACTGGACTCAAACCACCCACGCCAAAACGCTGCCGTTTATCTTTACCGCGGGCGACTATCTGCCCCCGGAAACGCCGCGTGGGTATTACGGGCAAAATTGGGCAGAAGGCAGGAGCCTCGCGGAGAACTACGGCGGGATCGTCACGGCTCGACTCAATACCCACTGGTCACTGGCGGTTGGAGTATTTCGATCCATCGCGGATGCGCCTGTCGGTTATGAGGACCTGTATCTCAGCGCGTCGCCCAATGGATCCGCCGAACAGTTCGTCGTTGGCAACCCGGATCAGCGCACCTCGTCAACCTCGGGCGAAGCGCGGCTCACCGGTCGCTTTGGAACGGGCTCCTGGCGCCACGATGTTGTATTGCTCGCCCGCGGTCGCGACACCTCGGCGATCTACGGCGGATCCGATATGGTTGATGTCGGGCCGGCCGTCATCGATCAGGGCATCCAGGTACCTGAACCCTCGTTCACCTACTCCGCACGTACCCAGGACCGCACCGAGCTCTGGAGCACAGGTGTTGCCTATCGCGCTCAATGGCAGGGACACGGAGATTTTACCGTCGGTGTCCAAAAGGAAAGCTACGACAAGCACGTCGTGTCCCCGGATCTCCCGGACGCGCGGCGCTCGGATAACCCGCTGCGCGCTTATGGAAACGCGGCGCTAGTGCTTGGCGACCGAGCGACGGCTTACTCAGGCTATACCCAGGGGCTCGAGGACTCCGGCGCCGTGCCCACCGTGGCCGCCAATCGCGGAACGATTCTCCCGGATGCCAGAACATGGCAGACGGATGCGGGGTTTCGATTTCTACTGACGTCCAAACTCAAATTGATCGCGGGTGTGTTCGAAATTGAAAAGCCCTATTTTACTTTCGACACGCACAACGTGGATCGCCAGCTTGGCATTCAACGAGCCCGCGGCGTCGAACTGTCCCTTTCCGGAGAAGTTGCACAGAATCTCAATCTTGCCGCGGGTGTTTTACTGGGTGAGGTCAAAATCCTTGGATCCAACCTCGCCGCCCAGGGCGTTGGAACGGCGGCGTTCGGCCAGCCGCACGTCCAGGGAACAATCAATGCCAATTACAAGCTCCCGTGGTTACCGGCGCTTTCTGCCGACGTTACCGTGGTGTACTTTGGTGCCGCGCCCGCAAGCGTTGATGATGTGACACAAAATTACGCAGCATCGGCGCTTGCCGCGGGCGGCCGATACCGGTTCAAATTATGGGGTGCACCGACAACGCTGCGCGTGCAGGTCCAGAATGCGATCAATTTCTATATCTGGAACTACGGCTACAGCCCGGGATTCTCCCAATTCCCGCCGCGCTCGTACTTTGTCTATTTGACGGCGGATGTCTAGTGGCGACCAGGATTTACGCCAGCGCGGCAGACACGGTCGGTAACACTCCTCTGGTGGAGTTGTCACGGCTGGTACGTGGAATACGCGCCCGCATCGTCGGGAAACTGGAAATGCGCAACCCCGCGGGCAGCGTCAAGGATCGCCTGGGCGTTGCCCTGATTCAGGACGCAGAAAGACGGGGCGTTCTGAAGCCTGGCATGACCATCGTGGAGGCGACTGGCGGCAACACCGGGATCGGCCTTGCGTTTGCGGCTGCCATCCGCGGCTATCGCCTCATTCTGGCCATGCCCGATGCGATGTCGAAGGAACGCGTAGCGTTGCTCCGTCAATACGGAGCGGAGATCGTTTTGGCGCCAGGTATTTTGATGGCCGACGCCGTGACGCGCGCGCGAGAAATCACCGCCAGCACCCCCGGGGCGATCAATCTGGATCAGTTCTCGAACCCGGCAAATCCCGCGCTTCACCGCCGTACCACGGCAGTGGAAATCTGGAACGACACGGGTGGCGCCGTGGACGTCCTGGTCTCAGCGGTGGGCACCGGCGGCACGATTACTGGCGTAGGAGAGTTACTGAAAGAACGCAAGCCGGCCGTGAAGATCGTTGCCGTAGAGCCTGCCGGAGCCGCCGTACTCTCCGGACAGCCGGCGGGCAGCCACCATATGCCCGGCATCGGCGTGGGCTTCATCCCGCAGGTCCTCAATCGCACCATCGTCGACGAGGTCATCGCCGTGACTGACGAAGAAGCGTTCGCCTGCGCGCGTCGACTCGCCCGCGAGGAGGGAATTCTAGCCGGTGTCTCATCGGGTGCCACGCTGCACGCTGCTTTGAAATGGGCGGCGCGACCCCAGTCCGCCGGCAAGCTGATCGTCGTCATTATCTGCGATACCGGAGAGCGGTATGTCTCCTCTGCGCTCTTCGCGACTCAGTAGTGGCACCCGGGGAAATCCAATGGGCCAGCATGCGATCGATCGCGAGGAATGCAAGATGAAGGAATATCGGGGCGGATGCCATTGTGGAGCTCTCGGAATCACCTATCGCACCGACATCGATCCCATGTACTGGCGCCTGCGGCACGACGGCTGCTCGTTTTGTCGGCGCCATGGCGTGGTTGGCACATCCGACCCAGTGGGCAATCTCTCCTTCCACATAGGGGATCCCTCCAAGGTTCGACGCTATCGTTTCGCGCATCGGACCGCGGATTTCCTGATTTGCGCTGAATGCGGTGTGTTCGTCGCGGCAATCACCGACACTGCCCAGGGCAGGCGCGCTGTCATCAATGCACGCGTCCTCGATGGCGTCTCGCTAAATTGGGCCTCGGTGGCCGACGTACACTTTGATGACGAAACCCCGCCACAGCGAGCCGAGCGACGGTCCCTGCATTGGACTCCCGTGGTGGGGTAGGTGTCTCCAGTACCAGCGAGGACGGAATGGCCATCTCGTTCATGGCGAACGAGTACGTGTTCATTGGCTAAAGCACTACTTGGGCGCCCGCGCCGCCCGCCGATTCGCGGGCACAGCTCTTCGGTGCTTCGACACGGGCTTCGTGGTATCGGCTGCCTCAAACAATCGCCTTAACCTGTATTCCAACAGCTCGACGGCCTTCCCCAGGGCGCCGAGTTGCCCAGCGCGGACTATCGCGATGGACGGGTGCAGGTCAAACGATGGCGGGCGCAGTACTTTCACGCGGTCGATGGAATGATGCCTGACAATAAAGCGAGCAGGCAGCAGCCCGACACCATAACCGGACTGAACGAACGCCAGCTGCAAATGCATGTTGTGGATTTCAGCCGCAATCATTGGGGTGAAGCCGTCACGCCCCATCCGATCGATGAGGCTTGCTCGAAGCGGGCACCCGGGCGGATTGAGCACCCAGGGCGCTCTGCCCAAACTCTTCCAATCACCGTCAACGTTGCCTGCGGCGCCTTGAACGATCTCCATGCGGTCGCTAGCGATGATGTTCGTCACGAGAGGTGGAGGGGCAGTTCTACCTTCTGGCAGAAGCACGGCCGCAACGTCGAGTTCACCGGCGAGCAGCCGATGAAATAATTCAGCGGTAAGTTCGCTCAACAGCCGCACTCGGACCTTGGGGTATTTTTCAGTCAGCGCCAGGATAGGATCGATAAGCGTCCCCTCGGCCAGCGGATGCGAGACCCCGATGCGCAACAGGCCGTGAGGTTCGGCGTCGCTCGACGCGAGAGATTTCAGCGCCTCCGTCCGCTGCAGTAGATCTCTTGCCTGTTCGAGCACCCTGGAGCCCAGCGAGTTCAGGCGCGGAGGCTTTACCGAGCGGTCGAGCAACTCGGCACCCAATGCAGCCTCCAGCCTTTGCACTTGACGGGTAATCGCAGAGGGCGTTCGGAATAGACGATCGGCTGCACCGGCGATGGAGCCGGCATGGGCGAACTCTACCAGGGCGCGTAGATCTTCAAGCAAGGGTGTCTCCCAAAGTGCTCTGCTGACGAACAGCGGGATCGTGCTTCAACAGTATCATAATCGTGATAATAATGAATTTGTGGAATGTTCTGCCATGCAGCAAAGTGTCGGCCGGTACATGGTTATGCGGAATTCTGTATGGCTCCTACGATCAAAATTGGGCAGACCGGAGGACCCGAGCGGCTCTGCTTGGAAAAGCCGAACGCGGCGACTCGGGGTTCCCGGTCGAAGCTGTTCCGTATCGCCGCAGCGCTCATGGCGCTCTCACCCCCGACAGCCGTTTTTGCACAGCACGCTTCGGATGATCCGCTCGCAACGGCCAATGATGCTTTCGGACTGACGCTGGGTCTGGAGAGCATCGGTCTGTATGGACCTGGTGGTGTTCGGGGTTTCAATCCGCAGACGGCCGGCAATGTTCGCATCGACGGTCTGTATTTTGATCAACAGGGCGCGCTCTCGAATCGTGTGGTGGAAGGCTCAACGATCCGTATCGGCGTGAGTGAAATCGGTTATGCCTTCCCGGCCCCAACCGGCATCGTCGACTATGACCTGAGACATGCGGGCAACGGGACGCCGAGCGCCACGGTGGTGGCGAGCGCGGGCCCTTACCAGGCGAAGGGATTGAGTGTCGATGGCAATCTGCCGCTGATCTTAAGCACCCTTAAACTACCGATTGGTGCGAGCCTTCAGACCAGCACCAATACGGCTGCCGGGGGACCCGATCCGGGTTACACCTCCACAGTCGCGAACGTCGGGGCAACACCGCAGTGGAAGCCCAATGACTGGATAACGGTTCGCGGGATCTTCGACTGGACGCAGACCACCCGCGCCAAAACGCTGCCGTTTATCTTCACCGCCGGCGACTATCTGCCTCCGGGTATAACGCCTCGCTATTACGGGCAAAATTGGGCACAAGGGAGAAGTCTTGCAGAGAACTATGGCGGCATCGTCACCGCCCGACTGGCGACTCACTGGTCGCTGGCCGCCGGAGTATTTCGCTCCATCGCCGATGCGCCCGTTAGTTTCGAAGACCTGTACCTCAAAACATTGCCGAACGGCTCCGCCGAGCAGTTCATGGTTGGAAACCCAGATCAGAACACCTCGTCAATCTCCGGCGAGGCGCGGCTCACCGGGCGCTTTGGTACCGGCTCCTGGCGACACGAATTGGTATTCCTCGCCCGCGGTCGCGACACCTTGGCGCTCTACGGCGGGTCCGACGTCGTCGACGTAGGTCCCGCATTCATTGATCAGGGTATCCAGGTGCCCGAGCCCCACTTCAGTTATACCGCGCGCACCCAGGACCGCACCGAGCTCTGGAGCGCCGGCGTGGCCTACCGCGCTCAATGGCAGGGACACGGAGACTTGGCGCTCGGAGTTCAACGCGAGAACTACGACAAGAATGTCTCCTCCCCCGGAGTGCCCGCAGCGCGACTCACGGATCACCCGCTGCGCGCGTATGGAAACGCAGCATTGGTCCTCGGCGACCGCGTGACGGCATACACCGGCTATACGCAGGGACTTGAGGATTCTGGCGCAGTGCCCAGCGTGGCTGCCAACCGCGGAACGATTCTCCCGGACGCCAGAACCTGGCAGACGGATGCGGGGTTTCGATGTCTATTGACCTCCAAACTCAAATTGATTGCCGGTGTGTTCGAGATTCAAAAACCGTATTTCAATTTCGACACGAATAACGTTGATCGTCAGCTGGGCTTGCAGCGTGCACGTGGCGTCGAGCTTTCCCTCTCTGGCGAGGTCGTCCCTAATCTCAATGTTGCCGTAGCCGCGTTACTGGGCGAGGTCACTATCATGGGATCCAATCTGGCTGCCGCCGGCGTTGGAACGACAGCGTTCGGCCAACCGCACAACCAGGAGACGATCAATGCCAACTACAAGTTCCCTTGGTTGCCGGCGCTGTCCGCCGACATCACCGTTATACACTTTGGTATTTCCCCGGCTAGCGTTGATGATGTGGCGCAAAATCCTGCACAAACGGCGCTCTTTGTGGGTGGCCGTTACCGGTTCACATTGTGGGGTGCACCGGCAACGCTGCGCGTGCAGGTCAAGAATGCGACCAATTTCTATTTCTGGGATATGAACTACAGCCCAGGATTCTACCAATTCCAGCCGCGCTCCTATCTCGCCTACCTGACGGCGGATATCTAAGTGTCGAGCGTAAGGCATAGAAGGTCGCTCAGTGGCGAACGATTGACAGCCTACAAGAGTTAACCATGAACATTGACGGCCTTCAGGAGTTAATCATGAACCGAACTACCAGTAGCACGAAGCCCGACACGACTCGGTATGCCACTCATTTGAACGCGCTCTTTCCCCCACTTGGGCGCGTTGACGTTCCCGCACGTGTCGGCGCCCGTCATTCCGACGGGAGACTAACGCCGTGGCACGAATATCGAAGAATCTCGCAACATCAATCACGGTAGGAGTGTGCCATGACCAAGACCGCAATTACCTCGCCCGAGCTCGCGCCGCCGGTCGGCCCGTTTTCCCAGGCAATCGGAGTCGGTGGTTTCCTCTACTTCAGCGGCCAGGTCGGCCAGGACCCGGCCACCGGCAAGGTGGTCGAAGGGGGTATCGTGGCCGAGACAGAACGCGTCTTCCGAAATCTCGCG
The DNA here is from genome assembly GCA_963805965.1 of uncultured Gammaproteobacteria bacterium. Taxonomy (GTDB): domain Bacteria; phylum Pseudomonadota; class Gammaproteobacteria; order Steroidobacterales; family Steroidobacteraceae; genus FEN-1191. The sequence goes on from CAWDVQ010000001.1 coordinate 220,478, forward strand.
GCGGTTCTCAAGGCGGCCGGCAGGAGTTTAGATGACGTTGCGCGCGCCGGCGTGTATCTCACGAGCATGAGCGACTTTGGTGCGATGAATGGCATCTACGCAAAGCATTTCAATCAACCGTTTCCCGCCCGCACGACGATTGCGGTGGCCGCGCTGCCGCTTGGGGCCTGCGTTGAGATCGACCTGGTCGTCAAGGCTTGAGGCAGAGTACGGAGGTCGATCTCATGAAGTACACATTTCACATCGTCGATGTTTTCAGTTCGACACCGTTCGGCGGCAATCCACTTGCGGTTCTGCCGGACGCGGCCGGTATTTCGGCCGAGGGCATGCAGAAGATTGCTCGCGAATTCAATTTCAGCGAAACGACCTTCGTCTTGCCGAAGAACGATCCGGCGAACACGTGCCGGGTGCGCATCTTCACACCGCGGGCAGAGCTCGACTTCGCCGGGCACCCCTCGGTCGGCACAGCCTGTGCGCTTGTGATGAAACAGCACGTACGGCTTAGCGATCCAGTCCGGCTCATTCTGGAGGAGAATTTCGGTCCCGTAACAGTTGACGTCGCTGAGCGAAATGAAGGGTTCCACGGCACGTTGACGTTGTCGGGGAAGATCGACGCACCGACCGGCGCACCTTCTGCGACTGATCTCGCCGCCGTCCTGTCCATCGAGCCCGCCGAAGTGAGCCAAGTCTTCTTCGCGGGCGTCGGTGTTCCATTCTGTTTTGCGCAACTGAGCTCGAACGAGGTCGTCGATCGAGCGGCGATCAATCGGGCTGCCTGGACGGCGACGCTCGCGCGCGCGTGGGGTCCCCACGTCTTTTTCTTCTCAGGACATCTGCGGGATGGCGGCAGGCTCTACGCTCGCATGTGTGCACCCGCGCTGGGGGTCGAAGAAGATCCCGCGACAGGCAGCGCTTGTGCTGCCCTCGTCGGCGCCATGGCATCGAAGCCCGATTGTGGCGGGATAGCCTATCGCCTTTCGATTCAGCAGGGCGTTTCGATGGGGCGCAGAAGCGAAATCGAAGCGGAAGCGCGGAAGCACGACGGCTTGGTGACCTCTGTCAGCGTTGGCGGCGTAGCAACGTACATCGCAAGCGGCGAGATTGATGTGCCATCGTCCGCGCTTGAGCAGCCGCGTCGCGGGCATCAGTCCGCTGTTAGCGAGGGAGAGAAAATGCTGCGGTACCTGTTTTCAGCGACGATTCTGGCGTGCCCACTCGCCGGAAGCGCAATGGCGCAGGCGACGGATGCCGGCTATGCATTGCCGCCTCTCGTCGCGCCGGCGAATGGATGACATGCTTTGCCTCTCCTACCGATGCGACTGAGGCCAAGTCAGTACAGATGCAGATATCCCCACGAATACCCGCGCTGTCGGGCAGGTGTCGCTGAACATGCGCACCTATTGCTGCACGTTGCGAAAAGGAAAGGAGCACGGCCGGTGCAGGACAATAAGCGTGCGGTGTCTCTCAAAAGCGCAACCGGTACGCGGCGGACACGTACAGATGCCGCGCATCCTGCACGCTGCCGGCGCTCTGCCCGAGCAGCGGCGATTGCTGCTGGACCTGATAGCCCGCGATGACTTCGAAGACGGCGCGGTGACCGGTCCAGTCACTCCGCAATTCTGGCAAATACAGCAGCTGCGTGCCCCCGACGGCTGGATCGTTAAGCTGCTCGACGCTGAAGCGCGGACCGAAGCGCCAAGCCCCATGCAGCACGAAGCGCGCATCCCACGACAGCGTCGTGCTGCGCGAGCTCGGGGAGTTGTCGTAACGCACCCCGAAGAAGTGCAGATCCCCCACCTGCAGCAGGCTCGCGGCGGACATCTGCAGCGACACATTCTTGTCCAGACCGGTTGAGGCCGTGGCGGGCACGCCGCCGGAAGCCGGTGTGGCGCTCAACGACAGCAGTGAAATATCGCCCATGAACTGCCAGCGCTCACCCAGCGGGTGAGTGGCCGAGAGCGTAAACGCATTGCTCGTGGCCGTACGATCCAGGGCGAGCTGACGCACCTGTGATGGGGTGAACTCCGCTTCCAGTGTTGCCAGATCCGGTGCGCTCTGGCCGATGAGCGCATTGCTGAGCTCGATCAGGGGGCTGCGCCGATGATCGGCGTAGAAGCCGACGATCCAGCGCTCAGCTACACCAAGGTTACCAATCAGAGTCGCGGAGTTAAGTTGCTGGAAGGCGATGTCATAATCCGCCAACAGCACCGCCGACCGACCGGGCACCGCATAGCGGGCCTGAAAGCCGAGAGAGCGTCGTTCGGTCGCCCCGGAGTTCTGCTCGTCGAAGAAGTAACCATCGAAGATCCAGGCCTGCCGGTACGGTCCGAATTCGGCTGCGACGGTGCCAAACTTCTGCTGACTCGATACCTGCGAATAACTGGTGTAGGCGGGAAAGCCCGCCGCGACGCTGACCAGCACCTTCGGCGCTGCCTGGTAGCCCAGATAGACGCCGTCAAACAGACCGATTGCCCCCTCGCTGGCGAGCGATTGCCGTCCGATCCGGCCGGTTAATCCCATCACGCGATCGCTTAATTCCACGTAAGCAGCGGTGGTGCGATCCTGACTGCCGCCGGTGTTTGGCACCATGTTGGCGGTATAGCCGGAGTCCACGCGCGCCGTGAAATCGTAGCGCTCGCCCCGATCGCGCAGCAACAAGTCGCCGTAGACCAGAAGGGCATTGAGCGCGGTCGTGCGGGTGGTGGTACCGGCGGCGGCGATCTGATCCTGACCGTACTGGTAACCGATCGAACCGCTGCCGACCATGCTCCAGCGGCTCTGAGCTGCGGGGCCCCCGAACTCTCCGGTGGGTTGCGCGCTTTGCGTGGCGGTCGCCAGCGCCAGCAGGCGCGCGCCCACGCGGGTCGCAGCCGCGCCGTCCGGGTAGCGGCGCAGATACTCCTGATACTCCGCCTTGGCGTGCGCGAGCTGCCCGGCACGCTCGTGTACCAGTCCGATCAGTTCCTGTGCCTCGGCGCGCGCCGGATACTCCGGCTGGCGCAGCAGGCGCGTCAGCAACTCGAGCGCCTGCGGAAACTGGCGCTGGGCCAACGCCGCGCGAGCATCGCGCAGCATCTGCGCTCGTTGCTCATCGGGAAGCGGTGCATCGATCGCTCCCAAGGCCGCCACCGAGGCGACGCTCGCGCGCTCGGTGGCAGAGAGATCCACGATCTCATCATTGACCGCAAGCCAGGCGCGTGGATAGTTCGCCAGCGCCGCCTGCAGCACGCGCTCGGCCTCACCGCGGGAAGTAAATGGCCCGACGCGCAGGCGATACCAGTGCTGATCCTCCACGTCCGTCTCGGAAACGTACGCCGGCGCTCCAAAGGCGCTGGCCGCGGCCTGCACGGCTGCCAGATCGATTTTCTCCTGCGAGGAGCTGAGATTGACCGAGTAGCCTTCCGGGGCTGCCATCTCGCCGACGTAGGCCCGGGGCTGCTTGCGCCCCGTGCTTAGCAGTCGCAAGCGCAAGCCCCGTCCATCGGTCGTCGGCGCTATCACGAAATCCAATTCGCGGACAAACCGCAGCTCCAGTGCCACCTCTCCCGGGATCGGTGACTCCAGACGCGCGGCGGTCACCAGCTGGCCGCTGCCGCCGATCAGCGGCAGCTCTGGGGTCAAGGTTCCCAGGAACCCGCCGCAGTCGGGCCCCAGGCGCAGCGTAATCAGCGTGCTGCTGCCGTGGTTGAGCGGTGCGTTGCCGAGATAACTGACCGTGCATACGAACTGCATCGATACATCGGTGTGCCCCTCACCCTCCTGCGCGTCGATGTACTGCAATAGCTGCGTGCCGGCGCCGGTCGGCTGATTTGGCGCTGCGGCGAATGCGGCCGCAGAAAGTACCCACAGCGCCATCGGTAGCGCGATCGCGCTCGAGCGCACGCGCTGACGGTGGCTCCCACGGGACATCACTTAGCCGATCCGTTCAGGCCCGTGCGAGCACCAGGCGTCGCGGGGCGCTGCGGAACGGGTGCCACGGCCGGCGTCCAGCTCAGAGTGTTATGGCAGGCGCCGCAATCGAGCGCGGTCTGCACGTGCCCGAGCGACTTACCCAGGCGCGTCACGGCATTGTGGCAGCTCTGGCAGCTGCCGATTGTGCCGCTATGACTGAATCGCGCCGGCAGCCAGACAATCGTGCTGTGGCAGCTGCTGCAATCGAGGCTGGTCGGAATGTGACTGATGGCCTTGCCGGCCGTCACCACTCCGTTGTGACAGCTCGCACAGCGCGCCGTGATTCCCTGGTGATCAAAGCGGGCCGGTAGCCAGGCGATCGTCGTATGGCAGTTGGCGCACAGCGCGTTGCTGGCGATGTGCGCGGCGCCCTTGCCGCTCGCCGCCACCCCGTTGTGACAGTTGACGCAGTCGCTATTTGCAGCCGTGTGAGGGAACGCTGTGGCAGGCGTCGCGCCAAGCGATGGACCAGCGGCCGACGCGATACTGCTGGCCGCGGTCACAGCCGCCGCCGGTGCTGGCACCAGGGGGGAGGCACCGGGAGCCGTCGGCATTGTCATCTTGGCACTCGTCGCGGCCGCGCCCGACGTGGGTCTGCTCTGCGCACCGCCCCCCCAACTGTTGGGGTTGTGGCAGTGGCTGCAGTCCGAGGTCGCCTTGCTGCCCGAGTTATGGTCGGTCGGCCGGGTCTGGAGATTGCTGACGCCATAGAAGCTCAGGGCGGGGGTGACGCGGTTGTGGCAGGCATCGCAGGTATTGCCGAGGGTGGCGAACATCAACGTGTGCTTCGCCGATGACATGCTGGTGCCGCTGAAGGCTGTGAACACCGTGGTGCTATGGCAGTCCTGGCACGGAGTGGTCGCCGTGGGGATATGCACTGGCGAGAGCACGGCCGATTTTGGCGTGAAGTTGTTGTAGAAGGTCAGCGCCCCGGCGGGACTGCCGTGACAAGTAGTGCAGCCGCTGGTGATGCCGGTGTGCAGCGTCGCGTTGGCGGCCAGTGTCGTGGTCGAATAATCGGCCGGCGCCGTGGTGTGACAGACGGTGCAGGCTTGGTTGGCGGGGTTTGGCATGTGACCGGCAGGCATCGCCGTGCTGTTCCAGTTCGCCGTGGTGTGACAGAGGTTGCAGTCATTCGGTGCCACCATCTGCCCGGTGGTGTGATCTGCCGGCCGTCCCTGCAGTCCGGGGCTGGCAGCGCCCATGTAGAACGAAAGCCCGGCCTCGTGACAGGGGTTGCAGGTGGACCCGACACCGGAATGGGTCGCCTGTGTCATGTTCATCGGCCCAAAGCCGCCGGCTACAAAATTGGGCGCGTGGCAGGAGCTGCAATCCGTGCCTGAAAACGCAGGGATGTGTGACGGAGTGAGGACCGCGGCCTTAGGGTTATCGTTGTTGTTGTAGAAGGTCAGCGGCGTTGCGCCGCCATGGCACTGCGCGCAGCCGTTGGTGATACCCGTATGCAACACCGCAATGCTCGCGAGCGTCGCATAATTGGTGGGCGCGGCTGTGTGACAAACCGTGCACTGCTCGCCAGCGGGGTTTGGCATATGCCCGGCCGGAAGCGCGGTGCTATTCCAGTTCGCCGTGGTATGGCAGAGGCTGCAGTCATTCGGCGCTGCCATCTGTCCCGTGTGATCGGCCGGCCGGCCCTGCAGACCAGGGCTGGCCGCACCCATATACAAGGACAAGCCCGCTTCATGGCATGTGTCGCAGGTGGTCGCGACGAAGGCGTGCTTGGCCTGCGTCATGTTCATCGGCCCAAAGGTGCCGGCGGCATACGTGCTCGAGGAATGACATGAACTGCAGTCGGTGCCCGATAGATACGGGATGTGCGCCGGCGTCAGCACCCCGTCTTTGGGTGTGAAATTGTTGTACCAGGTCAGCGGCGAGGTGCCTCCATGACACAGTCCGCACCCGCTGCTGATGCCGGTGTGCAGCGTGGCATTGGCCGCCAGGGTCGCCGTGGAATAATCCGCTGGCGCGGTGGTATGGCAGACCGTGCAGGCCTGGTTGGCCGGATTGGGCATGTGGCCGGCGGGCATTACGGTCGCATTCCAGTTCGCCGTGGTGTGGCACAGACCGCAGTCATTCGGCGCCACCATTTGACCCGTAGTGTGATCGGCCGGCCGCAGCTGCAGCGGCGGGCCGCCGCCGGTGTAGAAACTCATGCCCGCTTCATGGCAGGTGACGCAGCTCGTGGAGACGAATGCGTGTTTAGCGGCACTCATGGCCGTGGCTGGACCGAAGCCGCCGGCCTGATAGGCCGCGGCGTGGCATGAGCTGCAATCGGCTCCGGACAGGATCGGAATGTGCGGCGGGGCCAGTGGCGTCGCATGGGTCGGCGACACGCCTGAAACCGACATCGGGATGTAGGGCGCCGGCACTCCGGCGAAGGTTTGACCGGCATGACACATCAGGCAGTTGTTGACCGAAAGTCCCGCGTGCAGCTCCGGGATGCTCACCGCCAGCACGGTCCAGGTCTCGGACGCCGGGTTATTGCCGTGGCAGACCCCGCAGTCCACCAGCGAGGGGATCGGCGGCACGTGATTGGTGGGCTGGCCAGGCACTAACCCGGTACTGATCTTCACCGCGCCGCTATGGCAGCTCGCACAGGTCGACACCGTCATCTGCGTGTGATCGAACAGCGCGGGCACCCAGCTTGGCGTCCTGGTACCGATGCCGCTCGTATGACAGTTCTCGCATAAATTCGTGGTCGGCATGTGAGTGGCCTGCTTGCCCACCGCCTTGGAGCCGTTGTGACAGCCGAAGCACCCGCTGGTGATGCCGGTGTGGTCGAAGTTCGCTCCCAGCCAGCTCGTGGTCGTGTGACAGTCGCCGCACTCGAGCGTGGTCGGCACGTGATTGGCCGGCTTGCCGGAGGCCTGAGCGCCGTTGTGGCAGACGATGCAGGAGCCGGCCACGGCCAGCGGGATCTGCGTGTGATCGACCGTCGTTGGCGGGTTCCAGGTCATCACGCCGTGGCATGCGGCGCAGTTGCGGCTGGTCTGAGGATGAGTCGGGCCTTCCCCCTGCGCGAAGGTGCCGTTGTGGCAGGTGACACAGCTGCCCAGCACCTCGGCGTGGTCGAAATGAAACGAGGGCCTGAAGGAGATGGTGTTGTGGCACGCCGCGCAGTTATTGGTGCTGGGAATGTGTGTCGTCGTCTTAGGCGTCGCGTTGAACTGCGAACCGCTGGTGTGACAGCTGCCGCAATCGCGCGGCGTGCCGTAAAAGACTGCGTTCAAATGACACGATTCGCACGGCAGATCGCGGTGCACCCCCTCGAGCTCGAAACCGCTCGTCAGATGATCGAACGGCACGGTGATGGGCGGTGCGCCGGCCGCAGCTTGCGCGCATGGAGGGGCCAGCAGCAGCGCCCATATGATCCCAAGCGCCGCCAGCGGTGCGCCCAACCGCTCGATCCATCTGTTGTGAGTGCGTGCCTTCAAGTACTTGCCTATTGGATACGCGCGCTTTTCCAGGCGTAGCTTGTATGGCAGCGATCACACTGCTCGCCGTAGGCGCCGAGATGGCGATCGTCCTTGCGATGGCAGGCGATGCACAGCGGCGAGGTCTTGACGGTGCCGGGAGGTTCGTGGTGGCAGTCGGCGCACTGCAGTCTGGCGTGCGCGCCGCGCAGCGCAAAGCCGGTCTCCTTGCCGTGATCGAAACTCCACACCGCCCAGCCGTTGGTCGAATGACAGCTCTCGCATTTCTTTCCGAGGCCACCCTTATGCACATCCTCACGGCTATGGCACCCGATACAGGTCCTGGGCGAATTGGGAAAAGCCAGCGTGGCGTGACACTGCGCGCAGCTGACCACCCGGTGCAGTCCGAGCAACGGATAGTCGCTGAGGTCGTGATCAAAGCTCACGCCCTTGCGCCAGCCCTCCTGTCCATGACAGGTCTGGCACCCACCGCTGAGCTTGCCGGCGTGTACGTCCTCGGCGCGATGGCAATCCACACACTTGGTGCCGAGCTTCTGGGTCGCCGTCGGCGCGGTGTGGCAGGCGTCGCAGGCAATTAGCGCGTGCGCGCCGATCAGCGCGAACTTGTGGCGCGCCAGATGATCGTAATTCACCGGCTTCCAATGCTCGTTGCCGTGGCAATCATCGCACTTGGCGCCCAGGCGAGCGGCGTGCGCGTCATCGGCGCGGTGACAGCCCGCGCAGTCCTTGGGGATCTTTTCCTTGTAATTGCCGCCGCGATGGCAGCTCAGACAGTCCAGATCCGCATGCACGCCCAGCAGCTCGTAGCCAGTCTCCTTCAGGTGATCGTACTTGGCGCTCTTCCACTCGCGCGTGGTATGGCACTTGCCGCACTCCTCGCCGCGCGAGCCGCGATGCTCATCGTCAGTCGCATGGCAACCGTTGCAGCTCTGCGGCGTGGACTTGTAGCGTCCACCCACATGGCAGGCGTCACACGTGGCGCCGGTGTGCGCTCCGGTCAGCTTGAAGTCGGTCTTGCCGTGATCAAACCGCCCCCCGGCCCAGGAGAGGCTGCCGTGGCAATCACCGCAAGACTGCTCGAACTGGCCACGATGCACGTCGTCGGCCTTATGGCAACCGATGCAGGTCCCAGGCGCCTTGCGCCACGCTTCACCGGATTTATGGCAGCTGGCACACTCGAGCGAGCGATGCGCGCCTTCGAGTTCGAATTCCGTCAGCTTGTGATCGAACTGCACGCGGCCGAACTGCACGATGTCGGCCGTTCTGCCTTTGTGATCGCTGTGACAGGCGCGGCATTCGCCGACTCCGGCGTTGGGCATGCGACCGTGGTAGCCATGGTGCGCGCGAACATCGCTGGCGATGTCCTTGTGGCAATCCATGCACAGCTCACTCTGGCTACGCTTGTTGCTGCGATCGTGGCAATTGGCGCAGTCCTGTTCCTGCTTCTCGTGCGCCCGCGTGACAGGACCGGGCATCAGCAGCTTCTCCACCGATGCCGCGCGCGCGCCTGAAATCGAGATCATCGATATCACCGTCATCATTGACGCTCTAATAAGGCTGCCGATCCCTGGCGCGTGCATGGGCGCGAATCAGTAGATGTTCACCGCGATGACGTGCGCGATGCCGGCGATCAGCAGCAGGAAGAACAGGGGTATGTGCAGCACGTGCCAGAACGAGAACAGTCGCGCATACAAGCGGTATTCCGCCACTCGCCGGCGGGCATCGAGCCGCCGATTCGCATAGGTATGTACCGCCGCGCCGATGCGCCGCGCATGGCGGCGGATGCCCAGTGGGCCTTCGGCAATGGCCCCGGTCACGGCCAGGTTGATCAGCCGGTGCAGCCGCCAGCGTGCCATTGCCGCGCGCGCACCTGCAGTGAAGACATGCAGGAAGCGGCCGATCGGCCCCTCGGCCGGATTGGCGAGCCGCTGCTCCTCGCGATCGATCGCATCCAACACACCGGGCAGGAACCCCAGAGTCGTGGTCTGTGCGCGAATGCGCTCCGCCACCGCCTGGAGCTCCTCCAGGCTATCCTGCCTGCCGTCAAGATTCGCATGCAGGCGCGTGTAGATGTAGCGGCCAATCACGCCACTGCCGGCCACGAGCAGCATGCTGAACAGCGCCACGTTGCTGTTGGTGGCACCGAGCTGGAAGTTGGCGTGGAATAGCACCAGCAGCGGACCCACGACCCCCAGTACCATGTGAGTCTGGAACCACGCGGGTATGCCTCCCATCCATCGCAGCCAGTGGGCGCGCTTACGGGCCGAGTAGACCAGCAGCAGCAGCATCATCGAGCCGCCGGTGATGCCCAGCCAGTAACCGATTCCGCGATCGGGCGCGATGTAGCGCTCCAGGTGTGCATTCATGCCCCAGACGATCAGCGCCGCGACGACCAGGCTCCACAGTATCGGCAGATGCACGCCGGGCTGCGCCTTGGACCGAGTGCTCGTCGTGGTGTGAGCCGAACCCCCGGGCGAGTCGATGCCGGAGGAAGGATCGGAGCGAGCAGGCGGCAATGGTGAAGTCGGCGCAGCAGTCCGGTCGGGCCGATTGCAAGCGACCGCAATACCCGTGTTGCCGGATCGAATCGGGTTGTCCGATTTCTCGCGCAGCGCAAGGGTCATTGGATCACCTGGTTTATCAGAATCTTCAGTGGCTGGTGCGCCGATGGATCAATGATCGGGCTGGTGCCCTCCAGATCGCCGCTCGCGGGCGTGGCCTGGCCGGATACGGAAATGCGCGCCTCGACCGTGACGCGGCTGACGCTGGAGAGGTTGCGTCCTGGCAGCATGGCCTGGGAATCATCGAGCGTGAACTTCACCGGCCAGGTGTCGGCCGATGTGCGCAGCACCGCCAGCGGCGCTCCAGGTGAATCAACCGATTTGGCGACGATGAACAGTGTGGCCTGACCCGAAGCGCGCGCACGCAGCGCATCGGCCAAGGTCACCTCGCCGCTGACAACCGCCGCGCCGGTCGCGGGCGCCACTGGCGCAGCTGCCGCCGAAGCCGCGCCTGCCAGTCCCAGGTCCTGCTGCAGATTGGCCGCAACGATCTTCGCATCGGCCGAGCCCGCATCGAGGTGGGCGCTGAGCTGCCGCCACACTCGCGCCGCATCGCCCCAGCGTCCGGTTTCTTCATCGGCGCTGGCCTGCAGCCAAAGGGCCTTCGGATGCTGCGGGTCGATCGCCAACGCGTGAGCGATGTACGCTTCGGGCTCGCCGGCCAGCTTGTTGCCCTGCACGGTCGCGGTCGTATCGGCGTAGTCGGCCCAGCCATCGGCGTTCAATTGGCCACTGGCAGCGAGTTCCCGATAGATGCCGGCAGCATCCGTATATTTCTTGGTGCGCCTGGCCGCATTCGCCTCGGCAAGGCGCTGGAGCGATTGGGCGCTCAAGATCGGAGGGGCGATCGCACGTGCGGCCGCCGTGTCCACCGCCGCCGAGCCAAAGGCCACCGTCGGCAGCTGCCTCGCACGCGCATTGGCGGCGTCGGCCGGACGACCGAGGAATTCATACGACTTCGCCAGCAGTTCCCAGTCATCCGCGGTCCCGCCGCCGTTGGCCAGACGCGCCCGGAGAGTGGCGATTGCGGCGTTCATCGATCCGCCCGTGTTACCCAGTCGCGAACCCGCCTGCGCGTTCGCGCCGCCGCCCGCTGGGACAGCGGACATTGGCGGCATCAGCATGCCGGCAGGACCGTACGCAATAGCTGTCGCATCGGGTCGCCCGATGCGGACATACAAGCCAACGGCGGCAGCCAGTGTCAGTGCCGCTCCGGCAACCATGGGCCAAGGGACCGATGGCAACGGACCCAGTCGCGGAATCGCGCGCAGCCATGGCAGCAGCACAATCAGCGCTGCCAGCGTGCTCATAACTCCAACCAATAACCAAAATAGCGCCACGGGCCACTCACTTTGCAGCACAGAGTCGGCGGACTGCGTACCAGCGGCAGCCGACATAGTTGGAGACGATGCAAGGTCCTGTCTAAGTATAGAATTTCTCAATCTATCCTCGTAATGTCCGAGATTGGCGACACATATCCTGCAACCGCGCCGCCCACGAGTGTGATTGCCATCTCACGACGTCGAGCGCGTCCCACCTGAGCACAACTATTCGCGCACTCAAATAGGGCTGTCGTGTCTGCGAACCGCGACGCTGCGCGCCAGAGCCGCGCGCATACATGCGAGCGGCTTCACGGAAACATGTACACCGGGCCTCTAAGGTGTTGAAATTCCCCTGAGCGATGCCTGAACGGAAATCTATGGACAGCTCGTCACTGCTGCTGTACGCGCTGCCGCTGGCGATCGTCATGAGTGTCTATTTTCTGCGCCAGCGGCGCACACACGCGCGTCATCGACGCGCTCTGGAAGAATCGATCGCAGCCGGGCTCACCGAGCCGGCCTCGCTGCATCCGTTGATCGACCAGAGCCGCTGCCTCGGCTGCGGCGCCTGCGTCAAGGCGTGTCCCGAATTCCCGGCACACACGATTCTGGGGCTGATCGCCGGCAAGGCGGCGCTGGTGAATCCTACGGAGTGCATCGGCCATGGTGCCTGCAGGGATGTCTGCCCGTTCGACGCCATTACGCTGGTGTTCGGAACAGAGAAGCGCGGAGTCGACATTCCGGTGCTGAAACCGAATTTCGAATCCAATGTTGCGGGCGTGTTCATCGCGGGCGAGCTGGGCGGCATGGGCTTGATCCGCAATGCACTGATGCAGGGACAGCAGGCGCTCGAGGCCATCGCCAAGGCAGCCCGAAGGTATCCAGGTGCCTACGACGCGCTGATTATCGGCGCCGGACCGGCCGGTCTCGCCGCCTCGCTGGCGGCGAAACAGCTTGGGCTGAACTACCTCACGCTCGAGCAGGAATCGCTCGGCGGGGCCGTATTTCAATATCCGCGCGGCAAGCTCGTCATGACCTCGCCGGTGGAGCTTCCGATCATCGGCACCGTGCAGTTTCGCAATACGACCAAGGAAGAGCTGTTGAAGTTCTGGACCGAGGCCTGCAACGGTAATGGCCTGAACATCCAGTATCGTGAGCGCGTGGAAAGCATCGTTCAGAGGGATCGGGCTTTTGTTGTCAAATCGACCGCCGGAGAGCACACGGCGGCCGCGGTGCTGCTGGCCATAGGCCGGCGCGGCACGCCACGCAAGCTCGGCGTGCCGGGGGAGGACCTGCCGAAGGTCGTCTATCGGTTGATCGATCCTGAACAATACCGCGGCCAGGAGGTCCTCGTGGTCGGTGGGGGGGACAGCGCGCTGGAGGCGGCGGCCAGTATTGCCGAGCTCGGCGACACCAAGGTCGTTCTGTCCTACCGCGGCGACGCCTTTCAGCGCGCCAAGCCGCGCAATCGGGAGCGCGTGCAGGCGGCCGCCGAAAGCGGACGGCTTCAAGTCATGCTCGGCTCGCAGATCAGCGAGATCCGCCCCAGTGAAATCCTGCTGCAGCGTGCCGGCCGCCCGCTCAAGATCAGCAATCAGGCTGTTATCGTCAATGCCGGCGGTATCCTCCCGAATGACTTCCTGCGTTCGATCGGAATCGAAGTCGAAACCAAGTACGGAACCGCATGATGCACCCACCGCCAGCTCTCACCGCATGCATGCGGGGCGCGGGCCGCTGCCTCCTGCTGTCGCTGCTGGCAACGGTTGCCCTCGGTGCGGATCTGAATGATCGCAGTAGAGACCCGGTGGAAGCGGCGCGCTCGGCCCTGCGCACATTGCAATACGAAAAGGCCATTGCCTTGCTTCGACCCGCAGCCGATGCGGGCATTGCCAAGGCGCAACTGCTGCTCGCTCTCATCTATCTCAATGGGGTCGGGGTGGCCGCCGAGCCATCGTGGGCCAATGCACTGCTGCGCGCGGCCGCCGACCATGGCGACGGCGAGGCGGCCTATGTGCTCGCCGGGCAGCTGGCGCACGACCCGCAATCCGCCGCCGATGCCCGGCAATGGCTCGAGCGTGCTGCCAGCCTCGGCTACGCGCGCGCAGCGGACGCTCTGAAGTCCGCTCGACCACTACTGGACCGTGAGCCCTTAAGCGCCGGCGACGCCGCGCTCTTCGGGGCCTGGGTCATCGACTGCGCCCGACTCAATGATGCGCTCGAGCTGCATCGGCTCGGGGAAGCCGCTGCAGGCGTGCGCGATGAATTCGGGCGCAGCGCACTGTCGCACGCCGCGGCCGTCGGCGCCGCCCGGGCAGTGGAGACTTTGCTCGATCTCGGCGCCGATGCGCGAGCCGCTGACCGGTTCGGCACTACCGCGCTGATGCTCGCCGCGGAGCAGCCCGACACCCATGTGGTCGAGATTCTGCTCCGCCACGGTGCGGATCCGAACACGGCGGACGCCGAGCAGCGCACGGCGCTCTTCTATGCCGCGCGCGCTGATCGGAGCGCCGCCATCGATCTCCTGGCTGGCGCCGGTGCTCGCGCGGATGCGCTCGACCCGCGTGGCTATTCCGCCCTCGATGTGGCGATAGCCTCCGCCGCCACGGAGGCCTCGGCGCGGCTGCGCGCCCTCGGCGCGAAAGCGTACCTCGCCGGCGGCAAGCATGGACGGCAAACCGGGAAATTCGATCCGGCTCATGCCGGCGAAATCTATCGTGGCTGGCAGGAAGTGGCCCTGGCGATCGCACGCAATGACGCCGCAACCGTGCAGCGCCTACTCGATGCGGGTGCCGATGCCAACGCGCGGTTGCCGCAGGGCGATACGCTGCTGCAGGCCGCCGCGGACGCGCGCGCTACCGATTGCATCGGGCTGCTTCTGGCGCACGGTGCCGATCCCGCCGCCGCCGACCAATCCGGTCACAGCGCCTTGTGGCTCGCGGTCACGCGCCAGGATCAATCTCTGGTGGACGCCTTGTTGATGGCCGGCGTGGGGCCGGACACGCACGCGGCGCACGAACTGACTCCTTTGTTCGCCGCCATCCACGCCGATCGGTCCGAGTTGGGTCGACGTCTGCTCGAGGCAGGGGCGAGCGTTGCACCGACCGACGAGCAGGGTCGCACCCCGCTGATGCTCGCAGCAGCCGACGGTCACACAGACCTGGTGCGCGAACTGCTCGCGCATCACGCCGGCATCGATGTCCTCGACCGTGAGAATCGCACGGCACTTTGGTACGCGGCGTGGTCCGGGACCCCCGAAACCGCCGCCGCGCTGCTGGCCGCCGGGGCCGAACAGGAGGCGGCCGACTCGCATGGTCTGACGGCGCTGCATGCCGCTGCCGCTCACGGAATGCCGGGCGTGATCGCGCGCCTGCTGGCGGCGGATCCTCGCGTGAACCGTCGCAGCGATGCCGGGGACACGCCACTGATGGTCGCCGCGGCCAGCGGCCACGAGGAGGCAGTGACTGCGCTGCTGAGTAAATCCCCGGCGCTGGACATCCAGAACTATTCCGGCGACACGGCCTTGATTGCAGCCAGCCGTGGGGGTCATGGCGCCATCTGTCACGCGCTGTTGGCCGCCGGCGCCAACCGGGCGTTGCGCAACGCCGTGCGCATCTCGGCCGCCGATATTGCCAACCGCCGTGGATTCACCGACATTGCCAGGGAGCTGGCCAGCAAGAGCTGACCGGCAGCGGCCGGGCGTCGGCGGCGCACCGGGGCCTCAGTAGGCGAAGTACGGGCCGGTGTAATTGCCGGCCGTGCGCCCCTCGAGACCGACGTAGATCGGCCGGCCATAGAAGTAAGGCATGCCCCAGATGAACGTCGTGGATCCTCCGCCGCCGCCGAGATCAATGAGCGCCACCGCTCCGGACACGAATGAGCGCGGATCGGCCAATGCAAACTGCACCGTACTGCTGGCACTGTTTGCGCCCGCACCTATATTGACGACGAACAGCGGCAGCGGCGCGGTCGTCGGACAGTAGTAGCCGACGAACGCCGGCCCCGGGCAGGTCGGAATCGACGGATCGTCGAAATCGTAGGCATCGGCACCCGAATCGATCCACGACGGCAATTGCGTGGTGCCGCCGTTGTAAATCGCGGTGAAATCCCCGCTGGCGTTGGTGCCAAGCACCGTCAGGCCCGCGAGCGGCAGCGAATTGTCAGGCTGCGTGGCGAGTCCGAACAGCAAGGTCCCCTGAACAGAGCTGTCTCCGTTGGCATTCTGCAGGTTTGGCAGATTGACGATGACGCCGTTGTTGTCCGAGGCGAACATGGCCACCGGATTGGTGACCTGCGCGTCCAGCGCGACGTTCTCGGCCGTACATACGCCGGTGGCACCGCCGGTGCATCCGTAATAGATCGGCAGCGGCGCGGCGGCACTCACACAGGCGGCGCCACAGTCCTGGGCGAACACGCCGACGCCGAGGACTCCATTGGCATTGAAGCCGGACACGGAATTGATCAAGGTTCCGTTGGCGCCGCAGGTGGACGGGGGTGGCGCGCTCGAGCCGGTGTCGTCCATGACCTGGACAGGGAGGTTCGCGGCGGATTCTCCGGCCAGCGTGACATCGGCCAACGCCACCGGACCCCAGGTCTGGCCGCCGCCAAAGCTCACGCATTCCTCGATCGTGCGACTGCTGCTGTCCGTCTCCCCGGTCAACGCCACCGAGCTCGCGGCCAGCACGGAGCCGACCAGGCGCAGGCCCCAGGAGGCCGTGTCGAGCAGCACGTGATCAATGTTGGCACAGGTGCTGCTGCCGTGCGGGCAGACTTTGACCGTGACGTAGCTGTGATTGATGGCACCGGTGCCGGCCGCAGGACCGGCGTCGACTGTCAGAGTCATTGAGTTCAATACTGGTGGTGGCGCCAAGGTGACGCCCGCCGCGGTTGTGCCATTGCCTCCGACGCAGCCACTGAGCACACCCGTGCCGAGGGCAACGAACAGAATCGAAAGGCAGCGCAGCGCAGCCATCGGGTCAGCGGATTTCGGCGAGCTCGATGCCGGCCGGCAACAGCGCGGGCAGGTAGGCTCGGCCCGAATAAGCGCGCAAATGACCGCTCGATTCCACGATCAGTGCCGGCGTGGCCACGCGCACCGATCGCTTCAGACCCGGGTGATCAAGCGCCGCGAGTCCGGCGGCGTATTGAGGAAAATACGGCCCGAGCAACTGCGCCAGGTCGGGCGGCGCCGGCCCGGACCACGTTACCGCGAACACCCGCCCGCGCCGGGTGAGATACTCGCGCACGGTCTGGCCCGCCGCGGCGTCGATCTGCTGCACGTCATAGGCTGCGAGCGTGCGGGTGCCCACGGTCCCCTGCAAGACGAGCGAATCCGCCTGGACGCCGGCCGAGTCGCTGCCGAGATGGGCGCCGACCGGAGCGCTCCACGACAGAACCGAGCAGAGTGCTATGGCAGTTCGCTGCAGAAATCCCTGACGCCTATCCATTCGCTTATATTGCCCAAACCTGGAACCGTCGCCTCGCCCGGGAAATTCAGCCGATCAACCGATTCAATCATGTCGCCCACTGTTTTCGAACAGGAATTGATTACCGCTCACGAATGGTATCGTAGCGCAGTATGCTGGCCTGACGACCACCGTTGCCGCGTGGCGACAGGAACCGCGGCGCGCGTCGACGACGATCCGGCCACTTTTGATTCACGCGCGGCAGCGACATAATTCCGTGTCGCGCAAAACACGTGAGGAACCTGAGTTTGCAACGGGCTGCTCTGAATCCACTGGGTTGCAGGCCCGCCGGCGGCAGCTGGGCGGCCGGCGCGACGATAGCGTGGCTGCTGTGCGCGTGCGCATCGAGCGGTCCGACGCATTCCAAGGCGGTGCTGGACGAGTCGAGTGGCCTGACCTTTGTCGTTGTACAGCGTCCCATGGTGTTCGCGCGTGCGCGTACCGACGTGGCCGCCAACGCACGCGACTATCTTACGCTGGTGGCTGCAGAGGAGGACCACAGCGGCAAATATACCCGTTGGCTGATCGTACATCGATGGTCGACGGTCGATCCGCGCATGCAGCACGACCCCGGCTCGAACCCGTCACAATTGCTCATCATCGCCGATGATCGCGAGCTCACTCTCCGGCGTGCCGACCCCGACCCCGCAATGCTCGCGCGTCGCGACCTGCTGTTTGCGCCCGGCGGATCCGGCGCGCAGTCGGCCGCCTATCCTGTGGACGAGGCAATGCTGCGATATATCGCCTTCTCGCGCCGGCTGCTGCTGCGGCTCGGGGACGACACGGCGCTGCCCGCCTACTCGGTATGGGCCGACGGTCGTGATGCCCTGAGATCGCTGCTGTCCGAGGCAGCGGAACCTTAGGATGCAAGGCCTGGCAGTCACCCGAGTCGCTTTTCTGCGTTCAGGCAGGCGACGCGTTTCGTCGTGACTGCGCCGGGTGATTCGACGATGGGGCGCATGATCTGTTCGAAAAACTGCTGCCCTTCTGGTGTGAATTGCTCCTTGAGAATGACCTTCAGTGGCGGGGCCCAGGGGTGCGGCGAGCCGGCAAGGAACACCTCCCACCAGGTGAAGATCGACGGAAGCATATCAATATGAAGTTCCAGATGGATCTGGACGAAGCCGGAACTTCGCACGAAATCGAACAGATTGCGTTCCGAATAGTTGGCGATCGGGCTGATGGCGATCTTCTCACTGGTATCGGGAAACTGCGCTGCCTTCCAGCGATATAGAAGAGCCAGGAAGCGGTCCTGAGAATGATCAGCCTTCGTTTCGACCAATACTCTCAAGGCGGTGGCCGCAAACGCATCATCCTGAAAAATGGGTTCGGCGATCGATATGCGACCTCCAGGCTTTAGAACCCGATGAAAGTCGCGAAGTGCGGCACTTTTGTCGGCGACGTAGGCAAGAGCAAGAGCGGCGGTGGTGCATTTGATCCCTATAGCGTCCTGTTGATCGGACTGCTGGCGTGCCGGCAAGTGCGACGGCGGCGCATCAAATCTAGCGGGGTAATATCGCGCAAGCTATTGAAATGGCTCCCCGGGTTGGACTCGAACCAACGACCAACGGATTAACAGCGGCCTGGGAGCACCTCTTGGCACACCGCAGCACCAAATAACTCAAAGACTTAGTGGTGCTGTGTCGCGGCAATTTGTGGCGTTTTGAGGCCAGAGGTGTGCCAAAACTGTGCCAAGAAATGCACGCTTTTAATAGTGCACGGATTGCACTGGTGCAGGAGTGCACTAGCATAAGCTATGCCTACGGTCAGGCGCTTCAGCCGAGCCCGGATTGCGATGTATTTTGCCGATCATCCGCCGCCGCATTTCCACATCATCACGGTCGCCGATGAAGAGGCCATCCATCTCATCGAAACGCTCGAACTTCGGGATGGAGAGGCTGACCCACGGGACACTGCCGAGGCGCTCGCCTGGGCTGCCGCGAACCGAGCGGAATTGTCGGCGCGGTGGCGCGAGTACTCGGAGGAGGAAGAGACATGAGCGAGGACAGCAAGAGCCAGGTACGCGTTGCCAGTGTGAAGCCCGCTGGCGAGTACGCGCTGCGCATTCAATGGGTAAACGGCAAGGAACTGCCAGTCGATCTCCGGGACATCGTGCATCGACTGAAGGGTTTGCGGGCGCTGCGTGACCCCGCGGTGTTTGCGCGCGCCTCCGTGGGCGAGGGTGGTCACAGCGTGGCGTGGCCTGGCGATCTCGACATCGGCGCCACTCGCTTGCTGGAACTCGGTCTCGAGCAGGGCGGCCGCGCTGACGCGGTCGAATTCATTCGGTGGCGCTGGCGCAATGGGCTCTCGCTTACTGCAGCAGCCGAAGCGCTCGGTCTGTCGCGTAGGCAGGTCGCCTACTACGCCAGCGGCGAGCACGAAGTGCCTCGCTACGTACTGCTGGCGTGTCGGGGCTGGGAAGCCGAGCGGCACGCGGCCGCCTGATAGGTATCGTGCATGGAGATATGGCTCGGGGTCGTTCGTGTCTATCCGGTGTCCATCTATCATGTTTACGCTTGATCATGGGGTCACGCAAGATCCCGCCGTCGGGCAATCCACATTGGAATGACGAGTGGCTGGACGCTGGCCATGGGTGACAGGTCCGTGCATGCTTGCCGTGTGCCGATCAGCGATTGCAATGTTCGCTATTTCCGGGCAGCGGGATTGGCCCACGTGGCTCGCTCTGGAACGGTTGTCGAACTAACGGGCAACAACCAAGTCTGAGGGGCGCATGGGGTTTTGGCACACCGGTACATCGATTCACCAGCCGTCGGGCTGGATTCCACTGTCACGCATTTGATCGGTTTGTTTTGCTGAAATTGCCGGCTCAAGTGTCAGCAAGTGTTTGAGTTCAATGCGGTCGGCTTCCTTAGTCACCTGGCGCCACCGGTCCTTGGCAGTTGTTTTTGCCGCGAGAAGGATCAGCCGGTCGGACGGAAAATCAGGATCACGATAGGCCTGAACTCCCGGGAACAGGAAATCCGGTCGGTTGCCTGCTTCTGTCACGGCGTTGCGCTCGAATCGAATGCGTCGAGCAGTCAGCACTGCTTCAACATGATTCTCAAGCGCAGCACCGGCACGTGCCTTACGCCTGTTCTGGACGCTCAGGGAGTAGCTGAGGAAGCCCTCCACATCCGGCTCAGCGACCTGAAGAAATCCTTCCCGGAGGCGTCCACCGATCAGGTGCTTTTCAAGTGTCCGGAACAGTACTTCCTCCCGATCCATCCAGGCCATCAGTGCCGGCGTCTGGGTCGCCTACGCGGATCAGCGTCCCGCACGCGCTCACGTGCGTACGCCGAGACTCGCCGCGTTCGCGGGAAAGGCCAACCCGATCGGCCTAGCATTGCGTCGAGATAGCGCGTGTCGCTGAGGTCAGGCTCAATCCCGATTTGCTCAAGGATGATGGAACCCGCGAGTCCCCAGCCGCTCTGAGCCAAAGTCAGCGGCCGAGCGGAGGCTGAAGCCCGGTCTCGGCCAGGTCCGGGAGCCCAAAGAGCCAGTGGAGCTGCATTGAGATCTTCGACTCCAGCTTCCGCGATCGCCGCGGAAGGGCGCCGTCCCGACAAAGTCCGATTAGGAGGAGGTCGCCCTCGCGCGCGCGACGCGTGACCTCATTGGATGGGAAGTAGAGCCGGTATTCCGTTCGGCTCGTCCTCGCGGCGCTTTTTGCTCGTGCGTCGTACCAGGTGACCTCAGAGTAGTCGGTTAAACGTTGGTCCGCATCTTCTTCCAGATACAGAAAGCGCGCCGAGTAGCGACGCTTTTCGTGCCCCCCCTGACCCAAGAGCCGGATGAGTTCGGCCGATCCATTGAATTCGTGCTGATGACTGCGCTCCGGGCTGACCTCACTGCACTCAGTAGTTTTGCAGCAACGCCGGAAAAATAGCCGGCGAGATATCCCTGCTTTATGTCCGCGCTGGAATAAGGCGTACTCATCCGGACTGCGCGTCCCCGTTCGGCGCTTCGCTGATATCACCCCCTGCTTTTCGGCCCAAAGCCAGGCGGCTGCAGACTCGAGCGCCTGCAGTCGCTGGCTGCGTCGTCCGCGCAATGCGCACTCCCACCGTGAGAACGCGCCAGCCTCTGCGCCGCACCTCGGCGACGTTCCGGAGATCGCGGTCCCGGTTTCCTGCAATCTTTGTCCGCCAAAATCTGGCACGGGTGGCGGGCCACCGAAAGTAACTGCAATGGTGGCCGTGGAAGAAACAGCCGTTGATGAAAATCACCGCCCGATGCCGGGCAAGCACCATATCAGGCCGTCCCGGCAGACTCCGAACATGGAGTCTGAAGCGATAGCCAAGTGCGTGAACTTGCAACTAACAGTTCCGGCCGCGTGTTATTCGCGCGGATCGCAGCCATATTCCTGCGGCGTGCTGCCGGCGAATGGACGTCAGTCATCACCCGACCATGCCGATCTGCTGCCCGTCCGCAAGTGATTTCAGGGCGAGAATGTGCGGCCTCATGGCGGTAGCAATCGCCTGAATAACAGGAACGACCACGGAGTTGCCAAATTGCTTGTAGGCCTGTGTGTCGGAGACTACTGGAACTGATCCGAAAAACCCATCAGCCGTGCGCACTCTCGCGGGGTGAGGCGGCGCGGATTCTTCCCGCGGCCACGCGAAACAAGAATCTCCGACCCATCCTTGTAGTAGCGGGCAGAAAGGGTTCGTGCCACATCCTCCGGTGTCACTAAACCAAAGCCGAAACCATGCCTGCCGCCTGATGCTTTTTCTTATACTCCCTCAGATAGCGCCACAGATGGGACGTGAGGGTGTACTTGCGATCAACAAGGCCCCGTTCGGTGGTATAGCCAGGCTGAGGACCTCAGTTTCGTCCTCTGGATGAAGAATCGACCGAAGCACAGGACCGCTTCCCACCGGCACCGCAACGTTGTCCATGGTGAATGCTGTGGCCTGTCTGAAGCCAGCAATGTAGATTCGCTCGCGATGCTGTGGAACCCATTGCTGTGCGTCGATCACCCTCACGTCGATGTGATATCCGAGGTCCTGAAGGGAGCGCACGATTACCTTGAAGGTTTTCCCACCGTCGTGCGAACCAAAGATCCGGACGTTTTCAAGAAGGAAGGCGAGCGGCGTTTGACCTGCAGAATCCTGCAAATGTCAAAAAACAGGGTTCCTTGCGTTTCGCACTCAAATCCATAAGCCCGGCCAAGGGCGTTCTTTTTAGATACGCCTGCAATAGAGAACGGCTGGCAGGGGAAGCCGGCAACCAACACGTCGTGATCGGGAATGTCGGACGAAATAGTGTCATCAGATCGCGTGATTTCTCGAATGTCACCCGCGACGGAATGGTCCGGGCGGAAATTAGCCCGGTACGTCTGCACGCAGAACCGGTCGTACTCGGATGTGAAGACGCATCCACCGCCTGCATGCTCGAAACCTAGGCGGGTGCCACCGATGCCGGCAAAAAGGTCAGCAAACGTAAAGTCAGCAGCGGGTGGAGGTTCCACTCGGACAAGCTTTGCGCGCAGCAGATCGTTGAGCGCGCGTAAAACCAACGTCGCATCAGCAATAGAACCTCGTTCCCAACGCTCGACCCTGCGGGTACTTATCCCAAGCTCGGACGCCAGTTCCTCCCTTGTGTAGCGGGTCCGGGCGACGCGTAATGCGTCAAGTGCTTGATGTTCCTCGTAGGACTGCACAGAGTTGCCTTTGGCGCGTCAGGCCGGGGGACATATTCTGCTGATTCTGGCTTCATTCTGTCCCGCCGTCCAGCACTGCCTACGTCTCAAGTTGCCGCAAGGGGGAATCGCGGGCTGCCGGGCAGCACCATCAGCCGGGGGGGACGGACTGTGCGCAAAGCTCACGGGAGATGTGCAGCGGGACCGAAAAGTGAGGTCGGAGCCGAGGCGTCCGGGCTGAATGATTCGGGTCGTATGGGGGTGTGAGTGAGCTCCGGGACCAGGTGCGCACCGGCAGGCGCCTCAAGGCTCTTCTGCGCTGACTCGTCCCGGCAACAGACCTCCGTAGGCTATTGTTTTTCTAGATCTTGCCAGTTCCACAAGAGTTACTGGCTATGTTATATATACTATATCTATCTCACAGATTTATGATATATTTATCACATATGGGAAATCAAAGGCGTAACAACTTTATAAGGCTTGCCCTCAAGCGAGTGAATCGAGCCATAAGGGATATCCGGTTAATCGGTAATCTTTCGAACCGCTCCGCGTATCAGTACGACGACGAAGACGCACGAAAGATCGTCCGCGCCCTCCAGAAGGAGGTTGACGTGCTGAAGGCCCGCTTTGCCGCGCCGGGCGATGCGGCAGAAAACGAGTTCACGCTCTAGAGCCAGCGCAGGAGGAGTCAGTTGAAACTGGTTTTTCGCGAGATTGGTGCGAATGAGGTTGAAAAGGAGGTCACGCAGCGCGACCAGTTCAACTCCGATGAGGTGGATCTGGTGGAAGCGCTTGTGCGTGAGGCGCACCAGAATTCACTGGACGCGCTTCGCCCCGGCAACGTCGTGCGCACACGTCTGAATTTTCGCGCGGCCCGTCCCGAGGAACGCGGACTCTTCGAGGTCCTCTTTAAGGAACTGCCCCATCATCTGAAGGCATCCCGGATTGACACGGGTTCACTTGACTTCGGTGCCCCGCGCTTCCTCGTCATTGAGGACTTCGGGACTACGGGTCTGCGCGGCGCGTGGGACCGCAAGGACGATCAGGGGTTTTCGGATTTCTGGCGGCGCATGGGCCGCTCGCACAAGGGCGGCCAGCAGGGCGGACGATGGGGTCTGGGGAAGCTGGTGTTTTCGGGCGCATCGCTCGCGCGTTCTTTCTTTGGGTTGACCATCCAAGCGGACGATCAGCAGCAGCAGCCGCTGCTTATGGGCCAGGCGGTACTCCGCACGCACGAATATCCGAGCGGGCGGGTCGTGGACGGACACGGATTCTTCTGCCGCCCGCGGCAGGCGATCACTTTCAGCTTCCCGAGATCGATCGTGCACTGATCCGAAACTTTGCAAAGGCGGCCGGGATCAGTCGCACGAATGAACCCGGATTGTCCATCGCGATTCCCTTTATCCGTCCGGACATCACCGGGGAACGGCTGATCCGCGAGCTGGTGCGGAATTATTCTTTCCGATCCTCATGGGCCAGCTGGAGTCGGACATCGCCGGCAGAATCATCAATGCCGATTCATTTGACAGCCTTGCCCGCGAACACGGCGGCCCGCAGCTCGCAGACGGGCGGCTCATCGGATTCATCCGGGATCTGCGCGCGGCGCTCGATTCGGTCAGTGCGGCGGACCTCACCATTCCGATCAGCGCATTCGGAAACCTCGAGCGTGCGCTGACCTCGGAACAGCTGGCCGATCTCCGTGAAGCCTATGCCGACGGCAGATTGGTCCGCGTGCGTGTCACTGTCGCCCTCTCCCATCGGAAGAACGGGCCTGTAGAGTCTCACTTTGACCTCTTTCTGAAGACGACGGATGGCGAAGCACAGGCCTTGGTGGTGCGGGGCGCTATCACCCTGCCGCTGGAGGCTGCGCAGTTTCGGGCGAGGCGCGTATTCGGCGCACTGATTGCGCGGGATGCCGGCGTGACGGCATTCCTCGGCGATGCGGAGAATCCTGCACATACCAAATGGAACGGCAATGCGGACACGCTCTCGGAGAACTGGGTAAATCCCGGGGCGCGTCTCCGCGAAATCCGCTCCAGCCTGAACGTTCTGGTGGATCTCTTGGCGCAGGCCGTGGAGAAGACCGAACCCGATGCCCTAATCAACATCTTCTCGATTCCTTCCTCCGCGGGCGTGCCGCGTCCGAAGCCGCGGCCGGCGCCAGATCCGAAGGTAGTGCCGCCGCTGCCGAAGCCGCATCCCAAGTTTCGGATCGACGATCGCAAGGGCGGCTTCGCGGTACGCCCTGGATCAGGACTCACCGACGCGGATCTCCCGCTGGACATTGCGGTTACTGCTGCGTATGACCTCATCCGCGGTAATCCCTTCAAGAAGCACAGTCCGCTCGACTTCGACCTGGTGAAGGGCGGGGAACTGACCGTGGCGGCGCGCGACGCCACGGTGACGGCGACGGCGGTGAACGCACTGCAGATATCCGCCACCAGCAAGGACTTTGAAGTGACGATCACCGGCTTCGATCCGAACCGGGATCTGCGTGTGCGGGCGGTGTAGTCATGAAGCGTACGATCAACTCCACGGGACGGCGGCGGTTCGCACATCATCTGGTCAGCGTACGGCTGAACGAGCCGGCGGGGGGCCTCCCGCGATCGTTCACCGTGCACTTTGGTGATCTGGCGGCCGCCGGGTTTCCTCCTGACGCGCGCATTTACGTCGAGCCCTATGTCGCGAGCTCCTCGGAACGTTTTTCCTTTGGAACGGTGGCAACCGTTACGACACCGGCGGATACGGAACTGAGTGAACTCGACGAGGGCGGAGCTGTGCTCTTCCGTGTGAAGCTGGTCGATGAGACCGCTGATGTGGGCAAGATACTGGCGCCCGTCGACGGCGTGGCGCCGCGCGGCCAGGAAAACCCCGACGGCCGGAGATCCCTTCTGCCCATCCGTCACACCAACCTCGGCGAGGAACTCTGGCGGCTCCAGATCGACCGCGATCGGGGACCGGAACTGTGCGTCAACAATCGCGTACCCGGGCTGGCGGACCAGGTCACAAGCGATCCGCTCGTACAGGGTCTGGTGCTTCCCAGCGTCCTCGGCCACGTCGTTCAGGCGGTGCTCGATTCTGATGATGAAGCTGAGTGGGTTGAGGACTGGAAAATCTTCTGCGCTCGCCTGATCGGTGAGGACATCGACTGGGACATCAATACTGAGGAGGACGAGCAGCAGATTGATGAACTAGTGAAGCGGATCGTGCAGCGTTTCGTAGAATCGCAGCGCTATACCACGCGCGTGCGGAGCGCACGCGGAGCACGCCCCGATGAATGATCGTGTGAGAATACTGACGACCGGCGGCCTCAGTACTTTTCAGCAGTACTTAGCGGACCTGCGGGGTGGCTCTACGGCGCTGCCGCCGCGGCATCTCCTCGCGAGCGTCGATTTTTCGGATGCTTTCGGGGACCTGTCGATTGAGAACCTAACATTCGAAGATCGGTTTGCGTTCGGCGAGTACCTGGTCAGGCTGCTAAGCCCGCTCGATCGGCGGTCCATTTCGCGCAATCACGGACTCTGGAGTTGGCTGGCGCTGTATTACTTCGAGCAGCTGTGCCCACGCGCTCCGGACGGAACCCGCAAGCTGCTTGCGCAAGAGGCCTACGTGCTGCCGACGCGCTACGACTTTCAGGGGTACTATCGGCATCTCGTTCGTACTCCGTGGCTTGCAGTTGCCGACCACGGCGAACGCGCCCGTGTCCTCCTCATACCTGCCACCCGACGCGCGGGGGCGCCACTTGCTGTACGTGGGGAGATCATCGAACAGCTCGCCTCGCGTCAGGCCGTGATTGGCAATCCGCAGGTTATCGAGGCGGCATATCGGATGTACTTCGACGAGAAGGAAGGACGACCCCGGCGCGGTGCCGGCGGCTCGGGCGGCGGATCGCCGCGGCGCCTGGCTCTGATCCTGCAGCAGCTGGATCTCACTTTCGATCTCATGGCGTGCCCGACGGACAAGGTAATCGGCCTGCTGCCCAAGGAATTTGACCGCTGGCCGGCGCGAATGCCCTGAAAACGCCGCTGGGCTGATTCGTGGAGTAGGCGTCCATATTGCGTGCGAGAAGGATCTGTTATCGGACACAATAAGTTCGTTAAAAGCTCAAGGGATGTAGAGGGCAGGACTAGCCTATTGGCAGCTGTTTCAGGTCGGCACTCGCAGTTCGCGGATATGCCGGCCGGCGACATACAGGCGTTCACGGTCGTCCCAACGATCCCCGCTTTCGACGGCGAGGCGGATGCCATCGAGAATGCTGCCTTGGTGCGCGTCGAAAACCTCCAAATACGCCTTGGGCGGCTCAGTACCCTTGAGCCTGCCCAGATCCTCGATTACCTCACGGCTGACGAACACAGTGAAGGTCTTGCCCTTGAACTCGACTTCCAGCGGCATCCCTTCCCACTTCATCATTGTGGTAGGACGTCTCACCAGGTTTGGGCGGCTCGCGACCAGGCGGACGCCGGGGCCGTCGTTAGCTGTGCCTGATACGAACTCGACACCACCATTTTCAAGAGCCTTGCGCACGCTGGCGGACGTGCCCGAGTCCGCCGCCCGCTTCTCGGCTTCCAGATCGCGGACCGAGGTCAACGCAACCTTGGCGGCCTTGGCTAACTGCTCTTGAGACCAGTTCAGTAATCCACGGGCAGCCCGAATTGGCGAGATTATGGTGTGTTGCATTGCGATCACCCGGTGCAATCATCAGGGCCTGTCTCATCATAGGTTATTAAGACCTGTGAAAGTTGACGCATTTATACGTGGTGTTGCTACGCAGCTGACTAATTCCCATAATTGTCAGATACTTATCCCCCCTAAAATGCGGACCTGACTGAGAAATGCCATGGCGGCAGCAATGGGCCAGAGATGCGTCCTCTGCGGCAGCGCCCCTGCCACAACACGCGAGCACATTCCTCCGGAGTCCTTTTTTCACACACCCTACCCCGCCGATTTGATAACTGTCCGGCTTGCGAGGATTGCAATCTTGGCACGGAACGGGAGATGCCTATGCGCTCTCATTTTTCTGCGCGCTCGATTACCCGGGCGGCCCCCAAGCCTGGAACGACAGGGCTCGGTTCGCGTAAAGCTTAATCGGCAAGGATACCTCGGGCTTCTCCGACGATTTCGTGAGGCCTCTGTGTTCACATCTACTGACGAAATGAAAACGGGGAGTATCGTCACCTCACTGAAAACGCGCCCTGAAGGCGAACGGATCTTGACGGTGATCCGAAAGCGGTGCGCGGCGTTGCCTTCCACATCACGAACGAAATCGTCCTCGAAGTACGCTTATACGCGCGGAGCGTATTACGGAGCTGCTACGGAAGACGACGAAATGTGGCAAGCCGCGGCCGCAGAGGCCATGACTGGAACGGTTGGGCAACGCGGGGACGTTTTTGGTACGCCTACAAGCCAATTAGACGAAGCGCTTGCGCCGCTGTGGTCAAACTTGAGTTCTGGGAGAATTTCGGTTACGCCGCGATGATATTCCGACCGGATTTCGCCCCTCCTCAGCGTGTCAACATCCCCTTCATGCGAGGCCGCCGCTATAGAGGCGGGTAAACCGTTGCGACTAGAACCAAGTGTCTGAACTCGCGGGCACCGTACGCATTGCCGCGGAGGCGCGGTGGCCGGCCCGGGCCAGCGGTGGCACTGATCGGGCTAACGTATTGCATGCAGCGCCGCATTCTTGGGCGCCTCCTCTTATCGCGCTCTCATCTATCATCTGTCGATGACGCATGTCACCTGCGCACTTTTGTTCCTGGCAGTCATTGGCCCGTCGGTCACTTTAGCCGACGACAAACTCACGTGTCCCCCACCGCCTCCGCCGATAAATGAAGTCCACCACGACGTAAATGCGGACGTTAATGTCGCCATTGAAAAATCAGGATGTAAAAACAGGTGAGCTGTCGGCAAAAACAGAAGTTGTGACGAAAGATTTGGTCAGCAAATACCAAGACCCAGATCGCGCACACGTCGTCGATCAAATGTCGGCCACGTATTGTGCGTTCGTAAGAGACGCTGAGGGTATTTCCGGCAAAGAAAAGGCTCAGATGTGGGCTGAGTTCACCAAGGGCATATTTGCCTTCATGTCGAATCAAGCTACGACGGGTTCCGACAAGGTCAAGAACACGCCCATCAAGCCGAAGCCCAAACCACAGAGCAGCCCCTTCTCCGTTCACAAGGTGTATCGCGACCGACAGCGTTAGCGCCGACTTCTCCCATTGTCCAATCCGAAAGTCTACCTACGCCGTCCACCATGTGGGAGAAGCTGGGACACGGCAAGCGCCTTGCTCTGGAATCCACCATTAGAAATGCAGCTAGACGGCGTTGGGAATGCCGGAACAGTTTGGTCGGTGCTCTTTCAAGCGAAAAGCACCTCGTTCGTCAAGCTGAGTAGGGCTTACATCGCATCGAAGATCACCGGACGAAAAGAGAAACTGTAGATATAGCTGGGACTGGTGATGAGTCCAAAAATGGATCTGGACGAGATAGAAACTATACCGCCCAACGCGCAATTCCGCTTCGGGATACAAATGGGAACCTCACTTGTCGCTCCAAAGTTTCATGGAGCAGTGGAGCGAAATGGAAGTTGTCGTGGTTTATAACGATAACCAACGATACGTACAGAACTTCAACGCTGACTATTTCCGTCAATTCATCGCGGGGCAAATCCCTGGTGCATTTAGCCCAGAGATTAAGCGGAAAAGCGCAGCGCCATAAAGCAAATC
>CAWDVQ010000002.1:0-10697 GCA_963805965.1 uncultured Gammaproteobacteria bacterium
CCGCCAGCCTGGCCGCCTCGGCGGCTTGGCGCGCGCGGCGGTGCTGCCGCCGGGCTGACTGTGGACTGGGGTTGGCAGCGCTCGGGGTTCTCGGCCATCAGCGTGTCGCCACGCGCGGCGGCGGCGGCGAATCCGAAGATAGAAATAACATTATAAATATTCTGTAACGCATTGCAGTATAGACATTATTTATCGCCGTAAAGTTGTCGCCGTTCAGCTCGCCGCGTGCACCGCTGCGAGCAGCAGCGGTGTGGTCAAGGCCGCAAACACATTCGACAGCACGATGCTGCTGGCGATCGTGCCCTGAATCGCCTGAAACTGCACCGACATCAGGTAAACATTGACGCCGATCGCCATCGAGGCCACTAACACGACGGCGCGCAACTCTATGGCCGGCAGTGCCAGTGCGATAGCAAGCGCCCACACCACCAGCGGCTGCAGCAGCAGTTTCAGGGCGCAGATGGCGAGGCTCGAGGGCCATTGCTGCTTGATCGGGAACGCGGCCAATGCCATTCCCATGGCCAGTAGCGCGGCGGGTGCGGCAACGTTGCCAATCGCCAGCAGTGTGCTGTCAGCTATCGCCGGCAGCCGCAGCCCCAATCTGCCGACCGCGGAACCACTCAGGATCGCAAGGATGATCGGATTTCTCAATACGCTCCAGGCGGTGTTGGCAAAACCCGCCGCAGTGAAAGCGCCATGACGCGACCATTCGACCGAGACGCTGACCAGAGTCCACAGGATCAGCGCATTGAATACCAACAGCAGCGCCACCGCCGGGATCGCAGCCGTTCCGAGTGCGAGCTTTGCGATCGGCAGCCCGGTCATGACGATGTTGGAGAATACTCCGCCGAGCCCGAACACCGACTGGGAAGTGCCATCGAGCCTGAATAGCCACGCCGCGATCGCGCGACCGATCACAAATACGATCAGGCAGCTGCCAAAATAGGCCAGCAGGATGCGGCCGTGCGCGGCCGGAAGCGAGCTCTGGTGGCTCATCATCTGGAACAGCATGGCTGGCAGCGCCAGCGCGAACACCAGACCCGAGATACGGTGACTCCAACCCGGTCGCCACCACGGCAGGCATGCCACCAGGTAGCCAGCAGCCACCAGGCCATAAAGCGGGGAAGACAGCTCGAAGAATTGCCACAATGCAGTCATGTGTTCGCCGCCCCGCCTGCCTGCGCGGCGGGCGCCGGGGTGGTGGGTGTCAGGGTGGCGCTAGTTGCCAGAGGCGGCGACGACTCGCTGGGTCTGCTCGCCGAGTCGTTCCACTCCAAGGCGCATCACGTCACCAGCCTGCAGGTACACCGGCGACGGCTTGATTCCCATGCCGACCCCGGGCGGCGTGCCGGTGGTAATGAGATCGCCGGGTTCGAGCGTCACGAAGCGGCTGATATACGCCACCAGCGCCGCGACGCCAAAGATCATGGTGCGCGTATGGCCGCTCTGGCGACGCCGCCCGTTCACCTCCAGCCATAGCTGCAGATCCTGCGGATCAGGCACTTCATCCGCGGTTACCAACCACGGTCCGACCGGCCCGAACGTATCGCAGCCCTTGCCTTTGTCCCAGGTACCGCCGCGCTCGATCTGGTATTCGCGCTCGCTGACATCGTTGACCACGCAATAGCCAGCCACATGCTCGAGCGCCTGTGACTGGTCCACATAGCGCGTCAGCGTTCCGATCACGACGCCCAGTTCGACCTCCCAGTCCAACTTGCGCGATCCCCTGGGTAACAGCACATCGTCGTTGGGCCCATTGAGGCAACTGATGGCCTTGGTGAACAGCACCGGCTCGGTCGGAACCGGCAGGCCGGCCTCGGCGGCATGATCGGCGTAGTTCAGTCCGACCGCGATGAACTTGCGGATTCCGGCGACCGGAACGCCCAGGCGCGGCTGGCCGTCCACCACCGGCAGCGTGCCGCTGTCCAGTCCCGACAGCCTTCGCAGCGCCTGCGGACTGAGCTGCTCGGGGGTCAGGTCCGGCAGCCTGCCCGACAGATCGCGCAGCAACCCATCGGGCCCGAGCATGCCCGGGCGCTCCTGCCCGGCGGGCCCGTAGCGCAGCAACCTCATGGGTGCGGCCGGGAGTGGCAGGCGCGCGCGGCGAGGATTGCGGGTGGCATGCTGTTCCTGGCAAACGGTTGGATCAACGATGCGACACGCTGACCATCAGGTACACCGTGCGGCCGGGCTCGGGCTCAAAGTAGCGCGTGCTGGTTTCATTGACGACGACCGAACCAACGTAACTGCGGTTGCCGATGTTGTCCAGGCGCAGCGATTCAGTGAAATGCCACAGCGATCGCTGCTGCTCGATGCCGGCCTGCAGATTGGCCAGCCAGTAGCCCGCGGCGGCCTGGCTGTCGAGGTCATTGGCGTACAGCTGGGCGCGGCCGATCGCCTCCAGCGTCACCCAGAAGTCGTGCGGCGCACGCCGCCAGGTCAGCCCGGCGTAGAGCGAATCGGCCGGCACCGCCGGGATCCGATGGCCGGCACCGACCTGCACCGGCACGCACGGCACGACGATGCAGGTGCTATAGGACTGCAGCGTCAACGCCTGGATGTAGGTGTAGGCCAGCTGACTGCTGAAGCCGTGGCCCCAGTCGCTTTGGAATTCCGCCTCCACGCCCCGACGCTGCGTCGCCGGGATGTTCTGGTAGACCGAGCGGCCGGCTGCATTCGACTGCACCGCCAGCTCATCGTCGGTATGGATATAAAATCCTGCCAGCGTGGCGCGCATGCTGCTCGTGCCGGCCTTGAGCCCAAGTTCGTAGTGGTCGCTGCGTGCGGCCTTGAGCCCAAAGTTCAGGCCCGGCAGGCTGCCGCTGGTTGAGCGATACGCCAGCTCGTCCAGGGTCGGAGTCTCGAAACCCTTGCCGTACGAGCCGTACAGATCCAGATGCGGGCCGGCACGGTAGGTCAGCCCGGCGACCGGATTGACACTGTCATAGCGCACTCCGCTTTCGCTGGGCGCGCCGGCTTCGATCAGGTGGTCATCGGAGGCGACATCCACCACGCTGTTTCGCACCCCGGCCTCCAGCCGCCAGCGCTGGCCCGGATCCCACTGCAGCTGCAGGTATTCGTCCAGGTCATACACCGTATTGGTCTGATCCTTGCGCAGCGCGCCTTGGATCCCGAGCTCGTTGCCGATGAAATTCAGATAGCCGCGGCGCCCCTCGGTGAGATCGTCGTAGCTCACGCCGGCGGTGACCTGCAACGGCGTGCCGCCCACGCGGCGCTGATCGGTCAGGTGTACGTCCACGCCATAATAGCCATGCACCAGCGCGATCACACCGCCCGGATTGGTGGGCGCCCCTTCCGTGGATTTCGGAATCGCCTGAAACTGCGTAGTGTCGCGGCCGCCGCCATAAAGCATGGCGCTGAGCTGATCGTTGGCGCTCAAGGTGCGCTCGTAGTGGGCGCCAACCTGCTCCTGCTGCACCGATTTGCGCGTGTTGTAGGCGATGGCATTGGTGCCGGCCTGCTCGCGATCGCTGGCGAGCTGCGCGGCGGTGAGCCCCAGCGGATCCTGTGCATGCGGCAGGTCGATTGCATTGGCAATCAGCGTCAGGCTGCTGGAATCATCCAGTCGCCAACCGGCCTTGGCGTTGAATACCGTGCGTTCGGCCGCGCTGTGATCGCGGTAGCCGTCGGTGGCAAAGTGATAGGCGTCAGCCACAAGGTTGAGCCCGCCCGGAACCCCGCGCATCACCTCGAGCGCATAACGCTGAGCGTCAAAGCTGCCGTACTCGGCGGTGGCATCCACGCGCGTGCCCGGCGGCGCGTCCTGGGTGAAGATTGAGATCACGCCGCCCGATGAGTTGCCGTAGAGCGCCGAGAACGGCCCGCGCAACACCTCGATCCGATCGGCGGAGCCGAGATCGAAATTGGAGAACTGACCCTGCCCGTCCGGCATCGTGCCGGGAATGCCGTCGGCGTATAGCCGCACTCCGCGCACGCCGAAACTCGAGCGCGCGCCAAAGCCGCGTACCGAGATCTGCAGATCCTGGGCATAGTTCTGGCGATTCTGTGCGTTGACGCCTGGCACGCCGATCAGCGGCTCGGACAGATTCACCAGCAACTGCCCTTCCCTGATCTGCTGCCGCCCGATCAGGTCGATCGACATCGGCAGATCCGCACTGGCCGCCGGTACCCGCGTCGCCGTGATCACTACCGGCTCCAGAGTGAACGCGGGCGTCGCCGCGATGTCGCTTGCCGCTGCGGGTGCCTGGTTGCCCACTGCAGTCGCGGCGCGCGCACTCGCAGCTGCGAGCAGCAGCGCGGCACCCACGGCGGTCGCGGCCGCGCCGGTAGATCGAGTAGTCAGCATGGTGATTGGCAGCGCTTTAGACTAAGTCTAAGCATTAGTCTGGCGTCGATCGGGGATTTGTTCAACCCGTAGGCGCCCCTGCCTCGATGCTGCCTTCGGTAACGCACACATCCGGGGCAGCGACCGCGTGCAACGTCGCGACTGCGCACTGGGGTGCACGGCGTGAAGCACAAGCGAGCACACGCAGCTCCAGTCTGGCAATTTTCTCATGCGCGCGACCCGATGATACGATGTCTGTGGATACCAGGCCGGCACGAGCCTTGAGGTCCTGAAGGCGCGGGGTGCAGGGGGAGCATAACCGACCGGAGGAAGCTTGCATGATACTCGGAATGTCGATCGCCTCGTTCACGCTGTTCCACGTGGTGTTAAGCCTGATCGGTATCGCAGCAGGCCTGGTGGTGATGATCGGCATGTGGGCCGGGAAAAAACTCGACGGCTGGACCGCACTGTTTCTGGCCACCACCGTGGCCACGAGCGTGACCGGGTTCCTGTTTCACTCCGCAAAATTCGGACCGCCGCACGTGATCGGCTTGCTGTCGCTGCTGCTGCTGGTGCTGGCGATTATCGCCCGCTACTCCTATCACCTGGCTGGATCCTGGCGCTGGATCTACATCGTCACCGCGATGCTGGCGCTATATTTCAATGTGTTCGTGGGCGTGGTACAGGCATTCCAGAAGCTGCCGCTGCTGCAACCGCTGGCGCCGACCGGAACCGAGCCACCGTTCGTCGTCTCCCAGGGGGTGGTATTGCTGGCTTTTGTAGCGTTCAGCGTACTGGCGCTGAAGCGCTTTTACCCGCCCAGGGACAGCGCGGCCATCAGTATGCGGCTGTCCTAGTGAGCACGCCCGATGAATTACCTCTTAGCAGGCTGTTGAAAAACGCCACGAATGCTGCACAGTACGAACAACATGGTTGATCGCAGGGCTGGCGCAATGCGTGGAGCAGATATCGAGCAGAGCGGGATGTTCAGCTACGTGTCGCTGGAGAGCCGTGTGCCCCCTGAGCATCCGTTGCGGCGAGTTCGGGCACTGCTGGATGAGGCGCTCGAGTCGATGCACCGGGATTTCGAGCGCGTCTATGCGAGTGGCGGCCGCAGCTCGATCGCCCCGGAACGACTGGTGCGAGCCCTGGTGCTGCAGGTGCTTTACTCGATCAGGAGCGAGCGGCTGCTGGTCGAGCAGCTCGACTACAACCTGCTGTTTCGCTGGTTCGTGGGCCTCTCGGTCGATGAGGCGGTGTGGGATCACGCGAGCTTTACCAAGAATCGCAATCGTCTGATCGAGGCGGGCGTGGCGCGCAAGCTGTTGCGCCTGGTTGGGGCTCGGGCCGGACGCGAGGGGCTGCTCTCCTCGGAGCACTTCAGCGTGGATGGCACGCTGATCGAGGCCTGGTCGGCGGTCAAGAGCATGCGCCGGCGTGATGGCAAGGACGATCCGCCGCCCCCGGGGCGCAACCCCCATGTGGACTTCCACGGCGAGCGGCGCAGCAACGAAACTCACGTGGCCCCGCACGAACCGCAGGCGAAGCTCTTTCGCAAGGGTAAGAGCCAGCCCACCAAACTCTATTACATCGGACACGTGCTGATGGAGCACCGACAGGGCCTGGCGGTGGACGTGGAGATCACGCCGGCTGACGGCTTTGCCGAGCGCAGCGCGGCACTGCGCATGCTCAAGCGCCAAGGCGCCCAGAGCGTCGCGGCCGATAAGGCCTACGACACCCGAGAGTTTGTCGCCGGCTGCCGCGAGTTGGGTGTGGTCCCGCATGTGGCGCAGAACATCACCCGCCCAGGCGGCTCGGCGATCGATGCGCGCACGGCGCGGCATGATAGTTACTTGGCCAGCCAACGGCTGCGCAAGCGCATCGAGGAGATCTTTGGCTGGAGCAAGGACGCACGGCCGCTGCGCAAGATGCGTGTGGTGGGCTTCAGCAATGCCGCCTTCATGGCCACCCTGACGATCGGTTGCAACAGCTTGCTGCGCATTGCCAAGCTGCTGCCCGATCCGGCACCGGCGTAGGAGACGTGTCGATGCAGATCGAGAATCCAGAGACTCGAGGCACTCCGGCAAGTTCAAACGCCCACCAGTGTGCCGGTGCCGATCTGCAAAGTTGACGGTCTCGATCATGAAAGCCTCAGTAGACCTCAGTTTTTCAACAGCCTGTTAGGGAGCTGTATCAACAAAACACAACAATTGAGACCGTGAATCAGATGAAGCACGTCTACCGATGGATCGACATCAACGTCTGCTAAAAGTCTACCGGTCGAGTGACCACGATGAGATAACCGCGTGATTTCTGTGTCAGAAAGCGCTTCCGCGCCCACTATCACCAGCAGTTGCTTCCCGTCGCATTTTCAGGTTTGGACTATCTGGCGCCGCACAGGTGGCAGTCAATAAACGAACGGCAAAAGGCGCCATCGAGTTCGGGTCGCATACTCGGCGTAATCTGGGTCCTTGCGCAAGAGGCGCTCTTCCTCCACCAGCCGCATGATCGTTAGCACAACGAATGGTACGAAAATAGCCGCATTCGTGACCGACATGTTTTGGAGTACGTAGGCCGCATTGCTCACAATGAGTCCTGCATAGAATGGATGACGCATGATGCGATACATACCGCCGGTCTTGACGCCGCGATTGGCGGCAACTACCCCAAAGCTCTTGTTCAGGCTAAATAGTGCAGCGACATAGATTAATTG
Organism: uncultured Gammaproteobacteria bacterium; assembly: GCA_963805965.1. Lineage (GTDB taxonomy): Bacteria > Pseudomonadota > Gammaproteobacteria > Steroidobacterales > Steroidobacteraceae > FEN-1191. The sequence continues at coordinate 7,020 of CAWDVQ010000002.1, forward strand.
CCCAATGAGCTGCGCGCCGAGTAGAAAAACGCTGTCGTGGGGCTCACCGACCGGCCGCAGGAACAAAGGGAGGTAGGCACCCAAGGGACTGATGATCCAGTCGTACAGTGAGAGATTGGTTTCCTTTGGTAGGGGACGGGTGGCCGCAAACCATACCATGGCCCCTTCAAATACGCAGAGCAACAGGCTGCTGAGCCGTTGATTCGTCACGAAGTCAACCAGCATCGCGAGCATGAAAAAGGCGGACAGGATGGCGAAAACTGTGTTGCACAGATACTCCCACCACTTACGATGGGAAATGATCAGGTCGGTAAGGCTTCGATTCGAAGAAGTCATATGTTGACTCCGTCAGTTAAATAGCGGCTAACACGATAGGCATTGTATGCTATTAAAAAGGTAGCTTCGGGCGCGATCGTCGCCGTGCGGTAGTACGGTTGCGCGTGACATTTACGCAGTGGCCGTCCCGCGTTCAGTCCGGTTTCTGCGCACGTTATGGTTGAGAGACGTCGACGAAGAACCACCGCGCGATGCGTCGATCACGGCAGCGGTGCCTCAGGGCGAACAGGCCGCCCTGTCTTACTCTACTGAGCACCAGATTCATCGCAGGCTCGCCTGGCTGACAGGGTTGCAGCGGCGGTCGCACGGCTGGTCCGTGCCATATCGGCAGTGAGTTCCGGCGCGCCGCCAAACCACATACTGTCATATAGTTACTGGGCGAAAAGCTACAGCAGCTATGATTGCCGGAAAGGTGAGCACTCAGTGTATACGCGCAGATTCTTCGTGACATCCGCACTCGCCCTGTCGGCTATTGCGCTCGGCGACGGGACCGAAATGGAAGTGCACCGAACGCCACTGGCGCCTCGCGCGCCGGACAGACTTCCCCTGCATCTCGCGATCATCGATGTGCGTTTTCCCGGCGGGCGCGCGTTCGCTACGGCGATGCGCGAGCGATCCGTGCCAGTTGCCGATTATCTGGGTGACGTGACAAGCGTCTGGTACGAACGCCTGGATCCGGTGTGGCGCCATGCGCCGATTACAGTAGGCGGCCTGACGACGCCAGGGACATTATTTTGCCTCGAACGCCTCGCCTGGAACCACAGCATGCGCGTGATCTATCGGGGCACTCACAGCTTTCTTACCGATGGCAGTATTCGGCATTTGCTGGCGTCATCCAATAGAACGGCAGCGCTTGTCCTCGATCGACTTGGCAATCTCAGGCACTGGCCAGTGCAGTTCGCGAATCTGATGGCGGAGATGTCGGGTTCATTGCCAGCGCTACCATCGCAGACGGATGAGCGCTGTAGTCTCACCTATCGTACTGACCGAGGCGAGTGCGAAATCGATGACGGTCTGCAACTAACCTCCTGGCTGATCGTACCCCATGCTTGCCGCCTGCAGAATTGTCGGGAACCGAACTCATGAGAACGCCACCAGGCTTGGATTCCCCGACCTTCGCCGCCGTAGTCAGTCAGTTCGAAAACGTCATTGGTTCCCAGTGGGTATTCACGAAGGAAGAGGACGTCGATCTCTACCGCGATGCTTACTCGCCGTTCCGCGGAGAATCGGAAGATCGATTCGCGTCCGCAGCCGTCGCTCCATCGACGGTCGAGGAAGTCCAGCAAATCGTCCGCATTGCCAACCGCTACAGGGTTCCGCTCTATCCTATCTCCACCGGCCGCAACCTGGGATACGGCGGTTCTGCTCCAGTCTACTCGGGCAGCGTCGTGCTGGATCTCAAGCGCATGAACCGCATTCTCGAGATAAGCGAGGAAAACGCCTATGTGCTCGTTGAGCCGGGAGTCAGCTATTTCGATCTGTACCGCTACATTCAGCAAAGGAAACTGAAGCTGTGGATCGATTGCCCCGAGCCGGGCTGGGGCAGCCTCGTTGGCAACGCGCTGGATCGAGGTGTTGGCTATACCATACCGAGCCTCCGAAGCCATTTCGAAGCCCATTGCGGTATGGAAGTGGTGTTGGCGAGCGGCGAACTGTTGCGCACCGGGATGGGAGCACTCCCGAACGGCAGGACCTGGCAGCAGTACAAATCCGGCTACGGGCCTTGGATCGATGGCATGTTCTCGCAGTCCAACTTCGGAGTCGTCACGAAAATGGGCTTCTGGCTCATGCCGCAACCCGAAGCGTACCGGTGTGGACGCGTGCTGGTCCGAAGGCATGACGACCTCCACGATCTCGTTCGGCTCGTCACCCTGCTCGAGAACAGCGGCATCACTAGCGGGTACCCCGACGCCGGTAGTCCGCTGATGGGCGTCGCTTCAATCAGGGAGCAGAACCGCTACCTGGCTCTCGATGAGAGCATACCCACTCCGGATCGGGAACTATGGCACCTTCGCGATCAAGCCGAGGACGGCAATCCAGGCGGTTTGGAAAAATATGGTCTTCGGCACAACGTGCCCTATTGGACTTTCGACCTCAAGTACTACGGACCGCCAAAGGTCATTGCTGCCCAGTGGGAGTACTCGAAAGAGCTGCTCTCGGCGATACCGGGCGCCTGGTTTCAGGACCAGGACGAGTATCGATTTCCACTTGCCGAGGGACCTACGGACCTCACGCGCTACAGCGAATTCGGAATTCCGAGTTTGAGCAGTTTCTCGCTGGGAGCACGCTCGAGCACCAACTCCCATCCCTCAAGCGGACACATATGGTTCTCCCCCGTCATTCCGCGCACCGGAGAGGCAATCTTCGAGGCCAATCGGGTGTTTCGGAAGCAAGCGAAGGAGCTCAATCTGCCGTGGCTGAGATTCTCGCTGCCGGCCTGGTTCTGGCAGCGCACGGCGATCTTCATTTATTGGTTTGCCATCAGCGAACACCCGGCCCAAAACCGGATGCAGCGGGACGCGTTCAATCATCTGATCCAGCAGGCCGCGCAGCACGGCTGGGCCGAATACCGCGCGGCGCCGACCTTCCAGGACGCCGTCATGAGCACATACTCGTTTAACAACAATGCTCTGCTGAGATTTCATGAAGCCGTCAAAGACGCCGTCGACCCCAAAGGCATTCTCTCGGCGGGCCGCTACGGAATCTGGCCAAAGTATTTGAGGTCATCGAAATGAGCATTCCGCCATTCGCGTGGAGGTGCTTGAGGAGAGCAGCGTCCCTAGCGGTTCTGGCGAGCCTTTCGGTACGTCTGATCTGCCATGGCGCCCTGGCCGAAGATGCTCGATATATCGGCTGGACGCGCAACTCGACTGCCGCGCCAACGGGCTCGCCGCGAGGCTACGTCGAATATCAGAATAGCTGCGTCGCCTGCCATGGACCGATGCCCGGTCATCCCGGAACGCGAGCGTTGGCGGCAAAATATAGCGGCAGAGTGCCGGCATTGCTGGAACAAAGGACCGATTTGAGCCCTGAATTGATCCGCGCGATCGTGCGCCGCGGTATGAACGTGATGCCAGCATTTCGCAAAACTGAAGTCAGCGATGCTGACCTGGATGCGATCGTGGCCTATCTCACGCGAGCTCGACGCTAGGGTTTCTCATCGGCGGCGGCGCGGTTAACGCCAATGTGTTCACTTCCGTCCCCGATCTCAAGAGAAAACTCATGCGCTACGCCCGTCGCTACAACAAGTCGCCGCGGACGGTGAAGTGGAAATACACCGATCCATCGCGCCACATCAGTACAATCAGTTGCTACAGGTCACTAGGGCACGCCGGCTACGCG
>CAWDVQ010000003.1:0-33400 GCA_963805965.1 uncultured Gammaproteobacteria bacterium
TCGGCACTCGATTCCGCCATCAAGGGCAATGGTCACGAAACTCGTCTGCCCATCCCGCCTACCGTCGGTCTGCGTCGGGCTTCCCAAATTGAGATGGAACCCGTTTCCTGGCTCTGGCCAGGTTGGCTGGCCGCGGGCAAGCTTCACATGCTCGGCGGCGTGCCCGGTACTGGCAAGACAACGATCGCGCTCTCCCTAGCCACTCTTGCCTTCCATAACGACGGCTCGCTCCTGGAATGGATCAATGACGGCTGACCAACTCGGCGACCCAGTTCTCATCTAGAATGGACGCTCCATGAACGCACCAGTTTGGCATTGCGTGCGAATGTCTGGCGCCGATGTGGAAGCCGGCCGGCATATCGCAATACAGCATCAGTTTGAAACTGTGTTCCGCAGTCTCCGCGGTAAACACAATGACGTCGCTATGTACAGTAGTGGCTTTCACGGAGGCGTTCTGACCCTTTACTTCTCTCCGGCTACAAACGAGTGCGCCGCGCCATTTCTGCAGCAGATTACGGCCGAAGCCTGCGATCAGCCTGCGGACGTTGAAGGCTTCCTTGTGGGCCACACCGGAACGATGCGCAAGCTCTTGGATCGGGAAAGCTAAGGAGGCTGTTCGAGTCGCTAATTGATTTGCATATCGTACAGGCGACCCCCATCACCCTGGCACACCCCAATTCCCGTCTTGGTCCAGCCGCTATATTGAAATTCGCACCGAAGACCTGAACCATCATCGGCCTTCAATAGAGCGTTTCCAGTGCTCTGCCCACTCGTCGATACAGCAGTGGCGGTCACGGGATGCGCACCGTAGGTCTGCAGCAATCCAATGCTGCCAGCGGAGACCGCTACCCAAGTGCCAGCGTAGTGCTTTCCTTCTAGATCGATTGAAAGGTCCCCTTTCCCGCCGTTTCCGTGAGCGACGCCTTGGCCCGTCGCTGAGCCTTCGCGGCTCATCAGCGTCAGATTATGGGCGCAACCCGCCAGCAAGCCGACAGCGCAGAGTTATAGTGGCTACGCGCATGAGACCTCCGCGATTCAGTATCCCGACCCTCGTTCTAGGGTGCTCCCGGGGCGCCGGAAAGGCATGAGTGGCCCCCTGAGTGGCCCCCGTCTGCCGAACCTGGATGCTGGTCATAAAGCTAACACGCTGATTTAATTGGTCGGAGCGCCGAGATTTGAACTCGGGACCCCTTGCACCCCATATATGTTATGCTGCGTCGCAGCATTACACCGAGCGCCCTTCTGTGGCAGACACGTTAACGGCTCGATGCCCATGATTCGAGATGCTGGCGATGAGATGCGATGCTCGACGTCGTTGTCGAATGCCGCCGCGTCGACAGGCGGAATTTCTGCCCCTCACTGGATTGACGAGCAGCTCCACCGAAAATGCCAGAGCCTAGCCGCGTTGCTGCAGCTGGGGATATTTGCCTGGCCGGTGGCACTCAATCGTTGCATGCCAACAGAACGTAGCGCGGCACCTCGCGCGCGCAGCCCCACACTCCTATGAGCTAGGACGCTCTGTCGCGGGGCCTCTATGGCACTTGACGCCATAGTTAAGATCATGGCATTTTATGCCATATGGCGAAAGCCGGTTTGGAGTTTCACGACAAGCAAATGCTCCCGGACGGGGCAATCGTGGAAATGAAGATCTGGAGCGTTCCGAAGCCGGTTCCGGGCAGTCTCCATGAGTTGAAATACAGCCTGTTCTACGGCTTGGCCGGCGAGCGTCTCGTGAGCTATGACAATGAGCGCGGCAAGGGTGACCATCGTCATATCGAGGGACAGGTGGAGGCGTACGCCTTTACCAGCGTGGAGCAGTTGATTGAGGACTTTCTGGCGGACGTGCGCCGCCTGCGAGGTGAGTCATGAGCAAGAGGCGGGTTAATGTACACGTAGGCTCGATGAAGGATATGGGACGGCGCTTCATCCGCGCATGGAAACAGGTTGAGCGAGGCGAGAAGGTACGGGAGGAGCATTTAACCTTCGCCGACTTGGCAACTCTGCTGAACGCACTGAGTCCGAAGCGGCTGGAATTACTGCGCGAAGTGCATCGCGAGTCAGCGCGCTCGGTCAGGGCGCTCGCGCAACGCCTGCAGCGCGACTACAAACGTGTGCATGAAGATGTTGAGACGCTCACAGCGCTTGAACTCCTTCAGCGCGACGATGGCCGTGTCGCGGCCGCCTACGACGTCATCCACGCTGATTTCGATCTGCGATCGGCGGCATGAATATCGACCGTGACGACCCGAATCTACGACGAAGGCGCCTGGTGCGTTTTCCGGACCAAGATGACCGCTGATTCCGTTTGAACGTGACCGGTCATTCCGACCGAACGTGACCGCCGATTCTGATTGAAGGTGACCGATTTTCGGCTACGGCCGGAATCCTCGGTCACAATCCCGGAATGGTCGGTCACGTTCGTCCGGAATGAAGCCGAGGTTGTGCTGGAACTTACATTTTCCTGGCTAAGCTGCCCGATTTTCCTTGGGGGAGCCGATGCCAGCCAAACGGAGTGCCATGCGCAAGATCAAACAGGTTCTGCGCCTCAAATTTGAGGCGAAGCTCAGCCACGAGAAGATCGCCGCGGCGACGGGGATGTCCAAGGGCGCGGTGACGAACGCCGTGACGCGGGCCGTACAGCAGGGGCTGGGCTGGCCGTTGCCGGCGGAGCTCGATGAGGCGGGTCTTGAGGCGCTGATGTACCGGATTGCCGCGCCGCCCGAGCGTTACGCGCAGCCCGACTATGCCGCTGATCCACCAGGAGCTCAAGCGCAAAGGAGTCACCCTGCAGCTGCTGTGGGAGGAATACGAGAAGGCGCACGGCCAGAGCGCGTATCGGTACAGCCAGTTCTGCGTTCATTACCACGAGTATCGCGGCCGGCTCGCCCGCTCGATGCGCCAGGTGCACCGCGCCGGGGAGAAGGTGTTCATCGATTACAGCGGCGACACCGTCGCGGTGATCGATGCGAAGAGCGGGGAAATCCTCACCGCCGAGATCTTCGTGGCGACGCTCGGCGCCTCGAAGTACGCGTATGCGGAGGCGACCTGGACGCAGAGGCTGCCGGACTGGATTGGCTCGACGATCCGGATGCTGGAGTTCTTCGGGGCGGTCCCGAGCCTTTGGATGCTCGATTTTGTTGCCGGCAACAAAATCGAACACGGTCACGTGAGGCACACCGCCGTAGTAGGCGAACATGCGCCGGTGAGAGGCCAGCCAGTTGCGGCTCTTCATGTCCTCGGCCGCCCATGCGTACAGCAGTTGGCTGAAGCCCAGACCGGCGACAAAGATCCAGGCGCGACGGATCTCCCCCGTCTTGAACTGCACCCACTCGATCGGGTCGCCTGCGTAATCGACCTCCACGCGCTCGCCGGGCGCAAACTCTCGCGCCGTGACGCTGGCCTCTCGGTACTGTGGGAACTTGCGGTAAAACTGCTTCCAGAAGTTCGAGTACGTCGTCAGGTGCTGGGCACGCTCCTCCCACAGGAACTTCAGCGGATGGCCCAGCCCCAGATCGTGAATGATCGCCGGCCAGTCCAGCTGCCCCATCCACAGCGGATCGGCTGCTCGCCGCGCCACCGCCTCGGGCGAGCCCTTTTTCCCGTCACGCACCTGCCGTACCGTGCGCCGAGAGCAGCCCAGCGCCTGCGCAATCTCCCTGAGGCTGCGGCCTTCGGCCAGCCGCCGCTCGATCTCCTGGTATCGATCCACCGTGAACTTCCTCCGCGCCATGTCGCCCTCCCGTTCGTGCCTGCGCACGACGGTACAGGGCTCGCCAACCCCTTCAGGGCGGCTCGCGCCGGTGGTCCCAATCCGAGGAAATCGGGTGGGTACAATCTCAGGAAATCAGGTGGTACCCAACCCAGGAAATCGCCTGGTCCCAATCAGAGGAAATTCTGCAACTAGGACCCGGCTACGGTCGGCCCATGCGTCACGCTGGTAACAAACGCCGGAACCTCCACGACCCCCTGCAGACGGTCGACGGGCCGCGCTGGCTTGAGATCCTCGAACCGGCACAGCCGGTTGATCGAGGGCCGGCCCTTGCCCCCGGGGACGAATCTGAAGCGGACTTTTGCGGCGGCCATGATCGAACACATCGACGCCGGCTGGACGATGCAGAACTTCAGTTCGACCTCAGGGGCATTCTTCTGCGAAAAGGAGGGCCAACGCCGGCAGGTCGCGGTGATCCAATTGGAGCCGGGTACCGAACCGCCGCCAGGAGCTGCGCATCTAGTGTGGAGTCCGACCGGGTCAAAGGACTAGATCAGGTCGTAAAAAATGCAGTATCAATCGTCCAGTCAACTGAAATGAACCGATCGACTTTCATGAATGGTTCAAGCTGCGGACCTACTTCCGCCCACTTGGCGCCCAGGTCCTCTATGTACTTATTCGCTGCCTCTGATTGAAAGGCACTTTTCCACATCGCAAGATCTCGGCCTTTGCCGTCTATTCGAGCCATCGCATCTTCGGCCCACGAATATACCCTCCCAGCGTCATCGTAATATTCCTGCTCGGTGTAGCCGGGAAAAGCAGGAACGTTGCGGATGTACTGCCCTAGGCAATCGGACAGCAACTTCATGCGAATAGCCTCTCCGGGGTGACTCAGTTTTATTTGGCTCGGCTCGTCCCAAGATCTGTTGAATGCCCTCAAAAACACGTAGCCCGATAGTAGAATCGAGCGAAAACAGTTTTGGAACGTTCCAAACACGATCTCTCGCGCGGCTTGTTGGTTTGCATCTGGCCATGCGGGTCCGTTGCGCAACAGCACATGTTGCGCACAGGTCGAGGCAAGTATGTTCAATACGCTGGTCGCGTCCGCGTTAATTTCCAGAGCTTGGCGGCGGCGCGGCTCATCCTTATCGGGGACTTGGTCCAGGTAGTCAACGTGCCCATTTGTAAGGTGGGCGTATTCATGGAGCACTATCAGATCCAAGCACATCAACGTAAGCAGGTGTGCGAAGTGACGTCGTATCGGGCAGTGAGGCTGCACAGACTTCCGCCACCAGTCTTGTTCGAGTGTGGACGCGTACAGCCCAGAGGCCCCGGGGACGCTGTCCTTCTCCTTGACCGGATCGCCTATACTCGGCATGTTATCCGGATGAGCCATTATTCGATTGAAGTGATCGTTCGCTGCCGCTATGGCGCCCTTGCTGAGGCAAATAAGTTCATATCTGACTGGCTTTCCGACGGTCGTAGAAAAAGCCCCTGGCGTTTGCAGAGTTGCTAGGGTCCACTGGACAGGACGGATTCGATCTTTCCTGGGGAGCCCTTCCTCAAACTCCTTCACCAAATGGGGGATGCGGTCAAACACCTCCCTGCATACGTCGTAGAGTTGCGGATTCTCTTCACGCTCCATTTCTAGAATCCAGCCGTGCTCGGCAGGGATGCGAACTTGCTCGGGGAGCGAAAAAAAGCGAGTCATACCGCGATCCCCTGAGGAATCTTTAGAAGGCCCCGGCGGGTGCGGCAGGATCGGAGTGCGCCGCGCCCCGGAACCTGAATCTGAGTACTTACGGCCAACTCTCGATCTGTTCTTTTTAGCAAGCAGTCGCCTCTGTTTGCGGTTCGCCCCAGGGCCAATGGACGCCGGGAAGCCAAGGTACCTCGGAATGCATCGGTCGCCGGCATCCCAGGCTTCATAGACAGCCTCGATCGCTTGCAAGAGGCGGGCGTCGGTCACCTCACTGTCAGGAATAGAGACATTGACCCTAAACATCACCAGATCCACTACCGCTGGTTGTCGCGGGCCAGGATGGCCAACCAAGTCGAAATGCACACCGTGATTGCTTAACACCGAACTAAGGTGGGTCTCGTACGCACCCCTCTGCTCTGCTGTCATGGCGAAGTGCTTTGCGCGCTGATTCTCATGTATCCGCATCCACCATTCGACGACTATCGAGTCGGCAGGTGCGACAGGCTTGTGGATGCCTGGACCTTGGAGACGGCGGGGCTTTTTAACTACGACCATCCACTGTACGCCCGGCTTAGGTGCCTGAGGTGTGGCCGCAATGCCGTGTCTGCGGAGGATGGCCATGACGGCGTCTTGATCCATGCCTCCCGCACCCCTGGTCGAACCTCCAAGGAGTATGCGGCCGATCCAACGCAGGCAACCGACAATCGAGCGGCGAATCAGGCCACGCCACCTCTCATCCGATCTCATTTCCTGTCACCGATTGAATGGGTAGAGACATGGGTAAAGATCTCAAAAATAGAAGATCCGATCGTTCGCGCCAGCACCCATTATTCGCTTTATTTATAGGGGTTTTAAGTTGGTCGGAGCGCCGAGATTTGAACTCGAGACCCCCTGCACCTGACGCATGTAGGTGGACACACCGATCGAAATTCCAGGACCAGCCGCTGGCATCGGTCCCAAGGTAGATCGACAGACGATGATGAGGCCGCGGACCGCGATGCATGGCTCTCGCCTCGACTGCAGTTGTTACGACGGTCAAATCAAAGTGGGTACAAAGGGGGGTACACCACATCGATCAAGGACCAAGAAAAGCTGGTCGGAGCGCCGAGATTTGAACTCGGGACCCCTTGCACCCCATGCAAGTGCGCTACCAGACTGCGCCACGCTCCGACTCGATTTGTTCTTTTTATTACGACTACAGCGCCAGTCCCGTGGCGCCGTGGGCTGGATCATACGCGCTTCGCGCCGGCTTGGTCAGGCAGTGGCGCGCCATTAGCGGCGCAGGATGCGCATCACGTCTTCGAGTTCCGTGCGCAGCTGGCGCACGATCTGCTGGCTCTGGGTGATATCGGTGCGCGCCTCATCACCGGTGAGCTTGTTGCGCGCGCCGCCGATGGTGAAGCCCTGCTCGTATAGCAGGCTGCGTATCTGCCGGATGACGATGACGTCCTGGCGCTGGTAGTAGCGGCGATTGCCGCGACGCTTGACCGGCTTGAGCTGCGGAAACTCCTGTTCCCAGTAACGCAGCACGTGCGGCTTGACGCCGCACAGCTCACTCACCTCGCCGATGGTGAAATAACGCTTGCCGGGAATCGCCGGCAGCTCGTTGTTATTCCTTGCTTCCAGCATAGGCTTCGACGCGTGCTTTGAGTTTCTGACCCGGTCGGAACGTCACCACGCGTCGCGCGCTGATGGGAATCTCCTCGCCAGTTTTCGGATTGCGGCCGGGCCGCTGGTTCTTGTCGCGCAGGTCAAAATTGCCGAAGCCGGACAATTTCACCTGCTCGCCCTGCGACAATGCACCGCGCACCTCTTCAAAGAAGAGGTCCACGAGCTCGCGTGCTTCACGTTTGTTGAGACCGAGTTGATTGAACAATGCCTCGGCCATCTCAGCTTTGGTCAGAGCCATCGACTTTATTCTCTTATCCGCGCATCCAGATTCGAACTCAAATCCTGCAGCACTGCCTGGACCACACGGTCCGCGTCACTATCCGTAAGGGTGCGGCTTAAATCCTGTAAAATCAAGCCTAAGGCGATACTTTTTCGCCCCAATTCTACTCCCTTCCCCTGGTAGACGTCGAAGGCGCTTAGTTGTTTGAGCAGGCTTCCAGCAGCAACACTAACACGTTCGCTGAGCGTGGCGAAGGCGACATCGACCGGCACGGTGAAGGAAATATCGCGCCGGATGTGGGGGAAACGCGAAACTTCGCGAAACTGCGCCAGATTGGCCCGAAACGCCCCCAAATAGTCGACTTCGAACAACAATGGGGCATATGTTAACTCTAGCTCGCGCACCAGGCGCGGGTGCAGCTCCCCAAGGCAGCCGATTTCAAACCCATCCCGGAGGATGCGCGCCGCGCGTCCCGGGTGCAGGTAGCCGGAAGCCGCCGGCTCGTATAAGAACTCCCCGCCCGACCCGCCCAGTGCCAGCAGGGCCGACAGGTCGCCCTTGATGTCGTAGAAATCCGCCGGCGTAGCGGCCGCGCCCCACTGTTCCGGCAGACGCGATCCGAGGGCGAGACCGGCCAGCATCTTCTGCTCGCGAAACGTGCCAGCCTCGGCGGCGTCGGCCACGAACCGGTTGGCAATCTCGAACACCCGCACACGCTGCTGCTGGCGCCGCAGATTCTCGCGCGCCACGCCGATCAGGCCCGGCAGCAGCGAGCCGCGCATCACGGAAAGATCGGCTGCGATTGGATTGGCCAGTTCCAGGCCCGCCCGTTCCGCCCCGGGCTGCCCTCCAAACAGCTGCCGCTGCAGTGCCGGATCGACGAAGCCGAAGGTGATGACCTCCTGGTAACCGCGCGCCGCCAGCGTGCGCATGACCACGCGCTCGTCGACCTCACCACCAGCCGGCGAGCGCGGCACGATCGCCATCACCGGGGCGCGCTCCTCGATGCTGTCGAGACCGCCAATGCGCACCACCTCTTCGATCAGGTCGGGCTCGATTTCGATATCGAAACGCCATGAGGGCGGCTGCACGCTCCAGCCGGCCTGCTCCGGCCGCACCCCCATGCCGAGCGCGCGCAGTCGCCGCTCGACGTCGGCCGCGGCGACACTGGCCCCGAGCAGGCGTTGCAGCTGCCGGCTGCGCAAGTGCACCGGCCGGATGCGCGGCAGTTCGTCGGCAAGCTCGGCCGTGGTGACCGGCCCGGCGTTGCCGCCGGCGATTTCCAGCAGCAGCTGCGTGGCCAGCGTCATCGCCCGCTCCTGGCCGCGCCAGTCGACGCCGCGCTCGAAGCGCTGGCTGGCCTCGGTCTGCAGGCCGTGCAGCCGCGCGCGACCGGCGATGGCCGTGGGTTTGAACCAGGCAGCCTCGAACACAATGTCGGTCGATGCGGCACTGATCGCGGAATGCTCGCCGCCCATGACTCCGGCCAGCCCCACGGCCGATTCAGCGTCGGCAATCACCAGCGCGCGCGCGTCGAGCGACAGCTCGCTTCCATCAATCAGCCGCAGCCGCTCGCCAGCACGCGCGTGGCGCGCGCTCAAGGGTCCGCGCAGGCGCGCGCGGTCAAAGGCGTGCATCGGCTGCCCGAGGTCCAGCATCACATAGTTGGTGACGTCGACCACCGGACTGATCGCGCGCAGCCCCGCGCGCCGCAATCGCTCGCGCAGCCACCAGGGACTCGCCACCGTGTTATCCAGGCCATGCAGCACCCGCGCCAGCAGACGCGCAGCACCAGCGCCCGGCTGCAGAGTCACCGCGATGACCTCTCCCGAGGTCCTGTCGCGGGCGATCGCCTCCGGCCGTGGCGGCGCTTTAAGCGCCGTGCCGGTCAGCGCTGCCACCTCGCGCGCGATGCCGAGCACCGACATAGCATCGCCGCGATTGGGGGTCACGTTGACCTCCAGAATCGCATCGTCGAGCGCGAGGTAGGCGCGCAGGTCTGCGCCCAGCGGCGCATCGGCGGGCAGTTCGATGATGCCGTTGGACGTCTCGGCCAGGCCCAGCTCGCGTTCCGAGCACAGCATGCCCTGTGACTCAACACCACGCAGCGAGGCGGCGCCGATGGCCACACCATTCGGCAGCAACGCGCCGATACGCGCCAGCGCGGTGACCAGACCTGGCCGTGCATTGGCCGCACCGCACACGATCGTAAGCGCAGCGCCCGGGGCGACGCCCGCGCTACCGCTGTCGGCATCGCCGTCGGTGGTGACGACCCGGCACACCTTGAGCTTATCGGCCTGCGGGTGGCGCTCGGCGCTGACGACGCGCGCGACCACGACGCCGGAGAATGCGCTGGCCGCGGCACTGATGGCCTCGACCTCGAAGCCGGCGTTGGTGAGCAGGCGGGCGAGCTCACGCGGGTCTGTGCCGGCGGGCAGATCCACCCAATCGGCAAGCCACGACAGCGGCAGTTTCATGACTGCCCGCCTGCGAAATTCGCCAGGAACCGCAGGTCGTTATCAAAAAACAACCGCAGGTCATTCACCCCATGACGCAGCATCGCCAGGCGCTCGATGCCGGCGCCGAATGCCCAGCCGGTGTAGCGTTCGGTGTCGATGCCGCAGGCCTTGAAAACGTTCGGATGCACCATGCCGCAGCCGGCGATCTCGAGCCAGCCGCTCTGCTTGCACACCCGGCAGCCCGCGCCGCGGCACAGTACGCAGCTGATATCGACCTCAGCCGAGGGTTCGGTAAACGGAAAGTAGGACGGCCGCAGCCGCATCGACAGGTCTTGCTCGAAGAACGCTTCCATGAACTTGTGCAACGTCGATTTCAGATTGGCAAAACTGACGTTCTCGTCCACGTACAGCCCTTCGACCTGATGGAACATCGGCGAGTGACTCACGTCCGAGTCGCGCCGATAGACGCGCCCCGGGGCGATCAGCGCCAGCGGCAATGAGCCGCTCTGCACGGCGCGCTGCATCGCTCGGATCTGCACCGGCGAGGTGTGGGTGCGCAGCAGCCGGCCATCCTTGAGGTAGAAGGTGTCGTGCATCGCGCGCGCCGGATGATTGGCCGGAATGTTCAGCGCTTCGAAATTGTAGAACTCGTCCTCGATCTCCGGACCATCCGCCACCTCAAAGCCGGCGCGCCGGAAGATCTGCTCGATGCGCAGTCTGGTGGCCGTGATCGGATGCAGTCCCGCGATGGCCTCGCTGCGTCCCGGCAGCGTGACGTCGATCGCCCCGGCCGACAGCTGCTGCTCGATCCCGGCACTGGTAAGTTCGGCGCGCCGCTGCTCGATCGCGCTCTGGACCGCGTTCTTGGCGGTGTTGATGCGCGCGCCGGCGGCCGGTCGCTCGGGCGCCGGCAGCGCACCGAGCGTCTTCAACTGCTCGGTCAGCGTGCCCTTCTTGCCGAGCCAGCGCACGCGGATCTCCTCGAGCGCCGGCACGCTGCCGGCATCGCGGATCTGCGCCAGGGCGCTTGCCGTCAGAGTGTCGAGCTCTCCCACCGCCCTCACCGCCTTGAAGGATCAGGCCGCAGCGATACTGGCTTTCGCCTGCTCCGCAATGACGGCAAAGGCGTTGGCGTCGTTCATCGCAAGATCCGCCAGCACCTTGCGGTCGATCGTCAGCCCGGCCTTGTGCAGGCCCTCGATCAGACGGCTATAGGACAGGCCGTGCACGCGTGCCGCGGCATTGATGCGCATGATCCACAGCGCGCGAAACTCGCGCTTCTTCACCCGCCGGTCGCGGTACGCATACTGGCCGGCCTTGATGACCGCCTGCTTGGCGGCGCGATAGACCTTGCGCCGTGCGTTGTAATAACCCTTGGCCTTGCCAAGGACCTTCTTGTGCCGACGTCCAGCCGTGACGCCGCGTTTGACTCTTGCCATGTTGGAACTCCGCTAAGCGTTACTTGTGGTTGGGCAGCAGTTGCAGGAGACGATTGACATCGCTCTTGTCCACGAGACTGCTGCCTCCCGAGCGAGCATGGCGCTTGCGCTTGGAGTCCTTGTGGCCGAGATTGTGGCGTCTGCCGGACGCGTAGCCTTTGAAGCCGTTCGCCGTCTTGCGGAAACGCTTCGCCGCGGCCCGGTTGGTTTTCAACTTGGGCATGATCACTCCTTACATTGTTGCCAGAGTTCGCAAGGTGGCAAGGCCTGGTTGGACCTTGCGCACCCGCTTGCTCGCGGATCGCGCGTCAGCAGCCGATCAGGCCGATGACTGCGCGATCACTTCTTTTTCGGTGCAAACAGCATCACCATCTGCCGGCCTTCCATCAGCGGGTTCTGTTCGACCACGCTGTGCGCAGCGAGATCGCCCTGTACCCGGTCCAGGAGCTTCCTGCCGATGTCCTGATGCACCATCTCACGGCCGCGGAACCTCAAGGTCACCTTGGCCTTATCACCCTCGGACAGGAAGCGGATCAGATTACGCAGTTTGACCTGGTAGTCCGCCTCTTCCGTACCGGGACGAAACTTCACTTCCTTGACATGAATCTGCTTCTGCTTGCGCTTGGCAGAGTGCGCCTTCTTGTTCTGCTCGAACAGGAATTTGCCGTAATCCATAACCCGCACCACCGGCGGTTCAGCCGTGGGCGAGACTTCCACGAGATCCAGCTCTGCTGAGGCGGCCAACGCGATCGCTTCCGCACGCGTCATGACACCCGCCTGTCCTCCATCTGCTCCGATCACCCGCACCGTGGGCGACGTAATGTCCTCGTTACGCCGGACCCGCTTCGATGAAATGGCTATATATCAATCCTCCAAAGTTCGGCGCCCGTGGCTCTCGATCTCGGCGCGCAAACGTTCCGTGAACGTCTGCGGCGTCATCGCGCCCAGATCCTTGCCACTGCGGGAGCGCACTGAAATCAGATTCGCTGCAACCTCTTTGTCCCCCGCTACCAATAGGTAGGGTACCCGCTGCAGCGTGTGGTCGCGGATCTTAAAGCCCACCTTTTCATTGCGCAAGTCAATCTGGACCAGAACCCCCTGATTTTTCAGGAAATCCGCAGTCTCAAGCACATACGGGTGCTGGCGGTCGGTGATTCCCATGACGGCCACCTGCACCGGGGCCAGCCAGGCCGGTAATCGGCCGGCATGGTGCTCGAGCAGGATGCCGAAAAACCTCTCCAGCGAACCGAATATCGCCCGATGCAGCATCACCGGGGTGCGCTTGACGCTGTGATCGTCGATGTAGTGCGCCCCCAGCCGGCCCGGCATGTTCAGGTCCACCTGCAGTGTGCCGCACTGCCAGTCCCGGCCGATCGCATCTCTTAATACGAATTCGAGCTTGGGCCCGTAAAACGCGCCCTCGCCACGGTTTAGGCTGTATTCGATACCGGCGGCGCCGGAGGCATCGCGCAGCGCGCCCTCGGCCTTGTCCCAGGTTTCATCCGCCCCCACGCGTTTGGTGGGACGGTCCGAGAACTTGATGCGCACATCGTCGAAGCCAAAGTCCTTGTAGATGTCGAGGATCAGGCGCGTGCTCGCGACCGCCTCGGAGGTGATCTGCTCCTCGGTCACGAAGATGTGTGCGTCGTCCTGGGTGAAGGCGCGCACGCGCATCAGGCCGTGCAGCGCCCCGGAGGGCTCGTAGCGGTGCACCTTGCCGAATTCCGCGTAGCGCACCGGCAGCTGGTGATAGCTCCTGATGCCCTGCTTGAAGATCTGCACGTGGCCCGGACAGTTCATCGGCTTGATCGCATACACCCGATCGTCCGGCGTGCGCGTGGTGTACATGTTCTCGCCGAAGGTGGCCCAATGACCCGAGGCCTCCCATAGGCTGCGGTCCAACAGCTCCGGTCCATTGACTTCCTGGAAACCGGCGGCGGTCTGCTTGGCACGCATGTACTGGATCAGGGTCTGGAACACCTGCCAGCCCTTGGGATGCCAGAACACCGCGCCCGGCGCCTCCTCCTGCATGTGGAACAAGTCGAGTTCGCGGCCGATTTTGCGGTGATCGCGTTTCTCCGCCTCCTCCAGCCGATGCAGGTAGGCATCGAGCTGCTTCTGGTCCGGCCACGCTGTGCCGTAGATCCGTTGCAGCATCTCGTTGCGCGAGTCGCCGCGCCAGTAAGCCCCGGCCAGTTTCATCAGCTTGAAAGCCTTAAGCTTGCCGGTCGACGGCACGTGCGGGCCCCGGCACAGATCGACCCAGTCGCCCTGACCGTACAGGCTGATTGGCTCGCCGGCCGGGATCGCCTGGATGATCTCGGCCTTGTAGTTCTCGCCCAGGTCGCGAAACAGCCGCACCGCATCGTCGCGCGCCATCACCCGGCGCGTGACCTTTTCATCGGCCTTCGCCAGCTCCTTCATGCGCACTTCAATGGCCGCCAGGTCCTCCGGCGTGAAGGCGCGCTGATAGGCGAAGTCGTAATAAAACCCATCCTCGATTACCGGTCCAATGGTGACCTGGGCCTCGGGGAACAGCTGCTTGACCGCCTGCGCCAGCAGGTGCGCGGTCGAATGACGGATGACTTCCAGCCCGTCGGCATCCCGATCGGTGACGATGCTGACCGCCGCGTCGCGCTCGATGCTGAAGGAGGTGTCCACCAGCTTGCCGTCAACGCGCCCGGCAAGCGCCGCGCGTGCGAGACCTGAACCAATGCTGGCTGCGACTTCGGCGACGCTGACGGCGCGCTCGTAGCTGCGCTGGCTGCCGTCAGGCAAGGTAATAACAGGCACTGTGGGAGGATCGATGAGGCGTGATCGCAGGACCGCTGGGGTGGAGGCCGATTCTCACACACGGGTGCAAGCCGCAGCAACTTAAGGCAAGATCCCCGCGCCATGCCGCATCGGTCCGTAATCGCAGTCAGTCTCGCAGCGATGATGCTGCTGGCCGCGCCGCTGGCGCAGAGCGCCTCGGGACCCGCGGTCCGGCCGGCGACCATTCTACTGGTCGGTGCCAGCGGCATGATCGGATCGCGCATCCTTGCCGAAGCGGCCGGCCGCGGACATCCGGTGATCGCCGCTGCCAGGCACCCGGAACGCATTGCTGGCGGAACCAACATCCGCGCGGTGCAACTCGATGCCACCGATGTCCAGGCATTCATCGTGGCTGCCAGGCATGCAGACGTCATCGTGAGCGCAACCAGCCCGCGCGGCGGCGGCGATCCATACCAGGAAGCCAAAGCGGTGGGCAATGCTGCGATTGCGGCCGCGCGCGCCACCGGCAAGCGCCTCATCGTGGTCGGCGGCGCCGGTAGCCTCAACCTGCCCGATGGCCGGCCAGTGGCCGAGACGCTGCCGGCCGCCTACCGCGGCGAAGCGCTGGCGATGCGCGCGGTACTCGATTCGTTGAAGGCCAGCGATGTCGACTGGACGTTCTTCAGCCCGCCGTTGTCGATCGCACCGGGAACGCGTACCGGCAAATATCGGCTCGGTAGCACCACCTTGCTGTCGGACCCGGGCGGCGGCAGCCGCATCAGCGTCGAAGATTACGCCGCGGCCCTGGTAGATGAGGTGGAGTCACCGGCGCATGAGCGTGCGCAGATGACCATCGCCTACTGACGATGCGATGAGCACCGACCATCCGCAGCTGGAGCTGGAAGCGGCACTGGAGCAGGAGCGCATCCTGCTGCGCACCATGATCGAGCTGATCCCGGCCAGGCTCTACGCCAAGGACGCTCAAAGCCGTTTCATCGCCTGCAACGAGCTGGTGGCGCGCGGCATGGGCACCACCGCCGCCAATCTCATAGGGAAGACCGACTTCGACTTCTTCCCGCGGGAAATGGCCGAGGGTTTCTTCGCCGATGAGCAGTCGATCGTGCGTACCGGCCAACCGCTGATCGATCGCGAAGAGCTGGCGCTGGATCGATTCACCGGCACGGTGCGGCACATATCGACCTCGAAGATTCCGCTGCGCGACAAGGCCGGCAATGTGGTGGGCATCATCGGTATCGGCCGCGACATCACCGAGCGCAAACTGGCTGACGAGCGCATCCGCCACCTTGCTACCCACGACTCCCTTACCGAGCTTCCCAACCGCGCATACTTCAGCGAGCGGCTGAATGCACTGATCAGCGACGCGCACGACAGGGACGCGCGCTTTGCGGTGCTGTTCGTGGACCTGGATCATTTCAAGCTCATCAACGATACCCTCGGCCACGAAGCCGGCGATGCGCTGCTGAAGCAGGCCGCTGCCCGCCTGCGCGACAGCGTGCGGCCCGATGACATCGTCGCCCGGCTCGGCGGCGATGAGTTCGTGGTGCTGTGCCAGGACGCGACTGACCTTAAGGACATCGACGCCGTGGCGGCCAAGATGGTGCAGTCGCTGACCCATCCGCTGCACCTGCTGGAGCACGAATGCCGCGTCAGCGCGAGCGTCGGCATCGCGATCTTTCCCACTGACGGCGATTCCGAACGCGCCCTGATGAAGAGCGCCGATACCGCGATGTACACCGCCAAGCAGGAGGGCAAGAACAACTACCGCTTCTTCTCCAGCCGCCTGAAAACCGAGTCGCTGGAGCGCGTGCTGCTGGAGAACGAGCTGCGCCATGCGATCGCACGCAACGAATTCGTGATCCACTACCTGGCCAAATTCGACCTCAAGAGCCGATCCATCTCCGGCGCCGAAGCGCTGCTGCGCTGGCATCATCCGGATCTGGGCCTCATTGCACCTGCCCGGTTCATTCCGCTGGCGGAGGAGACCGGCCTGATTGTCCCGATCGGCGCCTGGATGCTCAACGCCGTATGCGCGCAGCACATGGCCTGGCAACGCGAGGGCTTCCCGTCACTGTGCATGTCGGTCAACCTGACGCCGCGCCAGTTTCACGACGAGCACCTGGTGGCAACCGTGCTGGCGGCGCTGGCCCAATCCGGCATGGCGGCCAACATGCTGGAACTGGAGATCTCCGAGGCAACGCTGATGCAGAACAGCCAGCACACGGCCACGACGCTGGCGAGCCTCAAGCGCAGCGGTGTGCGGCTGGCGATCGACAACTTCGGCGCCAGTTACGTGTCGCTCGCCAACATCCAGCGCTTTCCGATCAACACCCTGAAAGTTGATCGCTCGCTGATGCGCGACATGGAGCAGAATACGGAAAGCCGCCTCATCACCGAAGCCATCATTGCGCTGGGCAAGTCATTGAGCGTGACGGTGATCGCCGAGGGCGTGGAGACGCGGCGCCAGGCGGCGTTCCTGCGCGAGCAGGCCTGCGATGCGATGCAGGGTTTCTACGTGAACGAGCCATCGGTGGCGGCCGACTTCACCAGGCTGCTGCAGCACCAGGCGCAGGTGTGCGCCCGCAAGTCCGAATGAGGCGCTAGAGCGCGGCCGTGCCGGCCACCAGCCGGCTGGCGATGCGCGCCACGTGCTCGCCCTGGTAGCGGCACATGTCCAGTTCCAGCGTCGTGGGCATGCGCAGCTCGGAACCCGCGCCGGTCACGCAGCTGGCACCATATGGGGTGCCGCCGGTGATCTCGCGCATCGTGGTGAGATCCTTGAATGTGTAGGGCAGGCCGACGACGATCATTCCATGATGCAGCAGGGTCGAGTGGAACGAGGTGATGGTGGTCTCCTGGCCGCCGTGCTGACTGGCGGTGCTGGTAAAGACGCTGCCCACCTTTCCGACCAGCGCACCGCGTCCCCACAAGGCGCCGGTCTGGTCGAGGAAATTGCGCATCTGCGCCGCCATGTTGCCGAACCGGGTCGGGGTGCCGAAAATGATCGCATCGTATTGATCCAGCTCGTCGGGCACGGCGTAGGGCGCCCGTTGATCGAGCACGAAGCCCGAGGCCTTGCAGAGCTCGGGCGACACCAGTTCGGGTACCTGCTTGACCACCACGCGCGTGTTCGGCACCCGCGCCGCACCGTCGGCCTGGGCGTGCGCCATGATCTCGATGTGGCCGTAGCTGCTGTAGTAGAGAACCAGAAGGTTTGTCATGTGTTTTAGGTCCGTGCCGGGTGACGCTGCAGAAATGCCCGCACCAGGTTGTTGTAGGCGACCGGGTTGTCAAGATTGGGAAGATGGCCGGCATCTGCCACCACGGCGCGCTCCGCGCAGGGCAATCGCTGCGCCAGCCGGTCGGCGGACTTCACGCGGCGCGCAGCATCGTGCGCGCCGGTGATCACCAGCACCGGTAGCGCGATATCCTCGGGTCGCAGCGGCGCGCTCGACGGCCGCGCCGGCGCGGCGGCGTGCAACAGATCGCTGCCGGGGTAGCGACTGAGGATGGCGTGCAGCAGCTGGTGCGCGTTCCTGTCGCCGGTACGCAGTTGAATCAGCGGGTGCGCGCTCCACTGGCGCCGAAAGGCGTCGATGCCGCGGGTGCGCGCGATGTCACGATAATGTGCCAGTGGCAGCTCGTCGTCGCCGACGTTTTCATCGGCGCCGCCATCCGCACTGCCCTCCGCACCGCCCTCGCCTACGATATCCGGCGGCCCATCCAGCACCAGGCAGGAGATTCTCCTGACGCTCGCGGCCGCCAGTCCCAGCACCACGCGCGCACCCTGCGACATGCCGAGAAGCGCCGCGGTTTGCAGTCCCAGATGTCCCCACAGGGCGTCCAGATCGGCAATATCACGTTGCAGCGCCGGCTGCCCGGATGACAATCCAAAACCGCGGCGATCGAGCCGGATGACGCGAAACGTCGGGCGCAGCGCGGCGCTGAGCGCATTCCACATTTCCAGATCGAGCGTCCAGCCGTGCACCAGCAGCAGCGCCGGACCGCTGCCCTCGTCGCGATAACGCAGCCGCGCACCGGCGACGGTGAAATAGCAATCGGTGGCCTGTGGATGCACGGTGGCGGGCAGCGGATTCGCGATCGCGGTGGGCACGAGAATCCTTCGCAAAGCGAAAAAGTTTTCGCTTTCAGGCTACAGCCCGACCCCGCATGCGTCAAGTTGAGCGGGCGCGGCACACGCGCGCGTCACACCTGGGCGCTGAGCGACAGCCAGGGGGCGGTGGCAAGATCGGTGGAGATCTGCTGGCTGACCTGCTGCAGCATCTTCAGCCGCTCGCGCACCAGTTTCGCCTTGCTGATGCGGCGCGAGTGACTGGAACTGTTGAGCGCTGCCACCACCCTGCCCTGCTGGTCGAACACCGGCACCGCCAGCGCGATCACGCCATACGCCAGTTCGTCCTCCACCGCCGAGTAGCCGCTGCGCCGGGCGCCATCGATGAGCTGCGCCAGGCGCGCCGGATCGGTGACCGTGCGCTCGGTCAGCGCTTCCAGACGGGCGCTGTGGAAATAGCGCTGCAGGCGTTCCGCGCTTACCCCGGCCAGCAGCACGCGCCCGGTGGACGTGGCGTGCGCCGGGAAGCGGCTGCCCACGTGCGCCTCAAGACGCACCAGCGTGCGTACCGATGCGCGCGCGACGTACACGATCTCAACCCCGTCCAGCACGCACAGCGCGGCCGAATCCGAGGTGCTGCCCGCCAGCTCCTCCAGGTGCGTCCTGGTGACGTGCTCGATGTTCATCGACTCGAGATACGCGGCGCCAAGCTCCAGCACCTTCGGCCGCAGCAGGAAGTTGCGGCCGCTGCGCGTCACGTAGCCAAGCTGCTCCAGCGTCAGCAGGCAACGCCGCGCGGTTGCCGCCGGGATGCCGGCACTGCGCGCGACATCGCTCAGCGTGAGCGCCGCATGTTCGCTGGAGAATGCGCGGATCACCGCCAGGCCTTTCGACAGGCCGCCCATGGTTTCGCGATGCGGCGCCGCGGCTTTCTTCGCTCGTGCCATTCATCCAGTGTATTTCGATATCCGAAAAGCCGGTAGGGGTCGGCTGCGATCCTTGACGGCGCCGCGCCGGCAGGTCCAATATGTTTCGCATATCGACGTGATATTCGCTATGCGAAAATATCACCGGGGAGCACATTGAAGATCGGCCGCCAGGAGCAGCGCAGCTCCGCCATTTCCACCTCGAACCAGGACACCATCCTGGTGCGCGGGCGTGACCTGGCCGGCACGCTGATCGGCAGCATCGGCTTCACCGAGCACTTCTGGCTGCTGCTCACCGGCGAGCTGCCCTCGGCCACGCAGCGGCGGGTACTGGACGCAACGCTGGTTGCGATCGCCGAACACGGCCTGGTGCCGAGCGTGCAGGCGGCGCGCATGACGCTGGCGGCTGCGCCCGAGGCGCTGCAGGGCGCTGTCGCCGCCGGCATCCTCGGTTGCGGATCGGTGATCCTGGGCTCTGCCGAAGCCGCCGGACAGCTGTTCATACAGATCGCAGCCGAGATTGCCGGCGGTGCCGACATCGACGCCGCCGTCAGCCGCATCATCGGTGACTACCGCGCCGCCCGGCGCCCGATCCCGGGCTACGGCCACCCGCTGCACAAAGAGGCCGATCCGCGCACGCTGCGGCTGTTTCAGGTGGCGAGCGAGGCCGGATCGTCCGGCACTCACGCCGCCATCGCGCGTGCGGTCGAGCGGCTGCTGCCGCAGCTCATCGGCCGGCCGCTGTCGCTGAACGTGTCGGGAGCCATACCCGCAGTGCTGCTCGACGTGGGTTATCCGGCGGCGGCGCTCAAGGGCGTGCCGATCCTGGCGCGAACCGCAAGCCTGATCGCCCATCTGCTCGAGGAGCGCACCCGGCCGATCGGCTTCGTGCTGTCGCACGCCGCGGCGCAGGCGATCAGCTACGACGGCGTCGTGCCCGCGGGCTTCAAGGCCAGCGACAATGAATAGCCCCCTGGAAGGCATCCGCGTCGTCGAGCAGGGGACGTTCATCACCGGACCATGCGCCGGCATGATGCTGGCGGATCTGGGCGCCGACGTCATCAAGATCGAAAGTCCGGAAGGCGACCCGTACCGAAGCTACCAGGGTGGGCAGTACTCGCCGCACTTTCAGGCCTACAACCGCAACAAGCGCAGCGTGGCGCTGGATCTCAAGAGTGCAGCCGACCGCGACCTGTTCGATCAGATGATTCGCCAGGCCGACGTGTTCATCCAGAATTTCCGGCCCGGCACCGCCGAGCGCCTCGGCGCGGGCGTTGCCCGCCTGCAGCAGATCAATCCGCGCCTGGTGTACTGCTCGATCAGCGGTTTTGGCTCCAGCGGCCCGTACACCGAGCGGCCGAGCTACGATTCGGTGGCACAGGCGCTGAGCGGCTTCCTGAGCGTGGTGGTCGACTACCAGCGGCCGCAGTTCTTAGGTCCCGCACTGGCCGATGCGATCACCGGCCTGTACGCGAGCTACGGCATCCTCGCCGCACTGGTGCAGCGTGGCCGCACCGCACGCGGCGCTCTGGTGGAGATTTCCATGCTCGAAGCCATGGCGCACTTTGCAGTGGAACCGTTCGCATCGTTTTTTGCCCTCGGCCAGACTCCCACCTCGGCTGATCGGCCACGGCTGGCGCAGGCCTACATATTGCGCACCGCCGATCATCGACTGATCGCCATCCACCTGTCCTCGCTGGAGAAGTTCTGGCAGGGACTGGTGGCGGCGCTGGCTGCGCCCGAGCTTGCCACCGACGCGCGGTTCAATACGCGCCTGGGACGCATCGCCGACTACGAATCGCTGCGGGTGGAACTCGACGATCGCTTCGCGCGAGCGCCGCTGGCGCATTGGGTCGAGCGGCTGCAGGCCAACGACGTGCCATACGCGCCGATCAACCGCATCGACGATGTCGTGAAAGATCCGCAGGTCGAGCACCTGGGACTGATCGTTCCGGTGGACGAGCCGCACGGCGCCAAGCGCGCGGTGCGCCCCGCGGTGCAGTTCAGTGGCGTGCGCGCACGCTCGGTGCGCGCGGCACCGCTGCTGAATGAGCACGGTGCGGCCATCCGCGCCGAGCTTGCCGGCGGCGCCGCCTGGCCCAGCCTCACCGGCGCTGTGTCGGCCGATGTCGGTTGAGGCCAGCATGCTGTTTCCCACGACATTGGTAGGAAGTTATCCGCAGCCGGAGTGGCTGATCGACCGCAAGAAGCTCGCCGGGCGATTCCCGCCGCGGGTGCGCGCGCGCGAGCTGTGGCGCGTGCCGCAAGAGTTCCTGGCCGAGGCGCAGGAAGATGCGACCATCATGGCGATCAAGGCGCAGGAGAGCGCCGGACTCGACATCATCACCGACGGTGAGATCCGCCGCGAGAGCTACTCCAACCGTTTTGCCACGGCTCTGGATGGGGTGGACCTGGACAACCCCGGCAGCGCGCTCGACCGCAGCGGCCATCCCAATCCGGTGCCGCGCGTAGTGGGTCCGATCCGTCGCCGCCACCCGGTCGAGGTCGGCGACCTGGAATTCCTGCGCCGGCACACGCGGCACCAGGTCAAGGTCACGGTGCCCGGTCCATTCACCATGGCGCAGCAGGCGCAGATCGACTTCTACGGCGGCAGCCGTGAGCTCGCAGCGATGGACTACGCGCTGGCCGTGAATGCCGAGATTCGCGATCTGTTCGCCGCCGGCGCCGATATCGTGCAGATCGACGAACCCTACATGCAGGCGCGTCCCGACGATGCGCGCGCCTACGGTCTGGCGGCGCTCAATCGCGCGCTCGAAGGCATCGATGGCGCGACCGCGGTGCATATCTGCTTCGGCTATGCGGCGATCATCCACTCGCGCCCCTCCGGCTATTCGTTCCTGTCGGAGCTGTCCGGTTGCAGCTGTCGCCAGGTGTCGATCGAGACCGGCCAGTCGAACCTCGACTGTGCGGTGCTCGCCCGATTGCCGGGCAAGAAAATCATCCTCGGCGTCATCGACCTGTCAACCAATGAGGTCGAATCCGCGGAAACGGTCGCGGCGCGCATCCGGCGCGCGCTGCCGTACGTCGATGCGACCGACATCATTGTCGCACCCGACTGCGGCATGAAGTACCTGGCGCGCGAGGTTGCATTCGGCAAACTGCAGGCCATGGTCGCAGGTGCGCAGATCGTACGTTCACAACTCGAACGCGGACCGGCCAAAGGCGCTGCGCCCGCGAAATCTCAATAATCTGTATAGGGGGGCTGTCAAGATGAATATTCCAATGCGTGGTCTCACACCGGTGCTCGTCGCCATGCTGGGCGCGGTGATTGCCGCCGAACCGATCATTGCGGCGGCGGCGGACTCCGATGAACTGCAGGAGATCGTGGTCACGGCGCGCAAGCGCGAGGAATCGCTGCAGAACGTGCCGGTGACAGAAGACGCGTTCACCGAGCAGACCATCAAGTCGGCCGGGATCGAATCGCCGCGCGACTTCGTCGCCATGGTCCCGAACATGACCATCGTCGAGGTGCAGAACGTCGGCAACTCGTTCATCACCATCCGCGGCATCTCCCAGGCGCGCAACAGCGAGCCCTCGACCGCGGTGCTGGTGGACGGCGTGCTCGAGCCCAATCCCTACGAGTTCGACCAGGAGCTGTTCGACATCACGCAGATCGAGGTGCTCAAGGGCCCGCAGGGCGCGCTCTACGGGCGCGATGCCATCGGCGGCGCCATCATCATCCAGACCGCGGAGCTGGCCGATCACTTTGAAGGCGACGGCAAGCTCGGCGTCGGCAACGGCGTGTCCGAGAAGGCGCAGGTGGCGGTCAGCGGGCCGATAGATGATGCCGGAACGCTGCGTTACCGCGCCGCGCTCAATTTCTACAACACCGACGGCTACCTGGAGAACACCAACCTCGACCGCAAGGCCGACCCGTACCGCGACTACTCGGGACGCCTGCGGCTGGTATGGAAGCCCAACGACCAATGGACGGCGGACCTGCGCGCCTACCGCGATCGGGTCGACACCACCGCCTACTATTACGTCATTCCGCGGGCCGTCGAAGCCAATCCGTTCAGCAGCTTCACCACGCCGGCCAACGCGAACGATGTCACCAGCCCGATCCAGGACCAGAACCTCGGCTCCGACTTCCGCGACATCACCGATATCGCGCTCAAGCTCGACTACCACATCGAAGCCGGCACCTTCACCTCGGTCTCGGACTACAACTTCACCAAGGAAATCGACACCGGCGACGCCTACGACTTCCGGCCGATCAAGGACTCCATCGCCTACAACTATTTCTTCGCCGGCATCCCGGCTGCCGACGGCGGCCCGGCTGGCGAGAGCCAGAGCCAGTTCATCTCTGAGAAGACCGAGAGCCAGGAGCTGCGCTTCACCTCCAACAACATGAACGGCTTCTCTTGGATCGCGGGCGCCTATTTCATTCACACCGAGCGCTTCATCTCCACCGGTAACCTGTTCGACCGCGGTGCCGGCGTCCCGGCGGTGTACGAGACGCCGCGGATTGATCCCGCCAATCCGTTCGCCACCAACACCAACGCCACGTTCCTGGCGGATTCACAGAACAACGACGCCTGGGCGGTGTTCGGCGATGCCACCTACGAGTTCAACAAACAGTGGGAGCTCGATGCGGCCATCCGCTACGACCAGGATCATCGCCAGAACACCACCGATACGCCGCAGCAGTTCCTGCCTGATCCGACCGCCCACTCCGGAGAGGTGCGCGACGCGACGTTCGATGCCGCGCAGCCCAAGGCGACGCTGCGCTACAAGCCGACCGACGACCTGACGTTCTATGGCGGCTGGAGCCGCGGGTTTCGCAGCGGCGGCTTCAACCAGACCGGTGTCGGCGCGGTGGCGGCCGCCGACGGCCAGCTCGGTGTGCACGACCTGTTCCAGGCCGAGATCGCCGATACCTGGGAAGTCGGCGCCAAGAGCCAGTGGCTTGATCGCCGCTTAAGCGCGAACCTGGCGCTCTATTACACCAAGGACACCAACGGTTACTTCTTCTTCTACGATGCCACCAGCTCGACGCAGAACCTCGGCAATCTCAACGCCCTGTACAAAGGCGGCGAGCTCGAGCTCAACGCCCGCGCGACCAGCTGGCTCGACCTGTACGCCAACTTCGGCTACAACTACGGCAGCATCACGGCGATGCAGGATCCGAAGGTCATCGGCAACAAGCCGCCGCTGCTCACCCAGGACACCCTAAACGCCGGTGTCCAGGTGCACGAGCCGATCGGCAACGGGCTCAACGCGGTGGCGCGCCTGGACTACCAGATGCTCGGGCGTACCTGGTGGGATCCGTACAACGTGACCTCGCGCGACCCGGTGAGCCTGATCGACCTGCGCGCCGGCGTGGAAGCCGAGCGCTGGTCGGTGACCGCCTGGTCGAAGAACCTCACCAACAAGCTGTACAATGCCGAGTTCTCCACCGGCGGTTTCCTGTGGCGAGCCCCGCCGCGGCGCTACGGGATCGATTTCGGCTTCAAGTTCTGATGGCTATGAGGGAATGCGCTATGGCTCAATCACAACAGATTCCGATCCGGCAACAGGTTCCGATCCGGCTGCATCACAACGCGTACGTCACGCGCGACCAGGAGAAGACGCGCCAGTTCTACGAGGAGATCATCGGCATGCCGCTGGTGGCGACCTGGTGCGAATCGGACGAGCTGTTCGGCAAGGTGCGCACGTACTGCCACACCTTCTATAGCATGGCCGATGGCGGCGCCCTGGCCTTCTTCCAGTTCGAGAACCCCGACGACCAGGAGCAATTCGGACCGAAGATGCCGGACTCGCCGTTTCATCACATCGCGCTCGCGGTAGACGCAGCGACGCAGGCCGCCATAGAAAAGCGCATTGCAGCGGCGGGCATCAAGCCGCCGAACACCTACGTGCTGGAGCATGGCTATTGCCGCTCGGTCTATGTCGCGGATCCTAACGGCCTGATGCTGGAATTCACGCTCGATCACCCACAGGCGGACAAGATTTCACAAACCCGGCGAGCGGACGCACACCAGGAACTCAAGCGCTGGCTGGCGGGCAATCACACGTCGAACAATACCTACCGCTGACCGGGAGATCGGACACGCGGTTCGCCCCATGCGCGAGTTCGATGAGAAGAGCATCACCCGTGCGGTGATCGAGCGCCTGGCCGAATGCAGCGATCCGCGCTTCAAGAGCGTCATGAGCTCGCTGGTCACCCATCTGCACGACTTCGTGCGGGAAGTGCAACTGACCGAGGCCGAATGGGCCACGGCCATTCAGTTCCTGACGGACGTGGGCAAGACCTGCACCGACCAGCGCCAGGAGTTCATCCTGCTGTCGGACACGCTGGGTGTGTCCGTGCTGGTCATCACGCTCAATCACCCGGCGGACCAGGGCAGCGCCGAATCGACTGTGCTGGGTCCGTTCTACTGGGAGGGCGCCCCGGATCTACCCCGCGGCAGCAATCTTGCACAAGGGGTCGAGGGCGAGCCGGCGTTCTATTCCGGGCGCGTGCTCAGCGCCGACGGACGGCCGCTCGAGAACGCGCTGCTCGACATCTGGTCGGGCAACGGTGAGGGCTACTACGACATGCAGCTGCCGGAGGAAACCGGCATGAAGGCGCGCGGCAAGATCCGCACCGATGCCGAGGGCCGCTACTGGTTCCGCTCCATCAGGCCCACGTTCTATGCAGTGCCAACCGACGGGCCGGTCGGACGCATGCTGCGCAAGATGGGGCGCCATCCGTATCGCCCCGGTCACATCCACATGATCGTCTCGGCGGCCGGGTACCTGCCTGTCACCACGCATCTGTTCATTGCCGGAAGCGATTACCTGGATTCCGATGCCGTGTTCGGGGTGAAGGAGTCGCTGGTGGCGCAATTCGACCGGCACGCGCCGGGCGTCGGCCCCGACGGCGAGCGCATGGATACGCCGTTCTACACGGTGAACTACGATTTTCGGTTGCGGCCCGCCGCCGCGAGCGGCGGATAAAATGCATCACAGCATCGATCGGATCCTGACCACCCACGTCGGCAGCCTGCCGCGCAGCCAGCGTGTCACCGACGTACTGTTCGCGCGCGAACGCGGTGACGCCATTGACCCGACCGCAGCCTCCAAGGTGATCACCGACGCGGTGGCGGAGGTGGTGCGCCGGCAGGTGATGCTCGGCATCGACGTGGTCAGCGATGGAGAGATGAGCAAGATCAGCTATGCAACCTACATCGCCAAGCGCTTCTCGGGTTTCGGCGGCGACACGCCGCGCGAGCCGGGCCAGGATCTGGTCGAGTTTCCCGGCCTGCTCACAAAACTGGCGGAGCGCGGGTCGACCGCCAAGTACCGCCGGCCACGCTGCATCGGCGCGGTCGCCGTGGAGCACACCGAGCCGATGCTGACCGACGTACGCAATATGCAGGCGGCGATCAGCGCGGCGCCGCCGGTGGAGGCGTTCCTGAATGCGGCATCACCGGGCGTCATCGCATTGTTTCAGCCAAATGACTACTACGGCACCCAGGACGAGTATCTGGACGCCCTGGCCGAGGCGCTGCGCAGCGAATATGAAGCAATTGTGACAGCCGGCATCCTGCTGCAGATCGATGCCCCGGACCTGGCGATGGGACGTCACACCATGTATCGCCACCGCTCGGTGGAGGAATTCGAGATTCTCGCAGCGCAGCACATTGAGGTGTTGAACCACGCGCTCCGCAACGTGCCGGCCGATCGCGTTCGCATGCACGTGTGCTGGGGAAACTATGAAGGCCCGCATCATCACGATGTGCCGATGCAGCGGCTGCTGCCCATCGTGCTGAAGGCGAAACCGCAAGCGCTGCTGTTTGAGGCCGCAAATCCGCGGCATGCGCATGAATGGAGCGTATTCGAGAGCACCCGCATCCCGGAGGACAAGATCCTGATTCCCGGCGTGCTTGCCACCACCACCAACTACATCGAGCACCCACTGCTGGTGGCGGAGCGCATCGAACGCTACGCCGGCATCGTCGGACGCGAGCGCGTCATTGCCGGGACCGATTGCGGCTTCGGGACCTTCGCCGGCTTTGGGCCGGTGGAGCCCGATATTGCCTACCTGAAGCTCGCCGCGATGGTCGAGGGCGCCCGCCTCGCGTCACGCAGGTTGTGGGCCTGACCCAGCGCGCCGTTTACATATGGCGCCGTCTTATACCAAGGTCGTAGACCGGGGCCGCTATACCAAGGTCGCGGTTGCAGTGGGCCGGCAAGCCTCCGGTATAATTGCGGCGGACGACCGCGCCGGGGCGCTGTGCGCTTCCGCTATCAGGCCGCATGTTTAGGAATAACAATCAGCGACGGGGGAACAGCACATGGCAACGACAATGAGCGAGTCTCTGCCCCAGGCCGGCAAGATGACGGCCGAGGAAAGAAAAGTGATTCTGGCCTCTTCGGTCGGAACGGTTTTCGAGTGGTACGACTTCTACATCTACGGCACGCTCGCCACCATCCTGGCGAAGCAGTTCTTTTCCGGAGTGGAACCGGGCGCGGCCTTCATCTTCACGCTGCTGGCGTTCGCCGCAGGCTTCGCGGTGCGTCCGTTCGGCGCCCTGGTGTTCGGGCATGTCGGTGATCTCGTCGGCCGCAAGTACACCTTCATCGTCACCATTACCTGCATGGGCTTGGGCACATTCCTGATCGGCGTACTGCCATCGTTCGCTTCGGCCGGCATCATCGCACCGGTCCTTTTGATTGCCCTGCGACTGTTGCAGGGCCTGGCGCTGGGCGGGGAGTACGGTGGCGCTGCGATCTATGTCGCCGAGCACGCACCGAAGGGCAAACGCGGGCTCTACACCTCGTGGATCCAGACCACAGCGACACTGGGCCTGTTCGTGGCGCTGCTGCTGGTGCTGGGCGTGCGCACCTATGTCGGGGAGGAGGCGTTCGCCGTCTGGGGCTGGCGCATACCGTTCCTGGTCTCCATCGTGCTGCTGGCAGTGTCACTGTGGATCCGCCTGCAGCTGAACGAGTCGCCGCTGTTCCTGAAGATGAAGGAAGAAGGTACGAGATCGAAGGCCCCGCTGCGCGAAGCCTTCGGCACCTGGCGCCATGCCCGGATCGCAATCCTGGCGCTGTTGGGCGCGACCGCCGGCGAAGCGGTGGTCTGGTACGGTGGACAGTTCTACGCACTGTTTTTCCTGACCACGACATTGAGCGTCAAGGCGACCATTGCCCAGATCATGATCGCGGTGGCGCTGGCGCTCGGCACACCATTCTTCATCCTGTTCGGCTGGCTGTCCGACAAGATCGGGCGCAAGCCGATCATCCTGGCCGGTTTCGCGCTCGCGGCACTGACCTACTTCCCGATCTTCCACGCCATTACGCACTACGCCAACCCCGCTCTTGAAACAGCGCTGGCCAACTCGCCCGTGACCGTGACCGCAGACCCGGCGGAATGCGCCTTCCAGTTCAATCCGGTCGGCACGGCGAAGTTCAAGAGCTCGTGCGACACCGTGAAGTCGGGTCTCGCCAAGCTGTCGGTCAACTACAAGAACGTAGTGGCGCCCGCGGGCACCACGGCCTCGGTGCAGATTGGCGATGAGATCATCGCCGCCGATGCGCCTGATTTCGCCAAGGTACTGAAAGCGACGGTGGTCAAGCATGGCTACCCGGCGAGCGCGGATCCGGCCAAGATCGACACCGTCATGACGGTACTGCTGCTCTGGGTACTGGTCGTCTACGTGACGCTGGTGTACGCACCGATCGCCGCCTGGCTGGTCGAGCTGTTCCCGACCAGGATCCGCTACAGCGGCCTGTCGCTGCCCTATCACATTGGCAACGGCTGGTTCGGCGGCTTCCTGCCCGCCACGGTGTTCGCGATCGTGGCGGCGACCGGCAACATCTACTCCGGGCTGTGGTATCCAATCGGAATCGCGGCGGCCAGTCTGGTGATCGGCCTGATTTTCCTGCCGGAAACGCACAACGTCGACATCACCAAGGGTTGACGCCCGCATCGCAAAGCCCGACGGTGCCGGAACAGATGCCATGACATGTTCCGTCTCCGTCGGGCCCGTTGCCGTCGCCTTAGCCGCTGCACTGACCGCCTGCGCGTGGTGTCGCATCAAGCCGCCGCAAGTGCCGGCCGCCCTGCAACCGCCGCCGGGGCAGATAGTGTTCCTGCAGGTACGCGCCACCGGCGTGCAGATCTACGAGTGCACGTCCAAGCCCGACGCAGCAGGCGGCTTCAGCTGGACTTTCCAGTCGCCCGAGGCAACGCTGGCCGATCGACACGGTCACGGCATCGGACGGCACTATGCCGGGCCGACCTGGGAGCTGCGGGACGGCAGCCGCGTGGTCGGAGAGGTCACGGCGCGTGATCCCGGGCCCGACGCAGCGGCAATTCCGTGGCTGCTGCTGCGGGCCAAGTCAAGCTCCGGCACCGGCGCGTTGAGCCGCACCCAGAGCATCGTGCGCATAGGCACCAGCGGCGGCATTGCACCGAGCACGCCGTGCACCGAGGCCCAGGCGCATACGATCGCGCGCGTGCCCTACACCGGTGAATACTATTTCTACGGGGCGCAGCGCTGACGAGCGCCGCGCGCTCGATCAGTTCGGTTCAGGAATCGGCACATCTGCAATCTGCAGAACCTCGATTCCACCGTACCTGTCGAATCGCACCGCTTTCACGACCTGGCTCCTTGGTTCGAACCCGGATCAGCCCGCGCTGTCGGCAAT
Organism: uncultured Gammaproteobacteria bacterium; assembly: GCA_963805965.1. Classification (GTDB taxonomy): domain Bacteria; phylum Pseudomonadota; class Gammaproteobacteria; order Steroidobacterales; family Steroidobacteraceae; genus FEN-1191. Next base: position 29,636 of record CAWDVQ010000003.1, read on the forward strand.
GGCGGTGGTATGTACTGGTAGGCGCGACTGGGATCGAACCAGCGACCACTTCCATGTCAAGGAAGTGCTCTACCACTGAGCTACGCGCCTATCGTTGCCCGCTTGGAGGCGCTGAAAGATACCGGAGCCGTCCAGCTGCCGCAAGCGTTCAGCGGAGACTTAACATCAGGATTTCACAAGCCTTTCCGCAGCCTTCGCCCGGCGCGTAGTGCCAGCCCCGCCCGGCAGATCGTACGAGGCCACGACGCCGGTAGTCACTTCGAGCTCGAGCTTGCGCAGCTGGTCGAGCTGATCGCGCAGCAATGCGGCCTGCTCGAACTCCAGATTGCGCGCGCGCCGGTACATCTCCGCCTCCACGCGCTTGAGCTCGCGCGCGATGTCGCTCGCGGTGCGCAGCTTGCCGATATCGAGCGCCGCCGCCTTGCCGTCCCTGCTCTTGCGCTCACCGCGGCGGCCAGAAGCCGCGCCCGCCACGCGCGCACCCTCCATGATGTCGGCCACCGGCTTGACGATGCTCTGCGGCGTCACTCCATGTTCAACGTTGTATTCGACCTGCTTCTGGCGCCGCCGGTCGGTCTCGGCGATCGCGCGCTGCATCGAGCCGGTCATTTTATCCGCATAAAGAATCGCGCGGCCGTGCACATTGCGCGCGGCGCGGCCGATGGTCTGGATCAGCGAGCCTTCCGAACGCAGGAAGCCTTCTTTGTCCGCATCCAGGATCGCCACCAGGGCGACCTCGGGCATATCAAGTCCCTCGCGCAGCAGGTTGATGCCGACCAGCACATCGAAGCGACCCAGGCGCAGGTCGCGGATGATCTCGACCCGCTCCACGGTCTCGATGTCGGCATGCAGGTAACGCACCCGCACGCCATGCTCGTGCAGGTACTCAGTCAGATCCTCCGCCATGCGCTTGGTCAGCGTCGTCACCAGCACGCGCTGCTGCAGCTCGACACACTTATGGATCTCCGACAGCAGGTCGTCGACCTGCGTGCGCACCGGCCGCACCTCGACCTCGGGGTCGACCAGCCCGGTCGGGCGCACCACCTGTTCGACTACTTGCGAGGATTTCTTGGCCTCATATGGTCCGGGCGTTGCCGATACGAAGATCATCTGCGGCGCCAACCGCTCCCACTCCTCGAACTTCAGCGGGCGGTTGTCGAGCGCCGACGGCAGGCGAAAGCCGTATTGCACCAGCGTCTCCTTGCGCGAGCGATCGCCGCGGTACATCGCACCGAGCTGCGGGATGGTCTGGTGGCTCTCATCGACGATCAGCAGCGCGTTCGGAGGCAGGTAGTCATACAGGCACGGCGGCGGCTCGCCGGCCGCACGGCCCGACAGGTAGCGCGAGTAGTTCTCGATACCGTTGCAGTAGCCGACCTCCTTGATCATTTCCAGGTCGAACAGCGTGCGCTGCTCCAGCCGCTGGGCTTCCACCAGCTTGCCATCGGCGTGCAACACCGCGAGTCGTTCGCGCAGTTCCTCACGGATAAGGTCCATCGCCTGCATCAAGCGGTCGCGCGGGGTAACGTAGTGAGATCCCGGATAGACCGTGAAGCGCGGAATGCGCCCGATGAGGCTGCCGGTCAGCGGGTCGATCAGCGACAGGTTCTCCAGCTGGTCGTCGAACAGCTCCACGCGTACCGCGTCACGGCCCGATTCCGCCGGGAAGATGTCGATGATGTCGCCGCGCACGCGATAGCTGCCGGGCTGCAGGTCCATGTCGTTGCGCGTGTACTGCATCTCGGCCAGGCGCCGCAGCAGCTTGCGCTGATCAAGGCGCTCGCCGCGCGACAGGTGCAGCACCATCGACAGGTAGGCCTCGGGATCACCGAGGCCGTAAATCGAAGACACGGTCGCGACGATGATGGTGTCGGGTCGTTCCAGCAGCGCCTTGGTGGCCGACAGGCGCATCTGCTCGATGTGCTCGTTGACCGAGGAATCTTTCTCTATATAGGTGTCGCTCGAGGGCACGTACGCCTCGGGCTGGTAGTAATCGTAATAGGAGACGAAGTACTCAACTGCGTTGTTGGGGAAATAGCCGCGGAACTCACCATACAACTGCGCGGCCAGCGTCTTGTTATGCGCCAGCACCAGCGCCGGACGTTGCACGCGGGCGATCACCGAAGCGATCGACATGGTCTTGCCCGATCCCGTGACGCCGAGCAGTGTCTGATGCGACAGCCCGGACGTAAGCCCCTCGGTCAGGTGCTCGATGGCCTCCGGCTGGTCGCCAGCCGGCTGATAATCTGCTTGCAATTCAAAGCGATTGGCGGGTTTATCCATTCCTGTCCAGGCAGTGCGTTGGTCGGCGTGAGGCGAATCCCGTAATATAACCTCCACGCAGATGTGACGACGACTCTCGATGTCTACAAGGGGATAGGTGTGCCTTTTACCGTTTCGCGACGCGTCCAGCGCGTCAAGCCCTCGCCCACCCTCGCGGTAACCGCGCTGGCCATCCGCCTCAAGGCCGAAGGCAAGGACGTCATTGGCCTGGGCGCCGGGGAGCCCGATTTCGACACGCCGGTGCACATTGCCGATGCCGGGGTCGAGGCGATCCGCAAGGGTTTTACGCGCTATACCAGCGTCGAGGGCATCCCCGAACTCAAGGACGCGATCATCGCCAAGTTCAAGCGCGACAATGGGATCGACTACGAGCGCTCGCAGATCCTGGTGTCCTCCGGCGCCAAGCAGACCATCTTTAACCTGTGCATGGCCGTACTCGACAGCGGCGATGAGGTGATCATTCCTGGGCCCTACTGGGTGTCCTACCCCGACATGGTGCTGCTGGCCGACGGCGTACCAGTAACCCCCACGGCCGGTCCGGAACAGGGCTACAAGATCACCGCCAGGCAGCTGGCCGATGCGATCACCGCCAAAACGCGGCTGGTTCTGCTCAACAGCCCGAGCAATCCGACCGGCGCCGCCTACACGCCGGCGGAACTGCGCGCACTGGCCGATGTGCTGGTCGAACACCCCAAGGTATTGATCGGCACCGATGACATGTACGAGAAGATCTACTGGGCGCCCGAACCGTTCGTCAGCCTTCTGACGATCGCTCCGGAGCTTTACGATCGCACAGTGACGATCAACGGCTGCTCCAAGAGCTACGCCATGACCGGCTGGCGCATCGGTTATTGCGGCGGGCCGAAGGAGATCGTCACCGCCATGGGCACGATCCAGGGCCAGTCGACCTCCAATGCCTGCAGCATTTCGCAGAAGGCCGCTGTGGTCGCGCTCAATGGCAGCCAGCAGTGTGTCACCGACATGAACCGCGCCTACAAGGAGAGGCACGACTATGTAGTCGGTGCCCTCAACACGCTGCCGGGCGTGTCGTGCCTGCCGGGCGCCGGTACCTTCTATGCGTTTGCCGATGTCCGCGGGGCAATCGCGAACCTTGGCCTGCGCGACGACAACGCCTTCGCCGAGCTTCTGATCAACAAAGCGGGCGTCGCGGTGGTCCCAGGCACGGGCTTTGGCGCCCCAGGCCACATGCGCCTGTCATTTGCCTGCAGCAGGCAGACGCTCGAGAAGGCCATCGAGCGCATCCGCGCGATACTGCCGCAGCAAGCTCAGGCGCAGGTCAAGACTGCCTGACCTAAGTCCTTGACGCGGCGGCACCAGACCCTGAGAATCCGCGCCGCCGCTATAAAAGCCCATCCTAGCGTTCCGTTGAAGAACGCATCGTCTACTCCCCGGTAGCTCAGTTGGTAGAGCGTCGGACTGTTAATCCGTTGGTCGTTGGTTCGAGTCCAACCCGGGGAGCCA
>CAWDVQ010000004.1:0-26800 GCA_963805965.1 uncultured Gammaproteobacteria bacterium
CCCGCGGCGCACTGACCGACAGCGCGCCGCGGGCTGGCCCGGCGAGCGCACGACCACGATCGTGACCCCCGGGGCGCCGCAATGGCGTCAGTTGGTGATGGTCGCCGCGCTGGCGGCCGACGAGCCAACGTTGCCGTTCATGTCCCAGGCTTTGGCCTCGATCTTGATCGGGCCGTTTGGCCACGCCGTGGTATCCCAGTTCACCGTGTACGGTGAGGTGGTCGCCGTCCCGACCAGCGTGGTGTCGACCCAGAACTCCACCTTGGCGACTGCGATGGTGTCGGTCACCGCGGCGCTCAAGGCCACGGTTCCCACCAGCGGGCTAGCCGGCACCGTGAGAGTTACCACCGGAGCCGCGCCCAGGGTTGGCGCGGTTGCGCCCAGATCGATGCGCCCGTAACTGCCGCTGGCGTAGTTGTTCGGGCCAGCGGCGACGAACAGCGTGTTATCCGGCTGGTTGGCGGCGTCATTGCCGAACGCAATGCCCCACAGACCCGGAACCACGATGGCGGCGCCGGCCGAGTCGGTGATGGCGCCCATGTAGGCACCGCTGGCCGGGTCAAAGCCGTGGATCGTGCCATCGCCGAGGTTGCCGACCAGCAGCGTATTGCTCAGCGTGCCGAAATTGGCCGGCGCCAGCGCCAGACCCCAGGGCGCGTTGAGCCAGCCGCCCGCGACCAGTTGCTTGATCAGCTGGCCGTTGGTGTCGTAGATATCCACGTAGCCGTGGCCCGCGCCCGCCGGAGCCGCCTGCCAGCCATAGGTGACGTAGATCTGGGTCGCACCGTTCGGGCCATTGTTGATCGCCTGGATACCGTAGGGCGCATAGCCGGCCGGAATACTGGGATCGACGAAGGTGAAAGCGCTGGCGGATGTCGCCTGCTTGGCGAAACTGCCGTTGAACACGTCGATCTTGGCGTTATGGAAGTCGGCGGCATACAGGTACCAGGCTCCGGCATTCGCAGCCACCGCAAGGCCGGTATAGGCGGCACCGCCGGCATCGGTGTACACCGTGACGCCGTGCATCAGATCCACGCCGGGTGACCAGCCGGAGATCATTCCGCCCTCGCCGTCAAAGATGAATAACGCGACGCCGGTATTGGCCCCTTCTGTCACGGCAAAATCGGTGGCACTGGGATTGAAAATTATCCCGGTAGGATCGAAGCCGGCGGGAAAGCTGACGACCAGCGGTATCGGCGTGCCGTTGCCGTTATACAGGGTCGAGGTCTGGGTACCGCTGTTGGAGATCCACGCGGGGTTGGTGGCCGGGGGCGGCGCAATCGACAGTCCCCAGGCATTGACCAGATTGGGGTCGGTGTTGGCGGCCATGCCCGCCGTATTGGCTACCAGTGCCGTCGATGAGTAGGCACTGGCGGGATTGACGGTCACGGTGACCGTCTGGTTCGCCATGCCGTAGGCGCCGCCGGCGCAACCGATAGTGAATGAGGCGGTTCCGGCCGCGGCCGGTGCGACACTCATGGTCCCGCTTGCGGGTTCGGCACCACTCCAGGCACCGCCGGCATTGCAGCTGGTGCCCGCGCTGGACGTCCAGGCCAGGGTCACGCTTTGTCCGAGCGTGATTGTGGTCGGAGTGGCCGTAAGGGTAACCAGCGCCGGGGCTGGCGCGCCCATCACGCCGACCGGGCCGCTGCCGCCGCCGCCGCAACCGGCCAAGATCAAGGCGCCGATCAATACGCTCGCACCGATCGCAATCGCTCGATTCCTGTTCATGCTGATCCCCTTATCGCCCCGTAGGCGTGAATTGTTTTGAGTAGGTGCCGGGGCAGGGAGCAAAGGTTTTAGCGCTAACATTGGGTGGCCGCAGCGTCTCCGCGGCAGCGGCAAGCACTGTGGCAGCGGCGAGCGCAAACGCCGCAGCCGCAGCCGCCTCGGCGGCTTCGAATCAGCGCACTCGCTCGAGTTGATTGTTGCGGGGTGCTGTCCGGGTCAGATCTTCTGCCCGCCTGACACTTCGGTGATCTGGCCGGAACCGGCGACCCTCGAGCTCAGACGCTTCGGATGCGTGTGCAGGCGCACATCGCCTGAGCCTGCGATGAACACGTCCGCCGCCTCGCTTGGTGCGATATCGGCAGCGCCGCTGCCGGCGATGAATATTTTGCTTGAATGCACCGCCAGCTGCGCCATTTCGGCATCGCCCGAACCCATGATCTGCACGTTCAGAGTGTCGCTGCTGCCGTTGGCCCGTACCGAACCGCTGCCGTGGATGGCCACCGTGAGTGCGTCCTGCCGCAGATCATCCAGGACCAGCTTGCCGGCGCCGTTCACCGTGATGTCATGCAGTGACGGACCTGACAGCTCGATCTCCAGGGGTCCGGGGTTGCGATGATAGGATCGAGTGGCCGCTACGCGGCCGTTATTGACGTGCAGGCGATCCAGCATGCGCTGCGGCCCGCGGATCGACAGGTGCCATTCGGCCGCGGGATGGAAGTGAAGATGGGCCGGCACGTCGAGCTCGAGCCGGTCCCCGGCGCCCCAGACGAAGTCACGCGATTCGATCCGGCCGGGATCGCCGCCCTGGTCGCGGGCGTCACTGTCGTCGTCGTCGTCATCACCGAACCAGCCTTGATGAGCGCTCCAGCTCCATGAATCGAAATGGTTGCCGTGGCGGTACAGCCTTGCCGCCAACGGCAGGCACACCAGCGCGGTAGCGATACCGACGATGGCAATAACTACGATGGGACGCGTCATGATGATGTCTCCTGCTCAGCCGCCGCGGTCGGCGGGTTTCAACACCTGGTAATGCAATCGCGCATATCGGCCCAGCAGCCTCACCAGGCCTTCGAGCAGCAACCACAGCAGCGCCGCGCAACCGACGCTGCCGCCGAGCAACCCGATGCCGGCCAGCGTGCGCGACGAGGCGGATACGATGCTGGCAAAACTATCCCAGTGCAGCAGCCCCGACATCAGCAGCCACACGGCGGCGACACTGACGGCAAACACCACCACCGCCGCGATCAAGGCACAGAGCGCGAGCACCAGTAAAAACGGCAGCAGGATGAAAATATCCACCGCGAGCATCCCGCCCAGGCTCACCATGGCACCCACCAGTGCCCCTGGCGTTCGCTGTCGTTCCCAGCGGCGCAGTCCCGCCTCGGCGCGCAGTTCGCGCGCCAGCCGCAACGGATCGCCCAGCGCGCCGGCGACCTCCGCTTCCGAGCGGCCGGCGGCCAGCCCTTCATCAAAGTGCGCGTTGTAGTCGGCGACGATGTCGTCCAGCTCTTTCGGAGCCATGCCCGACAGCGCCTGCCGCAGCTGCGCAATGAATTCGGCTCGAGTCATCGTGACGCTCCCAGTGCGCGATTGATGGACGTGACGAAATCCAGCCACTCGGCTTTCTGCGTCGCGAACGCGCTGCGGCCCGCCGGCGTCAGTTTGTAATACTTGCGCGACGGTCCGCTCGCGGACTCCACCTGGTAGGTCTTCACCAGGCCATCGAGCTGCAGGCGGCGCATCAGTGGATAGATGGTGCCTTCGCCCATGCCGACATCGCGCGCCAGCACGCCGGCGAGTTCGTAGGCATAGGAGTCCTGTTGCGATAGCAGCGCCAACACGCACAGTTCCAATACGCCCTTCTTGAGCTGTACCTGCAGGGGTTCAGTCACGTGCTCTTCACCTGGCTACAGGTTAATGCACGGTACCTTGCTATGCAAGGTACGAGGCTCTGGATGCGGCGCATCCGGCCCGGTCGTCTGGCCTTCAGTGCGCGCCGTGTGCGGCTTAAGACAACCGCAGCTCCTTTCCCAGGCACTCATACCGAGTGTGTTGTCCGAATCAAGACCCGTTCCCAAAAATGAATGTTCACAGGGACCCAGCGCCATCATGACCCGCGCCCCGGATGGTCGGTCACTGCAACAGCTGCCACTGGTCACGCTGTACCTGACGGAGCGCTGCAATTCACGCTGTGTCACCTGCGATTACTGGCGCCACGGCCGGACCGACATCAGCCTCGACGTGGTATGGCGCCTGTTGCCGAGCCTGCGTCAACTGCAAACCCGGGTGGCGCTGATATCGGGCGGGGAGCCGCTGCTGAATCCGCAGTGGGCGCAGATCGCGCAACTGCTCAAGGCACGTGGTCTGCAGCTGTGGCTGCTGACCTCCGGTCTTTCCCTCGCCAAGCATGCGGTGCGCGTATCGCAGCTGTTCGAGGCCATCACGGTGTCGCTCGATGGCACCGACGCCGCGACCTACGCTGCCATCCGCGGTCTGGATGCGTTCGATCCGGTATGTGCCGGGATTCGGGCGGCAGCGGGTAGCGGCGTGCCGGTCAGTGTGCGAGTCACAATCCAGGCGGCGAACTACCGGCAATTTCCGGCCTTCATCGAGCTGGCGCGGAGCCTGGGCGCCCACCAGGTGTCATTCGTCGCGGTGGACGTCGCCAATCCGCACGCGTTTGGACGGGTGGATGGCGTGCTGCCGGATGTGGCTCTCAAGTCGCATGATCTGCCGCAGCTGCAGCAGATCCTGGCGCGCGTGCAGAGCGACTATGTCGAGGAGTTTCGCTCCGGCTTCATCGCCGAGAGTCCGCTGCGGCTGCAACGCATTCATCAATACTTTTCCGCGGTGTGCGGTGCGGGTGCGTTTCCGCCGGTGCGCTGTAACGCGCCCGAATTCTCGGCCGTCATCGACGCCAGGGGCCAGGTCAATCCCTGCTTCTTCATTCCGGGACCAGCCGGGGCGGGCCTGCAGGACGGGCTGGAAGCAGCTCTGAACAGCGACCCGATGCTGGCGTTGCGGCACGACATCCGCACCGGGGCGCGCTCTGAATGCGCGACCTGTGTGTGCTCATTGTGGCGTGACGCCGGCAGTCGCGCGACGCCCGACTTCCTGCTGCGTCGGCCAGCCCATGTTTGATCTCGCCCAGGCACGTCCGGATCTGTCCGCGCCGGATTCGCTGCGAGCTGCGCGACCGGCCTACATCGCGCGCCTGCTGGGAAAGGTGATGGCCGCGGCCTACCGGCTGACCAGGAAGGATCGATACGATGACTTTCGCCTGGAGTGGGTACACGGCGCCCCATTCATGGTGATTCCGAGCGTGTTCAATCCGAAAGTGCCCCGCACCGGCGAATTCCTCGCAGCCCAGCTGGATTCGCGCATGGTCGGCGCCGATGCCGAAGTGCTGGACATGGGCACGGGATCGGGCGTGTGCGCAATATTTGCCGCCAGGCATGCGCGCCGCGTCGTGGCGGTGGACATCAATCCTGCCGCGGTACGCTGCGCCGGCATCAACGCGATGCTGAATCATCTGGAACACCGGATCGAGGTTCGCCACGGCGACCTGTTCGCGCCTGTGCCGCAGGAGCGCTTCGATCTCATCGTGTTCAATCCGCCGTTCATACAGGGTGCGCCGCAAGATGATCGCGACCGCGCCTGGCGCTCGGATGATGTGGCGGAGCGATTTGCGGCCGGGCTGGGCGCGCACCTTAAACCGCGCGCATGCGCGCTGGTGCTGCTGTCGACCTTCGGCGATGCGCAGCTGTTTCTCGACGCATTTCGCCGCCACGGTTTTGCCATCGCGGTGTCGGCCGAGCGCCGCTTCGTCAACGAACAACTGGCAGTGTTCGAGCTCAGGCTGGCGGCTGCGCAGAGGGCGACATGAGGGACGACTCGGTCCTGGCAACCGGTGAACCGAGCAGCGCACCGCAAAAGGCGCGGCGGCTCAAGGTCGTGCTCTACAACCCGCAGGCGGTATTCTTCACCATGCCGCTGGCATTGCTCGCGATCGGCTCCGAACTCGACCCGGATGTCTACGAGATCGTAACGATCGACGGGCGATTGGATCCGGACGCGGAAAACACCATACGTTCCGAAATCGAGGGCGCGGTGTGTCTGGGAGTCACTGTCCTGACGGGAGCGCCTATTTCCGATGCGCTGCGGATATCGCGCGCGGCGAAACGGGCGCGGCCCGGTCTTCCAGTCATCTGGGGCGGGTGGCATCCGTCGATGTTCGCTCGCGAATGCCTGCTCGAGCCCTCGGTCGACGTCACGGTGCGCGGCCAGGGCGAGGAGACGTTCGCGGAAATCGTCGACCGCGTTGCCCATGGCCGCTCACTCGAAGGTTGCGCCGGCTGCACCGTGCGGCTGGCCGATGGCAGCATTCACGAGAATCCGGCGCGAGCGCTGGCATCGGTCGACAAATTTCGCGCCCACGATTACCGCCTGATAGCGGTCGAGCGCTACTTCGAGCTCAAGGGCAAGCGCCAGCTCGACTACATCTCCTCGCAGGGCTGCAACTTCCGTTGCGCGTTCTGCTCCGACCCATTCGTCTATGGCCGCAAGTGGGTGGGGCTGGAGCCAACGCGGATGGCGATCAGGTTGAAGGAGCTCTGGGATCAGTACCATTTCAACGACGTCAATTTCCAGGACGAGACTTTTTTCACCAAGCGTGAGCGCGTGCAGTCGCTCGCCGACCGGATCGTCGAGTCCGGCATGAAAATCACCTGGGCGGCAACCATGCGTGCCGACCAGGGCGTTCGTATGACCGACGAGGTCTGGGCGCGATGCAAGCAGTCCGGCCTGCGCCGGCTGCTGGTCGGCGTGGAATCCGGGTCGGACGAGATGCTCAAGCGCATCCGCAAGGACATCAAGATCGAGCAGGTGTTCCAGACCGCGGAGAAGATGCTCCAGCACGACATCGCCGGTCATTTCCCCTTTATCGTCGGGTTCCCGGATGAGAGCGATGCCAGCATCCAGGCAACGCTCGACTGCGCGAAGAAGTTGCGCTCGCTCAGCCCGGATTTCCTGACGCCGATCTACTACTTCAAGCCCTATCCGGGAAGCGAGCTGGTGATCGAGGCCGTCGCCCGCGGCTTTCGCCTGCCCGAAACGCTCGAGGCCTGGGCGGAATTCGATTACGTGGCGGGCATGCCTGGCCCATGGGTGACGCCGGAGAAGTTCAAGCTGATCGAGCGCTTCAAGTTCTTTCACGAGCTGGCCTGGAAACGGGTGTCGCGCGACAAGAAACTGCTGCAGCAACTGGCGCGCTTCCGCTGCAACACCGACAACTACCGATGGCCGATCGAGATGCTGCTTACACGCTGGGTACTGCCAGCCCAGAGGCTGTCATGAGCCCGTCGCGCCGTATCCTGCTCATCAATCCGACCATCACCGCGCGGCGCCACGCCCGCTTCCCGCTCGCGGTCATGAGCCTGTCGGCGGCGCTCGAGGGCCGACACAGCGCGAGCATTCTGGACGGCAACATCGATCGCGACTACGTCGCCACGGCGGTACGCGCGGTGGACCAGGGGCAGGCGGACTGCATCGGCGTGACCGTCATGGGCGGACCGCAGCTGAGCGCCGCGATCGAGGTATCCCGCGCGATCCGCGCGCGCCGCCCAGGGGTGCCGATCGTATGGGGCGGCGCGTTTCCGACCGTGTGCCCGGAGGAGACGCTGAATTCAGCGTACGTCGACTACGCCGTGCGGGCGCAGGGCGAGGACACGCTCGCGGAGTTGCTGGATGCGCTGCCGGAGCAGCGCACGGGCCGCTGAGCGCCATTGCCGGACTCAGCTGGCGTTGCGACGGCCAGGTGGTGCACAACCAGGAGCGCAGATTCTCGAGCGCCAGCCTGAACCGGATGCTGCCGTATGAGAGCCTTCCGGACCCGCAGCAATACCTGCCCCCGACCTACCTGGGCCGGCGTACCGCCGGCTACCAGGCAGCCCTGGGCTGCCGGTTTCGCTGCACGTTCTGCGGCGTCGCGGCGATGTATGGCGGCAAGACGGCATTGCCGCCGGCGGCACGGCTCGAGCAGGACCTGGGGTTCCTGAAACACCGGCTGGGCGTCGACGCAATCCAGTTCTACGACCACAACTTCTTCGATCGTGAAGTCGACATGGTGCCGCTGCTGGAGGTGATGGCGAAGTTCCAGCTGTCGTGGTGGTGCTTCGCCCGCTCGGATGCGCTGGTGAATCTGTCGGAGAAATCCTGGGCACTGGTGAAGAAGAGCGGCCTGCGAATGGCCTATATCGGTGCCGAGTCGCCGAGCGACTGGCTGCTGCACGATATCCGCAAGGGCACGAGCACCGACCAGACGCTGGCGGCGGTGGAGGCCTGCCGCAGCCATGGCGTGGTGCCGGAACTGTCCTTCATGCTGGCGCCGCCGCAGGACCCCGAGGGTGAAACGGAGCGCACCTTCGAGTTCATCCGCATGATCAAGCGCGTACACCCGGCCACCGAGGTGATGATCTACATCTACACGCCGTTGCCGCGCCGGCACGACAGCAGGGACAAGGCTGCGCTGCGCCTGCAGCGCGAGATGCGGGACTGCGCCGGCAACCCGGTCGTGTTTCCGCGCACGGCGGATGAATGGGCGCAACCGAAGTGGCGCGCTTACTGGTGCCACCAGGATGCGCCCTGGCTGTCGGCACGGCTGCGACAGCGCATCGTCGATTTCACCACCGTGCTGGGCTGCAGATTCCCCACCATCATGGACATCCGCGCTTCTTCCTGGGGAAAAACTGCCCTGCGCGCGCTGGCAGCGTGGCGCTACAGATTCCAGCACTACGATGACCCGTGGGAGCTGCGCGTCTCGAGGAAGCTCATTCGCAGTGGGACCCGCGTGTCATGAGCCTGTGACGGTCATGCCGCAGCTGCACGTAGCACAGATCAGCTTCTTCAACGATCCGGCAGGACGCGTGCCGCTGCAACTGCTGGACGCGTGGCCTTCCCTGGTGGATGTCGCCGAAGCTGCATCCCGATCGAAAATCGTGTTTCGGTGCTACAGGCGAGCGGGCATACCGAGCGCCTGGTGCGCGCCGATGTGAATTATTACTTTCAGCCTTTCGGCGACGCGCCAGCGCTGACGGCTCGAACAACGCGTTGCGCGAATTGCTGCGCCAACTGTCGCCAGATGTTTTTCACGTTCACGGACTGGGTTTTCCCCGCCATGTGCTGTCACTGAGTGCGTTGGCCCCGGATGTTCCGATCCTGCTGCAGGACCATGCGAGCGGCCTGCCGCGAATATGGCGGCGGGCGCTATCGGCGCGGAATGGCGCGGCGGCGGGGCTGGCATATTGCGCGCAGGCGCAAGCCTCCGCCTTCGTCGCGGCCGGCCTGGTGCACGCGGGGACACAAGTGCATCAAATCCCGGAATCCACCAGTCGCTTTTCCCCGGGGGACCAGCGAGGGGCACGCACCGACACCGGTGTCGACGGCGAGCCCGCTGTACTATGGGTCGGGCACCTGGACTCCAACAAGGATCCGCTGACGGTGCTTGCGGAGTGAGCGCCTCAGCCTTGCGCTGCCGGCTTGCGGCTGTACTGCTGCTTTGGCACGGCGCCGCTGCTGCGCGCGGTTCGAGCCAGGATCGACAACGATCCACAGCTGCACGACCGGGTGCAACTGCTCGGGCGCGTGCCGCATGGGCGGATCGAACAGCTGATGCGGGCCGCAGATCTATTCGTGCTCGGCAGCCACCGGGAAGGCAGCGGCTACTCGCTGATCGAGGCGCTCGCCTGTGGCTTGCCCCCGATAGTGACCGATATCCCTTCGTTTCGTTCGCTGACCGCTGCGGCGCGGTCGGAAGGCTGTGGCCGTGCGACAATCCGCAGGCGCTGGGCGAAGCATTGCGCTCGATCGCCGGTGGTGTCGGCCGGAGATGCGCGGCGACGTACGCGCGCATTTCGAGCGCGAACTATCCTTCAATGCGTGGGCCGCAAGCTGGCGCGATGTTCACGACCTGCGCGAAGCGCTCGCGGCGACTGGCCCTGCGGCAGCCGGCCCGACCAGGCCGGCCAATACGGCACGGTAGCGGTCGCCGTCATGCCGCCGGCCGTGTCGATCATCATGCCGACCTACGATCGCCTGCACTACCTTCCCCCCGCGATCGAGTCGGTATTCGCGCAGAGCTTCCAGCAGTGGGAATTGATCATCGCCGATGACGGCTCCAACGCGGACACCCGAGCGTACCTGCAGTCGCTCGATGACCCGCGCGCCAAGGTGATCTGGCTGGCGCACACCGGCAGGCCGGCGGCGGTGATCAATGCAGCGCTGCGCGAGGCGCGAGGCGAATACGTCGCGTTCCTGGACTCCGATGATCTGTGGCTGCCGAGGAAACTGGAACCGCAGGTAGCTTCGTTGCGCTTCCACCCGCGGCGAAAATGGAGTTACACCAGATTTGCCCTGGTGGATCGCTCGGGCCGGCCGATGGCCTCCGCCGGCAGCGCCCAATGGCCCGCGCCCTCCGGGTGGATCCTGGAAAAACTGCTGCAGGAGCCGACCGTGATCGCTCAGCCGAGCGTCGTGGTATCGCGACCGCTGCTGGAACAGCTCGGAACGTTCGACGAACAGCTGATCATGTGCTACGACGACGAGCTGTGGTTCCGGCTCGCCGCGCACAGTGAAATCGACGGCGTCGAAGTGGTGTTGACGCTCGTACGGCGTCACGGGCAGCATTCCGGAAGCGAGTCCTGGCATGGCGTGATCGCAGGCGCGTATTCGAGAAAACGTTGCGCGCCTCCCGCGGCGGTCACCTGGAATCGATCCTGCGGCGGCTGCGCGCGCAGATGTCCGCGGGGCTTGCGCGCAGTCAGGCGAAATCGCAGGTCATCGGATCAGCGCTGTCGGCACCGTATTGTCGAGCGCATATTACTCCAGTGGCGATTTCCTCAATGGTGGCGCGGCGCGCTGCGTGCCATTGCACCAGCAGTCGTGCGCCGCGCGGTTCGCAGGTACCGGGCACGGCGCCAGCCCACGGCCACACCCACGGGCGTTATTTCATGACCACGCAAACCGCGTCTGCGCCGTCGGTTTCGGTCATCCTGCCGACGTTCAATCGCCTCAACTACCTGCGCTGCGCGGTAGCATCGGTCTTTGCCCAGACGCTGCCGGATTGGGAGCTGGTGATCGCGGATGACGGCTCGGAAGGGGAAACCCGGGCGTATCTGCGGGGGCTTCAGAGCGAACCTCGGGTCAGCGTCATCTGGCTGGCGCACTCCGGAAATCCCGCCGCGGTGCGCAACTGCGCCATGCGCCATGCTCACGGTGATTACCTCGCGTTCCTGGACTCCGACGACGAGTGGCTGCCGAGCAAGCTGGAACGGCAGATTGGCGCCTTGAGAGGCTGCACCACCCGCCGCTGGAGCTACACCGCCGGCATCACCATCGATGCGAACGGTGAGCCACGCGACCAGGCGGCCATCCCGCGCCCACATCGTGGCGCAATCCTCGAGTCCCTGTTGCTGCACCAGGTAAGCATCTGGACTCCGACCGTGATCGCCGAGCGTCGCCTGGTGCTGGAGGTCGGCGGCTTCGACCAACAGCTGCTGCTGTTCGAAGACTATGATCTCTGGATGCGGCTCGCCTGCCGCAGCGAGATGGAGTTCATCGATGAGCCGCTGGCGCGTATCCGCCGCTTCCATGACCAGCACCACGGCGAGGCCGACCATGGCGACGCCATGCGTGCCGGCCGGCACCGGGCGCTCGAGAAAGTCCGTCGTCTGGCCACCGATCCCCGCGTGCGCCCGCTGGTAGAGCGCCTGTTCGCGCACAGCACTCTGGACCGGGCCTGTGTGCGCGCGGATACCGACCGCCTCGCAGCGGTCATGATCCTGCTGCGGGGCTGCGCCACATCCGGGCGCTACATCGACTGGTGGACCGGCGTTGCGCGCCTGATGCTGAAACTGGCGGCGCCGCGCGGTCTGCTCGTTGTCTACCGACGCAGCCGCGTTCGTCGCCGTTCTGTCAGCAGCTGGTCGTGACTGCGCCTGCGGCATCGGTGAACGCACCATGACATTGGTCTCCGAGCTCTGGGCCATCCTGACGCCGAGACAGAGACGCTACGTGCTGGTGATGCGGCTGCTTTCCCTGCTGATGGCGTTCTCGACCGTCACCGGGATCGTAGCCATCGCGCCATTTTTCGCGGTGCTGGGCGACGCGCAGCTGATCGACCACAACGCGGCCCTGGAGTGGCTGTACGTTCACGGCGGCTTCACCAGCCATCGCACCTTCGTGGTCGCGCTCGGCGCAGCGTTCGTAGGAGTGATGCTGCTCGCCAACCTGGTCAACCTGATGGGGACACTGGCGATGAATCGTGCCGCGACGCGCGTCGGCGCTGAGCTGCAAGCGACCCTGTTCGGCGAGTATTTGCTGCGACCGTATTCGTTTCATACCGCCACCAACAGCACGACGCTGTTCAACAACGTGATGTATGAAACCACTCGTGTGACCGTTGGAATCCTGCAGAACGGGTTCGTCGTGATTACCAACCTGGTTACCGCGTCGTTGATCACCATCACGGTGCTGCTGCTGCAACCGGCGCTTGCCGTCGCCATGATCGCGGCTCTGGCCGGAGGATATGCCCTCATCTACGTCGCCGTGCGTCATCGACTGCTGCGCTCCGGACGTGCGCAGTCGCAGTTCTCCACCGAGCAGGTGCAGATCGTCAACGAGAGTTTCGGCGCCATCAAGGAAATCCTGATGCTGCAGGTCCAGGATTTCTTCCACGGCCGGTTCGAGCGTGCGAGCCGTGCCGCGTCGCTGGCTGCCGCTCGGAGCAATGCCGTGGCTCAAAGCCCCAGGCACCTGATGGAATGCGTGGCAGTTACCGGCCTGGTCGGCATTGCACTGCTACTGGCTGGCCGCGAGGCCGGCATCGGTCAGTGGCTGGGGCAACTGACGTTCCTGGCATTCGCCGCCTATCGGCTGCTGCCGATGCTGCAACAGGTTTTTGCAGCAATCGTGAGAATTCGCGCCGACCGCGCCGGACTGGAGCTGATCGCGCCTGACTTGCGCCTGGCCCGGCGGGCAGCGCGCAGCGGCGCTGTCAATCAGGCCACACCGGCGTGCGCCGTGGGGTGGCAGCAGCGTCCGCGCGAGGAAATCCGGTTGCGCGGAGCTTCGTTCCACTATCGAGCCGATCGACCCCGGGCACTTTCCGAGGTGTCGCTGCGCATCCCGGCGGGTGGCGCAGTTGGTATCGTCGGCCTGAACGGATCTGGCAAGACCACTCTGGTGGATCTGATCGCAGGACTGCTGGTGCCGGATGCCGGATGCGTGGAAGTCGACGGCATTGCGCTCGATGACGCCACGCGCCCGGCGTGGCAATCCAGGATTGCCTACGTACCACAGAACATCTTTCTGCTGGATGCAAGTGTCGCCCAGAACATAGCCCTCGGCGTCCCGGCTGCCACCATCGATCAACGCCGGCTGGTCGAAGCCGCTCGGCTGGCGCAACTCGATGATCTGATAGCGACGCTGCCCAAAGGTTACCAGCACCGCGTAGGCGAGCGAGGCATCGAGCTGAGTGGCGGCCAGCGACAGAGAATCGGCATCGCCCGCGCATTGTACAAAGAGGCTTCGGTGCTGCTGCTGGATGAAGCGACCAACGCCCTGGACGGCCTGACCGAGCAGGAGATGATAGCGACGCTGGAGCGGCTGCGTGGTCGCTATACCAGTATCCTGATCGCTCACCGGCTGAGCAGCGTTCGCTCGTGCGAGCTTATCTTCGAGCTCGAGGACGGCAAGCTCATCAACAGCGGAACCTACGATGGCCTGCTGAAGAGCTCGGAAGCCTTCCGGCGCATGGCTGGCATCCGCTGATCTGCACCGTTGCCGTCGCCAATGTTGCGCCTTTCAAACAGCAGAAACATGAACCGGCACGTGACCAGCCGCAGCCAGGAGCGGCCGCCGCCGCGGCTCGCGCCGCTATTTTCCCGTTGCGTCCGGTAGGGCGGCAAGCCCGGCAGCACCCGCGTGAGTGCGAAGTGCGGCGCACTCTGCCGCGCGAAATCGGCCGGCCGCCGGCGGGTGATCGGGGCCTGCGCGCCGGCCACGGAATAATGGCCAACGCGCCACAGGCGCGGGGCGTTGCGCCACCACCATGCATATTTCATATCCCCGGCGAAGTACGGGTTCAGGACACTGACCAGCACTCTGCCGTCCGCCGCCGCCAGCGCATGAAATTTTTCGAACAGACGCGCCAGGTCTGCGATCAGGTTGAGCGGTGCGAAATTAGATGTGATCAGGTCCACCGCGCGACCGCCATTGACCGCGGTGCCGGACAGGAACTGCGCGTAGCTTCCCGCGTCGAGCGAAATGCTGCCGGCTTTGATGAGCCCGCGACAGGCGATCGCGAAGTACTCGCGCATTGAAGGATCGACGTCGTAGGCCCCGACTGTGAAGCCGTGCTCGGCGTAGAAGCGTGCGTCGATTCCGGTGCCGGCACCGAAGTCGTACAGCGCGGCGCCGGGGTGCGCGATTCTCAGCACCAGATCCTGAAAGGCCGTGCGGGCGCGACGATCAGACTCCAAAGCCGTGATCGCCCGGTCGTACTCCGCGCCTGCAACCAGCCTTGGGCTCAGGGCCATAGCGACCGGCACCAGTCGGTGAGCGCCGGGGAGATCCGGCGCGTGGCGCTGCCCAGCGCGCGTCGCAAGCGCAGAAGCAGCAGCCGCTGCTGAACCTGAAATCGCACTGCCGCAGGCAGATTCGAGCGCACGAACAGTGCATTGAACTGAATCTGCGCAGGTTGGCTATCGGTAGCCAGCTCAGTGAACCCCGCCG
Organism: uncultured Gammaproteobacteria bacterium; assembly: GCA_963805965.1. Classification (GTDB taxonomy): domain Bacteria; phylum Pseudomonadota; class Gammaproteobacteria; order Steroidobacterales; family Steroidobacteraceae; genus FEN-1191. Next base: position 14,521 of record CAWDVQ010000004.1, read on the forward strand.
AGTGCAGCAGCGCCTTGACCTGCGGGTAATATTTCTGCTCGGGCGCGATGCACAACAAGGTCTCGACTTCCACATGCAACAGCCAGACATGCGGCATCACGCCGGCCCCGCCCTCGATGACTTCGTGCGCCTTACCTTCGACATCGATCCAAAGCGCGAGGCGCTGCTGCGGCGTGAGCGTGCGGGAAAGAACTGTGTCCAGCCGCGCGGTGGTTACCCGGGCTGTGGTCAGGAGTTCCGGCTGGTCGAATCGCCGGTAGAGTGAACTCATTCCGCGCCAGGATTCACCGGGGTAGTATCCGGCAGGGGTGATATAGAACTCGCCATCGCCATCGTAATTGGTGAGAGCCAGCGGCACGATGTCGATGTGGTTGTCACATAGTGCAGCATTCGCCTGCATCCGCTGGAGATTTTCCGGGTTCGGCTCGAAAGCGTGAATCCTCGCCGCCGGCGCGGCGCGCCGAAACCTCAGCGCGTCGGTGCCGTCCATGGATCCGATATCGGCCACCACGTCGATCCGCATCAGTTGCAGCAGGTCGGCAAACAATCGGTGCGTGTTGACGAGCATGCGATTGGGCTAGCGCCTGCGCATGACGATCAGAAAATGATCCCCGATGTTGCGCAGCAACGGCCAACCGGCCACGCGTCGATCCAGGCGCCATAAGCGATGGTGCCACCGTGGGTGACGCTCGCGCAGCCGGCCTAAATACGGCGGCGGCACCGCCAGGCAAAGTGCGCGGAAATGGCTGAGCGCAAACTCGCGCTCAAATGCGCGATAGAATTCCTGCGGCCGGTAGTAGTGCGTCCATATGGTGTGTTTATTCATGTTCACGGGCACGAAACCGCGCGCAAAACGCAGCTTCACCCGCCCCCACTGCCGCCGCCGCAGGTAGTGCGCGATCTCCCACGGACACACGCGGCCGATCACGCTGAACACCAGTGCACCGCCGGGTTTGACCAGCCGCGCGCACTCGCGCGACACCTCTGACAGATCGGGCGCGCAATTGAGCGGACCGAGATTGGAATAGGCGCCGTCGTAGCTGCCGGCACCGGCGATGCAGCTGAGCCGCTGTGCGCCCACGGCCATCGCCTGTACGTGCGCCTGCAGCTGCTCGCTCACCGCACGATCGTGGGTCCGCTGCACCATGCGAGGCGACCAGTCGGTGGCCGTGACCTGGTGTCCAAGGCGCGCCATGCGGACGGCATCCAGACCGGTACCGCAGCCGATATCGATCAGCCTGCTCGCCGGGGCAAACGTCGCGTCCAGCCAGCGCCACATCTCCTCGCGCATGTCCTGAATCAGGGGATTGTTGCCGCGCGGTCCGTCGTAGTCGGCGGCGACACTGTCGAACGCATCCTGAGTGGCGCGCAATCGAGGCTCGGACAGGCCCGGTGTCGCCCGCAATGACAAGGGTGATGGTTCCATATTCAAGCCAGCAGCACTGCGTGTCCTGGTCAGCCTCCGAGTCAGCGTACTGTATGTGGGGCCTTGCGCAGCGCAGGTTGCAGCCGCGGCGGATCGCTCAGGGAAGCGCTCGCAGCCTGTCAGACTTTCAGGTTGCGGACAACGCCCGCCAGCGCGTTTGCGCGGCCGCCGCGGGCTCTCAAACCATTTGCCTGCGGCCGGGCACTCACCCTGATGAGGCGCATCGCTCTGGTGGTACCGGGTGGGGTCGATCGATCGGGCGAGTACCGGGTGATCCCGGCACTGCTGGCGCTGATCGAGCGGCTGTCGGCGCACAACGATGTGCACGTGTTCGCGCTGAAGCAGGAGCCTGAAGCCGGCGCCTGGGATCTGGCGGGGGCTCGTATCCGCGACATCGGCTCCGCGTCGCACGCGGACGCGCGCGATGCTCGCGATCGCCGCGCTGCATCGCTCCTGTCCGTTCGCCGTGGTTCACGCCATCTGGTCCGGAGCCTGCGGCGAGGTCGCGGTCACGGCGGCGAGGATCCTCGGCATTCCGAGCGTGGTGCACGTGGCCGGCGGCGAGCTGGTGGCGCTGCGGGAGATCGGCTACGGCGGCAGGCTGAACTGGCGCGGGCGTCTGCGCGAAGCGCTGGTGCTGCGGGGCGCCACCGCCGTCGCCGCAGCCAGTGCTGCGCTGATCCAGGCCTGGCGCAGCTCGGCGTGCCGGCGCAGCGCCTGCCGCTCGGCGTCGATCTGGCCAGCTGGCCACGGCGCGATCCGGTACCGCGCGATGTCGGCCGGCCGGCGCGGCTGATTCAGATCGCAAGCCTGAACCGGGTGAAGGATCGATCGACGCTGCTGCGGGCGCTGGCAGCCTTGCATGCCGCGCACATCAGAATCGAGATCGGATATCGTCGGCGACGATACGCTGCACGGTGAAATACAGGCCCTGGCCGAGCAGCTGGGGTTGTCGGGGTGCGTCAGATTCCGCGGCTTCCTGACCCAGCGCCAGCTGCGTCCGGTGGTGAGGCGGCAGACCTCATGATCATCTCGTCGCGCCATGAGGCCGGCCCGCTGGCGCTGCTGGAGGCCGCCGTGGCCGGGGTACCTACGGTTGGGACGGCGGTCGGACACGTCGCTGGTGGCGCCGCAGGCCGCGCTCGCCGTGCCGATCGGTGACTCGTGGGCCCTGGCTGCCGCAATCCGAAGGCTGCTGCACGAGGAAGAGCTGCGGCTGCGCATCGCGCGCGAGGCACTGCAGCGGGCCGTGCGTGAGGACGCCGACTACACCGCCGAGGAATTCCAGCGTCTGTATTCAAGCCTGCCGACCTGCCGGCGATCAGCCTAAAACTTCCATTGCCGTGGCTGGCACCTACAGCTGTGACGACATTTCATGGTGCCAGTCAGGCTATGTTGCGCGAAGGTCCAGGATCAGTGCTGCCCGCGCCCGACGTGCGCGACCGGTTCGGCGCGGCGCGGTACCCGCTGGCGGGTGTCGCCATGTTGTGCGCCTGGCTGTGCGCGTGCCTGTGCGGCTGCTCGGGCAGCGGTGTCGGCCTCGACAGCAACGGGCAGCCGCTGTCAGGTTCCAGCTCCGGCGCTACGGTGCCGCTGGCCGCGACCTTCGATTCCATACAAGCCAACGTATTCACGCCGATCTGCTCGGTGTGCCACGTCGGCGCCACGGCACCGCAAGGCCTGATGCTCGATGCCGCTCACAGCTATAACCTCCTGGTAGGGGTCCCGAGCACCGAGGTGCCGAGCATCCTGCGCGTGGCGCCGGGCAATCCCGACAACAGCTACATCATCCAGAAACTCGAAGGCCACGCCGCGGTCGGCGGCCAGATGCCGCTTGGGGAAACCCCGCTGCCGGCAGCCACCATCGCGTTTATCGCTCAATGGATCACCGACGGCGCACCCGCGGGCAGCTCGACCGCCGCAATGGCGATGGCGGCAGGTTTCCGCGTGGCCTCGGTCGCGCCGGAGAATGACGATGTGCTGGCGGTGGCACCGGCGCAGATCGTGGTCGGCTTCACGCGCGAACTGGATGCGACCCGGGCCGATGCGACCGCGGTGCGCCTGGAGCGCATCGACGGTGATGGCGAGCAGGTGTCGGCCACCACGGTGGCGATCGAGCCGTCGGTGCCCGCCGCCAATCCCAGCGCATTGCTGCTCACACCGCGCGCACCGCTCACGGCCGGCCACTACCGGATCGTGCTCAGTGGCCAGCCCGGCAGCGCGCTCGGCGCTCGTGACGGAGAACTCATGACTGATGCGCCTACCGACGCCAACGGCGACCGGATCGTCAGCCAGTTCACCGTGGCCGCGACACCATGAACGCCGCCAGTCAGTCGGCACGGCGCAGCATCACGCCGCTGTTGGCGCTGCTGCTGTGCGTGGCGCTGGGGGTCGGGACGCGCACAGCGCTCGCCGAGCCGTATCTGGCCGTACAGCAGGGCTACAAGTGCGTTGCCTGCCATATCAATCCCACCGGCGGCGGCCTGCGTAACAGTTTCGGCCTGGTATTCGCGGAAAACGTGATGCCTGCCACCACTTTGCCGGCCGGCGTTCCGGTCTGGATGGGCCAGGTGGTGCAGGACATCGTCCGGATCGGGGGCGATCTGCGAACCGACTGGTCGCGCACCACGGTGTCGCGGTCGCCGACACAGCAGCAGTTCGCGCTGGAACAGTTTCGCCTCTACGCCGATGTCAGCGTGATCCCCAACCTGCTGGGGCTGTACGTGGATGAGGAGGTGGCGCCGGGCGCGGCACAGACCATGGAAGCATACGCGCGCTACGGCAACACCGCCGACTGGTACGTAAAGGCGGGCCAGTTCTACCTGCCGTTCGGCTGGCGGCTGCAGGATCAGACCGCGTTCGTGCGCACGGTGACCGGAATCAATATGACGACGCCCGACAAAGGCGTCGAGCTCGGCTTCGAGCGGCCGAACTGGTCGGGGCAGATCGACGTGACCAACGGCGCCGCCAACGCCGGCGGCGGCTCCGGCTACCAGGTGACCGGCAACCTGGTGCGCGTGCAGTCGATATGGCGCATCGGCGTGTCGGGCGCATACACGCACGCGGACGCGGGCGATCGGTCGATGTACGGCCTGTATGCCGGCCTGCGCACCGGGCCGATCACCTGGCTCACCGAAGCCGACCTGGTCAGGCAGGCCGGCTATCCGGACGGCACCCGCACCATGATTCCGGCGCTGGCGGAAGCCGACTGGCTGATCTGCAAAGGCAACAACCTCAAGTTGACCTACGAGTACTCGGACCCGGAACGCAGCGTCGCCAACAACGGGCAGACGCGCTGGAGCGCGGTGTACGAACTGACCCCGATACCATTCGTGCAGGCGCGGGCTGGATTTCGTCGCTACCAGGGCATCCCCCAAAACAATCTGCAGAACCAGACCTTCGGCTTCATCGAACTGCATCTTTTCCTTTAGCAGCCGGGCATGGGTCCGGCACCGACGCGCCGATCGCAAGAGAAAAATAATGCTCTCCATAGTGGTTGCACATTCGTATTTCCTGCGCTTCGATCGTAAGCAGCTGGAGCGCGCCAAGCCGTATCCGCCGCTGGCGACGCTGCAGGTGGCGTCGACGCTGCGTCGAAGCGGACATGCGGTGCGCGTGTTCGACGCCATGCTGGCCGACGGCGTCGGGGAATACGAACGACTACTGCGCGAACTGCGCCCGCAGCTGGTACTGCTGTACGAAGATAGTTTCAATTTCCTGAGCAAGATGTGCCTGGAGCGTATGCGCCGCGCAAGCTGCGAGATGATCGGGATGGCGCGCGGCGTGGAGGCGCGCGTTCTGGCAGTCGGGTCGGATGCGTCCGATACGCCCGAGCCGTATCTGAACGCCGGCGCCGATGCGGTGCTGCTGGGCGATGGCTTGACGGCACTGCAGGCACTAACGCAACGCCTGGACATCGATTTGCGCATGCCGCTATCGCAGCTAGTCGACGGACAGTCGGGAATAGCGACGCTGGCAGCCGGCCGGCTGAAGGTGACGCGTGGCGCCAAAGTGTCGACCGAATCGCAGAACGTGGAGTCACCGGCCTGGGACCTGATAGATATCGAGCGCTATCGGGCGGTGTGGCAACGGGCGCATAGCCATTTCAGCCTCAACATGGCCGCCTCGCGCGGTTGCTCATTTCGCTGCAACTGGTGCTCGAAACCGATCTGGGGCAACAAATACCTGCAGCGCAGTGCGCCGCAGGTCGCTGCGGAGATGGGCGAACTGAAGCGGCGCTTTCGTCCCGACCACATCTGGTTTGCCGACGACATCTTCGGATTTCGCGTCGACTGGATATCGGAATTCACGCAGGCGGCGCGCGCCGCGGATGCGGCGATTCCATTCACCATTCAGACCCGCGCCGATCTGATCAGCGTGCCGATGGCGCGCGCACTGCGCGCGGCCGGCTGCATCGAAGCCTGGATCGGCGCCGAAAGCGGCAGCCAGAAGGTGTTGAATGCGATGAACAAGGGCATCACGGTCGAGGAGATCCTGACCGCCCGGGCGCGCCTCAAGGCAGAGCACGTCCGAGTCGGCTTTTCATCCAGGTTGGCTACCTGGGGGAGCAGCTCGAGGATATTCTGGCGACGCGCGATCTGATCGAGCGCGCGCGGCCCGACGACGTCGGTGTCAGCGTCTCCTATCCACTACCCGGCACGCCGTTCTACGAACGGGTCAAAGCGCAGCTCGGGTCCAAGACTCACTGGCAGGAGAGCAACGATCTGGAAATGATGTTTCATGGAACGTACTCGTCCGATTTTTATCGCGCGGTGCGTGATTTGCTGCACGATCAGGTGACCGGCAGGAACTTGAACGCGGCGGGTGACGACCATGGCGAAGGCGGTACCGGGCTGGCGCTTGGCCAGCGCTGGGACGACCTGATAGCCAGCGAGCAGCGCTATCGCCGCCACGACGATGCCGCGCCGGATGCCGGTGCTGCGCTGACTGTGTGAATTGACAGCGCTTCCACCATTGCCGCGCGTCGAACTTGCGCTGTGCCAGGCGACCGAGCTGTTCGCCGCGGAGCTGCTGCAACCGAGCAGCCAGCCGCCGCGCTGGAGCGATTTCGAGTGGCGCATGGCGCGCGCTGCGGCCGCGCTGCATGGCGTCGCGCCGCTGCTGGCCGGCATCCTGCGCTGGCATGGTCCTGGCGCATGGGAGGAATTTATCGGGCAGCAACGACGGCACACAGCGCTGCGCCAGCAGCGCATCGCGGCGTTGCTGGCGCGCATCGACGAGCAGGCGCGCTGCGCGGGTATTGCAGTGCTACCGCTCAAAGGGGCGGCGCTGCACCGGCTCGGCGTCTATAGCGGCGGCGATCGCCCCATGGCCGATGTGGATCTGCTGGTGGCGGAATGCGACAGCGAGCGCATGGGGCCGCTGCTTCAGTCGCTCGGCTATCTTGATACGTCGGTCAGCTGGAAGCACCGGGTATTCGAGCCGACAGAGCATGCCATCGCCGTGGTGCGAAACAGCCCCAGCAGCTTCGGTGAGCACGCCGACCGACCGCTCAAGATCGAGCTGCACACCAGGATAGCCGAGCGATTGCCGCTGAACGCCGTGGATATTTCCGATCTGGTATTCCCGTCGGCGCCGCACCCCGGCCTGAACTGCTACCCGTCAACTACTGCGCTGTTCACGCATCTGCTGCTGCACGCCGCGGGCAGCATGATTCTGCGCGCCTTGCGCCTGCTGCAGCTGCACGATCTGGCGTTGCTGAGCAGGCACATGGGTGCCGATGACTGGCAACGGCTGCTGGGCCAGCGTCGCCGTGCGGGCGAGCTGTGGTGGGCACTGCCACCGTTGCAGCTGGTGGCGCAGTATTACCCTTGGGCCATCCCGCCTGGTGTGCTGGCGACTTTGCGGTCGGGCTGTCCGGGCAGGGTGCGAACCCTGTCACGGCGCCAGACAATCTCGGATGTCTCGTTCGCCACCCTCAGGATCGAAGCCTTTCCGGGCATTGCCTGGTCGACATCAATGGGAGAGAAGCTGCGTTACGTTGTAAGTCGGGTGATACCGAGCCGCGAGCTGCTCGAGGGCCGCGCCACAGTCAACACGCAGCAGGACTGGGCAGCGCAGAATTCCTGGGCGCACTTGTCGCACGCACGGCGCATGTTGAATTGGACTTTCCGGCATCCGCCGCGACCGCAGCCTATGCACTCGGTGCGGCGCGCCTTGGACGATCCAGCAGTTCACGCAGCACCTCCACAGCCAGGCGCGGATGAGAGCCCCGGCGCAACTCAAATGCCCTGACGCCAGCGAGACTCTTTCCAAACCGCTGCCAGCCCTGCTGACTCGCGGCATAGGGCTGATGGGCGGTGAGCCTTGCCGCGCGCTCGCGTGCCGGAACTGAAACCAGCAGGCGCCGATCGCTGGCGCGCCTTGACGACAGAAATACCACCGCCTCGATCTTCAGCGGTGCCGGGGCTAGACGGTAGCCGAGCCGCCGCAGATCGACTTCATATTTCTGCGCGCCGCTGCGGCGCCGGATAGTCGGCGACCCGCGTATGGCCTTCGCGACCTCGTGCCCGCGCAGGAAGCGCAGGCCGCCAGCTTGCAGATGCAGAAAACTGGCAAGACCTGTGGTCAGCAGCCCGCCCGGAGTCACGAACAGCCCGTCCTCGGACACGATCTCGAGTCCCTGCAGCAGGCAATGCAGCGCCACGGTAGATTTACCGGCGCCGCTGTCGCCCATCAGCAGCAGCCCGCGTCCTTCGGCACCGACCGCGGCCGCATGCAGCGGCACCAGGCGCAGCGCGCGCGCCGCCAGCACGTACACGGCGAATTCAATCAGTTCGTAGCGCAGGTGATAGGCGTGGCGCAGCATGTCGGGCGATGCGACCACCAACGCCGAGCCCTGCGCCGGCGATATGACGGCCAGATTCGCCTCGTCGATCGCGCCGCACAGGCAATCTGGACCGGCGTAGGTGTTGAGCGGCGGGGGCGGCGCGGCCGATGTGCGCTGCCGCCGGGGCGTCAACTGCAGTCGCACCAGCAATCGCGGTGACCTGGACCGCAGCCGGTGCCGGGGCAGGCCGGCAAACGCCTGATCGACCAGCTGCAGCAGCCGTGCGCTGTTACTTTCAAAACGAAACACCGCGCCGAGCAGCTGCAGGCTGCGATGGTGCAGCCGCGCGCATCGCTCGCCGAATGGGTCGGTGCCCTGATTGACTGGCGGCCGCATCGCGAGGCGACGCAATCAGTGCATCGCGGTCGCGGTGGCTACCGCTCTGGCCGAGTGGGTGCAGTCGTCCTGGGGCTGTACTGCCGCGAGCGCGGCGCAGACGTTGATGCGATCGCCCTGCTCGTCATGCGTGCGCGTGCGTTGTAGCACCGCGAACAGCGTCGCGGCATCCAGGCCGGGCACCCGGGCGCGCAGCAACGCGATTGCCCCGGTCACATGTGCGGCCGCGAAGGAGGAACCGGTGGCAAAATCGTAGCGGCCGGCCGGCGCCAGGCTCAGGATGTCGCGCCCCGGTGCATGCAGCACGCTGTCCGAGCTGCTGGCCGTTCCAGTCTGGTCGACAGCAATGACACCAGGTATCCCCAGCGGGAATCCATCCAGGCGTCCATCCTCGGGCACCGCGCCTACGAACACCATGCCGCGGCGCTGGCCGTAACTGATCAGCTGCGCCAGCAGCGGATCGGGCGGTCCGCCGAGGCTCAGGTTGACGATCTGCGCCCCGGCTGCGATCGCGGCGTCCAGTGCCAGGGCCAGGGTAAAGGAATTGCACTGCGCTTCCAGGCTCTGCGGCTGCAGTGGCTGGCAGGCCTTATAGATCTGCAGCCGCGCCGCCGGCGCCACGCCGACGATTCCGAGGTGGTTGTTGGCGTCGGCGCCGATGATGCCGGCGACTCCGGTTCCATGGCGATCGGTTTCGAACGCGGCCATATCGTGGTCGATGAAGTTGCGCGCATTAGCAACGCGCCCGGCCAGATCCGGGTGGCTGACTTCGACCCCGGTGTCGATGATGGCGATGCTCACACCCTCGCCGCGCGACCATTGCTGTGCCGCGCCGGCCTGGATGGCGGCAAAGCCGTGCTGCAGCCCGACGTAGGGATCGTTGTAACCGGAGATCGCAAGGCTGCCGCTGCTGGTGCCGAAAGTGGCGGGGGTACTCGACGGCAGCTGGCCGGCTGGCTGGTTGCCGCCGTCGCGGCTGCCCAGTGCATCGAACACCTGCATCGGTTGCGTCACGCGCACGCGTCGATCGGCCGACAGCCGGCGCAGCAGCTCCTCGCGGTCGGCCTGCGGCGGCAGCGCGAAAACCAGGCACTGCACGCCCAGCGGCACGATCGGCCAGGCACGCACCTGCTGCAGGCCGTAGTCGCGCTCCAGTGCCGCCGTCACCGCTCGCGCCTGGTCGCTGACCGCATAGGGCCCGATGACGTCGTAGCCGCGCGGCGTGGAGCCAGGCTCGCTCAACATCGGCCCACCCGGATTGGCAATCGTCACCAGGATCAGCCGATCGGCGCGCTCGTTCAGGCCGCCGCCGACCAGGTTAGGGCCCGGTACCCGCGCCGGCGTTGCGCAGCCGATCAGGGCCGACGACAACAGCGCGAACGCCATCGTCGTGCCAATCGCTCGCAGCCGGCGTGGGTTGTCCATGGCCGGCTCGCGTTACGGCGCGCTCTCGAGGGCTTCCGCGAAGCGCACCTGGGAGCTGGCGCGAAGCTGGCGCAGCGCCGCGTCGGTGGCCGTCCGGCTCGAATCCCCGGCCGGCCCCAGCGTCCAGACCCCGACATCATTCGGTCCCGCGCGCACCTGCAATCGGGCCGCGGCCAGCACCGCCTGAAGTTGCGCCATGGTGAGTTCCGGCGCGAACACCACCCGGATCGTCGCCGCTGGCACCACCGCCTCCGGCGCCGACAGGGTGCGGTAGACGGCGGCGTAGCCACCCGGTGCGGCTGCCGGCGCCGAGGGCCGCGACCACCAGGCGGCACCGAGTGCTCCGAGGCCGACCGCCTGCACCACCATGGCCGCGATCAGCCACGACATGCCGCCCCTGCCGCCGTGACGCCGGTGACGGCGAGCGCCGCGCACTGCGGCCGCCGGGCCGGTAGCCGAGTCCAGGCGATCGCGCAACCGCTGCCAGGAATCGCGGGCATCGATATCGATGTCCGCGACACTGCGCTCTGCCATGGCCAGCTGCAGCTGGCGCTGAAATTCAAGTTCCTGACGGCAATCCGCACAGCTCTCCAGATGCGCCTGTACCGCCTGGCGCTCGGAGTCCGGCGCACTGTCGTTGACGATCCAGGGGATCAGATCCCAGGTCCGCCGGTGTACCGATGAACCATCCATCATCACAGCTGCCTCCCGCCAAGATGCTTGGCGTCCGCGAAACCGCCGAGCCTGGGCAGCAGATTTCGAAGTTTGATGCGCGCCTGGAACATGCGTGCTTTAACCGTGTTGACCGGGCAATCCATGATCGAGGCAATTTCCTCGCACGAGTGCCCGACGAAGTAGGCCAGCTCCAGCGTGGCGCGCTGTTCGAACGGCAGGGTGGCAAGGCCGTGCGCCAGCCACTCACTGCGCTCCTCGATCGCGAACGACTCGGTCAGCGGCAGCTCGGCCGGCATGGAACTGGCAAACGATTCGGCGGAAGCGTCGCTGTTGCGCCGCAAGGCCTTCAAGGCGCAGCGCCAGGCGATCCCCATGATCCAGGTCGACACGCGTGACTCGCCGCGAAATTCATGGGCCTTGCGCCAGACGATCCAGAAGGTGTCGTTGATCGCCTCTTCCAGCGCATCGCGCTGTGAACTCAGGCGCGACAGGAACTGCAGCAACCGCCGGTGGTACTCCAGGTACAGGTGTTCCAGCGCGCGGCTGTCCTGTGCCGCGACCAGCCGCAACAGCTCGCGATCGAGCCGGTCATCTCGCACCGGCGTCGGTGCCTTCGGCGTGGCAGGAAACGACATCACATTCAACCTTGGGTGGCAGCATGGCCCCTACGAGATAGGTGCCGCAAGCCCGGGAAAAAGTTGTATCAAAACAGAAAGAACGCGCTCAGCACGACCCGATCGCCGGCATCATCCTCGAAGCGGTGCCTGGCCGTGGCATCGGTGCCGACATAACGCAGGTCGAACGCCCAGGAACGCCATCGATACTCCGCGCCGGCACTCCAATAGGCATAGCCGGCACCTATCTGCCGCCGCAGATCGTAATAGCCCACGCCGGCGACTGCCGCCAGGCCCGCCATCAGCGGTTGCCGCCCCACCAGCTCATAGCAGTACGCCGCGCCGGTGCCATAGTGGCCGAGGTAATCCTGGGAGTAGGTGTCGGGCGAGGCAATCACGGTCGCCACGATGCGCTCGCGCCATCCCAGCGACAGACCCAATTCGTCATAATTGTAGCGGGTCCGGTGCTGGTTTCCGGGGTAGTCGTAATGGCGCAGCGTGATGCCGCCGCTCCAGTCGTCGCCGAAATGCTGCTGCCAGCCCAGATAGCCGATCAGCTCGGCGCCCGCACTGGGGTCAATTCCGCGTCGCACGCCTTCGGCCGTGACACCGCCATACCATGATCCGCTCGTCGCGTGCAGATCGCCCTGCGGGGAGACCTGACCATCGCTCTGCGTCACGCCACGGACTATATCGTCCGTGGCCAACCCGAGTGAACCACCCAGGGCCACCGAGTCCGGAAGTCCCAGCAACCCATTCAGACCCTGCGCGTGGCCGACCGATGCCAGCCCCAGCAGCGCAACCAACCACGTACTTCGTCCCTGAATGTGACCACCTCGCTCAAAGGATCCGCACTCGCGCTCAACTGATCTTGGCCCTTGCGACCTTGTCGATACAAACGCTCGACCCCCGGCACCGTGTACTGCGCCAGATTCAGCGTCGGCCGATGGCCGC
>CAWDVQ010000005.1:0-7919 GCA_963805965.1 uncultured Gammaproteobacteria bacterium
CGGAACCCTCCCGGCGCGTACAGCATGGTGGCTGTGCCGGTCGGGAGGGTTGGTCACGTCAGTTGTTGAGCGCACCCTGGGTGACCCAGCTGATTACCATGTTGATGGTCGCCTGGTCGAGGCACGGATCGCTCACCGTGCCGCATCCGAACGGCATGCGGCTACCGGTGATGCCGGGCGAGCCCTGGATTTTCTGAATCAGGTAGCTGTTGGTCGGGTCATTGGGCTTGATGCGCAGTAGTGCCGGCTGCTCGATACTGGCCACTCCCACGACGTTGCTGAACGTATTGCCCGCGGTCAGGTTCTGGACTCCCGGCAGCGAGGAACCGGAGCCGTTGTGGCATCCCGAGCAGATGGGCGTGAAGATCTGCGTCTGCAGCTGCGTGAGCGTCACCGGCGCGGGCGCGTTGTTGGCGACCGTCACCACGCTGGCGGCCGACGAGCCGACATTGCCATCCGCGTCCGTGGCAGTGGCGGTAATGCTCACCTGCCCGTCGGTTGCCGTGGTGGTATCCCAGTTCACGGAGTACGGCGAGGTCGTTGCGGTACCGATCAGTGTGGTGCCGGCAAAGAACTGCACCTTGGCGATGCTGATAGGATCCTGCACCGTGGCGCTCACGGCGACGGTGCCACTGAGGCTGCCGGCAGGCGCCGCGAGCGTGACCACCGGCGGCGCATTCAGCGCCGGTGCTGCCCCCAGGTCGATGCGACCGTAACTGCCGTCGGCCTCGTTGTTGGTGCCGGCTGCGAAGAACAATGTGTTGTGCGGCTGATTGGCGGCATCGTTGCCGAACGCGATACCCCACAGGCCGGGAGTGGCGATAGCGCTGCCGCTTGCATCGCTGACAACGCCGATGAATGCACCACTGGCGGGGTCGTAGCCGTTTATCTTGCCGTCACCGAAGTTGCCCACCAGCAGTGCATTGCTCAGGGTACCGAAGTCGGCTGGCGCCAGCGCCAGGCCCCACGGGGCGTTAAGCGCTCCGGTGGCAATCACCTGTTTGATCAGCGTGCCGTTGGTGTCGTAGATATCGACGTAGCCCAGCCCCGCGCCATTAGCGTTGTCGTGATTATCCGGGCCCTGCTGCTGCGCATAAGTCACGTAGATCTGAGTTGCACCCGCCGCGCCGTTGTTGATCGCCTGGATGCCAAACGGCGCATAACCGGCCGGTATGGCCGGATCGCTGAATGTGAAGGCACTCGCCGAGCTCGTCTGCCTGCTGAAATGGGTGTCAAACACGTCCACCTTGCCGTTGTGGAAATCGGTGGCGTAGAGGAACCAGGCGCCGCCATTGGCGGCGACGGCGAGGCCCTTGTAGACCGCGCCGCCGGCGTCGGTATACATGGTGATGCCGTGGGTAGTGTCGACGTTAGGCGCCCAGCCGGCGATCATGCCGCCTTCGCCGTCGAAGATGAATTTCGCCACGCCCGATGCGGCGCCAGAGGTCACCATGAAATCGGTGGCGCTGGGGTTGAACACGATGCCGCTCGGATCGAAGTCGGTCGGAAAGTTCACCACCAGCGGAGCGGCGTTCGGCTGCGCCTTGCCATCACCGTCATAAAGAGTCGAGGTCTGGGTGCCGTTATTGGCGACCCAGGCCGGCGCCGTGGACGGGGCGGCCGGAATCGACAATCCCCACGGATTGACCAGATGGGCATCAACATTGGCGGCGCTGCCGGCCGCCGCGTCGGCAACCAGATTAGTCAAGGAGTAGCCGCTGGCAGCATTGACGGTGAGCGTCGCCGATCCGGTGCCATTGGTATATGCCCCGCCGGTGCAACTGAGCGTGTAGGTCGCCGCTCCTGCGACCGTTGGAGTGACCGCCTGCGTACCGCTGCCGGATTGAGCCCCGCTCCACGCGCCGCTGGCGGTGCAGTTGGTCCCGGAAGTGGACGACCAGGTCAGCGTGGCGCTTTGCCCAAGCGTAATGCTCACCGGACTGACCGATATGCTGACCTTCGCGGGCGGTGACATCGACCCGCCGTTGCTGCTGCCGCCGCCGCAACCGGTCAACATCAGGGCACCGAGAATTCCACTCAATGTACCGCTCGCGGCACGCTTGGCACGCATAACCTTTCTCCTGCTACTACGGACGCCTGTTCTGCTGTCGGTAGGTGCTCGCCGACGAGCGGATGGTTTGAACACTGCGCGATTTCGCGCGCTGAGTGTGCGCGGTGGCCGCGCTACGCGTGCGTAAGCGAGTAATCGCCGGCGCTAAAACTTGCGGCGCGGTGGCGGGCACTTACCGCTGTGACCAAATTCCATCGTGCCGACGAATCACAGCACTCTGAAACCCGCGCCTTTGCATTGCCACTGGCCATCATCGGCGCCTGGCTGGGGGGTTGCTCGGGCAGCGGTGCCGGCCTGGACAGCAATGGCCAGCCGTTGTCGGGGGCGGGTTCGGGCGCAGCGCCGCCACTGTCGGCCGACTTCGATTCCATCCAGGCCAATGTGTTCACTCCGATCTGTTCGGTGTGCCACATCGGCGCCACCGCGCCGCAAGGCCTGATGCTCGATGCGGCCCATAGCTACAACCTGCTGGTGAACATCCCGAGCACCGAAGTGCCGGGCATCCTGCGCGTCAAGCCGGGAGATCCAACCAACAGCTACATCATCCAGAAGCTCGAAGGCCATGCGGCGGTGGGCGGCCAGATGCCGCTCGGTGAAACGCCGCTTCCCGCGAGCACCATCGCGTTCATCGTGCAATGGATCACGGATGGCGCGCAGGCTGGCACATCGGCCAGTGCAACGGCGGCGGAATTTCGCGTGGCTTCGGTCGCGCCCGGCGACGAGGACGTGCTGTCCGAGCCACCTTCGAGCATCGTCGTCGGATTCACGCGCGAGCTGGATGCATCGAACGTCGACGCGGCGGTGCGCCTGGAACGCATCGATGCTGCGCCCGGGGATGTCGCGGCCGCGACCCGCACGACGATCCCCGTCGCGCTGTCGGTACCGGCGGCCAATCCTCGAGTGCTGCTGCTCACGCCTCGCGCACCGCTGTCCGCAGGCCAATACCAGCTGCTGCTCGACGGCGGGTCCGGCGCCGCACTCAGCGCGCGCGATGCACAGCCGCTGATGATGCCGCCGGCTGACGCCCGTGGCGATCAAATCATCAGCCGATTCACCGTGGCCGCAACGCCATGAGATCTCATCAAACGCCATGACTTATCATCATCTTAGCACCCGCAAACGGATGACAACGGTGCTGGCCACGCTGGCGGTGCTGGCGTTCGGGGCCACGCGCGCCGCGCTCGCGGAACCGTATCTTGCCGTGCAGCAGGGCTACAAATGCGTTGCCTGCCATGTCAATCCGACCGGCGGCGGCCTGCGCAACAGCTTCGGTCTGGTGTTCGCCGAGAACGTGATGCCGGCCGCACCGCTACCGGCCGGCGCGCCGGTCTGGCTGGGACAGGTGCTGCAGGACATCGTGCGAGTCGGCGGCGATCTGCGCACCGACTGGTCGCGCACCACAGTGCCGCAATCGCCGACGCAGCAGCAATTCGCGCTCGAACAGTTTCGCCTGTATGCCGATGTCAGCGTGATTCCAGACCGGCTGGGCCTGTATGTCGACGAGCAGGTCGCTCCGGGTGCGGCGCAGACCATGGAAGCATATGCGCGTTACGGCAACACCGCGGACTGGTACCTCAAGGCCGGGCACTTCTACCTGCCGTTTGGCTGGCGGCTGCAGGATCAGACCGCGCTGGTGCGCACAGTGACCGGCATCAATATGACGACGCCGGATACCGGGGTCGAGTTTGGGATGGAACGGCCGAACTGGTCAGGACAGCTCGATATCACTAACGGTGCCGCCAACGCCGGCTCCGGCTCCGGCTACCAGATCACCGCAAACCTGGTGCGGGTGCAGTCCATATGGCGGCTCGGCGTGTCGAGCGCATTCACGCACGCCGATGCCGGCAACCGATTAATGAACGGCTTGTACGCCGGCCTGAGGACCGGACCAATTACCTGGCTAAGCGAGCTGGATCTGGTCAGGCAGGCCGGTTATCCCGACGGCACGCGCACCATGATTCCGGCACTGGCGGAGGCCGACTGGCTGATCTGCAAGGGCAATAACCTGAAGCTGACCTACGAATATTCCGATCCGGAACGCAGCGTCGCCAACAACGGGCAGACCCGCTGGAGCGTGCTCTACGAGCTGACGCCGATCCCGTTTATCCAGGCGCGCGCAGGATTTCGCCGCTATCAGGGTATTCCGCAGAACAACCTCCAGAACCAGACCTTCGGATTTGTGGAACTGCATCTGTTTCTATAGAGTCCGGGATTGCCGCACGGGTTCACTGGACCGCGCTCGCGGTCGCGACCGCGTGCACCGATTTCATACAGTGGCTCTGCGGCTGCAGCGCGACCAGCGCGGCACAGATGTTGATCCGATCCCCAGCCTCGTCACGCGAACGCGTGCGCTGCAGCACCGCGAACAGGGTCGCGGCGTCGACGTTCGGCACTCGCTCGCGCAGCAGCGCGATCGCTCCGCTGACATGAGCCGCGGCAAACGACGAACCGGTAACGAAATCGTAGCCTGCGGCCGGCGCCAGGCTCAGGATGTCGCGTCCCGGCGCATGCAGCACCAGCGCCGATCCGTTCGAATGCCCGACCTGATCAACCGCGATCACGCCGGCGATGCCGAGTGGAAAGCCATCGAGGTGCCCGTCATCGGGCACGGCGCCGACGAATATCATGCCCCGACGCTGACCGACGGCGACCAGCTGTGCCAGCAGCGGGTCGGCCGGACCGCCCAGGCTCAGGTTGACGATCTGCGCGTGCGCGGCGATGGCGGCGTCAAGCGCCAGTGCCAGCGTGAAAGAATTGCATCGCGCCTCGAGCGCGTGCGGCAGCAGCGGCTGACAGGCCTTGTAGACCTGCAGCCGCGCCGAGGGCGCCACGCCGACGATGCCCAGATTGTTATTGGCGTCGGCGCCGATGATACCGGCGACCCCGGTGCCATGCCGGTCGGTCTGGAAGGTACTCATGTCATCGTTGACGAAGTTACCCGCGGCCGCGACGCGCCCGGCCAGATCCGGGTGGCCGAGGTCGACGCCGGTGTCGATGATCGCTATGCGCACGCCCTCACCGCGCGACCAGCGCTGCGCGGCGCCGGCCTGGATCGCGGCAAATCCCTGCTGCAGGCCGATGTATGGATCGTTGTAGCCCGTGCTCCCGAGGTTGCGGCCGTCCAGCGTGGCCGGCACGACGAACGGTGGCGGCGCGGCGTCCAGCGGCGCGGCACCTGGCGCAGCCGCTGCGCTCGCCGCACCGGCCGGGGCGAGCTCGCGCTCGCCGAGCGCATTGAACAGCTGCAAGGCCTGCGCCAGGCGTACTCGCCGGTCGGCCGCCAGCCGGCGCAGCAACGCCGCGCGATCGGCCTGCGGTGGTAGTGCAAATACCAGGCACTGCACCCCAAGGGGCGCAATCGGCCAGGCACGCACCTCGCGCAGCCCATAGTCGCGTCCCAGCGCGGCGCCGACCGCCAAGGCCTGATCGCTCACGATGTAGGAGCCGATGGCGTCATAACCGTGCGGGGTCGAGCCGGGTTCCGTCAGCGTCAGCGCACCAACGTTATCGATCGTCACCAGGATCATGCGCTCGGCGCCGGCATTCAGGTCGGCACCGCGCGCGACAGTCGCCGGCAGCTCCCCTACCGCGGCGGCGGGCAGTCGTGCGGCGGCAGCACAGCCGGCGAGCGCTCCCAGCAACAGCGTCACGGCGGCCGCTGTGCGCGCCCGAAGCATGACGTGTTGACGGCGCATGGAAGCCGGGTGGCCGTCAGGGCGGCCCGGCGACGGCCTCGGCAAAACGCACCTCGGATTGCGCGCGCAGTGCGCGCAGCGCCGCTTCGGTCGCGGCGGCCTCGGTCGGCACGCTCGGCCCGAGCGTCCAGACCCCGAGCTCGCTCGGCCCGGCGCGTACCTGCAGTCGCGCGGCGGCCAGCAGCGCCTGCATTCGTGCAACCGTGGCCTCGGGTGCGAACATGACGCGGATCGTGGCTGCTGGCACCGCCGTCTGCGGTGCTGCCAGCGTGCGGTAAGGTGCTGCGGTGAGAGCCGAGGCTGCGCCGGGCGCGATTGGACGCGATAGCCAGGCGGCGCCCAGGGCACCGAGACCGATTGCCTGTACCACGATGGCCGCCACCAGCCACGGCATCCAGCTCCCCCCGGCGCCGCGCGCGCGCGGCGCTTCGCCCACGGTTGCGGTCTGCGGGCGGGCCGCCATGTCCAGCCGGCTGCGCAGTCGCTGCCAGGAATTGCGCAGGTCGATCTCAGCCGTGCTCTGCAGCGCCATCGCAGCGTGCAGCTGATGCTGGAATTCGAGTTCCTGGCGGCAGTCCGCGCAGCTCTGCAAATGCGCCTGCACCGCCAGCTGCTCGGATTGCGCTGCGCTGCCGTTGACGATCCAGGGAATCAGGTCCCAGGCCCGGCGGTGCGCCGACAAGGTATCGTTCATCACAATGACCTCCCGCTCAGCTGCTTCGCATCGGCGAAGCCGCCGAGCTTGGGCAACAGATTCTTAAGCTTGATGCGCGCCTGGAACATGCGCGCCTTCACGGTGTTCACCGGACAGCCCATGATCGAGGCAATCTCCTCGCAGGAATGTCCGACGAAATAAGCCAGTTCAAGCGTCGCGCGCTGCTCGAACGGCAGCGTGGCCAGCCCATGTTCCAGCCATTGCCTGCGCTCTTCGAGCGCGAACGATTCCGCCAGCTGCAGCTCGGAGGGCGTCGACAGCGCCAGCGCTTCCGCCGAGGCGTCGCTATTGCGCCGCAGCGCCTTGAGCGCGCAGCGCCAGGCGATGCCCATGATCCAGGTCGATACGCGCGACTCGCCGCGAAAGTCAGCCGCCTTGCTCCATACAATCCAGAAGGTATCGTTAATGGCCTCTTCCAGCGCCTCGCGCTGGGAGCTCAAGCGCGACAGAAATTGCAGCAGCCGCCGGAAATACTCCACATACAGGTGCTCTAGCGCATTGCTGTCCTGCGCCGCGATCAGGCGCAACAGTTCGCGATCAAGCCGGTCGTCGCGCGCCGGCATCGCTGCTTTCGAGGGAATGGGGAGCGGCATCGGGTTCAAGCCTCGGCCACCAGCATGGGCCTTTCAAGTTGGGTGCCGCAACCGGTGCAAAAAGTTGTATCGGGGCGCAAAAAAACCCTGCGAGCAGAGTCGTGCGGCGCGATCTAGAACAGCCAGAAGACACTCAATACTGCACGATTGCCGGCGAGGCTCTCGAAATGGTGCGTTGCGGTTGCGTCGGTGCCGACATAACGCAGGTCCACCGCCCAGGCGCGCCAGCGACGATTCACCCCGGCGCTCCAGTAGGCGTAACCGGTGCCGATCTGCCGCTGCAGATCGTAGAAGCCCAGGCCGCCCACGGCCGACAGGCCCAACGGCAAGGGCTGACGGGCCCCGAGTTCGAAGCAGTAGGCCGCGCCGCTGCCGTAGTTTCCCATGTAGTCCCTGAAATAAGTGTCCGGGGATGCGACCAGCGTCAGCATCAGCCGCTCGCGCCAGCCAACGGACAGCGCCAGTTCGTCATAGTTGTAGCGCGTGCGCAGCGCATTTCCCGGGTAGTCGTAGTGGCGCAGCGTGACGCGCCCACTCCAGTCCTCGGCCAGCCGGTGCTGCAGGCCGGCGTAGGCAATCAGCTCGGCGCCGGCACCCTGATCGATTCCGCGCCGTACCTCGTCGGCCGATAGACCACCGAACCAAGACCCGAGCACCCCGTGAAGATCGAGCTGCGGGGAGATCTGGCCGTCGTTGTCCGACAGCCCGCGAAACAGGTCGTCCGTGGCGACCCCGACCGAGCCTCCCAGGCTCTGGGAACGGGCCAACGACGCCAGCGACAGCAGCGCGGCGAATCCGATGCCTCGGCCGATAATGAAAGCACCTCGCTCAATGACTTTGGCCGC
>CAWDVQ010000006.1:0-1217526 GCA_963805965.1 uncultured Gammaproteobacteria bacterium
CGGCACCTATGTGCGCCTGACGCCCGACCAATCACCGCCGGTGGACTCCCAGGCACTGCTGCTGGAGCACTACGCCGGCTTGCCGCTGCCGCTGGCGCCGGCGCCGGCGCCGGCGCCATAAGCTTCGCCACGGCAGCTGGCCGCAGGCGAAGGGCCCCGCAGGCCAAGGGCCGCTGTATTTGATCGCAAGAATCGGAGCGCGGGAAGCCGCCGCTGCTGCCAGTGTATGCGCGTCTGCAACAAGGAGACCGCATAGATGGATTTCAGAATTACCGGCTTGCCGGTCGCACATTTTGTGCCGCTGTTCGGCCTGGCGGAGCCGGGCCTCACCGCCCAGGGCGTCATACGATGCATCGCCGACCATAACCCGGGATTCCCATGCCGAGTCAGTCTGCGGGACGCGGCCGTCGGTGATTCGGTGCTGCTGCTCAATTACGAACACTTGAGCGTGAGCGGCCCGTACCGGTCGCGGCACGCCATCTACGTGCGTGAATACGCCATTGAATCCAGGCCGGCCGTCAACCAGGTGCCCGATGTGCTCAGAATCAGGTTGCTGTCGGTACGCGCTTTCGACAACGGCGGCTTGATGGTGGACGCCGACGTCGTGCAAGGCACGAGCCTGGATCAGGTGATCAATCGCTATCTCGACAACCCGCAGGTCGCCTATCTGCACCTGCATAACGCCAAGCGCGGCTGCTTCGCGGCACGCGCCGAGCGCGCGTAGCGGCGCGCCGCCGCCACCCGTGTAAAGAGCAACCGGATGGTTGCATTTAGAATCATTGTTCAGCGGCGCGATTGCCGGAGAACACGCGCAGCCGGATGTCCTGCGGGCGCAGGAATTCGATCTCCAGCTGCAGATCGGCCACCGTCAGCGGATGCTCTTTGAGCCAGCGCGGCGGGAAGCGCAGCTCCAGTGTTCCACGACGCGCGGACAGCTCGATATTCGGCAGCGGCGCGGCGCTGCGGCCGCGATGCAAAAGCACCGCCAGCCGCAGCAGCACGATCAGGTGCAGCGCCAACCGGTCCCAGGGCGGAATGAGATCTTCCAGTCCCTGCACCGTGAGTTTGCGCCGGTGGCTGCCCACCAGGCGTGCCAGCAGCTGTTGCTCCTCGCGCGCGAAGCCCGGCATGTCGGCATTCTCCAGCAGGTAGGCGCCGTGGCGGTGATAGCCGCTGTGCGCCACGTCGAGCCCGATCTCGTGCAGCCGCGCCGCCCATTTCAGGCTCAGCTCGGCCAGCGGATCGGCAAGTTCCCAGGGCGTGCTGACCTGCGATAAAAACTGCAGCGCCGTGGCCTCGACCCGCTCGGACTGCTCCAGATCGACATGATAGCGGCGCTGCATCGAGCTTACGGTGCGCTCGCGCGCATCCGAGCGCGTCATGCGGCCCACCATGTCGTACAGCAGACCGTCGCGCAGCGCACCTTCGACGAAACGCAGCTGCTGGATGCCGAGCGCATCGATGATTTCAGTCATGATGACCACGCCGCCCGGAAACACCGGCAGTCGCTCGTCGGTGACCGCGTCCAGGTCGAGCTCGCGCGTATGACCGACCTTGCTCATCCGCTGCAGCAGCAGTTCGTTGCCCGCCGGCGTGATGCCGGTTGAGTTCGGATCGAGCTCGCGGATGCTGTCCCCGATCGCACGAATGGTGCCGGAACTGCCGAACGCCCGTGTCCAGCCGCGCCGCAGGAACACCGCCTGGATCGGCTCCAGTTCCAGCCGCGCCGCCAGCCGCGCACGTTCGATCCGTTTCGGCGACAAGCGTCCGTCACCGAAGAAGCGCTGGCTGAGCGACACGCAGCCGATCTGCATGCTCTCGAGTTCCAGCGGCTCGAAGCGCTCGCCGATGATGATCTCGGTGCTGCCGCCGCCGATGTCGACCACCAGCCGGCGCTCATCTTCATTCGGCAGGTTGTTCGCCACGCCCGAATAGATCAGGCGCGCCTCCTCCATGCCGGAGACGATTTCGATCGGGAAGCCCAGCGCCTCGCGCGCGCGCTCGAGGAACGCCTGCTTGCGGCGCGCGACGCGCAGCGCGTTGGTACCCACCACCCGCACGTTGCTGGCGTGCATGTCGCGCAGGCGCTGGCCGAAGCGCTCCAGGCAGGCCAGCGCGCGCGCCGCGGCCTCCTTGTCGAGCCGGCCATCATCGCCGATGCCTGCGGCCAGCCGCACCATCTCTCGCAGGCGGTCGATGATCACCAGCTGGCCGTGCGAATAGCGCGCGACCACCATGTGAAAACTGTTGGATCCGAGGTCTACCGCCGCGATGACTTCGTCGGTGGCGGGACTCCCCCGGCTCATGGCGAGACGGGTCGGCGGGAGCGAATCAGGCGCTGAACGAGGACCCGCATCCGCAGGTGGTCTTCGCGCTCGGATTGCGAATGACGAACTGCGCGCCCTCGAGATTGTCGCGGAAATCGATCTCCGCGCCGCCCAGGTACTGGAAACTCATCGGGTCGATCAGCAGCTTCACACCCTGGTTCTCGACGCAGGTGTCGCCGTCCTGGACCTGCTCGTCGAATTCGAAGCCGTATTGCAGGCCCGAGCAGCCGCCGCCCTGCACGAAGACGCGCAGCATGAGCTTGGGATTGCCTTCACCGGCGATCAGCTCGCTCACCTTGCGCGCTGCCGCATCGGTGAAAAGCAATGGCGCCTCAAGGGCTTCAGGCACGGTCTCGGTCGCAGTGTCGTTCATATTCAACAGTGTAGGCGTGCCGGCCGGGTACGTCAAAGCAGCGGCCAAAAAGTGAGTACTGGTCAACGGGTTATGTCCGCAGCTTATGCTTAGGGGATGCCCACCGACGCCATTTATACCTGCCCGATGCATGCCGAGATCCGCAACCCCGGCCCTGGCAGTTGTCCGATCTGCGGCATGGCACTGGAACCGATGGCGCCAACGATGGTGGAGGACCACACCGAGCTCGACGATATGACGCGCCGCCTCGGCATCGGCGTGGTACTGACGCTGCCGGTGCTGGTGCTGGGCATGGGCGGCATGTTGCCCGCGCTCGATGTTACGCGCTGGCTTGGCGATGCCATGTCCGGCTGGCTGCAGGCGCTGCTGGCGACACCGGTGGTGTGGGGAGCCGGCTGGCCGCTGCTGGTGCGCGCCTGGCAGTCCTGCCGCCGCGGCCAGCTGAACATGTTCACCCTGATCGGACTGGGAACTCTCGCCGCCTGGTCATTCAGCGCGCTGGCACTGCTGGCGCCGCAGCTGCTGCCGCCCGCATTCAAGATCCATGGCGCAGCGCCGCTGTATTTCGAGTCCGCGGCGATGATCACCACGCTGGTGCTGCTGGGCCAGGTGCTGGAGCTGCGGGCGCGCGCCCACACCGGCAGCGCCATCAGGGCGCTGCTGGCGCTGGCGCCGGACAGTGCCGTGCGCATCAACGCTGACGGCAGCGAACAGGCGGTGCCGCTGGGTGAAGTGCAGGTCGGTGATCGCCTGCGGTTGAGGCCCGGCGACAAGCTGCCGGTGGACGGCGAGGTCGTCGCGGGGCGCTCGAGCGTCGATGAATCGATGCTCAGCGGCGAGCCGATGCCGGTGGAGAAACTGCCCGGTACAAAACTCAAGGCCGGCACTTTGAATCAGACCGGAAGTTTCATCATGCGTGCCGAGCAGATCGGCAGCGCAACCGTGCTGGCGCAGATCGTGCGCATGGTGAGCGACGCCGGCCGGTCGCGCGCGCCGATCCAGAGACTGGCCGATCGCGTCGCCGGCTGGTTCGTACCGGCCGTGATCGGCTGCGCGATCCTCACCTTCGCGATCTGGTCGATCGTCGGTCCGCCACCCGCGATGGCGCATGGCCTGGCCGCAGCGATCGCCGTCGTCATCATTGCCTGCCCGTGCGCACTGGGACTTGCGACGCCCATCTCGATCATGGTGGGTATCGGCCGCGGCGCGCAGCAGGGCGTACTGATCAAGGACGCAGAGGCGTTGCAGCTGATGGAGCGCGTCGACACCATCGTACTCGACAAGACCGGCACCCTGACGGAAGGGCGCCCGCGGGTACAGCGCGTGGTCGCGGCGCCGCCCTACCGCGAGGCCGAGCTACTCTCCTATGCAGCCGCACTCGAGCGCGCCAGCGAACATCCATTGGCGCGCGCGATTCTCGAGCAGGCGGCCGAACATGCGGCGCCGGAGCTTGCCGTGAGCGACTTCGAGTCGATCACCGGACAGGGCGTGCGCGGCGTCGTGGCCGGCGTCGACGTCGCCTTCGGCAACGAGGCGCTGATGCATGGCTGCGGCGTCGAACTGCCGGACCCGGAGTTGGCGGCGGCGCGCGCCGCGGGCGAGACGCTGATGTTCCTCGCAGTGAAGGCAACTTATGCCGGCTTCATCGGTGTGGCCGATCCGGTCAAGCCGCACGCGCAGCAGGCGGTAGCGCAGCTGAAGGCTGAGGGCCTGCGGCTGGTGCTGCTGACCGGGGATAACGCCGCGGCCGCCACGGTGGTGGCCCGCTACACCGGCATCGACGAGGTGCAGGCCGGCGTGCTGCCGCAGGACAAGTTCCGCCACATCCAGGCGCTGCAGCAGCAGGGACGCGTGGTGGCGATGGCCGGAGACGGAATCAACGACGCCCCGGCGCTGGCACAGGCCGATGTCGGCATCGCGATGGGCACCGGCACCGATATCGCGATCGACAGTGCACGCATCGTGCTGCTTCGCGGCGACCTGCGTGGAATCATTGCGGCGCGCCGGCTCAGCCGCCGCACCATGCGCAACATCCGCCAGAACCTGTGGTTCGCCTTCGCCTACAACATCGTCGGCGTGCCGCTCGCCGCCGGCGTGCTGTACCCGGCGTTCGGCCTGCTGCTGAGCCCGATGATCGCCAGCGCGGCCATGGCGGCCAGCTCGGTTTCGGTGATTGCGAATGCGCTGCGACTGCGTACGTTCACGGCAGGCGCGCGCCACTGAATTCACTGCGCCGCACGATCACCTTGGTGGCCGGCGTGGTGAACGCCTGCGGTGCATCGTCCCAGTCCGCTATCACGGTCGCGACCGCGAGCGGATCGAACGCGCCACCGGCGACCAGCTCGAGCACCTGCGGGATCGCCGCGCGCGCGTGCGACACCCCGACATGCAACGTGCTGCTGTTGGCGTACATCTGCATCAGCGGCAGCCCGGTGCTGTTGGCGAAATAAAACCCCACCGCGGTACACACCCCGCCGGCATCCAGCGAGCGCAGTGCGTATCGAACGCCCTCCGCGCTCGAGCTGGCGTCCACCGCCACGCGGTAATCGCCGTGGGTGCGCGGCGCGTGACGCTGCAGCCAGCGTGCACCGGGCTGTGATTCGATCGGCCGGGCCCCGAGTCGCTCGGCAATCGCCAGCCGCTCGGGGTGATGATCGAGGTAGTCGACCCGTGAGGCGCCCAGCGCGAGCGCCATCCCTACCGCATACAGGCCGATGCTGCGGGCCGCCCCGCCCACCACCAGTACCGCGGCGCCGGGATACTGCGCCAGCGCCGGTGCGACCGCGCGCCAGGCGTCCGGCATGTTGTCGCTGGCACTGGCGAGCTTCATCGGATCGATCGACGCCGGCACCGGCACCAGCATCGCATCGGCATACGGCACGCGCAGCAGGTCGCTGACGGCGCCACCCCAGGCGCCCATCGATGTGCCGAAGCCGTAGGCGTTCAGCAGCCTGTCGCCGGCGCGGGTACACCTGGAGGTCAGTCCATCGCCGCAGTTGCGGCAACTGCCGCAGGAGATCGCCCACGGCACGATGACCAGCTGGCCGGGCGCGACGCCGCGCACCTCCTCGCCGCAGGCCACCACCTGCGCGATGCATTCGTGCCCGATCGCGAACGGCGCCCGATAGGGAGACGCTCCCAGCAGATCAGTGGTCACCGGATCCAGGTAGTGCAGCGCCACGCCGACGCGCATCGCAGTGGTCACGCGGTTGAAGAGCGGCAGATTGTCGCCGTCGCAGCGTGCGGCGATGACCGGGCGTACCAGCGCGTGGCCGGCACCGCCGAGCGCAGGTTCGGGCACATCGCGCCATGCGACGCGGCGCGGTCCCAGATAGGTGAGCTCGCGCATGGCTTACCGGCTCGCGATCACTGCCGGCGCCGCTGCAACTCCTCGAGCTTGAGTTTCAACTGCTCGAGTTTCTGTCCCGCCTCGCCCAGCTTGCCGGCGGCCGTGAGCTGCTGGTAGTCGGACAGGTCGCGTGCCGCATCGGATATCAGCGCGTTGAGATCCGCAGGTCCCGCACCGCGCGCACCGGCCGCGGCTGGTGCAGCGGGTCCCGGCGCGCCAGGCAGCGCGCCGTTACTCTGCGTCGCGGGCGTGCCCTGCGATCCGGGCAGCGACTGCGTCGATGCCTGCGCGCTCAGCGTCGACGGCGCATCACCGAACATCGCGGCCATCGCGGCTTCGAACGTGGGACCGTAGGCCAGCCGGTCCTGCACCGCCAGCACCACCAGCCGCAGTTCCGGCATCGGGCTGCGGTCGGCCTGCAGGTAAATCGGCTCGGCGTAAAGCAGCGCCTGGCCGATCGGGATCACGATCAGGCTGCCGCGGCGCACGTGCGACCCCTGCTGGTTCCATAATGATAATTGTCCCGATAGCTGTGCATTCTGGTCGATGCGCGCCTCGATCTGCAGCGGTCCGTCGATCAGCCGCGTCTTGGGAAAATCGTAGACCACCGCCTGGCCGTAGTGTTCGCCGTCGCTGCGGCCTGCGATCCAGCCGATGAGGTTATTTCGATTGGCCGGCGTGAACGGCAGGATGCCGATGAACTCGGTGCTGCGCTCCCCGGGCAGTGTCATCAGCACGAAGTTCGGTTCCATCACCTGTTGGCGCTGCTCGGGTGTGCCGATCTCTGTGGCCACGGTCCACAGATCCTCGCGGTTGTAGAACACGTCCGGGTCGGTCATGTGATAGAGGCCGAACACCGCAGCTTGCACCTGCAGCAGCAGTTCCGGATAGCGCACGTGTGCGCGCAGCACCGGCGGCATCGCCGCGGCATCGGCGAACAGGCTCGGGAACACGCGGCGGTAGGCCGCGATCACCGGGTCCTGCGCATCGAACACGTAGAGCGTGGTGGCGCCGGTATAGGCGTCGATTACGACTTTCACGCTGTTGCGGATGTAATTGATCGGCTCATCGGCCAGCCGATAGCGGCGCGCGTATGGATAGCTGTTGGAGGTGGTGAAGGCGTCCATCAGCCAGTAGATGCGCCCGTCGTCGCCGACCACGACATACGGGTCGGGATCGAGCGTCAGGAACGGCGCCAGCTCAGCCACGCGTTCGCGCAGATTGCGGCGCATCAGCAGGCGGCTGTCGGCGCCCACGTCGTCGCTGAACGGCAGCTTGGTGATATCGCCGCGATCGTAGGCAATCAACGTGCGGCGCAACAGGCCGCCCAGGCGTATTCCGCCAGTGCCCTGGTATGAGGTCAGGTTGTTGCTGTCGCCCTGCGGATAATTGAACTCCTGCTGCCGGGTCTTGACGTAGACGTCGGTGTTGGTGAGCTCGCCGAAGTAGATCTCCGGCCGCGTCACTTTCAGTTCCGGCAACGTGCTCTGGATCGGCATGTTGCTCAGTATCAGCGTCGGCAGGCCTTCGGGCGTGAAGCCATTGACCGGATTCATCGTCACGCCGTAGCCGTGGGTGTAGATCAGCTTCTCATTGATCCAGTTGCGGCTGCTGGCCGGCAGCCGATCCACATTGAGCTCGCGCACCGCCAGCATCATCTGGCGCGTGGTGCCGCCGATGGTGTAGCGATCGATGTCGATGTCGGGAAAGTCGTAGTAGGTGCGGATCTCCTGGATCTGCCGCAGCGTGTCCTGCAGCGCGTGCCAGTCCCACAGGCGGATGTTGTCGAGCGTGGTCTGATTGTGTGGACCGTCGAGCGCAGCCACCGTGGTCTCGGCCGGGAATGCATGTGGCTCGATGCGATCGAGCGCGTACGCGCGGCGCGTCATCTGGATGTTGTGCTCGATGAACGGCCGCTCGCGTACCAGCTGATTGGGCTTGACGATGAAGCCGCTGACGTAGCCGCCGACCAGGCCGACGATCAGGTAGGCGGCCACCGCGGGTGCCGCCGCGGCCAGCAGCCAGCGCGCCCCGGGCGATGCGATCGCGCAATACGCAGCCATCACCGCCCCGATCAGCAGCGCCACGCACACCACCAGCGTGCCGGGCAGCGCGATGTGGGCATCGGTGTAGCCGACGCCGGCAAAGATGGTGTTGTCCTGGAACAGCCGCTCGAAACGCCCGAGCCAGGCATGCAGCGCCAGCACCACAAGCAGCACCGCGACCGCAATCGAAAGTCCGCGCCACAGCCTGATCTGCGCGGCGCCAAAGCCGCGCTCGACCACATTGCGCGCCCGCGCCACGGCCAGCGCCAACAGGCCAGCCATCACGCATACGATCACACTCAGGGTCAAAAGCCAGCCGGCGATCAGCTGCCAGGCCGGCAGCGTGAATAAATAGAAGCCCAGCGGCCGGCCGAAGATCGGATCGAGCGTCGAAGTATCCGGCGGCGCGTCCCAGAACAACGCGAACGTAGTCCAGCTCGCCATCATGCCGCCGGCGTTGGCCACGGCGATCACCAGCGCCAACCCCAGCGCGACCAGCTTCAGCACCGGCTCGACCGGCACCTGTACCCACTGCTGGTTGATCATGATCCGGCCGCCGATCAGCTGGTCGAAGCGGGCGGGCTTGAGTGCCAGGAAGGCGCCATAGATGGCCGCGAAGCTCAGCAGAGCAAACACCGCAAAGGTCGCGGCCTGCAGGTTGATGCGGGTCCAGAACACCGCCGCATAGCCCAGCGACTCGAACCACAGCGCGTCCACGTAGTAGGACACCAGCGTGCCGCCGCCCAGGAACACGGCGAACGCGATGGCCAGGATGATCAGGCCGCCGCGCCGCCGGCGCGCCGGCGGGTCGCGGCCGATGGAGCGAATGCGCCCGTTGCCCTGGTCGATCATCCCCAAATTATGCGCCGTGCGGCGCTTGTCAGGCGGGTTTCGCGGTTTTCTTTTGCTGCTGGCTATCGTTGCGCGGCACCAGCTTGCCGCTGATTTCCGCGCCCAGGGCCATCTCGATGACGCCGTAATGCACGTTGCCGCGCACCCGCGCCTTGCCACCCAGGACCACGCGGTCGACGCCAATGATGTCGCCATTGACGCGGCCGTTCAGCACCACGTTCGGCGCTTCCACCGAGCCTTCGATCACCCCGTGCTCGCTGACCGACAGCGAGGCGGGACTGCCGTGGGTGGCGCGCACGCTGCCGGTGATGCGGCCGTCGATATGCAGCCCGCCGGCGAATTCGACATCGCCCTGCACATTGGCGCTGCGGCCGATCAGCGTATCGATGCGCCCCAGCGTTTCCTTGTCGCGTCGCTTGAACATCCCTACCCCGCTAGCTCGGATCGACGGTCCAGACGAACGTGCGCCGGTAGGGCGTGAGGCCCTTGCGCTCGGGCCTGACTTCGATCGTCACGCGATCAGGTTTGAAATCGTCCGGCAGTGTAACCGGTTGGTCGATGCCGGTGGTGTAACGAAAATTGAACGCCAGCTCGTTCTTGCCGCCGGTCAGCAGCGCCAGGTCAGCGCTGACCGGGCCGCCATCGCGCGTGCCGTCCACCGTGATGGCGAGCGCGCCGCTGATGGGCTCGCCCGGCCGCTGCAGGCGGCTCAAGCTGAAGCGCAGCGCGTATTTCTGCGCGCCCGGCAGCGGCGCGATGTGAAATTGCTGCACCCCCACCACCACCGTGGCCTGCTGGCCGGGCTGCGCCACCACGCCGCGATAGAACTCGACATCCTGCTGCTGGGTCTCGACCTGGGCCTGCAGTTCACCGATGGTACGCGCCAGTTCCGAGCGCTCGCGCACTTCGGCCACGCGTCCTTCCTCTGCCGCCGCCAGCTGCACCCGCGTCTCGCGCTCGGCCTGCTGCAGCTGGCCGATCTGCAGCTGCAGCGCCTCGCGCTCCGCCGCCGCCTGCATGGCGTCGTAGCCCGCCTTGTAGCGGCCCAGCTCGAACGCCACATACAAGGCCATCCCGGACAGCAGTACCACGATCGCCAACGTGATCCAGCGCCTCGCCGGCGCGTAGGTACGGACGACCAGTCTGCCTGGGATTTCCATCGTTACAGCCGCAGGCGTCAAGACGCCGTCGGTGCCGCCGGTGTCTGCGCTTCGTGGGGCTTGCGCCACCACGGCGGATAAGGCGGTGGCCCGTCGGGGAACGCCAGCGGGCCGAGCTCGTGCAGGGCGCGGCTATAGACCGCACGCTTGAAGTAAATCACCTCGCGGATCGGCTGCCAGTAGTCCACCCAGCGCCAGCGGTCAAATTCGGGCCGCGGCGTCAGGTCGAGCCGGAATTGAGTCTGCGGGCTCTGCAGCTGCAGCAGGAACCAGCGCTGTTTCTGCCCTAGACATAACGGCTGCACATTGTGACGTATGTATCGTGCCGGCAGGCGATAGCGCAGCCAGTGGCGCGTGCGGCCCATGATCCTGACGTCCGCAGCCGCCAGCCCTATTTCCTCCATCAGCTCCCGGAACAGCGACTGCTCGTCGGTCTCCCCGCTGCGCATGCCGCCCTGGGGGAACTGCCAGCCACGGCCGCCCGTGCGGCGCGCAATGAACAGCTTGCCGTCCCCCGACATCAGCATCATGCCCACGTTGGCACGGAAGCCGTCGCGATCTATGACGTCGCTCATAGGACACTTTTACCCCGGCGGCGCGGGGCGCTCAAGCCAGGAACCGGGTGGATGCGACGTGCATCCGGTACGCTAAGGTCATGATGCGAACCCAGTACTGGTGGGGGCTGGCCGGGCTTGCGCTGCTGGCCACGGCCACTTTTTGCGCTGCCCTGCTGGTCGGCTCAGCGGGCCTGTCCAGCGCCGCGGCGCTGCGCGCCCTGTTCGGCGGCGGGGACGACTACAGCCGCATGATCGTGCAGACCGTGCGGCTGCCGCGCGCCGTGGCCGGCTTTGCCGTCGGGAGCCTGCTGGCCCTGGCGGGGGTGCTGCTGCAGGCACTATTTCGCAATCCGCTGGCCGACCCGCTGATCCTGGGGGTATCCGGCGGGGCCGCGATCGGCGCCCTGCTCGGTATGCTGACCGCAGCCGGCTTTGCGGCCATGCATTCCTATGCGACCGCCGGCGGCACGCTGATTGCGCTGCTGGTGCTGCTGCTGGCCCGGGGTGGCGGCTCGACCCGCCTGCTGCTGTGCGGAGTGGTGATGGCCAGCGCCTGCGGGGCCGTGCTCACGGTACTGCTGACGCTGGCGGACAACGGCCAGCTGCGCGGCATGGTGTTCTGGCTGGCGGGCGACTTGAGCTGGACCGCGCGCCCGGGGCTGCTGCTGGCATGTTCGGCCGTTGCTTTATTGGCGGCGTTTCTCGGCGGCCGCTGGCTCAACGTGCTCGGCGCCGGGGAGCTGCGCAGTGCCACGGTCGGCATTCCGGCCGGGGCCGCGCGACTGGCGGTGTTCACCGCCAGCGCGGCGTTGACCTCGATCGCCGTCATCGGTGGCGGCATGATCGGCTTCGTCGGCCTGATCGCGCCGCACATGGTGCGCCTCGGACTCAAAACCAGCGATCACCGCGTGGTCGCTCCGGCCGCGGCACTGGCCGGCGGCAGCCTGCTGTGCCTGGCTGATCTGATCGGCCGCACCGTGGCCGCACCGCGCGAGTTGCCGGTCGGGGCGGTGATGGCGCTGATTGGCGCGCCGGTATTCATCGTGCTGCTGCGGCGGCAGACGCGCTGACCGCCACTCTGCGCTGCGACCGCGCCCAAGGCTGACACGTCGCTATACGCGCCGCGCCGCGCTATCGCGCCGCCCCTTTACATATTCGTCGCCCTGTCGCATCAGCGCCGTGAATCGCGCCTGATCGCCCGAGAACACCGCGCTGCGCACGGCGTCCACGGCGCGCGCCAGCGCGTTGAGCGATTCGGCACCGAAGTCATTCAGGCGCTGGATCTCGTAGTACAACTCCGGGCTCTCCGCCGCCACATCGCTGGCGATGTCGAACTGCGCATCGAAGGTGGTGCTGGAGAGCTGCACCAGGCGTGGCGCGGCCTCGCCGCTCTCGGCCAGCGCGGTGAAGAACGCGATGTTGAGCGCGTGCGACAGCCCGAGCACGTACGCGATCAGCCGGTCGTGTTCGTCCAGCCCCATGACCACCTGTTCCGCCATGGTCGGGGCAAACAGCGCGCGTGCCTGCGCCAGTGCCTCGGCGTGCCCCAAATCGATGAAGATCACATGCCGGCCGGACAGCAGTTCGGTGTCGGGACCGAACATCGGATGCATCGAGGTGACCGCGACGCCGGCCGCGGAGAGCGCGGTGAGCCCGGCGCGCAGCGGGGATTTCAGCGAACCCAGGTCGAACACCACACCGCGCGGCCGGCGCTGCGCGAGTTCCTGCAGGATGGTATTGGTCGCACCCAGCGGCGCGGCCACGACGATGTAGTCGTGCGTCAGCGCCGACTCGCGCCAGTCGGCGATGGCCTTGACGCCTGCCCCTAGGGCTCTCGGATCCGCCACCTCGACCTCGAACCCCTGTGAGCTCAAAAACGAAGTAAACCAGCCGCCCATCTTGCCGGCGCCGCCGATCACCAGCGCGCGCCGGCCGCTGCCGCTGCCGTGCGCCACGACGCTGGCCTGCTCCTGGGTGGTCAGCGACGAGCGGATCAGCAGCCTGATCACCGTCTCGGCGACCTCGGGCGATACGCCGACGGCCGCAGCGTTGTTGCGCGCGCCGACGATCACGTCGCGCTCGCGCGCATAGTCGCGGGTCGGGTAGCCGGTAGCGCGCTTAACGCGCGCGATTTCGCGGCTGGTGGCCTGCCGGTCGGAGATGATCTGCAGCAATTGCCGATCCAGCTGATCCAGGTGCCGGCGTAGCTCGTCGAGCGTCATTTTTATGGTCCTGTCGTTGGCCGAGGTTCCTTGTATAGACAGACCCTCAAGGCCGCAAGTCATAGGCGCCGGGCCCGAGCGGTGCGCGTCATCGGCCGGGCAGCTACCATGTACCGATGGCGCTACACAAAGAACACCTGCCCGAGCCGCTGCCGGGCGAGCCGTTGGCGCAGGTCGCGCTCTGGCTGTCGCAGGCCGCCGCCGCCAACGTGCAGCCCAATGCCAATGCGATGGTGCTCGCCACCGTGAATGCAGACGGCGCCCCTTCCGCGCGCGTCGTGCTGTGCAAGGAGATCCGGCCCGATACCGGCTACGTGACTTTCTTCACCAATTACCTGTCGCGCAAGGGCGCGGAAATTTCGGGCAACCCACGCGCCGCGGCGGTAATGTACTGGGATGCGCTGCACCGGCAGGTACGCCTGGAAGGTGTAGTGACGCCGACCACGGCGGCGGAGAGCGACGCTTATTTCGCATCCCGCTCCTGGCAGAGCCGCATCGGCGCCTGGGCCAGCCAGCAAAGCAGGCCGATCGCATCGCGCTCCGAACTCGAACGCGCCACGGTGGAGGCGGCCCGGCGCTTTGGCGCACCCGCACCGACCGCCAGCGATGATGTCGCGCCCGATCCGGGCATCGCGATACCGCGCCCACCGCACTGGGGCGGCTATCACCTGTGGATCGATGCGGTGGAGCTCTGGACCGAGGGTGGGGCGCGGCTGCACGATCGGGCGCGCTGGACCAGGAGCCTTACGCTTGCCGCCGGTGGATTTCGCGGCGGTGCGTGGAGCGCAACGCGGTTGCAGCCTTGAACATCAACCCGGCAGGCCCGGAGGCAGGACAATCACAGCCACCGCTGCGTGTGGCTGGGTTATGGATCGCGGCCGGCGAACGCACGCTGGTGCACGATTTGTCATTCGACCTGCAGCGCGGCGAATTCCTCGCGATCCTCGGCCGCAACGGCAGCGGCAAGACACTCACACTGCACGCGCTGGCAGGCTTAGGTTCACCGCCGGGCGGACGCGTGCTGCTCGACGGCGAGGACATGGCTGGCATGCCGCGCCGCCGGATCGCACGTCGCCTGGGGCTGCTGCTGCAGGATCGGGAAGAATCGCTGGCGCTGAGCACACTGGAGTCGGCCCTGGTCGGCCGTCATCCGCATCTGAAGTTCTGGCAGCGCGAAGGCACTTTGGATCTGGCGATCGCGCAGGCGGCGTTGAAGCGCGTGGGACTGGCCGATTTCGCGCGCCGCTCGGTGGCGACGCTGTCCGGCGGCGAGCAGCGCCGCGCGGCCATGGCCTCGCTCCTGACCCAGCAACCGCAGATCTACCTGCTGGACGAACCCACCAATCACCTCGATCCGCATCACCAGATCCAGGTGCTCGAGTTGTTTCAGGCGCTGTGCCGCGAGGGCGCGAGCGTGATCGCAACGCTGCACGATCCGACGCTGGCCGAGCGCTACGCCGATCGTGCACTGCTGCTGTACGGCGACGGCCGCTACTGCCTGGGGCCGGTATCCGACGTACTCACCGCCGAAGAACTCTCGGCGCTGTACCTGACGCCGATCTGCGCCATCGGCGCGCCGCCCAGGCGCGCCTTCATCGCCGCATAGCGTCCAGGATCGGCGCGTGCAGCGCGCCGTTGGTGGCCAGGATGGTGGTGCTCGCCAGGCCAATGTCACCGCCGGCCAGATCCGTGACCGTGCCGCCGGCCTCGCGCACGATCACCGTCAACGCCGCGATGTCCAGGATATTCACGTCCGACTCGAGCACCGCGTCGAGCGCGCCGCGCGCCAGCAGATGGTAGTGCAGGAAATCGCCGTAGCCGCGCAGCCGGTTGAGCTGCCCGACCAGCACGCCAAAGCGCGACCAGCCGGCATCCGATGCCGCCAGTGTCTTTAAATTACCGGTCGACAGGATCGCGCCCCCCAGTTCCTTCACTGCACTCACGCGCAGCGGCTTGCCATCCAGCTGCGCGCCACTGCCCTGCTCCGCCCACGCGATCTCGCCATAAGCGCTCGCCGAGGACACGCCCAGCACCAGCTTGCCGCCGCGCAGCAGCGCGATCTGCGTGGAGAAGAACGGGCACTCGCGCACGAACGACTTGGTGCCGTCGATCGGATCGACCAGCCAGACGTTGTCCGCGTCCATCGCGTGCGTGCCGGTCTCCTCGCCGTAGAAGCCGTAGTCGGGAAAGCGCGCCTGCAGGATCTGCCGGATCGCCTGCTCCGCGCGCACGTCGGCTTCGGTGACCGGCGACTTGTCGGCCTTGAGCGTTACTTCAAGATTGCGACGATACAGTCCCTGGATGACTTCGGCGGCAGCAGCGGCGGCATCGAGGGCAGCCTGTAACTCTTTCGATGCCATGGCCTACAGCAACTTCATTTTGCGCAGCAGTGCATCGAATCTCGGATCGGATCGCAGGCTGCGCAGCGATGGATCCGAGCGCATCAGGCTCGGCTGCGCCTCGCCATTTTCCAGTGCGCGATCCAGCCACCGGAACGCTGCATCTTTGTCGCCGCGCGCTGCGTAGGACTCGGCGATGCCGTACGCCAGAGTATTGCCGTATTTGCTCTGCGCCTGCTGCAGCAGCGCATCCGCTTCCGGGCGTTGCCCGAGTGCCCACAACGCGTCGGCTGTGCATTGCAGGCGGCTGGCCTCATCGGTCTCCTGGCGCGCGATGACAATGGCGGCATCGGGTTTGTGCTGCGACAGGAGTACCTCGCTCAAACTACAGTGCGCCCCGGCGTAGCTGGGATTTAGTTCCAGCAAGCTGCGGAAGGCGGCTTCCGCCTCCGGCAACCGGTCAGCCCAGAACAGCGCCCAGCCGACGAATGCGCGTGCCGTCGCATCGAGCGGATCGCGCTCAGCAAGCGCCGCGAAGACAGGCACTGCCTCGTTGGGCTCACCACGGGCCATCGCGTCGATGCCCCGCAATTGCTTCGAAGATAGGTTGTTGGGATCCAGTTCTTCAGCCCGCTTGGTCTCTGCCCTCGACAGAGCGAAATTGCGAGCGTAATTGTATTCAATCGCCGCCAGCACCCGATGTGCACGCGCCAGTCGCGGATCTATTCCCACGGCTCGATCAGCCGCCTCTTTGGCCTTGGCGTATGCCTCCTTGGGCGGCATCCAGCCGGACAGTCCGCGGTTGTTGTACTCCCCGGCAAGTTCGGCAAAGGCGAGCGCGTAGTTCGGATCGAGCCTGAGCGCCTCCTGAAACGCCGCGACCGATCGCTCCGAATCCTCCCTGGTTTCCTTCTGACGAAAAAAACGACCGCGCAACACGGCTTTGTACGCCTCGGGATTGGCGTCGGCGGCTTCGGGCGACTGCGTGCCAGCGGCCATCGTGGCCTCCAGCGCCGTGACCACGGCGGCCGCGATTGCATCCTGCACTTTGAAGATGTCGCGCATGTCCCGATCGTAGGATTGCGACCAGCGGTGTGATCCGTCGGACACCTGGATGAGCTGCGCGGTGACGCGCACTGTCTTGCCCGAGGTACGTACGCTCCCCTCGAGCAGGTTGCTGACCCCCAGCTGCTGGCCGATGGTGCGCATGTCCTCGTTCTTGCCCTTGAACTGGAATGAGGAGGTCCGGGCGATGACCTTCAAATCGGCGCTGTGGGCCAGCAGATCGATCAGTTCCTCCGACAGGCCGTCCGAGAAATACTCCTGATCCTTCTTTTCGCTCATGTCCACGAACGGCAGCACCGCGATCGATTTTTCGGGAGCTGCAAGCGCGGGAGGCGAGCCCGCGGGCGTCGAATTCGCCACCGGCGTCGCCGGTGCCGGCGCTGCCCGGCGTGCCGACAACCAGAATCTGTCGGCAGCGAACCCGGCGATGACCAGCAGCGTCACTCCCGCGAGCGCCAGGGCCATTCCATTCACCGGGGGCCGCGGGCGGACGGGAGCCGTGCCGCGCCCATTGGGTACCGCGATCGATGTATGGGCAGCGGCCGGGCCCGCGATGACGCGGCGCACGGCAGTCAACAGCTTCGGCAGCGCGCTGGCCAGCCCATCGCTGCTGACATCCAGCCATTGCGAGGTGTTGAGAAAATACTCCAGGGCCGCTGGCAAGGGCACCTGGTCGATGCGCAGCGTCAGCACCGGATGTCGCTTCGAGGCCGCGCGCTCCACTTCCCGCAGCACATGAGGCGATGCTACGGCGCTTTTCGACAGCACGATGATGATCGCCCTGGAGGCATCGATCGCGCGAACGATCGCGTCAGCGTAGAAATCCCCGGGAAGCACATCGCGCGGCGCCACCCAGCAAACCACGCCTTCGCGCTCCAGCGCCACACACACAGCTTCGGCGACGGCGATGTCGGGCGAGGCGTAACTGATGAAAACGTCCGGCGTTCCGGGCGCATGGCGAGGTTCAGTCGGCGTGGCGCCAGGTGCCTGTATGTCGCCGCCGCCTTGGCCCATGTGGACAATCCCCAGATGCGAGTCAGCGATCCTATCAGGTCCTTTTGTTCGCCACCGCCGCACGCGCTTCCCTGATCTCGGGTCTTCCAGGCGTGTCGGTGTGCACACAAACGGCGAGAAGTTCGCCAAAATACTTTTGACTCAGATCTGTGCTGCGGCTGAGCCGCGCAGCGTGCGCCGCTCCATATAATGACCGGAAACGGCGTGGCTCTTTCTGAAGTGTCGCCTCAAACTGCGCCAATGCCTCAGCAGGCTTGTTCATCTTCAATAACATCTCTCCGAGCAATTCGCGCGCTGGGGACAATGGACCCGGTGTCACAGCACTCTTTTCTGTCGCATCTTCCATATTCGCTGCCAACTCCATCTGCCTCAGGGCTTCCTCGTTCTTGCCCGCCGCGAGCGCAGCCCATGCCGAGACCGCAGTGGCCTGAATTTCCACCTGCTGTGCCCAGTAACGCTCGTTGGCCTTCGACAGGCGCTCTCGGATCTGCCTCAGCGCTGTCGCTGCTTTCTCTGCCGCCACGGCGTGCCTCAATCGCGCCGCGCCCAGTCCGCGAGCGAACCAGGTAGTCGCATCTGAGTAGGGAAACGGTGTCTCCCGCAGCGCGAGCTTCTCCGCCCGCCGCCAGTCCTGGCGCTCCAACGCATAGCGTGCCGGAATTGCCGCGAGCGCAAAATAGCCAGCCGATGGCGGGCCGGCTCCAATGAGCATCGCCTTCGGATCGAAGCGCGACGCGATATCGGGCAGGGTATTCACGATCCGCAATGCCGCCTGGTCCTGCCCCGTTTGGAGGTAGGCGTAAGCCTCGTAGTCGCTGGCATGCAACTCCTCGGCCGTCTGACCCTGGCGCCGCGCAGCCGCTGCGGCCGCCACGTTGCTGTCGATGGACTCCTGCCAGTATCCCAGGCGGGTAAATGTATGCGATGGCATGTGCAGCGCATGAGGCGCATCGGGGGCGATTTCCGCGTAGCTGCGCGCGGCGACCAGCGCCCGCGAGCACAGGCCAGGCACGTCGTACGTATGGATGATGTAATGCGCCAAACCTGGATGCGTCGGCTGCTCGGCAAACAATTTTTCGAGGATCGTTCCCGCCTTGAAGCGGTCCGCGTAGGTCTTATCCCCGGGGTCTTCCGACACTACAAGCGCCAGCGCGTAGAAGATTTGGGCTTCGTGGTCTTGCGGATATTGTGCCGCGATTTCCCCCATGGCATCGCGATAGTCGAGCAGGCGGGCGTGCTGCGGCGTGTTTTCATAGTCGCCGTATAGTTTGCCGACCGCTGCGAGAAAAGCTCGTTCGCGCTCAGTCTTTGCGCCCAGCTGTTTTCCCCGTTCGGCGCTCTGCCGTCCCAGTTGCAATTGGCCCGTGTCCTTTGTTCCTGGTGCGAAGGGGTTGCCCCAAGCGCTAAGTGCGATTCCCCAGTACGCCATTGCGCACGTCGCATCTTCTTCCAGTACCGCGTTGAAACCCTCTATTGCACGGCTGAACTGGAAAGAGTGAAGCAGCGCCACCGAGAAGTTAAAATCGCTCTGCGCCGGATCGTTGCACGATGTGGCGAAGTGAACCTGCCCCAACTTCTCGCCATTCCCATGCTGGTGCTCTTGCGCCATTCCACGCGCTGCGATGAGCATCAACAAGACGGCCAAAACGATTGTTTTCCCGTGCAATAGCGCCTCCGGACCGGAGTACCTCAGGGGGACGCAACGATGTCAGATGATAATGAGCTGACGAGCGCATTGCGAACGGCGATTGTGCCCGCGTTGACAGGTACCTCCATGCTTGCCTAAAGTCCGCCCCTCGTCAGGTGCTCGGGAAGCCGGTGAAGCGCGATCTTCGCGCCATTCCGGCGCTGCCCCCGCAACGGTAAGCGATACGACACTGCATCAATAGCCACTGCGCCTTAAGAGCGTGGGAAGGCGATGCAACTGGCCCCAAGGGGCCGCGTGCGCAAGCCCGGAGACCGGCCTGGCGAACTTGTTCCCGGACCGCGCGGTGGGCGTCTCGGGCGGGCGCCCGTAGGCCTTCCCTCGTCATCCCTCGCAGCGTTTTCGGGTGTTTAACGCTTCGGGCCATGCGGGCGTGCATGGAAGGGCTACCTACAATGATCTCTTACCGTACGGCGATCCTCATCGCCATTCTGACTCCCGTGATCAACTCCCCCGCGGCACGAGCCGATGACAGCGGCAGTTCGCTGGGCGAGATGGTCGTCACCGCCACACGCGTTGCGCAGCCGGCCGATCAGGCGCTGGAACCGCTGATCGTGATCGATCGGGCGGCGCTGGAGGACTCCCTCGCGATCGACGTCGGCGACGTGCTGCGCTATCACGCCGGCATCGACATCGGCCGCAGCGGCGGTCCGGGCCAACCGCTGTCGGTGTTCATCCGCGGCGCCAACAGCGACCAGTCGATCGTGATGATCGACGGCGTGCGCATCAATTCCGGCACCCAGGCTCTCGCGCCGTTGATGAACCTGTCGCCCGAGCTGTTCGACCGCATCGAGATCGTCGAGGGTCCGCGCTCGGCGATCTACGGCACCGATGCCATCGGCGGCGTCATCAACCTGATCACGCGCAGCAACGGAGCATCCGGCGCCGGCGTGATGCTCGATTATGGCCGCTACGGCACCGGCGAATTCGCCGTTGATGGCAACTACACGGTCGACCAGACCAGCGTACAGGCGGCACTGACCGGCCAGCAGAGCGCGGGCTTTCCGACCTATGTGGGCGACACGATCGATGCCGGCTACAAGAACCTGTCGGGCACCGCGGCCATCACCACTCACCTGGCAGGCTTCGAGCTGGGCGCGCGCTACTACCAGGCCACCGGGGCCACGCAGTACGCCAACGCGAACTACAACGCCGACTTCACCGCATTCCAGTCCTTCAGCCCTCTGAATGAGGATTTCTCCAACAGCCTGTGGGCGCTGCACGCCAGCGGCGAGGTGACGGACATATGGCACACGCGGCTCACATTGAGCCGGGTGGTCAACGATCTGCGCCAGCAACAGCCTGATCCGTATGCGTTGACGACTGTCGGTGACTTCGACTACACCTCGCGCGACACCGTCGACTGGCAGAACGACGTCAAGATCGCCAGCGGCCCGCTTACCCAGACGCTGACCTTCGGCGCCATCGTGTACGACGAAAATACCAATTCGCTCAGCTACGGCACCGGCTATACGATCAGCACGCACGCCCAGACTTACTACCTGCAGGACCAGCTCGAAATGGGAAATAATCGCCTGCTGCTCGCCACGGGCCTGGCGCATTATCCGGGATTCGGCGATCACCAGACCTGGAACGCGGAGTACGGCTATGCCCTGACAGCCGGTACGCTGTTGACGGTGTCGGCGGGAACCGCATTTCGCGCCCCTTCAGCCACCGACCGCTTCGGCTTCGGCGGCAATGCGGATCTGCTGCCGGAGAGTTCGCGCAACTTCGAGGTCGGCATCAAGTCGCATATCACCGAACACCAGGAAGTGACGCTGGCGGCGTTTCAGGACACGATTGATGACCTGATCCTGTTCGTCAACGATCCGACCAACCTTTTGTATGGCGGCCAGAACGAGAACGTCGACCGCGCGCGCATCCGCGGCATCGAGGCCAGCTGGGAGCTGCATGTGGATCCGTGGTCGGTGCGCGTCGAGGGCAGCCTGCAGGATCCGCGCGACCTGGTGGACGACTCACAGCTGCATCGCCGAACCAGGCAGAGCTTCACGCTCAGTGGCGCGCGCAGGATCGGCCGTGGCGAGATCGGCGTGGATATGCTGCTCTCAGGTCCGCGGGCCGACGTCGAGGTCGTCAGCGGCGATTCGGTACAGGATGGCGGTTATCTGCTGGCAGGCGTACACGGCAAATTCAATCTGACTCCGGCCTGGTCGGTGAGCGCCCGGCTAGACAACGCGCTCAACCGGCACTACGAGCTCGCCGACGGCTACAACACCGCCGCACGCTCGGCCTCGATTTCAACCCGATACAGCTTCCATTGAGCCTGCGCTGACAGCCCAGGTGCGCCGCGCCGTAGTGCCGCTGTAGTAAAGTAGCCGCCATGGGCCATCGTCTGTCCAAGATCGTGACGCGTACCGGCGATGACGGCACTACTGGGCTCGGCGACGGCACCCGGGTGTCCAAGGACACACTGCGTGTGGAGGCGATGGGCAGCGTCGATGAGCTCAACTGCGCGCTCGGCGTATTGCTGTCCGCGGGAGTCCCGGTCGCCGGCGCCGAGGAGTTCCTGATCGAGGTCCAGCACGACCTGTTCGATCTGGGGGGCGAGCTTGCGATCCCCGGGACGCGGCTGATCGAGCCCACGCGCGTGGCATGGCTCGATACACAGGCCGCGCACTTCAATTCCGGGCTGCCGCCGCTCAAGGAATTCGTGCTGCCGGGCGGCGGCACGGCCGCCTCGGCCTGCCACGTGGCGCGTGCAATTTGCCGCCGCGCCGAGCGTCGCTGCTGGGCCCTGTCACGCAGCGAGGACGTCGGCAGCGCCGCGCTCCAATACCTCAATCGCCTGTCGGACCTGCTGTTCCTGCTGGCCCGGCTGCTGGCCCGTGCGCACGGCGGCAGCGAACCGCTGTGGCGACGCAAGCGCGGCGCGCCCTCGGGTGCGGACGGCTCAGGCCAGAAGCGCCCTTAGCCGCGTCCAGTCGAACGCCGGGCCCGGGTCGGTCTTGCGGCCCGGCGCGATGTCGCTGTGGCCCACCAGGCGCTCGGTGCTCAGCGTCGGGTACGCGGCGCACAGCGCGTGCAGCAACGCGGCGAGCGACTGGTACTGCGGCTCCGCGTAGGCAATCTCGTCGCTGCCTTCCAGCTCGATTCCCAAGGAAAAATCATTGCAGGCGGCGCGGCCCCGGTAGCTCGATTCACCGGCATGCCAGGCACGTGCCGCGAACGGCACATACTGCGTGATCGCGCCATCGCGGCGGATGACCGCATGCGCCGATACCCGCAGACCGGCGATGCCGGCAAAACTCGGATGGGCAGCCGCCGGAAGGTTGCCGGCGAACAGGCGGTCGATCCATGGACCACCGAATTCTCCCGGCGGCAGGCTGATGCCGTGCACCACGATCAGCTCCGGCAACACCCCCGGCGGGCGCTGATCGAAGTGCGGCGACAGCACCTGGCGCACACCGGGTATCAGGCCGCTGGTCACATCAATGCTGGGAGTGCTGTGCATGACAGCCTCGCATGATGCCAAAATGCGGCCATGAGCACAGTGACCAATTCCTCCCTGGCGGCGCGCGACCTGCAGCACGTGTGGCATCCGTGCACCCAGATGAAGGATCACGAGGATCAGCCGCCGATTCCGATACGCCGCGCCCAGGGGGTGTGGCTCGAGGATTTCGATGGCCGCCGCTACCTCGACGCCATCAGCTCCTGGTGGACCAACCTGTTCGGCCACGCGCAGCCGCGCATCAACGCCGCCATCACCGCACAGCTGCAGCAATTCGAGCACGTGATGCTCGCCGGCTTCACCCACGAGCCGGCGATCGCGCTGGCCGAAGAGCTGGTACGCATCACCCCGTCCGGCCTGACGCGCTGCTTCTATGCCGACAGCGGCTCGGCCGCGATCGAGGTGGCGCTCAAGATGAGCTTCCACTACTGGCAGAACCAGGGCCAGCCGCGCAAACGCGTGTTCGTGACGTTGAGCAACTCCTACCACGGCGAGACTCTGGGAGCACTCGCGGTCGGCAACGTCGAGCTCTACAAGAGCACCTACGCGCCGCTGCTGATGGACGTGCTGACGGTGCCGTCGCCCGACTGCTATGCGCGCGAACCCGGCGAGAGCTGGGCCGAGTGCACGCGGCGCAAATTCGCACTGATGCAGACCGCGCTCGAGCGCTACGCGGAGGACATCGCCGCGGTGGTCATCGAGCCGCTGGTGCAGTGCGCCGGCGGCATGCGCATGTACGATCCGGTGTACCTGTCGATGCTGCGCGCCGCCTGCGATCGCTACGGCGTGCATCTGATCGCCGATGAAATCGCGGTCGGCTTCGGTCGCACCGGCACCATGTTCGCCTGCGAACAGGCTCGCATCACCCCCGACTTCCTGTGCCTGTCGAAGGGCCTGACCGGCGGCTACCTGCCGCTGTCGGTGGTGCTGACCAAGGAGTCGATCTACGAGGCGTTCTATGCCGAATTCACCGCACAGCGCGCGTTCCTGCATTCACACAGCTACACCGGCAATGCGCTCGGCTGTGCGGCGGCGCGCGCCACGCTGGGGATTTTCTTCAACGGGCCGGTGCTGGAGACCAATCAGCGCCTGGCGGCGCACATGGCCGAGCGCCTGGCGCCGCTGGCGACCCATCCGCACGTAGCCGACGTGCGCCAGACCGGCATGATCGCCGCGATCGAATTCGTGCGCGACCAGGCGAGCCGCGAACCGTTTCCGTGGCACGAGCGCCGCGGCCTGATCCTGCACCGGCACGCACTCGAGCGCGGCGTGCTGTTGCGGCCGATCGGCAACGTGGTGTATTTCATGCCGCCCTACGTCATCACACCCGCCGAGATCGATCTGATGGTCGAGGTCGCCATCGAAGGCATCGACCGGGCATGCGCCTGACGCGCTGCTACGTGCCGCCGCCGCTCGCCGCGGGACAATCACGCCAGCTGCCGCAGGAAGTGGCCACGCACGTGGCGCGCGTACTGCGGGCGCGCGCAGGGCAACTGCTCACGCTGTTCGACGGTCGCGGCGGGGAATATGACGCCACCATTGTGCAGATCGACCGGCACGGGGTGCGGGTGCAAATCGAAGTGCATCGCGCGACGGAACGCGAGTCGCCGCTGCCGGTGACGCTGCTGCAGGCGCTGGCGCGCGGCGAGCGCATGGATTTCATCGTGCAGAAGGCTACCGAACTGGGCGTCGCGGCCATCATCGCCATGGGCGGGGCTCGCAGTGTGGTGCGGCTGGAGGCGGAAGGCCTCGCACGGCGCTGCGAGCACTGGCGCGCGGTGGTGATCAGCGCCTGCGAGCAATGCGGGCGCAACCGCATACCGACGATCAGCGCCGCGGCCGACCTGGCGAGCGCCTGTGCCCAGCTCGATGCCGCGAGTGTGCGCCTGCTGCTCGCCCCCGACGCCGATCAGACGCTCATCGCGCTGGCGCCCCAGGCGGCGCGCATCGCCCTGGCGGTAGGCCCCGAAGGCGGCTTCAGCGACGAGGAACGCTCGCTCGCACAACAGCAGGGATTCCAGTCCTGCCGCTTGGGGCCCAGGGTGCTGCGCGCCGAGACCGCGCCACTGGCGGCGCTGGCGGCGCTACAGGCGGTCGCAGGCGATTTTCCGAGCTGACGCGTCGACCGCCATCGCTGACAAGAAACCATCACGCCGCCGTCGTTCTAATGTCATTTGGCTGCATCACGCTTCACCCATGCGTTTCGATCTGCGACCCGACGAAGAATTCGCGCAGCGGCGGCTGCAACGCCTG
This sequence comes from uncultured Gammaproteobacteria bacterium, assembly GCA_963805965.1. Lineage (GTDB taxonomy): Bacteria > Pseudomonadota > Gammaproteobacteria > Steroidobacterales > Steroidobacteraceae > FEN-1191. Next base: position 24,731 of record CAWDVQ010000006.1, read on the forward strand.
GAGCACCGCTATCGTCGCGCGCACAATGCACTCGCCGGCGCACGCGCAGTCCATGCATCGTTGCGCGAACTGCCCGGGGTCAGCGACCTGAAACTGCAGCAGGCGCTTGAGCTGGTGCAGCGTGCGCAACGCCAGCTCGCTGATCTTCAGGACGCGATCGAACTGGCGGAGGAGCAGGATCACGGCGGATAGCCGCCGGCGCCATCACCGCCGCCGCTGTTGGCGCGGCGCGACGGTTCTGGTCACGACCGTTTCACACTCGATGGATTCCAGAATCTCCGAACGCGTATAGCCTTTATGGCTTTGCTGCTCTGCGTAGGCGTGCAGCGCGTTCAGGTGCCGGCTGTAGAAGGCAAGCGCGGCATCGAAGAATTTATCCACGGAATCAAACTCCTTGAGCGACACACAGGATTCTATGAACGCATAATTCTCCGGATTCAGCGTGATCGTCAGGGGTATGCGCCGCGATCCAGTCTTGGCCGATTTCTGTGAGCGCATCGCTACCCCCTGCCGGATGTGTGCGCCGGTTGAACGGCGCGCCTGAGCTTTTACCCGCAAAGCATGCTACCTGGGCGTGGGGAGTGTCCAGGTCGGCCGCAAATTTAGGGCATGCTAGCGCCATGTCGGCCAGCGCCATCGAGGTGTTCCGCTCTTATCGTCGCCCGGCGTGCGACGAGCGCGCCTTCGTCCTGGCCGCCGTCGGCATCCCCGCCACGATCCACTTCGATGGCCTGCAGTTCGTGCTCGAGGTCGATGTGGCCGATGCGGCGCGCGCAGCCACCCAGCTCGCGCAATACGAACTGGAGCGTCGTCCGGCACCGCCGCCGCCGCCGCCACCACCAGTGCACCCCTATGCCTGGGTGGGGTGCATGGTCTATGTGGTGACGCTGGTGGCCATCGGGCTCGCGGTGTCAAACGGCCTGTGGCGCCTGGACGCCTTTGATATCGGCGCCCTGGATGGCGGACGCGTGCGCGCGGGCCAATGGTGGCGCGCCTGGACGGCATTGACGCTACACGTGGACGGCGCCCACCTGGCCGCCAATATCGGTGCCGGGGTGTGGTTCTGTTACCTCGCGGCCGCGCAGATCGGCAGCGGCAGCGCCTGGCTGCTGATCGTGACCGGAGCGGCCTGTGCCAACCTGATCGAAGCGCTGCTGGGACCGCCCAGCCATCTGTCGGTGGGCGCCTCGACCGCGGTGTTCACCGCCTTAGGATTACTGGCGGCGCATTCCTGGCAGCTGCGCTCTTCTTATAGGCAGCGCTGGGCGGTGCGCTGGGCGCCGCTGGTTGCCGGAGTGGTGCTGCTGGGGTGGTTTGGCTCCGGCGGCGGCGGTGAGGATTCCGCCGCCCCCACCCAGATCGACATCGTCGCGCATGCCATCGGCTTCGCCGTCGGCTGCCTGCTCGGTGCCCTGGCCGCGCGACCCCGGGTACGTGACATGCTCGCGCGCGTACCGCAATGGCTGTCGGGCCTGGCGGCGCTGGGATCGATCGTGGTCGCGTGGGGCTTCGCTCTGGCAAGCTAATCCCTGAAGAACCTGAAAGCTGAGGGTCGCTGACAATGCTACGCACATCATTTGCTTTTGTTGCACTGCTGTTTCTCCGCTGCACGACGGCGATGGCAGCAGACATTCCCAAGCTATCGCCGACAGTGCAGGCATTTATCCGCGTCCAGGCTCCGGTGGTGGTACTCGCGCATGTGCGCGTCATCGATGGCACCGGCAAGCCGCCGCTCGGTGATCAAAACGTAACCATCGAGAACGGGAAGATCACGAGGATCGAGACCGCGCGCGACCGCGCGCAAGCACCCGGCACGACCGTACTGGATCTGCACGGCTACACCGTCATCCCCGGCATCGTCGGCATGCACAATCACCTCTACTACATAGCGCGCCCCAACCTGGAATCGGGTCGCAGTCCGTTGTTCGATCCGCCCTTGGTGGTCCCGGAAGCATTGTTCACTGCGCCTCGCATGTATCTGGCGGCCGGCGTCACCACCATGCGTACCACGGGCAGCGTCGAACCCTATGCCGACCTGAACCTTCGCGACCAGATCGACGCCGGGCTGCTGCCCGGCCCGCACATCGACGTCACCGGCCCGTATCTGGAGGGCAAGAGCGACCTTTTTATTCAGATGCATCAACTCGCAAATGCCGACGAGGCCAGGGAGTTCGTCGATTACTGGGCGCGAGTGGGAGCCACATCATTCAAGGCGTACATGCATCTGACGCGCGCCGAACTGCAGTCCGCAATCCAGGCCGTGCACGCGCACGGTTTTAAGATCACGGGGCACCTTTGCTCGATCACCTATCCTGAAGCCGCGGAGATGGGAATCGACAACCTCGAACACGGCTTCTTCATCAACACGCAGTTGGATCCGGGCAAGAAGCCGGACGAATGCCCGGACACTGTCGGGACCCCGACCCTCAAAAGTATGGATCCGGACGGGCCAGCCGCCACTGCGCTGATCAATCTTCTGGTGACGCACCATGTGGCAGTCACTTCCACTCTGCCGGTGTTCGAGACCGCGCTTCCCGGCCGCCCACCGCTATCGCCGAGAATGCTCGACGCGATGACGACCGAGGCGCGCGATGCCTACCTGTATGCCAGGAACCGGCGCTTCGAGACGCCGCTTCCCGACGCCGCCCTGGTGTGGGCGCATGGACTTCAAATGGAGCGAAAATTCGTAGCCGCCGGTGGCCTGCTGCTGGCAGGTCCGGATCCGACCGGTAACGGCGCGGTACTGCCGGGGTTCGGCGATCAACGCGAGATTGAGTTGCTGGTTGAAGCGGGCTTCTCAGCGCCTGAGGCGATTAAGATTGCGACCTTGAACGGAGCCGTTTTCGAAGGCAGGCAAGCCAGCATCGGCTCGATTGAGGTCGGTAAAAATGCCGACCTGGTCGTGATCAAGGGCGACCCGTCGCAACATATCGCCGATGTCGAGAACGTGGAAATCGTCTTCAAGGACGGCATTGGGTACGACTCCGAAAAACTGCTGCGTTCAATTGCCGGAAGAAATGGTCAGTACTAGACCGGGCGACCACCTGCCGGTAGGGATCGATACGTTCGTACAATGGATTCATCGTCGCGCTTCTGGCACTTTGCGCTGGCCAGTCATTCGTTCCAACATCGAAGGAAAGTTCACATGGGCGCCACCAATGGGCTGAAAGACCCCACGGGCGCGGTTGTCGACCAAAAGAGCTATCAGATGCCCCCACGCGACGGGTTCACCATGACATTTTTTATCACCGTCGCAGACATCAATCGATCGGCTGATTACTATGAAAAGGTCTTCGGCGGCCGCGTTCTGAGCCGGGGCGACAGCAAGGGTGCGTCCGGGCACATTCAGATCGCGAACACGTGGCTCATTGTGAACGTCGGCGGCGGCCCCACTCCGGACAAGCCGACAATAACGCTCAGCGTCCTCCCCGACCCGGATCAAATCAACAGCTTCATGAATATTCGCGTTGCGGATATTCAAGCGTACTACAAATTATGGAAGAGTCGGGGTGCGCAGTTCATCACAGAGCCGATCGCCAAGTACGGCGAGATCCGCTGCTACATCCGCGATCCAGACGGATATATCATCGAAGTCGGACAGACCACCGACGTCACGTGAACACAGTGTCGGAATTGGAGTTGTCAATGAGCAGTGTACAAATCGAGCAGAAGAGTTATGAGATGCCCCCGAAAGAGGGGATCAGCATCGCGCATTTTCTTACCGTCGCCGATATCGAACGATCGGCCCGCTATTACGAAAAGGTTTTCGGCGCTCGCATTCTGAGCCTGGGTGATGGCAACGCGCCTGGGTACCTTCAGCTTGCGAACATCTGGATGATCCTGAACGTAGGAGGCGGACCGACCCCGGATAAACCGACGGTAACGCTCAGCGTCCCCGATCCGAACCACATCAACAGCTTCATGAATTTCCGCGTTGCGGATATTCAAGCGTGCTATGAGTTGTGGAAAAGTCGGGGAGCGAAGTTCATCACCGAGCCGATCGCCAAGTACGGCGAGACGCGCTGCTACATCCGCGATCCTGACGGCTATATCATCGAGGTCGGCCAGAGCAAGCCGGAGTTCAAATACGGCTGACGCCCGGGCCAGCGGTCCATTGTGGGCAGATGCCGATGCGACAGTGGCGTCCCTCCTACAGACTGCGCAGCGGGTTTTGCGCAGCATGGGGATCGAACCGAAGCATCATTGCGCATCAACAGAGGACGACACAATGAAGACCATCGCCGTCATGGCGCTAGCCGTCATGGGCGCCATTGGAGTGCCGGCGCTATACGCCGCGGATTCCGATGCGTCCTATCCGGGCATGTATGTCAAGGACTCGGCAATTACCACCAAGGTCAAGACCAAGCTTCTGGCGAAGGAGCCGACGACGCTGACGAATGTAAAGGTCAATACCGATCGTGATGGCATCGTCTGGCTCAGCGGCACCGCGCCCACAAGGGCAGCCAGGGATCGTGCGGAAGAGATCGCAAAGGACACCGACGGGGTCAGAGGCGTGCACAACGACATCGTGGTCGCACCGTAGGCCGTCTTTATCGGCGCGAATCGACCGGCCTGAGAGCCGGGCGGCTGAGTTGAGGCGGAACCAGGGACCTGCTGACCGGTAGAATACGAACTGCGGGCACTTTGAGAGCAGTTCGATGGAAGACGTCATAATCGTCGGCGGCGGCCCGGTGGGCATGATCTGCGCCCTCGGCCTCGCCCAAGCGGGGATTCGCGTCACCGTCATCGAAGCCGAAGCGCGCATTATCGACTCGCCGCGCGCGGCGGTGTACTTCTGGTCGGTCCTGGATGGTCTCCAGCGACTTGGAATACTGCAGGAAGCCGAGGCCGCCGGGGTGCGCAAGCAGGACTACACCTATCTGGTCCGACGTAGCGGCGAGCGCATCGTCTATTCGATGGAAGTACTGGCCGGGCACACGCCGCACCCCTACAACCTGCATCTTGGCCAGCATCGTCTCGCCGATATTGCGATGCGCCGTCTGCAGACGTTTTCGAAGGCGACGCTGCGATTCGGCACCCGACTTCAGGCGCTGCATCAGGATGCCGACGGGGTAACGCTGTCCGCGGCGACCGAGCTCTCGACGGAGCAGCTTCGCGCCAGCTGGGTCATTGGTGCGGACGGCGCCGGTAGCACGGTGCGCCGGCTGCTTGGCCTGTCGTTCGACGGCACTACATGGCCGGAGCGCTTTGTCGCCACCAACCTGTATTACGATTTCGAGCGCCATGGGTACGCGCGCGCGACGTTCGTAATCGACGACAGCTATGGTGCGGTAATCGCCCTATTGAACAATGACGGTCTCTGGCGTTGCACCTATATGGAAGACGCTGCACTTCCGGAGGAGAGCTTCCTCGAGCGGCTGCCGCAGATGTACAAGGCGATACTCCCCGGTGACGGCTCCTACCAACTCGAACGAGCATCCCCGTATCGCATGCACCAGCGCTCGGCGCCAGGATATCGTCACGGGCGCGTCGTGCTGGCGGGCGATGCGGCGCATGTTACCAATCCAACCGGCGGTCTGGGCCTGACGTGCGGCTTGTTCGACAGCTACGCGCTCTACCCTGCGCTGGCCGCGGTCATTCTGGAGGGCGCTGATGACGAAGTGCTGGATCGCTACTCGACCACGCGTCGCGACGTGTTCATCAACCGGGTATCACCACAAGCCACCGCAAACAAGCAGCTGATCTATCACGCCAATGGCGGCGGCCCGAAGCTCGAGGAGGCGCTGGCGAACCTGCGCCGCCTTGCCACGGATCCGCAGTTCCTGTGGCAGCGCCTGATGTTTACCAGGTCATTGGAGACGCCGCCGTCAGGACAGATCCTGGCGGGATCCCAGCTGAAGTAACACGTCTTTTGGCGCCCAGGTATCGAATTGCGGGATGCCATCGATGATCGGCTCCCAGGGCGCCTTGTCGGACACAAAGGTGTGGGCCTTCGGCTGCTTGGTAAAGGCAGTATCCAGGCTCCCAAGCCGTATTCGCAGCACATCCGGCGTGGCGGACAGATAGGCATAAATCGGGCTGCCGCAGCGACAGCAAAACGCGCGAAATTTTCCAGGCGACGACTCGTATTCTCGAAGAGTGTCGCCGCCGCTATGCAAGTGGAAGTGCCGGCGGCTGATCGGGGCATTCGCTGCGTGGGCCGTGCCGCTAGCCTTGCGGCAGCTGGTGCAATGACAGTAGCCGAACTCGCCAAGCTCCTCGCTGAGTTGGTAGGTAATGCTTCCGCAGAGGCAACTTCCCTTATACACAGTCATTGTCCTCGCGTGGTTCTGGCCCCTTAAGTCGCGCGCATGGCGTCCGTCACCGGCACCCGGGCAGCTCTCAGCGCCGGCAGCAGCCCGCCGACGAGGCCTATGCCAAGCGCCCAGCCGAGACCCAGCAAAGCCAGCGAGGGCGTCACCGCCATGTGAAAGCTAGATCCAAGCGGGCTCGCCAGCAGCCCATTGAACAGCAGCCACGCCACCAGCGCGCCAATCAGGGCGCCGGGCAACGCCAGCAGGATGGATTCCGCCACCACCGAGGCGACGATCGGCGCGCTGTTGAACCCGACCGCCCGCAGGATCGCCAGTTCGCGGCGGCGACCGTCGACGATGGCATACAGCGAGTTGGCCGCGCCTATGGTTGCGGCCAGCGCCATGATCGCGCCCACGAAATAGCTCACGAAGTTCAGCATACCGTTGACCTGCCGCATGTAGCCCTCGAAGATCTCCTTTTCATGTTGGACCTTCAGGTGCAGCGCCGGGTTTGCCTTCAATGCATCGCTCAGCTGCGCAAACGTCGCGGGCGACTGCAGCATCACATTCGCCTGGTTATAGGTGTTGCGGCCGAACGCCGACAGGATCGTGTCGCCATCCGCGAATACCAGGCACACGGTGCTCGCAAGATCGAAGTTCCCGACCACCAGCCAGTCACCGCCGCGCATATGCCGGTGCGAGCCGACGCCGAAGTCGGTGTACTGCCGTACGCATTTGTTGCTCGCGATCAGCTCGTGCAGGCCGGGATTGAACATCCGTCCCGCCGTGATGTGCAGCTCCGGCTGGTAATCGGCGAAAGCCGGGGTCACCCCGATCAGCGGAAAACCGATCTGGGCGCGATCGATGTTGCGGCGGGCCTGGACGAATACGGTGACCTGAAACACGACGATCGGCTTGCCCTCGGCATTGCGCCGTATGCCCGGCAGATCGCGAATCAGCGGCACTGCGTCCTGCGCGATGCTGCTCTGTGAGGGCGACGGAGCGTCGACACTGGTCAGGACGGCCCGATTGGGACTCACATTACCCATCGCTTCCCGTCGCGCTCCGACGCCCATGGCCAGCATCGACACCAGCACCGCGACCGCACACGTGACGCCGATGATGATGGTGCACGCCAACCCGAGGCGCGCGGGGATGCCTGCGAGATTCATCATCAGCAGGGCCCAGAACTGTCTTGCGAGCCTCATATCAGGGACTACCTTGGCGCCTACCGGCCGGCGAGCGCATCGACCACTTGCAGCTTCGCGGCCCGCGAGGCCGGCGGCACAGCGGTGATCAGCGCCACGATGACCGCTCCGATCAACCCGACTCCGACCACGTTCAGCGGCATGGAAAGGCCGGGTACGAACTTACCGGCGTACGGGAATACCGCGGCCGCCAGAGCCAGTCCGATGAGTGCGGCGGCTATACAGACCAGCAGACATTCACCAACCACCAGCAGAAAAATCAGGCGATCGCCGAACCCCAGGGTCTTCAGCACCGCGAGCTCCGGCGTGCGCTCACGAATCGTCTGCATCATCATGGTGGTGATGGAGAACAGCAGCGCCACGAGCACCGCTCCGACGACCGAGCGGATAAGAAAGTTCAGATCGCCAATCGCGCTCATCTGCTGTTGTGCAACCTCCCGCAGCGAGCCGGTCTTGGTCTCATTGGATGAATTACCGAACGCACGATCGATGGTTTCTGACATCTCCGCCGCACGCTTCGGATCGGCGATCACGGCGTAGAAGTTTCGCACCGTACCCTTGTTGAGTGTCCGCGCCTGATCCAGATAGTCGTAGTTGCCGACGATGAAACCTGCCTCGCCTGGCTCATGATCCGTGAATGTGCCCACGACCTGGAAGGTCCATGTGCCGGACCCGTCGCTCTTCAGCGTGTTCGAGGTCAGGGGGATCCGGTCGCCGACATGCCAGCCGTATTTCTTGGCAATATCCGGATTGATCAGCACGCCGTCGCGCGTGTTGTTGAGCGCCTCGAGGTCCTTCGGCAGTACCTGGAACATCTCCGGCACCAGCGTTACCCACAGGCTGGTCGGCACGATTGCCAGCACATATACCGGCTGGGTCGGTTTCTGGTAGGTCCCGAGAAAACCATCGGCAAACGACACGCTTTGCATGCCGGGCATCGACCGCAGTCGATCCAGGTAGGACATCGGTAGTGGCGCCCCACCGAAATCGGCCGGAGTGACCAGCAGCAGGTCGGCTCGGGTCTTGGCGAGCGCCCGGTCCACGCCGGTCTTCATGCCCTGCAGAACACCGAACAGTGCGAAGGCTATCGCGACCTGCAGCAGCACCAGGATCGTGCGCCCGCGCTTGCGCCAGATACCGGACCAGAGCAGCGGCAGGTATTTCACGCCACGGCCTTCGCGCTGCCATCGACCAGCTGTCCCTTGTCGACCTGCAGCTGGCGCGAAGCGTAGCTTGCGGCCTTCGGATCGTGCGTCACCATGATGATGGTCTTGCCGTATTGGCGATTGAGCGTCTGCAGCAATCCCAGGATTTCCTCCGCAGTATGGCGGTCAAGGTCGCCGGTCGGCTCATCGCAGATCAGGATGGTCGGGTCCGCGATCAGCGCTCGCGCGATCGCGATGCGTTGCTGTTGACCCCCGGAAAGCTCGCCCGGCTTGTGCTTGGCACGATCGGCGAGCCCGACCAGTTGCAGGGCGGCCGCCACCTTGCGGCCGCGCTCAGCGCCCGAAAGCGACGTGAGGAGCAGCGGCAACTCGACATTGCGCTCCGCCGACAGCGTCGGCAGCAGGTTGTAGAACTGAAAGATGAACCCGACGTGATGCGCACGCCACTTCGAAAGACCCGAGCCCGACAACTGGTCGAGTCGCTCGCCCGCGACCGTGACTTGACCGCTGCTCGGTCGGTCCAGTCCGCCAATCAGGTTCAACAGCGTGGTTTTGCCCGAGCCCGAAGGGCCCATGATGGCGACGAATTCCCCCTGGTCGATCTCAAGATCGAAGTGGTCCAGCACGGCGACAGTCTGCTTGCCGCGCGTGTAATGCTTGGAGACGTTGGTGAACGAGACTACCGCTGCCATGAGTACTGCCTTGAGCGTGACTTGCTGCTATTGAACGATGCGCACTTTGGAGCGGTCGGCTAACTTGCTCAGATCCCCGACCGCCACCAGCGCACCGGCTTGCAGGCCCGACAGGATGGTCTGGCCGTCCGCGTTGCGAGTACCGAGCCGGACCGTGCGCTGTTCCGCCGTATTGCCATTGATCACATACACCACCCCGGAATCGCCGTTGGCCAGCACCGCTTCGGGCGGCACGATGACGCCGGGAGGCGCTGACCGGGTGGTCTCGTGCGACTCGTGCGCGTCATCCAGAAACGCCACGCGCGCGCCCATCTCGGGCACTATGCGCGCATCCTTCTGCTTGAAGGCGATGCGGACCTTGACCGTGGCTTTCGAGCGATCGGCGGTCGGAATGACGGCGATGACTTCCGCCGGAATCTGCCAGTCCGGGTAGGCGTTGAGCGTGATGGTGGCCGGCTGCTTTGAATGCACGCGATGAATGAAATTCTCACTCACGTCGACGTCGACCTCGAGCGAATCCATGTCGACGATCTTTGCGATGCCGCCGCCGCCCGAGAATTGCGGTGAGACGATCTCGCCGGGCTGCGCGTTCTTGACGGTCACCACGCCGTCAAACGGCGCCTTGATGATGGTGTCGTCCTCGTAGCGCTGGTTGACTTCAACCGCCGCCTTGGCGACCGCCAGATTGCCTTCCGCCACCAGCACCGCGGTATGCGCCGCGTCGTAGGCGGATTTCGAGGCCTCGGCGGTCTCGGGGCTGATCAACCCTTCGCCAAGCTGCTTCTGATTGCGCAGGTAGGTGGGACGCGCATCATCATCAGCCAGTTTCGCTGCCGCGAGCGCGGCCTCGAGCTGCTGCACCTGTGCCTTCGATTGCTCGAGCGCAGCGCGGGCATTGGTGTCATCCAGCCTTGCGATCACCTGGCCGTCCTTGACCGCCTGGCCCTCCTGCACCAGTACGTCATTGACCTTGTAGATCGCCTTGGCCGAGACGGTCGCCTGACGCAGCGCCACTACATAGCCGGAAGCATCCAGCAGCGATCCGCCGCCGCCGGCCCCCTCGGCGTTGCTCGCGACTGCCCGGGCTACGGCGGTATGAACCGCAATGCCGTCGTGGGAAAACATAAGCACCCAGACGCCGGCTGCGGCGGCCAGCACCACCAGGGTGCCGATGGTCAGCCACAGCCAACGCCCGCCCGGCCGCTGCCGTTGCGGCGCCTGGCTGCGGTCAATCCGTAGCTGGTCGAGAAGTTCGGTCTTGGGATCCATGAGAGCAGATCGTCCTTATTTCTGCGTGCCCGGGAACAGCGCACCTGCATCGCTGCGGTTCCACCAACCGCCGCCAAGTGCCTGGAACAATGTGACCGTGTCGGTATAGCGGCTCGCCAGGGCCCGGACGCTCGCGATGCGTGCCTGCTGGTAGGTCTGCTGCGCCGTCAGCAGTGACACATAGCTGGCCGCACCGTCGTCATACTGCCTTTGGATGAAGTCGAGGCTGGCCTTGGCCGCATTCAGGGCATCGTTTTCAGCCTTCAGCGCCTGCGCATCGTTGTCGAGCGCGGTCAGCGTATCGGCCACGTTCTGGAACGCCTGCAGCACCACCAGCCGGTACTGCGCACTGGATTCCTCATAGGTGTCGACCGCTGCCCGCCGCCTGGCCCGCAGCGTGCCGCCCTCAAACAGCGGCTGGGTTAATCCGGCGCCGATGCTCCAGGTGTTGGAGCCCGGAGTGAGCAGGCTCGCGAAGCTCAGGGATTCCCCGCCGTAGGCGCCGGTCAAGGTCAGCTGCGGCAGCATGTTCGCCGTGGCGACGCCGATCGCGGCGCTCGCCTGGTGCAACATCGCCTCCTGCGCCTTGATGTCCGGGCGTTGCGCCACCAGCGCCGACGGAAGACTGACCGGAAGATCCTGTGGCAGCTGAAGATCGGACAGGCTGAATTCGGCACGGCCCGCATCGCGCGGGAAGTGACCGGTCAGCACCGCCAGTTGGTGCTCGGCCGCCGCCAGCTGCTGCTGCAGCGGCGGCAGTGTGGCGAGTACCGAGGCCAGGTTCGATTGCTGCTGCAGCACATCGGCGCGCGTCTGGCTGCCCAATTCGAACTGGCGCTGAATGATGGCCAGCTGCTTTTGTTCCAGTGCAATGATTTCGCGCGTGGCCGCGACCTGATCGCGCACCGAAGCCAGCTGGATCGCGGTCGATGCCACGTTCGTGGTCAGCGTGAGATAGCTCGCCTCGAGCTTGAAGTTTTGCGCCTGCGCCTGCGCCTGCAGCCCTTCCAGTGCGCGTCGCTCACCGCCGAACAGGTCGAAGGTATAGGACACGTTCACGTTGGCCTGGTAGACGCTGGTAATGAATCCCGGAAATCCGGGGCCGATGGTGGCACCGCTGACCTTTTCGCGGCTGGCGTTGGCGGCTCCCTGCAATTGAGGGAAAAACACGCCCTCCTGCGCACGCACATTCTCCCGTGCGGCACGCAGCGCCGCCTGCTGGGCGGCGATATCCGGATAGTTTGCCATCGCCTCCGCGATCAGCGCGTCCAGCCGGCTCGAGGCGAACAGCGTCCACCATTGGCCCGGAAGATCGCCCCCGTGCTGGAAGTGCTGTGCCTCGCCACCGGCGATGGCAGTGGCCTCGGTTTCCTGGGGCAGCGTGTCGCTGGCGTAGCCATCGGTCGCCGGTGCTGGCGGCGGCTTGAAGTTCGGCCCGACGGCGCAACTCGACAGCGCCAGCAGCAGGGCCACGCTGAAGAGCGTGTTTGTCACGCGGATGAGGCTGGAACTATCCACAGGCCCGTTCGCAGGATGCCATATGCACGGCTCCAACGAGCCTTGTGTTGATCAAGGTGCGCAGCCAATGGCAAGGGATAACCCGTCGGTGCTCATCGTCGTCTCGCCCTCGCTGATCCTGTTACCGTAATACCCGAATAGTACGGAACCGGTTTCAGCTTTTTTGCGGCGTCTCGCGCTATTGGGTTCGCATTATCTCCCGTGCAAGGAGAGACAGCAGAAAACGCATACAATTCAATTCCCGGGCAGCCGCAGCGATAACCCGTTGATGCAAAATGTTTTTGTGACGCTGCGCTCTTGGACAGCCTTGCGCTGCGCCCGCCTTCTTGCAGTCACTTCGCTGTGTGCAGGTACGTGCGCCAAGGTGATCGAGGCGCTGCCCGAGGCGCCGTGTGCAAGCGGATATTTTAGCCGGCGTCGCGTTCCGGCATGACAGAAGCCTCGTCCGCAATCATCGCCTCGAGCCGGTCCAGGTCCGGCACCAGCGGCGTCTCGTTGAGCATGCGCACCTGGCACAGCACCGGCATGCGCTCGGGAAAGCTACGCGAGTTGTCCGGGCGCACCACATCGTTGCTCACGCGTACCAGCTGCGGGAATCCCTGCGACACGATGGCGATGTAGCCCGACTCAGCGCGCGCGCTAAGCGCGTGGAACACCACGATGCGCGAGCGATTGTTGGTAAGGGGAATCACCATGCCGCAAGCGCCTTCGAACGACACCAGCGGCAGCGTGCGTGCATTCCAGTTCACCGTCCCGAGGTACCAGGGCGGTGCGTTGTCGGGCGGCGCTGGCGTCTGGTAACCGATCACTTCGGCCACGCAGGCCCGCGGTACCAGGAGTCGTGCATCCGCGAGCGGGATCAGCAGGCTGTAGACCTCGGCGATGCGCTCGGTCATCGGCCAGCGCCTGAGGCACGGGAGCGCGCACGGCGCTGCGCCACCAAAGGCGTGATCGCATCGATCAGCTGGCTCTCCTGATAGGGCTTGCCGAGATAGTCGTTGACGCCGAGCTCGATTGCGCGCGCGCGATGCTTCTCGCCCACGCGCGAGGTGATCATGATGATCGGCACGTCGCGCAGCCGCGGGTCGCCGCGCACGTGCGCGGCCACTTCGTAGCCGTCCATGCGCGGCATCTCGATGTCGAGCAGGATCACGTCCGGCACGTGCTCGGCCAGCAGCGCCACCGCGTCCATGCCGTCGCGCGCCGTCATCACCCGCATGCCGTTGCGCTCCAGCAACCGCTGCGTGACGCGCCGCACCGTGATCGAGTCGTCCACCACCAGCGCGAAGGTGCGCCGGTCGGTGCGGTCACGCGTGACGGTAGGCGCGGCACGGCCGCGCCATTCGGCACGCACCAGCGCGCCGATGTCGAGAATGATCACGATGCGTCCGTCGCCCAGTACCGTCGCCCCGGAAATGCCGCGTATGCCCGAGATCTGCGGGCCGACCGGCTTGACCACGATCTCGCGGCTGCCGATGAGTTCATCGGCCACGAGCCCGGTGGAATGCTCGCCGGCACGTACCAGCACCACCGGAATGGTCACGTCGCCCTCAGGCAGCGGTGAGACTTCGATGCCAACGTACAGCGGCAACGGCTGCAGGCGGTATTTCTGGCCGCCGTGGTTGAAGCTGGCAGTGTCGGAACGCAGGTGCGTCATCACCTCGTCGCGCGTCAGCCGTACTACGCCTTCCACCGTGGGCAACGGCAGCGCGTAATACTCATCGCCGGTACGCACCACCAGCGCATGGCTGATCGCGAGCGTGAACGGCAGCCGGATCGTGAAGTGCGTGCCGCGGCCCGGCTGGCTCTCCATGTGCAGCGCGCCGCCGAGTTTCTTGACCTCGACCGCGACCACATCCATGCCGACGCCGCGCCCGGCCTGCTGCGTCACCGAGTTCGCGGTCGAGAAGCCAGGCTCGAGCACCAGCTGCATCACGTCCTCGTCCGACAGCGTCTGATCCGGACGGATCAGGCCCAGCTCGAGTCCCTTGGCCCGGATCGCCGACAGGTTCATGCCGGCGCCATCGTCCCTGACTTCGACGATGACTTCCGAACCTTCGCGCTTAAGATTCAGGTAAATATGCCCGCTCTCATCCTTGCCGGCGGCCAGCCGCTGCTCGGGTGATTCGATGCCGTGCACCACGGCATTACGCAACATGTGCTCGAACGGTGGCAGCATGCGCTCCAGCACCTGCCGATCGAGCTCCCCCGAGGCGCCTTCGACGATCAGTTCGGCGCGCTTGCCGGTATCGCTTGCGGCCTGGCGCACGATGCGCGCCAGGCGCTGCACGTGGCGCTGCACCGACACCATGCGGGTGCGCATCAATCCGTTTTGCAGCTCGGTGACGGTACGCGATTGCTGCTGCAGCAGGTTCTGCGCTTCCGCGATCAGGCTCTCGAGCAGCCCCTGGATGCTGGCGACGTCGTTGGCCGACTCCGCCAGGGCGCGCGAGAACTGCTGGATCGACGAATAGCGGTCCAGTTCCAGCGGATCGAACTCCTGGCGGTGCCCGGCCTCGTTCTCGTGCCGGTGCAGGATCTGTGCCTCGGTCTCCATCTCGAGTTTGCGCAGCTGCTCCTTGAGGCGGGTAACGGTGCGCGACAGTTCGCCCAGGTTGAATTCGATCGAGCCCAGCTGCTGCTCCAGCCGGGCGCGCGAGATGCTCACCTCACCGGCATTGTTGAGCATCTGGTCGAGCAGTTCCGCACTGACGCGCGCCATGTCGACGCGGTCGGCGGCGACTACCGGTTCGCGTCCGGGCGGCAGCGGTGCCGGCGGCGCCGGCGGGGTAGCTGCCAGGGGGGTAGCTGCCGGCGGCTCGCTGGGCGCGGCGGCGACCGCAAGGCTGGCCATCGTCAGCACCACCGTCTGCTCGACCAGCTCCGTCGGTGCCATCGCCTCATGCGCCGGCGGCGCTGCGGCGGGTTCGAACGGCGTGAGCGCACGGTCGAACTCATCCGGGCTGATCGGAAATTCGAGTTTGATCTCGGCAGTACTCGCGGTCTCGGGGAACTCGACCAGCGTCGTCGATGGCCACTGCTGATCCGGCCACTCGGGAGTCGGCCACTCGGGTGTTGGCTGCGATCCCACCGGTGTCGCGGCCAACGCCGCATCGATGGCTTCGAGCGACGGCGTCACCGATTCGGGCACCAGCTGCGCCACTTGCACCGTCATCCCCGTCTCTTCAGCCGGCGCGATCGGCGCCGGCGGCTCATCTTGAGTAAGCGCGGCGGGTGCGGGTTGCTGCTCAGGCACTGGCATTGGCGTTGCCGCCATCGGCGCCGCCGCGGGCGCAGGAGCCTCGCCTGCGGCAACCGACTGGATGCGGGCGATCAGGCCCGGAACGCTGGCCGCGGATCGGCCCGAGGCGATGGCCTCGCGCATGCGCGCCAGCTCATCGAGCGCTTCCTGCGCCACGCCGCGCGCCGCCTCATCGGCGCTGGCCAGACCGATCTCGATGCGACCGATCAGGCTTTCCAGTTCATGCGCCAGCTCGCCCATGGCGTCGATACCGGCCATGCGCGCACCGCCCTTGAGCGTGTGCAGCGGCCGGCGCAGCGCCGCCACCTGCTCGCTGTCGTCGGGCGCCGCGTTCCACGCGGCGAGCGCGGTTTCCGCAGCCTCGAGTAATTCAACTGCCTCTTCGCTGAAGATCGCCGCGATCTCCGGATCGAAGTCCGCCTGCTCGATGTCGCCCAGCGGGGCGATCGCGGCCGGCGGCTGGGGCGGTGCCGGCCGCAATGCTGCTGGCGGCGCGGCTTTCACCGGCGGTGGCGGTATCGATGGCAGCGGTTCGGAGAACACCTCCGGTATCGACAGCATTTCCGGTACCGACAGGCTGATGCTGCTGCGTCCGGCGAATTCGCTCGCCTCGGCAATGCGGCGGTCCAGGTCGAGTTCCGCGCGTGCGATGCGCCCGCGCAAGGTGTCGTGCAGCACGAAGAAGCCGGTGCCCTCATCGAGATGGCCGGCCACGGCTTCCATCGCCACCATGCAGTCGCCGAGCAGCAGCAGATCGGAATCGTCCAGGCCGACACCGCTGTCGAACGACTTGCGCAACCAATGGTTCATCGGATCGGCCAGGCGTATGCCGTGACGGGCCTCCGCCATGGTGGAGCTGCCGACCAGCGTGTGGCAGGCGCGATAGACCTCTTCCGGCAGCACGTGCGGCCCACCCACGCGCCGCTCGCGCGCCATCCATGTACGCACGATGCTGACGTGACTGGCGGTCTCACGCGCATAGATCTCGCGCAGCGCCGCATCGGGCTCGGCAGCTTCCGGCAGGCGCGGCGCGGCAACCGGGGCGGCAGGTGCCGCAGCGGCGAGCGGTGGCGCCGGCAGCGGCATCTCGATGTAGTGAAACTCGCTCGGCGGCGTCACATCGGGCGCGCGC
Source organism: uncultured Gammaproteobacteria bacterium (assembly GCA_963805965.1). Lineage (GTDB taxonomy): Bacteria > Pseudomonadota > Gammaproteobacteria > Steroidobacterales > Steroidobacteraceae > FEN-1191. The sequence goes on from CAWDVQ010000006.1 coordinate 41,232, forward strand.
GCCACCGCCGGGGTGGTGGTGGTGGTGGCAGAGGTTGCGGCAGCCGCCTCTTCCCGGCCACTGGCCAGTGCGTGTGCCCGCGACGCCAGCGGCGCGAGGTCAGTACGATCGGCGCTGCCGGATTCGAGCTCCGTGATCAGCCGCGGCAATGATGCTATGGCTTCACGCAGCGTCTGCAGCACCGCCGGCGAGCGCTGCAGCGTGCCGTCGAGGATCCGATTGAGCAGATTCTCGATCGCCCAGGCAAAATCGCTGATGGCGCGCGCATTGACCATGCGGCCGCTGCCTTTGAGCGTATGAAACGAGCGCCGCACGATCAGCAACGCATCGCTCTCGTGCGGACTGTGGTCCCAGATCGGGAACTGCTGCTCGATCTTGGCCAGCTCCTCCTTGGCTTCCTCGACGAACAGTTGGATCAGGTCCGGGTCCGGTATGGTCGCGGTGTGCGGCGAGGTGGGACCGGCGGCAGCGGCGAGCACCGGCGGCGAGGTCGCCGCCAGCTCCAGCCGGCGGATATCGGTGGTATCGCCACTCGGCGGCGGCGGCGGCGGCGGCGTGCGGTCGAGCAGCAGTGTCTTGGCGTAGCTGCCGGTGGTGGCCGGCGACACCGTCGGCGGTGCCACGCGCTCGGGCGCGCGCTTGAGTGCGTCCAGGCAGGTGCGCGCGTTGTCGAGCATGTACCACGGATCGCTGCGGCCGGCCTGCAGCGTCTCGATGTAGTACTCCAGGCTGACGATGGCATCGGCCAGCCGATCAAGAAATTCCGGCGCGAGGTTGGTGCCACCAGGCTGCATCACGCGCTTCAGGTGCGTGGTGATTTCCTCGATTATCTCCACCGCGCGTGTCTTGCCGAGCATCAGCAGGCCGGCATTGATACCGCGCATCAGCTCGGGCCAATTGTCGAAACCGGCCGCATCGAGCGTGCCGCTGACGTTCTGCGCAACGTATTCCTTGATGCGCGCCAGGTTGACCACGCACTCGCGCAGCACCGCACCCTGGACCTGCTGGAAATCCTGGTCGGGCGATTCACCGTCGGTCGGCGCGCTCTTGCTGCGCGGCAGGATCAGTCCCACCAGGTCATCGTCGAGGTGGTCCTCGACCTTGATCAGGATCGCCGCCACCTGTACCAGTGCCGACTCGCCGCTGGCCTCGGTACCGCCGATGATGGCCTCGAGCTTCGCGGTCGCCTCCTGCACCCGGGTGCGCAATCCACCCAGGCCGAGCACGCCCAGCGTATCGCCGATCTTCTTCAGCAGTGCGAGCTGCGGCACCAGCTCCTCGGCCTGGCCACCGCCGCGGCGCACGTAGATGTCCATCACATCCTTGACCTTCGACAGATCCTCGCGGATCGCCGCGGCCACGGTGTGCATCAGCTTGATCGAGGGGGCGGACAGGTTCTCGCGCTCCTGCTCGATCGACTCGTCCACCGGCAGCAGCTCGTTGAGGCGGAACGAGGCCCGCACCGCCGCCACCCGCGGCCCGCCGCTGCCCGAGCGTGCGATGTAGTACAGCAGGTTGTTGAGCAGTTCCACCGGCGGGTGCTGCGCATAGCGCGCCTCGCCCTGGTCGAACAGCCGTCGCATCTCGCGATCGGCCAGACCGAGCAGGCGCTTTACCGAGATGCTGCTGTCGACGCCGTTCTCGCGCAGTGATTCGATCAAAGCCCCGACCACCCACCACAGCTGGAACACCGGCTGCGTCGCCGCGACCTGTTCCAGGCGGGTCGCGACCGCGGCCATGATCTCCAGGTTCTGCTCGATGCGTTCGCCGCGAATCCAGCCGATCAGGCCGGTCTGGAAGCGCGCCCGCAGGCGCCGCGCCCACTGTCCGACCGACAGCGGCGGCTCGCCCGGTGCCGGCGCCGCCGGCTGTGCCTGGCGATCGGACTTGAGGTTCAGCAGCAGCAGCGTGCCTTCCGACAGCAGCGCGCTGCCGCGCACCGCCCGCAGGTCGTTCAGCAACGGCAACAGCACCAGCGCCAGATCGCGGCCGCCGGCCAGCACCCGCTCCAGGTAGCCCGGCAGCTGCACCATCGAGCGCATCAGCGCGTCGAGCGCCTCGTCCTGGTTCTTGCGCTCGGTGCCGAGGCTGATCAGGTAGCGCGCCACCTGCTCCATCTCCTCGGCCAGCAGCGCCGCGCCGTAGATCTCCAGCAGCCGCAGCACGCCCTGCACCTGGTGCAGCTCGTGGCGGCAGCGCTCCAGCAGCTCCAGGTTGCCAGGCTGTTCGACGTGCGCCTCGAGCGCCGCGCGACCGTCGCTCAGCGCCACACCGATCTCGCGCGCGACCGTGTGCAGCGTTTGCGTGGCCAGCTCAGTCATGCTGCTTGTTCATTGGGGGCGGCGCGACGGTCACGAGCCGCCGAGCACCTTGACCTTGGGATTCGGATAGGCGCCCGTGGCGCTCGGCGCCGCGGGCGCGGATACCGGGGTGGCTGCCGCCTTGGCGCTCTGGGTTGCGGCGGCATCGGGCAGGGTGCGATGCCGGCCGCTCACGTCACTGCCGCCGGGCAGGCGAAAGCCGGTGATCGACTTGCGCAGCGACGCCGACAGATCGGCCAGCTTGGCGATCGCATGGGAGGTGGCGCTGGTGGAATCCGCCGACTGGGCGCTGATCTCGCGCAGCACCTGCATGTTGCGCGCGATGTTCTGCGCCGCAGTCGACTGGCTGCGGGCACTGGCGGAAATGTTCTGCACCAGGCTTGCGATCTGGTTCGACACCTGCTCGATCTCCTGCAGCGCGGCCCCGGCATTCTCCGCCAGCAGCGCGCCGCCCACCACATCGGTGGTGCTGCGCTCCATCGACACCACCGCCTCGTTGGTATCGGTCTGGATGGTACGCACCAGCACCTCGATCTGCTTGGTGGCGTTGGCGGCGCGTTCCGCCAGGCGCTGCACCTCGTCCGCCACTACCGCGAAGCCGCGGCCGGCCTCGCCGGCCATCGACGCCTGGATCGAGGCATTGAGAGCCAGAATGTTGGTCTGCTCGGCGATGTCGCTGATCAGCTCGACGATGTTGCCGATCTCCTGCGAACTCTCGCCCAGCCGCTTGATGCGCTTGCTGGTCTCCTGGATGGTCTCGCGGATGGTGTTCATGCCATCGATCGTGCGCCGCACGGCATCGCCGCCCTTGTGCGCCACGTCCACCGAGTGGCGCGCCACGTCGGCGCCGCGCTCGGCATTGCCCGAGACCTCCTCGATCGAGGACGCCATGGCGCCGATCGATTCGGTCGCCGAGCCGATCTGCTTGGACTGCGCGTTGCTGGCGCGCGCCAGGTGCGAGGCCAGCGCCTGCGTCTGGCGCGCCGCACCGTCGAGCTGTATGCCCGACTGGCTGATCGTGGTCACCAGCTTGCGCAGCGCCTCGACCGCATAGTTGACCGAATCGGCGATTGCCCCGGTGATGTCCTCGGTCACCGTCGCCTGCACCGTGAGATCGCCCTCCGCCAGGCTCGACATCTCATCCAGCAGCCGCATGATGGCCTGTTGATTGCGCTCGGACTCCAGGCGCTGCGTCTCGGCCAGGTGTTGTGCCTGTGCGGCGAGCGTCGCCGCCCGGCGCAGGTGTGAGAACAGCAGCGCGATCGGCAGCAGGGCCGCCAGCCCGACCAGCGCCGGCACGGCCAGCAGCGCCACTGGCAGGTGCAGCAGCGGCACGATGATGCTGCCGGCCGCCGCCAGCACCACCAGTACTGCGGCCACCAGCACCAGCCGCTGCGGCCGCTGCATGCGCATCGATGCGTCGGCAGCGCTCACGAGCTGGCCTCGCTGAAGGCCGGGTCTTCCACCAGCGCGCGCAGCCCGAGCACCGGCCATTGCTCGTTACCGCGCCTGAACGATCCGGCGATGTGGCGTTCGCAACGCACGATGGTCGGCGGCACGTCGGCGGTGAATTCGGAGTCGGCGAAGCGGCGGAAACCGAGCACCTCGTCCACCACCAGCCCGGCGGGAATGTCGCGATGATTGACCACGATCACGCGCGAGGCGCGCGCGTTGGGCGTCGGGCCGCTGCCCAGGTAGGCGCGCAGGTCGATGATCGGCAGCAGCTGGCCGCGCACGTTGGCCAGCCCAAGAATCCAGCTCTTGGCTCCCGGTACGCGCGTGAGCTGCGCGGGCACCCCCAGCACCTCACGCGCTTCTTCGCGTGCCACCAGATAAAGCTCCCCGGCCATGCGCAGCGCCACACCGACCCACTCGCCGACTTTCTCGGCATCGGCGGTGGCGCTCGCGGTGACCGCGCGACCACGGCGCTCGAGCTCGGCTAGGAGTTCGAACGGCCGATCGCGCAGGCTCTTGAGTGCTGCACCCTCCTGCATGTCAGGCGGCAAGTGTCGCCTGTGCCTTCTCGACCAGTTGGTCGGGCGACACCGGCTTGATCAGATAGTCAACCGCACCCTGGCGCAATCCCCAGACACGGTCGGCCTCATGGCCCTTCGAAGTCACCATGACGATCGGAATCTGCTTGGTGTTGGGGTCGTTCAGCAGCGTGCGTGTGGCCTGGTAGCCGTTCATTCCCGGCATCACGATATCCATGAAGATCAGGTCCGGATGCATCTGGCGCGCGAGCCGGATACCTTCCGCACCATCCCCGGCCCACGCGGTCCGGTAGCCGTGCCGCTCCAGCGCCTTTTGCATCACGTGCACTTCAGTGGGCGAATCATCGACAATGAGGATCAGTGCCATGGCATCATCTCCCGACGTGCGACTCGATCGCCCCGAGCAGTTCATCTTTGGTGAACGGCTTGGTCAGGTAGTGTTCCGACCCGACGATGCGGCCGCGGGCGCGGTCGAACAGCCCGTCCTTGGACGACAGCATGATCACCGGAATGGAACGGAAGACTTTGTTGTGCTTGATCAGCGCGCAGGTCTGGTAACCGTCGAGCCGCGGCATCATGATGTCCACGAACACGATGTCCGGCTGGTGGTCGGCGATCTTGGCCAGCGCGTCGAAACCGTCCACCGCGGTGAACACCTCGCAGCCCTCCTTGGCCAGCAGTGTCTCGGCCGTGCGGCGGATGGTCTTGCTGTCGTCGATCACCAGGACCTTCAGGCCCTTGAGCGTCGAGCCGCCGCTTGGCGTTGCCGACCCAGCCCGCTCTTCCGTGGTCGATCCCATGCTCGAAAACCTCCGCAAATACCTTCAGGCGCTAACCTTTAGGTGCGCGCAATTAGCGTCGTGTTTTAACATATCGGCACACCCCCGGCTATGCCGTATCCGTCACGTTTTTGAGAGCCCGAAAGCGCTCCGCGGAACATAATCTTACGAGGCGCAGCCCCGGTACGCTCAAGCACGGGTTTTGGCTTCAAAGGAGCAATGATGGGCCTCAATGTTCGCCTGGCCGTGGTCATGGACCCGATCGAGCACATCAAGTTCGCCAAGGACAGCACGCTGGCGATGCTGCTGGCGGCGCAGGCGCGCGGCTGGAGCTTAAGCTACCTGGAGCCTTCCGACCTGCGACTGCGCGACGGCGTGGCCGAGGGCCGCGCGCGGCCGTTGTCGGTCATGGCCGATGCGCAGCACTGGCACACGCTGGGCGCACCGCAGCTGCAGCCGCTGGGCGCCTTCGATGTCATCCTGATGCGCAAGGATCCGCCGTTCGATACCGAATTCGTCTACCTCACGTATATCCTCGAGCGCGCCGAGCATGCGGGCGCGCTGGTGGTGAATCGGGCACGCGGCCTGCGCGACATGAACGAGAAGGTCTACACCGCCTGGTTCCCGCAGTGCTGCGCACCGACGCTGGTGACGCGCGACATGCAGGAGATGGCGGCGTTCGCCAACACCCATGGCAAGATCGTGTGCAAGCCACTGCACAGCATGGGCGGGCATTCCATCTTCGTGCTCGAACCCGGTGACAAGAATTCGCGCGTGGTGTTCGAGACCCTGACCGCGGACGGCAGCCATTTCGCGATGGTGCAGAAGTACCTGCCCGACATCGTGGTCGGCGGCGACTCGCGCGTGCTTCTGATCGATGGCGAGCCGGTACCCTATGCGTTATCGCGCATCCCGGACGCGCTCGACAATCGCGGCAATCTCGCCGCCGGCGCCACCGGCGTCGGCCGGCCGCTCAACGAGCGCGACCGCTGGCTATGCCGGGAGATCGGCCCGACGCTGAGCGCGGCCGGGATGCTGTTCGCCGGCCTGGACGTGATCGGCGGCTACGTCACCGAGATCAACGTCACCAGTCCCACCGGCATCCGCGAGCTGGACCACCAGTTCAATCTCGACATCGGCGGCCTGCTGATGCAGGCCATCGAGCGCCGGATGTCGACCCGGTCGCGCTGAAGCGGCCACGGCGCCGGCTATACTTGCCGGCGTGACGGCAGTATCGCAGCTCAAGCAGGCCATGCCGGCGCAGCCGCTGCGTGAGGGCCGGGCGCCGGTGAGCGAGCGGCTGACGGCGATGCTGCTGCTGGCCGCGCTGCTGCATGCGATCGTGATCCTGGGGCTGACTTTCACCGCCGCCGGGCACGGCGGCGGCGGCGAATCGCCCCAGCTCGACGTTCTGCTGGTCACCGATGAGGTTCCCGAAGCGCAGTCCAACGACCAGGCGGTCTACCTCGCACAGCGCACCCAGGTTGGCAGCGGTAACACCGACCTGCCGCTGGCATCGGCCAGCCCCGCCAGCCGCGGTGCTCCCGACACGCGCACCGACGCTGGCCGCGACGCCGACAGCCAGGGCGCCACCAATCGCCCCGACAATCCGGTGCTCGCCAGCAGCGCGCCCAGTTCCGACATCCGCTACATCGGCGAGGCGCCGGCGCAGCAGCAGGCCGAGGCGCTGCCTGAAGTGATCGGCGACACGCCGGGCGAGCCGCGCAGCGGCCACGGCGATGCGGTCGAGCTGCTGCTTCGGGGCAAGGGCAACGAGGAGCATTGGGTGACGCCCGACACCCGCGCCTCCCGCCTCGCGCCCTACCTGGCGTCCTGGAAGCGCAAGGTGGAGCGTGTCGGCAATCTCAACCTGCCCTCCGCCGTGCGCAATGCCGGCTTGTCGGGCAGTCCGGTGGTGGAGGTCGAAATTGCCGCCGATGGCCGCCTGCGCCAGGCCAGTGTGCGACGCAGCAGCGGCTCCGGGGCGCTGGATGAGGCAGCGCTTACGATTCTGAAGCTCGCCAGCCCGTTCGAGCCGTTCCCGGCCGACCTGGCGCAAGGCTACTCACAATTGCGCTTCGCTTATCAATGGGACTTCGTCGCCGGCGCACTGCATTCCGGAGCTGTGACCGTATCGTCAGATACTTCAAAGGGACCTTGAGAGCGTGGGGTCGTGCCCGCATACTGGCTTGCATGGGCGCTACTGAATCGCTGGCTAATCATCTCCTGATCGCGATGCCCTCACTGTCTGACGGCAACTTTGCACAGACGGTGGCGCTGATCTGTGAGCACAGCGACCGCGGTGCCTTGGGGATCGTTCTCAACAAGCCGATGGGCATGAAGCTCGGCGACGTCATGGCGCAGATGAAACTCGAGCCGTCCGACATACGCATCGGCGAACAGCCGGTATTGCGCGGCGGCCCGGTGCACACCGACCGTGGTTTCGTGCTGCACCGGCCGGGCGGCGCCTGGGATTCCACCCATCGCATCTCCGACAACGTGCAGGTCACCACCTCACGTGACGTGCTGGCGGCGATCGCGCGCGGTGAAGGCCCGCACGGGGCGTTCGTGGCACTGGGCTACGCCGGCTGGGATGCCGGCCAGCTGGAGCGCGAAATGCTCGACAACGCCTGGCTGAGCCTGCCGATCGACGAGCGCATTGTGTTTGAACTGCCGTTCGAAGATCGCTGGCAGGCGGCCTGGGGCCTCTTGGGTGTGGACAGCTCGCGCGTCAGCTTCACCGCAGGTCATGCCTGAGGGCGCAGCCCGGGTCGTCCTGGCCTTCGATTTCGGTCTACGTCGCATTGGAGTCGCCTCGGGCGACACCGTCAGCAACACTGCCGCACCCCGCGGCGCCGTCGTGGTCAGCGACCGCGGCGTGGACTGGGCTGCCATCGACCGGCTGCTGCACCAATACCAGCCGCAGCTGCTGGTGGTGGGCAGTCCACGGCACGCCGACGGCAGCGCATCCGGGTTGAGCGCGCGCGCCGAGCAGTTTGCCAGCGCCCTGGCCGCTCGCGCGCAGCTCCCGGTTCACCGCACCAACGAATATGCCTCCTCGCTCGAGGCCGCGGCGGAACTTACCAGCCAGCGCGCCAGTGGCCAGCGCCGCCGCCGGGTGCAACATGCTGACATCGACAGCGCCGCTGCCGCTATCATCCTGGAACGCTGGCTTCGGGGTGAAGGTCGCATCGATGATTGAGCACGATGATTGAGCAACGGCGCGCCGACGGCTCGTTGCGTCACCTGATCACGCTGGAGGGCCTCTCGCGCGAGGAAATCGAGGGGCTGCTGCAGCGCTCGCAGCATTTCGCGCGCGACATCGGTCAGCGGCCGCCGACCGGGGACACGCTCAAGGGCGTCACCATTGCGAATCTGTTCACTGAGCCGTCCACCCGCACGCGCGTGTCGTTCGAGCTCGCCGGGCGGCGGCTTGGTGCCGAGGTGGTCAACCTGGAACTGCAGCTGTCCTCGCGCGTCAAGGGCGAGAGCATGCTGGATACCATCTTCACGCTGCAGGCGCTGCACTTCGATGTGTTCGTGATCCGCGATGCCGAGCCCGGCGTGCTCTCGCACGTCGCCTCGCATGTCGCCCCCGGGGTGAGTGTGCTGTCGGCCGGCGAGGCCCATCTGTCGCATCCGACCCAGGGCCTGCTCGATGCGCTGACCATCCGCCAGCACAAGGGCAGCCTTGCACCGCTGCGCATCGCGATCGTGGGTGATATCCGCCATTCGCGCGTCGCGCGCTCGGCCTACCAGGTGTTCCGGATCCTGCAGGCACGCGAAATACGCATCGTCGCGCCGCCGGCGCTGATGCCCGACGTCGGGGAATTTGCCGGCTGCCCGCGCTTCGAGGCGCTCGAGGACGGGCTTGCCGGCGTCGATGTGGTGATGATGCTGCGCATCCAGAAGGAGCGCTTCGCCGAGACCGCGATCCCCGATGGCGATGAGTATTTCACCCGCTACGGGCTGACGCCGGCGCGCCTGGCGCTGGCGCAGCCCGATGCCATCGTGATGCACCCGCAGCCGATGAACCGCGGCATCGAGATCGACTCCGGCATTGCCGACGGACCGCAGTCGGTGATCCGCGCCCAGGTGAGCAATGGCGTCGCGGTGCGCATGGCGGTACTCGAGAGCGTTGCCAGCGGTTTGAACCGATGAGCGCCGCCGCGCCACTGGATGCGAACGACAGCGCCTCCCGGCCGCATCGCGGCACCATCATGCTGGAAGATGCGCCGGTGCTGTCACACAGCCACTTCGACGGCGAGCAGCATGTGCTGCGCCTCGGGGCAGCGCGCTGCGCGGCCCGTGCCACACCCGGAAGTTTTATCCATCTGCGCTGCGGCGCCGATCTGCCGATGCGCCGGCCGCTGTCGATCATGCGTGCCGATGCGCTCGAGGGCTGGATCGAGGTGCTCTACAAAGTGGTCGGCCCCGGCACGCGCGCCTTGTCGCAGGTTGTGCCGCCGCAGCCGCTGAGCGTACTGGGCCCCATCGGTCAGGGTTTCGTGCCGCATGCCGAGCGCCCGCGCGTACTGGCGATCGGCGGCGGTGTCGGCATACCGCCGATGGTGTTCCTGGCCGAGCACCTCGCCGCTCGCACCGACACCACCTGGAAACCTCTGGTGCTGATGGGCTCGGAGATCCCGTTTCCGTTCCGCACCCGGCCCTCGACCATCCTGATTCCAGGCATGCCCGACGCGGTGATCGCCGCCATGCCGCTGCTCGAGGGCTGGGGTGTAGCGTCGAGGCTGGCGACCACGTCCGGCTTTGCCGGCTGTTTCGACGGTTACGTCACCGAACTGGCGCGCACCTGGCTGTCGGCGCTGCCGGCCGCGGCGCTCGCGGAAACGGAAATCTTCGCCTGCGGCCCGACGGCCATGCTCGCCGCCAGCGCCCGCCTGGCGCGCGAATTTCGCCTGCCCTGCCAGGTCGCGCTGGAGGAATTCATGGTGTGCGCGGTCGGCGGCTGCGCCGGCTGCGCCGTGACAGTGCAGACGCCGGCCGGACCGGCCATGAAGCGCGTGTGCGTGGACGGCCCGGTATTCGAGGCCAGCGTCGTCTTCCCGGCTGAACCGGCTGGTTAGGCTTAGTGGGCGCAACCGCCCCCATGCGGATAAGGACTATCTGGCGCGATTTTTAATTACAAAAATCGCGCCAGATAGTCCTTATCCGCTTAGGTGATCGAGGCTCCCGCTGCCTGATCAGTCGGTTCAGCCGGCTTTAGCCGAAGTTGATCTTGGCCTCGAGATTGGTGCGCGAGTCGGCGTGCGCCAGCGCCTCTTCCAGGCTGATGCGGCCTTCCTGGTAGAGCCGGTGCAGCGAGGTATCGAAGCTGAAAACCTCCTTGTCGCCACTCTGCATGATCGACTCTTTGATGCCGCTGACGTCGCCGCGCTTGATCAGCTCGGCGATGTGCGGCGTGTTGAGCATGACCTCGACCGCCGCCACGCGCTTGTTGTCCACGCCCATGACCAGGCGCTGAGCCAGCACGCCGCGCAGGTACTGCGACAGGTCCAGTGTGACCTGCTTGTGCTGGTCGAGCGGGAACATGTTGATGACGCGATCGAACATCTCGGCGCAGTTGTTGGCGTGCAGCGTCGCCAGCACCAGGTGGCCGGTGCCTGCCAGGTTGATCGAGGCCTGCATGCTCTCGCGGTCGCGGATTTCGCCGATCAGGATCACGTCGGGCGCGGCGCGCATCACGCCGCGCAGCGCGCGCTCGTAGCTCTTGGTATCCAGGCCCACCTCGCGCTGGTTGATGATCGAGCGCTTGTTGGTGTGCAGGAACTCGATCGGATCCTCGATGGTGACGATGTGATCCGAGGCGTTCTCGTTGCGGTGATTGATCATCGCCGCCAGCGTGGTCGACTTGCCCGAGCCGGTGGAGCCGACCAGCAGGATCAGACCGCGCTTGAGCATCGCCAGCTCGATCAGCGTGTCCGGCAGCCCGAGCGCGTCCAGCCGCGGCATGTCGGCGGTGATGTAGCGCAGCACCATCGCCGGGTAGCCGCGCTGGTAGAAAATGTTGACGCGAAAGCGGCCCAGCCCCGGCTCGGAGATCGCGAAATCGATCTCCAGCTCGCGCTGCAGGGTCTCGATCTGCTGCGGCGTCATCAGGCCAAAGCACACCGAGCGCACTGCCGCCGGCGGCAGCACCTGCTTGTTGATCGGGTAGATCTGGCCCTCGATCTTGATCTTGATCGGCGCGTTCGAGGTGAAGAACAGGTCGGACGCCTTGCGCTCGACCATCAGCTTGAACAGTGGTTTGGTGTTGACCTGCGGCGCCTGCTCGGCGCCCGTCATCTCGAGTGGATCTGCTGCCATGCGCGACCTAGAAACTCTTGCCTTCGACTTCTTCCGCGATGCTCAGGTCACCATCGGCCTCTACCGGCTTGTTCTCGCGCTTGCTCTCCAGTTTCACCCGCAGCCGCAGCTCGTTCTTCGAGTCCGAGTTGCGCAGCGCATCCTCGTAGGAAATATGACCCTGCTCGTACAGGTCGAACAGTGCCTGGTCGAAGGTCTTCATGCCCATGCGGGTCGAGCGCGACATGACTTCCTTGATCTTGGCGACTTCGCCGCGGAAGATCAGGTCCTGGATCAGCGGTGAATTGAGCATGATCTCCATTGCCGCGATGCGCCCGCTGCCGGATTCGCGCGGAATCAGCCGCTGCGAGATCAGTGCCCGGATATTGAGCGACAGGTCCATCAGCAGCTGCTCGCGCCGCTCCTCGGGGAAGAAGTTGATGATGCGGTCGAGCGCCTGATTGGAGCTGTTGGCGTGCAGCGTTGCCAGCACCAGGTGGCCGGTCTCGGCAAACTGAATGCCGTACTCCATGGTCTCGCGGTCGCGGATTTCGCCGATCAGGATGACGTCCGGCGCCTGGCGCAGCGTGTTCTTCAGTGCCGCGTGCCAGGACTCGGTGTCCACCCCGACCTCGCGGTGCGTGATCACGCAGCCCTTGTGCTGGTGCACGTACTCGACCGGGTCCTCGATGGTGACGATATGGCCGCGGGTCTTGTCGTTGCGATAGCCGAGCATCGATGCGAGAGTGGTGGACTTGCCCGAGCCGGTACCGCCGACCACCAGCACCAGGCCGCGCTTCGACAGCACGACCTCCTTCAGGATCGGCGGCAGGTCCAGTTCCTCGAACGAGGGAATCTTGGCGTTGATCAGCCGGATGACGCATCCCACGTGGCCCTGCTGCACGAACGCACTGACGCGAAAGCGGCCGATCCCAGGGGGCGCAATGGCGAAATTGCATTCCTTGGTGGCGTCGAATTCCTTGGTCTGCCGGTCGTTCATGATGGCCCGCACCAGCATGCCCGACTGCTCGGCGGTCAGCGCGCGCTCCATCTGTGGCCGGATCTCGCCGTCGATCTTGATTGCTGGCGGGAAATTAGCGGTGATGAACAGGTCGGACGCGACCTTCTCCACGACGCGCTTGAGCAGTTCCTGCATCAGTTTGATGGCTTGGTCGCGATCCATGGCTGCCTCGTCAATGCGCGTCGACCCAGTTCGGTCACAGGCCGCCGCGCTATTACATTGCGTCTTTGTTCGACGCCTTGTAGCGCGCCTCTTCCTTGTTGACGACGCCCTTCGCGACCAGTTCCGTCAGGCACTGGTCGAGCGTCTGCATGCCCGCCGACTGGCCAGTCTGGATCGAGGAATACATCTGGGCGATCTTGCCCTCGCGGATCAGGTTCCGGATCGCCGGGGTACCGATCATGATCTCGTGTGCGGCCACGCGGCCGCCGCCGGTGCGCTTGAGCAGCGTCTGGGAAATCACCGCGCGCAGCGATTCCGACAGCATCGAACGCACCATGTCCTTTTCCTCGCCCGGGAACACGTCGACCACGCGGTCGATGGTCTTGGCGGCCGAACTGGTGTGCAGGGTGCCGAACACCAGGTGCCCGGTCTCGGCGGCGGTCAGCGCCAGCCGGATGGTCTCCAGGTCGCGCATTTCGCCGACCAGCACGATGTCCGGGTCCTCGCGCAGCGCCGAGCGCAGCGCTTCACTGAAGCCGAGGGTGTCGCGCTTGACCTCGCGCTGGTTGATCAGGCAGCGCTTGGACTCGTGCACGAACTCGATCGGATCCTCGATGGTGATGATGTGATCGGGGCGATTGTCGTTGCAGTAATCGACCATGCCGGCAAGAGTGGTGGATTTACCCGACCCGGTCGGGCCAGTCACCAGCACCAGGCCACGCGGCAGCATGCACAGGTCGCGGAAGATCTTCGGCGCCGCCAGGTCGTCCAGGCTCAGGATCGCGGAAGGGATGTTGCGGAACACGGCGCCGGCGCCGCGGTTCTGGTTGAAGGCATTGACCCGGAAGCGCGCCAGCTTGGGAATCTCGAACGAAAAATCGGTTTCGAAGAATTCCTCGTACGCCTTGCGCTGCTTGTCGTTCATGATGTCATACACCATGGCGTGCACTTCCTTGTGGGTAAGTGCCGGCATGTTGATGCGCTTGATGTCGCCGTCGACCCGGATCATCGGCGGCACACCGGCCGACAGATGAAGATCGGAAGCGTTATTCTTGACGGCGAACGCCAGCAGTTGCGCAATGTCGACAGCCATTCGGGTTCTCGCTCCCTCCCGCTGGTGGCAGCGGCAAGCCAATGCAGTATAGCGGAGGTACTCGACCACCAATATGTTAATCGGTCCGCAAATTTCGCCAGCCGACGCAACAATCGCGAACAATCTGCAGGCGCTGCGGGCCGCGATCGCCGCCGCGGCTGCGGCCGCGCACCGGAGTGACGACTGCATCACACTGGTGGCGGTCAGTAAGGGCCATGGTGGGGCACAAGTGCGTGCCGCGGCCGCCTGCGGCGTGGGCGACTTCGGCGAGAGCTACCTGCAGGAGGCGCTGCCGAAAATTGCCGCGCTGCGTGATCTGGCGCTGACCTGGCACTTCATCGGCCGCATCCAGGCCAACAAGACCGCCGCGGTCGCAGCGGGTTTTGACTGGGTGCACGGCGTCGATCGCCTGAAGATTGCCGAGCGACTGTCGGCGCAGCGACCGCACTACGCGCCGCCGCTGCAGGTGTGCATCCAGGTCAACATCGCCGGGGAAGCTGCCAAGGCCGGGGTCGAACCGGCCGCGGCGGCGCAGCTGGTGCAGGCGGTGGGCGCACTGCCGCGCCTTACGCTGCGCGGCCTGATGTGCATCCTGCCGCCCGGCCGCAGCGCCCTGGACAACCGCGCGGACTTCCACGCCATGCAGCTGCTGTTGCGGCAGATCAATGCCGAAGGGCGCGCACTCGACACACTGTCGATGGGCATGAGCGCGGATTTTCCCGAGGCCATCGGCCAGGGTGCGACGCTGATCCGGGTTGGAACGGCGATATTCGGTCCGCGGCCGGGCGCCGACCTTGGATAGAATGCCGCCGATGCAGTCTCCGCAATCGGCCACAATCGCGTTCATCGGCGGCGGCAACATGGCGCGCGCGCTGATCGCGGGCCTGCTACGCCGGGCGGTGGCGCCGGGCCAGATCCATGTCGGTGAGCCTGCGGCTGCGGCCCGGTCCGCACTGCAGCGAGAATGGGGCGTCAAAGCCAGCGCCGACAACGCCGACGCGGCCAGCGGCGCGAGCCTGGTGGTGCTGGCCGTCAAGCCGCAGCAGGCAGCACAGGCGCTGCGCGCACTCTACCCGACCCTGATGGAACGCAAACCGGTGGTGCTGTCGATTGCCGCAGGCCTGCGGCTGGCAGATCTTGCAAGCGCCTGTCCTCCCGGTAGCGCCGTGGTGCGCGCGATGCCCAATCGGCCGGCGCTGCTCGGCGCCGGCATCACCGGCCTGTACGCACCACCATCGGTCAGCGCCGATGAGCGTGCGCTCGCCGAACTGGTGGGCGCGGCCGCCGGCCGCGCGGTGTGGCTGCGCGCCGAGTCCGAGCTGGATGTGGTCACCGCGCTGTCGGGCAGCGGCCCGGCGTATTTCTTTCTGCTGGCCGAGCACATGGCGCAGGCCGCGGCAGCGCTCGGGCTCGAGCCGGCCACGGCAGCGCTGCTGGCGAGCGAGACACTGTACGGCTCAGGGCTGCTGGCGCACCAGGGCGCGGCGCTGGCCGAGCAGCGCGCCGCGGTGACCTCCAGCGGCGGCACCACCGAAGCGGCTCTCTCCGTGCTGCAGCAGGGCGGCTTCGAGGCGCTGATCGCGCGCGCGCTGCAGGCGGCCAGCGATCGCAGCGCGCAGCTGGCGGATATGCTGGGCCGCGCACAGCCCGCGCAGCAGCAGTGATCATTAACCCATGGCCGCACTGATCTACCTGATCGAGACCCTGCTGTCGCTGTGCCTGATCGCGGTACTGCTGCGGCTGCTGCTGCAATGGTCGCGTGCCGACTTTCGAAATCCGCTGGCGCGTTCCATCATTCACCTGACCAACCCGATCATCGTGCCGCTGCGCCGGTTGCTGCCCTCGATCGGTCGACTGGACACCGCCTCATGTGTCGCGGTAGCGGTATTCGCGCTGCTGCAGGTATCGGTTTCGTGGCTGCTCAGCGGCTTAGGGCCGCCACCGGCGCTGCAGTGGTTGCAACTCGCGGCGTTCGAAGTGCTGCGCACCGCCCTGTGGACCTACTTCATCGCCATCCTCACCTATACGCTGCTGTCGCTGGTCGCGCCCGGCACCTACTCGCCGGCACAAGGATTGCTCGTGGCACTGTGCGAGCCGGTGCTGCGCCCGATCCGGCGCATAATTCCGCCGCTGGGCGGACTCGATTGGTCGCCGCTGTGGGCGTGCATCGCGATTCAAATGCTATTGATTCTGCTGCGTTGACGCGCACAGTTGCGACGCAGCGTCGACACGCGGCGCCCCGTCGGCGGCACTGAAGTGCAGCGCAATGCGCGCAACCCTATAAAAAAAGGCATTTGCGCAGCGCCTGTCACCGAAAAAAGATTTGCGTTGGCGCAGCGGTGTGCTATGTTGCGCGCCGTTTCACACAGCTTTTGATTCTTTCGCGTCGATCGAGACTGACGTCCGCTCAAAACTCCAGGAGATTCGCCAATGGCAAAAAAAGGTGGGGCACCGACCAAGTCGGAAATACTGGCCCAGATTTCCAAGGACTCGGAACTATCCCGCAAGCAGGTGAGTGAAGTGTTCGAATCACTCAACGGCATCATCAAGAAGAGCCTGCGCGGCAACGGCCTGTTCACTCTTCCCGGTCTGCTCAAGCTGAAGGTGGTGAAGCGCCCCGCGACCAAGTCGCGCGAAGGCATCAACCCTTTCACCGGCGAGAAGATGACGTTTAAGGCAAAGCCCGCCAGCAAGAAGGTGCGCGCGCTGCCATTGAAGAACCTGAAGTCGATGGTGAATTGATCGGTTCCCGGTTCGCGCTGCTGCAGGCGAACTGCTTTAAGAAAGCCCGGTAAGGCCCAGCTTTACCGGGCTTCTTCGTCTAGGTCGCAGCCAGGAACGCGATTGCGGCATCGCGCAACTGATCCAGCCGGCCGTGAAAGAAATGACCCACGCCCGGCAGCAGCACTAGCTGCGGCGGCGGGCTGAAATTCGCCGCGAACGCCTGCGTCTCGCGCGCGTCCACCACCTCGTCGGCATCGCCCTGCACGATCAGCCACGGACAGGCCGGACGTGCGATCGACGCCAGGCCGAAACGGGCCACCGGTGGCGCAACGCTGATCAGGCGCGACGGCGCGGCAGCCGCTGCGGCCATCAGGCTGACGACCGCACCGAAGGAAAAGCCGGCGAGCGTCAGCGCGGCCTGCGGCCAGCGCGCCCTGCCGGCGGCAATCACCGCCAGCGCGTCCTGGGTCTCGCCGCGGCCCTCATCGTAGCTGCCGGCACTGGCGCCCACCCCGCGAAAATTGAAGCGCAGCGTCGGCATGCCGCGCTCCTGGCACGCTCGTGCGATGGTGTAGACGACTTTGTTCTGCATGCTGCCGCCATGCAGCGGATGCGGGTGGCAGATCACGGCAAACGCGGCTGGCGCGACCGGCGCAGCTGGCGCGTCGGCCGGCGATTTTGCCGACGGCGGCGTCGACGGCGCCTCCAGCAGGGCCTCGAGCCCGCCGGCCGGGCCGTCGATCATCAGCGCTTGGGCGGGCGGCGCAGGCAGGTTCAAGGTTTTGGCGCGCCTGTGGCCGGGGCTGCCACCAGCCGCACCAGCAGATTGTTCAGCCGGCGGCTGAAATCCGCCGGGTTCGCCACCTGGCCCTCTTCGGCCAGAGCTGCCTGGTCGTACAGCAACAGCGCGAGTTCCTGGAACTCATCCGCAGCCGCAAGGCCGTCCATGTGCCGCACCAGCGGGTGCGACACGTTGAGCTCCATGACAGGTTTTCCGGCCGGCGGCGCCTGGCCGTTGGCCGCCAGCAGCCGCCGCATCTGCGCCGACAACTCTCCCTCCCCGTGCACCAGCAGCGCCGGAGAGTCACGCAGCCGCTCACTGACCCGCACTTCCAGCACCCGGTCCCCGAGCGCGTCCTTGAAGCGCTTGAGCAGCGCCTTGTTTTCCTTGCGCTCCTCGTCGATGCGCGCGCGTTCCGCCTGATCAGCCAGGCCGCCGAGTTCCAGGTCGCCGCGCGACGCCTCCTTGAAGCGCTTGCCTTCGAACTCGCTGACCTGGCCCATGACCCACTCATCGATACGATCGGCCATCAGCAGCACCTCGACGCCCTTCTGCTGCAGCAGCTCCAGGTACGGGCTGGCGCGTGCGCTGTCGAGCGTGTCGGCGACGATGTAATAAATGCGCTCCTGTCCGGGCCGCATGCGCGCCACGTACTCGGTAAGGCTTACCGTCTCGTCGTTCGCGGCGCTGGCGGTACTAGCGAAGCGCATCAGCGGCAGCAGCCGCTCGCGGTTGCCCGGATCCTCGCTCAGGCCCTCCTTGAGCACGCGGCCGAATTCACGCCAGAACTGCGCGTACTTGTCGGGTTCGTCCTTGGCCAGCTTCGAGAGCATCTCCAGCACCCGCCGCGTCAGCGCGGCGCGCATCGCCTCGACTTCCCGATCCTGTTGCAGCAGCTCGCGCGACACGTTCAGCGGCAGGTCGTTCGAGTCCACGATGCCCTTGACGAAGCGCAGATACAGCGGCAGGAACTGCTCCGCGTCATCCATGATGAACACGCGCCGCACGTACAGCTTCAGGCCGCGGGTGGCTTCGCGCTGCCAAAGGTCGAACGGCGCCCGGGCCGGAATGTAGAGCAGGCTGGTGTAGTCGCGCTTGCCCTCGACCCGGTTGTGGCTCCAGGCGAGCGGTTCGGCGCCGTCGTGGGCGATATGCCCGTACAGGTCACGGTATTCCTCGTCCTTGATCTCGCTGCGCGGGCGGGTCCACAGCGCCTGCGCCTGGTTGACGTCCTCGTAGTCGAGCGAGGCGGCGCCCTGCTTGTGCATGCGCACCGGAAACGCGATGTGGTCGGAGTAGCGGCGCACCAGCGCGCGCAGCCGCATCGGGTCGGCGAATTCCTTCGCGTCGTCCTTCAGGTGCAGCACCACGCTGGTGCCGCGCTCGGCGCGCGTGATGGTCTCGACGGTGAACTGCCCGTCGGCGCTCGATTCCCAGCGCACCGCCTGCTCGGGCGCAAGATCCGCGCGGCGCGTCAATACCTCCACCCGGTCGGCCACGATGAATGCCGAATAGAACCCGACACCGAACTGCCCGATCAGCTGCGCGTCCTTCTGCTGGTCGCCGGTCAGGCGCTTGAAGAATTCGGCGGTGCCCGACTTGGCGATGGTGCCCAGGTGCGCGATCGCCTCCTCGCGGCTCATGCCGATGCCGTGGTCGCGCACCGTCAGCGTGCCGCCCTTGGGGTCGCTGTCGATCCAGATCGCCAGGTCGTTGTCCTTGCCGAGCAGCTCCGGATTTGACAATGCGAGGAAGCGCAGCTTGTCGTTGGCGTCGGACGCGTTGGAGATCAGCTCGCGGAGGAATATGTCCCTGTGGCTGTACAGGGAATGGATCATCAGATTCAGCAGTTCGCGGACTTCAGCCTGGAAGCCCAGCGTTTCGCGCTCGCTCGACATGTTGCCCACCGTCTCCGCTCATCGGGGAAACCAGTGGTATAGGGCCTGGAGCTTAAGGTTTCAAGCCATCGAGCGACCCAGCAGGTGCCGGGCGGCATGCAGCCAGTCGTCCATCTCGTCCCAGAGTAGAAGGAATCTTTCCAAGTGGGGCATCCGCGTTACAGGCTGTGACGATCATGTTAGGCGGCGCGGCAGTTGGCCGCCGTGTTGCGCCTCACAGGGCCGCGGATGATTCGGTGACATGACACGATTTCGTAAGAACCGCATCTCAAAATGCGTCGCGCTGCTTGCGGCGCGGCCGGGCTATGCTAAATTGCGGAACGACATAATATTCGCGCAAGACAGGGACATTCATGCAGCGTATCGTCGTGCTGAACCCGAAGGGAGGTTCAGGCAAGACAACCATCGCTATCAATCTGGCGAGTCACTTTGCTATGCAAGGTGCGCGCCCGGTGTTGATGGATTATGACCCGCAGGGCTCATCGGCCCGCTGGGCCGCCAAGCGCGACAAGACCCAGGCCCGCATCCACCTCATCAGGGCTTTTGAGCGCGACCCGCGCATCACCCGCAGCTTCCAGCTGCGCATCCCGGAGGGCACCGGGCGCGTGATCGTCGATACCCCCGCGGCGGTGCAAGCACAGGAGATGCCGGAGCTGACCCGCTCCGCCGACAAGATCCTGGTGCCGGTACTGCCCTCGGACATCGACATCCATGCCTGCTCGCGCTGCATACAGAATCTGCTGCTGGTGGCGAAGGTGCATCGCAACGACCATCGCCTGGGGATCATCGCCAACCGCGTACGCCGCAATACCGTGACCTACCAGGCGCTGGTGCGATTCCTGGGTACGCTGCGCATCCCGATCGTGGCCACGCTGCGTGACTCGCAGAATTACGTGCGCGCCGCCGAGTCGGGCCTGGGCCTGCAGGAAATGAAACCGTACGACGTTGCCGAGGATCTGGCGGGGTGGCAGCCGATGCTCGACTGGTTGGAGGTGCCTTCCACCCGCAGTAACCCGGCGCAAGGCATGGTGCAGTCGGTGCGCCGGGCCTAAATCAGGTCTTCGCGTCCTCGGCCAGCCAGTCGTGGCGCACCTTGTCGGCCCAGTTCTTGTAGTTCGACCAGGTGTACAGGTTGCGCGTGATCGCAGCGTGGCGCGTGCGGGTGCGCTGCATGTGTTCCAGCCAGCGTGCGTAGGCTTCGGCACCGCTGGGCGGCGCCATGGTGCGGATCCGCGCCTCTTCGGCGGTCTCGACCCTTGGATCTTCCTTGCTCATCGTGTGCGCTCCTGGTTGTTTAGAGACTAGGGCGACACGATCACGCTCGACAGGAACTGGATCACACCGAACCTGAACCGCCAGCGTCGCAGCTCGCATTCCCGCGGCGGCGCGAATCACGGCTACGCAAGGGTTAAATGCGCTGCTGGCGCAGCTGGTCACAACTGGTCGGATCGCGTCCGATCCGGCCGCGCTACGGCACTCTCAGGCCACCAGGCGATAGCACGGACGATAGGCGCTGCCGGGCAGTTTCATGCGTCCCTGGGCGACGAAGCCGGTCAGCAGTTCATCCAGCAGTCGCATGATATCGGCATCGCCCGACAGCTCGTACGGCCCGAGGCGCTCGATCGCGGCCACGCCATTTTCCTTGACGTTGCCGGTGACGATGCCGGAGAACGCGCGCCGCAGGTTCGACGCCAGCAGGTGCAGCGGCTGCCCCCGGTGCAGTTCCAGTGCGCGCATCGAGGCGTGCGTCACCACGAACGGCTGCTGCAGCTCGTACGGCACGCGCAGCAGCCAGTTGAAATTGTACGAATCGTTGTGCTTGCGGCGGAACGCACGCACCTGCTCGAACGACTGCACCATGTGGCGCGCCACCGCGGCCGGATCATCGATGATCACCTTGAGGCGCGTGAGCGCCGCGGCCCCGAGCGTGCTTTCGATGAAACGTGCAATGTTCTCGAAGTAGCCGGCGCTGGCACGCGGGCCGGTCAGCACCACCGGCAGCGGCTGCTGCGAGTTGGCCGGATCGAGCAGCACCCCCAGCAGGTACAGGATCTCCTCCGCGGTGCCGACACCGCCCGGAAACACCACGATTCCGTGGCCCAGGCGCAGGAACGCCTCGAGCCGCTTTTCGATGTCCGGCATGATCACCAGCTGGTTGACGATCGCGTTCGGCGGCTCGGCGGCGATGATGCCGGGCTCGGTGACACCAAGGAAGCGCCCGTCGGTGATGCGCTGCTTGGCGTGCCCGACGCCGGCCCCCTTCATCGGCGCCTTCATCGCACCCGGACCGCAGCCGGTGCACACATCGAGCGCCCGCAGCCCGAATTCGTAGCCGACCCGCTTGGCATAGCGGTATTCGGCATCGCCGATCGAATGCCCGCCCCAGCACACCACCAGGTTGGGGCGCGTTTTGACGTCCAGTACGCGCGCATTGCGCAGGATATGAAACACCGCGTTGGTAATCGAGGCCGGATCCTGGCTGTCGAGCCGGCCGGCGCTGATGATTTCATTCGCCGTGTAGATGATGTCGCGCAATACCGCGAACACGTGTTCCTTGATGCCATGGATCATCTGGCCGTCGACGAACGCGGCCGCCGGCGCATTGGTCATCTCCAGCTTGATGCCCCAGGCATGCGGAATGATCTGCACGTTGAAGCTGCGGTAGTGCTCGAAGATCTCCTTGGCGTTGTCGCTCTCGCTGCCGGAATTGAGCACCGCCAGCGCGCAGTTGCGAAACAGCGTGTACAGCCCGGTATGGCTGGTGTCGAGCAGCTTGTCGATCTCGGCCTGCGACAGGGTCTCGAGGCTGCCGCGCGGTCCGACACGCGCGTCAACCGACTCGGCGATGACCACGCTCTCCACGGCCTGCGATCCGTCGCCGGTGGTGGCTCCGGCGCCGGTGCGCGGGATGGGTGGGACAGCGTTCAAGGCAGGATCTGGATCGGCGTGTTGTCTTGAACCATGAGCCACAGTTCCACCATATCCGCGTTCGACATGCCGATACAGCCGTCGGTCCAATCCGCAGCGGCGTAGTAATCGGGCGGATGACGCTGATTGTTCGGCAGGCCGTGTACCATGATCGAGCCGCCTGGATTCACGTGATCGCGCCGCGCGCGCCGCAGGTCCTCGGCGTTCGGGTAGGACACCTGGATCGACAGGAAGTAGTCGCTGCGGGTGTTACGGCGGGTGAGCTGGTAGCGTCCTTCCGGGGTGCGAAAGTCGCCGGCCCGCTCCTTGGGTCCGTCGGGTATCAGGCCGAGCGCGACCCGGTAGCTGCGCAGCACCTCACCATGGCGCAGCAGGTACAGCCGGCGCTCGGACTTGCGCACCACGACCTCGTCGGCGAACGGCACCGTAGCCGCAAGGCTCGGCGCCAGCGTCGCCGGTGCCACGATTGGCGCCACGGTCGGGGCCACGCCCGAGCCGCCATCGCTGGCCACACCGGACAGCGGGGCGACCACGCTGGCCACGGCATTGCTGCCGGCCGTGCCCGCGCCATCGCCCAGTGCCGCCCCGGAGGCGGCCAGCAATACCGATAAAGCTATCTGTGCACTAAGACGCATTGCCGCAAATTATAGGCATGCTGTATTTCAACCGCGAGCGTGCAGGGTTCACAACGGCGAGACATCTTCCACTTTGGGCAGCGAGATCTGGGTGCCGGGCCGCAAATCCCTGAAATCCAGGTCCGGGTTGTACTGCTGCAGCAGCCACACCGGCACCTTCAGCGACTTCTGCGTGATGCTCCAGAGCGAATCGCCGCGACGCGCAACATAGACTTCCGTGCCCGCGATCCGGTGCGATGCGAAATAAGCCGCCTGCAGGCGCTCGTGGTAGTCGCGCCGGCGTGACTCGAACTCATCGGGCGTGATGTGGACGAATTCCAGTTTGATGCGCCGCCCCATCACCACCGGCGTGCGCCCGTGCAGGTGGTTGATGGCACGCAGCCGCGCCGCCGACGTGCCCAGCCAGTCGGCGTAATGACCGAGCGTTTCTGCAGCCACGATGCGGATGGTGCCATCGGCCGCCACCGAATAATCCACCGGGTCGGCCGACTCCGGCCCGGTGGCCCCTGGCACCAGCTGCGGGCCCTCGGCCTGCGCCTGCGCCATCGACACCGGCTCGGTCCTTGCGGCCTGCCGGCTCGCGGCCGCCACGGCAACGTTTTCCTCCAGGCTCTCCTGCACCGCCGCCTGCGCCGCGGCGACGTTGGCGCGCGTCGTCAGGGTCTCGGGCTCCGCCGCCGCGGCCACCAGTCGCAGGTGTTCGCCCTCGTAGATATCGTCCTGGTCGTGCATCGAGTTCAAGGTCATGAGTTTCGATACCGGCAAACCGGTGTGCTCGGCAATCGTCGAGCTGGTGTCTCCGGCCTGAACCACGTAGTACTGCGAGCTCTCCGGCGCGCTGCTGGGCGCGGCCGGCGATGCCCCCGCTGCCGCGCTCGCCGCAGCGGGCGCGGCAGCGGGCGCGGTACGGGGGGAGGTACTGGGCGCTGCAGCAGGCGCAGCGGGTGCAGCAGCCGCCACCGTGGCCGCCACCACCACCTCGGGCAGCGTCACCGCCGCCGCTACAGGCGCAGTTGCGCTCGGGGCGAGTGCGGTAGTGGTCGCGCCGGTAGCGGCAGCGCCTTTCGTCGGCTTTGTCGCCTCCGCCACGGTGATCGCCTGGCTGGCACCCAGGCGCTGCGCCAGCAGATCCGCGGTCCATTGCGAACCGCCCGAAGGCAGCCGCAGCATGTAGCCTGCCGGTATCGAGCGCTGCCCGCCCCAGACGGTCGGCCGCAACGCCGGATTGAGACCGTGCAAAGTCTCGCGATCGATCCCGAGCGCGCGCACCAGCGTCGCCAGGCTCGCGCTCGCGGGCATCTTCAGCTCCCGAAAACCAAACTCATGGTCGCGCACCACGCCGCCGAAATACTTTTCCGGCTCCTGCGCGATACTCAGCGCTGCCAGGAACGACACATAAAAATTGCGCGAGGCGAAGCCGAAGCTGGGACTGTGGTAGTCGCG
This sequence comes from uncultured Gammaproteobacteria bacterium, assembly GCA_963805965.1. GTDB lineage: Bacteria > Pseudomonadota > Gammaproteobacteria > Steroidobacterales > Steroidobacteraceae > FEN-1191. The sequence goes on from CAWDVQ010000006.1 coordinate 65,317, forward strand.
CACGATGCGCACGATGTCGTCGGTGCCGAGCAGTTCGCGCGCCCGACGCACGCCCTCGGCCCCATGGTTGTAGGCCGTGATGGCGAGCGGCCAGCTGCCCAGCAGGCGGTAGTTGTAGCTCAGCAGCTGCGCCGCGGCCTCGGTCTCGCGATACGGATCGAGCCGCTCGTCCACCGCAGCATCGATGCGCAGGAATCGCCGGCCGGTGGAGCGCATGAACTGCCACAGCCCCGCGGCCCCGACTTTCGAATATGCATAGGGATCGAACGAGGATTCCACGTGCGGCAAGGCGGCAATCTCGGCCGGCAACCCGAGGTTGGCCAGCACTTCGGCGATATGCGGCTCCCAGGCGCCCGATCGGATCAGGCCGGCGCGGAAACGATCCGACTGGCCGAGCTGGAAACGCACGTCCTGTGCCGCCTCTTCCAGCTGCACCGGCGTGGCATCATCGCCCCAGAGCTTGCGCACCCGCCGGTCGTCGTCATCGCGCGGCTCCTCACCGCGCGCCAGGTGCCGCAGGATCTCCTGCACGCGTTCGCGCTCGAAATCCACCTTGCGCGCCCGCTCGAAGGACGGCATATCGGCGGTGAAATGCAGCGTCTCGTACACCACCGACAGCCGGTGCTGGTCGTGGATCAGGCCTTCGTTGGTCGATACCTGCGTGTACACCCGGATCCAGAACTGCACGTCCGGCTCCAGCTCCGGCGGGCGCGGCAGCAGTGTGTCGGCGGCAGTCGCGAAACGCGGCAATAGCAACAACAGCACAATGCAGGGCACGAGCAGCCGATTCATGCGCCGAATGATACCTGCACCGCGGCCGCAGGAACCAAGCAGAGGCTGCAAACGCGCGGAGCGATCACACTTCAGAGCAAAACTTCGATAATAAAAAAGCAGCCATAGCTGGCGTCGATGCCGGGCGCGGGTTTTCGCTGGCAACGAGGTAGACATGGGATAAAAAAGGGATATCTTTTGCGCTCGTTGGCGACTGCTCCCTGTTTGGAGATCGACATGAAGAAAATACACGGCATTCCGGATTTTGGTCGCAGGGTCATGCTCATGGCGGCGGGTGTGGCAGCCGCTCTCAGCGTGCTGGCGATCGCAGCACGCGTTGTTCACGCAGCCGACAGCCAGAAGATGAAGATCGGGATCATCGGGTCCGGGCATGTCGGCAGCGCGCTGGGCGGCGTCTGGGCCAAGGCCGGACATGAGGTGATGTTCTCCTCGCGCAATCTCGACAACGACAAGAAACTCGCTGCCGAGGTCGGAGCCAATGCGCGCGCGGGTACGCCGCAGCAGGCCGCGGCGTTTGGGCAGGTCATTCTGCTCGCGGTTCCCTACAGCGCTTTCCCCGAGCTCGTAAAGAGTCTCGGCGATTCACTCAAGGGAAAAGTCGTCATCAACGCGAGCAATCCTTTCCCGCAGCGCGACGGTGAGATCGCCAATCAGGCACGTGAACAAGGGGCGGGGCTGTTCGATGCGCACCTGCTGTCAGGCGCGCTTGTGGTTCGTGCATTCAACGCCGTGCCCGCGGCACTCATGGCCAGCGCGCACGACGATCCAGGGAAAATCGGAATGCCGATTGCAGGTGAGCAGAGGGCCGTCGAAGTCGCCTCGCGCCTTGTTCGAGAGGCGGGGTTCGAACCGGTCGTGGTCGGCGGGCTCGACATGGCCAAATACCTGATGCCGGGGACGCCACTGGGCGGCGAGCACACGCCGGACGAGGTACGCACCATCGCGGCAACCCTGAAGCCCTGAGGCGGACCCGGCCGCCAAAGTCGCTGCGTGAAATTGGCATGAGCGATGGACTCCTGATACAGCGCCTTGGAACGCATGACATCGGCCATCTGCGCTCATTGAATGCACTGTTCGGGCGCGCTTTCGAGGACCAGGAGACCTACGGGTCGCAGCCACCGAGCGATGCGTACTTGGGGCGGCTACTTGCGAAGGAACACGTCATCGTTCTGGCGGCGTTAGTCGAGGGCTGTGTTGTGGGAGGGCTCGTCGCCTATGAACTGGACAAATTTGAACGCGAGCGGCGTGAGATCTACATCTATGACCTGGCTGTGGCGGATCCGCACCGCCGCCAGGGATTCGCCCTCGCTCTCATCAAAAGACTTCGCGAGATCGCGGCGCAAAGGCAAGCCTGGGTAATCTACGTACAATCCGACTATGGCGACGCACCGGCAATCGCGCTCTACGGGAAACTTGGCGTACGGGAAGATGTGATGCACTTCGATATTGCTGTCCCGACCAGAGCGTAAACGTGTTTGCGACGCAGCGTCGCTATTCGGCCAACAGCGGCGACTGAACTGTACGGAAATCGCGGCTGCAGCGCATTTTCGCAATGCCACTGTTCATAGACCATCCGTTGCTTGAGTGGGCTTGGTCGTCAATCGGGCAACGCCGGTATCACGTACAGGCCGGCCGTGCGGCCGACGGGTGTGGATGTGCCATCCGCGTTGCTCTTGAGGAGCAGAACCTCGTACGGCTGGCCGGGACTGAGTTCTGAAACGTAGGCCTCGGCCTCGCCGCAGGGCGGATCGGCGCCGCCGCCACCTGGAGTCTTGAGCCAGTAGCCGATCACGTTGGCGTTATCCTGGGTCAGCTGGCTGTTGGGTGTGCCGCTGGCAAAGATTCCGATCCAGCTGTTGGCCATGCGCGCGCCCGGGGGCAGGCAGTAGCGGACGATGGGATTCGCGCCATAGCGCACGCCGACATTGGCAGGGTCGCCGCCGCTCGCGGAGGCACCGACGATCTCTACGCCCGGATTGTTGCGGCTCACGAGTGGCGGCGGCAGGACGCTGACCATCATCGGTGCCTGGTTAGGGCTGAGCCTGCCGTGGCGCAACCAGACACCGTAGACGCCTGGCGCCAGATGCTGCGTCGGGATGGAAACCGTCTTTCCATCGCCTTCGAAGCCGTAGGTCCTGGACGCAGCCGTGGGCACCTCGCCCAGCGGCTCGATGTCGGCACTGGTGATGGCGTCCACGCCCGCGGGCAGGACCGTCGTGAGTGGCTCGCCCCCCTGCACTGCAGCCGGCGTCGTCGCGGTGCCGAAGGTATCGGCGATGCTGCCGCGGGTCGACACCGATGGCGTCGGCCAAAGTCGAGCATCCGACCCGTCGTCATGCGAGGGCGCGCCCGCAAAGACGTCATTCACGGGCATGCCAAAGGTATCGAACTGTCCCAAGTTGCCCACGCCGAGCGCGCTCTCGATGGTGCGCAGCAGATCGTACCCGTCGACATGCTCGCGCAGTACCGTGCCTGCCTTGAGCAAACCCGGCGAACCGACCAATATCGTTGGGATGTGGTTATCGGGCCAGCCCCAACCATCGGCTTCGTCCCAGGTCAGGATCAGCAGCGAGCGGGAATTCCCCCACGCCGCCGATTCGATTAACGGTTGCAGGGTCGATCGCAGGAACTCATCTTGCTTGGTGTTGGAAAAGCCTACGTCGTAGTTCTCGTACCACGCCCCTTCGCCGTCCCACCAGTTGTCCGCCGCCAGCCAGGCGAAATCCGGTAACGTGTTGGTCGTGATTGCAGCTTTGAAGTCGGCAAGGTCGCGCAAAGCCGCGCCGCAGCGTACAGGGTTGCCGATCACGTCCTGGAATTGAACAAAGGGCTCATCGTCCGGGGAGAAGGACGCCCGTCCTTGCCCCACAGAGCTCAGGTTGCATGGCGTTCCCATGAACTGAACGTATCCCTTCCAGTGCTTACCCCGGGCTTGCAGCAAGTCTCCCAGATGGGGAGCGGCGAGATCGAAATCGGGGTAATAGGTCGGACCATAGACGAAAGTGTTGCCGGCCACCATGGCGACATAGTTTTGGTCACTGGGATGGTAGGTCGCCCACATATTGTTCAGGACCACGCCCTTGCCGACCAGCGATGCCACGAAGGGCATCCGCGAATCTGCAGTCACGGTGGCTCCATTGACGTGGAACACATCCGCATAGTTGGTGTTTTCCATCATCAATACATAGACGTGGTCAAGCGGCGGGACGCGTGATGGTGGTGCTGTCGCAGCTGCAGGGGCGAGGTCGCCGACATTGCCGTTGAGAGTCAGGCTGAGATTGTCTGCATAGGCGTTGTGAAAGGAGGCCATGCCACTCAGGAACTGTACCGTGACCACAATCCGCCGCGTGTCGGCGGGCACGAGCCCGTCGACATGGCGCGCCACAAGGCCGGTGGCATAGTTGCGCGCCTGCGCATCGGCATCGGATATCACGACCGGGTCGCCGGTGGCGTTGCCCTGGCCGTCAACGAAGACCGCGGTGAGGATTGCGCGCTCAGGACGGTCGCGCCAGCCGCCCAGCCAGCCAGACAGACGGAACCCGACTGTGCGGCGGTCGATGCCCGCCGCCGCGGCAGCCACATCTACGACCTGCTCCATCTCGGTATCGGCGCCTGGCGCGCCGAATAGCGCCTGACCGGCGGGCAGGTTCGTCGGCAGGACAGGCGTCTCCCCCGCAAGACCGAAAGCGGTATAGCACAGCACGCTTGCCGCACCGCGCAGCACGCGCCATCCCGGGACCGACGTCTGCGCGTCCCAGTCATTGGTGCAAAGCTGCAACTCAGCGTCGCCATTGATCAGCAGGTTCGGCGTTGTCTCGCCGGCGCTCGCGGATGTCGCTAGCATCCCGGCCGCCACGGCAGCGGCGGCGATGCGAAATGGGCACGATGTCATGCGAAACATAGCTATTCCCCAAGGTTGACAGCGAATCGCCCCATCGAACGGAGCGAAGTGCAGCGCATTACAGGGCACGCAATCCTGTCGTTACTTCTCGGCGTCCCTTATTTGTATATTTCTATCAGGGCGACATGACACGTTCGTTATCCATCAATGCGATCAAGCCTGGTGATTCCAGCCGGGAAAACTCGCTGCCACTTCTTCGGCGCTCCAGCCCCTACTCATAGAATTATCCAGTCGAACACGCAACCTTGATGCGTGGAACCATGCGCCACAGGAGCGCCAGCCGCCGGCACAAGCATGCTCGGACAGGTACTGTATGGACATACAGTATCCGATTCGGCAGGCTTTCGGCAATGAGCCAGCGTGCGTTTCGATGCCAGGTCTGCGGCAGCGGATTTTTTCGTGCTGTCCTCGTGCCTCGGCCTGATGGTTCGCTGTACGCGACCAGTTTCTACGAATGCACGGGCTGCAGCGTCGTCTTCATTGATCCCCATGCATTCAATGCGAACGAGCCCGGGCCGCCGCAGAGCCGCGGCGCAAAATTGCCAGTCGCTGCTCCAAATACATCACGCAATGGTGTTGCGCGGCCACTGGTCCCCACGCCGCGAAGGGACGCGGCTTCAGATGGTGGCGTCAGCACTCAACAACTCCCGGAACCGTCTCCGCAACAGGACAGGACATCGGAGTGAGCGCACGGAATCCTCCTTAAGGACCGGTCACTTCGTCGTTCTGCAATTGCGAAAGTCGGACCGGTGGATTTCCGATTTCGGAACGGTCCGGTATCGGCCAACTCCGGTAGACCAATGAGACCATGTCGGCTAAACAGGTATAGCGTCACATTGCTTCTGGCCCTGACAGGCCTTATAGCATCATGCGGGCCGCCCGACGATGTTACGTGGAGTTCCGAGGTCAAACACATCCCCAACGTTGACCTTCAAGTTTCTAAATTCGGCAGCATAAATATCTCCGTCGTCACCTCGCCGTGATTTATCGGTGGTGGGTACCCCGATAGCCGACACTCGCGACCGTCCTGTTCTGGTCAAGAGCCGTCTATGGACGACTACCCTGGTCGCTGCCAGAATTTATGTCAGACCCGGCGGGGAAACCTTATGAGAGAAATGGTATTGGCAGTGGCGTCCACATTGGCATTGGCTTCCTGCATTGTTATCAACTCAAACAGCCCAAGTGCAACACCAGCACGACAATCCACGGACACGCCGATAGTCCGTGGTGCGCTCAGTGGCCAAAGGCAGATTCTCGCCAGTTTCTATGCAACAGCGTCTGATTGCACGAGCTTGGGCTACCCGACCCTAAAGGTTGCGAAAGCGCCCAAACATGGACAGGTTTCTGTCGAAGAGGGGACCGCACTCGCGGACTTTAGTAAAGACGACGCCCGCAGTGCCTGCAACGGGCAAAGCGTACCCGCGACTGTGATTTACTACACGTCAGAACCGGGTTTCGTCGGCGCCGATGCGGTAGAGTTCGAACGCATCGGAGTTCGTGGTGCTTATGGTTACCATATCTACACAATCAACGTTCGCTGAAGAAAGGCTCGCCTCGTTCTGACTTGCCATGAGCAGCCGTTGGCAACTGACCGGTTCGGGTCTAGCCCGTCTGAAAACTCAATTGGTCAGAATTTGTTGCTCTGCTACGCGTTCTAAACGGACTCTCAAGCTACCCAAGTGCATCAGATCAACACGTACATGCATCATTTTGCTAGCTTGCGAAACGCTCGCAGGTGTTTTCACACAGCCTAGGTCATAAACAGTCTCGTTCGAGAGCAATGTTTTCAGGGGGCAACAGGCATGTAAGGCGGCCCTCGCAACAACCCGCAATATGACGAAATGACTACCGGGCCGAAGCTATCAGCGATCGACGATTATCTTACTGGCCTCCCGGAAGACCGGCGAGCGGCACTTGAAGATCTCCGCGCGAAGATTCGAGCCGTCGTTCCCGAGGCGGAAGAATGCATCCGCTACCGGATGCCGGCGTTCCGCGTAAACGGTGTCGTGATCGCTGGCTTTCGAGCAACGGCAAAGGGCTGTTCATACTATCCCTTCAGTGGTTCAACGCTCAGATCTCTCGCCCGAGACGTCGGTCACTACGACCAGACGAAGGGCTCGCTCCATTTCTCGTCTGACAAGCCACTACCGATCGCTCTCGTGCGCAAGCTGATCAAAGTTCGTATCGCAGAGACGACCGAGTAATTGGTTTCGTGCGATTCCCTAGCCCATGGTCCTTCACAAATTGCCAACTAAGCTGTCCCATACCTGAGGCGTGGCGTGAATCAGCGATGGCACCGTGGCAGAGGGCTCTGAACGTCGAGTCAAGTGACGAATAGGTCCCCCGAAGCGGTCGTTCCTGATCGGCAGCTCCGGGTCAAACCGCAATACTAGACCAGGTACGCCGCAAACCGCAGCCGCACGTAGTCGGCAGTCCACTTTCCCATGGCGTCACACAGGTCCGGCTTGATGCGGTGACGTACACGGTGGAGATAATCCGTACGCTCCCCCTCGGGCAGCACGGCGGTGAAGCAGCCACAGAAGGTCGTGAGCCATCCCATGACATCGCCCGGCAACGGCGTCGGCCGCGGGATCAGCTCGATATAGCGCACCTCGAAACCTGCGGCGGCAAGTCGCCCGCCGTAATCTTCGACCGTTGGAAAATACCAGGGGTTGGCGGACTGGCCATCATGTCCGCGACGGTCGAGCTCCTCGATCAGCGCCGACTGCAGGGTCTTGACGCAGCCGTGACCGCCCATCTCCACGACGAACCGCCCCTTCGGCAGCAGCGCGCGCGCGACGCGCCCGATTACCGCGTCGGCGTTTTTTATCCAGTGAAGAGCTGCATTGCTGAACACTGCATCGAAGCTCGGGCCGAACTCCATGTCCGAGGCACTCTGCTGCATAACGGTGAGCCCGAGCTTTCTCGCTGACGCCACGAACTCGGCACTGGAGTCGACGCCCACTACGCTGCAGCCCAGGTCGGCGATCTTTTTGGTCAGTATGCCGTCGCCGCACCCCACATCCAGGATGCGCTCACCGGGCTTGGGTGCGAGTAAATCGAGGACCGGGGCGCCAAGGTCAGTGACAAAGCGAGCGTTTTTGTCGTACCCGGCGGCGTCCCAAGTCTGGATCGTCACGATACGGGGGTTACCCGCACTTCGACTCGCCGCAGTTCAGGCAGGTCATGCAATTGTCCATCATCACCACAGCCGCGGTGCTGCATTTGCCGCACAGTTGCGCACCCTCCGGAAAATGCGACTTCGAGAATGCGTCCTGCTGGCTCTTGCGCGCCTCGAACTCGGCGCGCTTGTCGTCGATCAGCTTCTTCTGGTGCACATCCAGTTCGGTCTTGCGCATCAGGCCGATACTCTGCAGGTGCCGCTCGATCACGTAGCCGAGTTCCGCGATGATCGACGGCATGAACTTCCCGCCCGGCTGCCAGTAGCCGCCGCGCGGATCGAACACCGCCTTCAATTCCGCCACCAGGAATGCGACGTCGCCACCCTTGCGGAACACCGCCGAGATGATCCGCGTCAGCGCGACGATCCACTGGAAGTGATCCAGGTTCTTCGAGTTGATGAACACCTCGAACGGACGGCGCTGCTCGTACTCGGTGCCCTCGTTGAGCACGATGTCGTTGATGGTCACGTACATAGCGTGGTCCGACACCGGTGTCTTGATCTTGTAGGTCGAGCCGATCAGCATCTCCGGACGCTGGATCTCCTCGTGCATGCGGATCACTTTGGCAGTGCGGCCGTCACGGCCGTGCGCCAATTCCTCCGGCGGCGCCGCGTTCTTGGCTGCCTGCGTGTCCTCCGGCTTCTGCACCCGGTACTTGACGATCTTCTTCTCGATGCGTGTGCTGCTCATGGTCAGAATTTCCCGTAGTAGCCTTCCTTCAAGGCGTCAAACAGATTGGCGGCGCTGTGGGTCTCGCCGTCGTATTCAATTTCCTCATCGCCGCGCGCACTGACTTCGGTGCCGTCCTCGAGCGTGAACACGTAGATGGTGTTCTTCAGATCGTCTTCCTTGACCAGCACGCCCTGGAACGCCTCCGGATTGAACCGGAACGTGGTGCAGCCCTTGAGCCCCTGCTCGTGCGCATACAAATAGATGCTCTTGAACTGATCGTACGGAAAATTGGTCGGCACGTTTGCGGTCTTGGAGATCGACGAATCGATCCACTTCTGCGATGCCGCCTGGATATCCACATGCTGGTGCGGCGTCACTTCATCGGCCGACGTGAAGTATTCCGGCAGCGTCTCGCCCTCCTTGGTCGATCCCGGCATCGCGCGCGCATTGACCAGCTCGCGGTAGGCCAAGAGCTCGAACGAGAAAACGTCGATCTTCTCCTTGGTCTTGCGGCCCGGACGGATCACGTTGCGGAAGTAGTGATGCGCGAACGACGGTTCGATGCCGTTGCTGGCGTTATTGGCCAGCGACAGCGAGATCGTGCCGGTCGGCGCAATCGAGCTGTGATGAGTGAAACGGGCACCGATCTGCGCCAGCTGTTCCACCAGGTGCGGCGCTACCGTGGCGATGCGCTGCATGTAGCGGCTGTAGCGCGCGTGCAGCAGTCGTCCGGGAATCTTCGCGCCCGGCTTCCAGCCATCGGTGGCCATCTCGGGACGCTTGCGCAGCATCTCCTTGGTGACCGTGAACTCCTCGTTCATGATCGGCGCCGGACCTTTCTCGCGTGCCAGATCTAGCGCGGTCTCCCAACCGGCGATCGCCATCTCGCGCGATACGTCCTCGGTGAATTTGACCGACTCGCTCGAGCCGTACTTGGCTCCGAGCAGCGTGATGGTCGAGCCCAGGCCGAGAAATCCCATGCCGTGACGGCGCTTGCGCTCGATCTCCTGCCGCTGCCGCTCGAGCGGCAGGCCATTGATCTCGACCACGTTGTCCAGCATGCGCGTGAACACCCGCACTACATCGCGATACTCATCCCAGTCGAAACGCGCTTGCGGCGTAAACGGCTCGCGCACGAAGCGCGTGAGATTTATCGAACCTAGCAGACACGCCCCATAGGGCGGCAGCCCTTGTTCGCCGCACGGATTGGTTGCACGAATGTTCTCGCACCACCAGTTGTTGTTCATCTCGTTCATGCGATCGATCAGCACGAATCCCGGCTCGGCGAAATCGTAGGTCGAGGACATGATCACGTCCCACATGCGCCGCGCCGGCACGGTCTTGTAGACACGGCAGGCCACCAACCCCTCATCGTTGGCCACGTAACCCTCGTGGGTCGGCCATTCGCGCCACACGAAATGCTGCGCGTCACCCAGGTCCGGCTGCTCGGCGTCGTACTCGCGCCGGCTGATCGGGAACGCGAGCTTCCACTCGCGCTCCTCGCGCACCGCCTGCATGAACTCGTCGGTGACCAGCAGCGACAGATTGAACTGCCGCAGGCGTCCGTTCTCGCGCTTGGCGCGCACGAAGTCCATCGCATCGGGATGGCCGACGTCGAAAGTGCCCATCTGCGCGCCGCGACGGCCGCCGGCCGAGGACACCGTGAAACACATCTTGTCGTAGATATCCATGAAGGACATCGGACCGGAGGTATAGGCGCCGGCGCCGGAGACGTAGGCGCCGCGCGGCCGCAGCGTCGAGAATTCGTAGCCGATGCCGCAGCCGGCCTTGAGCGTCAGTCCCGCCTCGTGCACCTTGCCGAGGATGTCGTCCATCGAATCGCGGATGGTGCCCGAGACCGTGCAGTTGATGGTCGAGGTGGCCGGCTTGTGCTCCAGCGCGCCGGCATTCGACGTCACGCGTCCGGCCGGAATCGCACCGTGGCGCAGCGCCCAGAGAAAGCGCTCGTACCAGCGCTCGCGGATGTCGTCGCGCTCGACATCGGCCAGCGCCCGTGCGACACGTTTATAAGTGTCGTCCATGCTTCGGTCGATCGGCTCGCCGTTCTTCGAACTGAGGCGATACTTCTTATCCCATATGTCCAGCGATGCTTCCTGGTATGGAATAGTGTTGATGTCGGCGGCGACGAGTTTGACGACTGAATTCATGGGCGGCGGCTCCCCTTTCCGCGAAATCGGACGCACCAAGTAGATCGGCTCCCTCTACCAGATCTAGTTGTGTGGAGGGCGGAGACTAATCAAGCTGCCCGGTCACCGTCAAGATTATGCAACACTTCTTTTCTGCATATTTTGTAGCTGAAAATCAAAAGGTTACAACACATATGCCTGTAACTTCATTAGCAGAAAACTTCGCGGATCGGGACTAATTACACGATCGCACCACATCAATAGGTTGTGTCCACCGTCCATGCACCGGCGCTGCACAGCGCGCCCACAGGCTATCCACAAGACAGTCGTCACACATCCGTGCCCGGAGCCCTTGAAAGGCAAGCAATCCACCTCCAACTTCAGGTGCATGCAGTCGGGTCCAGTAGTGGCCCGCCGCCCAACCAAACCGGAGAGAAGACTATGGTACTTGTACGTTATGAGCCCTGGAGCGCAGTCGAGCGCCTCCATCGCCAGATTGGTCAGATATTCAACGGCAACACTGATGCCCCGGCAGCTAACGGCGAAGCCGCGGCCGGCAATTCCGAGACCGCCGTGAACTGGATTCCGTCCGTGGACGTGTTCGAGCAGCCGGACAGCTTTGTGGTCCGCGCCGACCTGCCGGGCATTGAGCCCAAGGACATCCAGATCACCGCCGACAAGGGCGTATTGACCGTGACCGGCGAGCGCAAGCTCGAGCGGCCGGACGACCAGAAGGCGGTATCGCGCCTGGAGCGGGTCGAGGGCAAATTCCTGCGTCGTTTCACTCTGCCCGAGAATGTGAAGACCGACGACATCCGTGCGCGTCATCTGAATGGCGTGCTCGAGGTGACGATCCCGAAAGTGGCGGCCCCGGAGCCGAAGCGGGTCAGCGTCGAGACGCATTGATTCGCGAGACCCATTGATCGTTGTGCGGCGTTGTGCGGTACTGCGCGTATGCAGTACCGCATCGCGCCGACCATCGAGCGACCACGCACTATCTGCATCGCCGGGGGTACCGGCTTTGTCGGCCAGGAACTGATTTCCCGCCTGACGCGCGCCGGCCACGCGCTGCGCGTACTGACGCGCGCCAGCAGCCACGCGATCGACCTGCGGCCGCTGCCGAGCGTCGAAGTCGCCGTGGGCGACGTCTATAACCCCGAATTCCTACGCCGCGGCATCGATGGCTGCGACGTCGTCGTCAATCTTGTCGGTATCCTCAATGAGCGCGGCTTCAGCGGCGCCGGATTTCGCCGTGCGCACGTGGAGCTTACCGCCGGCCTGCTGCGCGCCCTGATCAAGCTGCGGGTACCGCGGCTGCTGCAGATGAGCGCGCTCAATGCCGATGCCGAACGGGGCGCGAGCCACTACCTGCGCAGCAAGGGCGCCGCCGAGCAGTTGATACGCGCCGCCGGCCCGACGCTCGACTGGACCATCTTCCGGCCGTCGGTGATCTTCGGCCCGGGCGATTCACTGACCAATCGTTTCGCGCAGCTGCTGCGCGCCACCCACGGCCGATTGCCATTGGCCCGGGCCAAGGCACGCTTCGCACCGATCTATGTCGGCGATGTGGCCGCCGCCTTCATGCAGGCGCTGCACGGCGGCGCCAGCAGCCGCAAGTGCATCGAGTTATGCGGCCCGGAAGTGCTGACGCTGGAACAGATCGTGCGCATTACGGCCGGCGCCGCGCACCTGCCGTGCCATATCTACGCTCTGCCGGACGCCGTGGCGCGCTTGCAGGCGAGCGTCATGCAATTCCTGCCGGGCAAGCCGTTCTCGGTCGACAACTACCGCTCGCTGCTGACCGACAGCGTGTGTCGCGACGATGACAGCCGCCAGGTCGGCCCCGCTCGCGCCAGCCTCAGTGCTCTGGCACCGTTGTGGCTGGCGCCGAAATCGCCGGTGCTGGCGCACCCGGTACCGTAGACGTCCCAGGCGCTACAGGCATCGCAGCGGCAACGCGACACAGCGCACGGCGCGCGGGCGCATCGGCTCGCATGTTCCTGACGGCGGCATAGAAGGCCGGCAGGTTGCCGCCGTTGGCCGCCAGTAAGCGCTCAAACCCTGGCACGCAGTCGAAGTAAGTGCCGATCGAGGCCAGGTGCGCGTTGTTCAGACCATCCGCGATCCACTGGTCGTAGCCAGTACGCAGTTTCAGCTGCCGTTCGATCCCCTGCACCTGCGCGCCGGTGGCATCGAGGATCGCGCGCTTCGCGGCGCGCCGCTCGCTGAGCGGCAGCGGTGGCGACTGCGCATACAGCGTAGCCAGCCGCCGACGTCCGTCGGCAAATGCGTCGACCATGCGCTGCTCGGCGCGCTGTCGTTCCAGATAATCCTGCAGCTCGAGGCTGCGTCCGCGCGCCGTCAGCCAGCGCCGCAGCCCCTCCTGTTCCACGCTCACCGCGAATGATTCATTGAACACGGTGTCACCGCGCACGTAGATCAGCTGATGTGCCAGCTCATGAAACATGGTGGACACCAGCTCCAGGTCGCCATAACGAAGCATCGTGTTGAGCACCGGGTCGGCGAAGTGACCCAGGGTCGAATACGCCGTCACGCCCCCCACCATGACATCGTTGCCGCGCGCAGCCAGTTTGGCGGCCATCTTGCGTGCGTCACGTTCGCGAAAGTAGCCGCGGTAGCTCAGGCAGCCGGTGAAAGGAAAGCACCAGCGCTGCGGCTGGACAGAAAACTCGGGCGCCGCCACCACGTTCCACACCACGTACGGGCGCTTCAGGTCGCTATAGCTGCGATAGCTGCGGTTGTCCGGCAGGCCCAGATCGCTGACCGCGAAGTCGCGCGCATCCTGCACCACCCGCAGGCGCGCCTTGAGCTCCTCGCTCGAGGCCGGATCGGCGATCACCTGCTCGATCGGGCGGCGCGCGCGCATCAGCCGCCACTGGCCCTGCGCCGCCTGGGTGAAATAGCCGATCGCGCAGCCCGGCAGCGTGACGACGATCACTGCCGCAGCCAGCAACCGGGTTTTCAGTAAGGTAAGGCTTCGGCTCTCGGTTAACATGCGCTGTCATGCAAGTGTATCTGGTTGGAGGTGCGGTCCGGGACGAGCTGCTGGGATTGGCGGCGGCCGAGCGTGACTGGGTGGTGGTCGGTGCCACGCCCGAGCAGCTGCAGCAAGCCGGATATCGCGCCGTCGGGCGTGATTTCCCGGTGTTCCTGCACCCGGACACCCACGAGGAGTACGCCCTGGCCAGGGTGGAGCGCAAGACCGGTCCGGGCTATCGCGGCTTTGAGACCCGCTTCTCACCCGAGGTGACGCTGCACCAGGATCTGCAACGCCGCGACCTGACCATCAATGCGATGGCGCGCGCGCCCGATGGCACGTTGATCGATCCGTACGGCGGCCGCCAGGATCTGGAACAGCGCCTGCTGCGCCACGTGTCGCCGGCCTTTGTCGAGGACCCGGTGCGGATCCTGCGTGTCGCGCGCTTTGCTGCGCGCCTGGCGCCGCTGGGGTTCAGGCTGGCCCCGGAAACGGCAGCCCTGATGCGCCGCATGGTCGACAATGGCGAAATCAACTCGCTGGTGTCCGAGCGTGTGTGGCGCGAGATGCAGCGCGCGCTGGTCGAGGCGCGTCCCGAGGAGTTTTTCCAGGTGCTGCAGGACTGCGGCGCCCTGGCGGTACTGTTGCCGGAGCTCGACTGGCGTGCCGCCGAGCGGCTGACGATGCAGCGCGCGGCGCGCCTGTCGTCGGAACCCAGCGTGCGCTTCGCCGCCCTGCTCACCGACGCTGCGCCGCAGGCGATCACGGCGTTGTCCGAGCGGCTGCGAGTGCCGAACGACTATCGCGAGCTGGCGCTGCTCACCTCGCGGCTGTGGCGGCGTATCGCCGCGGCCGACGCACTCGATGCCGGCGGCGTACTCGAGCTGCTGGAAGCCGCCGACGCTTTTCGCCGGCCGGATCGCTTTGAACTGGTGCTGCGCGCGACCCAGGCCCGATCCGGCAGCGACGAGACGCTGCATGCGGCCCTTGCCGTCGCGCTGGTTACCGCCGCCGGCGTGACGCTGCCGCCCGAGCAGATCGAGCGGCTCAAGGGTATTGCGATCGCCGCCGCCTATCGCGCCGCGCGTATCGAGCGACTGCGCCAGCTTCAAAGCGAACGGCGCAAATCCTGATACTCAAAGCCGCGCAGCGGCGCCGCAAGATCGCGCGTGAGCGCCATGGCCTTGAAACTCTCCCCCATCTCTCCCGGCAGCAGCAGCGCTCGTGCCTCGGACGCCAGCCGCGCCTGCACACTGGCAGCAGTGGCAGCGGTGGCAGCGCCGGCTGCGCTGGCCGCGAGATCCGATTCGATGCCGTTCGCCAGCAGAAAGGCTGCCTGGGTGCAGTAGCCTGCGACTTCGAGCTGCGCATCCACCGCCGCTTCGGCCACGCGCGTAAAGTCGACCCAGGCCGTGATGTCCTGCAGCCCCGGATGCAACAGCGCATCATCATGTGCGCGATGCCGGAAGTGGCAGCGCAGCGTGCCCTGCGCGCGCTGCGGGTGGTAGTACTCACGCCTGCCTAAGCCGTAGTCGATGAGCAGCAGCGCACCGCGCCTCAAGCAAGCCCCCAGCGCGCCAATCCAGGGATGCAGCACCAGGCATAGCTCGGAGCGGTAGCCCGCCGGTAGCGGCGCGGGCAGCGCTGCGGCGAGCTGCGCGACCTGCGCCGCAAGCATAGCGTCCGCGGGCCGCTCCAGCTCTATCAAGCGCCCGTCGTCCGACAGCGCCACGCCACTCTCGAGCGGCGCATCCAGCCCAACAGCGAAGCGCTTGAACGGCAACGCGTCGGCGACTTCATTGGCCAGTATCACGCCGGCAATCGGTGTTGCAGGCAAGGCGTCCAGCCAATGCAGGCGCTCGCGCAGCGCTTGCGGCAGGCACGCGAGTCGCTGTTCCTGGCGCGCACGCAGGTCGGCGCTCACTTCCAGTATGTAATAGTGCCGTGGCAGCGCTTCGAGCTCGGACAGCGCGGTCAGCACGCTCATCGCCAGCGCACCCGTGCCGGCGCCCAGTTCCAGCACATCACCGCCGCTGAGCTGCAGTACCTGCGCGCACTGTCGCGCCACGCAGCGGCCAAACAGGCCGGACAGCTCCGGCGCCGTGACAAAATCTCCCCCGCGGCCGAACTTGACGCTTCCGGCGCTGTAGTAGCCCAGCCCCGGCGCGTACAGGACGATGCGCAGATAGTCGTCGAACGGCAGCCAGCCGCCATGCGTTGCGATCGCGTCGCGTACCGCCTGCAGCACGGCGGCACCGTGGCGCAGCTCATCCGGCTGCAGCGATGGCAGGATTGTGACTGCGGCGTCCGGCGTCATAAGCTGCGCTCATGGCAGCCAAACTTTACCGGTCGAACAGGCCATCGGACATCGAGCCGAGCGCTCGCCTGTCGGGGCACACCGCGCTGGTTACCGGTGGCGCACGCCGCGTCGGCGCCGGCATCGTGCGCGCGCTGCATGGCGCCGGCGCTAATGTGGTGATCCATTGTCACCGCTCGCTGGAGGCCGCGAACGCGCTCGCGGCGCAGCTGGAGAGCGTGCGCCCGGATTCCACCGCCGTCATCGCCTGTGACCTGATGGACACCGCGGCGTTGCCGGGACTGATCGGCAAGGCCAGTGACCGCTTCGCCGCCCTGCACCTGCTGGTCAACAATGCGTCGACCTTCTATCCGACGCCGTTCGGTCGCATTACGTACTCGCAGTGGGAAGATCTGCTCGGCACCAATCTGCGTGCACCGCTGCTGCTCTCGCAAGCCGCGGCGCCGGAATTGCGCCGCACGCAGGGTGCGGTGCTGAACATCGTCGACATCCACGGCATGCGGCCGCTGCGCGATCACATGGTCTACAGCGTGGCCAAGGCCGGACTGATCATGCTCACGCGTGCACTGGCGCGCGAGCTGGCGCCGGAGGTGCGCGTGAACGCCATCGCTCCCGGGCCGGTGCTGTGGCCGGAGGCGCCCATGCCCGAGGAGCAGAAGGAGAAGATCATCGGTGAGACGCCGTTGCACCGCCACGGCTCGCCCGATGACATCGCCCGGGCAGTATTGTTCTTCGCCAGCGATGCGCCGTTCGTCACCGGCCAGATCCTCGCGGTCGACGGCGGGCGCAGCATCGGCTGGTGAGGGCGCCGCAGGCGCCATTGAGTCAGGCGGCATTGAGATCGAGCGGCAGTGGCGTGAGCAGGTGCTCGGATTGCGGGAAGCGCTGCCACAGCTCCCCGATCGTCGGCCCCGCTGGCGGATAGCGCCAGTCGGGAGCGAGGTCCGCCATCGGCCCGAGCATGTAGACCCGTCGCAGCAGATCACGCCGCGGCAATGTATAGCCGGCGCCGGTGGCGACCAGATCGCCGTACAGCAACAGATCCAGGTCCATGTTGCGCGGTCCCCAGCGTGCATCGGTCGGCGTGCGCCCGCAGCGTGCCTCGATCTCGCGCAGCGACGGCAGCAGCGCCTCGATCGGCAGCGTGGTGGTGAAACCGGTCACGGCATTGTAGAAATCCGGGCCCTCGAAGCCGAAGGATGGATTGCGAAAGCAACGTGAAAAGCGCGCATCGGCAAAGCGCTGCCGGAGCGCGCGCGCCGCCTGGCGCATGTGCTCAGCCGCATCGACATTGCTGCCGATGGCGACGAACACCTGGGTGCTGTTTGGCGGCGCGGCCATGACCGGGCCCGAGCTCATCAACCCGGCGCACTGTCCGGCGCGCGGCCCGGCTCACGCCGGCGCTCGATGCTCACCCCGACATCGCTCGAATGACGGATCGCGCCGGGCTTGTTGACGCTGACGCGCACCCATGCGAGCGGAAATTCCGCCAGCAGCAGCAGTGCCAGCCCATGCGCCAGCGACTCGACCAGATGGAACTGCGATGCCTGCACCCAGGCCAGCACCCGCTTGGCGACCGTCTTGTAATCCACAGTATCGGCGACGGTATCGCGCCGGGCGGCGTGCTCGCAGTCGCAGGGCAGCTCCAGATCGATCACCACGGTCTGGCGCGCGCGGCGCTCCCAGTCCACGAAGCCGATGATGCATTCGGTGGTCAGGCCGCGCAGGAATATGCGATCTTCGCTGTCGTGCTGGCTCATGGCTAAAGTTTAGCGACTACGTGGGTCATTGCAGGAGTTTCGTACCGCCCGGAGCGCCCGGATAGCCGCTTGGAGTTATCAGACTACATGCGGTATTTTTATTATCAAAAATGCCGCATGTAGTCTGATAACTCCCAGGGGTTGTCAGGTCGTCCCAGGCGGGCGAAGCTGCTCCAGCGGCCAACGCGCCCTGACTTCAATTCCGCCTGTGGTCTGCTCGTGCGCCCGCAGCCGATACATCCCCGCTACCGCGATCATCGCCGCATTGTCGGTACAGAATTCCAGCCGCGGGAAATACACCTGCGCCCCGATGGCCGCCGCCTCGCGCGTCAGGCGCGCTCGCAGCTCGCGGTTGGCGCCGACCCCGCCCGCCACGACCAGGGCCTGGTGGCCGGTGAATTCCAACGCCCGCAGCGCCTTGGCACACAGCGTCGCGACGATGGCGTCCTGCACCGCGTACGCCACATCGGCGCGCATCTGATCGGACGGCGTCGCGGCACGCACTGCTTGCATCACCGCGGTCTTGAGCCCGGAGAAGCTGAATTCAAAGCCCGGCCGATCGAGCATCGGTCGCGGAAACGAATAGCGCCCGGGCCGCCCGCGCTCCGCCAGCTGCGCCAGTTCCGGACCGCCCGGATAAGGCAGGCCGAGCAACTTGGCACTCTTGTCGAAAGCCTCCCCCGCCGCATCATCCCGGGTCTGTCCGAGCACGCGGTAGTCACCGACGGCGCGCACCTCGATCAGCATCGTGTGACCACCGGACACCAGCAGCGCGATATGCGGGAATGGCGGCGCCGGGTGCTCGAGCATCGGCGCCAGCAGATGGCCCTCCAGATGATGGATGCCGATCGCCGGCACCTTCCAGCCGTAACTGAGCGAGCGCGCCAGCGCCGCGCCGGTCAGCAGTGCGCCGACCAGGCCGGGACCCGCGGTATAGGCGACCCCTTCGATCTCGGCGGCGCGCGTCCCGGCAGCATCGAGCGCGGTGCGCAGCAGCGGCAGCAGGCGGCGCAGGTGATCGCGCGAGGCGAGTTCGGGCACCACACCGCCGAAAGCGCGGTGCAAATCGATCTGGCTCCACAACTGGTGCGACAGCAGGCCGCGCTGCTCATCCAGCACCGCCACCGCGCTCTCGTCGCAGGAGGTCTCAATGGCCAGAATACGCATGTGCGCGGGGTGCTTTGCCTTTTGCCTGCAGTGTCATTAGAATCCCGGCCCTTGCCCTGGCCGCAGGGAACAAAAAGTGTCTAAGAATCAAGAGGTTGGAATTTAGATGCCGAGTGTTCGAGTACGCGAGAATGAGTATTTCGACGCCGCCCTGCGGCGTTTCAAGCGGGCCTGTGAGAAGGCAGGCGTTCTCGCCGAGCTGCGACGGCGCGAATTCTACGAAAAGCCCACCCAGGAACGAAAACGCAAAAAGGCCGCCGCCGTCAAGCGGCATATGAAGCGCGTGTCGCGCGACTTCGCCCGCCCGGCGCGCTGATCCTTCCAGCGCACGCAGCGGCATTTGCCGGCCTGCATCCACCGATGAGCCTCAAGGAACGCATCCAGGAAGACATGAAAGGCGCGATGCGATCCGGTGACAAGGATCGCCTCGGCACCATCCGTCTGATCATGGCCGCGGTCAAGCAGCGCGAAGTCGATGAGCGCATCACGCTCGACGATGCGCAGCTGCTCAGCGTGCTGGAAAAGATGGGCAAGCAGCGCCGCGAGTCGATCGCACAGTTCCAGGCCGGAGGCCGCGCCGATCTGGTCGCGAAGGAGAATGCGGAACTTACCATCATCAACTCCTATATGCCCGCACCGCTGGCGGACGACGAGCTCGACGCCCTGATCAACCAGGCCATCAGCGAAACCGGCGCGGCAACCATCAAGGACATGGGCAAGGTCATGGCCGTCATCAAGTCCAAGGCGCAGGGCCGGGCCGATATGGCCGCGGTCGGCGCACGTATCAAGGCCCGCCTGTCCTGAGACTTGCCCTACACTTGCCGCCAGTATGGCCGGCCGGATTCCGCAAGCTTTTATCGATGAACTGATCGCCCGCGCCGATATCGTGGAGATCATCGGCAGCCGCGTGCCGTTGAAACGCGCCGGCCGCGAATACAAGGCCTGCTGTCCGTTCCACGACGAGAAGACGGCCTCGTTCTGGGTCAGTCCGGACAAACAGTTCTACCACTGCTTCGGTTGCGGCGCGCACGGCACCGCACTGGGGTTCCTGATGGAGTACGACCGCCTGCCGTTTCCGGAAGCGGTCGAGGATCTCGCCGGCCGGCTCGGCCTGCCGGTGCCGCGCGAAACCAGCGGCGCGCCCGGCTCATCGCCCGGTGGCGCCGCCGGCGCGGAGGACAGCGCGCCCTTATATGAACTGCTGGCGAAGGTGGCGGACTTTTATTGCTCGGCACTGCAGCGTAGCGAGCGCGCCCGCGCTTACGCGACGCAACGTGGCCTCACGGCTGCGACCATCGAGGCGTTTCGCATCGGCTACGCCAGCGATTCCTGGAACGATGTGTTGCGCCGCTTCGGCGAGCGCGAGCAGGACCGGCGTGCGCTGCTCGCCGCCGGGCTGATCATCGAGCGCGAACGCGGCGGCGAGGCTGCCGGCAGCGCCAGCGGCAGCGATGCCTACTACGACCGCTTTCGCGACCGGCTGATGTTTCCGATCCGGGACACGCGCGGCCGCGTGATCGCCTTTGGCGGTCGGGTGCTCGGCAGCGGTGAGCCCAAATACCTGAACTCACCCGAGACTGCGCTGTTTCATAAAGGCAAGGAGCTCTATGGCCTGTACGAAACGCGACTGGCGCGCCGCCCATTGAAGCGCCTGCTGCTGGTGGAAGGCTACATGGACGTGGTGCGCCTGCATCAGGCCGGCGTTACCGATGCGGTGGCGACCCTGGGCACGGCGACCACCGCCGAACACCTGCACCGTGCGTTTCGCCTGGTGAGTGAGGTGGCCTTTTGTTTCGACGGCGATCGCGCCGGACGCGCGGCCGCGTGGCGCGCGCTGCAGCAGGCATTGCCGGAGGCGCGTGCGGGCCGTGAGCTGCGATTCCTGTTCCTGCCGGATGGCGAGGATCCGGATTCGCTGGTGGGACGCGAGGGCGGCGAGCGCTTCGCAGCGCGCCTGGACACCGCGTTGCCGCTGTCGGAATACCTGGTAGCGCAACTGGGAGAGCAGGCTGACGTCAGTCACGCTGACGGCAAGGCGCACTTCGTTGCGCTGGCAAGGCCGCTGCTGGAGAAAATCACGCCTGGGGTTTATCGCGAGCTGCTGCTCGATCGCGTCGCCGCGGCGATCGGTCTGCCGGCCGAGCGGCTGCAGCAATGGCTGGCGTCCCCGGAGACCCCAGGGGCGACGCCGACGCGCGGGCCTCAGCCGGCGGCGAGAAGCCCCGCTGCACCGGCGCGGCAGTTTGGCCGTGGGAGCCTGGTAACCCAGGCCATTACCCTGCTACTGCACTTCCCGGCGGCTGCCACCGCGGTCGACGCGCCACAGCGATTGCAACTCTCGCAACTGGGTCAGCCCGGAGTCGCAGTGCTGCTGGCACTGCTGGAGCAGCTGGCGGTAAGCCCCGCTGCCACCATGGCGCAGACGCTGGAGCGGTGGCGGGACCGGCCGGAATACCGGCGATTATCCGAGCTGGCAGCCAGCGAGCCGCTGGTGCCCGACGAGAGCGCCGCGGGACAGGAACTGTGCCATGCGGTCGCTCGCCTGCTGGACGCGGAACTGCGCCGCAGGCTTGAAGTCCTGATCGAGAAGGCTCGTGCCCAGACGCTGGATGAGTCGGAGAAACTGGAACTTCAGGCACTGAGTATTGCCCAAACGAGGGTTGGAGGCCCCTGACGGATTATGGCGACCGGCCCTCATATTAGAGGGTAATCCGGCGCTGCAGCGGGCATCGACTTAGCCCTTGACGGCGCTGGGATTAGGTTCAAGTCCCTCAATTAACTGCCGTTACCACGCAGAAGGGCTTGAATACTGGCACGTACGTATCAATTCTGGTTATCATATTCAACTTTTCCATGAACGACCCCCTCGACCACAGCCCTTCGTTGCCCAGCGACGGATCGGGCTGTTTTGTCTGAAACTCGAGTCCTGGAAGCACCCCTAGAGACGCCATGACACGCAAGCCGCCGCCGAAGCCAGCCCCGTCCGCCCGCAAACCCGCTGCGCGGGCTGCCGTTGCCGCTGCGAGTGCCGCGCACCGCAAGAGCGCCGCCGCGCCTGCGCGTCGCGCCGCCGCCCCGGTGGCCAAGGCGCCCGAGCCGCACAAAAAAGGCGCCCCGGCGCCAAAACTGACGGCGGCTCAGGAAAAGGCTGCTGCGTCGCACAAGTCGAATTCCCACCCGGCCGCGCACGCCGAGCCGCGCCGCGGCAATGGCCTGCCGGAAGACCGCCAATCGCAGCTGAAGCTGCTGATCGCGCGCGGCAAGGAACAGGGCTACCTCACCTACGCCCAGGTCAATGATCACCTGCCGGCCGAAATCGTCGACCCGGAACAGATCGAAGGTATCGTCAATACCATCAACGACATGGGCATCCCGGTGTACGAAAAGGCACCGGACAACGAGTCGCTGCTGGCCAGCGAGCCGAGCTCGCCCGCCGACGACGAGGCGATCGAGGAAGCCGCAGCGGCACTGGCCGCGCTGGATGCCGAACTCGGCCGCACCACCGACCCGGTGCGCATGTACATGCGCGAGATGGGGACGGTCGAGCTGCTGACGCGGGAAGGCGAGATTCGTATCGCCAAGCGCATCGAGGAAGGCCTGGATGCGGTGCGTACCGCGCTCGCCAAGTACCCGGCGACCCACGAGCACATCGTCAAGACCTACGAGCTGGTGAAAGCCGGCCAGGCACGCCTGATCGACCTGGTGGTCGGCTTCATCGATCCCAATGCCCCGGACGTCATCGCGCAGCCGCAGAATCCGACCAAGATCGAACTTGAAACCGTCGCCGTGGAGAAGGACGATGAGGCCGAGGACGCCGACGACAGCGAAGAGGAAGCGATCGATACCGGGCCGGATCCGGTGGAGGTCGCGCGTCGCATAGGTTCGATCCAGAAGCTGCACCAGCAGGTGCTGGCCTCGATTGCCAAGCTCGGCGCCGACGATCCCAAGACCCAGAAGCTGCGCAAGAAGCTCGCGCTCGAGTTCATGGAACTCAAGCTCTCGCCGCGCATGTTCGATGCGCTCACCGATCAGCTGCGCACGCACATCAACGAGATCCGGCAGATCGAGAAGGAGATCATGATCATCGCGGTGCGCGACTCGGGCATGCCGCGCAAGGATTTCATCGCCACCTTCCCGAAGAACGAGACCAGCGCGCGCTGGCTCGCCAAGCACATGAAGGCCGGCAAGAAATATTCCGCCCCGCTGGCGCGCCTGAAGGATGAGATCGAGCGCCGGCAGAAGAAGCTGATGGAGGTCGAGCAGCGGCATCACCTGTCGATCAACGACATCAAGGAGATCAACCGCGAAGTCTCGATCGGCGAAGCCAAGGCGCGCCGCGCGAAGAAGGAAATGGTCGAGGCGAACCTGCGGCTGGTGATTTCGATCGCCAAGAAGTACACCAACCGCGGCCTGCAGTTCCTGGATCTGATCCAGGAAGGCAACATCGGCCTGATGAAGGCGGTCGACAAGTTTGAATACCGCCGCGGCTACAAATTTTCGACCTATGCGACCTGGTGGATCCGCCAGGCGATCACCCGCTCGATCGCCGACCAGGCGCGCACCATCCGCATTCCGGTGCACATGATCGAGACCATCAACAAGCTGAACCGCATTTCGCGCCAGATGCTGCAGGAGATGGGACGCGAGCCGACGCCGGAAGAGCTGGCGGTGCGCATGGAGATGCCGGAAGACAAGGTGCGCAAGGTGCTCAAGATCGCCAAGGAACCGATCTCGATGGAGACGCCGATCGGCGATGACGAGGATTCGCACCTGGGCGATTTCATCGAGGACCAGTCGGTGGCCTCGCCGATCGACCAGGCGACCATGGAGTCGCTGCGCGAGACCACGCATTCGGTACTGGCGCAGCTCACGCCGCGCGAAGCCAAGGTGCTGCGCATGCGCTTCGGTATCGACATGAATACCGACCACACGCTCGAGGAAGTCGGCAAGCAGTTCGACGTCACACGCGAGCGCATCCGGCAGATCGAAGCCAAGGCGCTGCGCAAACTGCGCCACCCGAGCCGCAGCGAGCAGCTGCGCAGTTTCCTGATGGACGACTAGCATCCCGCCAGCGCCTTGACGGCGCTGTGCATCGGTGCTCGTGATGGATACCTGGACCAGCGCGATCGCGCAGCACGGCTACGTCATTCTGAGCGCGCTGGTGTTCGTGGATGCCCTCGGCCTGCCGGTGCCGGCAGCGGTGGCGTTACTGGTGGCAGGCGCGGTCGCGGCCCGGGGCATGTTGCAGCCGCAGTACCTGCTCGGCAGCGCCGTGCTGGCGATGCTCGCCGGCGACGCGCTGCTGTTCCTGCTGGGGCGCTACACCGGTTGGTGGCTGCTGGGCGTGCTGTGCCGCATCTCGCTCAATCCCGAAAGCTGCATCCTGCGATCGGCGGATGCGTTCTACCGCCGCGGGCGGCAGCTGCTGGTGTACTCCAAGTTCCTGCCGGGAATCAACACCATGGCGCCACCCCTGGCCGGCAGCATGAACATGGGCCTGGCGCAGTTCCTGATGTTGGACCTGGCCGGCACCGTGCTCTATCTCGGCTCCTATTTTGCCGCCGGCTACCTGTTCAGCAACGCGCTGGGCGTTCTGGTGCACGGCTACCAGGCCGCTGGACGCATCCTTGCGGCCATCGTGATCGCGCTGATAGGCGCTTATCTGCTGTATCTGCTGTGGCTGTGGTTGAAGCAGCGCGAACTGCCGGCGGTGACGCTGGCCGACCCGGCCGAGGCGGCCGAGGCGGCGCGCGATTCGCAGTGCGGCGCCGTCATCTACGACGTGCGCAGCCACGGCTACTTCGACCCGAAGGCAACGCGCATCCGCGGCTCGCAGCGCCTCGATCCGAACGCATTGCGTCAGCCAGGCACGAAGCTGCCGGACCAGCGGGCGATCTACCTGTATTGCACCTGTGCGCGTCAGGCGACCAGCGCGCGCGTCGCGCGCGAGCTGCAGCTGGCGTTGAAGGGAAAGGCAGTGCGCATTGCGGTGATCAGGGGCGGCCTGCGCGCCTGGACCCGCGCCGGATTGCCGGTGGAGCCGGTGCCGCCGGCCGACATGGCAGCGCTGCCGCTGTTCCGCTAGCGCTCTCGCTTCAGGCGCGCGCGCCGGATGCGGAACTTGGCGTCGCCTCCGCCGCTTGCACCGCCTCCTCACGCCGCGCCCGGGCCGCGGCCAGCGACGCCAGCAACCGTGCCTCACCGGCCGGAAGGCCGGAACGCGCCGCGATTTCCTCGGGCCTGGCGCCGTGCGCCGCCAGCGTGCTGGCGTTCTGGTAGGCATTGGTGTCGATCGGCGGCGCAACCACGAAATCCAGCGCAGTCGACTCGACCGCCGGCCGCTCCAGGGTCGGCGGCATCGCCAGCGGCCGCTCGAGCGTCTGGCGCTCGACCAGCACCGGCTTGGCCGGCGCCACCACCGGCGCCACTCGTAGCGCCGCCTGCGCCTGTGCTTCCAGCATCTGGCGCGCTTCGGCGCGCAGCAACTCCAGCTGCTCGAACACGCGACCCAGGTTGATGTCGACCATGCGCCGCAGGCGCGCGAAGGATTGAATCTCGAGCAGCATCACCAGCCCGAGGACCAGCACGGCGGCAGCCAGGGCCGTCACCGAAACATCATGCAGCAACATCGTTCACCTCTTCACCTAAATTGCATTGAGCACACCCGGTCAGCGCACGCCGTCGGCGCTGCCGTCGCGATTGAAGATCAGCACTTCCACCCGCCGGTTGGCGTTGCGGCCGGTGATCGTCGTATTGGACATGGTCGGCCGAAACTCGCCATAGCCGACCACCGCCAGGCGCTGCGCGGCGATGCCGCGATCCATGAACAGGTGCACGACGCTGGCGGCGCGCGCCGCGGACAGCTCCCAGTTGGAAGGAAATGCGGCGGTGCTGATGCGACGGTCGTCGGTGTGGCCTTCGACCCGGATCGCATTGGGAAATGTCTTGAGCACGTCGGCCAGCCGCTGCAGCGCTTCGACCGCCGGCACCGACAGCCTGGCAACACCGCTGCCGAACAGGATGTCGGTGCTGATGTCGACCGCCACCCAGGAGTCGGTGCGCCGTACGCGCACGCTGCCGGCGGCGATCAGCGACGACAACGCCGCGCTGACGTCGTGCGCCACGCGGTCCAGGTCGCTGCCGGGCGCGGCAATGCCTGGTTCCACGAACGACGAAGCCGCGTCGTGCGCCGACGGGTCGGTGGGCGCGGCGGCGATCTGGGATCGACTCGACGCAACTGGCGTGTCCAGCGCCGGCACGATGTGCCGCACCGGCAGGCTGGAGGAGATCATGCGGTGCACCTGCGTCAGCGGCAGCTGCTCGATCGGCTGCAGGCGCGTGCCGCCGGCCTCGATCGGTTGCGGCGAGCGCGGCGTGCCGTGGAATGCTTCCGTGAGCGAGTCCGACAGCACGCGATACTTGCCCTCGTTGACCGATGACATCGCGTACATGACGACGAAAAACGCCAGCAGCAGCGTCACCAGGTCGCCGTAGGGAATGGCCCAGGCCTCGTGATTATCGTGGTCATCGTGGCGGCGGCGGCGTGGCATGGGCGTGCGGGGTCCTGGCTATGCGCTTTTAGTGCAGGAAACCGAGCAGCTTGCCTTCGATGATGCGCGGGTTTTCACCCTGCGCGATCCCGATCAGGCCCTCGACCTGCATCTCGCACAGCTGACTGCGGGTATGCACCGCGACCTTGAGCTTGTTGGCCACCGGCAGGAAGAACAGGTTCGCCATGCCGATGCCGTACACCGTGGCGGTGAACGCGGCGGCGATGCCGTGGCCGAGCTTGGACGGATCGTCGAGATTCTGCATCACCGCCATCAGTCCGAGCACTGCGCCGATGATGCCAAGCGTGGGCGAATAGATGCCCATGCCCTCGAACACCTTGGCGGCGCGGATGTCGGCCGCTTCGCGCGCGTGCAGGTCGAACTCGAGCGTGCTGCGGATGGTGTCGGGTTCGCTGCCATCGACCACCAGCTGCAGTCCCTTCTGCAGGAACGGATCGGGCTCGGACGCCATCAGGCGCTCCAGGCCCAAGAGTCCCTGGCGGCGCGAGATGTTGCTCCAGTCAATGATCTTGCCGATGACGCGCATCGGATCGTGGGTGGGGGGCCGCAGTATCCAGGGCAGCATCGCCATCGCCCGTTTCATCACCTGCATCGGCGTCTGCACGCAGATCGCCGCTATCGTGCCCACCACCACGATCATGAATGCCGCCGCCGATACCAGCGCGTGGATGCCGGCACCCTTGAGCACGGCACCGAGAATGATCGCGATGGCAGCGAGCAGCAGGCCGGTAATGCTGAGCACGTCCACCGTTTGCGCCTCTAGCTGTGCCACTCGGTCAGCTGCGCCTTCAGGCGCAGCAGCGCCTGACCGTGCAGCTGGCAGATGCGCGATTCGGTGACTTTGAGCACCGCGCCGATTTCCTTCAGGTTCAGCTCCTGTTCGTAGTACAGCGACAGCACCAGGCGCTCGCGCTCGGGCAGCGTCTGTATCGCCTCGATGATCGCCTGGCGCAGCGACTGGTCGAGCGCCATGCTTTCCGGGTCGGGGGCGCCGTCGGGCAGACGATCGAGCGAGGACTCATCGCCATCGTCGGCATCATTCAGCCGCAGCAGCTGGCAGCCGAGCGTGTCCTGCACGATGCGCTGGTATTCGGTCAGCGACACGCCCATGTGCGCGGCCACGTCGGCCTCGTTGGCCTCCGAGCCGCGCAGTGCCTCCACTTCGCGCAGCGCTTGCGCCGCCGCCCGGGCCTTGCGATGTACCGAGCGCGGCGCCCAGTCGAGCTTGCGCAGCGCATCGAGCATGGCGCCGCGGATGCGAATGCCGGCATAGGTTTCAAAGCTGGCGCCGCGTCCGGTGGCATAGTTCTGCGCCGCCTCGAGCAGGCCCATCATCCCGGCCTGCATCAGGTCTTCGACCTCCACCTGCGGCGGCAGGCGTCCGGCCAGGTGATAGGCAATGCGCTTGACCAGGTCGGCGTGCTTGCGCACCAGCGCGTCCAGGTCGGGCGCCGGCTGCGTGCTGGCGTAGGCGCGTGCGCCGGTGTTCACTTGAGCAGCCTCAGGCGCGGCGTGGGCCGGCGCAGCATGCGTTCCAGGAAGAATTCCACGCGGCCGCTGGCGCCATCGGGCAACGGCCAGCCGCGCGCCAGGTCCGCCAGGCGTTTGAAAGCCTGCGCTGCCGGGCTGGACGGAAACGCCTCGAGCACCGGGCGCTGCGCCTGGATCGCTTTCTGCAGAGCGCCGTCTTCCGGAATTTCACCGACGAATTCCAGCGCCACGTCGAGGTAGCGGTCGGTCACGCGCTGCAGCCGGCGAAACACGCTGTCGCCCTGCCCCACGTGGCGCGTCATGTTGGCGAGCACGCGAAAATGGCGCACACCGTGACTGCGGCTCAATATCTTGATCAGCGCGTAGCTGTCGGTCAGGCAGGTCGGCTCATCGCGCAGCACCACCACGACCTGCTGCACTGCCTGGCAGAACCGCAGCACCGACTCACCGATGCCAGCCGCGGTGTCCACGATCAGCACGTCGATCGGTTCATGCAGGCTGCCGAATGCACGCACGATGGCGGCCTGCTCGGTGGCGGAGAGGGCCGCCATGCGGGCCACTCCGGAAGCCGCCGGCACCACGCGCACGCCGGCGCCGGTCTCGAGTATCACCTCATCGAGGCGGCGCTCGCCGGCCAGTACCTGCTCCAGCGTACAGCGCGGCGTCAATCCCAGCAGCACGTCGACGTTGGCGAGGCCAAGATCGCCGTCCAGCAGCATGGTGGCGCGCCCGGCCCGGGCGAACGCGGTCGCCAGATTCACCGATACCGAGGTCTTGCCGGTACCGCCCTTGCCGCCGGTCACCGCGATGACCTGCACCGGCGCGGGCGCGAGCTGTCGGATGCTGATTTCAGGCTGCTGCATGAACACTGCGTCCGTAGCGGCGCGCCAGCAGATCATCGTCGGCACAAGTCTGTGCCTGGCGCGACAGCTCGATGGCGCGCGCAGCCAGCTGATGCGGGCGCGCCGGTTTCAGATCATCCGGAATGCGCGCACCGTCGCAGCAATAGGCGACCGGCAACAGCGAGCGCGCCAGCGCCGACAGCACCCCGCCCAGGCTGACCGCCTCATCGATCCGGGTCAGAGCGCAGCAGCTGGAGACGCCGATGCCGAAATTGTCGACCGCGTCGTCGACCACTCCGCCCTGCGCGCTCGCCGGCAGCACCAGCATCGCCTGCAGCGTCTTGCAGCGCTCGCGCAGCGCGCGATACTGCGCCGCTGCGGTCAGGTCGCGGCTTATCGCTCCCGGGGTATCGATCAATATCATCCGGCCCGGCAGCGCCTCGACCCGTGCCGCCAGCGCCTTGTGTCCGATCACCGTCTCCACCCGCACACCCAGCAGCCGGCCGAGACTGCGCAGCTGTTCATGCGAACCGATGCGCTCGTCGTCGGCTGAGATCAGCAGCAGGTTGGCCGCGTCCTGCTCCAGCACGTAGCGCGCCGCGAGCTTCGACAGCGTGGTGCTCTTGCCGCCGCCCGGGGGGCCCAGCAGCAGCAGCGCGCCACTGCGCTCGATCGGCGGCGCGCACACCGGGATGCGCCGCGCCAGCATCGCGTACAGCGTGCGCTGCAGTTGCTCGCTGCCGACGCCGGCCGGCAGCTCGCCGACGATCTGCAGCGCCAGCGCCCGATCCAGTCCCAGGTTGGCCAGTTCCGACAGCGCCCGCGCCTTGAGCGGCTCGCGCCGCGTGAAATCATTCCAGGCCAGCGCCGCGAGCTGCTGCTCGAGCAGCGTTCGCAGGCTGCGCAGTTCCTCCCCGACCGAGCGATCCGGGGTGCCCGGCTCAGCGGCGGCAAACAGGCTGGCGAACGATGCATCCTCATCCGGCACCGGCGCGGCAGCGATCGCTGTCATCGCCGGCAGCTCAACCGCCTCGCGCTCCATCTCCAACAGCGCGGCCTCTCCGAGCTGCTTGAGTTCCGCGGACTCGGCCAGCGTGCCCTGGCCCGCTGCCAGTTCCACGTCCACCGCGGCGCACACTTCCACGCCCTGCGCGATCGCGCGGCTGCTCAGGATGACCGCGTCGGGTCCCTGTTCCTCGCGGATGATCCGCAGTGCGTTGCGCATGTCGGGCGCCACGTATCGTTTGATCTTCATCAGCGCTGCATCTCCATACTTATCGACCGACCGCGGCCACAAGGCGTACGCGCCGGTTGTCGGGAATTTCATTCCAGGCCAGCACGTGCATGCCCGGCACCGTGGCGCGCGTGAAGCGCGCCAGCGTGGTTCGCAGTTGCGGCGCCACCATCAGCACCGTGGCCTCGCCCGAGGCCTCCTGTTTTTGAGTCGACTCCGCCAGCCGCGCCTGCAGCCGCTCCGCCAGCCCGGGTTCGATCGCGCCGGTGCTGCCGTTCTGACCCTGCAGCGATGCCTGCAGCAGCTGCTCGAGTTCCGGCTCCAGCGTGATTACCGGCAATTCGGCGCCGCTGCCGACGATGTCCTGCACGATCTGGCGGCCGAGTGCGATGCGCACCTGCGCCTGCAGCACCGCCGGATCCTGGGTGCGCGCCGCGTGTTCGGCCAGCGCCTCGACGATGGCGCGCAGATTGCGGATCGGAACCCGCTCGGCCAGCAGGCCCTGCAGCACCCGCACCACGACGCCGAGCGACAGCGTTTTGGGCACCAGGTCCTCCACCAGGCGCGGGGCGCTCTTGGCCAGGCCATTGAGCAGCTGCTGGACTTCTTCGTGCCCGAGCAGTTCGTGCGCATGGGTCTGGATCACGTTGCTCAGGTGCGTGGCGACCACGGTACTGGCGTCCACCACCGTGTAGCCGAGTGTCTGTGCCTGTTCGCGCTTGCCGGGCTCGATCCAGATCGCCTCCATGCCGAACGCCGGATCGCGCGTTTCGATACCCGGCGGCTTGCCGTACACGCGGCCCGGATTGATGGCAAGTTCACGATCGGGATAGACCACGCCATCGGCGATGGCCACTCCGGCCAGGCTGATGCGATAAGCATTGGGCGCCAGCTCAAGGTTGTCGCGGATATGCACCGACTGCACCAGGAAGCCGAGCTCCTGCGACAGCTTGCGCCGCACGCCGCGGATGCGCGCCAACAGCTCACCGCCCTGCGACTTGTCCACCATGGGCACCAGGCGGAAGCCGACTTCCAGTCCGATCAGGTCCACCGGCTGCACGTCGTCCCAGGACAGTTCGCGCTGCTCGGCATCGGCGGCGCTGGGGCGCGCGGCCGGAACCGCCGCAGCTGCGCTCGCGGCCTGGCGGCCGCGACGCTGCAGATACCAGGCGCCGGCGCCACAGGCAGCGGCGAAAGCGAGGAACGCAACATTGGGCATGCCCGGTATCAGGCCCATGATCCCGAGCACGCTGCCCGCGATCGCCAGTCCGCGCGGCTGGCGAAACAGTTGCCGGATCAGCTCGCCGCCCAGGTCCTGGGCGCGCGACATGCGGGTAACGATGATGGCGACGCCGGTCGACAGCAGCAACGCCGGGATCTGTGCCACCAGGCCGTCGCCGATCGTCAACAACGTGTAGACGCGTGCCGCGTCGCTGAAGCTCATGCCATGGCTGAGCGTGCCGATGGCAAGACCGCCGACCACGTTGATCACCAGGATCAGGATGCCGGCGGTGGCATCGCCGCGCACGAACTTGCTGGCGCCGTCCATGGAACCGTAGAAGTCGGCCTCCGCGCGCACCTCGGCCCGCCGCAGCCGCGCCTCGTCCTGGTTGATCAGGCCGGCATTCAGATCCGCGTCGATCGCCATCTGCTTGCCGGGCATCGAGTCCAGGGTAAAGCGCGCGCTGACCTCGGAGATGCGGCCCGCGCCCTTGGTAACCACCACGAAGTTGATGATCGTCAGGATCGCGAACACGACGATTCCGACTGCGTAGTTGCCGCCCACCACGAACTGGCCGAAGGCTTCGATGACGTGCCCGGCGGCGGCGGTGCCTTCATGCCCGTGCAGCAGCACCACGCGCGTGGAGGCGACGTTGAGCGCCAGGCGCAGCAGGGTCGCGAGCAGCAGCACGGTCGGGAAGATTCCGAAATCGAGCGGCCGGGCGATGTTGACCACCGCCATCACCACCAGCACCGACAACGCGATGTTGAAAGTGAACAGCACGTCCAGCGCCAGCGGCGGCAACGGCAGCACCACCATCGCCAGCACAGCCAGCAGCAGCAGCGGCGCACCCACGCCCCGCTGCAGCATCCGCAGCACACCGGACCAGGGAGCGGCTACCGCGGCGGCGTTATTGATTGCAATTTCAGCCATGTTCCCTCGGAGGAGCAATTCTTGTGCCGCCGGAAGCGACAGATTCCCGGCGCGCAAAACGCCCGGGCAGTGCGACCTGCGTCACAGAAATCGCCGCGGCGCTCACTCTTTCGGCATTTCGATGTGCGGTGGCACCGGCGCCGCCGCTCCGCGCCCGCGTGCGGTGCGCAGCTGGTAGACGTAGACCAGGATCTTCGCCACCGCGGAATACAGTCGCGCCGGAATCTCGTCGCCCAGCTCGCAGCCGGCGTGCAGCGCGCGCGCCAGCGGCGGCGCCTCGACCAGGGCGACCTTGTGCTCGACCGCAAGCTCGCGGATGCGCTGTGCGATCAGGTCGCGGCCCTTCGCCACCACCACCGGTGCGCGCATGCGCGCCTCGTCGTAGCGCAGCGCCACCGCGTAGTGCGTCGGGTTGGTGATCACCACGTCGGCCTTCGGCACTTCCTGCATCATGCGTTTGCGCGCGATGAGCTGCTGCGTGCGCCGCACGCGTGACTTCAGCTCGGGACTGCCCTCGGTATCCTTGTGCTCGTCGCGAATTTCCTGTCGGCTCATGCGCAGCCCCTTGTGGTACTGCCAGATGGCAAGCGGTACGTCGACGATGGCGATGGCGGCCAGCGCGCCGCCGAGTGCAATCAGCGCCGTGCCGACCAGCGACAGCGCATGGCCGATCGCCGCCCGCGTGGGTTCCGCGCCCAGGCCCGAGAAGCTGTGGAACTGCTTCCACAGCAGCACCGTCGCCACCAGTGCTACCACCGCGAAGCGCGCCAGCGACTTGAACAGCTCGATCACGCCACGCATCGAGAACACGCGTGCCAGGCCGGATGCCGGGTTCAGCCGGCCGAAGTCCGGAACCAGCGCCTGGCCGCTGAAGGTCCAGCCGCCGATCGCCAGCGGCGCGAGCACTGCCGCCGCGAGCAGCAGCCCCAGCAATGGTGCAGCCGTGAGCAGACCGCGCACCGCCGCGTGCTCGAACTGCAGCAGCATGCGGGCGTTATCCAACGCCTCACCGCGGCCGAAGGTCAGTCCATCGCGCATGATCGACAGCAGCCGCCCGCCGGTCAGAGAGCCGAGCAACGACAGCCCCAGTCCACCGGTGAGCACCACCGCTGCGGCGCCCAGGTCACGCGAGCGCGGCACCTGGCCCTTGGCGCGTGCCTCATCCAGCCGTTTCTGTGTCGGACTCTCGGTGCGCTCGCGATCGTCGTACTCGGCCACGGCGCGGCTCCTAGGCGACGCCGCCGAGCGCGCGCAGGTACTGGAACGCGGCAGTGAGCAGATCCAGGAAGCCGGTCTGCATGCTGGGCAGTCCAAGCCACACCACCACCAGACCGAACACCAGGGTGACCGGCAGCCCGACCGCGAACAGGTTCAGGCTCGGTGCCGCGCGACTGGTGACGCCGAAGGCAAGATTGATCACCAGCAGCGCCGTCATGCCGGGCAGCGCGATGCGCACCGCGCCGAGGAACATCTGGTTGCCCCAGTCAGCCAGCGTCTGCAGCACCTGCGGCGAAAACGCGCTCGGTCCTACCGGCAGGCCGCGAAAACTCGCCACCAGGGTCTCTATCAGCGCCACGTGGCCATCGAGCGCGATGAAAGTGAGCGTACCGAGTATCACGTACAGCTGCCCGAGGGCGGGACTCTCGACGCCGCGCAACGGATCGATGTTGAACGCCAGCCCCAGGCCCATGCCATTGGCGAGCAGCTGGCCGCCGAGGTTGAGCGCATCGAACATCAGCTGCAGAGCGAATCCCATCGCCACGCCGATGATGATCTGCTGCACCGTGGTGATGACGCCATCGGCCGACAGCAGCGTCAGCCCGCTTATTCTGGGAATCAGCGGCAGTGCCACCAGCGTGAGCGCGCCGGCCAGCACGATGCGCACGCGCGGCGGCACATAGCTGGCCCCGAACAGCGGTGCCACCATCAGGCAGGCGCCGATGCGCAGGAACGGCCACAAGGCGAGCCCGATCCAGCCCTCGATCTGGGAGTAGGTGTAAACCGGCATGGTCGCGTCGGCGGCTCAGCCGATCAAGGTCGGAATGCTCTCGATCAGCATGCGCGTGTAGCTAACCAGCTGCTTGAGCATCCACGGGCCGGCGATGACCATTGCCGCCGCCATGCCGACCAGCTTCGGGATGAACGACAGCGTCATCTCGTTGATCTGGGTCGCGGCCTGGAAAATGCCGACCAGCAGACCGATCAGCAAGGCCACCAGCAGCAGCGGCGCGGCCAGCATCATGGTCATCTCGAGCGCACGCTGCGCGATCGTCAGTACGGTTTCCGGTGTCATGCGGCGCCCCGTTGCCTAGTGATAGAAGCTCGAGGCCAGCGAGCCCATGACCAGAGTCCAGCCGTCCACCAGCACGAACAGCATCAGCTTGAACGGCAGCGAGATCAGTACCGGCGACAGCATCATCATGCCCATGGACATGAGCACGCTGGCGACCACCAGATCGATGATGACGAACGGTATGAACAGCAGGAAGCCGATCTGGAACGAGGTCTTCAGCTCGCTGGTGACGAACGCAGGCGCGAGGATGGTCAGCGGTACGTCCTGCGGGCTTGCGAATCCCTTGCCGCCGGACATGCGCACGAAGGCCGCGATATCGGCCTCGCGCGTCTGCCCGAGCATGAAGCTCTTGAGCGGCCCGACGCCGCGCTCGAGCGCGGTGCTGGTGTCGATGCTGCCTGCCATGTAGGGCGTGACGGCATCGGTGCGCACCTTGTCGATCACCGGCGACATCACGAACAGCGTCAGGAACAGCGCCAGGCCGATCAGCACCTGGTTCGGCGGCGACTGCCCGGCGCCGATCGCCTGGCGCAGTATCGACAGCACGATGATGATGCGGGTGAAGGCCGTCATCATCAGCAGCGCCGCCGGCAGCAGCGTGATCGCCGTCATCAGCGCCAGCAGCTGGATCGTCAGGGTATAGGTCTGTCCACCACCGCTGTTGTGTACCGCGAATGCCGGTATGCCCGGAGTTGCGCTGTTCAGGGCGCCCGCGGCAGCGGTTGCCGCGGCTGCGGCGTGCGCCATCGACGGCAGCAGCAGCGCCAGGGACAGCAGCACCAGCGCCGCTGTCAGCAGTCGGGATATGCGGGGCATCCGCTGCGGTAATCTTCGGTTCATTTGCCCAGGCTCTTGAGCAGCAGCGACCTGAAGCTCGGGCGCTCGGCACCGATGGCAGCGCTGGGCTCGCCGGATTGCGGGCTCGAGGCCGCGTTGACTGCCACGGGTTGCGGCTCCAGCACATGCAGCGTGCGCACATTGCCCGCCGCCACGCCGAGCAGCAGCTGGCGATCACCGACGCGTACCAGCACCGCGCGCTCGCGTGTACCGAGCGGCAACTGCGCCAGCAGTTCAAGGCTCGAGCTGCTGCCGCCACCGCCGCCGGCACGCATGCGCCGCGCCAGCCACGCCGCTGCAAGCACCGCAGCCAGCACTACCAGCAGCGCAACGGTCACGCGCAGCAGGCCGCCGGCGGCGCTGGGCACCGCGGGTTGCACCGGCGCTGCGAACGGAGTTGCCGCGGCCGCGTACAGCATGCGGCTTGCGCCGCCGATCACCGCCAGTGATCCGAGCGACAGGCGCAGACGGCGCGCGGCACGATTTCGGGCGATGGCGTTCAACAGCGAGCGGCTCCGTACTATCGGCAGGATCGATTTGCCCGTAGCGAGGAGCAACCCGCATGCCAGCCGGCACGCGGCGTGGCTAAGTGGTTCTGCGGATTTGATTTGCGCCCATCGGCCCGATGTGATGCAGGTCACAGCGGCATGCGCTGCCGGATATTTGGCGCCTTGCCGCAAACGCGGGAATCAGCGCCATTGACTGTCGCCGCGGGCCGACACGCAAGGGTTATCTTTCGGGCGCCGGTGGACCGGCGTCAACCGATTCAATTGCTGACCGCTGTGCTCCCCACGGATCGCAGCCCGGCCGTACCTGGCAGCTGCAGAACGTTATGGAATATCGAACGGAGGACGGTCATGAAACTCAGCATTCTTCGCTACGCAATATGCGTCGCTCTGGCGGCCGCGGTCGCTGCCTGTGGCGGTGGCGGTTCCGATCTATCGTCGATGAGCAGCTCCGGTGCCACCACCCAGTCGGCCAACATGCCGCTGGTCATCAGCGATGCCTCGTCCGATGACTGGGCGCTGGTAGGCGTGCGGGTACTGAGCATTGCACTGGTGCCGCAGGGCGGCAGCGATAATGTGACGGTATTCACCGCGCCCTCAAGCGCGCCTTACCTGAATCTCGAGCAGCTCGATAACATCGGTGAGATCCTCGGCAACGTCTCGGTGCCCGTGGGCACCTACACCGGTGCAGTAGTCACCGTCGGCGGCAATGCCGGCGATGTACTGCTGACCGCGGCTGCGGATCCGGAGGCCGGTTTCGCCGGCGCGGCGGGATCGAGCATTGCCCCGGCCGACATCCAGATCCAGCGCACCAGTGGCAGCGGTTCCAATCTCACGGTGCCGATCGACGTCAACTTCGATACCCCGCTGGTCGTCACCTCCAGCAGCACGCCGAACCCTGCACTGGATCTGGAGTTTGACCTGTCGCATCCGGCGTTCATCGTCGGCCATCAGCCCCCGGGTGCCGGCACCACCGAGTGGGCGGTCAATTTCGTCGGCCCGGTGCGCCGCCATCCGATTGCCGACATCACACGCCTCGTGCTGCGCCACATGTATGGCAACGTGGTATCGGTGTCGAGCGACAACACCTCGATCACGATCACCAAGGAATACCCGCTGCTGCCGGTGGCATCGCCGGAGACCGCGGTAGCAGGTACGCAGCAGCTGACGATCCTGGCGGACGCCACCAACGGCACGCTGTTCTATGACGTGGACGCCAAAACCGTCACCACCATCACCAGCTTCAGCAGCGAGACCACTCTCGCCGGCAAGTACGTGCGCATCGCCGCGCGTTACCAGCAGGATGGCACGCTGGTGGCGACGCGGATCTGGGCCAGCACCAGCTTTGCCAGCGTGTGGCTGAGCCCGGAAGGTCACGTATTGCATGCCAACACCACCAGTCAGACCATCACGGTCACCAACGAATCAGGTGTCCCGGTTCTGATGCAGATCGACGCCAATACGCAGTTTTACCTGCGCCAGCCGTGGTCGGCGATTGCCGATGCCACCCCGATCGGCACCGGCACCGCGTTCCTGGACGCTGACAATCTGGTGCGCGGCTTCAAGGTTCACGCCAGCGTCGTCGACCCGCTCGCCACGCCCCTGGTGGCGCAGAGCATCGACATCGAGACCGCCGCCTACTCCGGCGCCATATCGATGCCGACTACCAGCGGCTTCACCTATACGCACGACTATCCGCACGCCTCGGATGACTACGTGGTGACGCTCGACTACATCTCCCCGAGCAGCACCAACACCGTCAACAACAGCGATAGCGCAGTCACCGGCTTCAAGTACTGGAACTTCGCGTTCCCGACGTTGCTGACCGACGGCAGCGGCGCGATCGCCGATTTCATCGCGGCCACCAATGGTACCGCGGTCAGCTTCGGCGGCACCGCGGCACCGATCGCAGTGGTCGGCCTGAGTGCCGCCCGATGGGCGGACCCTGCCAATCTGAGCGGTTGGAGCGTACCGTGGACGGTGCTGGAGCCGGTACCGGTGCCGTTGGCGCTGGTCGCGACCGGAGTCGCCGCCAATGCGTTCACCATTGCAGTGGCCGATGGCACGCAGCCGGTGACGGTGGATTTCAGCACCACCAGCGGCTCAGCGACCCTGGTCTACCAGGTCGATCGTACCGGCAACATCATTTCCGTCAGTCCGGTAGACATCACCACAACGGCCGGCATGAACACCTTTACCACGGCGATGACTGCCGGCACCCCGGTCAAGGTCTATGG
Source organism: uncultured Gammaproteobacteria bacterium (assembly GCA_963805965.1). Classification (GTDB taxonomy): domain Bacteria; phylum Pseudomonadota; class Gammaproteobacteria; order Steroidobacterales; family Steroidobacteraceae; genus FEN-1191. The sequence goes on from CAWDVQ010000006.1 coordinate 103,419, forward strand.
CATCGCGCAGGCCGGCGGTACGCTCCAGGGCTACGTGGTGATCTACTACACCGGCATGGCGCCCATGAGCTGACATTCACTCGCAACCCCCGCGCGCCGTGCGCGCGATCCAGCCCCGACGGTCGCCGACTGCTCGGGGCTTTTTTTGTGGGCGACCGGCGACACTCGGCCAGGATCGATCACTGCGAATCTAAGAATGGCTACCAGTTAGCTGACATTCACATTGCACAGTAAACTGAGCGAGTGGACATTTAGCGGCACGCTCGGAGAAAACAGGTGGAGTATCGGTCAATCAGCCTGCGGGACAAGTTCGACCTGTTCAGCGAGCAATGGCAACCGAAAGTCATTGCCGAAATGAACGAATACCAGTTTAAGGTTGTTCGTCTTCAAGGAGACTTTGTGTGGCACAGCCACGAATCAACCGACGAAACGTTCATTGTGCTTGAGGGCAATCTGCGCATCGACTTTCGCGACGGAGCCGTGCACATTGGGGCCGGCGAGCTTTTCGTCGTCCCAAAGGGCGTCGAACACAAGCCTTTCGCGGAGCACGAAGTAAAGCTGGTGCTGATTGAGCCGCGTGGCGTACCGAATACAGGCGATCAGGGGGGTGAGAGAACAGCGCAAAATGATGTCTGGATCTGAGGCTTCGTAGGTCATTAACCCCGAATTTGCTACGTTCCCGAGGAGACTATGACCAACGAAGGTCCATCCCCCATCGCGCCAATTTGCCTCGTCGTCGGCGCACTGCTTGGCCTGGCGGGCAGTTTCGTCCCTTCAGCCTCACTTCGGGGATTGGCCTGGGGGGTCGATGGCACCGCTCTCATTGTCGGGGCGGCCCTACTTGCAGTTCATTTCATACGGTGCGCCCAGGATTCACTCGCTGCCGGCTTTCTGGTCTTCATCGCCGGTGAGGCGTTGGTAGTCTCAGGTTCAGCCATGTCGCTCGAGGCCAGCGGACCGTCCTTCGCCGCAGGTGCGGCGCTCTGGGCTGCGGCATTGGTTCTCGTCAGCGTACCCAATGTCATGCCTGTGTTAGTGCGTGTGCTGGGCTTCGTCGCGGCACTACTTTTCGCAGTGACTGCGCTACTGGTATTTGCCGGTCGTGCCCTCACGCCATTATCCGAGCCACTCCCGTTCTTCGCCTATCCTTTCCTGGTACTTACCGTGTGTGGCTGGGCGTGGTGGTGCCGTCGCGTTCGGCTGTGAGTATCAGATCGCCCCGAGTGCGTCAGAACAACACATACATGCTTTATTTCACGGCGTGATCAAGCCTGCGCGAGCGTTTTCACACAACCTAGGTCAGGAACGGACTTGGCCGGGATGACAGTCCTACCGATGTACCAGCAGCAATACGATGAGCGCGGTAGTTCCTGCAACCGGTCACAAAACTAGCTTGTCGAAAATTGGCGTGGAGCGCTTGGCCCGTCGTCCGGCGTCCGTCTTTCAGCGCACTTGGCGATCCGATCACTCAGGAAGAGATCGCCAAGTGAGACGCGGCGTCAAGCCTATTGAGGTTGAGCACGTTTGCCACTTCCGCTTCTGGGAGCGGGCGGTGGAGGAAGAAACCCTGCACGGCGTCGCAGTGTTGGGCACGTAAGAAGCTCAGCTGATCGGCAGTTTCCACACCCTCCGCCACGACTTTTAGTCCTAAGCTATGCGCCATAACGACTATGGCGCGAACTATTTTCATATCGCTGGACTCAGTGGGAATGTCGCGAATGAATGAGCGATCCACTTTGAGGATATCGATTGGGAATCGCCTAAGGTAGGCGAGCGATGAATAACCGACCCCGAAATCATCAATCGCGATCTGTACGCCAATTGCCTTCAGCTTTTGGAGCACATTTACGCCGCTCTGCCCGTTGGACATGACCATGCTTTCGGTGAGCTCCACCTCCAAAGTGGATGGCTCAAGTCCGCTCGAGCGAATGATTCGCGTCAGCTTCTTCAGCAACATCGGATCCCAGAACTGACGCGCTGAGAGGTTGACCGCAACGGTGAGCTTAGTTCCTGTCTGATTCTGCCAAGCCTTGGTCCGTACGCACGCGGTGGCAAGTACCCATTCGCCGATAGGTACAATCAGTCCTGTCTCTTCGGCAAGCGGAATAAAATCCATCGGCGCGATAAGGCCTCGTACCGGGTGATTCCAGCGCAACAGCGCTTCGGTCCCGATGACCACACCGGTGGCTGTTTCTACCTTGGGTTGATAATGCAGTAGGAACTCTCCCCGCTCCAACGCGTGTCTAAGGTCCGACTCCAGCTCTAGTGTTTCTACCGTATGCACATTCATTGATGGGGCGTAATGCAGGCAGTGGTTTCGCCCGGTCTCTTTGGCCCGGTACAGGGCCACGTCGGCCGCTTTGAGCAGTGTTTGGGCGTCATTGCCATCTGAAGGGAAGATGCTGATGCCAGCACTTACGGTGATGTCACAGTCCTTGTCGGCGAGCCGGTAGGGTGCGCTCAAGCGCTCGGTAATCCGTTTCGCACAGCCTGAGACGTCTGCCAAACTTTCGTGACTTTCGATCAGCGCGATAAATTCGTCACCTCCGGTCCGCGCCACCATGTCGCCATGCCGTAATTCGGTCTTCAAGCGCTGGGCAACCTGGCGTAACAATTCATCGCCGACGGCGTGCCCTAAGGAATCATTGATCACTTTGAAGCGGTCCAGATCCATGAACAGAATTGCCAGTTGCGATCCGGCAAGGCGGTGCTGGCTCAGCGCTTGCTCAAGGCGCCGGTTCAGCATCGATCGATTGGGCAGCGAGGTCAGTTCGTCATGAAAGGCCATGTGACGGGTCCGGTCTTCCGCGCGCCGCCTTTGATGAAGTATGCGCAGCGATAACACCGTACCCAGCAGGAGTAGTCCAGGCGATGCGGCCAGCATGATAGCCTGAAGCCATCGGTAGGTCGTACGGGAGGCATCGCTCAAGGCGTCGTCGAATTGATTTTCGAGTGGCGTGAGAGACTCGTTGACGGCAGAGGTCGCGGCCAGAATGCTCTGGACCTTTGCGGCGTCCGGTGTCGGCGATTCGATTTCGTGTTGCAGCAGCGTTGCGGCCTCCTCCAGCTGAATAATGTAGCGGTCGGCCGCTTCCCAGGTGCGAATTGCCCGCTGCATGAAACTTACCCATTCAAATCGCCGGTACAGATTGATCATCCCGCCGATGTCGTCGGGGTGATTACCGCCGCGGATAAAACCAGTTCGCACTCTTTCGAAATCCGGATGCGGCTTGTTCATCTCAACCCGCGCCTCATGGTCGCCCAGAGGGACATCCATGTCTTGCCGATATTGACGCAGCTGTTGCGGGTCGCCGGTCGCGGCGTATTTCTGCAGGTGGAACACGGCATCTTTCTGCGCTTTCGACCACAAACTCTCGCCGCCGACATAGGCCCGTACCGACGACAGCAACTCGAAGCTGAAACTGGCGAGCAGCAGCAGACACAACACGATAGCAGCAAACATCCAAATGACCACAAACGGGGAACTCGCGTTCGGCGGCGCCAACGAAAGCATTGCTTGCGCGTCACCGATTGGGTGCTCCGTGACACGACTTGTATTAATTACCATGCACTGACCTTGTTCGCCGCCATGTTCCCACGAGGCGGAGACATACTTCGACGCACTGGTTGAATGGTAGTTAATCGTGTCAATGCATGATGTGAGCCTGAGCACTAAGTCGTGACCTGAGACGTCGATTGAGGCATTGGAAGACTCTGGTCGTCCGTCCGACCCTACGACCGCGAGCTGGGGTTGCGTTGCAGCAACGCGGTGTCGACGGATTAACACCCGGGCGGGGCATTCGCACGTCTTGAGAGGAGACGCTCGCGACCGTCAGCATCGGGTCAATCTTTGCGATTGTCCCGGGCTACGCAGACTGGCAACAATTCTGCGGAAACGGGATTATGAGTTTCGTAGTCCTGTGCAAATTTGGGCGTTCGCATGAAATATATGGTTATAGAGCACTTCAGGAATCGCGACCCGCTGCCTGTGTATCGTCGTTTCCGCGACCGGGGACGCATGGCGCCTGAGGGGCTTCAGTACCTCTCGAGCTGGGTCGATGAGAAGTACGAGCATTGCTTCCAACTCATGGAAGCAGTCGACCGTACTCTCCTTGATCAGTGGATCGCCAACTGGAGCGACATTGTCGACTTCGAGATTTTCCCCGTAGTAGCGTCGGCGGAAGCGGCCCAGGGAATCGCACCCCGGCTGTGACGACGATCTGGCTCGCGCGAAGTTCGCGGCCGGTTGGCGAAGCATCTGCAAATGCTCGCGCTGAACCAGAGGGAGTGCCTGCCTCGAATATTTACCAGTGGCGGCACAGTCTATCTCCCATTCTCTCCGCTGCTTGATTCGACTCAGACACTGCAGCAGCTTGGCGAATCACTCTGGCAACGCTTCAGGGCAGGGAAACCACACTACGACCCACGAGGGATCCTCACGCCAGGTGCTGGCCTTTTTCGGACGGGTCAAATCTGATTGACCGATGGCGGACAGTCCGACTTGTCGGCTGAGAGTCGATACCGGCGATTCGCCCCCGACTGGCTGCCGAGGCTCGCATTATCGAGCCTCCTCGGGAGCTACCGGGCGCGTTGTCGCGTTCTTGTCCTTGAGCATAAACACAAGGAATTTTGCCGGCTCAGTCTTACTCGCGTTTGCAGAGACGGAATGAACGTCGTCGGGACTTTCATAAAATGTCTCTCCAGGACCGAGTGTCATTCGAGGTCCTCCCTTGACCTGCATGATCACGTGGCCTTCGAGCACGTAGACGAACACCTGCGCGTCATGTCGGTGCGGCGCCGAGCCGGCATCCGGCGGATATTCCACCGTGGACATGGTGACCTGCATCCCCGGCATGCCGACCACGTCGCGCGCTAGCAGTGCATTCACGCGTGCCGCGGGCGTCTCTGAGGGCTCTGCCCGGATGAGTGACGCGCACAACACGACAGCGGCCACGGTAATACCGATCTTCAGGTTCGATGGCGATCGGCAGTTGCTGGTGATCATGAGTGCAGCTCCCTGCTTGACAACTAAGGTGGTGCTATATCCATTACCATCTTGCCGAGCAGGTGCCCGGCTTCCAGCCTTTGATGCGCCGCCGCGGCTTGAGCCAACGGGTACTCTGCGCTGATAAAAACCTGCAGCCTTGAAGTTTCAACGGCGTGATTGAGCGCCTTCAACTTAGCCGGATTGTCCGTGTAGCTGTAAGCGATGGTCTCGATTCCGAAGCGCGGGCGAGGTTGTGGCTCGACGCCGTAGAGATAAGAAATGCGTCCACTGCCATCTTTCTTAAGAGCATCGATACAACGTTCCAGCCCATCGCCACCAGCCAGTCCGAGGACAGCATCGACTCCCTGCGGTGCAAAGCTGTTTGCTGCGGCTGCGATGTCGCCCGTCTTACCGTTGACGACGGCATCGGCGCCCAGGCGGGTCACTAATGCTGCGCCGGCATCGTCCGTCACCGTCGCGAGCACTTTCGCCCCACGCATTTTTGCAAACTGAAGTGCGAACGTTCCGACGGCGCCCGCTGCGCCGTGGATGATGACTTTCTCGCCTCGCCTGATCTGAAGGACATCGTCGATACCCTCCAGCGCAGACAGGCCGCTGATTTCAAGCGCGGCGCCTTGCGCGAACGTCAGCTTCTTTGGCAGTCGCGCGATCCTATCGCCCCGGGCTGTCGCGTATTGGGCATACGAAGCTCGAATCTCGCCATAGACGGCGTCGCCCAACTTGAAATCATGCACGCCCGGCCCCAGAGCCGCGACAACGCCTGAGCCCTCGGATCCCAGGACGATCGGAAACGACGCATCGGCGGGAGGATGCTGGCGCGCCGCTGCCTCCCAGACAGCCACGCCCGCCGCCCGCATGGCAATCAGAACCTCTCCTGCTTGGGGTTTCGGGACCGGAAGGCGATGAATTTGCAAAACGTCCGGCCCCCCGCCCCGATCGATGGCAGCGGCCAGCATACTGTCCGGCACCTCAGGTGCTGCGGCGACAGCGCGCACGGGCACCGTAACAAGCGCAACCAGAACGACCATTAGCGTATGACGGTAAGCCATTGCTCTCTCCAGCCTGCTACTCGAACGACGCCAGGGGTGCGCCGGCGACCGATCTCTCGGGCGCGGTCTCCGGCATCAGTGACGCCGCGGTGAGCCCCAGCAGCAACGCACCCATCCAGTACCACGCCGGGGCTAGCGGATTGCCGGTGCGTTGAATGAGCCAGCTGATGACGAACTGGGTCGAGCCACCGAACACCGAGATCGCGAATGCATAGGTGGTAGCGACCACGCCGGCACGGATTTTTTTTGGCAGGGCCTCGGTCAAGGCGACGATCACCGGCGGCGTGCCCAGTGCGAACGTAGCTGCGATCAGGCCCATCATGCTGTACACGATCCAGGCCGATGGGTAGCGGTTGACGATCCAGAATGCCGGAAACACCGACAGCAGCGTCAGTGTGTAGCCGATCATGATGATCCTGCGGCGGCCGTAGCGGTCGGATAGGGCGCCGCTCAAGGGGTCGAAGATGATGGCGCAGATCGAGGTGACCACCACCAGGCCGAACGACACGCCGGCCGGCAGGTGCAGCGTGTTGAGCGCATAGGTGGTCAGGTACTCCAGAACATAGGAGCCGATGGTGCCGGCCGACAGCAGCAGCAGGCCGAAGCCAATGATCGGCAGATAGGGCGCGATGCGGTCCGAAAGCCCGAGCGCGCCGCGCGTCGCGTCGGGCGCCAGCGCGGCATCGTCCGCGGCGTGCAGGGTCTCGGGCAGGCGGTCGCGCAGGAACATGCCGAACGGCACGATGACCACGCCGAGCAGAAAGGCAATGCGCCAGCCCCAATCCTGCAGGTGTTGTGGACTCAAGGTGCCCGAGAGCGTTACCCCGACCAGCGCCGCAAGCAGGTTGGCCGCATCCTGCGTCAGGTATTGCATGGAACCATAGAGGCCGCGCCGATTGGGCGGTGCGGCCTCGACCATGTAGGCAGTGGTCGGGCCCACCTCCCCGCCGAGCGCAAAGCCCTGGATGAGCCGGAACAGGACCGCGAGTATCGGCGCCGCGATACCGATGCGCGCATACGAGGGCGTGAGCGCCAGGCCCAGCATGCCGGCGCCCATCAGCATGAACGAGATCAGCATGGCGGGCTTGCGGCCCATGCGGTCGCCGAGCGTTCCGAGCACGATGCCGCCGATCGGGCGGGTGACGAATCCGATCCCGAACGTCGCCAGCGACAACAGCAGGCTCAGCGCACCGTCGCTGGACGGGAAAAACGCGCGGCCGATGTAGACGGCAAACAGCGCGTAGCTCAGGAAGTCGTAGAACTCGAGGCCATTACCGATGAACACCGCCACCACATAGGACGCCGGTATGGCTTTCTGCGGCGCAGCTGTGCTCGCTTGATTCACGGCAGGTCATCCATGGCTCGACCGGCGAGCCGCTCCGCAGCAGCCATCTTAGCCCGACCGGCGCGCGAGGTGCGCGCGGGCATGACGGTCCGGCACAATGCGGTGGTGACCAGACGCACCGGAAGCGCCGATCTGCCGCTGCACCACGGGCATGTGCCGCCGTGGCTTGCCTCGCGCATGGCGGTGCTCGGGCGGGTGATGGCCGAGGCGATCGTGCACCACTATGGGCGCGACGAGCTGCTGCGCCGCCTCGCCCACCCGTTCTGGTTCCAGTCTTTCGGCGCCGTCATGGGCATGGACTGGCACTCCTCGGGCATGACCACCAGTGTCGTGGGCGCGTTGCAACGCGGGCTGGCGCCGCTGCGTCACGAGCTTGGTATCTACCTCTGCGGGGGCAAGGGGCTGCGCGGCCGCGACACCCCGGCGCAGCTCGCCCGGCTCGGCGATGAGACCGGACTCGACGCACAGGGGCTGACCCAAGCCAGCCGCCTGGTCGCCAAGGTCGATGGCGCGGCGGTACAGGACGGCTACGATCTGTACCTGCACGCGTTTATCGCCACCGCTAACGGCCGCTGGTGCGTGGTGCAGCAGGGTATGAATCAGCAGCGGTGCGAAGCGCGCCGCTATCACTGGCTGTCGGAAGGCCTGGAGAGTTTCCTGGATTCTCCGCACGCCGCCATTGACGGCCGCAATCATGGCGTCATCGTGAACCTGGCGGATGTGCGCGCCGCAGATAGCCGCAGCGCCAGCCTGGCGCTCGTAGCCGGCGGCCCGGATCGCACCGTGGAGCTGCTGCGGCGGCTCTCCGAGTCGAACTCACCCACGCTGCCGCTGTTTCCGCAGATCGAACCGCAACCTGAGCTCGAGGCACCATTGCCGCATCTGAAGATGCCGGGGCATCACGACATTCGCGCATCGGACCTCGTGCTCAGCCGCCTGCACGCGGCACTGCGCGCCGCAGCCGATCGGGGGCCGAAGGATTTCGCCGAGCTGCTGCTGACACCGGGCGTCGGCGCGCGCACCGTGGCGGCGCTGGCGCTGGTGGCCGAAGTGATCCACGGCGCCCCGGCGCGATTCTCGGATCCGGCACGATTTGCGATGGCGCATGGCGGCAAGGACGGCCACCCGTTCCCGGTGCCGCTCGAGGTCTACGATCAGACCATCAGTGTGCTTAGCCAGGCGGTGGCGCGCGCCAGGCTCGGAAATGACGACCGCCTGTGGGCGCTGGCGCGCCTCGATGCGCAGGCGCGCTCGCTGGAACGGGCTGCTAGCCGAGCGCGGCCTGCAGCGTTTCCATTTCGGTCTGCGACTCCAGCATGATGCGCACGATCGCCGAGTCGGTGAGGCCCATGGCCGCCGCCGCGGGCATCTGCGCCAGCGCCGCATCGTCGGCGGCATTGTTCGCCATCTGCCGCGCCAGGCTCACGGCGACGATCAGCAGGTCCTGCAGGTCGGCCGGAGCAGCATGCGAGCGCTCAATATCGTTCTGGCCGCCCACCGCCACCGCGATGCCTTCCGGCAGCTTCCAGTTCTCGATCAACGCCTGGCCGATGCCCGGATGCCAGTCATGCAATACGGCATCGTCGATGTGCACCTGGAGTGCGTCCTTGGGTGTGCGGGCAATGATGTAGACCTTACCGATGTTGTGCAGCAGGCCGGCCAGCAGCGCCTCATCGGGACGCATCAGTTTCGATTCCTTCGCCATCGCGTGTGCCAGCGCAGCCACGCGCACGCCCTCCTGCCAGATGCGCTCCAGGTGGCTTCGGATATGGGCCAGTTCGGCCGCGTGGCGCACCTGCGCGGTCGCATACGCCAGCGCCGCGGCGCGGATACTGTCGTGACCGATGCGGGTGACGGCGACCTTCAGGTCGGTGACCGGTGAGCCGCCGCGATGCAGCAGGGTCGAGTTGGCCATGGTCAGGATGCGTGCGGCGAGACCGGCATCGGAGCTCACTACGCGTGCAATGCGCTCGCTGGTGATGCTGTCATCGCTCAGCACGTGCTGCACACGTGCCACGGCATCCGGAAATGACGGCAGGTCGATTCGGCCCGCGGACAGCTCCCTGGCCAGGTCGCTCAGAAACTGGAACGGCGATCCGGTGGATTCGGCCTCGGCAGGCTGCGATCTGCTCGTCGCTGACACGATGCGCTACTCCGAATTGCTGCTACCGCCTGTAATATCGGCCCGCGCCCGGCAATCTTGAGGCGGACGCTACTTCAATTGCCGAATCCGTTCGGCCGGGCTGATGACATCCGTCAGACGGATGCCGAACTTGTCGTTCACGACCACTACTTCACCGTGGGCAATCAGCGTGCCATTGACGTAGACGTCGAGCGGTTCGCCGGTGGCCCGCTCCAGCTCGACCACTGAGCCCTGGTTGAGCTGCAGCAGGTTGCGGATGCTGACCCGGCTGCGCCCCACCTCCATCGACAGTGTCACCGGGATATCCAGCACCACATCGAGATTCAGTTCACGGTTTGTGCCGGCTTCCGGGGCATCGGGCTTCAGATTGCCAAGTGGCGCCGGTTGCGGCTCCGCCGCGTTCGCTGTAGCAGTACTCATATTTTTCCACCTATCACGACATTACTTAACACTGGCGGTTTGTGGCGCGAGATGCGTTGCGTGACCTTGACCGCCTGCTGGCCGCGCGAGGCGCCGTAGCTGCCGCGCAGCACCGGTACCCCTTCCGCGTACAGCGTCACGTTGCCGTCGAAATCGCAGGGAATGATGTCGCCGGGCTTCAGATCCACCAGCCGGCCGACCGACAGCGAACTCTTGCCCAGCACCGGGACGACGTCGACCTCGGCCTCCTCGATCTCCTCGCGCAGTGCCTGGGTCCAGCTGTCATTGCGATCCATGCGATCGCTCTGCACGCCGGAATCCAGCTGATCGCGGATCGGCTCGATCATGGCGTACGGCATGGTCACATGCAGCTCACCGCCGCCGCCTTCCAGCTCGATCTTGAACGAGGTCACGACCACGACCTCGGACGGACTGACGATATTGGCAAAGTGCGGATTGATCTCCGAGTTCAGGTACTCGAGTTTGATGTTGGTTACGATGTTCCAGGCATCGGTGAGATCGGCGAACGCCTGGCGCAGCACCATCTGGATGATGCGGCCCTCGGTCATGGTGAATTCGCGCCCTTCGATCTTGGCGTAGCGGCCACTGCCGCCGAAGAAATTGTCGACCATGGCGAACACCAGGGTCGCGTCCAGCACCAGCAACGCCGTGCCGCGCAGCGGATTGAGCTTGATCAGGTTCAGGCTCGAGGGCAGATGCAGGTTCTGCGTGTATTCGCTGAATTTCTGCACCCGCACCGGCGCGACGCTGATCTCCGCCGTGCGGCGAATCATGTTGAACAGCCCGATGCGAAACTGGCGCGCGAAGCGGTCGTTGATCATCTCGAGCGTCGGCATGCGGCCGCGCACCAGCCGCACCTGGGTGGCGATGTCGTACGCCCGTACCTCACCGGCCGGGGCCTCCGGCGGCGGCGCAGTCGGCACCGCGCCGTCGTCCACGCCCCTGAGCAGGGCATCGATTTCATCCTGATTGAGTATCTCCGCGCCCATGGTCATTGAATCACGAAACTGGTGAAGTAGACCGCTTCCAGGCCCTTGCCATTGCCGCCTTCGCTGTCGAGCACCTTCTGGATGATCGCCAGCGTCGCGGCCCGCAGCTTCTCCTTGCCCTCGACCGTCATCAGCGTGGCGTTATCCTGGCCGGAATACAGCATCACCAGGTCGTTACGCACCGCGGGCTCGAAATTCTTCAGGCTTTCCACCACCGTCGCGTCGCGCGACATCGCCTCGACCGTGACCTGCAGGTAGCGGGCACTGCCCTCGCCGCCGAAATTGACCACGAATGCGGGATCGAACTTGTAGTAGATCGGTGCCGCGTGCGATGCGGCGGGCTTGCCGCCAGTGGCGGCAGCCTCGGGCTGCGCGGCGGCCGGCTTGAAGGCGAACCAGGCGCCGCCGGCGCCGCCGATCACCACCACGGCGATGACGATCCACAGCAGCTTGCCCTTTTTCTTGGGCTTGATCGGCTGCACGTTGGCTGCAGGTTCTTTCTTGGCGGGTTCGGTTGCCATATTCGATGGTGCTCGCTGCGTTGCTGTCGGTTGCTGGTCAGGTGCTAGTCATCAGAGCAAGCGTTGTGCCAGCGCGACTTTGCTGATAACGACGGAAAACTGTCGCTGCCGCGGCGCACATTCACGCGTACTCGTCCACCAGGCCAAGTCCCTGGGGCGTCGCGATTGCGACCGGTTCGACAGCCTGCGCTGCCGCGAATGCCGGTCGAGCGGGGGCCGCGGCCGATTGTGATCCGGGTCGCGGATCCTGCTGCACGTTGGCTTGGCCCAAGGTCAGGCCGCTGCCGGCGAAGATCTCGCGCAGACGCGGCACCGTCTGTTCCAGCGCGACGCGCGTCTCGGCGTGCGCTGCACTGAAGTTCACATTCACCTGTGAGTCGTGTACGTCTATTCGTACCTCGACCGGGCCCAGGTGTTCGGGCGACAGGCGCAGGGTCGCGCTCTGGATATCGTTGCTGACGAACCAATGTACCTGCGCGGCCACCGCATGCGGCCAGCCGCCATTGGCGATCGGAACGGAGATAGTGGCTGCCACTGCCGGCGCCTGGGTGGCACTGCCGGCAAAGCTGCGGACTAATTCAGGCAGGCCACTGCTGTCGCTCATGATTGAGGGCTGCGCCGGCGTGGTGTCGGTAATAGCGCTCCTGGGCGCCGGCAGCGCCGATTTGTCGGACGCGTCAGTGCCGCTGGTGCCGCCGGCAGTGGTGCTCGCGGCGCCGACGCCTGAATTCGTGGCATCGGGGGCCGTCGCCGCTGCCGGCAGCGTCGGGCTGTTGGCGGCGCCGGTCGCAGCCGCGGCCGCAGACGTGGAGTTGCTAGAAGGCCCCGTTGTGGTATCGATGGCAGGGTCGGACGCGGGAAGTCCCGCGATAATTCTTGCAGCAAGCCGGGTAACGGAAATCGCGGTCGGGCCATCGCCCGCAGAGCCTGCTGCGGCTGAAGCGGCTGCAGCCGCATCGGTGGCACTGCCGGCGCCGGCAGCACCGGCCAGTTGCATACCGCTGGCGGCCAGCAGCATTGCCAGCATCACCGGCTCGGTCGGCGCTGGCGACGGCGTGTCGGCGCCGCTGCCGCGCGCGCTGGCGCTGTTCTTCGCGCCGGGTTTGCCGCTGGCGGCATTAGCGCTGGCAGCGAGCGGGGAGGAATTCGGTGTGGCCGCGGCCGGAGTGAACAGCTGCGCCGCATCGGCGTCGATCTCGGGACTGCTCTCGATCGGGGCACTCGCGACAGCCGCTGGATTAGCTGCAGCTGCGTTGTGCCCGGACGTGGCTTCGGCACTGAGCTTGCTCAGTTGCGCGTCCGCGCGCTCGCCTCCGGCCTGCGCGGCATCGGCCATCGCCGAGGAAAAACGGCGACCGCCGCCCGCGCCCGCACCGGCATTAACGCCGGGGCCGGTGGAGCTGCGCGCGCCAGGCGTGGCACTCACGCCCTCTGCGGCCGCATTACCGCCGGGCGCGGCCGCGTTTGTGGGCGCACCGGTCTTGCCGCCGGCGATGCTCGCCCCGGCGCTGGAGGATGCGGCGGCTGACACTTTGGCGGACATCAGCGTGCACCGCCGTGTCGCTGGGCATGTTCATCCGATTCCTTCTGGCTGCGGCGATCCTCCAGCCGCTGGTCCTCGGTGCGCACCTTGGCAATCACTTTGCGCACCGCGGTGCTGCGCGCTGCGGCTTGCAGCCAGCTGGCCCGGGTGCGATCGCAATCGACCTGCAGCTGACTAATCACGCCCTGCTGCTGCCGCACCGCCTCGCCCAGCCGGGCGATGAAAGTCTGGTAGTCGCGCATGCCGGTCACGCCCATGCCGGCAGTGGCCCGCCGCCGGAACATGTCGCGGTACTCTTCAAGGTAGCGCTTGAGCTCGCTGCAGCGGCGCTCCGCATCCGCCAGGCGGCGTTGCACGCTCGCCATCTGCACCGCGCATTCACGCTCGGTCTCTTCCGCCAGAACGCCTACCGGCTCCAATCGTTTGGATCGCTTCACTTAAGTCCTCACTTTGCTCTGGGGGCTTCGCCGGCTTCTGCCATGGTCGCCGCCAGCTGCGCGGTGCTGGCGCCAAGGCTCACGCACTCGCGCATGTCCTGGCGCAGAAAGCCTTCGATCTGCGGCCAGCGTGCGATGGCATTGTCGATGCGCGGGTCGCTGCCGCGCTGGTAGGCGCCGATGGTGATCAGATCGCGGTTGTGCTCATACAGCGCCGTGATCTGCCGAAAGCGGCGCGCCAGCTCGAGTTGCGATTCGGGCACGATGTCGTGCATGACTCGACTGACCGATGCTTCGACATCGACCGCCGGGTAGCGCCCGCCGTCAGCGATGCGGCGCGCGAGCACGATGTGCCCATCGAGCACTGCACGCGCGGCATCGACGATCGGATCGTTCGGGTCGTCGCCTTCCGCCAGCACAGTGTAGAAAGCGGTGATCGAGCCCTCCCCGGCGATGCCGTTGCCGGCGCGCTCCACCAGTTGCGGCAGGCGGGCGAATACCGATGGGGGATAGCCCTTGGTCGCCGGCGCCTCGCCGATCGCCAGCGCGATCTCACGCTGCGCCTGCGCGAAGCGCGTCAGCGAATCCATGATCAGCAATACGTTCTGGCCACGGTCGCGGAAATATTCGGCGATCGCGGTCGCCAGCCAGGCGCCGTGCAGCCGCATCAGCGGCGGGTAGTCGGCCGGGGTGGCGACCACCACCGAGCGCGCCAGTCCCTCGCGGCCGAGAATGCGTTCGATGAATTCCTTCACTTCGCGACCGCGCTCACCGATCAATCCGACCACGATGACATCGGCCGCGGTATAGCGCGCCATCATCCCCAGCAGCACGCTCTTGCCGACGCCGCTGCCGGAAAACAGGCCCACCCGCTGGCCGCGGCCAATGGTCAAGAGCCCGTTGATCGCCCTAATGCCGACATCCAGCGGCTGCGTGATCGGCTGGCGCAGCAGCGGATTCATCGGTGAACCGGTGAGCCGTACGCTGGCCTCGGACTCAATCGGACCCAGCCCGTCCAGTGGTCTGCAGGCGCCATCGACGATGCGGCCCAGGAGCTTCGGGCCGACGCGCACCGTGCCGGCGTGCGGACGCGGCACCACGCGCGCATTGGGCTTCAGTCCGTGGATATCGCCGGTCGGCATCAGATACAGCCGTTCGCCGGCAAAGCCGACCACCTCGGCTTCGATGTGCGAGTCATCGGCGCTGACGATCGCGCAGCGATCGCCCACAGCGGCCTGGCAGCCGGAAGCTTCCAGCGTCAGCCCGACCATGCGCGTCAGGCACCCGGACACCACCGGCGACGGCACGTCGCTCAGGCGTTCCTGGTAGCGTTCCAGCGCGCGTGTCCAGCGCCGTGCCGCCGGGGCGTACATGGCGTTCATCGCCCGCCGCCGCCTGCCACGGCGCTGCGCTCGTCGCCGAGCACCGCGGCGATCGCGGCACCGAGGCGCTGCTCGACCTGCGCATCGATGCTCGAGTTCTCGCTGGTCACGCGGCAGCCGCCGCGCGGCAGGATCGGATCTTCGGTGATGCTCCAGGCGCGCTCGCTGGTGACTTCCGCCAGCCGCGAATTCACCAGCTTCGCATCCTCGGGATTGAGGTGTACCCGCACCTCGCGCGCGGTCACCGGCAGCAGCGACACCGTGTCGCGGATGACCCCGATAATATCGTCCGGTTGCAGCTTGATCTCGCGCCGCACCACCTGGCGCGCGATGGCGCCGGCCAGCATGGCCAGTTGCCGCTGCACCTGATCGTCGACCTCGGCCATCGGCCGGGCCATGAATTCCAGGATCGAGCCCAGGTGCTGCACCCGGCGCTCGATCTCGGCCTGCGCCGCCTGCTGTTCCTGCATCGCGGCCGTCACACCGGCCGCATGGCCTTCGGCATAGCCCTTGTCCCAGGCCTCGCGCTCCACCGCGTCGAGGTCGGCGCTGCGGCGGCGGCGGGCCAGCACCGGTCCGTCGATCGGCGGCAACTCCCACAATGCGGCGGCGACAGCCTCAGACATATTCTTCTCCGCCCTTGCCGCCTAGCGCCAGGCGGCCTTCGTCCGACATGCGCTTGGCGGTCACCAGGATTTCCTTCTGCGCCGCCTCGACCTCCGACAATCGCACCGGACCCTTGGCTTCCAGGTCGTCCTTCATCATCTGTCCGGCGCGTTCCGACATGTTCTTGAAGAATTTCTGCTTCAGCGTCTCGTCGGCCGCCTTGAGCGCGACGATCAGCTTGTCGCCCGGCACTTCGCGCAGCAGCTCCTGCATGCCGCGATCGTCGACCTGGGCCAGGTCCTCGAACACGAACATCAGGTCCTGCAGCTTCTGGCTCAGCGGTTCGTCCACCTTGGCGATCTGCGCCATGATCGTGCCTTCGTGCGCGGTGCCGACCAGGTTCAGGATCTCCGCCGCCGCCTTTGGGCCACCGAAGCCGCCGGCTGTCTTGCCGCCACCGTTGCCGGAAAACTGTTTCTCCAGCACCTCATCCAGCTCGTTGAGCGCCGTCGGATGCACGCCGTCGAGCGTTGCGACACGCATCAGGATGTCGCCGCGCATGGCTTCTGGCAGCTGCGTCAGGATCTCAGCCGCCTGATCCGAGTCGAGATACGACAGCACGATCGAGATGATCTGCGGGTGCTCGTTGCGCAGGATGTCGCATACCGCCTTGGGCTCCATCCACTTAAGCGCTTCCAGGCCGCGGCCGCTGCGGCCGCGCAGGATGCGGTCGATGACGCCGCCGGCCTTGTCGGCCCCCAGCGCCTCGTTCAGCACCTTGCGGATGTATTCATCGGTACCGACACCGAATGAGGTCTGCTGCTCGACGTTGCTGGAGAATGTCGTCAGGACGGTGGACACTTCTTCGCGCGTCACCGAGGACAGCTGGGCCATGGCGGCGCCGACGCGCTGCACATCCTTCGCGCCCAGATGCTTGAGCACCTGCGCGGCGTCCTGCTCGCCCAGTGCGAGCAGCAGGATGGCGGCACGGTCCACTCCCGAGCGCGACAGCTGGGCTTCACTCATTGCTCACCCACCCAGGTGCGCACCACCTGCGCCACGCGTTTGGGATCCTGCGTGACCAGGCCGCGCGCCTGCACCAGCTGCTGTTCATAGGCGAGTGACAGACTGGGCACCACCGGCGCCGCCGCTCGCTCATCCTGTGCGCGCGACCCCGCCGGCAGCAGCTCCGGCGCCGCCGACAACGCGTGATTCGACAAATTCTTGATCAGCGGCCGCAGCACCCCGAGGGCCAGCGCCACCAGCACCAGCGCGCCCAGGATCAGGCGCGCCACGTCGCGCACCCAGGGCCGCTGCCACAGCGGTATCACTTCCGGCTTCAGGGTTTCGGTGACCAGCGGCAGGAACGGCTGGTTAACGACGTTGACACTATCGCCGCGTGCCTCGTTGAAGCCGACCGCATCCTTGACCAGACGCGTGATGTCCTCCATCTCCGGCTTGGTCAAGGCCCGCTCGGCGGCTTTGCCGTCGGCACCGACCTGGCGAATATTGTCCACCAGCACCGCCACCGTCACGCGCTTGACGCGGCCGGCGGGCTGGCGCGAATAGCTCACGGTACGATCGATCTCGTAGTTGCGCGTACTTTGCTTGGAGGTGTTCTCCGGCTGCGCCGCGGCGGCGCTCGCAGCGGCGGCGCTGGCTTCGGCTTTGGCCGCAGCGTCGTTCTTCGCGCCGGCGCTGCCTGCCGGCGCTGCCGCCGGCTTGGGAGTGGCGGCAGCGGCCACACCACCGGGCGGCGGCTGGTTGGTCAGGGCGCCGGGGATGCCGCCGCTGGCGGCGCTGGCGGAATGCGAGATCTCCTCCGCACTCTGCTCGCTGCGCACCACGGCGCCGTCGGGCTTGTACTGCTCGTGCGCCTCCTCGGTGGCACCCGCGTCCAGGTCCACCGTGACCTGCGCGTGCACCCGCCCGTCGCCCACCAGCGGCGCAATCAGCTGCTCGATGTGCTGGATGTACGTGTCTTCGATGCGATGCGCGGCCTCGAACTGTTCGGCGGTGACCGCGGCTTCGGAATTCTTCGGCGACGACAGCAACCGGCCCTGCTGGTCGACCACCGTGACATTGTCCGAGTCCAGCTCCGGAATGCTCGATGCCACCAGGTGCACAATCGCCGACACCTGCTCGGCCTGCAGGCGGTTTCCGGGACGCAGCTGCAGCAGCACCGAGGCGCTGGCCGGGCGCCGATCGCGCACGAAGGCCGACTGCTGCGGCAACGCCAGGTGAATGCGCGCCGCCTCCACCGCCTGCAGCGATGAAATGGTGCGCGCCAGCTCGCCTTCCAGCGCGTACTGGTAGCGCGCGTTCTCCATGAACTGGCTGACGCCGAAGCCCGGATCCTTGCTCATCAACTCGACGCTCGAGTTCTTTCCCTGCGGCAGTCCCTGACCCGCGAGCTGCAGGCGCGCGTCGTGCACCCGTTCCGCAGGCACCATGATCGCGCCGGTGCTGCCATCGAGCTTGTATTCGATCGACGCGGTCTGCAGCGCCTGCACCACGCTGCTGGCGTCGGAGTCGGACAGATTGCCGTACAGCAGGCTCCAGCTCGGCCCGCGCCACCACAGCACCACCGTGACGCCAGCGGCCACCGCCGCGGCGATGCCCAGCAGCAGCAGCAGCGGCCGGAGATTGAGAGCGACGCGGCCGGAGAGAGCCGCGGTCTGGTTATTCGCCATAGCCTGTTCCCATCAGCCGATCAGATCGACATGTTCATGATGTCCTGGTACACGCTGACCAGGCGGTTACGCACTTCCGTCAGGGCGCGAAATGACACCGAGGCCTTCTGGCTCTCGATCATCACGCGCGCCAGGTCAACGCCCGATGCGCCGCGCTCCCAGGCATCCGCCAGGGCGCTGGCGCTCTGTTGACTGTGATTGACCGAATCGATGCCCTGCTTGAGCAGGTCACCAAATGCCGGACCGGTGGCGGCGCCGGCGCTGCCGGGCGCGCCGATCGCGCCCGGCGCCGCCGGCTTGACCGCGGTTGAAGCCTGCAGCGACATGGAACGAATCTGTGCCAGCACCTGGTCGATGGCGATGTTGCTCATGCCGCGCTCCCGGCCGCCTGCGGCTTATCCGACAGATCGATGCCGGCAGCGCGCAGCCGCGCCAGCTTGTAGCGCAGCGTGCGGGCGCTGATGCCGAGCTGCTCGGCCGCGCGCTCGCGGCTGGCGTGCGCGCGCAGGGCCCGCAGGATGATCTGCCGCTCGGCCGCCGCCAGTGAATCCGCCAGCGCGCCCGGCGCGCTCTCATCGCGCTGCGGCTCGAGGCTCGACACGACCGGTGAGGCAGCAGCGCTGCGGCTCTCGGCGGCGACGTTGCGGATCTCGCCGCCTGCGGGCTCAAACGCGATGTGGGCGGCGCGGATCAGGTCGCCCTCGCACAGCACCAGCGCGCGCTGCATCACGTTCTCCAGCTCACGAACGTTGCCCGGCCAGTCGTAGGTCAGCAGCAGTTGCGCGGCGTCGGGCAACAACGCCGGTATGCGGGCACCGGGCTTGCAGTATGAGGCCAGCAGGCGCATCGCCAGCGGCAGTACGTCGTCGCGGCGCGAGCGCAGCGGTACCGGCGTCAGCGGAAACACGTTCAGGCGGTAATACAGATCCTCGCGAAAACGCCCGGCGGCGACATCGCTGCGCAGGTTGCGGTTGGTGGTGGCGATGACGCGCACGTCCAGTCCGATCGTCTGCTTTGCTCCCAGGCGCTCCACCTCGCGCTCCTGCAGCACGCGCAGCAGCTTGGCCTGCAGCGACAACGGGATCTCGGAAATCTCATCCAGCAACAGGCTGCCGGCCTGTGCCTGCTCGAACTTGCCGGCATGTGCCGCCTGCGCGCCGGTGAACGCGCCGCGCTCCCAGCCGAATAAAATTCCCTCCAGCATGCTGTCCGGAATTGCCGCGCAGTTGACCGCAACGAACGGCTGCGCGGCGCGCAGCGAGTGGCGATGGATGTAGCGCGCCAGCACCTCCTTGCCGGTGCCGGATTCACCCGCGATCAGCACCGTGCATTCGCTGCGCGCGACGCGCCGCGCCAGCGTCATCAGCCGCATGGAGACTTCGGCGCAGGCCACGGGCTCGTGAAGGTACGTTGAAACTGTCATTGCCTCTTCAACTTCGTCGCGTTGACGAAGACAGGAGCAATTTGCGTGCCGCCTTCAATCTGTGACGCGGCTCACGCTGGCGGAGCATTGCCGCCAGCCCAACGTCAAGATTCCGACGCCGCCGTGTCGCTGCCAGCGAGCGAATACTTGCGCAGCTTCTCCACCAGCGTGGTACGCCGCAGTCCCAGCAGCCGGGCGGCCTGCGCCACCGTGCCGTCGGCGATCCGCATGGCGCGCACGATCAGCCGCTGTTCGAGCGACTCGAGATAGCCGCGCAGGTCAAAATCGCTTGGGATCTCATCCAGCAGCGCATCGGCCAGTTGCGGATCGAGTGCCGCGCGCTCGTCATCGTCGCCGGCGCCATCGTCAGCGATGGCAGCGCCGGAGAGTGCGTCGAGCACCGGTCCGAGCACGCTGATGGCCGGAGCGCAGGCGATCAGGTTCTCGGCTGCCGGGGTGGCGGCGCTGTCGGCACTCCAGTCGGCCGGGCGGTAGCGCGCCGGCAGATCGGCAATGGTGACCGCGCGCGCGCCACACTGGATCGACATGCGCTCGATCAGGTTACCCAGTTCGCGCACGTTGCCGGGCCAGCGATAGACCTTGAGCGCCTGGATGGTCGCGGCGGCGAACTGCACCGGCGGACGGCCAGCGACCCCCCCGCGCTGCACCAGGTCGGCGATCAGCAACGGCAGATCCTCGGCGCGCGCGCGCAGCGGCGGCATTTCGATCGGTACCACGTTGAGGCGATAGAACAGGTCCTCGCGGAACGTGCCCCTGGCGATCGATTCCTCCAGGTTGTGATGGGTCGCGGCGACGATGCGCACATCGCAGTGTTGCGACACGCAGCTGCCGACGCGCTCGAACACGCGCTCCTGCAGCACCCGCAGCAGCTTCACCTGCATGGTGGGATTCATGTCGCCGATCTCGTCGAGAAAAATGGTACCGCCCTCGGCGATCTCGAACCGGCCCTTGCGCGCGCTCAGTGCGCCGGTGAAGGCGCCTTTCTCGTGCCCGAACAGTTCGCTTTCCAGCAGCTCCGCCGGTATGGCGCCGCAATTGATCGGCACGAAGGTACGCGCCCGGCGCGGCGAAGACTGGTGAATGGCACGCGCGGCGACCTCCTTGCCGGTGCCCGACTCGCCCAGGATCAGCACGTTGCTGTCAAATGCGGCCACCTGGCCGATGACCTGGTTGACGTGGCGAATCAGCATCGAGTTGCCGGTGGGCAGGATCGCGACGCTCGGCGCAGCCATCTCGTATGCATGGCGTGCGCCTGAATTCACCAATGCCCCTGTCAGGGCGGCTGATTCAGCCATGGAGTTATTGTTCCTTCGCGAGTCGAGGGAACAGACTAGTTTTTGGGTTATGGAAAAAAGAGGTATTACGTCACACTGGCTGTGAGCACAGTGTCGCAATTTCCCCAACATCGGAGTTTCATACCCGCGCTTTGCGCGTATCGGCAACCTGGCGTCGGTGGCGCACGAATGCAAGTCGCGCAATGAGCTCTGCCACGCCGGCCGACAGCTCGCTGAATTTCACCTTGGCGGTGCTGCCCTCGACCGAAGTGACCTGCGCCGGCAATTCCAGCGGCTGCGGCAGCGAACTGCGCAGCTGCACTCGCAGCAATCCATGCCCGCCCATGGGCGGCGTCTGTCCGATGCAGCTCCAGGAAGCGCCGAGGCTGTTGAACAGTATGCTGGTCGCGGGCGGCATGCGATCCTTCGCCACCAGCTTGGCCAGCAGCTGCATCACCAGATTGAGCTTGAAGTCCAGGCGCGCAAGCTCACCGGCCAGCGGTCCCAGGTCTTCGTTCTTGTCGCGCGCCGGATTCTCCTCGACCGCAAGACACGCCTGCAGCAGCAGCAGATTGGATTCCTCCAGGCCGAGCAACTCGAACCGGTCGGGTGGCTCCCACAGATTCATCCACTGCACCGGCAGCACGTCCTGATACGCGAGCTCGTTGTCGAGTACGGCGGTATCGAGTCCTTCGTGCATGCGGGTTCCTTGGCGCGCCGATGCGGGGACCGTGGGGCGGCAGCGCCATTCTACGCGCTTGGGGGCACCGCCCGCGTCATTTGCCGCACCTCGGGGCCGATCGCGATCCAGGCGCTGCGGATCTCGGCCAGCAGGCTCAGCACCTCGGCGATGCACGCCACATTGTTGTCGACGTTGGCGCGCGCCAGCTGGCGCATCATGTAGTCGTACAGATCGCCCAGGTTCTGCGCGATCGCGCCGCCTCGGGCCATGTCGAGGCAGCCGCGCAGCTCGGCGATCAGGCTGATGCAGCTGTGCAGCAGCTTCGCCTTGCGCACGATGTCGCCGCGCTCGATGCAGCCGCGAGCCGTGTTCATGCGCTCCACCGCCCCGTCCATCAGCATCAGCACCAGGCCGTGCGGATCGGCGTTGGCGATACCACCGTGTACCGACACGCTCTGGTAAGCCGCGAGCTTGGAATTTCGCGCATACGAACTCACGCCGCCCTACTCCATCGATCCTTGATGGTTGTCTTAACGGCAGCGGCGGCGCTAACTTGAGCCGGCGGCACGCACCGGCTTCGCTCGGCTAGCCCTGTGGCACGCCCTGCACCAGCGGCAGGCTGGCGAATTGCTGCGACAGGTAGGCCGACGTCGTCTGCAGCGAGGACAGCAGCACATTCAGCGCCGAGTACTGCTGTGTCAGGCTCGCCGACAGTGCGTTCATCTGGTCGTTGAGCTGATTGGTCTGCGTGGTGAGCGCGTTTTCCTGCTTCACCAGTGTGTCGCTCGCCGAAGCAAAATCCCCGGTCGAACCCAGCGCGGCGGTGATCTGGCTGTTGAGCGCCGTGGCGACACCGCCGCTACCGCTGAACAGCTGGCTCACCGCGCTGAAATTGGTCGCCAGCGCATTGCTCAGCGTGGTGTTGTTGACGCTCAGGCTGCCGTCGGAATTGGTGGTGATGCCGATGCTCGCCAGCGAGTTGTAGGTTGACGAGCCGGTGTTGACCACGCTGTAGAGCGCCTGCTGGATCTGGTTGGTGGTGCCCGACAGCAGCGCATTACCCAGCATCGGCCCGGCGGTGTTGGTGCTCGCATCGTAACTGCCGAGCGGCTGGATCGCCGTCACCATGGTGTTATAGGCAGTCACGAAGGCACTGATGTTGCTTTCGATCGTACTGGTGTCGTTGCTGACGCTCAGGGTGGCGTTGCTGCCGGCGCCGGTAGGGGCCAGCAGGTTCAGCGTCACCCCATTGAGCGCATCGGTCACGGTGTTGCTGGGGCTGGTGTAGTTGACACCGGCGATGCTGAAGGCCGCATCCTGCGGCGCCGCCTCCTGCGTGTAGTTGCCGGCATTGCCCGTGCCATAGGTGAGCGCGGCCAGGCCGTTGCCGGCGTCGGTCTCGGTCACCTGGATGGCATTGGCGGCGCCGCTCAGCGACGATGACAGCACCAGGTGCGCACCGTCGGTACCCTGCAGCACCGTGGCCGCGATGCCCGGATTGCCGGGGGCGGAATTGATCGCCGCGGCAATGCCTGCAAGCGTGCTGTCGGTGCCATCGATGGTCACATTGAAGCTGGTGTTGCCGAGCGTCAGCGCCAGCGTGCCGGTGCCCACGGTGGTCGCGACGCCGCCGGTGAACGCCTTGGACAGCAGTTGCTGCGCCTGCGCCAGCGCAGTTACCGTCACGTTGTACGTCCCGGCGACGGCACCGGAGCCGGCGGTCGCCGTGAACGCGGTCTGGTCGGTACTGGTCGCGGTCTGCACCTGGAACGCGGTCGGCGTGTCCAGCACACCCAGCGATGACTGGAATGTCGATAGCGCGCTCTTCAAGGTTCCGAGCGCGGAGATCTGCGTGCTGACCGCCTGCGTCTGGCTCGTGATCAGCGCCTGCTGCGGCGCCGCCGTCGCCGCCACCAGCTGCGACACCAGCGAACTGACGTTGATGACCGAGCCGCCAGCCGCCTGGGCGCTGGAGCTGCTCGCGATCGACACCACCGGTTGTCCGGTGCTGGCGCTGGTACTGCTGGTCGTGGTCATCGCCGCTTATCCGTTCAAGCCTCTGTCAAAAAAAGCCGAGGGTGGGCGCCTTGCGGCGCCCACCCTCCGTGGTCTCAATCAAGCCGCACCTTGAACTCAAGGTGCATCGGTCCTTACGGCAGCTTCTGGAGCAGGGTCAATATGTTCTGCGGAATCATATTGGCCTGCGCTACCATCGCCGTGCTGGCCTGCTGCAGAATCTGCGCCTTGGACAGATTCGAAGTGGCCTGCGCGTAGTCGGTGTCCTGGATCGAGCTGCGGGCGCTCGTCAGGTTGGTCGCGTCCGTGTTCAGGCCGCTGATGGCAGCGGTGAAGCGGTTCTGGTAGGCGCCCAGCTGTGCGCCCGAGGTGGCAATCTGCTGCAGGGCGGCGTCGATCTGCACCAACACCTTGTTGGAGTTATCGACAGTCGTCACGTCGGCCGTATTCAGAAAGCTGGTCGGCGCCGCGACAGTGCCCGCCGTCAGGTCGTAGGCCGCATTGACGCCGAGCGTCGCCAGGCTCTCAGTTCCCACGTCGACTGCACCGGCATTGTAGGCAACGCCGACCGCGGCGGCCGTGTTGGCGGTGCTGCTCAGGTCGATGCCGGTGGCACCAACCGTGGCGATGAGGCCGCCATCCTGGCTCGAGAGCTGGTTGATCGCCGCTGCAACGGTGGCCGAATCGGTCGCTGCCACGCCGGTGAACGTCAACAAGCCGGTGGTATGGGTCACGCCATTGCCATCGGTGATCGTCAGCGTGCCGGTGTCGCCCGCCGTGGTGCCGGTGCCGGCAGCCGTACCGGCGGAGGTATAAAGGCCGCCGACGTTGTTACTGTTGACGCTGGCCACGGACGATACCGCGATCGTCTGGCCGGCATTCGCGCCGACCTGGAAGGTGGCACCCTGGAACGTGCCGTCGAGCAGGTTCACGCCGTTGAACTGCGTGTTGGTGGCGACGTTGTTGATGTCGGCCATCAGCTGCTGGAACTGCGTGTTCAGGTCCGCCCGGTCCTGCGTGCTGTTGGTCGCGTTGAGCGACTGCACCGCCAGGTCGCGCATCGTCTGCAGGTCGCTGGTGACCTCTGACAGCGCGCCGGAAGCGGTCTGCGTCAACGACACGCCATCGCTGGCGTTGTTGGCAGCCTGGTTCAGGCCATTGATCTGTGAAGTCATGCCCTGGGTGATGGCGTATCCCGCGGCGTTGTCGGCGGCGGTGTTGATGCGCATACCCGAGGACAACTGAGCCAGCGCAGTTGCCAACTGGCTGCCTGAGGACGACAGACTGTTCTGCGCCACAAGTGAATCGATATTCGTGTTTAGGACCAGTGACATTGCCTGTTGCTCCTGATGTTTAGTTCAAGCGCCGGACACCGGTCCATAGCGCTACTGCCTCGTGGGCGACCCCCACGGTCGCTTCCTGTTCAGCCCGGTTATCGGTGCCGCGCGGGCGAACTTGAGGCTCGGAGCGTGAGATTGCTGAAAGTGTGCAACCGGTCACAATCGATTTACCTCTAGAAAGTCAGGTACTTGAACAGCGACAGCTGCGCCACGGCAGCATACGACTGCTCGGCGGCCTGCAGGCCCACCATCTGCTCGTTCAGGGTCGCGACCGCCGAGGCGTAGTCGACGTCCTGCAGGCTCGACTTCTGCGCGGTCAGGGTGGTGCCGGTGGCGGTGTTGGTCGTGGCCTGCGCGCTCAGCATGTTGATGCGTGCGCCGACGCCCGCCGATACCGTCGTCAGGTGGCTCACGTCCTGGTCGATATTGGTCAGGGCACTGGCCAGACGGGTCGCAAGCTGTGCCTTAGCAGCCGCCGTGTCCGCCGGCTGCGACAGCGCCGCGCTCAGCTGCGTGAGCGTGGCGAACACGCTCTGCTTGCCGCTCGGTGCGACGCTGAATGAATCACCGGCTTGCGGCGCGCCGCTCACGGTCACCTGCACGCCGTCGAACGCGATGGCGCTGCCGGAGCTATAGCTGCCATTGGCCACCACCGTGGTACCGGTGGTGTTGTCGGTGATCTGGTAGGTGGTCGGACTGGTGAAGCTGAGCGTGAAATTGTCCGCCACCCACTGCGAGCTATCGACCACCGAGCCGCTGTCGATGCTGGCGCTGCCGGTATTGGCCGCATTGGCCGCGGTGGTGAAGGTGCCGTTGCCGGCCGCGACATTCATGAAAGCGGTGGCGCCGGTATCGCTGTCGGCCACGCTTTGATTGGCGCTGATCTGAATCAGCCGACTGCCGCTGTCACCCTGGTAGCTGACGTTGCCTGCACTGTCGGTCGCGAACGGCTGGGTGTGGGACGAATAGCCGGAAAACAGGTACTCGCCGTTGGAATCCTGCGTATTGGCGGTGCCCAGCAGCGCCTGGATCTGGGTCTGAATCTGCGTGGCAATCTGCTGCCGATCGGCGTCGTTGAGTGTGGCATCGCCGGCCTGCACCGCCAGGTCGCGAATGCTCTGCAGCGTCGTGGTCGCACTCGACAGCGAGCTCTCCTCGAGCGATAACCGGGTCTGGGCCGACTGCAGGTTGGTGCCGTACTGCGTGAGCTGCGACTGCTGCTGCGACAGCTGCACGATCTGCGAGGCCGCGACCGGATTGTCGGCCGCATTCTGTACCGCAAGTCCCGTGGACACTTCATTCTGCGTGGTCTGCAGCGCGCTCGACTGGTTGTCGATCGCCAGAATGGCCTGCGAGGTGATTTCCGCCGTCGAGATGCGCATCGCTTAGCTCTGCACCGCGTTCAGCAGCGACTTGAACAGGGTGGAGGACACGTTGATGACCTGGGCCGCGGCCTGGTAGGCCTGCTGGTACTGCACCAGGTTGGCGGCTTCCTCGTCGAGATTGACACCTGAGACGCTCTGCTGGGCATTGGTGGCGTCGGTCAGCACCGACTGCTGCGCCGTGGTGCCGCTTTGCGCCTGGCTGGTCTGGATGCCGATATTGGTGACCATCTGGTTGACCGCGGAATTGATCGACGTGGTGCCGCCGATCAGGCTCTGGTTGAGCAGTCCCGCCATTATGCTCAGGTTGCGGTTATCGCCGCTGCCGCTGGCATTGTCATTGACCGAAAAGCTGTCGCCGGCCGCAGGCGCGCCCGAGACCGCCACCTGGATGCCGTTGAAGTTGATCGGCGCGCCGGAGGTATAGGCGCCGTTCTGAACCACGACTCCGGCACTGTTGGTGACCTGGTAGGCTGCCGGAGCGGTGAAACTGAGCGTGTAGTTGCCGCGTACCCAGCTGCCGTTGGTGGCCACGCTGCCCTGGTCGATGGTCGCACTACCGGCGTTGCCGCCGGTGGCCGACGTCAGCAGCGGCGCCGCGGCGGCCAGCTGGCTCGGATCGGTCAGCAGCACCTGCATGCCGGACACCGCGGCGCTGGTCGGCTCGATCAGGTAGCTGTCGCCCGCCTGGGCGCCGGCACCAACCACCAGCGACAGGCCGTCGGCCACGAACGGGTTGCCGGCGCTGCCGTTGCCGCTCATCGTCACGCTGCCGCCGCTGCTGGCGTTGCTCAAGCTCCAGTTGGTGCCGTCGAACCTGAGAATGTAATTGTCAGTGGTGATCGCGTTGGCGTTGCTGACCGTGGCGCTGACCGTCGCGTTGCCATTGTTGGCGCTGTCGGGCAATACGCTCGGGCCGCCGACGGAAAATATCGCGCCGCCGAGATTGCCGGATTGGTCCAGCCCCGCCTGGTTCTGCGCGTTCATGGCGTTCGACAGCACCACGGCGACCTGTCCCAGGCTGTTCTGCGCCGGCTGGAGCATCTGGCTGCGAAACTGCAGTGTGCCGCCCAGGGTGCCACCGCTGATCTGGCTAGTCACGTCGGTTGGTCCGGCGGCGGTGGTCAGTGCCAGGTGTTCCTCGGACGGATCATAGGCACTGGGTATCGTCGTCAGGCTGGCGGCAGTAGTGCCGGTCACCAGCGTCTGGCCGGAACCGATATAGATATTGACCGACCCATCTGACTGCTGGGTCGTGGTGACGGTGGCGTAGGCGGCGAGCTGGTTGATGAGCTGATTGCGCTGATCCAGCAGGCTGCTGGGCGCCTGCTGGCTCGGCGAGGTATCGGCCATGATCTGCTTGTTCAGCGTCGCGATACTCTGTGCCAGCGAGGTAACCTGGCTGGCGGCGCTGGTCAGTTGCTCGTTGGCCTGGGATTGCAGGCCCTGCAGGCTGCTGTCATCGCTCTGCAGGTTGCTCACCAGCTGCTGTGCCTGGCTCAGGAATGCCTGGCGCGACGCCGACGATGTGGGCGCGTTGGCCACGGTTTGCAGCGCGCTTGCAAGGCTCTGCAGCTGCGAGGACAGCCCATCGCTGGTGCTGCCCAGAAGGTTGTCCACCTCAGCGGCCTGGGTCGAGAAGCTGCTGAGCTGGTTAAAGGCACTGGTGGCCGATACCACCTGCGAGGCGACGGTCTGGTTATAGACGCGCTGCACGCTGCTGACCTGAACGCCGTTGCCTATCGACAGGTCGCCAATGTACGGGCCGGGCACGCTGACCAGATCGGTGGTTTCGCGGCTATAGCCGGGTGTATTGGCGTTCGATATGTTGTTGCTGGTGGTATCGATCTCCTGCTGGAACGCCATGAGGCCGGAAACCGCCGTATTCAGCATGTCGGCCATGGTGGCTCCTGCATCACACAACCTGCGGCGCGCGGCGCGCCGACTCCACGTTCATGGTTTTCGGCAGCAGCACTCATGACTTGAGCCCTGCGGCACGCAGCTGGCGCAGCGTCGCCACGGTTGCCACCAGCTTATTCACATAATTGGGATCGGTGGCATAACCGCCGCGCTGCAGCCCGTTGGCAAACGCGTGCACGTCCGCTCCGGCGCCCAGCGCGCCCGCATAGCGCGGACTGGTCTGCAGCAACGACACATAGTCGCCGACACTCTGGGCGGCGTCGCCGTAGCTGCGAAATGCGGCGCGTGTGGTGCCCGGCGTGCCTTGATCGTACTCCGTGGTGCTCGCCTGCACGGCCGCGCCGCGCCAGGAATCCCCGGCCTTGACCCCGAACAGGTTGGAGCTGCTGCGACCGTTGCTGTCGGTGGGGATATTGCGTCCCCATCCGGTCTCCAGCGCCGCTTGCGCGATCAGCGTATCCGGTGCGACGCCCAGGCTGTTGCCGGCGCTTTGCGCCAGCGGCTCCAGCGCGCGCACGAAGTTCACACGTTGCGCACTCGAGATCTTGTCGGCGCCGGCCGCGCCTGTGGCCGGCGCAGCCGCTACCGGGGTGGCCGATGCCGGGGTGGCGGGCGTGGCGGCCGGGCCGCGCGCGGCATTGGCGCGTGTCAGCTGCTGCATCAGCATCTCGGCCAGCCCGAGGCCCTTGCCGTGCGCCATCTGCAACGCCAGCTGCTGGTCGTACATGTCCTGATAGGTCTGGGTTTCCTGGCTATCGCCCAGACCGCTGCCGAGCGAAGCCTCGCGCATCGACTTCAACATCATCGCGGTAAACAGGCCCTCGAACTGGCGTGCCGCTTCGCGCAGCGCCTGCGGATCCTGCCGGCCGGCCGAGGCGCGCAGCCGGTCCAGGCCCTGGAAGTCGGCATAGAAACTCGGTGCAATGGTCGGCGTGCCCATGCGATCAGATCACGACCAGTTCCGCACGCAGCGCGCCGGCTTCCTTCAGCGCCTCCAGAATCGCCACCAGGTCGCCGGGAGCCGCACCGACCTGATTCACGGCGCGCACGATCTCATCCAGGCTTACGCCGGCGTTGAATACGAACATGCGTGCCTCTGGCTGGCTGATCGAGATGTCCGAATGCGGCGTGATGGTCGTGGTTCCCTGGCTGAAGGCATTGGGCTGGCTGACGTCCTGGCGCTCGGTGATGGTCACCGACAGTGAGCCGTGCGCGACCGCCGCCGGCGTCACGCGCACGCGCGATCCGATCACCACGGTGCCGGTGCGTGAATTGATGATCACGCGCGCCGGCGCATCGCCGGGCTCGATCTCCAGCTCCTGCAGCGCGGACACGAAGGCGATGCGCTGATTGCTGTCGGCCGGTGCCGCTACCTTGATCGACACCGGATCGATCGCCACTGCCGGTGCTCCACCGAGCAGTTTGTTGATGCCCTCGCTCAGGTGAGTCGCGGTGGTGAAATCCGGAGTGTTCAGATTGAGCATCACGAACGGCTGGCTGGCGAAGTCGTTCTTCACCTCGTGCTCGACCGTGGCGCCGTTGGGCACGCGTCCGCCGCTTGGCACGTTTACGCTCACGCGCGAGCCGTCCTTGCCTGACACGCCGAAGCCGCTGACCACGACGCTGCCCTGGGCCATGGCATAGACCTCGCCGTCGGCGCCGCGCATCGGCGTCATCAGCAGGTCGCCGCCGCGCAGGCTGCTGGCGTTACCGATCGAGCCGACGGTAACGTCGATGGTCTGGCCGACCTTGATGAACGGCGGCAGCTGGGCGGTCACCGTGACCGCGGCCACGTTCTTCAGCTGCGGACTGACGTTGGCGGGGATCGTGACGCCGAATTTCTCCAGCATGTTGATGATGCTCTGCACCGTGAACGGTGTCTGCGTGGTCTGATCGCCGGTACCGTCGAGTCCGACCACCAGGCCGTAGCCGACCAGCTGGTTGCTGCGCACGCCGGACACGACGGCCATATCCTTGACCCGCTCGGCCGACGACAGCGCCGGCAGCAGACACAGGGCGACGAGCAGACCCGAGCGAATTGTGTGCATGAGTACTGCCATGGCTAGAACGGCATGTAGGGCGAGTCGAAGAAGCGTGCCAGCCAGGACTTGCTGTTCGAGTCCGCCAGCGCGCCCTGGCCGCCGTAGGTAATGTTGGCGTCGGCCACGTTGTACGAGGGCACGACGTTGTCGGGTCCGATGTCCACCGGACGCACGATGCCTTCGATCTGTACGTATTCCCGGCCCTGGTTCAGCGTGATCCACTTCTGGCCGCGCACCAGCAGGTTGCCGTTGGCCAGCCGCCTGGCCACCGTCACCGAGATGAACCCGGTCAGCTGATTGCTCTGCGCGCTGGTGCCTTCGCCGTCGAACTGGCTGGCGTCGGCCAGCGAGCCGCTCAGCACATTGCGCCCATGAATGGTCAGCGTCCCGCCCAGGATGTTTGCACCCGGCAGCGTGGTGCTGGTGTTCTTCTTGGTGGTGGTGACGGCGCTCTTGGAGGCGTTGGTGCTCTCCACCAGCTGAATCGTCAGGATATCGCCCACGCGCCGCGCTACCGCGTTGTCGAACAGCGCCTGGTCGTGCCCGGACTGGTAGATTGCGCCATTGCCCACGCTGACCTCGGGGATCTCCTCGGGCAGCGTGGAGGCATAATTAGTCGGCGGCGGGTGCGCGGTGTGACAGGCGCCGAGCGCCGCCAGCGCGCCGATCACCCCGGCGGCCAGGCCGACACTCTTTAATATCGCGCGGCCGGTCACAGCGAGGTACTCAGGTTCTGCAGCATCTGGTCGGTGGTCTGGATCGCCTTGCTGTCCATTTCGTAGGCGCGCTGCGTCTCGATCATGCTCACCATCTCCGACACCACGTCGACGTTGGAGCTCTCGGTGGCGCCCTGCTGCAGCGTGCCCATGCCCGACAGGCCGGGATTGGCGGTCTGGGCCGTGCCGCTCGAAGCCGATGCGACCAGGAGGTTCTGCCCCAGCGGCTGCAGGCCGGCCTCGTTGACGAAATCCGCCAGCTGCAGCGTGCCCACGGTAGTCGGCGCGGTCTGTCCCGCCACCAGCACGCTGACGGTACCGTCGTTGCCGATGGTGATGGACTGCGCGCCTTGCGGAATCGTGATCGCCGGCTGCAGCACGTAGCCCGCGGCGGTGACCACCTGGCCCTGGGCATTGGTCTGGAAGCTGCCATCGCGCGTGTAGGCGAGCGTGCCGTCGGGCGTCAGCACCTGAAAAAATCCGCGACCATTGATCGCCACGTCGAGCGAGTTGCCGGTCTGGTTGACGCTGCCCTGGGTGTAGAGTTTCTCCGTGGCCACCAGCTGCACGCCGGTGCCCAGGTTCAGCCCGGTCGGGGCCAGCGTGTCCTGTGAGGTCGAACCGCCGACCTGGCGCACGTTCTGGTAATACAGATCCTGAAACACCCCGCGCGATTGCTTGTAGCCGGTGGTGTTGACGTTGGCGAGGTTGTTGGCGACCACCGCCATCTGGGTCTCCTGGGCATCAAGCCCGGTCTTCGCCGCCCATAGTGCGCTGTTCATGGCTTCATACTTCCTGTCATGGGATCAGCCGCTGGTCTGCAGCAGCTTGGTTGAGGACGCGTCGTTGTCTTCGGCGGACTTGATCGACTTGAGCTGCATGTCGTAGCTGCGCGCCAGTTCGATCATGTTGGTCATTGCCGCCGCCATGTTGACGTTGCTGGATTCCAGCGCTCCGGGCACCAGCTGCACGCTGGCGTCCGATGTGGCGTCGCTGCCGCTGGTGGATCGGAACAGGCCGCCGTCGGTGCGTTCCAGTTCACCCGCCGGTGGGTTCACCAGCTTGATGCGGCCGCACACCGCGATGGTCTGCGGCGTCTGGCCGAGAGGCACGATCGAGATCGAACCGTCGCGCCCGACCGAGATCGACTGGTACGGCGGCACCGCGAT
This sequence comes from uncultured Gammaproteobacteria bacterium, assembly GCA_963805965.1. GTDB lineage: Bacteria > Pseudomonadota > Gammaproteobacteria > Steroidobacterales > Steroidobacteraceae > FEN-1191. The sequence goes on from CAWDVQ010000006.1 coordinate 135,561, forward strand.
CGGCCCTGAATCGCCGAGCACCGGATAGCCGGCCGCCGTGGTCAGCTGGCCGTTGGGGTCGACGCGCAGATCGCCGGCGCGCGTGTAGGCCTCGCTGCCTTGCGGGCTCTGCACCGCGATCCAGCCCGGCCCCTGCACCGCTACGTCCAGGTTGCCCCCGGTCTGTTCGATCGTGCCGCCGCCCAGGTCCGCGCCAACGCTGGCATCGGTGGCGTAGGCACGCGACGGCAGGCCGGCGCCGGACACCTGCTGCGACTGGAACGCCGACATGTCGGCACGAAAACCGACCGTGCTGATGTTGGCGAGGTTGTAGCTGTTGGCGGTCTGCGCGCGCAGCGTCTGCTTCGCGCCCGACATAGCCACATATACCAGACGGTCCATACGCGCTGCTCGTCAGGCTTTTAGGCCTGGGTCGGGATCTGGATGATGGTCTGGGTGATCTGGTTCTGCGTCGAGATCATCTGCGCGTTGGCCTGGAAGGCGCGCTGCGCTGTGATCATGGCCACCAGCTGCGCGGTGACGTCGACGTTGGATTCCTCCAGCGAACCGGATTCGACCTGGCCCAGCCCCGCGGTGCCGGCCTGGCCGTTCAGTGCCTGACCCGAAGCTCCGGTCTGCCCCCAGTCGGAATTGCCCAGCTGCGCCAGGCCATCCGGATTGGCGAAGCTCGCCAGCGCCACCTGGCCAAGCTGCACCGACTGACCGTTGGTGTACTGGGCTTCGACCACGCCGGCGGTATCGATGTTGATGCCGCTCAAGGTGCCGGTGGTGAAACCGTCCTGCGTGATGGAACTCACGGCGAAGGCATCGCCGTACTGCGTGGTCTTGTCGAGGTTGAAGTTCATGTTCAGCGCGCCGGCGCCGGTGGTCGGCGTGTAGGGCCCGAAGTTGATCGCGCCGTTGGCCGGTGCGGTCAGTGCGCCGTTGGCGGAGAAGGTCAGCGCCTGCGCTCCGCCTACCGCCTGGCCGTCGACGGTCAGGTAGGCGTTCCAGGAGTTGGCCGCAGCGGCCTTGGCGAAATACATGGTCGCGGTATGCGCGGCACCAAGCGAATCGTAGACCGTCGCGGTGGTGGAATTGTTGTAGCTGTTGACGTCGGTGGCAGCGAACGCCGGATCGACCGGCACCGCGGCATTGGCCGGCAGGTCGAGCGTCAGCGCGACGTTCTGGGTCGCCACCGGCGCGCTGTCGCCGGCCGAGATCTGCAGCCCGGTGGTGGTGCTGGTGTTGAAGCCGCCGTTGGTCGTGGGCGCGTAGACCTGCAACACCTGGCCCTGCGGATTGACCACGAAGCCACCTGCGTTGGTCGAGAAATCCCCGGCGCGCGTGTACGACAGTGCACCGCCGTCACTGACGGTAAAGAATCCCTGGCCGCTGATGGCGAGGTTCAGGTTGTTGCCGGTGGTCTGCACCGAGCCCTGGGAGAAATCCTGGGGTATCGCCGCCACCTGCACGCCGTTGCCGACCGCATCGGCGGCTACGCCGTTCTGCGAACTCGCATACAGGCCGGAAAACTCGGCCACGGACTGCTTGAAGCCCGTGGTATTCGCATTGGCGATGTTATTGGACACCACGTCCAGATCGGTCTGCGCGGCGTCGATGCCAGTCAAAGCGATGCCAAATGACATGTTAATGGCTCCTGTTCAGTTATCAGTACGAAAATCGAAGAATCACTGCACCTGTATCACGTTGGCGAGCGACACCGGCCCCAGCTGCGGCGTATTGGCGGTGACGCCGCCACTGCCGGAGTTGAGCGATACGCTCGACACGGTGCCGGCCAGGTAGACCGGTGCGCCCGTGGGGGTGCCACTGACGTTGGCGATCGCCTGCACGTCGTAGCTGCCCGAAGGCGCCTGCGTGCCGTTCAGCGTGCTGCCATCCCAGGTGAATGAGGTCATGCCGGAAGCGGCACCGAGATTGATCTGTTGCACCAGCGTGCCGTTGCTGTTGGTGATGTTGAGCTGCACGGCGCCGGCGCCGGTCGGCGCCTGCACCGCCCCTGACAGCGATTGACCGGCGGTGTATTGCGCCGCGCTCGCCTGGGTCAGCACCGAATGCCCCACCAGGCTTGCGCCCGACAGCGCCTGGTTCGACAGCAGGGTGGAACTGAGCGTGGCCAGCGAGCTTTGCATTGAATCGATGCCCGACACGGTGCCGAACTGCGCCAGCTGCGTGACGAAGGTCGAGGGATCCAGCGGCTGGGTCGGATCCTGGTTCTTCAGCTGCGCGGTCATGAGCGTCAGGAAATCGTTGACGCTCAACGCCGATACCGAAGCCGACGCAGCCGCAGCGGCCGCGTTGTTCGCGTTGCTGGACGAGCTGGACGAATTGGTCTGGCTGCTGTTGTTGGTGACGCTGGGTATGCTCATGGATTCGCTCCGTAGTTAGGCGATCAGCTCTGGCCGAGCTTCAAGGTGTCGAGCATCAGGTTGCGCGCGGTGTTCATGACTTCCACGTTGTTCTGGTAGGAACGCGAGGCCGAGATCATGTCGGTCATCTCCTCGACCACGTTGACGTTGGAGCTGAATACGTAGCCGTCGGAGTTGGCCAGCGGATTACTCGGATCGTAGTGGGACTCCGGCGCCGTCTGGTTGGCGGCGATGGCCGCCACCTTGACGCTGGCGCTGGCTTGTTCCGCGGCGTGGCTGGCGGCGGCGCCGAGCGCCTGCACGGTCTGGAATACCGGGTGCTTGGCCTGGTAGACCTGGGTCGGATCGCCGCTGACACTGTCGGCATTGGCCAGGTTGCTGGCCACCGTATTGAGCCGGACCGACTCGGCGCTCATGCCCGAGCCGGCGATGTCGAATACCTTGAATGAGGACATGGGTTCTCCGCTTGCCTTACTGGCCGACGATCGCGGTCATCAATTCCTTGAGACGCGCATTGAGGAAGGTGAGCGTGGCCTGGTAGCGCACCGAGTTCTCGGCGAACGCGGCCTGCTCGAGCTGCGTATCGACGGTATTGCCGTCGAGCGAAGGCGCCATCGGCACGCGATACTTGAGATTGGCGTCGATCGCCGTGTTGGCGCCGTCAACCCCGGCAGCGCCCAGATGCGCGCCATTGGTGGTGGACAGTGCAAGTGCCCCGCCGCTGGCCGCTGCGCTGTTGCCGCCGGCGGCGGCCAGTGCCGCCTTGAAATCGATGTCACGCGCCTTGTAGTTGGGCGTGTCGGCGTTGGCGAGATTGGCCGCCAGCAGCTCGGTGCGCTGCGCTTCAAGCGTCAGCGCCTGCGCATGTACGCCCAGATAGCTGTCCAAGTTCAATGCCATGCCGCCCTCGAAAAAAATATCTCGGGGGTGCAGGAGCAAGCCTTGTGCCACGGTGCGCAGTTGCAGATTAGCGCGGGCAAATGTGTGATGCAGTGCCGCTCACGCCTATGAAAGGCGATAGCACTGGCGATCGATGCGGCAACATGTTGCCGCTGATCGGCAATGCGCGGCCGGGCGGCGCAGCGCGCGCGCGGCCGCGACACCTGAGCCGTCATCGACCGCTCAAGGCAAGCACTTGAGTGCCAGAAATCCGACGCCGGTGCGTGGCACGGCAATTGCTCGTTAAGCTTTGCCTACACCATGCACGAGTAACCTATGAATTCAATTCACCCGCGCCGGTTGCGCCTGATATTTCTGAACGCGGCAGTCGCGACTGTCGCCGTGAGCGCCGCCAACGCCCAGGTCGCCGACATCTCATCGCTACAGGGCGCGGCCGAGCAGGCAGTGCGGCGCGAGATTCCGCGCAGCGACGGCCAGGTGATCGTGCATGCGCAGAATCTGGATCCGCGCCTGCGCCTGGCCGAATGCGACCGGCCGCTGAGCGCCGCCATCGCCGGTGACGGCCAGGCGCGTGCTCATACCACGGTCGCCGTGCGCTGCGAGGGCGCGGTGCACTGGACGGTTTACCTGAGCGTCACGATCGACTCGGAATTTTCCGTGCTGGTCGCCAACCGCGCGCTGGCGCGCGATGCCGATGTGACTGCCGGGGATTTCGACCTGATGCCGCGGCGCCTGCCCGGTCTGACCACCGACTATGTGACCAAGCCGTCGATGCTCGGCGGCCAGCGGCTGCGCCAGGCGATCGCCAGCGGCCAGGCGCTGAGCCTGGAAGCCCTCACCCCCACGAACCTGATCCATCGCGGCCAGCAGGTCACGCTGGTGAGCGGCACCGGCGGCTTCCAGGTACGCATGAACGCGGTCGCACTCGCCGACGGTCGGCTGGCCGATCGTATCCGGGTGCAGAACCTGAGCTCGCAGCGCGTGGTCGAGGGCATCGTGCGCTCGGACAACGTGGTCGAAGTGCCGTTATGACAACTCACCAGCGCCTAAAGTTTGACGCCCATCGGCCGATATCCGCATTGACGCCTATAAGGAGAGCCTAGTGGCAGACCGGATCAAAGGACTGGATAGTAGTTCCCTCGGGGCCAGCGGCAGCGGCAGCCCGATCGAGCAGATACGCGCCAGCATCGCGGTCAGTACGGCGACCAGCGCGCCGCAGCCCAGCGTCGACAGCGTCAACATCACCGATTCCGCCCGCCGCATGTTCGCCCTGGCGCAGGCGGTCCAGCAAGCCCCCGAGGTCGACACCGAGCGCGTTGCGGCACTGCAAAGCGCGATCGGCAACGGCCAGTACACCATCAACCCGGACCGTGTCGCCGACCGACTGCTGCAGATGGAGCAGGATCTGGTGGCGGCGCACTAGTCGTCCCGACATGACGCTGCCACGCGCTGACGTCCGTCAGCACCTCACCCGCATCCTGGATGAAGAATCGCGCCTGCTCGGCGAGCTGGAAGTGCTGCTGCGTGACGAAACCGCGATCCTGAAAGGCGACGACGTCGAGGCGATCGCGCGCATCGGCTCCACGCGCCAGCGCTGCATCGACGCACTCACGCGCCTCGACGGTGAACGCGCGGACAGTTGCCGCATGCTGTCTTTCGGCGTGGGGCCCGGCGCGCTTGGCCGGCTGTACGGCTGGTGCGATGCCGGCGGCACGCTGGAGGCCCGCTGGCGCGCCAATCTGAAAATTGCCCGTCGCTGCCAGCAGCTCAACGATACCAACGGTGCCATCGTCACCGCCAAGCTGTCGCGCGTACAGCAGCTGCTGATGGTGATCCGGGGAACTCCGGCACCGTCGGTGTACAGCGCCCGCGCCTCGCGCTACGGCGTGCTCGGCAGCCGCAATCTCGGCCGCGCGTAGAGCGCGCGGCGCCTACGGCGACCAGTACACCGACACCGCCACCCGCTGCTGGCGCAGCAGCGCGCGCACCGGCATCTCTGCGATCGGACCGTCCGCGCAGGCGCGCTCATAGGTGACCCATTTGCCGCTGCCGATGATCAGCAGTGCGATATGCCGCGCGTCGAGCAGCGCGCTTAAATTCAGGCTGACGCGCGCGCGCGGCTCCGCGGGCGCGACCGCGGGCAGACAGCCGGCCGGCTGTTGCAGGTCAAGCCCCAGCGCAAGCGTCGGTGAATTCGGAAACAGCGACGCGATATGGCCGTCGTCGCCCATGCCGAGCAGCACCTGATCGAACGGCCGCGGTAATTTCTCGATCGCCGCCCAGCTCGCCGCGGCACCGCTGGCGGGGTCCGGGCTGTCCGTTTTCAGTCCGACAAAATTGGCCTTGGCGGCCGCGTTGCGCAGCAGGTGCTCGCGCACCAGGTGCTCGTTGCTGTCGCTGCTGCTGGTCCTGACCCAGCGCTCGTCGGTGAGCGTCACCCAGACGCGGCTCCAGTCGAGCGCCATGACCGACAGCTGCTCAAACAGCGCCACCGGCGAGCGACCGCCCGCGACCGTGAGGCTGGCGCTGCGGCCGGCGCGCAACCGGTGGCCGAGCGAGGCGGCGATCTCCGCCGCCAGCGCCTCGTTCAGCGCCTCGGTGTTCGCAAATCGGCGCAGCTGTACGTCAGGTTTCGCCGTGCCAGGCATAGCCGTCCTTTCCAATGAGGGAGCTCGCGGCCGCGGGACCCCAGCTGCCGGCGGTGTAGCTCTTCGGCCGCTCGTCCGATTGTATCCAGGCCTCGCGCACCGGGTCGATCCAGCGCCAGGCTGCATCCAGCTCGTCACGGCGCATGAACAGCGTGAGATTGCCCTTGATGACATCGGTCAGCAGGCGCTCATAGGCATCGAGCTGCGGCGTCTTGACGCTCTCGGCCATATCGAGCCGCAGGTCCACCGGACGCAGGCGCATGGTCTCGCCGGGAGTCTTCGCCAGGATGGTGAGCGTGATCGAGTCGCGCGGCTGCAGCGAGATCACCAGCCGGTTGGCACCCGCCGATGCCACGCGCTCGAAGATCGAGAGTGGCACGTCCTCGAAATGGATCACGATGTCGGCGATCTGTTGCTGCAGCCGCTTGCCGGTGCGCAGATAGAATGGCACGCCGGCCCAGCGCCAGGTGTCGATGTGCGCTTTGATCGCCACGAATGTCTCGGTCGTGCTGTCGGGCGGAATGCCCTGCTCCTCCAGGTAACCCACCACCGGTACGCCATTCACCGCTCCGGCCCGGTACTGCCCGCGCACCACGTTGGCGTCGACGTCGGTGCCCACCAGCGGCTTCAGCGCGCGCAGCACCTTGAGCTTCTCATCGCGCACCGCATCCGGGTGATTCGATACCGGCGGTTCCATCGCCATGATGCACAGCAGCTGCAGCAGGTGGTTTTGCACCATGTCGCGCAGCGCTCCGGTCTGGTCGTAGAACGCACCGCGGCCCTCGACGCCGAGTTCCTCGGCCACGGTGATCTGCACGTGACGAATGCGGCCGCGGCGCCACAGCGGTTCGAACAGGCTGTTGCCGAAGCGCAGCGCCAGCAGGTTCTGCACCGCCTCCTTGCCGAGGTAATGATCAATACGATAAATCTGGCGTTCCGGGAAAATCGCGCCCACGTTCTGATTGATGTTGTCGGCCGAGGCGCGATCCTGGCCGAGCGGCTTCTCCAGCACCACGCGCGCCGCCGGTGTCACCAGCCCGGCCGCCGCGAGGTTACGGCAGATGATCTGGAACAGCGCCGGTGCGGTCGACAGGAAAAATACCCGCACCGCGGCCGGATTGTTCGCCAGCCTTGCCGCCAGCCTCTGGTAATCGGATTCATTCGTGGCGTCGAGGCACACGTAGTCCAGGCTGCGGCTGAACGCGGTCCAGCGCATCGCATCGAGACCCGCGGGCAGGTACTTCTTGCTGCTCTCCTCCACCTGTGCGAGATAGTCATCGCGCTCGATGCGGCTGCGCGCGACGCCCACTATTCGTGCATGCGCGGGGAATTGCCCCGCAAGGTAGCGCCGAAACAGTGCCGGCAGCAGCTTGCGCATGGCCAGATCACCGGTGCCGCCGAAAAGCACCAGGTCGAAGTCCGGTAGCCGCGGAGCCGGTGTGGAACGTTCCTTGGAAGAAGCCAATCGCACTCCTTTATATGGTCACATCCAGATGGTCACATCAGGCCCGGGCTGTACTATATTCTGGCGACAGCATATGCGCGTACCGCACCAGTGAAAGAGCATAAATTTCCAATCCCACCGCTGCACGCCGTCGTTGCCGAGGTCACCGAGCGTATCCTGGCGCGCAGCCGGCACACCCGGCACGACTACCTCGCGCGCATGCAGGCCGCGCGCGGCGGCGGTGCGGCACGCGGCGGCCTCGGCTGCGCCAATTTCGCCCATGGCTTTGCCGCCGCCGACGCGGCTGACAAGCAGGCGCTGCGTGCGCTGGTGTGGCCCAACATCGCGATCGTGTCTGCATACAATGACATGCTGTCGGCGCACCAGCCGCTGGAGCGCTTCCCGGCACTGATCAAGATGGCGGCGCGTGAGGCCGGTGCGGTAGCGCAATTTGCCGGCGGTGTGCCGGCGATGTGCGACGGCGTCACCCAGGGGCTGGCGGGCATGGAGCTGTCGCTGTTCAGCCGCGATGTGATTGCGATGGCCACCGCGGTGGCCCTCTCGCACGACATGTTCGATGCCGCATTGTGCCTGGGCGTGTGCGACAAGATCGTGCCCGGCCTCTTGATCGGCGCGCTGTCGTTCGGGCATCTGCCGGTGATCTTCGTTCCTGGCGGGCCGATGCCCTCCGGCCTTGCCAACATGGAGAAGGCGCGCGTGCGCCAGCTATACGCCCAGGGCAAGGCCGACCGGCAGGCCCTGCTCGAATCCGAGGCCAAAAGCTATCACGCTCCCGGCACCTGTACGTTCTACGGCACCGCCAACAGCAATCAGATGCTGATGGAAGTCATGGGCCTGCATCTGCCCGGCGCGGCCTTCGTGCCGCCCAACACGCCGCTGCGTGATGCGCTGACACGCGCTGCGACCAGGCGCGCCGCTGCCATCACCGCGCTCGGGGCGCATTACCTGCCGCTGTGCGACAACATCGATGAGCGCGCAATCGTGAACGCCATCGTCGGCCTGCTCGCAACCGGCGGCTCGACCAATCACACCATTCACCTGGTAGCCATGGCGCGCGCCGCCGGCATCGCCATCAACTGGGACGACTTCAGCGACCTGTCACGCGCCGTGCCGCTGCTGGCGCGCATCTACCCGAACGGCAGCGCCGACGTGAATCACTTTCATGCCGCCGGCGGTACCGGATTCCTGATTCGCGAACTGCTGGGCGTCGGGCTGCTGCACGCCGACGTGCAGACCGTCATGGGCAGCGGCCTTGCGCACTATGCCGAGGAACCCACGATGGTCGACGGCGAACTGCGGTGGCGCGCTGCGCCGGAACACAGCGGCGATCCGGCTGTGCTGCGGCCGGCATCAGATCCCTTCAGTGCCGATGGCGGGCTGAAGCTGTTACGCGGCAATCTCGGGCGCGGCGTGATCAAAACCTCGGCGGTCGCCGACGCGCACCGCGTGATCGAGGCCCCGGCGCGGGTGTTCGACGATCAGGCTTCCGTTTCGGCGGCGTTCGCCGCCGGCACGCTCGATCGCGATGTGATCGTGGTGGTGCGCTTCCAGGGACCGCGCGCCAACGGCATGCCGGAGCTGCACGCGCTGACGCCACCGCTGGCGGTGCTGCAGAAGCGCGGCCATCGGGTGGCACTGGTGACCGATGGGCGCATGTCGGGCGCCTCGGGCAGCGTGCCGGCGGCGATCCACATCTGCCCAGAATGCCTGCACGGCGGGCCGCTGGGACGCGTGCGCGATGGCGACATCATCCGGCTCGACAGCATCGAAGGCACGCTCGATGCACGCGTGCCCGAGGACGAGTGGGCGCGGCGCGCGCTGCCGCTGCCGCAGCTGTCGGCCAATGAACACGGCATGGGCCGGGAACTGTTCGCTACCTTCCGCGCCGCGGCCGGCGATGCCGAATCCGGCGCACTGAGCTGTTTCGCATGAAAGCCAGGAACGCGAAGATCCGCGAATTCATGATCATCTCGCCGGTGATCCCGGTGCTGACCATCCAGCAGCTCGAGCACGCGGTGCCGCTCGCCAGGGCGCTGGTGCACGGCGGCCTCTCAGTGCTCGAGGTAACACTGCGCACCGCGTGCGCCCTGGAGGCGATCCGCGCCATACGCGCCGCGGTGCCCGATGCGATCGTCGGCGCCGGCACGCTCACGCGCGCGCGCGACTTCGCCGACTGCGCTGCGGCCGGCGCGCAATTCGGGGTGTCGCCGGGCCTGACCGCGGAGTTGATCGCCGCGGCGGCCAAAGCCGCCTTTCCGCTATTGCCCGGTATCATGACCCCGGCCGAACTGATCGCCGCCCGCACCGCCGGCTTCGATGCCTGTAAATTATTCCCGGCGCAGCAGGCCGGCGGTGTCGGCATGCTCAAGGCGCTGGGCGGTCCGTTTCCGGATCAGGTGTTCTGCCCCACCGGCGGCGTATCGCGCAGCAACGCCCAGGAATACCTCGATCTGCCCAACGTGTTGTGTGTCGGCGGCTCCTGGATCACCCCGGCCGCGGCCATGGCCACCAGCGACTGGGCGGCGATCGAGTCGCTGGCGCGCGATGCGGCCGGGCTGCGCGCCAACCGTCCATGACGTGAACGAAAGTGCGCTATCCTTGTCGACCTAGTAGCAGTCGTTGAGACCCGTAAAGCCCCAGCCGTGAACACCGCTGCCCCACTGAACGCCCTGCGACGCTGGCACCTGCGCCGGCTGGTTGCGTTGATGGCGGTGCTTGCGGTGTTCGGCGCAGGAGTTGCGCAGGCGGCGCATTTCCATAAGAACGAGGGCCTGCGCGGCGCCGAGACGCATCTGCAGTGCCAGCTGTGCATGCACGCCGATCGCTGGGCCGGACCGCCCGAGCTGCCACAGCAGCACGGTCCGTCACTGGCCATCAGCACCGTCATTGCACCACTCACCACGACGGCTCAAAGTCTGCCGCCGGCCGGTTTCTACGACGCCCGCGGTCCACCCCTGATCTGATCCTGTTCGCCCGCACATCGTGGCGGGCCCTAAGGCATCGCCTGCGCCATGCGGCTGCAACCGCTTGTGCGCAATTTGGCTTACACAGGATTGGACCCATGTCATATTCGAATGCTCGTTTCACGCTCATCGGCGCGTTGAGCGGTCTGCTCGCCGCGCCGCTGATATACGCTGCCGACACCCCCGATGCTGCAGCCAGTGTCGGCGGTGATGCCACCGCCGGCACCGAGGACGTGGTACTGCCGACGATCGTGGTCACCGCGCAGATGCTCAACGCCAAGCGCGCCGGCATCGAGACCCAGACCGGCGCCTCGACCTACACCATCGACGACGCGGCCATCGCGGCCACTCCCGGCGGGGACAATACGCTGCTGAACCAGGTGATCATGCAGGCGCCGGACGTGGCCCAGGATTCCTTCGGTCAGTTTCATGTGCGCGGCGATCACAATGACCTGCAATACCGTCTGAACGGCATCATCCTGCCCGAAGGTATCAGCGTGTTCGGGCAATCGCTCAGCCCGCGCCTGATCTCCTCAATGCAACTGATCACCGGGGCACTGCCGGCGGAGTACGGACTGCGCACCGCCGGTATCATCGACATGACCACCAAGAGCGGTCTGCTCGATGCCGGCGGCTCGGTCTCGGTCTATGGCGGCAGCCACAGCACCTTCGAGCCGAGCATCGAGTACGGCGGCAACTCCGGCAATCTGAACTACTTCGTATCCGCTGACATGCTGCGTAACGATCTGGGAATCGAGTCGCCCGACGGCAGCACCAATCCGGTACACGACCACTCCACGCAGTATCACGGCTTCGGTTATTTCGAGGACATCCTCGATGCCGACAATCGCCTGTCGCTGATCCTCGGCACCTCCAACGACGCGTTCCAGATTCCCGACCTGCACGGCCTGCAACCGGGCCTCGGCCTCGCCGTCAACGGCCAGAGCGCTTTTCCGAGCGAGGATCTGAACGAGAATCAGCGCGAGCTGACCAGCTACGCGATCCTGAGCTGGCAGCACGCCGAAGATGCGCTCGATTGGCAGAGCTCGCTCAGCGGCCGCTATTCCAGCCTGACCTTCCAGCCCGACCCGATCGGCGACCTGCTCTACAACGGGATATCGCAATGGGCCTACAAGCGTGACGATGCACTCGGCTGGCAGACCGATGCGGCCTACAAATTCAATGAGACACATACGATACGAGGCGGCTGGTATCTGCAGCACGACAGCGCCAGCAGTACCACCACCTCGCTGGTGCTGCCCACCAACGTCGGGCCGCCAGCCAACGAGACACCGGCGGCAATTGCCGACAATGGCTCGCAGACGCAGTGGATCGAGAGTCTGTACCTGCAGGATGAATGGCAGATCGCCGCGCCACTGACCCTCAATTACGGCCTGCGGGTCGATCACTACAACGCCTATTCGAGCGGCGGACAGCTCAGCCCGCGCGTCAACGCCGTCTGGAAGCCGTGGACGGGCACCACGCTGCATGCCGGCTACTCGCGTTACTTCACCCCGCCGCCGTTCGAGTTGATCGCCAGCGAGACGCTCTCCAGGTTCGTCAATACCAGCGCCGCCCCAGGTGTGTTCGCCGACACGGCACCGATGGCCGAGCGGGCTAACTACTTCGATGCCGGCGTGGAGCAGAAACTGCCCGGCGGCGTGACACTAGGCGTGGACAGCTACTACCGGCGCTCGCAGAACCTGATCGACGAGGGCCAGTTCGGCGCCCCGATCATTCTCACGCCGTTCAATTATCTCAAGGGCAAGATCGAGGGCATCGAGTTCACCGGCAACTATGCCGGCAAGAACTTCTCCGCCTACGCCAATCTCTCGTTCCAGACGGCGATCGGGCGCCAGATCGAGTCGGCGCAGTTCAATTTCTCGCCGGACGACCTGGCGTACATCGCCGGCAACTACATCCACCTCGATCATGAACAGCGGGTCAACGCCTCGGCGGGTGCATCGTATCTGTGGGACGGCACGCGCTTGTCCGCCGATATGCTGTTCGGCAGCGGCCTGCGGGCAAACGCGATTGAGCCGGACGGCAGCGCCATCCCCAACGGCACTCACCTGCCCACCTACGCGCAGGTCAATCTGGGCGTCAGTCACGCGTTCACGTTTACCGGTACCGGAGCGCTGACGCTGCGCTTCGACGTCATCAACGTATTCGACAAGGAATACGAGATTCGTAACGGCACCGGCGTCGGCGTGGGCGCCCCGCAGTTCGGCCCGCGCCGCGGATTCTTTGCCGGCGTGTCGAAGCAGCTATAGCAGCGCGGTCGGGCAAGGTATAGTCGCGCCACTCAAAGACGAGGATACGCGATGCCGGTAGTGCTCAAGGTGTTCGTGCTGGCGCTGGTGCAGGGATTCTGCGAGTTGCTGCCGGTGTCGAGTTCGGCGCATGTGATCATTGCCGAGAAGCTCATGGGGCTTGATCCCACGACGCCGGCGATGACGTTTCTGCTGGTGATGCTGCATACCGGCACCATGCTGGCGGTCATCGCCTACTTCTGGAGTACCTGGCGCAGCCGCTTTTTTTCCTCGGCGCCGGCGTTCTGGTCGTTCGCGCGCAACGTGGCGCTGGCGACTGCCTGCACCGGCATCGTAGGTCTCGGGCTGATGCTGCTGATCGAGCGCGTGGTGCTGGGCGGCGCGCCGGGAGCGGACGTCGAGCTGCTGTTTGGCAACACCACGCTGATTGCCATCGCACTGGCCACGGTCGGAGTCATGATCATCGTGTCCGGGCGGCGCAGCGCAGCGGCCAACCAGCGGCCGGCGATACTGCTCGCCGATTCGATCTGGATAGGCACCGTACAGGGCCTGTGCCTGCCGTTCCGGGGATTCTCGCGCTCGGGCGCCACCATCTCCACCGGTCTGCTGCGTGGCCTGCGCAAGGACCTGCTCGAGGATTTCAGTTTTGCGCTGGCCGTGGTCCTCACCCCGGCGGTGATCGTGCGCGAGGGCCATCGCCTGCTCAAGGCACAGCACCTCGCGGGTGTGAGTGCCCAGGGCCTGGGGCCAATCTGGCCCTACCTGGTCGGCATGGTGCTGAGCTTCGCCGCCGGCTGGCTGTCGCTGAAGTGGTTGTCGCGCTGGCTGGAGCACGGCCGCTGGCACCTGTTTGGCTACTACTGCCTGTTCGCCGCGCTGATGGTGGTCATCGCCGGCAAGTTGTTGGCGGGTCCGAGCGTCTAAAAGCCCGAGCGCCACGCCCGCGCACCGCCGCCCACCGTGCGCGCCATGCGCGCCATGCGCGCCGCGCGCAGGTCTCGTTCTATAATTCCGCTCGATATTAAATGTTGTTAACTAATCAATGATTTACGACAAGTCCGGTTAACTATCGCGCGCCGTGACAGTCAGGCAACGGTAACCACCATGCGCCAGCAGGCCCAAGCGCCGACTCACTGCTCGACACGGAACAACTCATGACTCCATATCCTCCGCCGGGCGCCGCCGACGATGGCGCACCCATTGAACCCAGGCACCGCTGGAAAATGTTGTGGTGGATCGTCGGCGGCATCGCGCTGCTGGTGCTGATCATCATCGGTGCGCGCTATCGCGCCGCCGCGCCGCCGCCGCCCGGTCGCGGCGGCGTGGCCGGACCGCTGGCGGTCGGGGTTGCCGCCGTCACCAGCGGCGATGTGCCGATCACCATCAACGCGCTCGGCACCGTGACGCCGCTGGCGACCGTCACCGTGCACCCGCAGATCAGTGGCCCGCTGGTCAAGATTGCCTTCACCGAAGGGCAGATGGTCAAGGCCGGCGATCTGCTGGTGCTGATCGATCCGCGGCCATACCAGGCGGCGCTCGATCTGGCCGCCGGCCAGCTCAAACGCGATGAGGCTGCGCTCGCCAATGCCAAGGTCGATATGGAGCGCTACAAGACACTGCTGGCTCAGAACTCGGTGTCCGATCAGACCTACGCCACGCAGGTGGCGACGGTGGCGCAGGACGAAGCCACGGTCGCAAGCGACCGCGCCAACCTCGAAGCCGCGCAGCTGAACCTGGATTACTGCCGCATCACCTCGCCGGTGGCCGGACTGGTGGGACTGCGGCAGGTGGACATCGGCAACCTGATGCAGGCCAACAGCACCACCATCGTGGTGGTGACGCAGTTGCAGCCGATGTCGGTGTTGTTCACGGTGCCCGAGGATGCGCTCAGCAACGTGCTGCAGCGCCTGCGCAGCGGGCAGAAACTCGCGGTCGACGCCTTTGACCGCAGCCTCACCAACAAGATCGCCAGCGGTACGCTGTCGAACGCCGATAACGAGATCGACACCACCACCGGCACGCTCAAGCTGCGCGCGAATTTCGACAATTCGAAATTCGAGTTATTCCCCAACCAGTTCGTGAACGTGCGGCTGCTGCTCGATACCCTGCACGACGCGATCGTCGTACCCGGAGCGGCGATGCAGCAGGGCGCCTCGGGCAGCTACGTCTACGTGGTCAAGCCCGACAGCACCGTGAGCATGCGCGCGGTCACCGCCGGACCCACCAGCGGTGACCTGGTGTCGATCACCAAGGGACTTGCGATCGGCGAACGGGTGGTGGTTGACGGTGCCGATCAACTGCGCGACGGCGCAAAAATAGTGATTCCCGGCAATGCGCCGGCAGCGGGCGCTGCGCCGCCCGGCAGCGGTCAACACCTGCATCACCGCGACGGCGCCAGCAGCACCAGCAGCGGCGCCGGCGGCGGCGGCAGCAGTGGGGCGAGCGGCGGTGCCAGCAGCGGCGGTCACCACTGGCAGCACCAGCAGGACGGCGGCAGCTCGAGTGGCTCCGGTGGCGCAGCACCGCCCTGATCGTTCGCGTTGAACCATGAATCCGTCCCGCCCTTATATCTTAAGACCGGTCGCGACCTCGCTGCTGATGGCGGCGATCCTGATCGTCGGCGTGATCGGTTATTTTTTCCTGCCGCTGTCGGCGCTGCCGGAAGTCGACTACCCGACGATCCAGGTGCAGACCTTCCTGCCCGGGGCGAGTCCCGAGGTCATGACCTCGACCGTGAGCGCACCGCTGGAGCGCCAGTTCGGCCAGATGCCCGGTCTCAAGGAGATGTCCTCGCGCAGCTCCGCCGGCGCCTCGGTGGTGACACTGCAGTTCGACTTGAGCCTCAATATCGACATCGCCGAACAGGAAGTACAGGCGGCGATGAATGCCGCCGCCAATCTGCTGCCGCAGAGCCTGCCGGCGCCGCCGATCTATGCCAAGGTCAATCCGGCTGACGCGCCGATCCTGACGCTTGCGGTGTCCTCGACTTCGATGCCGATCACCCAGGTGGAGGATCTGGCCGACACCCGCATCGCGCAGAAGATCTCGCAGATCGCCGGCGTCGGCCTGGTCAGCATCAACGGTGCGCAGCGCCCGGCGGTGCGCATCCAGACCAACCTTGCGGCGCTCGCCGCCTACGGCCTGAACATCGACGACCTGCGCACCACGGTCGCCAACGCCAACTCGAACGCGCCCAAGGGCAGCTTCGACGGCACCGCGCGCTCCTATTCGATCGACGCCAACGACCAGATTTCCAGCGCCGACCAGTACGCCAGCATCATCGTCGCCTATAAGAACGGCAATCCGGTGCGCCTGTCGGACGTCGCCACGGTGACGCAGAGTGCGGAGAACAACAAGCTTGCCAGCTGGATGAACACCACGCCTGCGATCCTGCTCAACGTGCAGCGCCAGCCCGGCGCCAACGTGATTGCCGTGGTCAACCAGATCCGCAAGGTGCTGCCCGATATCCGCAGCTCCATGCCCGCTAACGTAGAAGTCACCGTGCTGTCCGACCGCACCAACACCATCCGCGCGTCGGTCAACGACGTCGAGTTCGAGCTGTCGCTGGCGGTGGCGCTGGTGGTGCTGGTGATCTTCCTGTTCCTGCGCAACATACCGGCCACCATCATTCCGAGCCTGTCGGTGCCGTTGTCGCTGATCGGCACCTTCGCGGTGATGTATCTGTGCGGCTTCAGTCTCAATAACCTGTCGCTGATGGCGCTCACCATCGCCTCCGGATTCGTGGTGGACGACGCCATCGTGATGATCGAGAACATCTCGCGCTACATCGAGAAAGGCGAGCAGCCGCTGGCCGCGGCGCTCAAGGGCTCGGGCGAGATCGGCTTCACCATCGTGTCGCTGACCGTATCGCTGATCGCGGTGTTGATCCCGTTGTTGTTCATGCGCGAGGTGGTCGGTCGCCTGTTTCGCGAATTCGCCATTACGCTGTCGATATCGATCCTGATCTCGGCGGTGGTATCGCTGACGCTGGTACCGATGCTGTGCGCCAGGATGCTGCGCTCGCATGCCGAGACCAGCGCACGCCGGCAGAGCGCGCTCGCGCGGCGCGCCGAGCGCGCGTTCCAGCAGCTGATCGCGGGCTACGATCGGGCGCTGACGCGGGTGTTCGATCATCAGCCGCTGGTGTTGTGGATTGCCGTGGGCACCGTGGTGCTGACGGTCATGCTGTACGTCGTCATCCCCAAGGGATTCTTTCCGCTGCAGGACACCGGCATCCTGCAGGGCACCACCGAAGGGGCGCCCGCTATTTCCTTTGCCGCCATGATCCAGCGCCAGCAGCAGCTGGCCGACGTGCTGCTGCACGACCCGGACGTCGACAGCCTGTCGTCGTTCGTCGGCATCGACGGCACCAACACCACGCTCAACAACGGCCGCTACCTGATCAATCTCAAGCCAAAGGCCGATCGCAGCGACAACATCCAGGCCACCATGGCGCGTCTGGGCAGCGCGGCGCGCGGCGTCAGCGGCATCAAGCTGTACCTGCAGCCGGTACAGGACCTAACCATCGACTCGACCGTGGGCCGGGCGGCCTACCAGTTCATCCTCGAGGCGGCCAGCGGCGCGACACTGCGGCCGTGGGTGCCGAAGCTGCTCGAGCGGCTCGGCCGCGCCCCTGAGCTCGCCAACGTGTCGAGCAACTTCGTCGACAGCGGCTTGACGGTGCAGATCGACATCGACCGCGACACCGCGGCCCGCTTTGGCGTCACCGCGGCCACGATCGACAATGCGCTCTACGATGCCTTCGGCCAGCGCATCATTTCCACCATCTACACCCAGTCGAACGAATACCGGGTGATCATGGAGGGCGACCCGAAACTGCAGAGCTCGATCGAATCGCTCAACGACATCTACGTCCCCTCCGGTACCTCCGCCAGCGGCGGCCAGGTGCCGCTCGGCTCGATTGCGCGTATCTCGGTGCAGGCCGCGCCGCTGGAGATCGATCACCTGGGGCAGTTTCCGTCGGCGATGTTTTCCTTCGATGTTGCGCCGACGGCCTCGCTGGAAAACGCGGTGGACGCCATTCGCGCCGCCGAGATCGATATCGGCCTGCCGGTCAGTATCTCGACCACGTTCGAAGGCGCCGCACTCGCATTCCAGTCGTCGTTGCGCAACGAGGTGCTGCTGATCCTGGCGGCGATCGTCACTGTTTATATCGTGCTCGGCGTGCTGTATGAGAGCTACATCCACCCGCTGACCATCCTGTCGACGCTGCCGTCGGCCGGGATCGGCGCCCTGCTGGCGCTGATGATCGCCGGGCTCGACCTGAACATCATCTCGATCATCGGCATCATCCTGCTGATCGGCATCGTCAAGAAGAACGCCATCATGATGATCGACTTCGCGCTCACCGCCGAGCGCGAGGACGGCAAATCGCCGCAGCAGGCGATCCACGAGGCCGCGCTGCTGCGCTTTCGGCCGATCCTCATGACCACGGTGGCGGCGCTGTTTGCCGCGCTGCCATTGATGCTGGGCTCCGGCACCGGCTCGGAGCTGCGCGCACCGCTGGGCATATCGATCGTCGGCGGCCTGCTGGTGAGCCAGCTGCTGACATTGTTCACCACACCGGTGATCTACCTGTACTTCGACCGCCTCGCCGGCGCGGTGCGCCGGCGGCGCGCGCGCACCGGCCATGCCGGGGACATTGCGCTGCCGCCACGCGTCGGGCCTGCACCCGGAACGCCCGCGCCGCAGGCCGACTGAAGCGCCCCGTGAGCATCGCCCCGTGAGCATCGCAGGTCCATTCATCCGCCGGCCGGTCGCCACCACCCTGCTGACCATTGGCCTGGCGCTGGCCGGTGGCGTGGCCTTTTTCCTGTTGCCGGTGTCGCCGCTGCCGAACGTCGACCTGCCGACCATCGTGGTGTCAGCATCGCTCCCGGGTGCCAGCCCGGAGACCGTGGCGACCAGCGTGACCACGCCGCTGGAGCGGCATCTGGGCACCATCGCCGGTGTCACCGAGATGTCCTCGCAGAGCGCGGTCGGCAGCTCCAGGGTGGTGCTGCAGTTCGACCTGAGCCGCAACATCGATGGCGCGGCGCGCGACGTGGAAGCCGCAATCCAGGCGGCGCGCATCGATCTGCCGAGCTCGCTGCGCAGCAATCCGGGTTATCGCAAACTGAACCCATCCGACGCCCCGGTCATGATCCTGGCGCTGACCTCCGACACGCTCACCGCCGGACAGATCTACGACTCCGCCTCCACCATCCTGCAGCAGAAGCTGCTGCAGGTGCAGGGCGTGGGCGACGTCACCATCGGCGGCAGCTCGCTGCCGGCAGTGCGCGTGGAGCTCAACCCGCGCACGCTGTTCAAGTACGGGATTGGCCTGGAGGACGTGCGCGCGGCGCTGTCGGCCGCCAACGCCAACAGCCCCAAGGGCGCGATCGACTTCGGCGAGCAGCGCTACCAGATCTACGTCAACGACACTGCCACGCGCGCCGCGCAGTACCAGTCACTGGTAGTCGCCTACCGCAACAATGCCGCGGTCAGGCTGCAGGACGTCGCCACCGTCACTGATGCGGTAGAGAACATCCGCAACCTTGGCCTGGCCGACGGCAAGCCCGCGGTGCTGCTGGTGCTGCACCGCCAGCCGGGGGCGAACGTCATCGATGTGGTGAATAACATCCGGGCGCTGATTCCCGAGCTGCAGGCCTCGATCCCCGCCAGCATCCGCATCATCCAGACCAACGATCGTACCGAGACCATCCGCGCCTCGCTGCGCGACGTCGAGCGAACGCTGATGATCGCCATCGTGCTGGTGGTGCTGGTGGTGTTCCTCACCCTGCGCAACGCACGCGCTGCGCTGGTGCCGAGCGTTGCGGTACCGCTGTCGCTGATAGGCACCTTCGGCGCGATGTATCTGCTGGGCTTCAGCCTCGACAACCTGTCGCTGATGGCACTCACGGTCGCGACCGGGTTCGTGGTCGATGACGCCATCGTGGTGCTGGAGAACATATCGCGCCACATCGAGCAAGGCATGCCGCGCTTCCAGGCCGCGGTGCAGGGCGCGCGCGAAGTCGGCTTCACCGTGCTGGCGATGAGCCTGTCGCTGATCGCAGTGTTTCTGCCGATCCTGCTGATGGGCGGCATCGTCGGCCGCACCTTTCGTGAATTCGCGCTCACGCTCTCGATCGCGATCATGATCTCGCTGGTGGTATCGCTGACCACCACACCGATGATGTGTGCGCACGTGCTGCGCCGTGAGAGCGCCCGCCAGGGGCGCTTCATGAACGCCATGGAGCGCGGCTTTGACGCCATGCGCGACTTCTACGGCCGCACGCTCGCGGTCGCGCTGGAACATCCGCGCACCGTGATGATCGTGCTCGGCGCCACCGTGGCGCTGAACTTCTACCTCTACACCGTCATCCCCAAGGGCTTCTTTCCGCAGCAGGACACCGGCACACTGACCGGCAACCTGCGCGCCGACCAGAGCATCTCGTTCCAGGCCATGGCGCAGAAGCTGCGCAGCGTCATGAGCATCGTCCAGGCCGATCCGGCGGTGCAGGACGTGGTCGGCTTCACCGGCGGCGGGGGCGGCGGCGGCGGCGGCGCCACCAACACCGCCAACATTTTTGTGGGCTTAAAGCCGCTGGCGCAGCGCAAGCTCAGCAGCGACAAGATCATCGCCCGTCTGCGGCTCAAGCTCGCCAACATCACCGGCGTGCGGCTGTACCTGCAGGCGATACAGGACATCCGTGCCGGCGGCCGCCAGAGCAATTCGCAGTACCAGTACACCATCCTGAGCGATGACCTCGCCGAGCTGTTTCTGTGGACACCGAGGATCACCGAGGCCCTGAAGTCGGTGCCGGAGATCGCCGATGTAAACTCTGATCGCCAGGACAACGGGCTGGATATCGCGCTCAACATCGACCGCAGCACCGCAGCGCGGCTGGGCATCAACCTGACCGAGGTCGACAACACGCTCTACGACGCCTTCGGACAGCGCCAGGTATCGACCATCTACAACGACATGAATCAATACCACGTGGTGATGGAGGTCGACCCGAGCTTCTGGCAGAGCCCCGAGACCCTGAAGGAGGTCTGGGTCAGTACCTCCGGCGGCGCACTCAGCGGCACCCAGTCCTCGGCCGCGGCGGTCTCCGACTTTGCGGCCGCGGCCGCCGCCAGCACCGCATCTGCCGGCACCACGAGCATCAGTTCTGCCAGCAGCGCCAGTGGCTGCAGCAGCGGCGTCAGCCCCACGCCCTCGAGCGCGTCGGCTGCCTCGGGCGCCGCAAGCCCAGGCGCGGCGACCGGCGGCAGCACGGCGGGCGCTGCCAGCGCTGCCAGCGCCGCCGGCTGCAGCAGCACCAGCAGCCTGTCGCAGGCCCCGGCCGCCGCCGAGGCGAACCTGGCGCTCAATCAGCTCACCAACAGCGGGCGCGGCGGTGCGTCGACCGGCGCCTCGATCGCTACCGGTTCTGAAACCACGGTACCGCTGGCGGCGTTCTCCAGCTACGGGCCCCATACCACGCCGCTGGCGATCAATCACCAGGGTCCGTTCGTCGCCACTACGTTTTCATTCAACCTGCCCGAAAACGAATCGCTCAGCACCGCGATCGCTGCGATCCAGCGCACCATGCAGCAGATACACGTGCCGATCTCGGTACACGGCAGCTTTGCCGGCACCGCGCGCGTATTCCAGCAGTCGCTGTCCAATGAGCCGTGGCTGATCGCCGCCGCCATCGTCGCGGTCTACATCGTGTTGGGAATTCTGTACGAGAGTTACGTACACCCGATCACGATTCTGTCGACGCTGCCATCCGCCGGCGTCGGCGCGGTGCTGGCACTGCTGCTGTTCGGCACCGAATTCAGCCTGATCGCCTTGATCGGCGTCATCCTGCTGATCGGTATCGTGAAGAAAAACGCCATCATGATGATCGATGTCGCGCTCGAGACCGAGCGCTCACGCCGGGTCGATGCGCGCACCGCCATCTACGACGCCTGCCTGCTGCGCTTCCGTCCCATCATGATGACCACGTTCGCGGCGCTGCTGGGAGCGATACCGCTGGCAGTGACCACGGGCAGCGGCGCCGAGATGCGCCAGCCGCTGGGCATCTCGATCGTCGGCGGCCTGATTTTCAGCCAGGTACTGACGCTCTATACCACCCCGGTGGTCTATATCTACCTGGATCGCTTCCGCTTGTGGCTGCGCCGCGTGGCCCCGCGGCGCCGCAGCGGCACTCTGATCGGCGGCGATCCACAGCAGCAACCCACATGAATCACATGATGCAGGACCGGCGGTTCACCAATCGGCTGCGGGCTCCGGCTGCCGCGATGGCGCTGCTGGCGCTGATGGCGCTGATGGCGCTGATGGCGCTGGCAGCGTGCGCGGTCGGGCCGAATTACCGCCGTCCGGATGCGCCTACCGCGCCTGCGTACAAGGAGGATCAGGGCTGGAAACCAGCGACACCGGGGGAAATCGCGGCCGACAAACCCTGGTGGTCGATCTATGACGACCCGCTGCTCGACGGCCTGGAACGGCAGGTCGAGGTATCGAATCAAACGCTCAAGGCCGACGAGGCCGCCTATCGCGCGGCGGTGGAGCAGATCGGGGTGGACCGCGGCACGCTGTTCCCCTCGATTTCGGCCAACGCCGGCGTCACGCGCAGCGGCAGCGCCAACGGCGTCAACCAGGCCATCACCACGTCTTCGGGAACCACCGTGACCACCGGCACCGGCGGCAACGGCCATCGCACCCTCTACAGCGCCGGCGCGCAGGCCAGCTGGTCGATCGATGTCTGGGGTCGCATCCGGCGCCTGGTCGAGTCGGACGTCGCCAAGGCGCAGGCCAGTGCCGCCGACGTCGCCGCCGCACGCCTGTCGGCGCAGATCACGCTGGCCGCAGACTATTTCCAGCTGCGCGCCGCCGATGAGCAGATGCGGCTCTACCAGACCGAGATCGATGACTTCAACAACGCGCTGACGATCACGCAGAACCAGGTCAAGGCCGGCATCACCACGCTGGCGGACGTGTATGCCGCCGAAACGCAGCTCGAGAGCACCCAGGCCTCGCAGGTCGGTGTGCAGCTCACGCGCGCCAAATATGAACACGCGATCGCGGTGCTGATCGGCAAGCCGCCCTCGGAGCTGGGCATCGACGTGGGCAGCTTTAGCACCACGGTGCCGGTGGTGCCGGCCGGCGTTCCCTCGACGCTGCTCGAGCGCCGGCCGGATATCGCGGCAGCCGAGCGCAGCGTGGCGAGTGCCAACGCGCTGGTGGGAGTAGCGGAAGCCGCCTGGTTTCCGAGCGTCACGCTGAGCGGATCCTATGGCTTCAGCGCAGGCGTGCTGCCCGGGCTGCTGCGGGCCAAGAATGCGCTGTGGTCGTTCGGCCCGTCGCTGGCCGAGAACGTATTCAATGGCGGCGCGACGCTGGCCCAGAACCGCGAGGTGCGCGCCAACTACGACGCGGCGGTGGCGACCTATCGCCAGACCGTGCTGTCCGCGTTCCAGTCGGTCGAGGACGACCTGGTGACGCTGCGCGTGCTCGAGCAGCAGGGGCGGCTGCAGGAAGCCGCAGTCAAGGACGCGCAGCTCTCGGAGGCGCTGACGCTCAATCAGTACAAGTCCGGCATCGTGGTCTATTCCAGCGTCATCACCGCCCAGACCACTCGATTGCTGGACGAGATCAATCTGCTGGGTATCCAGAGCCAGCGCCTGGTTGCCAGCGTCGACCTGATATCGCAACTCGGCGGGGGTTGGGACGCAGCGCAACTCGATCAGGCCGATCGGGGCGTGCCGTCGCATTGACCGCTTGCCAAGCGGCACCGAAATCCTTGAGCATCAAGCCATGATCTGGCAGGGCGTGGCGATCGGCATCGGCGCGGCACTTGGCGCATTGCTGCGCTGGCGCCTCGGCACCTGGCTCAATCCCGTGTTCCCGACCATCCCGTTCGGCACCTTGGCCTCGAACCTGATCGGCGGCTTTATCATGGGTCTGTGCATGGAGTATTTCTCCCGCACGGCGGCGATATCACCCGAGCTGCGGCTGGCGGCAACCACCGGCTTTCTCGGCGGCCTGACAACGTTCTCGACCTTCTCGGCCGAGACCACGGTACTGCTATTGCGCCGCGATTTCCCGTGGTCCGCCGCCATCATCGGCGTGCACCTGATCGGATCGGTGCTGCTGACCATTGCCGGCGTCTATTGTGTACGGCTGGTGCTGGGACTGAAGGGGATTGCGTGAGCTGCGGCGACCACTAGGCCCACGCCGGTTGCTGGCCCGCTTTCCATTTGATGCTGCAGCCGACGCTCGGTATCTGCTGCTTTATCTGCCGGCCCGCCAGTACCGCATCGGCAGCGGCGCGCAGATCCGCGCCGCTCACCGGCTGCTGGTTGCCCGGACGGCTGCCATCGAACTGCCCGCGATAGACCAGTCGGCGCGACTGATCGAAAAGGTACAGGTCCGGCGTGCACACCGCTTCATAGGCCTTCGCCACCGACTGCGACGCATCGTACAGGTACGGAAAGCCGAAGCCCTTGCGCGCCGCGAGCTGCGCCATGTTCGCCGGACTGTCGTCCGGATAGCGGCTGGCATCGTTGGAACTGATCGCCACCACCGACACACCCTGCGCACTGTAGTCGCGCGCAAACTGCACCATGCCGTCGATCATGTGTTTCACATAGGGACAATGGTTGCAGATAAACGCCACCACCAGGGCTCGCCCGCCTGCAAAATCCTGCAGCGCGTGCGGCTTGCCGGCCGGGTCGGGCAGCGAGAAATCCGGGGCCGCCGTGCCCAGCGCCACTGTGCCTGATTGCTTCGCCACCATTGACCGGACCTCGTGCGCGACATTGACGGCCGATACAGCTTAGCTTCACATTAGCCGCGCGTTTTCCCCACGGCAAGGTTTGCAGCCATGGTCAAAGGCAGCCAGGTGCGTCACGCCGCGCATGCGATCGACTCGATCTTCGTTGATCGCTGGTCGGCGCGTGCGATGTCGGGGCTGGCGATCTCGGAAGCGGAAATCATGGTGCTGTTCGAAGCTGCGCGCTGGGCACCCTCGTCCGGCAATAACCAGCCCTGGCGCATGCTGTACGCGCTGCGCGACAGCAGCCACTGGCCGCTGTTCCTCGGTCTGCTGAACCAGGGTAATCGGCGCTGGGCGCAGCAGGGCGGAGCGCTGGTGCTGTTCATCTCCAAGCTGACGCTGGCCGACGGCCGGCCGAGCCGCACGCATGGGTTCGACACCGGCGCGGCCTGGGAGAATTTCGCGCTCCAGGGCACGCAGCGCAATCTGGTGGTGCACGGCATGCAGGGATTTGACTACGATCGCGCCCGCAACGAACTCAACATTCCGCCGGATTACGAGGTCGACGCCATCGCTGTGGTCGGCAAACCGGCAGATGCGCAGCAGTTGCCTGAAGACCTGCGCGCGCGCGAGCAGCCCAACGACCGGCGGCCGCTCGTCGACACGGTGCGCGCGGGCCCTTTTAGTTTCTAGCCGGAGCATGAGCATGACGCCAGATGCGATCGTTCCCGCGGCGCTGCATCAGCTGCCGGCCACTGCGCGCAACGTTCACTGGGGATATTTCGATGCCGCGCTCGCGCCGGCGCTGCGCGTGCGCAGCGGCGATCTGATTCGGGCCGAGGCCATCACGCACCACGCCGGTGATGCGCCGGAGCTGATGATGGATGAGCCAATCCAGCACCTGTTTCGCGAGATACCGGTCACCGACCGCCGGCCCGGCGTGCACATCATGACCGGTCCGATCTTCGTCGAGGGAGCCAGGCCCGGCGACATGCTGGAGGTGCGCTACCTGCAGATGACGCCCAGGATGGATTACGGCGCCAATCTGGCCGCCAGCTGGGGCTATCTCTACCAGGAGTTCGAGCAGCGCGAACGCGTCACCATCTACGGCATCGACCGCCGCAGCAATCAGGCCTCGGCGCTTTACGCCTATGATTTCCCTGGACAATACAAGGCGTCCGGGCCCGGGGCGATCACCCAGTGCCCAGAGTGCAATCGCCAGCCTGCCCTGCAAGGCGTGCGCGTACCGATGCGCCCGCATCTGGGTACCGCCGGCGTCGCCCCCGACCTGCCGGGCCGGGTGAGCACCGTTCCGCCTGGCAGGCACGGCGGCAATATCGACAACTGGCGCATCGGTGCCGGCAGCACCATGTACTACCCGGTCGCGGTGGATGGCGGCCTGTTTTCGGTCGGCGATCCGCACATCTCCCAGGGCGACGGCGAGTTGTCCGGAACCGCGATCGAAGCCTCACTGAACGTGCTGTTCCAGATCATCGTGCGTAAGGACTTCAGCTTTCCATCGCCGCTGCTGGAAGCACCGGACTACTGGATCGTGCACGGCTTCGACGAGGACCTGAACCTGGCGATGCGCCATGCCGCACTCGACATGCTGCATCTGCTGACTGAGCACCAGCGCCTGTCGCGAAACGACGCCTATTCCCTGATGAGCGTAGCCGCCGACTTCGGCGTCACGCAGGTGGTCGACGGCCGCAAGGGCATCCACGTGCGCATCGCGCGGGGGATTTTTCCGGACGCGACTGGGTCTGGCGACCACACGCTCGGCCGCCGCTAACGCGACAGCTGAGCGTTGAGCACGTCGTTGTACGAATGGCGGGCCCAGCCGAGGTAATGCGCATTGCCGGAATTGGCCGCATCCAGCGCAGCCAGCATCTCTGGCAACTGGGCAATGAGCGGCGCTGCGCCAGATCCCCCTTCAGCAGCTTGTTCTGGACATCGGCGTTGAGCGTCAGGCCGGCGCGATCGGTCCAGCACGAATGCCTGTGCCAGCAGCGCACACAGCAGCCACTTCAATGCCGTCATTGCAGTTCGCACGCTCCCCTGCGCAAGCCTCAGTGTGTCATGCCCGGCATGTCGCGCATGCTCGGCGTTTTGTCAGCGCCGCTGGGCTCACGAAGTACCAGGGTTGCTGCCACGGCGGGACTGCCGGCAAACTGCAGCGTGACCGACACCTGGTCTCCCGGTCGCAGCGCTCGCGTCGGCCGCTCCAGCATCAGATGATAGCCCTGGGCGCCGAACTCGAGCGTGGAATGCGCCTCGACGGTGATTTTATCCACCGGCAGCATCTGACTGATACCTGACGTTGACAGGGTGCGATGTATCGATACCAGCGCGTAGTCCGGGCTCGAGGCGCCGATCAGGCTGATCGGCCGATCGCTGCTGTTGACCAGCGTTACATAGCCGCCGGCGGGAAGATTTCCAGGCAGCCAGCGCGCCCAGGCGTCCCGGATCTGCATCGCCGGTGAATTGGCCGCCGCGCCCATCAAGCCAAGCACGCAGGCGGCGAGCAGTCCGTAACTAAAGCGCATCGTTCGCTCCCATCGCGGCGGTCCAGCGCGGAAACAGCTGATAGCCGTCGAGATTGCTGTAGATCGGCAGCTGCACGAAGCCGTACGGGTGCAGCTTCGCCGCCAGTTGAATCGTGATGCCGGGACTTAAGTACGCCACCGTGCCGGCGGTATCGGGCACGTCCCGGCGTGCGACGCCGGGTCATACGCCGGCGATGTTAATGTTATTTTGCCACATGCGCATGTATCCGTTGGCCATGCTCCTGTGGCTGGCCGCCTCTGGTGGCGCCGGGGCGGACACGATGAGCGCCGCGGTGGTGAGCGGCGCCACCATCCGCGTGCGCGAGGTCGCCCGACCGGTCGCAGCGCCCGGACAGGTACTGGTGCGGATCCGCTACGCCGGTGTCAATCCGGCCGACTGGAAGAGCGCCGGCGGCAAACCCGAGGATCCGGCGGCGCCTGCGCGCGCCGGGATTCCGGGAGTCGACGCCGCCGGCGTCATTGCCGCGCTGGGGAGCGGTGTCGAGGGCTACAAAATCGGCGATCCGGTGATCGCCTGGTCAGCGGCTGGGGGCACCTATGCACAGTATGTCGCCGTGCCTGTGGGCACGATCGCCCACAAACCCGAGCGCCTGTCGTTCGCCGAGGCCGCAGGCGTTGCACACGCAGCGCTCACCGCCTGGAACATGCTGATCGACCAGGCGCAGGTGCGCGCGGGCCAGAGCGTGCTGGTGCTCGGGGGCGCCGGCGGGGTCGGCTCGGCGGCGGTGCAGATCGCGAAGATCAAGGGCGCGCAGGTCACGGCCACCGCGTCGGCGCGCAACGCCGAGTACCTGAAATCCCTGGGGGCGGACACGGTGTTCGACTACACCACGCAGCATTTCGAGGATCAGCTGCGCAACATCGATATCGCGATCAACACCGTGGACACAGACAACGCCTATCGCGCGCTCGCCGTGGTACGGCGCGGCGGTTATCTGCTGTCATCGGCCGGGCTGCCCGACGCCGGGCGCTGCGCCGCGCGCGCCGTTACCTGCTCCGGCCGCAGCGGCGACGGCACGCCGGTGCATCTGGCGCTCCGGCAAATCGCCGACTGGTCGCAGGCGGGGCGATTCAGGGTCAACGTCGACCGCAGCTTTGCGTTGAACGAAGTATTGCAGGCCTGGCAATACAGCCAGGCGGGCCATACCCGCGGCAAATCGGTGATCAGGATCGACGACTGAAATGACGCTGCCGGGCGACGCTAGAATGTATTATGACGTCACGAAATGACCATTCTGGAGGCCTTAGGCCCGGTGGAACTTTGGCAAAGTGAGTTCCGTCTCAGGATGGTCCGGGCGATTCTGTCAAGCTGCGGGCCATCGAAGATCGGGAGCCTTGAACCCTACGTGAAGCCCCATCATCCGCTGCGCGGGATCGCCCTGTGTACCTACTGCCTGTGGGGCCTACTGGCGCTGCAGGCGCCGGCCACGGCGCATCTGGGCGGGGATGTGGACTCGGTCAGCGTCGATCGCGACGTCATGCATGCCCAGCTGCGCAGCACTCCGATGCAGCTGTACGACATGCACGAACTCACCAGCGCCGGCGGCGGTGTCGTCCACGAGTACAGCACGCGCCAGGGCACGGTGTTCGCGCTCACCTGGCAAGGTCAGCTGCCGCCGGACCTGGAGCAGCTGTTTGGTAACTACTACAAGCAGTACCAGGACGCGGCCGCGGCACACTCGCGGCCCGGCATGCATCGGCAGCTGAGCATTGCAAACCCGGACTTCATCGTCGAGTCGACCGGACGGATGCGCAGTTTCCGCGGCAAGGCTTATGTCCCCAGCCTGGTACCAGCCGGCGTATCCGTCGCCGATCTTCAATAGCGAGGCTGCGGCATGAGAGCGTACTTTCGCTGGACGGTGTTGCTTGGCCTCGCCGCTTTGGCCGGCTGTGGCGGCGGTGGCAGTGGCGGTGGCGGTGGCAGCCCCAGCGGCTCCAGTTCCAGCGGCAGCTCCGGTGTCAGCAGCTCGAGCGGCAGCAATGTCGTCGGCGTCACCGTCAACTCGGGGCCGCCGGCGGACGGTACCGGCACGTTCAACATTCCCTACACCAGCGTAACGCTATGCCAGCCGGGCACCACCACCTGCGCCACCATCAACAACGTGCTGGTCGACACTGGTTCCTACGGGCTGCGCATCATGGCCTCGGCGCTGGCGGCCGCAGGGTTGACGCAGAACGACCTGGCGGATCCCAACAACGCCGGCAACATGCTGGCCGAATGCCTGCCGTTCGCCGATGGCTACACCTGGGGCCCGCTGGTGGCGCTCGACGTCGGCCTCGGCGGTGAGCGCGCGCCCGGCGTCACGGTCAACATCATCGATGACAACGGGTCGTTTGCGCCGACAGCCCCGATTGTGAAAAATTGCGCCAGCAGCGGCGCCATGTCACTCAACTCGGTCAGCGCGTTTGACGCCAACGGCGTGCTCGGCGTCGGCGTGTTCGATCAGGATTGCGGTACGGCATGCTCCGACTGCGGCGTGACCGGCAACCCCTGCACCTTCAACAACGACATCTACTTCAGCTGCAACACCAGCAACACCTGCGTACTCGCGCCGGTGGCGCTGACCTTGCAGGTGCGAAACCCGGTGGCGCTGTTCGCCGTCGACAACAACGGCGTCATCCTGACACTGCCGACTATTCCGCTGGCCGGCCAGGCCACCGCGAACGGCACACTGACCTTTGGCATTGGCACCGAGAGCAACAATGCCCTGGGCACTGCCGCCGTGCTCACGCTCGACACCAGCGGGGATTTCATCACCACTTACAAGGGCCAGGTGCTCGACGGAAGTTTCATCGACTCCGGCTCCAATGGCCTGTACTTCCCCGATAGCGCGATCACCGTGTGCCAGAATACACAGAACAACCCGCAGGCCAGCGACTTCTACTGCCCGCCCAACCCGGTCACAGAAATGGCGCTCAACCAGGGCCAGAACGGAACCATGAGCACGGTGTCGTTCCAGATCACGAGCCTGAACCAGCTGAATGGAAATTTCTACGCCTTGTCCACCGTCGGCGGCCCGGCAGCCACGAACCCTATGCTGGGCAGCTATTTCGACTGGGGGCTGCCATTCTTTTACGGCCGCTCCGTCTACGCAGCCATCAACGGCAAGCTGGCCGGCGGCACGCTCGGCCCCTACAACGCCTATTAGCTAAGATAGCTCCACCGGTCATCCGATCGGCCTGATCGCGGCGGGCACGCATGTATTTATTTTACCGGGAACTCATCCCGGCACTCTGGCTGGCCTGGCTCATCTACTGGCGCATCTCGGCCTACGGCGTCAAAGAGGTGCAGCGGCGCGAATCGCCGGCGTCGCGCGCGGCGCACATCGTGCCGCTGGTTATCGTTGCCGTGCTGCTGTGGATGCGCGATATACCGGGCGGTGGAATCCTGTTCGAACACTTCCTGCCGTGGGGCTATGCCACCTACTGGAGCGGCACAGCGCTGCTGGTGCTGGGACTGGCGTTCAGTGTCTGGGCACGGATCTACCTGGGGCGCAACTGGAGCGGCACGGTAACGGTGAAACAGGAGCACGAACTGGTGCGGGGCGGCCCGTACGCGTACGTGCGCCATCCGATCTATACCGGCCTGCTGCTCGCTTTCATCGGCACCGCGATCGTGCGCGGCGAGTGGCGTGGTGTGCTCGCGGTGCTGATCGCGTTAGCGGCCCTGTGGCGCAAGCTGCGGCTGGAGGAGCGCTGGATGATCGAGACCTTCGGCGACGAATACCGGCGCTACCGCGAGCGCACCGCCGCGCTGATACCGTTCATATTCTAAAAACCGCTGCTCCCTACGAGCCGAGCAGGGGAATGCCGATCAGCACCCCATGCAGGCGCCAGATGAACAATGCATACAGGAGAAGTCCGAGCAGCACTGCGATCAGATCGTTGTAGCGTCCCGGCGGCGCACCACGCACCGCTGCCGGCGCCCGGCGCTTGACCGAAATGCGCACCGCTACCGCCCAGATCAGGAAACTGCCGAATAGCAGCACATCGGCCAGCGTACCGTTGACCAGCAGGTGCGCCGTGGCCCACAGCTTGATCGCCGCCAGCATCGGATGCTTGGCCGCCGTCTGAATGCGCCCGGGCAGGTAGGCCGCGAGCAGCAGCGGGAACACCGGCAACATCAGCAGCCAGGTGACATCCCGCAGCCATACCGGTGAGGTGTACAACACGATCGGCGTGTGGCGCGCGTGCGCAAAACCAATCACGATCAGTACCAGCCCCGCGCCACTGAGCAGCGAATAGGCTCCCTTCCACGAGCGCTCGCGCAGATGCATCACCGCGCGATTGCGCCAGCCGGGAGCGACTACCGCGATCGAATGCGGCCCGAAGAACAGGATCAAACCGGCGATCAGTATCAGCATCGTGACATCCTGTGCCTATGATGCGCCTTGCGGCGAACGATTTGCCTGCCTGAAGTTTGCCTGCCCGAAGTGCTAGAATTGCACATCCACTGGAGATAATTCATGGCTGACACGAACCCTGGTCTGTCATCTTTACAGCGGCTGGGTCTGGCGCTGCTGGCGCTGACGATTGCCACTGGGGCGCAGGCGGGCGGCGCGTTTCGGCTGCAGAGTCCGACCGTGGCGCCGAACAGCGCGTTGTCCATCGATCAGGTCTACAGCGGCTTTGGCTGCAGCGGCAAGAACATTTCGCCGGCACTGTCGTGGAGCGGCGCCCCGGGCGGCACCAAGAGCTTTGCGGTCACGGTCTATGATCCGGATGCCCCGACCGGTTCGGGCTGGTGGCACTGGGTGGTCTACAACATACCGGCCACGGCCAGCGGGCTACCCGTGGGCGCCGGCAATGCCGGCGGCAAACTGCCCGCCGGCGCGCTGCAGGGCCACACCGACTTCGGTACGCCGGGTTTTGGCGGCGCCTGCCCGCCGGTCGGCGACAAGCCGCATCGCTATATCTTTTCCGTGTATGCACTCAAGATCGAGCGGATCGAGGTGCCGGATGAGGCCAGCGCGGCCATGGTCGGCTACATGATCCACGCCAACTCGCTGGCCAAGGCCAGCCTGACCGCGCACTACGGACGTTAAACGCCCGCTCGCACTGCTCGCGACGGCCATCAGCGTAGTGGCCACCGGGAGTCCTGGATGCGGCCGCGTTGCAGTGGTCGCGCGGAGCGGACCTGAAGGCCGCGGTCGCGCAATCCGGCTATCGCGAAGAGCAGTCGGCCGCGCTGCATATCAGCGGCGATCCATCGCTGCTGCTGCAGGCGCTCGCATCGAAGCTGTGCGCGCAGCTCACCGACCGCGACTTTACCGATCTGGGCAGTGTGCAGCGCGGCCATGAGACCTGGATCGTGCTCGCGGCGCCGTTCGCACCGCCCGCCGTGGCCGATGCTGATGAAATCGCCGCTGAGCTGCTGCTGCGTATCAACCGCGCGCGTGCCCAGCCGCGGCGTTGCGGCAGCAAGGCCTTCCCTGCGGCGCCGCCGCTGCAGCCCAGTGCGCTGTTGCGCCGTGCGGCCGAAGCCCACACCCAGGACATGCTGCGCCACGATTATTTTGCGCATGAAGGTTACGACGGCAGCACCCCGGCGCAGCGCGTCGCCGCCACCGGCTACCGCTACCAGCTGATCGGCGAGAACATCGCTTCAGGACCGCAGAGCGCGGCCGAGGCCGCTGCCGGTTGGCTCGCAAGCCCGGGGCATTGCGAGAACATCATGGATGCGCGTTTCAGTGAATCCGGTGTCGCCTATGCGGCCAACAACGGCGGAACGCCGCGCGTTTACTGGGTGCAGGAGTTCGCCGCGCCGCGTCGATGAGCGCCGGCCGCGCGCAGTGCCGGCGGTCATGCGCTAAGCTTCGCGCATCCAGGAGGCAGTCATGGCACATCAGTATTCAGCCGAAATCATCTGGGAGCGGGGCGATGCGGTGTTTTCCGACAACCGCTACTCGCGCCGCCACCTGTGGCGCTTCGACGGCGGGCTGGAAGTGCCGGCATCGTCCGCGCCGCAATCGGTACCCGTGCCGATGTCGGACCCGTCCGCGGTCGACCCGGAGGAAGCCTTCATCGCCTCCCTATCCAGTTGCCACATGCTGTGGTTCCTGGCGATCGCTGGCAAACGCAAGTTCCGCGTCGACCGCTACCGTGACCAGGCCAGCGGCATCCTCGAAAAGAACACCGCCGGCAAGTTGTGGGTCAGCGTCGTGACGCTGCACCCCGAGGTGCAGTTCTCCGGCGAGCTGCTGCCGACCCCGCAGCAGATCGAGGACATGCACCACAGCGCGCACGCCGAGTGCTACATCGCCAACTCGGTGAGCTCGCAGGTGCGCGTCGAGCCGGTGTTCGCAGCCGCGACCTAGAAGCGCGATCTAGAACAGCGATAGCTCCGCCGGCTGCAGCGGCGCGCTCTCGCACGCCGCGGAATTGCTGCGTACCAGGCCTGCGACCTTGACCCCCAGCAGCCGCAGCCGGCGCTCGAGCGGCGCGCGCTTTAGGCACAGCCCGGCAGTGCGCCGGATCAGCGCGGCGTCGTTGGTGTAGCCCTCGATGGTGGTATCGCGCGTGGCGCGTTGAAAATTGTCATAGCGCAGCTTCACGCCGATGGTCTTGCCGACGTAACCGTGGCGCTGCAGATCATCGGCCAGCTGCTCGCACAGCGTGGTGAACAGTTGGCGCAGCTGCGCACGATCGCGCACCGCGTGCAGATCGCGGTCGAACGTGGTCTCGCGGCTCATCGACACCGGCTCGCTCTCGGTCACCACCGGGCGATCGTCCCGGCCCCAGGCGGCCTGGTACATCCAGTTGCCGTGGCTGCGGCCGAACTGCTGCAGCAGCCAATCGCGCTCGCAGCGCGCCAGCTCGCCGATGCTCCGGACGCCAAGCTGCTCCAGCCGCGCACTCATGCGCGGGCCGATGCCGTTGATCCTGCGGCACGGCAGCGGCCAGATGCGCTCGGCCAGCTCCGACTCGTACACGATGGATACGCCGTTGGGCTTATGAAATTCGCTCGCCATCTTGGCGATGAGCTTGTTGGGCGCCACGCCAATTGAACAGGTCAGGCCGGTGCGCTGCATGATGGCGGCCTGGATCGCGAGCGCCAGCGTCCGCCCGCCCTGCTCGCGTCCGCCCGCGGCGGCGTCGAAATCGATGTAGACCTCGTCGACACCGCGATCCTCGACGACCGGCGCCAGTTCGGCGATCACGGCCTTGAACGTTCGTGAATACCTGCGGTACTCATCGAAGTCCACCGGCAGCAGCACCGCCTGCGGGCACAGTCGTGCCGCGTTCATCAGTCCCATCGCCGAATGCACCCCGAATTCGCGCGCCGCGTAGGTCGCCGTAGTCACCACGCCGCGACCGACGTAATCGCGCAGCAGCGCATATCCCGCATCCCCAGCCGGCGGCAGGCCGCGGCGACTGCCGCCAATCACCACCGGCAGGCCGCGCAGCTGCGGATAACGCAGCAGCTCCACCGACGCGTAGAACGCGTCCATGTCCAGGTGCGCAATTCGGCGTGGGGCGGACGTCAGTGGCTGCTGGTGCATCGCGCGCCGATGATAGGCCGATCGGGCGCGAGCCGCCAAAAATGGCCGCGGCGCGAGCCCTTTTCAGACCGTTGAGTAAAACTCAAGGCGGCATGAGCAGTTTGAATTCTGCTGCGCCCCAAGCCGCGCATCCTTGCTGTCAGCACTTTCATGCACAGCAGGAGACTCACATGCACAGCGTCAAGCGGATTTTGGTAAGCGCCCTGATCGCGGGGCTGGTATGCGCCGCCGAGGCCGCATTGTTTGCGACCGCCACCGCCGCGGCGGAGTTGCCGCAGTCGGTCACGGTGCGCTTTGCGGATCTGAACCTGGAGCGCCCCGCGGACGTGGCCCAGCTCTACCACCGCATCAGGAACGCGGCCCAGAGCGCCTGCGGCGCGCGCGATCTGGAGCTCACCAACTGGTTGGATCCTGCCTGGCAGCACTGCGTCTATGTCGCCGTGGCCCAGGCGGTGGCCCAGGTGGATCAGCCCGCGCTCAGCGCTTACCATCAGCAGCGATTGGGCCAGTCGCCCGCTGCGTGATGTAGAACCATCGCAACCAAAAAACACACCCGGCCGCGGCGCGCGCGCGCCACGCCGGACCGGTCATCGGCTCCGTCGGTACGCAGGCTGCCCCTGGGCAGCCTGCGCGTGTTTATTGCGGTCGCACATCATCTGAGTTTCACCCGCGCGGCCGATGCACTCGGGGTCAGCGCCAGTGCCGCCAGCCTGCAGATCCGCTCGCTGGAGCAATACCTCTCGCGCGCCCTGTTCCGCCGCGACGGACGCCAGGTGCACCTCACCGATGAAGGCGCGGCATTGTTGCCGCGCGTGCGCCAGGCGCTGGAGCAGCTCGAGCGCGCCGTCGATGACGTGCGTCGCGATCGCAGCGCCGGCCCGCTGCGCATCAGTACGCTGGGCTCATTTCTGCAACAGTGGCTGCTGCCGCGCCTGGAACGCTTTCGCATCGCCTGCCCGCAGATAGACCTGCATCTGCACACCTCCAACGAGCTGGTGGATTTCGTGCGCGAGGATTTCCACGCCGCTATGCGTTTCGGCCAGGGCGGCTACCCGAACCTGCATAGCGAGAAAATAATCGACGAGTGGGTGGTGCCGGTGTGCACTCCGGCGCTCTATCAGAAGTTCGGTCCACTGCGCTCGGCCGATGACCTGCGGCGCTATCCGCTGCTGCACAGCCTGAGCGAGCCCTGGACCATGTGGCTGTTCGACGGCCGCAGCAGCCCGGAGGCGCAATGCC
This sequence comes from uncultured Gammaproteobacteria bacterium, assembly GCA_963805965.1. Taxonomy (GTDB): domain Bacteria; phylum Pseudomonadota; class Gammaproteobacteria; order Steroidobacterales; family Steroidobacteraceae; genus FEN-1191. The sequence goes on from CAWDVQ010000006.1 coordinate 171,258, forward strand.
TGCGCGGCGCGGTGTTCGACGCCTCGTTGCCGGTGGTGCGTATGGCGGTACAGGGCGCCGGACTGGTATTGGCTCGATGGAGCCTGGTCGCTGATGAAATCGCCGGTGGCCTGCTGGTGCGTGCCAGTGATCGGGCGCTGCGGCAACCGGAAAGCTACTGGCTGGTGTGTCCGCCAAGGGCGCAGTCGCTGCCCACGGTCAGGGCTTTCACCGACTGGATCCTGGCCGAGGCGGCAAGTTTTCCGACGCCGGAGCGCTGACCAACCTGGCCGCGCGCCCCTACGCGCCCCTTAAATGGCCGCAGCCTCGGCCACTGCTATTGTTTCTTTAATGAAATAATATGCCGTGTCTTCTATGGTTCATGCGGCGCCTGCAGCGCTGGAGCCATGTCGCTTAAGCCCTCGTGCAGCCAGGCGAGCGCGAACATCAGCGGCAGCGTGACTGCCAGCAATGGCAACAGCAACAGTGGAATCGCAACCCGGAAGATCATGGCAGGCACCTCATGAGATCGCAGTGTGCGCGCGGGGCGCTGAACGCAAACTGAAAGCGCGCGTGCACTCCGGCAGGCAGCAGGCGATCACCGGTTGCTGTGAAGTCCTATTGCCAACGGTCAACGCAAAGCGTAGACGGAGCGTTGTAAAATCAGGTTCGCCGATTTGCACGCTACGGCCTTCGGGCCACGATTCAACGGGAAATCTGCATCGCATCAAGGATCAAGGAGCATCGAATAATGCCTACACGCAAACTATTACTCGCCACGTTGTGTCTCGCCGCGGCGGCGAGCATGGCGCCGGCGGTGAGCTCGGCCGGGGTTAGCGTCGACATCGACGTGGCGCCGCCACCAGCCCGGGTGGAAGTGATGCCGGGGCCGCGTCACGGTTGGGTCTGGGCACCGGGATACTGGCGATGGGGCGGTCATGAGCACGTCTGGGTTCCCGGCCATTGGATCCGGGAGCGTCGCGGCTATCACTGGGTACCCGACGCCTGGGTAGGCAACGGCCCGCACTATCACTACGTGCGCGGGCATTGGGAACACTAGAGCCGTTCACGAGCCATTTGTGGCTGCGGCCGGCCAGCCGTGCGCGACGGGTGGCCGGCTATTACGCCTGACGTCGCATCGCCCGGCGATCGCGGCTTCTGGGTATGATTTCCAGTTCATGGATACGATTACCTGGAGCCCCGGCGGTGCAGCCGCGCCCTCATGTTGAGACGGCTGCGCGACTGGTGGAATTTCCGCCGGGCGGTCCAGGACGCCTCGCGCGTGGAGCTGACGCACCCGGCCGGCGAGCGCGATGTGGTGGTACTGCCCTGCTGGCGTCGTCCGGAATTCCTGTGGCATTGCCTGGACAACCTGACGCGCGCCGATGGCATCGAGACCGTGCATCTGCTGTTCCGGCCCGACACCGGATTTTCCCCCGATAACCTCGACGTCATCCGCTCGTTCTCCGATCGGTTGTCGAGTTTTGAAATCCAGCTGGCCGATCCCTGCCCGTTCCGCCGTACCAAGCCGAGCGCCAACTTCCTGCTGGGGTTACTTCATGCCGCAGCCATGGCACGGCGGCTGGTGTTCCTGGTGGAGGAAGACATCATGGTGGCGCGCGATTTCTTTCGCTGGCACCGCGCCGTGCACGCAGCGGCGGACCCGCTGTTCTGCTCGATTCCGGTGAAAAATCCCAACCGCACGCTGAGCCTGCCGGATGACCCGGCAGCGTATTACCTCAGCAGCGGCGATTCGTGCTCCAACGGCATGTGCTTCGACAGAACGGTACTGCAGAGCCTGGTCGCACCGCACGTGAACATGGCCTACCTGCGAGCGCCGAAGAAATACATCCGCCGGACTTTCCCCACCAGCACCATCGGCTTAGGGTATGTCGAGCAGGATGGCCTGATACGGCGCATCCAGGAACGCTCGCCGCTGCCGATCGCCTGGCCGTGCGTGCCGCGCGCCTTTCATTCCGGCTTCTTCGGCGCGCGCGGCGGCTGGCACAACTTCACCCACCCGGCAGGCGAAGAACAATCGATGCAGCAGCGCGTACAGCTGCTGACCGACACCATCTACGACGCCGACGCGATGCTCGAGGCGGTGGTGCGAACCTCCGGCGAGCGCGCGGAATTCATCGCCAGCTGCATGCCGTGCAATCTTGCGCCGCCGCCGTGGAGCGTCCTGCACCGCATCGATGTGCCGCCGCCGCCGGGCGCGGCGGGCGCCGCGAGCACCGCGGGCGCTGCGGGCGCCGCGGGCGCGTCCAGCGCGCTGGCCTCATGAACCTGCGCTGGAAGGACCTCGCTGTCCGCTACTGCCTGTCGCGCGTGAAAAACCGCGGCTATGGACTGGGCAACGAGCTGCTGCCCTGGGGGCGCGCCTTTCTGGCCTCGCAGGTGCTGAACGCAAAGCTGCTGCCGCCGGCGTTCGGCATGAATCGGCGCGCCTACTGGTGGCATTTCCATGCCGCACCGGATGACTGGATTTATCACCGCGCACTCGAGTACCTGCTGCCGGTGGTCGAGTTCACCGAATCGGACTACCTGGAGCACGGTGGCGGCGACGTGGTGACCGCGCTGCAGGGCTTCGCAACCGCCCGCCAGCTGCAGCGGCGGCGCGCCTACCTGCTGGTGACAGAAGGACTCTGGGGCGGCTACCACCACATCGAGGCGGCACGCGAGTTCATCCGCAGCACGCTCTATCAGAGCCGTTACGCCGCGCACAACCTGCTGCAGCTGCGAGCGCGTATCGATCCAACGAAGCTGCTGGTCGGAATGCACGTGCGGCTCGGGGACTTCTCGGCCCCGGGCGCGGTGCGCGACTATCACCGCGCTTCCAACATCTCGCTGCCGATCGAGTGGCTGTTGGCGCTGGGAGAATCGCTCGATCGCGCGCTGGGTGACGGCTGGCAGTTGCTGTTGATCACCGACGGCAGCGAGCAGCAGTTGAAGCCGCTGACCGAGCGCTGGCATTGCATCACCACCAACGATCTTGATCCGGGCGACTGTTCGGACGTGCTGGCGCTGGCGGGCGCCGACCTGCTGGTGTGTTCGGTATCGTCGTTCAGCACGCTGGCCGCGTTTCTGTCGGATTCGCCCTATCTGTGGTTCCAGCCGAACCTGTACCAGCATCCGCAAGGGGTGTATTCGCAGGGCGATTACGACGCGCAGCGCGACAAGCCGGGCAATCCGACCGGCACCGCCCTGCAGCGGCTGGCGACCGCGCCGGCGCAGCTGCTGCCCCGGGGAGTGGGCGTAGACCTGGACGGGCGCATTCCCGCCGCGGTGCTCCAGGCCGCGGTGCTGCGTCACCAGTCGCGGCGCTGGGAATCGGACCTGGTACGCGGCGGCGTCGCGCCGGCGATTTGATAAGCTGCTGAGCTTAAGGGGAGCAATGGAGGCGGCGATGGCATCGGAGATCGACTCGCGGGCGGGTCTGTGGGATGCGTGGTATGAAGCCGAAGCCGGCGCCCCGAGGATGTACGGCGAGGCCACCACGGCGCGGCTCGCCGGCGAATGGCTCAACATTCCATCGATCAGGACGGTGGAGGACTGGGGCTGCGGCTTTGGCGGCTTCCAGCAATATGTCGGCGCCCACCAGAGCTACATCGGCATCGATGGCTCCAAGTCGCGCTTCGCCAGCACCATCGCTGACCTGTCGAGCTACCGCTCCACTGCGGATGCGATACACATCCGTCACGTGCTGGAGCACAACCCGGCGTGGCGCGACATCCTGCGCAACGTTCTCGCCAGTTTCACGCAGCGCGCCGTGGTCACGCTGTTCACGCCGCTGCTCCCGAGCGAGACAACCATCGCCCGCTATCCGAACTTCAACGGCACTGGAGTGGAGATGGTGGACATCTCGCTGCCGGAGGGCGAACTCGAGCAGGCCTTCACGGCCGCAAACCTCAAGGTTACTCGCAGGCGCCTGCGCACCAAGACGCAGTACAAGGTGGAACACATGTATCTGCTGGCCCGGCCGTAAGGCCGCGCCGCAGTACCTGCGCCGCCGTACGCCTTCAGCCGGTTCGGGCCAGAGCGCCGCGAGCCGGTTTGCGCAGCATCGCGATGCGCGCCTGCCATTGCTGGTGCGTCGGCATCTCCTGGTGGAACTGCACCTCACCGGCGCTGAAGCTCGCCACCATCACGCCATCCTGCAACAGCAGGCGATTGCCTGCCAACGCCGCCAATCGCGCACCTGGAGTCACGATCCCTGCAAGGTTCAGCGGATCGGCACCGCTCAAGGACACCCAGGCGCCATCGCGCGCGCGCTTGCGCACCGCGCGTAGAGCGCCCACGGCCTCGGGCAGTGCGTACTGCTCGCCGCTCATGCCGGCAACGAAGCGTCCGCCGCGGATCAGGCCCTGGGCCTCGAGCCGCCGGTAAGCGCGCAGCAGCTGGTGCCATGGCGGCAGCCATGCCGCCTCGCGCGCCAGCAGGCGCCGGAACACCACGCCGTAGCGGCGCAGCAGCAGCCACGCCAGCGCCTCGACCGCCTCGCCTGAAGTCTCCGCAGTGACGATCGCCGGCGACTGCACCTGCGAAGTTTCCGCGCCCTCCGGGGTTTCCGCGCCCGCGGGCGGTGCCCGGCGCACCAGACTCCAGCGCCCGGCCTCTTCCAGGCCGAACTGTCCCGCGCGTCGCCCCCGCGCCGGGCGCTTGCGTTGCATCGGCAGCAGCAGGGCGCGCAGGCCGCCGAAACTGTCGGCACTGGCAACGCCCGCGGCCACCAGTTCCGCCAGCGCGGTTTCCGCCTGCGCCGGCAGCAGTCCTGCGCCGTGCGCGATCTCGTCATAGAACGAAGCCCCATGGCGCTGCAGAAACTCGGCCATGGCTTGGGCATTGGCCGACAGTTGCGCCGGCTGCCGGCGCGCAGCCGACAACTGCTGCCACAACGCCCGATTCCCGCGCGTAAGCAACGCCATCGGCGTGGCGCGCACCGGTGCCGCCGTAGCACTGTCGGGCGGTACCAGACGCGCCCAGAATGCGCGCCCCGACAGACACAGGCTGTCGAGCCAGCCGCCGTCATACTCCTGCAGCCGCGCGGGCAGCACGTCGCTCTCCCAGGCAATCGCGGCAATCTCGAAACCTTCCAGCTGCTCGATGATGCGCGCCAGGCTGTCCGCGCCCTGCGGCCGCGGCAGCACCGTCACACCCTGCCAATCGAGCAGGAAGCGCATGAAGTCGGCGCTGGCGACCGGCTCGATTTCGGCGCGCAGCGACTTGATGGTGTAGCGGTGGATGCGCGCCAGCAGCCGCCGCTCACACCACTCGGCTTGCCGGCCGTCGGCGGCGCACTGGGCGCCGGCGGTGAACTGGCCGCGCAATACGAAGCCTTCGCTCTCCAGCGCGCACAGCGCAGCGTCGACTGCCGCGCGCGGCAGCGCCAGAGCGCTCGCCATCTCGCTGGCACTGGCAGGTCCCAGCGCTTGCAACTGGCCGCGCAGCAGCTCGCACAGCGCCTCGCCCGGCTCCCAGCGGCGGTGCGCATACTCGGCCGGTATCGGCAGCGACGGCGATGCAACGCTGCCCGGGTACAGCACCGAGAGCATCGGCAGCTGCTCCACCGCGACCCGGAAGCGACGCTCGGGCGTTGCGAGCTCGCAGGCGCGACCCGCAGCTACCAGCTCTGCGAACGCTGCATCCAGAGCGCTGGCCACTCCCGTTTCCGCGCTCGCGCTCGTGTCCATCACGCCCAGCAGCATCAGTGCATCGTGCAGCTCATCGGCAGTCTCTGGTGCCGGCCGGGCCTCATGGCGCACCAGCTCGATCGCCGCCGGATCGAGCGCCGCAAACTGCGCCGCACTCTCCGGATCAAGCCAGCGCCTGGCGGCGACCGCCTGGGTGCGCCGCTCTTCCAGCGGTGCGTCATCCAGGTAGGCATAGGGCCGCGCGTTGAGGATCTCCTGCGCCAGCGGCGAGGGTTGCGGCAGATCGCGCGTGATCACCTGCACCTGGCCGTGTTCTATCGCGTAGAGCAGCGCCACCAGCCCGTCGACGTCCATCGCTTCGTGCAGGCTGTCGAACAGCGTCTGGCGCACCAGCGGATGATCGGGGATCTCGCGCTCGCCGCTCAGGTTTTCCGCGCATGCCAGCTGATCGGGGAACACCACCGCAATCAGATCCTCCGCTGCCATGCGCTGCAGCGGCGCGGGCGTCTTCCTGCCGCCACGCGCGCGTTTCACGGCCAGCGAAATGGTTGCGTTCCAGCGCCAGCGCGTGGTGAACAGCGGCGCATCGAGCAGCGCCTGGATCAGCAGCGGCTCGACGCTGGCGCTGGCCAGGTAGCGGCTCACCTGCTGCAGCTCGAAGCTGTGGGTTTCGCCCAGCGACAGCACGATCGCATCCTCGGTGGCGGCCGCCTGCAGCTCGAAATTGAAGGCGCGGCAGAAGCGCTTGCGCAGCGCCAGGCCGAAGGCGCGATTGATGCGGGCGCCGAATGGTGCATGAATCACCAGGTGCATGTCGCCGGCCTCGTCGAAGAAGCGCTCGAACATCACCCGCTGCTGTGTCGGCAGCTGTCCCAGCATCGCCTTGGCCGCAGCCAGGTACTCGACCAGCTGGCGCGCCGCCGACTGCGGGAGCCGATAGCACTGCATCACCTGCTGCAGGCAGTGCGCGATCGCTGCCGCGTCGATCACCGGCAACCACGCGTCCACCCGCGCGCGCAGCGTCGACACTGCGGCCGACAGTTCGGCGCTGCGGGCCGGCGCCTCACCCAGCCAGAACGGCATGGTCGGCGGCTGTCCCCTGGCGTCTTCGACCCGCACCCGCCCGGCCTCGACCCGCAGGATGCGGTAGGAGCAGTTGCCGAGCTGGAACACATCGCCGGCCAGACTCTCGACGGCAAAATCCTCGTTCAGCGTACCGATGAATGTCCCGGCCGGCTCGAGCACCACCTGGTAGTCGGCGTTGTCCGGAATGGCGCCGCCGCAGGTGATCGCGGTCAGGCGTGCGCCGCGGCGCGCTCGCAGCCGGTGATTGACCGCGTCGCGGTGCAGATAGGCGCTCTGGCGGCCGCGCCGGGTGCTGACGCCGTCCGCCAGCATGCGCAGCACCTGGTCGAAGTCGTGTCGCGGCAGTGAGCGGTACGGCCACGCGCGGCGCACCAGCGCATACAGTTCATCCTCGCCATATTCGCGTGCGCTGACTTCGGCCACCAGCTGCTGCGACAGCACGTCCAGCGGCTGCGGCGGAATGTTCAGCGCATCGAGTTCACCGGCCCGCACCGCGTGCAACAGCGCGGTGCATTCCACCAGGTCATCGCGGCTGAGCGGAAACAGCCGGCCCTTGGGCACGCCGCTGACCGCGTGATTGGCGCGGCCGACACGCTGCACGAAAGTCGAGATCGAGCGCGTGCTGCCGAGCTGGCACACCAGCTCCACGTCGCCGATATCAATGCCCAGTTCCAGCGATGCGGTGGCGACCAGCGCGCGCAGCGTGCCGGCCTTGAGGCGCTGCTCGGCATGCAGCCGCTGCTCCTTGGCCAGGCTGCCGTGATGGGCGGCGATATGCTGCTCGCCGATGCGTTCGCTCAGGTGACGGGTGACGCGCTCCACCATGCGCCGGGTGTTGGCGAAGATCAGCGTGGTACGGTGTTGGCGGATCAGCCCGGCCAGCTGGTCGTACAGGGTTTCCCACACCTCATTCGACATGATCGCTTCGAGCGGCGCCTCCGGCAGCACCAGTGCCAGATCGCGCGAGCGCACGTGACCGCTGTCGACGATGACGCAGTCCGCCGGCGCACCGGCGAGCGCGCCGGGGGCCGGACTGCCGACCAGGAATCGGGCCACATCTTCGATCGGCTTTTGCGTGGCCGACAGGCCGATGCGCTGCAGCGGGGCCGGGCACAGGGCCGCGAGTCGCTCGAGCGACAGCGCCAGATGCGCCCCGCGCTTGCTTGGCGCCACGGCGTGGATCTCATCGACGATCACGGTGCGCGTCGTGGCCAGCATGCGGCGACCGGATTCGCTGGTGAGCAGCAGGTACAGCGATTCGGGCGTGGTCACCAGGATGTGGGGCGGCAGGCGGCGCATCGCGGCGCGCTGCGTCTGCGGCGTATCACCGGTACGCACCTGGGCGCGAATGGCAGCAGCCGGCAGGCCCATGGCACGTAGCTCGGCGGCAATCCCCTCCAGCGGCAGCTCGAGATTGCGCTGGATGTCGTTCGACAGCGCCTTGAGCGGCGAGACGTATACCACCTGCGTGGCATCCGCGAGCGTACCGGCCAGCGCCTGGCGCACCAGGGCGTCGATCGCCGCCAGGAATGCCGCCAGCGTCTTGCCCGAGCCGGTCGGCGCCGCAATCAGCGCGTGTTGGCCACTGGCAATCGCCGGCCAGGCGGCCAGCTGCGGCGCGGTCGGCGACGCGAATTGCTTCGCGAACCAGCTCGCAACCGCCGGGTGGAAACTCTCAAGGGGCATGCATGTAATTCTACCCCCGGCCACGGCCTGCGGCACCCTGCGGCGCTATAATGATGCGCTCCGGGAGCGGACTGGTGGTTCATGCTCGATCTGGCCTACACGCTGTTTCGCACTGCCATTGGCCACTGCGGTATCGCCTGGGGCGCGCGCGGCGTGGTGGCGCTGCAGCTGCCGGAAGCCAACGAGTCGGCCACGCTGGCGCGACTGCTGCGCAGGCACAGCGGCGCCGGCTCCCGGCGACCCGCGTTCGAGATCCAGCGCACCGTGGACGACATCGTCGCCCTGCTCGCCGGTGAGCCGCGCGACCTTAAGCATGTGCGGCTGGATATGACCCAGGTGCCGCCATTTCATCAGAGCGTATACGCTGTGGTGCGCAATATTGCGCCCGGACAGACCCGCTCCTATGGCGAGGTCGCGGCACTGTGCGGCGACCGCCACGCAGCGCGCGCAGTCGGTCAGGCCATGGCGCGCAACCCGATTCCGATCATCGTTCCCTGTCACCGGGTGCTGGCCGCTGGTGGAAAGAGCGGTGGTTTTTCCGCCAATGGGGGCGTCACCACCAAGCTGCGGCTGCTCGCGATCGAGGGCGCCCGGCCCGGGTCGGCCGCCGCCAGCGGCGGCAATCTGTCGCTGGCGTTCTAAACCGCGCCGATTGTGCCGCTGCCGCTGGCGCCCTAAGATGCGCATCCCCAGACCCCCGGAGAACCCTCGATGCATCCAGTGAAACTGGCGGCCACGGCCTCTTTCATGTCCATGGCTCTCGCGACGGCCGCCTTCGCAGCGCCGACGACCTACACCAGCGACGCCAATCACACCTTCGTGCGTTTCTCATACAGCCATTTGGGATTTTCCACGCAGGAGTCGCGCTTCAACAAGGTCAACGCCACGGTCAACTACGATCCGGCGGCCAACAAGGCTTCAGTGGATGTCACCATCGATGCCAAATCGGTCGATACCGGTTCGGATCTGTTCAATGAGCACATCCAGGGCCCCGACTACCTGGACACGGCGCAGTTTGGCAGCGCCAGTTTCAAGTCCACATCGATCAAGTTCGAAGGCGACAAGCCGGTCAGCATCGAGGGCAATCTGACCGTCAAAGGCGTCACCAAGCCGGTGTCGCTGAAGATCACTTCCTTCAAGCACGGGACCAACATGCAGAAAAAGGATGCGATCGGCGCCGACGCCACCGGCGTGATCAAACGCTCGGAGTTCAACATGGGCAAGGCCGTGCCGCTGGTCGGTGACGACGTGACCCTGGAGATCGTGATCGAGGCGGCCGCTCCCTAAGCGGCCCCGACGGCGAGGCTAAGGCGCGCGCCAGCACTGGCGCGCCGCCACTACAACCTGCGAGCCAGTCAGCGGCACTTACCGTCGATGGCGCATGCGCGCCAGTGGCGGATCGAGCGCGTGGGTAATGCAAAACCGGTCACGCTCGATAACGCAGGCCCCCGCCCCCCGGGGCAAGAGTGTGAACTGCAGCGTCGCAAACCGCCCAGCGCTGGGCAACGCTGACCGGGTGGTGCTCCAGATGAATCGGCACCCGCGGCCACGGACACCGATTATGCGCATCAAGCCCCCCGCTCGCCTGACCGCCGCTGCCGCGCTGACGCTGTGCGCCGTGATGGCCGGGTGGGGTGCTCGCGCCGCAGCGGCCGACCTTGGCGTATCGGTGCAGGACAGTGCCGGCCACGGCGTAGCCGGCATCGTGATCATCGCCGAGTCCGACAGCCCCCAACCCGATAAGCACGCGGCGCGCACTGCCATCATGGACCAGCAGCACATGCAGTTCGTGCCCAGGATCCTGGTAGTCCAGACCGGTACCGCGGTGGAATTTCCCAACAGCGACCAGATCCAACACCAGGTGTATTCATTTTCAGCCCCCAAGAGATTCAAGCTATCGCTGTATGCCGGGCATAAATACCCACCGATCGTGTTCGATCATCCGGGACTGGTGACACTGGGCTGCAATATCCACGACGGCATGATCGGATACATCTATGTGACCGACTCAGCGTTTTTTGGCCGCAGCGACGACGCCGGCGTGCTGCAGCTGCACGGACTGCCGCCTGGCAACTACACGCTGACCGCATGGCATCCGGAGATCCAGGAGCCCGCCGGCAACTCGCTGCAGCTGCACGTGACCGTGACCGATAACCGCGCGCCGCCCCAGGTGTTCCATTTGACCCGCCCATGGCGAGTGGAATCGACACACTCGGGGGATAGTCGGTGGACCGATTACTGAGCGGCCGCGCGCTGTCGGGCGCGCTGTCGGCGGCGTTACTGGCCGTGCCGCTGGTTGCGACGCCGATAGCGGCTGACGACTTCTACGCCGTGGTCGACCTGCGCGCCGTCGCATCGGACAGCGAGCGTTCATTTCTGAACGGCGGGCTTGGCGAGCTGCGATTCGATCAGCAGCACGACGGCCTGCGGCTGGGCGGTGTGTCGCTCGGCTATCATCACGACTGGTTCGAGATCGTTCACTTCAACGCCAACGCCGTCGCCTATGCCGACCACGACCGCAGCCCGGTCGACCTGACCGAGGTCTATGCCGAGGTACGTCCGTACCCGTGGAACAGCTGGCGCTCGCGCCTGAAACTCGGGGTGTTCTACGCGCCGGTTTCGCTCGAGAACCGCCTGCCGGGCTGGCGCAGCGCCTACTCGCTGTCGCCTTCGGCCATCAACAGCTGGATCGGCCAGGAATTGCGCACCATCGGCGCCCAGTACGATCTGGACTGGCTCGGCCGCCAGCGCGGGCATGACTGGGAACTCGGGCTGACAGCCGCCGGCTACGGCTGGAACGATTTCTCCGGCGCGGTTCTCACCACCAGTGGCTGGTCGATAAATGACCGGCAGACGACGCTGTTCGGACGTATCGGCGAACCCGGTGTGGGTCCGATCGCGGGGCTGCGGGAGTTTCATCGTGATGCCGACCAGCGTCTGGGCTACTACGTGGGCGGCAGCGCCAGGTATCTCGACGCCCTGGAACTGCGCGTCCTGCATTACGACAACCGCGCGAATGCGAATACATACTCATACGGACTGCACGATTTCGCCTGGCGCACCAAATTCGACGGCGCCGGACTGCGCTGGACGCCGACCGATGAGTGGGCCGTGATCGCGCAGTGGCTGGGCGGTACCACGGTCACGGGCGATTCGGCATTCAACGATGCGCAACAGACCGACTACTACGCCTACGAGTTCCATGCGGTGTACCTGCTGGTCAGCTGGCAACGCGGGCCCGACCGGCTATCGGCGCGCTACGACGGCTTCGAAATGCACCAGACCCTGTCGGATGACTTCTTCAACAACAATCGCGGCCATGCCTGGACCCTCGCCTACGAGCGCGAGTTGAGCCACGCCTGGAGTGTGGTCCTGGAAGCCTTGCAGATCGACAGCAGCCTTGCAGCGCGCGTTCAGATTGGCGAGCCGGTAGCGGCGGTAGAACGCGAACTGCAGCTGGCGATCCGGCTGCAGCTCTAGCGCTCAGCTTCAGCTGAGCGAGCTGTCCGGTCCCGAGATCATGCGCGGCTCGCTCGGTGTCCTGATCTCCACCCGCACTTCCCCGCAGGCCTGGAGCGGCGAGCCATCGTTCGGCGGCGATCGCAGCCTGACCTGGCGCGCCCAGGTCACCGCCAGGTCGTCAAAGCGCCGATCGCCGGAAGACTCCATGACAGCAGCACTGAGGATGCTCCGGTCGGCGGCGAGACAGACCTTGACGATGGCCACTTCACCGGGCGTGAAGCGCGGCGCCGCGACCACGAATGAAACCGGCTCGTCGTCGAATGGCGGCTGTTCCATGTGGGTCACGGTGAGATGTGCCACCGGGGGCGGACGGGCGGTCGCACAACCCACCATGGTGGCGATGCACATTGCGATGACGATAGCGATCCGCATCGATATCCTGCGTTTACGCTGCAGTTTCAGCCCAGGCCGGCCGCATAATGATACGCCGGTCGGCGCGAGCCGCACCTGTGCATTTGGCGGCCTGATGCCGCGGCCGTCGGTAAGCGATTGATCTGGCATGACCGGCCTGTTTACAGCTGAACTTGAGCGGGAGACGCCGTGAACCGACGAACGCTGTTGAAAATGTCGGCCGCCGCAGCCTTGCTGCCGCGCATCAGCCGGGCGGCGGATTCTGCCCGGCTGGCAGATCTTCCTGCCGAGGTGGCCGGTGTGCGCCTGCCGCAGTCCGATCTGGCACTGGCGGCCGCCACATTTGCCCGGCAGAACTGCCCCGACTTCCTGTTCAATCACTGCATGCGCACATTCACCTTCGGTGTACTGCTGTTGCAGCGGCGGCGGCTGTCGTTCGACGCCGATAGCGCCTTCGTGGCCTCGGCCCTGCACGACCTGGGTCTGTTGCCGCCGTATGAGTCCGCCCATGGCTCGTTCGAGATCGACGGTGCCGATGCTGCGGAAAAATTCATGCTGCAGCGGCAGCGCCCGGCCGCCGAGGCCGATCGGGTGTGGCACGCGGTTGAGATGCACGACGGCAAATGGGCGCTTACCGCGCGCCAGGGGCCGGAGGCCATGCTGGTGGCGCTTGGCGCTGGAACCGATGTCGACGGCGCCGACCCGGAGGAACTGGAGGCCCGGCAGGTTGCCGAAGTGGTGGCGGCGTTCCCGCGCCGGCAATTCAAGCAGCGATTCACTTCGCTGCTGATCGCGCATTGCGAGCGCAAACCAAATTCCCAGCACGCCACCTGGCTCGAGGGCGTGTGCCGCTTGCACGCGACCGGCGTGGACGCGGACTCGGTTGAGCAGCGCATCGCGGCAGCCAATTTTGCCGAATAGACCAGCCAAACCCCGCCGTGCGGGCCCTTGCAACCGCGGCGCGGCGGCCATATTGATATGTCCGGCCGAAACCAATGGTGCGCGGTGGCAAATGACGAGCCTGGGGTTGATCCTCAAATGAGTACAGCGCTGCACCTCGTGTGTCCGCACTGTAGTGCGGTGAACCGGCTGCCGGACGAACGCCTGGCCCAGGAACCGAAATGCGGCAAGTGCCATCAGGCGCTGTTTACTTCACATCCCGTGGCGCTCACCTCCGCCAGCTTCCCGACCCACGTCAGTCGTAATGACATCCCGCTGGTGGTGGATTTCTGGGCGCCCTGGTGCGGTCCGTGCCTGGCGATGGCACCGCAGTATGCGCAGGCAGCCGGGCAGCTGGAACCGCGGGTGCGATTGGCGAAAGTAGACACCCAGAGCGAGCCGCAGCTGGGCGCCCAGTTTGCGATCCGCAGCATCCCGACGATGGTGCTGTTCAAGGGCGGACGCGAAGTGGCTCGCCAGTCGGGGGCCATGGCGAGCGCGGATATCGTGCGCTGGGTGCAAAGCCGTTTGTAAGGCAATATAGGTTCGCATGACCCAGCCATCGCGCATGCCGGCCATTTTCGTCGGCCACGGCAATCCGATGAATGCGCTGGCTCGTAACCAGTACACCGACGGCTGGCGACAACTTGGGCTGCGCCTGCCGCAACCGAGCGCGATTGTGTGCGTCTCGGCGCACTGGTATGTCCCCGGCGTGGCGGTCACAGCGATGCGGCAGCCGCGCACCATCCACGACTTCGGCGGCTTTCCGCGCGAGCTGTTTGCGGTCCGCTATCCGGCTCCCGGTTCGCCGGAACTGGCGCTGCGTGTGGCACGCATGCTCGAGCCGCTGAAGGTGGAACTCGACCACGGCTGGGGGCTGGACCACGGCACCTGGTCGGTGCTGACGCATGTCTACCCTGACGCCGCCATCCCGGTCATCCAACTTAGCATCGACGAGACCAGGGAGGCCGCCGATCACTACCAGATCGCCCGGCGCCTGGCTCCGTTGCGCGACGACGGTGTGCTGATTCTTGGCAGCGGCAACATCGTGCACAACCTGCATGCCTACGCCTGGGGCAATCACAGCGCGGCACCCTACGATTGGGCGCGCAGGTTCGAAGGCCTGGCGCGCCAATTGCTGGCCGATGGGGATTTCGCGCCGCTGGTGGACTATGAGTCACTCGGCCCGGACGCGCTGCTATCGGCTCCCACCCCGGATCACTACCTGCCGCTGCTGTATGTCATCGCGCAGCGGCAGCAGGATGAGCCGGTAAGCTTTCCGGTAGCGGGATTTGACGGCGGCTCGATCTCGATGCTGTCGGTGCGTATCGGATGAGGACGCCGGCCGCGCGTCGTGTCGTGCTGCTGGTCCTCGCGGCACTGCTGATCGCGCTGCATTACGCTCACCCGCTGTCGCCCGGCGTACATTCCTCCGCGGCGGCAGCGGCAGCAACCTCGTCCGCGGATCAGCTGCGACTTGGCACGCTCGTGCTGCAGCGCTGCGAAATCGGCCGCCGCGGTTTCGGCGGCGCGGGCACGCTGGATGCGTTTTGTGTCGCGTTCGATGTCCCGGAGGATTGGGATACGCCTTCCGGACGTCATATCCAGCTCCGCGCCGCCATCGTGCGCAGCGCCGCCGTGCACAGCGACACCGATCTGGTGGTTTTTCTTGACGGCGGCCCCGGCGGCGCCGCGACCGATGACTACCCGGGAATTGCACCGGCCATGGAAGCCCTGTTGCAGCGGCGCGATATCCTGCTGGTCGATCAGCGTGGCACCGGCGGTTCCAACGCCCTTGCCTGTCCAGACATCGAGGCTGCCGCCCGGGGGTCGCCGGCGCCCGCGGAATCCCAGGACATGGCACGACTGCAGCTGCTGCTGCAGCGATGCCTCACCGAGGTTCGCAGCCACGCGGCTCCCGAGCACTACACCACCACTGATGCCGTCCGTGATCTGGAAGCGATCCGGGTGGCACTCGGAGCTCCGCAGCTCGACCTGCTGGGCATCTCCTACGGCACGCGCGTCGCGCAGCAGTACGCCGCTCGCTATCCGGGCGCGGTGCGCAGTGTCGTCCTGGACAGCGTGGTCCCGAATTCACTCATTCTGGGCAGCGAACACGCGCGCAATCTGGAACAGGTGTTGCGCTCGCTGTTCGCGCGCTGTAATGCCGATGAGCGCTGCCGGCAGAGCTTCGGCGACTCCTACGCGACGCTGTACCGCGTGCGCGAGCGGTTGCGCGCACAGCCGCAAGCACTATCACTACGCGATGCCTCCACCTTCGAGCCGCTGCATCTGAACTTCAGCGCCGCCGATCTGGCCACGATCGTCCGCATCAATACCTACAGTCCGCTCAACGCGGCATTGCTGCCCTTGACGCTGCACGAGGCCGACCAAGGTAACTACGCGCCGCTCGCCGGCCAGAAGAAGTGGATCGCGGATGACCTGGGCAGCCGTATCGATAACGGCATGGAATTGTCGGTGATCTGCGCCGAGGACGCGGACCTGCTGGCGGCGCGGCCCGAGGACGCCGCGACGCTGCTGGGCAACGATCAGATCGCCAGGATTCAGTCGGCCTGCTCCGTATGGCCCCGCGGCCGGCGGCCGGCGGATTTTCATCAGCCGTTGGCATCGACGCTGCCGGTGCTGCTGCTGGCAGGTGAGCGCGATCCGGTGACGCCGCCCGCCTACGCCGAGCGTATGCTCGCCACGCTGCCGAACGCGCGCATGCTGCTGGCGAGAGGCCAGGGCCACGTCGTCATCGGTGCCGGCTGCATGCCGCGCCTGGTGGTGAAATTCGTCCAGGATCTCAGGCCGCGCACGCTCGATGATCGCTGCCTGCTGCAGCTCGGCGATATTCCCGCTTTCATCGACTTCAATGGTGCAGCGCCATGATCGAGGTCGAACAGCTGCATAAATCCTTTGGCAACAAGGTCGCGGTGCAGGAGGTCACCTTCAGCGCACGCGACGGGCAGATCACCGGGCTGCTCGGGCCCAACGGCGCCGGCAAGACCACTACGCTGCGCATGCTCTACACGCTGCTGAAACCCGACCGCGGGCGCATCAGCGTCGACGGGGTGGATGCGGCATTGCAGCCGCTCGAGGTGCGGCGCCGGCTCGGTGTCCTGCCGGACGCACGCGGACTGTACAAGCGACTCACCGCTCGCGAGAACATCGCCTATTTCGCGCAGCTGCACGGCATGGATGAGTCGTCGATTCGCCAGCGCACCGACGCCCTGATCGGCATGCTGGCAATGCACGACATCGCCGATCGCCGCGTTGAGGGATTCTCGCAGGGGGAGCGGGTCAAGACCGCGATCGCGCGCGCCCTGGTACACGATCCGCGCCATATTGTGCTCGATGAACCGAGCAACGGCCTGGACATCATGGCCACCCGCGGCCTGCGAGATTTCCTGCGACGGCTCAGAGCCGAAGGCCGGTGCGTGCTGTTCTCGACTCACATCATGCAGGAGGTGGCGGCACTGTGCGACCGTATCGTCATCATCGCTGCCGGTCGGGTGGTGGCGGATGGCTCACCGGAGGACCTGCGCGGGCAGGCCGGGGAACGCAGCCTGGAAGATGCATTCGTGAAGATCATCGGTGCCGCCGCCATCGAAGGACTGGCATGAGCCCGACGCTGGTGGTGTTCTTGAAGGAGTGCCGCGAAAGCCTCCGCGATAAGCGGGTGCTGCTCAATGCCCTGGTGCTGGGCCCGTTGTTCGTCCCGGTGTTGTTCGTCGGGCTGCTGCGCTTCACCATCGTGCATCAGATCGAGCAGGCCGACAGACCGCTGCCGGTGGTCTTGATCGGCGCCGAACGCGCACCAGCGCTGGTGACGGCGCTCGAGCAGCAGGGCATGGAGCCGCTACCCCCGGTCGGCGACGTCGAGGCCGCAGTACGCCAGCAACGCGTCGCGCTGGCACTTCGCATCACCGACAATTTCGCCGCCGACTGGCGCGCGGGTCGCCCGGCTCAGGTCGACATCATCTACGACTCCTCGCGGCGCGAGGGCGGCGGCCAGGTTCAGCGCCTGCGCGCCATGCTGCAGAATTATTCGCGGCGCACTGGCGCCTTGCGGCTCATCGCCCGGGGTCTGGTGCCATCGTCAGACACAGGGTTGTTGATCGCGTCGCGCGATCAGGCCACGCCCCAGGCGCGCGGCGCACTGCTGTTCGGGATGCTGCCCTATTTCCTGATCCTGTCCAGTTTCATCGGCGGCATGTGGCTCGCCGTAGACTCCACCGCCGGCGAACGCGAACGCATGTCACTCGAGCCGCTGCTGATAAATCCGGTACCACGCGCACGGATCCTGCTGGGTAAGTTGTACGCCGCGGCTGCATTCAGCTTCATCAGCCTGACACTCGGGTTGGCGGCATTCGCCGTCGCGGTGCACCTGTTACCGTCGCGGCAGTCCGAGGTGAGCCTGAATGTGGAGCCGCACGTGATCGCTACCATCCTGCTGCTGATGCTGCCGGTGGTGTTCCTCATCGTGATCTCGCAGATGCTGGTCGCGGCCTACGCCAGAAGCTACCGCGAGGCGCAAACCTACGCCGCTCTGCTGCAGCTGGTGCCGCTGATTCCCTCGGTGGCGTTGAGCGTGGCACCGGTGACGCCGCAGCTGTGGATGTACGCGCTGCCGCTCATCGGCCAGCAGTTGACGATGCTGAGTCTGCTGCGCGGCGAGGCGGTGACGGCACTGCCGCCGGCGCTGTCCGCACTGGTCACGATCGCGGCTGCGATCGCGGCATTCCTGCTCGCCAGGCGGATCTACGAATCCGAGCGGCTGGCGGTCAATGCGTAGCGGATCGGCGAGCTTTTGCCGTGCTGCGCGGCGGCGTCCGCCCGGTGTCAGGCTCATGCTGCATGGATGATCATCGACTCCGGCGATTCATCGAGCGCTATCCCCGCCTGTTCGTTCTGACCGGTGCCGGCTGCAGCACTGAATCCGGCATCCCTGACTATCGCGACGCGGACGGCGGCTGGAAACGGGCCGCTCCGGTCATGTTTCAGGACTTCATGGGCAAGCCGGGCACGCAGCGGCGTTACTGGGCGCGCAGTCTGGTCGGCTGGCGGCGCCTGCGCGCCGCGCTGCCCAACGATGCGCACCGTGCCCTGGCCTATCTGCAGCAGCAGGATCGCGTGGCGCAACTGGTGACGCAAAACGTCGATCGCCTGCACCAGGCCGCCGGCAGCCCGGACGTGATCGACCTGCACGGCAGGATCGACCAGGTGCGCTGCATGGGTTGCCAGCAACGCCACTCACGCGAGGATCTGCAAGCTGAGCTGGTGCGCCTCAATCCGGCCTGGGCCGATGTCGATGCGCTGCAGGCGCCGGACGGCGACGCCGATGTCGAGCAGCGCGATTTCTCGCTCTTTCAGGTGCCGGCCTGCGGCCAGTGCGGCGGCGTGCTGAAGCCGGACGTCGTGTTCTTTGGCGAGCAGGTGCCGCCGGATCGGGTGCGCAGGTCGATGTCGCAACTGATGCAGGCCGATGCGATGCTGGTGATCGGCTCCTCGCTCATGGTGTATTCGGGTTATCGCTTTGCGCAGGCAGCGGCGCTGGCCGGCAAGCCGATTGCAGCGGTCAACCTCGGCCGCACACGGGCCGACGCGTTACTGGCGCTCAAAGTGGCGCTGCCCTGCTCGGCCGCGCTGGCGTTCCTGTTGCGGGGCACAGCGCGCGAGCAACCGACGCCGCCGACGGCGCTCACAGCAAACGGTTAATGGCGTCGGTTTCAGCGTCGCTCAGCTGGAACTCGAAAATTGCCAGATCCTCGCGCATATGCGCGACCGATGTGGTGCCGGTGAGCGGCACCACGTCGTTCTGGGTCAGGTAGCGGAACAGGATTTGGGCCGGTGTGCGCTCGTATTTCGACGCCAGCGCAGCCACGAGTTTGTCGGACAGCAGCAGCGGGTTGGCCGTCAGCGTCCAGAAACTCTGATAGCTGATTGCCTGCTGGCGGCAGAACTCCCGGATCTCGCGATCATAGCCGCTCTGCGCGTAAAAGCGATTCTGCACTACCGCAGGTTTCACCTCGGCGGAGCGGTATAGCGCCTTAAGAGTAGCCGGGTCATAGCAGTTGCTGATGCCGAGCTGCCGGGCGCCACCTCCGTGGAACACCTGTTCCATGGCGTGCCAGACCTCGCTCATCTGGCCCTGATCAGGGATAGCGGAATGCAGGATCAGGCAGTCGACGTAGTCAGTCTGCAAGTTGCGCAGCGAAGTCGCGAACGACTGCGCCACCTGCTGCGCCGGCGGTGCGCCCGGATCATAGGGGATGCGTTCCGGATCGTGACCCGCCAGCGGCGTAAATTTGGTCTGCAGATACAGCTCGCTCCGGCCCAAGGCCTGGTCCAGGCAGGCGGCCACGGCGGCTCCGACTCCGGTTTCGTCGTAGTGCCTGGGCTGACCGGCGGTGTCGATGCCGCGAAAACCCTGGCCGATCGCCGTGCGAACCAGCTCCTCGGTACGCGCCTTTTTCCAGGCGGTACCGTAAATGATCCCCGGGCTGCGCACGCCTTCCCTTGCGGTCACAAACTCGCTGTCCGCCATCGGTCCCCCACACCTGCCGTGGCTCACCGCAGCAACGGCTGGAAGGATACATCCGCCGTGCAGTGCCGTGCGGCCGTCGCGTCGATTGTTACGGCGGCGCTTGAACCGCGGGCGCGCCGCGCGGCACTTACCCTTGGGCACCACAGTGGAAGCGGGCGGGCACGAACGCGACTGCAATGAGAAGCGCATCATGGTTATTGCTGTGGCTGAGCGTGCTGCGCGCGGAGGCAGCCGACCGGTACAGCCTGGATCCGGCCAACACGCGGATTTCCTTCAACGTTCGCTATTTCGGCGCCCCCTGGGTCAGCGCCCGCTTTCCCGACTTCGGCGGCGAGTTCGTGCTCGATCGGCTCGCTGCGGCGAGCAGCGTGGACGTGAGCGTGCAGATGGGTTCCGTGGACTGCCACGACGCCTACTGGAATGGCAGGCTGCGCTCAGCCGACTGGCTCGACGTACAGCGCTACCCGCAGATGAGCTTCCACTCCGAGCACGTCGAATTCGCGGCCGGCGATCGGGCGCTGGCCAGCGGCGATTTGACCCTGCATGGCGTTACCCACCGGGTAGAGCTCGAAATCAGCCAACTCAGCTGCCCGGCGCCCGGCGCGGCGAGCAACACCTGCAGTTTCGTCGCGCACGCGGGCCTCAAGCGCTCCGACTACGGCCTCGCCCACGGGCTGTGGATCGGCGGCAACCAGGTTGATATTGCGATCAGCGGCATTGGCGTGCGCCGCGATGCGCCGCCGCGCAGCGCCAACGGGCCGACCGGCAGGCTCACGCGGCTTCGGTAGCACACACGAACAGCTGCGCGGGCGGCAGGTTGCGCCGCTCGAAGCTGCGACGCACGTCGCCAAAGGTGCGTTGCAGGACCGGCAGAACCCGGCTGGTGAACTGGTACACCAGGAATGCACCGCCCGGTTCGAGCGCCGCCCGGGACTTGCCTACGATGTCGGCGCGCACGCGCTCCGGCATGCTGCCCAGTGGAATGCCGGAAATGATGTAGCCCGCCAGCGGCAATCCGAGCCGTCGCAGCACCGTCTGCACCTCGGCGGCCGAGTTGTGCACCACGTGCAGCCTCGGATCCGGAAATGATGACTGCAGGAAGCGGACGAACGCCTTGTTGGTCTCGATGGCAACCAGATGAGCGTCGCTGTGCATACGGCGCAGTATCTCACCGGTGATGGTGCCGACGCCGGGTCCATACTCCACGATCACCCGGGCCCGCTCCCAGTCGATGGGCTCGAGGACCTGATTCACGAGGAAGCGCGAGCTCGGAATGATCGAGCCCAGCATGTAGGGATGGCGGAGGAAATTACCTGCAAACAGCAGCATTTCCATGGTCCGGGATCGGGTCTTGTTATTTGTCATGGCGAGTCTCACGTGTCGAAAGATTCGTACATTCGGGTGCTCTCGCGCCGTCCCAGGTCCGGTCGGAGCAGCATAAACGTGGCCTCCCCCGTGGCGAGTCGTCGCCCGCCGCAGGCTCGCAGTGCCCGCTCGCCGCTTCGCGCGATCCGGGGCGCGAAGAATCTTAAGGGATTCAAGCGCTCATTGCTATGAGCAGCAATGCCGGCAAACAGCTTGTTCACGCCGGCACGCCCGCCCATTGGGCACTCATGCGCCACAGGGATTCCTGCAGCTGCGTGTCGTTCGCCAGCGGCGCCGCCGGCTGCGCTATCTGGTTCTCGTCGAAGTAGCGCCCGCTTATCCCGGCGGCCTCGGGCGAGAGAGCCAGGTACAGCGTGGTGCGCGCACCGCGCTCGGGATTGAATATGACGCGGCTGATCAGCGGCTTCACCAGCTGCAGCCACCGCGGCAAGAGATTGGTCGCGACCACGCCCGGATGCAGGCAATTGACGCATATGTTCGTTCCCGACAGGCGGCGCGCCAGCGCGAAGGTGTGCAGCACGTTCGCCAGTTTCGACTGCGCGTAGGCGGCCATCGCGCTGTAGCGTGCGCGCGCATTGGTGATGCGGTCGAATTCGATTTGACCGCGGTAGTGCACCCGCGAGGCGACGGTGACGACGCGCGCGTTGTCTTTCAGATGATCTGCCAGCAGTGCCGTGAGAAGGAACGGCCCGAGGTGGTTGGTGGCAAAGGTGAGTTCGTATCCATCCTCCGACATGCGGTGCCGGCTGCTGACCATGCCGGCGTTATTTATCAGCAGATCGATCGGGCCGAACATGCGGCGCACGTTGGCGGCACTGTGGCGTACCGAGTCCAGCGACGCGAGGTCGCAGTGGACCACGTGGATCACCGCTCCCGGTACCTGTCCGATGATCTCGTCGCGTAGCGCGTTCCCGGCGGCAACGTCACGGCACAGCATGACCACGGTGCGCCCGGCGATCGCCAGCTCGCGGCTGGTGACGCGGCCGATGCCGTGCGTGGTACCTGTGATGACGGCGACATCGTTCACGGGTCAGCTCAGGCTGCTGCCAGGAAGCCTGAACAGCGGCTCGCCCATGCGAATGACACTGCCCTGCCGCAGCCGATCACACAGCGCGACGCCCTCGGGCGCGAACACGATCATGGTCGAACCGTGCTGGAACCAGCCCATTTCCTCCCCTTTGTTCAGCGGCGCGTCGCAGGCTATGGTGTTCGGGCCGCGATACCTCAAATGTAGCAGTACATCCAGGAAATGCAGTCGTACGCTCGCCACCAGGATCGCGGCCACCGGCACCATCGTGATCAGCTCGCCCGTCGGTACCAGCCGGCAGCGGATGACGGCGCGCTCGTTCTTGCAGAACAAGCTCTCGATCCGCCTGAGCGCGATCGGATTCACGTTCCACGTGTCGCCGGATATATAGGTGACCTGCTCGACGCGACAATCGTGAGGCGCGTGGAAACGGTGATACATGCCGGACGACAGCCGCAACGTGACATAAGATCCCTTGAGGTAGCTGCGCACCAGCTCCTCGTCGGCCAGCAGATCCATCAGCGTGTAGGGAAACCCTTTGGCCTGCAGCACGGATCCCGCGGTCACTTGACCCATGGCACCGACAATGGCATCACAGGGACTCACGACGACGGCGGCGTCCGGATCGACGCGCCGGGCTCCATCCTTCAGGGCGCGGGTGAAACACTCGTGCAGGCTCTTGAAGTGAGTGGCGCGCGCATCGCTCAGATCCAGATCCGAGAACAGGCGCCATATGGCAATGCAAAAATCTCGCACCAGCGGCTGTTCGATCCGGCTCAACCAGCCGGTAAACAGCGTCAGCCAGCGACGCGGGAGACGATTGGTCAGCAGGAAGTTCAGGTCTTCCTGCTGGGTCACGCGGGCGATGACCGAGCGCGGCGTCATCGAACTGTCACTGAACCGCAATAGCTTGCCAGCCGGGCCACCCAGCCCGACAAGCGAGCACTGACATGCTGTGGTACGTAGCCGGGGCGTTGATGTTGGCGATATTGCTGCGCAAGGTGCAGGTGCGGCTGGCGTTGTCGCGCGCCAAGCACCGCTCGATTACGGGACATTCGCGCATGGCGCGACGCATCGCCGCGCTGATACCGTACTACGAGTTCACCGGCGCCGAGTTTTTCAACGCCGATGGCGCGCCGCTGGAAGTCGCAGCGCTGCGCCGCGCCGCATTCAAGCGGTTGTCGACCCTGTACGCCAAGCGCTTCCCGAGGAGTGTGGCGATGACCGAGGAGGTGCAGGAGACACTGTCCGACCTGCAGTTCACGGCCCGCTACCGGGTTCCGTTCCAGTTCAGCCGCATGGTGCGCGAGCACCTGCAAGGCGGCACCTTCCTGCAGTCGTCGTCCGGCACCACCGTCACCGACGTCGACGGCAATACCTTCTACGACCTGACCGGCTCCTATGGCGTCAACCTGTTCGGGTACGACTTCTACAAGGAGTGCATCGCTCAGGGCAGCGAGCGGGTGCGCGAGCTCGGGCCGGTGCTCGGCGCCTACCATCCGGTCATGGTCTACAACGTGATGCGGTTGCGCGAGATCTCCGGACTCGACGAGATATCGCTGCACATGTCCGGCACCGAGGCGGTCATGCAGGCCGTGCGCCTGGCGCGCTATCACACGCGGCGCAAGTACCTGGTGCGCTTTTGCGGCTCCTACCACGGCTGGTGGGGCGACGTTCAGCCGGGAGTCGGCAACCCGATCGCGGCGCGCGAGACCTACACCCTGAAGGACATGGACGAGGCGTCGCTGCACGTCCTGCGCACCCGCAGCGACATCGCCTGTGTGCTGGTGAATCCCCTGCAGGCGATGCATCCGAACGCCAGCGCGCCGGGCGATTCCGGCCTGATCGACAGCGGTCGGGGCGCGGCATTCGATCGCGCCGCCTACGCCGCATGGCTGGCGAAGCTGCGCGATGTGTGCTCGCAGCGGAACATCGTTCTGATCTTCGACGAGGTGTTCGTCGGCTTTCGCCTGGCCGCCGGAGGCGCGCAGGAGTACTTCGACGTTCGCGCCGACATGGTGACCTATGGCAAGACGCTCGGCGGCGGCCTGCCGGTGGGAGCGGTCTGTGGCCGCGCCGACCTGATGAAGCGCTATCGCGACGACCGGCCAGCGGACATCTGCTTTGCGCGCGGCACCTTCAACTCGCATCCCTATGTCATGGGCGCCATGTATGAATTTCTGCGGCGCCTGGAGAGCGAACCGGTGCGCGCGATCTACCGCGATCTGGACCAGATATGGGATCGGCGCGCACTGCAGCTCAACGATGCCCTGCGTGCGGCAGCAGTGCCGGTTCAAGTTTCACATCTCTCGTCCATCTGGACCATCAACTACCTGCGGCCTTCACGCTACAACTGGATGTTCCAGTACTACCTGCGCGCAGCAGGCCTGGCACTGAGCTGGGTGGGCACCGGGCGGCTAATCTTCAGCCTCAACTACACGGATGCAGATTTTGCCGCGGTCACCGACCGGATAGTGTCGGCGGCCACGGCGATGCTGCAGGATGGCTGGTGGCGGGAGGGCGATGCACTCACCAACAAAGCGATCAAACGGCGTGTCCTGCGCGAACTGCTTCAGGCACGATGGACTACATCCTCCATCGGATCGATCAGCTCGCCGCGCAGCAGGTACAGCGGTGCCCGGTAATACAGCATGATGTCGTGGAACGGATCGGTAATGATCTTGGTGGCCCAGACCAGGCCGGTCTGTACATCCTGCTGAAAAAACAGTTGCACGGTTCGAAACAGCAACGCGCCCAGGCCCAGCGTCAGCCACACCTGGCCGACATGCCGCAGGAATTGCGCCCCATCCACCGGTGGCGGAAATATTCCGAGCAGCGTCGGGTCGAGCCACAGCACCAAGGGTGACAGTGCCCACAGCGACAGCAGGATGATCTTTCTCTTCAGGTTGTAGCCAACCTTGATGTCTTCCTTGTGCTCATGCGTCGCATCGTTGATCGCGTCGTAGCCCTTTGGTTCAAAAAAGAAATGCCCCACCTGGCGACTGACCATCGCCCCGAGCCAACCGATCAGTGCGGAGGCGACCGGATTGGTGAAGATGGTGAAATACGCCGTCAGGAAACTCAGCGCGCTCACCAGGTGCAGCGACTGGTTGATGCGGCTGTGGTGATAGTAGCGATGATCGTCCCAGCGTTGGGTCTTCAGCGCTTCAAGGAAACTTTGCATTCGGATCCCTCTAGAGTTGACAGCCATCGAGCATGGGCATGAAGCAAATATAGGAAAATGATGACCGGAACATGACAGGCGCCGCCGGAGTGCGCGTTATGTGACCGAAGTCGCCGGAATAATTGCCCGATCCCCCGAAACCATTCTGCCGCTTTGCCATGCAACATGCACCCATCGCAACGGCGCGCGCAAGAAAATCTTTGCAGTTCGTTCATGCCATCGTCATATGACGCGGTAATGATCCTCCCGCGTTACGGAAACGTCGGAGGAGCATTGGCGCACGGCACACGGTTCACAGAACGCAGCGCATGAGGATCATGATCGTCAGCGATGCGTGGTTTCCCCAGACCAACGGCGTCGTCAATACTCTGGCTCAGACTGCGGCATGGCTCGGCCGGTTCGGACACGAGGTCCGGCTGGTGACGCCACGCGACTTTTGCACCTTCCCCTGCCCGACCTATCCGGAGATCCGTGTCGCCTTCCTGCCGCAGCGAAAACTCGCGCGCAGCATCGCGGCATTTCGCCCGCAGGCACTGCACATTGCGACCGAGGGCCCGCTGGGATTTTCCGCGCGCAGCTATTGCGTCAGTCACGGGCTGCGCTTCACCACCTCCTATCACACGCAGTTCCCGCAATACCTGCGCTCGCGGCTGCCGGTTCCGTTGATGGCGTCCTATGCGCTGCTGCGCTGGTTTCACGGCGCCGCGCAAAGCTGCATGGTCAGCACCAAGGGCGTGCAGACTGAGCTCGCGGCGCGCGGCTTTTCCAACCTGGTGCGGTGGCGGCGTGGCGTCGATACGCAATTGTTCCGGCCGCAGCGCAAGGATTTCCTCGACCTGCCGCGGCCGATCGCAGCCTACGTAGGACGCGTGGCGGTGGAGAAGAATGTCGCGGCGTTCTTGCGCATGCCCTGGAGCGGCACCAAGCTGGTAATCGGCGACGGCCCGGAGCGGCAACGGTTGCAATCGCAGTATCCCGCGGCGGTGTACGCCGGCTTTCGCTTCGGCGAGGATCTGGCAGCCCACATTGCCGCGGCTGATGTGCTGGTGTTCCCCAGCCTCACCGACACCTTCGGACTGGTCAATCTGGAAGCCATGGCCTGTGGCGTCCCGGTGGCGGCGTTCCCGGTCACAGGTCCGATCGACGTCGTGCAGGACGGCGTCACCGGGGCTCTCGATACTGATCTCGCGCGCGCGGCCGAGCGCGCGCTGCGAATCGATCCACGTGCCTGCCGCGAGCGCGCCGTGCAGTCGAGCTGGGATACCTGTACCCACGAATTCGAAAGCAATCTGGCGGCATGCCGTCTGGGTGTGGTGTCGCGCGTCCAGGCAGCGCACCCGGTCACCGAACGCCTGCCGACCTGACAGCCGGCGCCGGTGCGTTTCGGCGCATGTCGGCGCATGTCGGCGGCCGTGCATGACCTCCTCAAACAGGTGTTGCTATGATGCCTTGTGCAGCATTCTCTGGTGGTACGGCCCGTCCAGCCGGGTGAGTTCGAGGCCTGGGCGGAGCTCTGGGACGGATACAACGCGTTCTACGGGCGCCATGGCCCCACCGCGCTGCCGGCTCATATCACGCGCACCACGTGGCAGCGTTTCTTCGACTCCTATGAGCCGGTTCATTGCCTGGTCGGCGCGCGCGACGGAATACTGGTCGGGCTGGCGCACTACATACTCCACCGCAGCACCATCCAGATCGGTCCAACCTGCTATCTGCAGGATCTCTACACCAGCGCCGCGGTGCGTGGCCAGGGTATAGGACGTGCGCTGATTGAGGCGGTCTACGAGCGCGCCAGATCTGCCGATTGCGGCCGCGTGTACTGGCAGACGCACGAGACCAATCTCGAGGCGCGCGGGCTGTACGACAACGTGGCCGAGCGCTCGGGATTCATCGTCTATCGCAAGGCTCTGTAACGCCGCGATCTATCGCCGTCGCAGTGCACCCCGCTGCCCTCCGGCGTACAGGAAACAGCCGCGCATGTGGTCGTTGACTACGCCGACCGCCTGCAAATAGGCGTAGATGATCGTTGTGCCGACAAACCGGAAGCCTCTCTTCTTGAGGTCTTTAGAGATGCGGTCGCTCAGTTCGGTGCGCGCCGGCAGCCCGCTGCCAGCGCGCGAGCGATTGATAATGGGGCGTCCTTCCACGAACGACCACAGATAACGGTCGAAGGAGCCGAATTCCCGCTGTACCCCCAGGAACGCGCGCGCGTTGCTGACTGTAGATTCGATCTTCAGGCGGTTGCGAACGATGCCGGGGTTGAGCAGCAGCGCCGCTTTTCGAGAAGCGTCAAAGCGCGCTACTTTTTTTGGATCGAAACGAGCGAAGACCTTCTGGTAGTTGGCGCGTTTGCGCAGGATCGTCAGCCATGACAGACCGGCTTGCGCGCCTTCGAGTATCAGCATCTCGAACAGCAGCCGATCGTCGTGCGCCGGGCGGCCCCATTCCCGGTCGTGATAGTGAATGTAATCCGCATCGCCGCCGGTCACCCAGCGGCAGCGCTTCTTTGTAGCTGCATGTTTGAGCTTCATTTCTGACCTCGCGCCACTCTAAACCGATGTTCATGCCGCCGCTTCGGCTGTTTCCATCCTCGCAGGTCGCTTCGGTAGTAGAGTAGCTTGAACAGAACTCGCAACCGACGCGACCAGGTTCGCTCAACCCCCATGGCTACCCGCGCAACATCCCGCTCACCCAGGAAACGATCCGCAGCTCGGCCCGCCAATTCCCGTCGCAAGCTCAAGCCCTCGGAGCGCACGCGCGGCCTCGACGCGGCTGAGATCGCACTGGCGGCCGATCATCAGGACATCCGGGCGCTGGTGGAGCGCATCCGCCAAGCGGGTGGTGCAGCGGTCGGCACCTATCGGGATCCGCTCGGCGGTCGCGCGCTGGTGCTGGCGACTCTGCCGATCCGCGCCATCCAGCCGACGCCCTTCCAGCGTGATCTGTCACCGACGCACACCAAGCGTCTGGCGGAAAAGATCGATCAAGCGGGAGCTTTTCTCGACCCGCTGATCGTGGTCCTCGGCCACGACGATCTTTTCTGGACACCCAACGGACGGCATCGACTGGCGGCGGCCAAGGTGCTCGGACTGAAGCAGATCTCGGTCCTGATATCTCCGGACGAGACGCTCGCCTACCGGATTCTGGCGCTGAACACCGAAAAGGCCCACAACCTCAAGGATCGCAGCCTGGAAGTCATCCGCATGGCGCGCAGCCTGGCGCGCCGGCAACCCGGCGCGCGGGAGACCGAGTTCGCCGACCAGTTCGAATCCGCCGAGCTGCTCACGCTTGGCATCATCTATGAAAAAACGCCGCGCTTTGCCGGCGGCGCCTACGGTTCCCTGCTGAAGAAAATCGACCGCTTCAGCACCCGGCCGTTACCAGCCGGCCTGCGCGAGCGCGAAGGCTACGCGGCTCGCCTGCAGGCGATCGACACCGAAGTAAAAAGAATCGTCGCCGGCCTGCAAGCTCGCGGCTTCAAGTCGCCGTACCTGCGTAACTACGTGGTGGCACGCATCAATCCGGTCCGGTTCCACAAGCCCGGCGCCAAGGGCCCGGCGATGCCGATTGGCCAGGCGCTGACGCGCATGACCGCGGCCGCCAAGGCTTTCAAGCTCGAGACCGTATCCAACGCGGACCTGGCGTGGGTTGCCGTCGGTGCCGGGTCGCATGACTGATGTGACCAATGGCTAGCGGATGGCCATTGGCGCCAGCGCACCGATGCGTTGTGCCGCATCGACCTTCACCGTGACCGGAAACGCGGCGACAGGAGTAGCGGGCGAGCCGAGCCATGCGATAGCACAGTGGGGGGATGAACGCCCTCAGCGCGATCCCGCGACGGCCATCCAACGCCCGAGCGCCGGCCTTGTATCGACGCCAGAGCTCCGCATACATGGCGGAGCTAAATACTCTGGACCGTCCCATGACTCATGGCGCCGCGTCCTGCGTCAGCGTGTACGACGCGAACGTCGACCAACTGCCGTCAGCAGTCTGCGACTCCAACAGCAAAGACCAGGACTTGGTTACTACCCGCCAGGTAAATGTGTCGCGGAACGGACCGTCTGCATACGGGAACGTAATCACCAATTGCTCGCCAACTCTCTTGCCCTGCGCAACCACTCGCGCCCCCGCCGCTCCGAAGCGATCCAGCCAGTGACCGATATAGTCGTGCGCTTTGGGATCAAAGCCAATAAATACGTCGGCCTCGTACCCCGGCGGCGAGCCGGTGTCGATCATGTGCAGTTTAATGAAACCACCCTGTAGTACGCGTTGACCGTCGGCGCGATATCGCACCGGCTTTCCACCTAATGTCCCGGACATCAGCCAACTACCCTGCAGTCCGTCCAGGAAGGCGTTGTCATCCGGAGACTCGGCGCAATAGGCCGCCGCGGCGCTAAACAGATACCCCACGCAAAGTAGGGCAACGCCAACGGATCGGAGGTGTCCCTGCCGCAGAATCTGCTTGAGCGCCACTGAAAATCTCCCGCTGTCGACCACCGGACGATACTAACCGTCACGGAGGTCGAATCGCTACGCAAGGAACTTCGTGAGCGGATCCCAGTAGTGTTCTTGCCAGCCGGAAGCCAGATGCTCAGCGTGCCCCTTCGGAAACGCCGTATGATCAAAGATCAGCTGCGCCGAGTCGTCCTGGTCATTCAGCTCGAAGCGCGCGATGGAGTAGATGCCGCGCGGCCAACTTTGCACGCGCCACGCCTGGACTATGAGTTCATTCGGCGCCAGTTCAATCTGACGTCCGACGATGTATCCGCCAAACAGCGCGAAGGTACCGCCCGGATGTGGGCTCAGCGTCGTTGGCTGCCGCATCTTGGCCATGACATCCGCTTTCATGACACCGCTCAGCTGGATGATCTTGTCGAACTGGCTCTGCACCGTTAGCGCCTCGTACACCCGCTGGCGCCTGGCCTTGAAAACCCGTTCCTGATGAATGGCTTCCTCGTCACTCAAAATCTCCGGGTTCGCATCCGCGATTGCTGGCGATGGTCCCAAGGCCACTGCCGCCACCGTCAGTGCGCCTGCGGTGATGATCTGCCGTCGCAACATTTCTCGTCCCCATTTTTGTTCGACGTTTCGAGGCGCTTGCAATATGACACCAAATGGTTTCATATACAAGCAGAGAGGTGGAACATGTCGTTGCGAACCCGGGCCCGGCGCGCGTCCAGCGAGGATCGCCTCGATGCGATTCTTCATGCCCTGTCTGACCGGACGCGGCGGGCGTTGCTGAAGCGATTGGCGACCGGACCGGCGATGGTAGGAGAATTGGCCAGGCCCATAGCGATGACGCGCGTGGCGGTGTCCAAGCATCTTCGGGTGCTGGAAGACGCACGGCTGGTGTCGCGTACCATCGACGGTCGCGTGCACCGATGCGCTCTTCGATCGGAGCCGTTGCGGGAAGTCGAGCGCTGGCTGGCAGGTTACCGCGGCTTCTGGACGGAGAAACTCGAGGCACTGGCCCGCTTTGCGGAAGCAGGTGATCGCGACAATGGCTGACGAGCTGCCCGCGACACTGGTAGTGCGGCGGCGTATCAATGCTCCACGGGAGAGGCTGTTCGCCGCCTGGACGCAACCCACGCTGCTTGTGCATTGGTGGGGCCCGAAGGGTGTCGCATGTCCCGCGGCCGAGATTGACTTACGGGTGGGCGGTTCCTACCGCATTGCCAACCAATTTCCCGACGGCAAGGTGATTTGGATCGCGGGAACCTTCGAAGCCATCGAACCACCGCATCGGCTGGCCTACTCCTGGAAATTGGAATCCCAGAAAGGACCTGCAGAGCGCGTCGTAGTGTGTTTTGAAGCGCACGGCGCCGCGACCGAAGTGGTCGTCACCCATGAGAGAATTGCCGACGAAGCCGCGCGCACCAGCCACGAACGCGGCTGGATCGGCTGCCTCGACAGTCTGGTGAGGTATGCGGAACAACCCGGCGCCGAATGACTGCCTGGGTGCAAGCAAGCTCTGGCGTGGGTTCACGTCCTCGTGCACAGTGCGCAGCCATCCTGGCTCACGGATGACGTCAAGGAAGCATGACAAGGAACGTACGACTCCCGACCGTTGCGATTTTCGGCATGTTGTTCGTTACGGCGACCTATGGACAACCGGTTGCCAGGCAACTGCCCACGCCCATCGTGGAAAGTCTGTGCGCGAAATTCAAGGTCGACCCGGCATTCGTTAGAGGCGGTGAGCTGATTCGAATCGACTGCCCTTATGTTGAAAAGCTGGCGAGATTCGACGTGCCGACACTGGTGGAAAATTATCGGCAGATCCTCGGATCTGCGGTAACGCTCGAAGGACTTCGAACGTCACGGTCTTTGCCCCCGGACCTGGCATGTGGTTCATTCACCGACATGTCTCCGGTATAAAACGTCGCCCATGCCATCGGAATAGACACCCGTAGAAAAATCTGGGCCTGCTTGGATTCGAACCAAGGACCAAGGGATTATGAGTCCCCTGCACTAACCGCTGTGCTACAGGCCCGCCGCAAGGCGGGCAATCTTAACCGATCGGCCGGGGGGCGCCGCACTCGGGCATGCAGCAAAAGCTATAAGGCGGCGGCCGTCGGCATATCGATGCCGCCGAGCGCCTTGTAAACGGCGACCGCGCCGGTGTTCACTCCGGTCTCGGCCTGAGCCACCGCGTCTTCGGCTTCCAGCAGCGTGCGTTGCGCATCCAGCAACACCAGGAAATTGATACTACCCTCCCGGTATTGCACCTCGGCCAGCCGCGCGGCACGGCGCGATGCCTCGGTCTGCTCCATCACGCTCGCCAGTCGCGCCTGCTGCTTGCCGTAGTTCAGGCAGGCATTCTCGAAATCCTCCAGCGCCAGGAGCACCGCCTGGCGATAACCGGCGAGCGCGCCCGCCGCCTCGGACTTAGAGACCTGCAGCCGGGCCTGGGCGGAGCCGAAGTCGAGCGCAGTCCAGCTGACCGAGGGCCCCACCGACCAGGCGCGGCTGCCCGCCGTGCCAAGCTGCACGCTGTTACCAGTCAGAAAGCCGATGAAGCCGGTGAAGCTCACGCGCGGAAACAGGTCTGCGGTCGCAACTCCCACGCGCGCTGTGGCGGCAGCCAGGTTGCGCTCGGCGATGCGTACGTCCGGTCGGCGGCGCAGCAGCGTCGTGACATCGCCAATCGGCAACGGCGCGCTCCAGGCGCGCGCCGGTGTCACCACCAGCTCGCCGTCCAGATCGCCGGGATTTGAGCCCAGCAGCACCGCCAGACGGTAGCCATAGCTCTTCTCCTGCGCTTCCAGCAGTGGCAGCGTGGCCTCAGTGGTCTTCAGTCGCGCCAGTGCACTGTCCACGTCGAGCTCGGTGACGCGCCCGGCCTCGTACCTGATCTGCGTCAGGCGCAGCGATTCGCGCTCGTTATCGATATTGTCGTGCGCCACGGCGAGCTGCTGCTGGGTACCGCGCAGCTGGAAATAATTGCGCGCCACTTCGGCGGCAACAATCACCCGCGTCTCATCGAGGTTGGCCGCCTGCGCTCCAAGATCGGCACTCGCCGCCTGCGCCGCGCGCCGCGTGCGCCCGAACAGGTCCAGCTCCCAGCTGGCATCGAAGCCAACGCTGTAGCTCTCGATGTCGAATCGTTGCGACCCGAAGCCCGGTTCCTGCTCCTTGGAGTGGCTGTAGGCGGCATCGAGCGGAATGTGGGGCGCGTAGTCGAGCTGGGCGCCGCGTACGACCGCACGCGCTGCGCGCACCCGCTGCAGCGCGATCTGCAAGTCGAGGTCGCCGGCCAGTGCCCGGCGCTCCAGACTCGCCAGCTCGGGATCATCAACCTGCTGCCACCAGTCCGCCGCCGGCACCGCTGCCGTGAATTGCTGCGCATTGAGGTTATGCGCTACCACGGGCGCGGGGTCGGAACGGTGATAGTTCGGACCGACGGCGCAGCCCGCGGCAATCACGATCGCCGCAAGCCCGGCGAGCAATGACGCCAACCGGATTGAAGCCCGCGCGCCGCTGGTGATCGCCGCTGCTGTCACGATATCTCTCCTGTGGCGGGTATCAAGGTCGCACCAGCCGCGCGGCTGCGGCGTGCAGATTTGAGTTTGCTGATCGCCAGGTAGAACACCGGCGTCAGCAACAGCCCGAACAACGTCACGCCAAGCATGCCGGAGAACACCGCCACGCCCATCGCATGCCGCATCTCCGCGCCCGCGCCGTGCGACGTCACGAGCGGCACCACTCCCATGACGAAGGCGAGCGAAGTCATAAGGATCGGACGCAACCGCAGGCGACAGGCGTCGAGCACCGCCTGCCAGGTACTCTCGCCGGCAAGCTCGCGGTCGTGCGCGAACTCGACGATCAGGATCGCATTCTTGCAGGCCAGTCCCACCAGCACGATCAACCCGATCTGGGTGAAGATATTGTTGTCGCTTCCGGCCAGTTGCACGCCGACGATGGCGCTGAACAAGCACATCGGCACGATCAGGATCACCACCAGCGGCAGGCTCAGGGACTCATACAGCGCCGCCAGTACCATGAACACCAGCAATACCACCAGCGGAAACACATACACCATGCTGTTGCCGGCCAGGATCTGCTGGAACGTGAGGTCGGTCCATTCGTAGGTCATGCCGTTCGGCAGCTCCGCGCGCGCCACCTCCTCCATCGCCTTTTGAGCCTGGCCGCTGCTGTAGCCTGGCGCCGGGCCGCCGTTGATGTCGGCCGCGGTGTAGCCGTTGTAATGCATCACGCGGTCGGCGCCCGAGGTCTCGCGCACGGTGACGAAGCTGCTGAGCGCAATCATGTCGCCGCGCAAATTGCGCGTCTTCAGGCGCCCGATATCCTCCGGCGTCACGCGGAAGTTCGGCTCCGCCTGGGCGTTGACCTGGTAGGTTCGTCCGAATCGGTTGAAGTCGTTGACGTACAACGCGCCCAGGTACACCTGCATGGTGTCGTACAGGTCCTGCAGCGCCACGCCCGCGGCCTTGGCTTTCTCGCGGTCGACATCGACCTGCACCTGCGGCACGTTGACCTGGAAACCGGAGAACAGCCCGGCCAGCTCCGGCCGCGCTCGCGCCTTGGAAATCAGGTTCTGGGTCTGGCGATAAAGTTCGTCAGGACCGAGGTTAGCGCGATCCTCCACCTGCAGCTTGAAGCCGCCGATGGTACCCAGTCCCTGCACCGGCGGCGGCGGGAACACGGCGATGTAGGCGTCCTGGATCTTGCTGTACTGCGCCCGCAGCGTCGCGGCGATCGCGCTCGCCGATCGATCGGCGGCACGCCGCTGTTCGAACGGCTTGAGTGGCGTGAAGGCGATGCCGGCGTTGGTGGCGTTGGTGAAACCGTTGATCGACAACCCTGGGAAAGCGGGCACCGACTCTACCCCGGGGGTGGCGAGCGCCGTTGTGCTCATGCGGCGGATGACCGACTCGGTACGATCCAGAGTCGCGGCGTCCGGCAGCTGCGCGTACGCGACCAGATATTGCTTGTCCTGCGGCGGCACGAAACCGGTCGGCGTGTGTGCGAAGCCGAGCCAGGTCAGACCCAGGAGACCGGCGTAGACGAACAGCGCAATCGATCCGGCACGCAGCACGTGCGTCACGGCACCGACATAGCCATGGCTGGCGCGCGCGAAGAAGCGGTTGAAGGGACGGAACAGCCAGCCGAACAGTGAATTGAGCAGCCGCGAGAAGCGATCGGGCGGTGCGTCATGCGACTTGAGCAGCAGCGCCGACAGCGCCGGTGACAGGCTCAGTGAGTTGAAGGCCGAGATGATGGTGCTGATGGCGATGGTGAGCGCGAACTGCTTGTAGAACTGGCCCGACAGGCCGGTGATGAACGCCGTCGGCACGAATACCGCGCACAGCACCAGGGCGGTGGCGATGATCGGGCCGGTCACCTCTTTCATGGCCTGACGGGTGGCATCCAGCGGGGCGAGGCCGTTGGCGATGTTGCGCTCCACGTTCTCGACCACGACGATCGCGTCATCCACGACAATGCCGATGGCGAGCACCAGCCCGAACAGCGACAGCGCGTTGAGGCCGAACCCCAGCAGGTACATGACGCCAAAGGTGCCAATCAGCGACACCGGTACCGCCAGCAGCGGGATGATCGATGCGCGCCACGTCTGCAGGAACAGGATCACGACCAGGACCACCAGCACGATCGCTTCCAGCAACGTGTGCACCACGGCCGTGATCGAGCCGCGCACGAACACCGTCGGATCGTAGGCGACGTCGTAGTCGATGCCCTGCGGAAAGCTCTTCTTGAGCTCAGCCATCTTGGCGCGCACCGCATCGGAAATGGCGATCGCATTGCTGCCCGGTCGCTGGTAGATCGGAATGGCGACAGCGGTGCGGCCATTGAGCATGGCGCGCAGCGCGTAGTTGTCCGATCCCAGCTCGACCCGCGCGACATCACGCAGCCGCACCACCTGGCCGGTATCGTCACTGCGGACGATGATGTTCTCGAAATCGGCCTCATCGACCAGGCGGCCCTTGGTGTTGATCGCGAGCTGGAAGTTCGCGCCATTGGCGGCCGGCGGTGCGCCGAGCTGGCCGGCGGCCACCTGGATGTTCTGCTCGCGTATCGCCGCCACCACGTCGCCTGCGGTCAGGCCGCGCGTTGCGACCTTCTCCGGGTCGAGCCAGACGCGCATCGAGTAGGCACCGCCGCCGAAGCTCTGCACGTCGCCGACGCCATCGAGCCGCGACAGCTCGTCCTTGATGCGCAACGCGACGAAATTGGACAGGTAGGTCTGGTCGTAGCGCCCATCGGGCGAGAATACGAATACCGCCAGCGTGATGTCGGGCGATGCCTTGTTGGTCGTTACGCCCAGGCGTTGCACTTCCTGCGGCAGCTTCGGCAGCGCCTGCGCCACCCGGTTCTGCACCTGCACCTGTGCCTTGTCGACGTCGGTGCCGAGCTTGAAGGTGATGGTCAGAGTCATCACGCCGTCCGAGGTCGCCTGCGAGAACTGGTAGAGCATGTCCTCCACGCCGGTAATCGACTGTTCCAGCGGCGAGGCGACGGTTTCGGCAATGGTGCCGGGACTGGCGCCCGGGTAGTTCGCGCGTACCACCACGGTCGGCGGTACCACCTGCGGGTACTCGCTGATCGGCAGCCGCGGCAGGGCGATGAGCCCCGCCAGCAGGATCACCGCCGAGACCATGGCCGCAAAGACCGGCCGTTGAATGAAGAAGCGCGAGATATTCATGGATCCTTCAGCGCGCCGCGCTGCCCGTGGCTCTGGCCGACAACACGCGGGCGATGGCGGTCGGAGCAGGGGCTGCCGGGGCTGGATCCGCCGGGGCTGCGGCAACCTGTTCCACGGCGGCATTGCCGGCCGCCATCGGCACGTGTCGCGCCTGCACCTGGATGCCGGGCGCGACGTGCTGCAGCCCATTGACCACGATGACGTCATTGGCTGCCAGGCCGGTGCGTACCACGCGCAGGCCCTCGACGCTCTGTCCAAGTTCGACCAGCCGATAGTCGAGTGAGTTGTCCGGCTTGAGCACCAGCACGTATTTCTTTCCCAGATCGGTTCCGATCGCACGATCGTCGATCAGTACCGCGTCATAGCTGTCGTGGGCGACCAGCTTGATGCGCGCGAACAGGCCCGGGGTGAACTGCCCGTCGCGATTGTCGAACACCGCGCGCGCGCGGATGGTGCCGCTGTGGGAGTCGACCTGGTTGTCGAGGAAGTCGAGCCGCCCCTGGTGCGGGTAGCCCTGCTCGCCCACCAGCCCGAGGAACACCGCGCTGGCATAGTCGCCGCGGCCGTGCGCGCTGCCGCCGGCGAGCTTGGCGAATTTCAGGTAGGTGGCCTCATCGGTGTCGAAATAGGCATAGATCGGATCGTCCGACACCACCGTCGTCAGGACATCGGCGCTCGATACCAGGTTGCCGGCGGTGATCAACGCGCGCGACACGTGGCCATCGATCGGCGAGCGCACCTGGGTGAACTCCAGGTTCAGGTGCGCCGTATCGAGCTGTGCGCGAATTGATCCGACGTCGGCTGCGGCCTCGGTAGCGGCCGAGGTCAGCTGCTCGTATTCCTCGCGCGCGATCGCATTCTGCGCGAGCAGGCGCTCGGCTCGCGCCCGGCCAGCGGTGGCGAAATCGAGCTTGGACTGCGCGCGATTGAGTTCCGCGTTCAGCCGCTCGACTTCCAGGGCGAACGGCCGCGGATCGATCTGGAACAGGATTGCGCCTTTGGCGATCCGCGCTCCGGCTTCAAAGCGCACCGCATCGACATAGCCGCTGACGCGCGGCCGCACCTGCACCGAATCGATCGCCTGCAGCGTCCCGGTGAGTTCCACCCATTGATGCAGCGGCCGGGCGATGACCTGCGCCACCGTGACTTCCGGCGCTGGCGCCGCCGCCGCCGCTGCGGCCAGCGAGTGCCCGCAGCCCGACAGCAGGCTGGCGACGATTCCGGCGGCTAGCGCCGCCAGCGTGAGTCCAAGCCTTACGTATCGCATGAGAGCTCCCTGATATCCTGATGATGCTGCTAACTGGCTGTTTCCCTTGACTTCAATCCCGCCTGCGAGCAATGTAGACATGTGAGTTACCGGTCAGTAACGTAGTCGATGTTACTAACCAGTAACGCGGGTGTCAACTGGAGTGATAACAATGAACGCCGCCAACGATGAGGTCGCCGGGCACGAAGCTGAGGCTTCCGGTGCCAAGCCGCGGGTGCGCGATCGCATCTTCGATACCGCCTGCGAGCTGTTCTATCAGCACGGCATCCGCAGCGTCGGCGTTGATGCCATTGCGGCCGAAGCCGGCACCAACAAGATGAGTTTCTATCGCAGCTTCGAATCCAAGGACGCGCTGGTGGCCGAGTACCTGCGTGAACGGCAGCGCGAGTTCTGGGAGTGGTGGGAAGCCACCATCGCGGCCTACCCCGACGATCCGCGACGGCAGATCGAGTCGCTGTTCGAGGCGCACCTGGTGACCGTGAAGGACAAGGCCTGCCGTGGCTGCGCGCTCGGCAATGCGGCGGGCGAGATGGCCGACGATGACGACGTGCTCAGCGAGCTGGTGCGCCACTTCAAGAAGGACGTGCGCAAGCGGCTGCGCAAGATGGCGCACGAGCTTGGAGCTCGCGACCCCGAAGCGCTGGGCGATGCACTGATGCTGCTGATGGACGGCAGCTACTTCACCCGCCTGGTGTTCCCGGGTAACACCGGGCCGATCGCGGCGCTGATGCCCGCCGTGCGGGCGCTGATCGCATCGCAGCTGCCGGCAAGCAGCGCCGCGGGCTGACCAACGCGCGGGCCTTGGGTGCGCCGCTTGGGCGCGCGCTCGAGTCACGGCTGGATGCTCCACCGGCCGCTGAATTTATTCCCAGCTGTCGAGCTTGATGTCGTTTGGATGAGGGGCGCCTTTGCCGGTCTCCAGAAGCGACTTCAGGCTCAGCAGGAACACGCCCCACTTGGTGCTGCAATGGTGCATGAACTCGACCGGCTGCCTCCAACCCTGGTGCTTGAACAGCACGATGGTCCAGTCGCCCTGCTGCTTGAGATCGAAGCTTATCCTGGTGCCGATCCACTCTTCGGGTCCGGCAATCACTTGCCACAGCACGTGGCTGGCCGGGCGAAGTTCGATAACCTTCATGTCGAAACCGCCGGCCCCAAAGCGGAACTGCAGCACGGCGCCGACTCTGCTTTCACCCTGGGTGTTGCCGGTCCACCAGCCGCGAAGGCCTTCGAGGGTGGTCAATGCGCGATATACATCGATCTGGGACGAGGATTTGATCCCGACTTTGTGCAGGATATCAACCGTGGGTGATGCTGCCGATGGTGCGGGCTTGTGGGCCGCGTTGGTGTGTGTCGTCATCGCCTTGCTCCTGTTCGATATGAAGTGTTGGTGGACACACACTAGGGCCGGCGCAGCGAACAGCGGGAGTGACAAGTGTGGCGGGATTTAAATGGACTCACTGATCACCGCCGCGGCACGTGCACTGGCGGCCGGTGATCCGCTCGGTGCATTGAAGCGCATCGCGTTGCGCGATGACGCGCCGGCGCTCGCGCTTCGCGGCATCGCCATGGCGCAGCTTGGCGATCTCGCCCGGGCGCGCATTCTGCTGCGAACTGCGGCGCGTGCCTTCGGCCCGAGAGAGGCCGTGGCGCGCGCGCGCTGTGTGGTGGCGGAGGCCGAGGTGGCACTGGTGTCACGCGACCTGGGATGGCCGGCCAGGGCGCTGGATGCAGCGCGAGCGACGCTCGAGCAGCACGGCGACCGCGTGAACGCCGCACACGCACGCTATCTGGAAATCCGCCGCCTGCTGCTGATCGGGCGCCTGGAGCAGGCCGAGCACGCACTGTCCGCACTCGAACCTGCCTCCCTGGCACTTGCCGCGCAGGTCGTCCACTGGCTGGTGGTCGCGGGAATTGCGGTGCGGCGAGTGCGCACCGCGGCGGCGCGCACTGCACTGGCCCAGGCTGCCGCCGCTGCACACCAGGCCGGCATCCCGGCGCTGACAGCGGAAGTTGAGAGCGCGTGGCTGGTGTTGGGCACGCCCGCGGCGCGGCTGATTGCCAATGGCGAGGAGCGATCCGTGCTGCTCGAGGAGGTCGAAGCGCTACTGGCGTCGAAAGCGTTGGTGGTGGATGCGTGCCGTCACGTGGTACGTGACGCACGCACCGTGGTGTCGCTGGCACGGCGGCCGGTGTTGTTCGTGCTGGCGCGTGCGCTGGCCGAGGCGTGGCCGATGGATGTGCCGCGCGACGCGCTGGTGGCACGCATGTTCCGCGCACGGCGCGCCGATGAATCGCAGCGCGCACGATTGCGGGTCGAAGTGGGGCGGCTTCGCCGGCTGCTGCGCAAGTTAGCCGGCGTGAGCGCGACGCCACGAGGTTTTGCTCTGCTGCCGCAGCGCGCACCCAGGGTAGTGGTGCTGGCGCGGCCGATTGAATCGCAGCATGCGGGGGTGCTCGCCTTGCTCGCCGACGGCGAATCATGGTCGAGCTCAGCGCTGGCGCTGGCGCTTGCAACCAGCCAGCGCAGCGTGCAGCGGGCGCTCGATGCGCTGGCGGCAGCCGGCAGGGTGCAGTCATTGAGTCGCGGGCGAGCGCGGCGCTGGATGACCCCGCCGGTGCCGGGATTCACGACAACGTTGTTACTCCCCGCGCCGCTGCCGATTGATTAACATCGAGCCATGAATCAATCCACGGCAGATATTGTGCGCGAATACGGACCGTTTCCGGGTGCCGAGCGCGTGAATGGCGTCACCTACGACGGTCAGAATGTCTGGTTTGCCGCCGGCGACAAGATCCATGCCTTCGATCCGGCCAGCGGCAGGACGCTGCGCTCGATCGATGTGCTCGCGCATGCAGGCACCGCTTTCGACGGCCAACATCTGTTTCAGCTGGCCGAGGATCGCATCCAGAAAATCGATCCGAATACCGGCGCAGTGCTGGCCACGATCCCGGCACCCGGCGGCGGCGGTGACTCTGGCCTCACCTGGGCCGAGGGCACGCTGTGGGTGGGCCAATACCGGGACCGCAAGATCCACCAGATCGATCCCGAAACCGGGGCGATTCTTCGCACCATCGAGTCCAATCGCTTCGTCACCGGAGTCACCTGGATCGACGGCGAGCTCTGGCATGCGACCTGGGAAGCGGAGCAGAGCGATTTGAGACGCGTTGATCCGCGAACTGGAGAGGTGCTGCAGCGACTCGAGATGCCGCCCGGGGTCGGCGTGTCGGGGCTCGAATCGGACGGGGCGGATCGGTTCTTCTGCGGCGGCGGCGCCAGCGGCAAAGTGCGCACCGTGCGCCGGCCCAGGCGAGCCACCGCGACCGGCAAAAGCTCCGGGTGATCGGCCCCGGCGCGTCGATTCGACGCGTGCGGCTTTAGGCCGACTTCAGGAATGCATCACAGCTCGCGCGCGCCGGCTCGGCGTCCGGAATCTTCACGCAGATCTCCTGCATGCGTGTGTGCAGCGCCTGCAGCACATCGCCGTGCTGGCCGTTGGAAGCATCGTTCCAGGCACGAAGTTCGCGATCCAGCCGCTCCAGCCGCACCTGCGACCTGCGGTAGATGCGGTCCGGGCCGTCGAGTTCCGCCAGCACGTCCGATCCGGCCTGCTGTATGCGCGAGCTGTCATTGGGAGTCATGCGCAGCAGGCCGCTGACATACAGCTGGCCCCATTGGAATCGCGTGGCGGCGCCCTGCGATTCGCGATAGGCCTGGTCCAGCAGGCTCACGGCTTCATCCTTCTGCCCCATCCTCTCGGCCACTTCGGCCTGGTCGGCCTCGAAGTAATACGGCATGGCCGATCGGGCGATCTCGGCCTTGGCGATCTGATAGGCCTTCGGATAGTTGCCGCTGTCCTCCAGGATACTGATCGAAGCATTCACCAGGCCGGAGCGCAGGTACGGATTTTGTTCCGAGTCGAGTGCGGCATCGATGCGCATGTTCGCGGCTGCCACCGCGTCCGCCGGCAGTCTTGATTTCGGGCCGCCGAGCGCCTTCAATGCGCGCAGCTTGGCGTCGATGAAGCCGAGCTGGTCGGCCTCGACGTAGCGCGGGTCGTTTGCCGCCGCATCCATGGCATCGACGTAGGCGTCGCGCAGCGCCAGCGCGAACTTCGGACCGCGCGCACTCGCCGCCTTGAAGAAGCTGTCATCGAGCATCTGCAGCGCATCGGCGCTCGAGACCGCAAGGCCGCGCTGGCCAACGATCGCCGCAACCTGGTCGGTCAGCGCCACCAGCCGCACGGAAGGCACGGCCTTGGGTGCATCCAGCGCATCACTGTCCGCGTTGGCCTGGTAATTCGCCGCGTAGATTGCCAGGTTGGCGCGCTCGAGCGACAGATCCGCCGGACATAGCGCCGCAGCGGCCTGCAGCTGATCGGCGCGCTGCGCATAATCCTTCTGATCCAGCGTGTCGAGTTCCCAGGAGTTATACGCCAGGCGCCGGCATTCATTGGCCGTGAGCGCGTGCCCTTCGGCCGCTGCCTGCAGCACGGCATTAACCGGCTGCACGTCCTCCAGTGCGGTATCCAGTATTGCCGCGTACTGCGCCACATCGCGGCCCGCACCCAGGCGAATGATCTCGTGACGGTCGGGATCGAGCACGATGATGGTCGGATAGCCCTGGATCCCGAACTGCTCACCCCACTTCTGGGCGCCATCGTCGTCGCCGTCGAGATAGACCGGCAGAAACAGATGGCTCTTGGCAATGAAGTCGGGGCGCGAGAACACCTTGGATTTAAGCGTGTGGCAGAACGGGCACCATTCCGCGCCCCAGTACAGCAGCACCGGGCGGTTTTCGCGTTTGGCCACGATGAATGCACCCTGGAGGCTGCCATCGAACCAGGCGATGTCGCGCGGTAGCGCGTGCGGGGCGTGCTGGGCGCGCGGCGGCTGCGCTTTATTGCAGCCGGCGAGCAGCAGCACCAGGCTCAGGCAGATCCATCGTGCGTCCATGACTGTGGAAGCCTCCTTATCCGGCCCGCCCGCGTCAAGGGACCGCTACAGGATACAACAACGTATCTGCGGTCCCCTCGTTAAGCATTGTTCACGTTCGCTGCACTGCTAACGCGCACCGCGCTGGCGCGTGCACCGCGGCGGCGCGAATACGTGCGCTTCCGTTCAGCTCGGCTTGGCAGGTTTGCGCCTGGCGCCGCGCGTCGGCTGCGCCTGCAGCGGGTCGTCCGGCCAGTGGTGCTTGGGATAGCGGCCACGCATGTCCTTGCGCACTTCGAGGTAGCTGCTGCGCCAGAACCCCGCCAGGTCACGCGTGATCTGCACCGGTCGCTGCGCCGGCGACAGCAGCTTGAACGTCACCGGCACCGCGTCGCCGCCTACGCGCGGGGTTTCTATCAGTCCGAACACTTCCTGCAACCGTACCGAGATACAGGGCGCTGCGGCGTCAGCGTAGTCGATGCGGATGTGCGAGCCGCTCGGCACGGTAAGCATAGGCGGCGCCAGCGTTTCGAGGCGGCGTTGCTGTGCGCCGTTGAGGCGGCCGAGCAGCGCGTCGGCGAGCGGCAGCCGCGAGAGCTGTTCACGCCGCGTGATGCCGGCAAGATAGGGTCCGAGCCAATGCGCCAGGCTCGCCATCAGCGCTGCATCGTCACTTGCCGGCCAGTCGCGCAGATCGTCGCGCTGCAGCCCATGCACGAACTGCATGCGCGCCTGCAGGCCGCGGCTGTGCGCGTCCCACGGCAGTGCCTCGATACCCAGCTGGTGAACCCCGTCCAGCATCGCCGCCACGGCGCGCTCATCGTCGGCCGCCGGCCGCGGTGCATCTTCCAGCAGCAACGCATCGAGGCGGCGTATTCGCCGCGCCAGCACCGCGGCCGAGCGTTCCTCCCAGCCAAAGCGCTCCTCGGTGACGATACGCGATGCGAACAGCTGTTCCAGCAGCGCCCGGGTCAACGGCGCTGCAAGGTCGATGCGCGCCTCGCGCTCGCGATCGTCGAGTTCCACCGCCACGATGAACTCCTCGCGCGCCAGCGACACCGTGCCCGCGAACGCGGCGCCACGACCATTGGCGAGCAGGTAGCGCCCATCACTGCCCTCGCGCCGCTGGCCGATGCGATCGGGAAATGCCAGCGCCAGCAGCGCACCGGCCAGTTCCATCGGCGGCGCCGGCTTGCGCGCCGCGGCTGCCGCGCCCGGCAGCCCACGCGCCGCAGCAGCCAGCGATTGCGCCGCGCGCCGTACGCGCTCGAGCAGATTGCGGTTAACGCCGTCAGCCGCCAGCTCACCGCGCAGCAACTCCAGCCGCGAGCGGATATCCGGATCGTGCGCCGCGGCGCCCGACCCGCGCCGCAGCACATCGCGCTCGGACAGTAGCGCCGCCAGCTGCGCTGCCAGTTCCACGGCGTCAAGGCCACGGGCTGCCAGCAGCATGTGCGCCAGCCGCGGATGCACCGGCAGACGCGCCATCTCGCGGCCGATGGCCGTCAGACGCCCCTGCGCATTCAGGGCATCCAGCCGCAGCAGCAGTTCGCGCGCCTGCTGCAGCGTCGCCGCGGGCGGTGCGTCCAGCCATTGCAGCTGCGTGGCATCGTCAGTGCCCCAGCGCGCCAGTTCCAGGGCGAGCGGCGCAAGATCCGCTTCCAGAATCTCAGGGGCGGTCGCCGCGGCAAGCCCTGCGTGTGTGCCTTCGCTCCACAGCCGGTAACAAGTGCCGGGCGCGACGCGACCGGCGCGGCCGGCGCGCTGCTCGCTGGCGGCGCGCGAGATGCGCGACACCTCGAGCCGGCTCATGCCGGTTGCAGGATCGAAATGTGAGCGGCGTACCAGGCCCGAGTCCACCACGGCAGTCACGCCGGGAATGGTCAGGCTGGTCTCCGCAATGTTGGTCGCGAGCACCACCTTGCGGCTGCCGGCGGCAGCCGGCGCCAGCACCGCGTCCTGCGCCGCGGCACTCATGTCCCCATACAACGCCAGCACCTGTACCGACGCCGGCAATTGCCCCGCCGGCAGCAG
Organism: uncultured Gammaproteobacteria bacterium; assembly: GCA_963805965.1. Classification (GTDB taxonomy): domain Bacteria; phylum Pseudomonadota; class Gammaproteobacteria; order Steroidobacterales; family Steroidobacteraceae; genus FEN-1191. The sequence goes on from CAWDVQ010000006.1 coordinate 216,037, forward strand.
TGCCTCGACCCGCCGGATCTCGCCCGCGCCGGGCAGGAACACCAGCACGTCTCCGGCCGACTCATCGAGCGCACGCCGCACGCCTGCGGCCACGGCGCGCTCGATCGAATCGGCCCCGGCGCCCGGCAGCAGCGGCAGCGTGCGCCCCAGGTATCGCAGCTCCACCGGGAACGCGCGCCCCGGCACCGACACCACCTCGGCATCGCCCAGCAGCCTCGCCACGCGCTCGCCATCGAGCGTCGCCGACATGACCAGCACGCGAAAGCCCGCGCCCAGCTCGCGCCTGGCATCCAGCGCCAGCGCCAGGCCCAGGTCTGCGGCCAGGCTGCGCTCGTGGTATTCGTCGAAGATCAGGCAGGCCACCTGCTCGAGCGCCGGGTCTTCCTGCAACAGCCGCGTCAGTACCCCTTCGGTGACCACCTCGATGCGCGTGGCGCGCGATACCCGGGTGTCGAGCCGCATGCGATAGCCCACGGTGTCGCCGATGCGCTCGCCGAGCAGCGATGCCATGCGAGCCGCCACCGCGCGCGCCGCCAACCGGCGCGGCTCGAGCATCAGGATCTTGCGGCCGTGTGTGAACTTTTCCTGCAGCAGCGCCAGCGGCACCAGCGTGCTCTTGCCGGCGCCGGTCGGCGCCTGTAGCACCGCGTCGCGATGCCGGCCAAAGGCAGCGCGCAGCGCTACCGCGAGCGGATGCGCACCGCCGGCATCGACCGCTGTGGTTTCATTTTGCAAACAGTTCCTTGACGCCACCGGAGATCAGCACCGAGATATCGAGCAGTACGCGCGGCAGCGCCAGGCCGCCGGGTGAGGCCAGGTACTTCGATTCCCACACCGGATTGAATTTGGCCTTGTACCTGCGCAGCCCGTCGAAGTTATAGAAGTGCTCGCCGTACCGGAATACGAAATTCCCGACCCGGTGCCAGGCGGGCGCCAGCGGGTGCTGTTCCAGGCCCGCCAGTGGCGCCATGCCAAGATTGAGCCAGCGATAGCCCTGCGCGCGACCCCACAGCATCAGTTCCACGAACAGGAAATCCATCGCCCCACGCGGCGCGTCCGGGCCGAAGCGCATCAGGTCGACCGCGATCTCATCGCCGGTGCCGGCGATCCACAGGCTGGCAAACGCCACCAGCTCCTGGCCACAGCGCACCACGGCCACCGGAAAGTTGGCGATGTACTCGGGCGAAAATGCGCCCACCGAGAAGCTCTTCTCCGCCACCGCCTTGTCCTCGAGCCAGGCGTTCGACACGGCACGCAATTTCGGCAGCAGCGCCGGGAGTTGCTGCGGTTGCAACACCTCGAACGTGGCGCCGTCGCGTTCCGCGCGCCGCCGCTGCGTGCGCAGCTCGGCGCGGGCGCTGCCCTCGAGCGAAAAATCCGCCAGCGACACGCGCGCCTCCTCCCCCAGTTTCATCACTGCCAGTCCCAGGTCGACGTACAGCGGCAGGCGTTCGGCGCTGACCTGGTAGAACACCGTCCAGCCGGCGTGGTGATCCGACAGCTCGCGAAAACGCCACACCAGTTCTTCCTGTGCATCGCGCGCGCCGATCGGATCCCCGAGCGCGACCCAGCTGCGGCCGTTGATCTGGTACATCAGGAACGCATCATTGGCGGCGCTGAACAGCAGCCGCTTGTCGCCGCTGAGCGCCGCGTTGGCGACCGCCTGCGCGCAGCTGCCGATCAGGCCGCGCGCCCGGGTGAGATCCTCCAACGAGGCGACACCCGGCTCGGGCCGCGCCGGGCGCAGCAGGTTCATTGCCAGGAACGCTGCCGCCAGCAGCACCACCACCAGTGAGGCGCGCAGCATGCGCGGTGCGTCGGCCTCGAATGCAAACGTCCACCACAGCGAGTGCGAATAGTCCACGTGCCGGTTGGCGAAGAATCCGATCCACACCGCAGTTGAAATCACCATCGCAAGGCTCACGATCCACACCGGGGTGAAGCGTTGCGCCAGGATCTGCGCCGGCCGGTAGAACGCGCGCCGGCCGAGCCACAGCACCAGCAGCACCAGGCCGAGCAGCAGCGCCTGCTCGATCTGAAGTCCGCGCAGCAGCGAGGTCACCATGCCGGCCGCCAGCAGCCACACGGTGAGCTGGTAGGCCGCGGCCAGGCGCCGGAACAGCGCCCGCGCCAGGATCAGCAGCGCCAGGCCGATCACGCTGCCGGCCAGGTGCGACAGTTCCAGCACCACCAGCGGCAGGATGTCACGCAGTGTCGACAGCCGCTGATCGATGGTGGGAGTCGAGCCCGATACCAGCAGCAGAAAGCCCGCGAGGAACACCAGCGCGCCGGAAACCTGCGGCACGATCGGCGCGATGTAAGCCGCCGCCATCTGCTCGATGCGCGCCAGCGCCGAACGCTGGCCGCGCAGCTCCTGGCCACCGAACAGCAATGCCGCCACCAGCAGCGGCAGCAGGTAATACACCGCGCGCCAGGCGAGCAACGATCCGAGCATCTGGTCCGCCGGCACGCCCGGCAGCGCCAGCACGATAAGCGACTCGAACACACCCAGGCCGCCGGGAACGTGGCTGATGACGCCGGCGACGATGGCGGTCGCGTAGGCACCGGCAAATGTCAGCAGGCTTACCCCGCTGTTGGCGGGCAGCAGGAACCACAGCACCAGCGCCGACAGTGCCAGATCCACCACTGCCAGCACGATCTGCGGCAATGCCACCGACGGCGCTGGCGCACGCAACGCCCAGCCGCGCAGCTCAATGCGGCGCGGGCCGACCAGCGACCACAGTGCATAGGCGCCGATCAGCGCCAGCAGCACAGCACCCAGTGCCTGCACGATGTGGCGGTTCAGGTGCGACGGATTCACCCCCTGATGCGGGGCGAATAAGAACGACACGCCCGCGAGTGCACCGAGGCCAATAGCCGAGGTCACCGCGCAGAAGCCGGCCACCGTGGCGACGTCGGCTGCGTTCAGGCCCTGCGAGGAATACAGCCGATAGCGCACCGCGCCGCCGGTGAAGGTCGCGATGCCGAAGTTATGCCCGAAGGAGTAGGCGATGAACGCGGTGAATACCGTGCGCGCGTAGGACAGCGGCTTGCCGAGGTAGCGCAGCGCCAGCACGTCGTAGAAACCCAGCAGCCAGTAACTCGCGGCGGTGCACGCGATGGCCGCCGCGATAGCCGAGGCAGGAATGGCCCGCAGCGCCGCCAGTATATTGGCGAAGCGGAAATGCTCGAGCTCGCGGCGCAGCGCGAATGCGACGCCGATGAACACCAGCAGTGACAGCCCCGGCAGCAGCCAGCGGCGCCACAGTTCCGCGAGATCCTCTCGAGCCGGCGCCTGCTGCATCGCGCTTACCGCTGCTGCTGATCGCTAGCCGCCGCGCGGGCGCCCAGCGCAACTGCCGCCAGGCACCAGGCCGCGATCAGCGCCAGGCCGCCGACCGGCGTGAGCACTCCCACCAGGCGCGGCGCCCCGGCGAGCAGCAGGTACAGGCTACCGCAGAACAGCAGCACACCGGTGAACAGCAACCAGCCGGCGGCCTTGAGCGTACGCAACGGCAACCGATCCAGCAGTATTCCCAGCCCCAGGAGCCCGAGCGCATGGAAGAACTGGTAGTGCAGCGCAGTCTGCAGCACATCGTATCGCTCCGGGCCCAGGCGCCCCTTGAGCGCATGCGCGCCCACGGCGCCGATGAGCGTCGCTAGTGCCAGCAGCAGCGCCGCAAGCTGGCAGAAACGCCGCGCGGTAGCGCGCATCGCTCAGCGTCGATCCCGCGGTGCCTTGCGGCCAGGCACGCGTGCCGGCACCCGCGGCAGCCCGGTGTGCTGCGTCCGGATGGGCCGCGCAGCCATGGGCCGCGCGGCTGCCTGCACTCCGGTGCCCGCGGGCTGATAGGCGGGCACCAGCTGCGCACGCGCGCTGCCGATCAGATCGGCCCGTCCCATGCGCCGCAGCGCCTCGCGCAGCAGCGGCCAGTTGTTCGGGTCGTGGTAGCGCAGGAACGCCTTGTGCAGCCGCCGCACGCGCAGGCCCTTCGGAATCACCACCGACTCGCTATCGCGCGTGATGCGCCTGAGCGGATTCTTGCCGCTGTGGTACATCGCGGTCGCCGTGGCCATCGGTGACGGCAGGAACGCCTGCACCTGATCGGCGCGAAAGCCATTGCGCTTGAGCCACAGCGACAGCTCGAGCATGTCCTCGTCGGTGGTACCCGGATGCGCGGCGATGAAATACGGGATCAGGTATTGCTCCTTGCCGGCCTCCTTCGAATAGCGGTCGAACATCTGCTTGAATTTGTAGTAGGAGGCCACTCCTGGTTTCATCATCTTCGACAATGGGCCATCGCGCAGATGCTCCGGGGCGATCTTGAGATAACCACCGACGTGGTGCTGCGTGAGTTCACGCACGTACTCTGGCGACTCGACCGCGAGGTCATAGCGCACACCCGATGCGATCAGCACCTTTTTCACCCCGGGCAGCGCGCGCGCCTTGCGGTACAGCTCGATCAGCGGCGCATGGTCGGTATTGAGATTGGGACAGATGCCCGGGTAGACACACGACGGACGGCGACAGGCGCTTTCGATCTCGCGGCTGTTGCACGCCAGGCGGTACATATTGGCGGTCGGGCCGCCAAGATCGGAGATCACGCCGGTAAAGCCCGGCACCTGGTCGCGGATCTTTTCGATCTCGCGCAGCACCGAATCTTCCGAGCGGCTCTGGATGATGCGACCCTCATGCTCGGTGATCGAGCAGAAGCTGCAGCCGCCGAAGCAGCCGCGCTGGATTGCGACCGAGAAGCGGATCATCTTGTAGGCGGGAATATTGGCGTCGCCGTAGAACGGATGCGGCCGGCGCTGGAACGGCAGATCGTAGATCCAGTCCATCTCCTCGGTGCTCAGCGGAATCGGCGGTGGATTGAGCCACACGTCCAGATTGCCGTGGCGCTGCACCAGCGCGCGCGCATTACCGGGATTTGATTCCAGGTGCAGGATGCGCGAGGCGTGCGCATACAGCACCGGATCGGAGGCGACCTGTTCGTACCCGGGAAGGCGGATGACACTGCGTTCGCGATCGGCGTTGCGCACCCGGCGCAGAAAGCGCACCACCTGCGCACCGTCGGCCGCTGGTGCCGCTGCCGCGCCAGCGCCTGGCGCCGCCTCGCGCAACGTGGTGTTCATCGCGTACGGATCGAGCGGCGGCGTCAGTGGCCCGGGCGCATCCAGGTGCGTCGAGTCGATCTCGATCCACTGATCGGCGCAGGCGCGGCGCACGAACGAGGTGCCGCGCACATCACTGATGTCCTCGATGCGCTCGCCGGCCGCAAGCCGGCGTGCGATCTCCATGATGGCGCGCTCGCCGTTGCCATACACCAGCAGATCGGCCTTGGCATCGAGCAGGATCGAGCGCCGCACTTTTTCCGACCAGTAATCGAAATGCGCGATGCGCCGCAACGATGCCTCGATGCCGCCGATGACGACCGGCACCTCGCGATAGGCCTCGCGCGCGCGCTGCGCGTACACGATCACCGAGCGGTCGGGCCGCTTGCCGCCGACGCCGCCGGGTGTATAGGCATCGTCACTACGTACGCGCCGGTCAGCGGTGTAGCGATTGACCAGCGAGTCCATGTTGCCGGCGGTGATGCCGAAGAACAGCCGCGGCGCACCTAGCGCTGCGAACGCGTCGGGGCTGTGCCAGTCCGGCTGCGCGATCATGCCGACCCGCAGACCCTGTGCTTCCAGCACCCGGCCGATGATCGCCATGCCGAAGCTCGGATGATCGACATAGGCATCGCCGGTCACGATAATGACATCACACTGCTGCCAGCCGAGCGCCTGCATCTCGGCACGCGACATCGGCAAAAACGGCGCCGCTCGGCTCGCGCGCGGTGTCGCCTCACTCAGGGAGACAGTGCTGCCGGCGGGGCGAAGATCGGGAGCGGGGAGCATGGCCGCGCATTATAGACTGCCTGGCTGTCAATACCCGACCGTCAGCCTGGTCCAGGCATCTCAGGATGGCGCCGATGGCGGAGATAGTTGCAGCCAGTCGTGTTTCCGCTCCATCCACTGTCTGTAGCGCTCGAAGGTCCACATCCCCTCATCGCCGCCCGACTGGATGACGCTTGCGATCTGACTGATATGGCCCGATCGAATCGTTGCCTTCGCGCCGGAGCTTGCCAGCAGGATCTCGCAACGCGGCACCAGCAGCTGGTAGCTGTCGAGAAAGTCGAGGCGCTGGCACACCACACCGACCAGACAATCCGCGAGCTGCGCGCGAATGCTTTCCTGGATTTCGGAGGGGAACGACATGCAGATTCGGGTCAACGCCTCGGCACAGGTAGCGGAGTGCATGGTGGCGAACACCAGATGGCCGGTCTCTGCGGCGTTCAATGTAAGCCTGGTCACCTCAGAAGTTCGCATTTCGCCAATAACAAGCACATCAGGATTCTGGTGCAATGAGTCGACAATGCCTTGCTCGAAGTTCGGCGAGTGCGTTGGGATCTCGCGTTGCCGGATGAAGGAGCGGCGGTTTGAGAACAGGTACTCAAGTGGGCTCTCGAGCGTGATGATGTTCCTGGTACGCGAGGAGTTGATTTCTTCGATCAGCGCGGCAAGCGTGGTGGACTTGCCACACCCGGTCGGGCCGGAAGCGACCACCAGACCAGCAGACGCTTCAGTGAGCTTAGCCAAATCGGGGTGCAGGTTGCACGCACGCAGGCCATTGACCGATGGCGCCAGGATCCTTATGGCAATCGCGACGCCCCGAATCGTCCGGTAGAGATTGATGCGGCACCGGACCCCGGCGATGGCTGCAGATAGATCCGAGGAGCCGCGCGCGAGGAAATGCGACCAGCCGTCCGCTCCCAGCAGTTCCTGGCCCACTTGCTCAAGATACGTTCCGCTTACAGTCTCTCCCGATGCCTGCAATTCTCCCCGGATGCGGGCAACCAGTGCCGTGCCCGCTTCCAGGTGCAGGTCGCTGGCACCCATTTCCCGCCCGTTCTGGACCCAGGCTTTTAAGGACACAGCTACCTCCTCGAGTGAACATCAGCTGCACGGCACGGTGGCGCTCTTTATGGCGCAAAGTGACGGCCGCGGTCTGTACGCGAACGAACACGAACCGACCGCCGTCCGGCGAGACTTGACTGGCATGGTAAAATCGCGGCCATCATGAGCCGAAATGCGCATGACGCGATCGTCGTGCGCGGCGCGCGTCAGAATAATCTCCGTAATCTCGATCTCGACCTGCCGCTGAACCAGCTGATCGTGGTCACCGGCGTGTCCGGCTCGGGCAAATCCTCATTGGTGTTCGACACCCTTTATGCCGAAGGCCAGCGACGTTATGTCGAGACCTTCTCGCCCTACGCGCGCCAGTTCCTGGACCGCATGGACAAGCCGCAGGTGGATCGAATCGAACGCATCCCGCCGGCGATTGCGATCGACCAGGTCAATCCGGTTCGCACCTCGCGTTCCACCGTCGGCACCATGACCGAGATCAACGATCACCTGAAGCTGCTGTATGCGCGCGCCGCGCGCCTGTACTGTCGCGGCTGCGGACGCCCGGTGCAGCGCGACAGCGCGCAGAGCATCGCCGATGCACTGCCCGCGGCGCTCGCCGGCTTCGATCAGCCGCTGCTCCTGGTGTGCTTCCCGGTGCCGCTGCCGCCAAAGATGAAGCTGGCCGAGCTGCGCGCCGAACTCGCCAAATTAGGCTACATGCGCATCCACGATGAGCAGCCACGGCTGCTGACCGTGATCCAGGATCGGTTGCGCCTTGATGCCGAAGACCGCAGCCGCCTGGTGGAAGCGCTGGAAGCCGCACTGCGCTCCGGCCACGGGCGCGCCAGCGTCCACGTACTCGATGCCGCAGGCGTTGAGCGCGCCGTGCTGCGCTACTCCAGCGACCTGCACTGCGCCGACTGCGATCTGCACTATCAGAACGCGACCCAGGGTCTGTTTTCGTTCAACTCCCCGCTCGGAGCCTGCGACACCTGCCGTGGCTTCGGCCGCGTGATTGGCATCGACTATGGCCTGGTGGTTCCCGACGACAGCAAATCGCTGGTCGAGGGTGCGGTGCGTCCGTGGCAGACGCCATCTTATGAAGAGTGCCAGGACGACCTGCTGCGTTTAGCGAAGAAACGCGGCATCGCCACCACGGTGCCGTGGCGCGAGATGAGCGAGCACGACCGCCAGTGGGTCATCGAAGGCGAAGGTCCATGGCAGAAGAAAGTCTGGTATGGCGCGCGCCGCTTCTTTGAATGGCTCGAGACCCGCGCCTACAAGATGCATGTGCGCGTGCTGCTGTCGCGCTACCGCAGCTATACATTGTGCAGCGCCTGCCACGGCGCCCGGCTCAAGCCGGACGCGCTGCTGTGGCGGCTGGGCACGAGCAGCTCTGCGCCTGCGGGCGCCGCCGCCGCAGCGCCGGGACTGGCAATCGATCAGGTGATGCAGCTGTCGCTGGAGCGCTGCCGCGAGTTCTTCGCGCAGCTGATGCTGCCGGCACCGCTCGATCAGGCCGCGGATCTGCTGCTGGGCGAGTTGCGCACGCGGCTGAATTTTCTGTGCGACGTGGGCCTGGGTTACCTGACGCTCGATCGCCAGTCGCGCACGCTATCCGGCGGTGAGGTGCAACGCATCAACCTGACTACCGCGCTCGGCACCTCTCTGGTCAATACGCTGTTCGTGCTCGATGAGCCCTCGATCGGCCTGCACCCGCGCGATATGCGACGCGTGATCGGGGTCATGAAGCGACTGCGCGATGCGGGCAATACGCTGCTGGTGGTCGAGCACGATCCGCAGATCATGATCGAGGCCGATTGCATCCTGGATCTGGGGCCAGGCGCCGGCGAGCATGGCGGGAACATCGTTTGCTACGGTACCCCGGCCGAGGTCATGGCGCATCCGCACTCGGCCACCGGGGCCTGGCTTTCCGGGCGCCGCAGCCTGCCGCCGTTGCGCGCCAGCAATGCCGCGCCGAAGGCCGGCGCGGAATCTGGCGCCATTCGCCTGTTCGGCGCCGCCGAACATAATCTGCGGCACATCGATGTCGAGTTGCCGCTGCATCGATTGGTCTGCCTGACCGGGGTGTCCGGGTCCGGCAAATCGACGCTGGTACAGGATGTGCTGTACCCGGCACTGCAGAAGGCGCACGGCAAGCCGACCGAAGCACCTGGGCGCTTCGAGCAGCTCGAAGGGGCGGAGCTGATCGAGGCCGCGGTGCTGATCGACCAGGCTCCGATTGGCCGCACCACGCGCTCCAATCCGGCCAGCTATGTCGGCGCTTTCGATGAGATCCGCACCCGCTTTGCCGCCGAGCCGGAGGCGAAGCTGCGCAAATACACCGCCGGCACCTTCAGCTTCAACTCCGGTAACGGCCGCTGCCCGAGCTGCGGCGGCAACGGCTTCGAGCACGTGGAGATGCAGTTCCTGTCCGATGTCTACCTGCGCTGCGGCGATTGCAACGGCTCGCGCTATCGCGCCGAGACGCTGCAGGTGCGCATCCAGGGTGCGGACGGCCGGCGCGCAAATATCGCCGGGGTGCTGGCGATGACCGCCACCGAGGCACTAGCGTTCTTCGCCGACCAACCCGGCGTGTGCGCGCGGCTGCAGCCGCTGGTTGATGTCGGGCTCGGCTATGTACGGCTCGGACAACCGGTACCGACGCTCTCGGGCGGCGAGGCACAGCGGCTGAAGCTCGCCGGCCATCTGGCGGCAGCAGCGCTCAGCCGCGGCAAAGTGCGCGGCGCCGCCGGCACCGAGCGCGGCAAGCTGCTGATCTTCGATGAGCCGACCACCGGCCTGCATTTCGAGGACATCGCACGCCTGGTGCACGCGTTCGGCCTGCTGCTTCGGGCCGGTCATTCGCTGCTGGTGATCGAGCACAACCTCGACGTCATCCGCGCTGCCGACTGGATCATCGATCTTGGACCCGAGGGCGGTGAGCGCGGCGGCGAACTGGTGGCCGCCGGCACGCCGGCCGAGCTGATGCGCGAGCCGAAATCGCACACCGGTCGCGCGCTGGCGCAATACGCCGCCGCAACCAGTGCGGCGGCGCTGCGCTTCGACGCAGTCACGAGCTATGCCCGTGCTGCCAACGCGGCTGACACCGGCAGCGTGCTCGCGGTCGCGGATGGCAACGTCACCACGATCGGCAACCGCAACAGCGTGGTTGTAGTCGCCGACAGAGACGCTGCGGCATCCTTTGACCGCAACAGCGTGGTTGTACGTGGAGCCCGCGAGCACAACCTCAAGAACGTCAACGTCGAGATTCCGCACGACCGCTTTACCGTAATCACCGGTGTATCCGGCTCCGGCAAATCAACTCTCGCATTCGACATCCTGTTCAACGAAGGCCAGCGCCGCTACCTGGAATCACTCAACGCCTACGCCCGCCAGTTCGTGCAGCCGGCGGCGCGGCCGGACCTGGATGCCATCTATGGGATTCCGCCCACGGTGGCGATCGAGCAGCGCGCCAGCCGCGGCGGCCTCAAGAGCACGGTCGCCACGCTGACCGAGATCTATCACTTCCTGCGCCTGATCTATGTGCGGCTGGGGACGCAGTACTGCCCCGACTGCGAAGTCGCAATCGCGCCGCAGAGTGCGGAGTCGATCGTGGCGCAACTAATGAGGCGCTATCGCGGCCAATCGATCCAGCTGCTGGCGCCGCTGATAGCGCACCGCAAGGGTCACTATCGCGAGCTCGCACGCTGGGCGGCCGCGCGCGGTGCGGCGCAATTGCGCGTCGATGGGGTATTTGTCCCGACCGAACCGTTCCCGAGCCTGAAGCGCTTCGTGGAACACAACATCGAGCTGCCAGTCGCAACACTCCCGTGTAACCCGCGCCAGCAGGCGGCCATGCGCGCTGCGGTGGACAGCGCGCTCGAACTGGGCAAGGGCGTCGCGCACGTACTTGGCAGTGCAGGCAAGGCCGAGATCTTCTCCGCCCGGCGCGCCTGCCCGTCCTGCGGTCGCGGTTTCCCCGAGCCCGATCCGCGCCTGCTGTCGTTCAATTCCAGCCAGGGCTGGTGCCCGCGCTGCTTCGGCACCGGCGTACGGGTCGCGAGCTTCGAAGCCGATCAGACCGGCGAGGAGGCGCAATGGTCGGCGGGTGTCGCCGAGGCCGACCCATCGCAGCCCTGTGAAGCCTGCCACGGTGCGCGGCTCAATCCGGTCGCGCTGCAGCTGCGCTTTCGCGATCGCTCGATCGCCGAGTTGACCGCGCTGCCGATTGCGCAGCTGCGCGGTGTATTCGAGCAGCTGCGGCTCGGTGCACGCGAGAGCGCCATCGCACACGATGCACTGGCCGAGATCGCCAGCCGGCTTAGCTTTCTGGAGCGCGTGGGCCTGGGCTATCTGGCGCTCGACCGCGCGGCGCCGACGCTCTCGGGTGGCGAGGCGCAGCGCATCCGCCTGGCGGCGCAGCTGGGTTCAAATCTTCAAGGCGTGTGCTACGTACTCGATGAGCCGACCATCGGCCTGCATCCGCGCGACAACGCGGTGCTGCTCGACGCACTGGATCAGCTGGCGACGGCCGGCAATACCCTGATCGTGGTCGAGCACGACGAGGATACGATTCGCCGCGCCGATCACATCATCGACCTGGGCCCCGGTGCCGGGGTGCGCGGCGGACGCGTGGTGGCCGCGGGCACCGCGCAGGCGCTGCAGCGCAATCCGGAATCGGTGACCGGGCGGTTCCTGGCGCGGCCGCTGCGCCACCCGGCCGCACCGCGCCGGGCCACCAATGGCCGCAGCGAGGCGCTCGAGATCGACGCCGCCAGCCTGCACAATCTGCGCGACATCGACGTCCGCATACCGCTCGGCCGGCTGGTGGTCGTGACCGGCGTGTCCGGTTCCGGCAAGTCGTCGCTGGCGCGCGATGTGCTGTACGCCAACCTGCGCGCGCTGGTGGGCGCCAAGTCGCGTGTACCACTGGTCGGCGCCCGCGCCATGCGTGGCGTGGAGCACATCGCCCGCGTGCTGGAAGTCGACCAGACGCCGATCGGCCGCACTCCGCGCTCCTGCACCGCGACTTACGTCGGCTTCTGGGACGACATCCGTCGCGTTTTCGCCGGCACCAGCGAAGCACGTGTGCGCGGCTACGACGCCGGCCGCTTTTCGTTCAACACCAGCGGCGGGCGCTGCCCGGACTGTGAAGGCGCAGGCACGCGCACCATCGAGATGAGCTTCCTGCCGGACGTCAAGGTGCTGTGTGAGCGCTGTGGCGGCCGGCGCTTCGACCGCGAGACACTCGAGATCCAGTGGCGCGGCCGCTCCGTGGGCGACGTGCTGGCGATGAATGTCGAGGAGGCGGTGGAGTTTTTCGCCGCCCACGCACGCATCGCGCGCCCGCTGCGCCTGCTGGCGGATGTCGGGCTGGGTTACCTGACGCTCGGCCAGCCCAGCCCGACGCTCTCGGGCGGTGAAGCACAGCGCATCAAGCTGGTGTCGGAACTGGCACGGCTCACGCAATCGCTGCGCGGTCGCCCGGGACGCACGCTCTACGTGCTCGATGAGCCGACCGTGGGGCTGCACATGGCGGACGTGGAAAAACTGGTCGCGGTGCTGCACCGGCTGGTCGACGCCGGGCACTCGGTGGTGGTGATCGAGCACAATCTGGATGTCATGGCCGAAGCGGACTGGATCATCGACTTGGGTCCGGAGGCCGGCGCGGGCGGCGGCCGCGTGGTTGCGGCCGGACCGCCCGCGGCAATTGCGGCGCGTCGGGCGCGCTCGCATACTGGAGCGGCATTGGCGCGCTTCCTGCGCGAGCGCGCAGCCTGAAGGAGCCATGGCCGCCCACAACCTGGTGTGCTGGAAATGTGGCGCCGACCTGGCGGCACTGACCTTGCCGCTGTCACGGCGCGATGAATGCGCCCGCTGCCGCGCCGAGCTGCACGTGTGTCGCATGTGTGTGGATTACGACGAGCACGTCGCCAAGAAATGCCGCGAACCGATCGCCGAGGAAGTCAGCGACAAGACGCGCGCCAATTTCTGTGATTACTTCAAACCGCGTCCGGGCGCCTTCATTGCGCCGGAGACCGCGGCTGCCGAACGCGCCCGTGCCGAGCTGGCCCGCCTGTTCGGCGGCAAATCCTAGTCTCCGACCAGCGGCGCCGCCGAACTGTAGAGCGGCCGGTCGTATTCCACTTCTTCGTTCGACGGCCGAAACGGCCGGCGAAAAACCGCCTCGAGCCACTTGCGCCAGCGCGCATAGGGCAGCGTGCGTGGCGCATTGCCGGCATTACCAGGTATTTCAATCGTGACGCTGCCATCGTCGCGTCTACCCGATACGATCCACCCCACTTTGTCGTATACCAACCGGTAGTCGGCGCGTTCCACCGGCAGCGGTTCTTCTGCTGCCTGCCAGAACGCGGATTGCGGCGGCTGCAGGAACGCCAGCACCAGCGATCGCAGTCCCCAGTGACAGCTCCCGGGACCGGTGTAGCAATCGACGAAGCGAAGGTCAGTGCGGTAGTAGCCCTGCGTCAGCGCTCCATCCTGCAGCGCTCCGCGCTCGATGAAATAGCGCCACACGACGTCCAGGCCATGGCGCGCCAGGCCCGGACTGACCGACTGATCATCCAGCATCTCCTCCGCCAGCAGCGGCACCGAAACCGCAGTCCGGTAGCACATGCTGCGCCCCATCAGCGGTATGCCGTGGGTCCCGATCATATGCGCAGTGATTTGCGCGGACTGCAGCAGGCTGGAGCGGATGAAATCGCGGTCGAATTGCGGCTCGATGAGGGTAATCCAGAGCAATTCGTAGCTCATGCCCCATGTGTTGTAGAAATCGGCGCCCTGGGGCGGATCGGAGAACCAGCCGTTGCCGAGATAATTCTGCTTGAAGCACGCGTAGTTGCTGATCGAGGGGAGATCGGCAGCGACACCCGCGGCGTTAGCGCCCAGCGAGCGCAGCACCATGTCCACCGTCAACGGGAACAACAGCCACACGGTATCCGGAGTTTTCTTGCCATCTACCTGCCGCAGCCAGGTCGCGATCTGCGCACGCTGCTGCGGATCGAACTGCTGCCAGATCTGAACGCGCGTCATCCATAGAATGCGGGCGATGTCAGCCGCTTCCACCGTGCGCGGATCCCCGTTGCGGATCCTGCCCCAGTAGCCGGTAGATTTCGGGTCGGTCCCTGCCAGCAATCCGCGCCGCAGGTAAGCCGCGAGATCGATCGGCGCGCCGACAGCGGCGTCGATGAACACTGGATCGCGGCCGGATGCCAGCCATGCCGCCAGCAGTGTCCCGGAAACTCTCCAGGCCGGCTATTTTGTAGCCATTATTGCTGGGGGCGCCGGGATAGTGAATGCGTGAGCCGGCGGCGTCGGTAAACCTGACCGCGCCGGCAAGGAAGTAGCCGAACAGTGCTCGATAGCGCTGTTCGCCGGATGCGGTTCGGGACAGAAACTCGCGCTTGGCTGTCAGCTCGGCAGTTCCCTCAACGCTTGAAGCGGCGACGAACTGGTCCCAGCCTTGCGCTGAATAGTGCTTGAGTATCGCGGCATAGCCCAGCAGCGGCAGCGCCATGGCAGCCAGGAGCACACGCCGGCTCAGCAGCTTCGTCATCCTGACAATCATCCGCGGCGGTTCCAGCCCTGCAAACTATCAGGGCCGGATGCCACTGCCAACCGCTCAGGAGCCGATCCGCTCCGACAAGCGCTCGAACAGCTTCCCAAGTCGCGATGCCTTGTTCTTGACCGGCTTGGATCGTGCGTGCGCCTCGACCGATTCGTCGATCAGCGGCTTGCGCCCGTCATCCATCCGCAGTTCTCCGGCACCGAGGATCTCCAGCGTTTCCTCCAGCGTCATCGGCTTGGTCCTGACGCGGCCGCTGGCCGCGCCCTGGGTGCGCAGCTTGGCGCGCTTGCCAGGCGCGCCCTTGCTCGGACGCGCCCCGCCGCTGCCGGGCTTGGCGACCGGAAGCGCAGCCTGGTCCTTGTCTTCGATGAATTGAAACTCGGGTTTCGGCAACGCGGCCGGCACTGCGGGCGCCGCCGACTTCGCCGGCGCTGCGGCTGGCGCACCCACCTTGGCGACCGCGCTCGGCCGGCCGGAGGCAAGCTTGGCGCGCTCGCGCTCCCGCGCCGTCACCGGCACCACCGATACGGTCGAGAACTCCGAGCGCACGTAATGCGCAACCTGCTTGGCGGAAACCGCGTCGGTGAAGAAGCCCAGGCGCAGACCATACCAGCGCCGCCCGTCACGATTGCCTTCCGCACCGTAGAGCGTATAGGCGCTGAAGATCGCCAGCTGCGGCACCTGCGCGATATCCATCGGCTGCACCGACCACATCAATTGCACCGCGAAATACGGTTTCTCGGCACGCGGCTGAGCATCGGACTGAGGTTCATCCTCGGCTGCAGCGGTGCGCCACTGTTCACCGGCCGGGCCGGCCAGCGGCATCGGCATCGCAACCGTGCTGCCAGTGGTGGCGGTAGTAGTAGCGCCGGACGCGGCGGCGCCCTGCTCCAGCACCGCCAGCACCCCATGGTCACTGATTTCAGCCGCGGCTCCCGCCTGCCGGTCCGGCGCGCGCACCGCGGGCTTGAGCTCTGGAATTGGACGCAGCACCGGCGCGCGCTCGCTGGTGTCCTCGAGTGCAGCGATCGCGGCGCGCACATCGTGCAACGAGCGGGCGGCGGCGGCGTTCTCGGGTTTGAGCAGCGTGCTGTCCGGCAGGTGACGGCCCTCGTCGGGCACCAGTGCCAGCGCGGCGGACGCAACTACCGTGGTCTCGTTGCCCGATTGCGCAGCGGCCAGCATCGCCACCGGCTCGGCGTCAGCAACTGCAGCAACCGCAGCAACTTCGACGACGACCGGCGGAGCCATTTCAGGCGGCACGATCGGCTCAGGTGGCGCGATCGACGCAACCAGCGGCGCTTGCGGCGCTGCGGCGGCCGCCGGGCTCGAGTCCGGCGACGCATCCAGCTGGGCTGGCGCCACTTCGGTGGCGACCGCGGGTGCGGCAGCCGCAAGATTCTGCGCCGCTGCGGCGCGCAATTTCTGGCCCGGCGCAAGTCCCGCCCAGGCGCCCGGATAGATCTCACGCACGATATCGAGCAGCTTCTCGGCTTCCTCCTGGGTGTCGAAATACCCCATGTGCAGCCGAAAGCGCTCGCGCGACTCTTCGCGGCGGCGTGATACAAAAAATGAAAACCGTTTCAGCCCGGCGTGATCCGGCGGCGTGAGCGCGACCGGCGACGTGGATGAACACAGATTGATGACGAAGGCGTTGAGCGGGGCGGCACCCGGCAGTGTCATGCCGTGAGTATCGACCGTGGAGTGCTCCGCCAGGTTTGCCTGCTGCATACGTAATCCCCGATGCCATGACTCAATCAAGATGCGGCACACCGAGAACATGCAGTGAGGCTGACACCGAGCCCAAAGGCCACACCAGGTGCGATCATCGGCTCTGCGGCAACCCCGCTATCCCTACCATGTTTCGGGACCGGTGGCTTTGCGTCCCTGCCTTGCGACAGGTTTGCCATTCAAATCACGATTTGAGTCTGACACCTTTCGGCGACACGTCAAGCACGAAATGCCCGCATTTATAGGCTGTGACGCGGTTCCGAATTATCTACAAGAATCTGTCAAATATGGCGCAAGCGCGTCACCCGGCAGCGCGCCGCAACAACGCCGTGGAGCCGCTTCGCTGCGCCAGGCGTTCGGTAACGTCGGCGAGATTCAGCGGCCGCGCCAGCACGAACCCCTGTGCCACATCACAGCCGCGCTCGCGCAGATAGTCGAGCTGCGGCAACGTCTCGACCCCTTCGGCCACCACCTGCTTGCCGAGCGCATGCGCCATGTCGATGATCGTCGCCAGCAGCGTGGTCGCCTGGTAGTTGTCGGGTACTTCGCTCATGAACGTGCGATCGATCTTGATCGCGTCCACCGGATGCTGGCGCAGGTAGTTCAGTGACGAGTAGCCGGTGCCGAAGTCATCCAGCGCCACCCGCACTCCAAGCGCGGCGAGGTTGGCAAGCGCGAGCCGCGCGTCCTCATCGGCGAACACCGTCTCGGTCACCTCGAGCTCGAGCATCTGCGGCGGCAGGCCCATGCGTGCCAGCGTGTCGCCCACCAGCTGCACGAAGTCGCCGGCACGCAACTGTTGCGCCGACACGTTCAGTGCCAGGCTCGCCGGTGCGATGCCTTCCTCGCGCCACAGCGCCAGCTGGCGACAGGCACTCTCGAGCACCCAGGTGCCGATCTCCACCATCAGTCCGCACTGCTCTGCCGCCGGCACAAAATCCTTCGGAAAGCGCAACCCTTCCCGCGGGTGCTGCCAGCGCACCAGCGCTTCCAGCCCCACCAGCTCGCCATTGTGCAATGCGTATTGGGGCTGATAATAAAGTGCGAATTCGCGCCGCCGTACCGCGCGGAACAGCCCGCTCTCGGCCGGCGGGTTCAGCGAGCGCGCCATCGTGCGGTCGAAGAACACGGCGCGCGAGCGGCCGCTGTGCTTGGCCTGGTACATCGCCAGGTCGGCGTTGCGCAACAGCTCCTCGATGGTGGTGCCGTCCTCGGGGAAGCGCGTGATACCGATGCTGGCGCGTACCTGATGATCGCGCCCGGCGATGTTTACGGGGCGCTGCAGTGATTCGATGATGCGCTGGGCGATCTCGTTGATCGCTTCCACCGCGGATACCTGCCGCAGGATCACGGTGAATTCATCGCCGCCGAGCCGCGCCACGGTGTCCCCGTCCTTGACGCAGGAGCGCAGGCGCTGCGCCACCACGGTCAGCAGCTGGTCACCGGCGATATGACCGACGGTATCGTTGACCCGTTTGAAATGATCCAGGTCCACGTACAGCAGCGCCCCGCACGGCGCACCCTCGGCCGCGCTTTCGAGCTCCTGCGACAGCCGATCGCGAAACAGCACTCGATTCGGCAGCGAGGTCAGCGAATCAAAATGTGCCTGCCGATACAGCTGCGCATCGCAGTCCTGGTTCGACAGCGCGATCTGCAGCCGCGAGGTGCATTGCAGCCCGTAGCGCACCAGGTCCTTGGAAGGCTCCGTCAGTCCGCGGTAGCCCACCGACAGCATGGCCGCGACCTCACTGCCGGCGAATATCGGCCACACGTAGCAGATTTCGGCGCCGCGCTCGCGCAGCGGCTCGAGGAAACCATAGCGCTCCAGCTGGTGCGCCTGCACCGCCATGCCCTGCGGCGCATCCTGCAGCGACTCCGTGATCTGCGGATCGAGACTGATGCGGCTCACCGGGCACAGGGCGCCATCCGCACCGGCAACGAAAGAGCGTGCATGGCCCGGCGCGTCGCGATCGAGCAGCGCCACGGCGGCGACATTCGAGGCCGTCAGTGCGCACACGCGCAGCAGGATCGGCTCGATCGACTGCTCCAGGTCCGCGGCTTCCAGCAGCAGCCGATCGATCTCGGCCAACCGCACCTGCGCACTCCACTTGTCCTCCAGCGCCGCCATTGCAAGGTTGTAGGAACTGGCCACGGCGCGCGGTGTATCGGCAGCGCCCTGCAGGCTGACGCGCTGGAATTGTCCCTGTTGCAGCGCGCCCAATGCGGCGTCGAGCCGCGTCAACACCGGCTGCCAGCGGCCGGTGAGGTAGCGGGTGGCAAAATAAACCGCCGCCGCCGCGAGCAGCAGCAACGGCAGCACATCATTGATGAATGACAGCGCCGCCGGAGCGGTCTGCGCCAGTTTTCCATAGACCACGACATTCCACGGCGGCCCGTTGAGCCGTGCCGATTGCGGATCCAGCCGCAGCACGGCGCCGCGCCACGCCGCACCGCCCTGTTGCCAATCACGCAGAAGCGGCTGTGCATCGTTGTAAGCGTCGCTGCCGCCGCGCGTGAACATGCGCACTATCTCGGCCGGCAGCGGCGTGCCCTCGAACGCAATGCTCTGCGCCGCATCGACGATCACCATCGACGCCTGATCCGGCAGATCCTCCGCGCCCTGCCACAGCCAGCCCGGATCGAATTCGAACAGCGCCAGTTGCGGCGCATTCCCGGCGTTGACCAGGTGCAGCAGGTAGGTGCCGCCGTGGCCGGCGTCGCGCGCCATGACTTTCAGCAGCCCCTGGCCGGCCCTGAGCCTGAGCCGCTCGTCGCGCGCGATCGGCGCTATCCCTGGCAGCGGCCCGGATTGATGGCCGTCATCGGCCGCAGCATCATTGAAGGGCACCAGCACCACGGCGCGAAAGGCGTCGGCCGGCAGCATGCGCTCACGCAGCAATGCGCCGCCGGCGCCGGCATCGGTCGCGGTGAGGTAGCGCACCAGCGCGTCGGCGAGCTGCAGCCGCCCACGCAGCTCGCGCGTGAAACCGCGGGTACTGCCGTTGATCCGGTCGGTGACGATGCCGTTACGGTCGCGGACCACCTGATGGATGCGGATCCAGCCTGCAGCAGCCAGTCCGGTCAGCGCCGTAAGCGCAATGACCAGCGCCAAACGCCGCCACATCGATGGCGGCTTTGCCTGTACTGCTGCACTCATGAAATTGGTTGGATAGGTCGCGATTTAACGGACTGTAGTAGATCTGTAACATTGGATTTAACGACACCGGAGCATCGTCATTCAGTGTCTTGGCGCAAACTACCGGCATTACTTAAGCGGTATTAGTGCGAACTGCGTCACAGACGCGGCGCATCAGCGGCGCGAGCTGTTGCCCGCCATGGTGACGATGCCGTCATAGGTGTAGCGGTACACGCCGCGCCGCCCGCTGGCCGCCGCGCCACACATGGCCGCCGCCACGGTCGTGGCCGCAATGGCCCGATAACGGCCCCAGCTGCCGAGCAGCAGCGGATTCACCAGCCACATGCCGGCCTGCGCCGCCAGCTCCAGCGGCCGCAGGCCACGGCGGCTGCCGAGCAGCAGCGAGGGTTGCAGGATGTCGAGCGCGCGAAAGCGCAAGCCCTCGAGCGCCTTCTCCGTCTCACCCTTCACCCGCAGATAAAAATTCTTCGACGCCGCGTTCGCCCCCACTGCCGACACCACCACCAGGCGCTCGGCGCCGCAGCTGAGCGCGAGCTGGGAGAACTCGAGCACCAGGTCGTGATCGACGGCGCGAAACGCCGTCTGGCTGCCGGCATCGCGCATCGTGGTGCCGAGGCAGCAGAACGCGTCCTGGCACTGCAGTCCCTTGAGCTGCGCCTGCAGCGAGGCTTCGAAGCGCACCACGCGATTGGCCATGCGCGGATGATCGAACGGCAGCGGGCGACGCGATAGCGCGTGCACCCGCGTGTACTGCGGTGCCTGAAGCAGCAGCGGCAGCAATAGTGCGCCGACCATGCCGCTGCTGCCGGCAACCAGCGCGACCCTCCCTGGGCTTTCAGCCATCCGGCGAGCTTAAACGGTTCCTTAAACGGTTCACAGCGGCAGCGATATCTGCCCGCCGCGCGCCGGCGGCCGAAAGTGCGCGCTCGAAAGATCGCGCATGCGTCCCATCGCCAGTCCGTGGCGCCGGCACGCCAGCGTGAACCGGTCGCGTAGCAGCTGCGCCCAGGCACCGCTGCCGACCATGCGGCTGCCGAAGCGCGGATCGTTTTCCCGCCCGTCGCGTGCCCCGCGGATCAGCGACATCACGTGATCGGCGCGCTCCGGCAGGTGCTGGTCCAGCCAGGCGCGGAAGATCTCCTTCAGCTCATGCGGCAGCCGCAACAGCACATAGCCGGCCTTCAACGCGCCCTGCGCGGCGACCGCGGCCACGATGTCCTCGATCTCGCAATCGTTCACCGCTGGAATGATCGGCGCCACCAGCACTCCCGTGGGCACTCCGGCCGCGACCAGTTCGCGCACCACGCGCAGCCGCGCCGCGGGCGAGGCCGCGCGCGGCTCGAGCGTGCGCTTGAGCTCCGCATCCAGGCTGGTGATGCTGACGAACACGTTCACCAGCTGGTCGCACGCCAGCGAGCGCAGCAGATCAAGGTCGCGCAGGATCAGCGTGCCCTTGGTGATCAGGCTCAGCGGATGGCGCGTGCGCTCGAGCACCTCCAGCAGCGAGCGCGTCACTTTCAGTTCCCGCTCCACCGGCTGGTACGGATCGGTATTGGCGCCGATGGTGATCGGCTTGGGCACATAGCCGCGCGCACCGAGCTCCTGCTCCAACAGCCGCGCAGCGTCCTGCTTATAAAAAATCTTGGTCTCGAAATCGATGCCCGGCGACAGGTCCATGTACGCGTGGCTCGGCCGGGCGTAGCAGTTGTGGCTGACAACGCCGTTGGCGATGAAATCCTCGGTGCCGGTGGTGATGTCGTACAGCCGCATCGCGCCGCCCAGCGGCTCGATCCGCACCACACCCAGGCGCGCCTCGCTCTTGACCGCCTGGCCCGAGATGTCGCGCTTGCGCGTGATCGCGGGATCTACGGTATGGAAGAAGCGCAGGTGCTCGCGCAGTCCTCCAAGCACGCGAACGACGTCGATCGGCTTGCCTGTGTCGCGGTGCTTGTGCTCGACAATAAACCTGAAATTCAGTGCCCGCATCGACTCGGTGATCCATCGAATGATCTCTGAATCAATATTGGAAATGCGCAAAATCCCGTCGCTGTAGCTGCCCTCGGCATCGAAAATCCCAGCGAGAAAGCCGATCCGCCATGATCGTGAGGGGCTGGCGGGCCACGCTATTAGCTCACGGATTAGTTGTACTCGTGGCCGGACATGTGTGCCAATTGCATGCATCATCCTTCGATTAGCGGAGGCGGCACTGAACACGAAGCGCCGCGTCTCAATCTGCCGGCATCGCAGCCAATCCTGCGCGCGTTCCAATGCTTGTGGATCGCAGAGCGCCAGCCGAAACTGGTGCGACTCCCATTTGGCACCGCTTTTGCGCGTGTACCTATACAACCCGAGCGATCCGTCGCCCCGAACCATTCCGCACAGATAGCCGGCTCGGTAATTGTCATCGTGCTCTGGAGACTTGGCAAACTCTCCAGTGCCCATGAGCTTGTTGCCGGTCGTGAGGTGCGGTCTGCGCGCCGCGCCGCATTGCGTCCCGGTGACGAATTTCCAGCCGCGCTCGGTCAGATAACGGTGGTCGGCACTGCCCACCAGCGCAGTGCCGTCCTCCAGCGTGATGCGCCACGCCGGTTTGAGGACGCTCCAGTGAGCGAGCACTTGCGTGCGCACGTAGCGCCGATACCAGCCGTCACGATTGGTACCGTAGATGGTGTCGCCGACTCGTATCCGTTCCAGCGGCCGCGTCGAGCCGTCCCCCATCAGAATCGGTGTATCCCCGGCCGCGCAATAACTGCAACCATGCTCGCATCCGCGATACGGATTGATCGACTGCTCGAACGGAATGTCGGGTGAATCGTTGTGCGTGATGATCGAGCGCGCAGCTTCCGGACGCACCTGGGTCGCGATCGAGTCCGGCACCTCGTCGCGAAACCAGCCGTCGTCCACCGACTCTATTGCCGGCTTCAGGAACCGTGGCTGCGGATTCCCGAGCGCTCCTCGCCCTTTGTAGACCGCCATGGCAGTACTGTATATCCATACAGTACTTCAGTAAACAGCCGGGGCCTGCCGCCTGGGGCCGCCCCGCCCGGCCTGCCCCGGGGCGTCCGGGGGCAGCTGGTCAGCCCAGGAACATCTTGTAGGCGGTGTTGGCGCTCTCGTCGGTGTACGAGTAGTGCAGCTCCTGCAGGTGCTGCAGGAACAGCGCGCGATCGGCCTTGGGCACCTGGATACCCGCCAGCACGCGCCCGTAGTCGGAACCGTGGTTCCTGTAATGAAACAGGCTGATGTTCCACGACGTCCCGATGGACTTCAGGAACTTGAGCAGCGCCCCAGGGCGCTCCGGAAACTCGAAGCGATACAACAGCTCGTCCATGGCCGCATCCACGCCTAAGGCCGGGCCGCCGACCATGTAGCGCACGTGCAGTTTCGCCACCTCGTTGCCGCTCATGTCGACCACCTGGTAGCCGGCGGTGCGCAGCTGCGCGATCACGCTGTTGGCCTCCTCGTGACCGTGGCCGAGTGCGAAGCCGACGAACACGCGGGCGCGATCGCTGCCATGAAAGCGGTAATTGAACTCGGTGATGCTGCGCTGGCCGAGCGCTTCGCAGAACTGGAGGAAGGAGCCGGGCCGCTCGGGAATCTCCACTGCCAGCAGCGCCTCACGCTCGGCACCAAGGTCGGCGCGCTCCGCGACGTACCGCAACCGGTCGAAATTCATGTTGGCGCCGCTGTTGACCGCCACCAGGCGCTGCTCGCGCATGCTGATACTGCCGGTGGTGCTCAGGCCGCGCTCCAGGTAGCGCTTGATGCCGGCGACCGCAAGCGCCCCGGCAGGCTCCGGGATCGCGCGCGTGTCCTCGAAGATGTCCTGGATCGCGGCGCAGATCTCGTCGGTGTCGACCAGTACGATTTCGTCCACGTAGCGGCGCACCAGGTCGAAGGTCTCCTCGCCTACCCGGCGCACCGCGACGCCATCGGCAAACATGCCGACGCGGTCCAGCGTCACGCGCTTGCCGGCCTGCAGCGACTGGTACATCGCGGCCGCATCCTCCGGCTCCACGCCGATGATCTTGACGCGCGGATACAGTTGCTTGACGTAGGCCGCGATGCCGGAGATCAGGCCGCCGCCACCGACCGGCACGAAGATCGCGTCCACCTCGCCCCCGGTCTGGCGCAGGATCTCCATGCCGATCGTGCCCTGGCCGGCGATCACGTCCGGATCGTCGAACGGATGCACGAACACCATGTGACGCTCGCGCACCAGGGTCAGCGCATGCTCATAGGCCGCGTCGTAGACATCGCCGTGCAGCACCACTTCGGCGCCCAGGTCCATGACCGCCTGCACCTTGATGGACGGGGTGGTCTGCGGCATCACGATCAGCGCCGGGATGCCGCGCTCGCGCGCCGCCAGCGCCACTCCCTGTGCATGATTGCCGGCCGAAGCGCTGATCACACCGCGTGCCGCGATGGCGGCCGAGAGGTGCGCGATCTTGTTATAGGCGCCGCGCAGCTTGAAGGAGAACACCGGCTGCAGGTCTTCGCGCTTGAGCATGACGCGGCAGCCCAGTCGCCGCGACAGTCGGGGTGCGGCATCGAGCGGTGACTCGATCGCCACGTCGTAGACGCGCGCCTTGAGCACGCGCTGCAGATAATCATCGGTCATCGGCCGAAGCTTAAGCGATTCACCGCCGCCGGCCCAGCGGCGCCGACCCTCGGCTGGATCTTTAGCCGCCGCGCTCCTGGGTGGCGCGCTCCGGCGCCGGCCTGATCACGAAGCGGAACTCGCTCTTGCCCAGCGTCACGATGTCGCCTTCCTTGAGCGTGCGGCGCGTGACCCGTTCCGCGTTGACATAGGTGCCGTTGGTGCTGTTGAGATCCTCCACGACGGTCTTGCTGCCGTACAGCAGCACCACCGCGTGATGGCGGCTGATGAACTCGGCATCGATACGAATGTCATTGTCGGGTGTGCGCCCGATGGTGGTGCGCCGCCCCAGCAGCTGCACGATGCCGGTATCACCCTGGGTACGTACCAGCATGCGGGTCGGTTCGGCCGCACCCAGGTGTTCCAGATTCTGCTGAATATTGCCCAGCACCGCCGCGCTGCTCGCGGTCTCGGTCTCGAGCCGCTTGATCAGCGAGTTGCGCTGTTCGAGCGATTCGCGCACCGCATTGAGCTGCGAATTCAGGTCGCCGATGTTCTGTGCCTGCGCGCGAATCTCGGTTTCCAGCGCGACGTGACGCTGCAGCGCGAGCATCTCCGCGGCAGCCGCGGCGCCCTGCTGCTGTTCCTGCTCCGAGCGCATCGCCATCGCCTCGGCCTCGAGCTTTCCAACGCGCTCCTTCTCGACCCTGATCTGCGCCACCAGATCCTCTTCGCGCGCGGTGTGCAGCTTGATGCGCTCGGCGATCTCACGTTCCTGTGCGCTGAGCCGCTGGCTGTGTTCACTGATCACCGACTCGCGATCGCCCAGCATCGATGAGAACACCTGGCGCCGGCCTTCCAGCGTCTGCAGGTTTTCGCGGAAGCGCTCCGCGTGGGCCCGTGCCAGCGCCAGGTCGCCCTCGAGCGTACGTACACGCCGCGCTATGGTCTGGCGTTCCCGCAGCGCCGCGCTCGCCGATTTATCGTGCGATTCAATCGCGGCGTGGGCCGCGGCCGCATCCTCGCGCGCCGCCTTGAGCTCGGCGCGCAGCGCGTCGCGCTCGGCCGTGGCGGCCGCATATTCGCCGCCGACGGTCGCGCTTTGCGATTCCAGTTCGGCGATACGGCGGTCGCGCAGCCCCACCTCGCGCTCGAACATCGACAGCTGTTCACTCTTGCGATTGAGCAGTTGCTCGAGCTCACGCAGGTTCGACGTCAGGTTGCCGAGGTTCTGCTCCAGCTGGCCGCGGCTCTCCGTGACCGAAGCCAGGTCGGAACGCAGGGCGCCGATCTCCGCGTCCCTGAGGCTTTGCTCCATGCGCAGTTCGTGCGTGGAGTCGTCGCGTCGCGCGCTATCCGCAGCGCGCGCGGCCGATGTGCCGCGCACCGGTGCCGGTCCACACATAACCCCCGGGGCCATCCACGAATCGGTGGAGCTCATCGGGTCATCGGTACCCATGACGTTGGAAGCACCCGGCAGAATCGGCAGCTCTGCGGTTTCTTCCAGGTCAACGGTGCCGGGCGTGTCGTGTTGTGTAGCCATCAGGTCGTTCCTGCAAGCGTCAAGCCAAACCTAGAAAATTTCGTAGCTGCATCGCCGGGCGCTCGAGTTCGGCCGGATCGTGTCCGCTCGCTTCGGCCGCCCGCAGATCGATCAGCAATGTCGGCTGGCGCAGCAGGCGCGCATCGCTGCGCGCCGCCTCGGTATCCGGCGACAGCACCACACGGCCGATCTGGTTCGGGCGCTGCTGTACCAGAGCCAGGGCAATCGCAACGCCGCTCTCGTGCGCCAGCAGGTCGAACTGCCGCAATCGCATCGAATCGAGCAGGTCGCCCAGCGCGACCGCGATATCTGCGCTGCCGGCGTGCGACGGTCCCGGGTCGGATTCACCGCAGCCGGGAAGATCGGGCGCATACACGCAACGATCGCGGCCCAGCGGTGCGAGCAGCGGGCGGAAGAATCGTCCCGTGCCCGGCGCGCCGGCTATGCACAGCAGCGCAGTCGCCTCGTCGAAGCCGCCGCCTGCCGGGATGGCGTAATGCACGTGCAGTTGGCCATAACGGCAGTCGAAATAAGCGCGGCGCACACGCGGCTCGGACGGAGCGGGAAGGACGGCACGTTGGGCTCTGTTCATGCAGTGAGTCACCCCTTGTTTGAGGCATACGCCACTCACGCGGCGCACGGCGCGCCGATCGGGCACGCCATCCTATGACTGTGGCGGCCATTATTCCTCAATGCGCCGGGTCGCCATGCGACACACTACCCAACTTCTGCGGATCTTCCCAACCGCCCCCAGGGGCCGGCGCCAACGCCCGCCAGGCGTTTGCGGCGCCGTAAGCGCCCGCCGCCGCTGGCCCTGCGGCGGCCCTGGAGCCCGACAGGGCCCCCTCGGCGCGTACCAGGGCGCCTGGGGGGCGCCTCGACATAATGATACCGGTGTCGACATAACGACACACGGCCTGCAGCGCTCAGCGCTTCTGGTCCGGGTCGCAGTGCAGGTAGTGCAGGAACCGGTGCACCACCGGGGCAAACACCACCGCGGTGGTCGCCAGCAGAGCAATGCCAGAGTACAGCGCGTAGCTGCCGGCAAAAAACTTGCCCGCCCAGCTGTCCGGCGTTGCCACCGGGCCCATGCCGGACAGGATCATCGCCGCATTTTCGTAGGCATCGATCCAGCTCAGTCGAACCAGCCAGTGGTAGCCGACCATGCCGACCAGCAGCGAGATCGCTATCAGCATCAGTCCGATGGAAGAGCTCACCACCATCCGGCGCATGAAGCGCTTGCGGGGGGCCATCGGCTGGCACAGGCGCTCGTATGGTGCTAGAGGTCGCAACGCATTCCCGCGATCGTCTTGTCAATCCTGATGACTGCCGACTGGCCGATGACTACTTTGCAACGGTCGCGATCGCGTATGCAAGCCATGCCGGGGTAATGGCTGCGCACGCATCTTTAAATGGGCGCTGTCCGGTTGACGCGGCGCGGCGGCGGATGATCGGATGCTCGGATGTCTGCAACGCGGCTGATCATGTTTGCCATGCTGCTCGGCGCCGGAGCTGGCCCGGTTGCCGCCCAGCTGCGTGGGCAGAACCCCGATCAGATCGCACCGCCGCCGGCGGCAACGCCGCTGCCATCCGATGCGGAACTTGAAGCCGCCGGCGCCCGCATCGGCGGCATCGAGATCGATACCGTCCAGGTGTTCGATCTCGACAACCCGGCCGACAACAATTGGCTGTTCCGTACCGCCGACCATCTGCACAAGGGCACGCGCGTCTCAGCCATCGCCGCGCAGCTGCTGTTTCGGCGCGGCGACCTGTATTCGCGCCGGCTGCTGGATGAGACCGAGCGCAATATCCGCCAGAATTCCTCCTTTCTGCGCGAGCCGGTTATTCGTCCGATCCGCTACCACGACGGGGTGGTGGACATCGTGGTCATCACGCATGACGTCTGGACGCTGCAGCCCGGTGTCAACTTCAGCCGCAGCGGCGGCACCAACACCACCGGCGTCGACATTTCCGATTCCAACGTCTTCGGTTACGGCAAGTACGTCGAGATCGGCCATGGCCAGAACGTCGATCGCAGCAGCACCTTCCTGAGCTGGGCCGATCCGAACGTCTGGGGCAGCCATTGGAACGACGCCATGCTGTATTCCAGGAATTCGGACGGCACCCTGTGGGGTGTCGGCGCCGGCCTGCCGTTCTACTCACTTGAAGCCAGGCGCGACGGCGGCGGCGACGTCGGCGACAACCACAGCGTATTCACGCGCTATCGTCTCGGCCAGCAGTATGACGCCTACGACGATGACTGGCGCACCGCCGATCTGTATATCGGCAGTGCACTCAAGGTGACTGACCTGTGGACCGAGCGGCTGCTGCTCGGCTGGCGCGTCGATCGCAGTCGCTTCGGCGTGTCGCCCGAGCAGACCATCCCGCTGCTCGCGCCGCTGCCCCAGAACCGCGACCTGTCCTATCCGTTCGCGCGCATGCAATGGATCGAGAACAGCTACACCACGATGCGCGACCTCGACCTGATCGCGCGCACCGAGGATGTGCATTTCGGCCTTGATGCCAGCGTCGGCCTTGGGCTGGCGACGCCGGCCTTCGGCTCCGACCGTCACTCGGTACTGGCCGATACCGAGATCAACTACGGCTGGCGCTTCGGTGACAAGCAGCAACTGTTCCTGACCAGCCGCCTCGCTTCGCGCTACGAGGACGGCGCGTTCCACGATGCCATCGTCACCTGGAGTTCCAGCTACTACCTGGCGACCTCGGATTACACCCGCACGCTACTGCGCTTCAGCGGCGACGCCGGACACAATCTCGACGGCGATCACACCTTGCAACTCGGCGGCGACACCGGCTTGCGCGGCTATCCGCTGCGCTACCAGAACGGCAATCAGCGCGCGCTGTTCACGGTCGAGGAGCGGCTGTACACCAATTATTATTTATTCCGGCTGGTCAACGTCGGTGCCGCGGCGTTCTACGACATGGGCCGCACCTGGGGCACGACCCTGGTGCCCACCCCGCAGCTCGGCCTGCTAAAGGATGCCGGCGTGGGCTTGCGGCTGGGCAACCAGCGCTCGTCCTTCGGCAGCGTGATCCACATCGACCTGGCGGTGCCGTTGGATCGCACCAGCAACATCAGCGCGCTGCAGTTCCTGGTGAGCACCCACTCCAGTTTCTAGAGCAGCCCCGCTAGAACATGCCTGATGGATCGTACTCGCCGGGCGCCGCATCCTGCGGCCTGGCCGCGATGTATTCGCCGGTGATCATCGCGTCGTACCCTAAGCCCGGACCCACCATCGGATACACGCCCGCATCCGGATCGATCACCACCTCGAGGAACGCCGGCCCGGCAAAGCCGAGGAACTCAGCCACCACGCCCGGCACGTCCTGCTTGCGGTCCAGCCGCCGCGCCCACTGAAAGCCGTCGGCACTCGCCGCGCGGATGAAGTCCTTCTTGTGCAGCGATTTGTCGGTGCCGGACAGCCGCCCCTTGAAGAACAGCTTCTGCCACTGCTTGACCATGCCATCGCCGAAATTGTTCAGCACTACCACCTTGATCGGCAGGTCATACGTAGTGGCGGTCTCGAGCTCACCGATATTCATGCGGATGCTGGCGTCACCGTCGAAGTCGATCACCAGCCGCCCTGGATTGGCGACCTGGGCGCCGATTGCCGCCGGCAGGCCGAAGCCCATGGTTCCCATGCTGCCGGAAGTCAGCCACAGCCTGGGTTCGCGGAAATCGAACATCTGCGCCGCCCACATCTGGTGCTGGCCGACGCCAGTGGCGATGATGGCCTCGCCGCGCGTGTGACGGTTGATCTCCTCGATCACGTAGTGCGGCTGCACCAGTTCGCTGCCGCGATCGTAGTTCATCGCGTGCGCACGCCGCAGTTCGCCCAGGGCGCTGCGCCAGGCCGAGAAATCCGCCTTGAAACCGGTGCGCGCAGCGTACGCGACCAGCACCCGCAGTGCCTCGGGCAGCACGCCCACATGGCTCCACTGCACGCCCTTGACCTTGTTGATCTCGGCCTGGTCGACATCCAGGTGCGCGATGCGCCGCGCATTGCGTGCAAACTTTTTCGGATCGCCGGCGACGCGATCATCGAAGCGCGCGCCGACCGCGATCAGGAAATCGCAATCATCAGCCGCATAGTTGGCAAAGGCGGTCCCATGCATACCAAGCATGCGCATCGACAATGGATCGGTAGTGTCGATCGCGCCGATGCCCATCAGAGTCGTCACCACCGGGATACCAAAGGCGCGCGCGAACTCGGTCATCGCGCCGGCCGCGCCGCCATTGATGACACCGCCGCCGGCGTAGATCAGCGGCCGTTTCGACTCCGACAGCAGCTGCAGGAATTTCCCCGCCGCCGCTTCCGTCAGTACGCAGTCGTAGAGCTCGCGCAGCCGTGCCCGGTAGCCAGGGATGGCCAACTGGCCCTCGCCCTGGAACACGCCGGTCGTGGTCTGCACGTCCTTGGGTATGTCCACCACCACCGGGCCGGGCCGGCCGGTGCGCGCGATCTCAAACGCGGTACGCATGGTGGCTTCCAGGCGCGACGGATCGGTCACCAGCAGCACGTGCTTGGCCACCGAGCCCATCAGCGACGCCACCGGCGCCTCCTGGAACGCATCGGTGCCGATGGCGGCCCGGGCAACCTGGCCGCAGATCACGACGATCGGCACCGAATCGGCCATGCTGTCGCGCACCGGCGTGACGGTGTTGGTCGCGCCCGGGCCGGAGGTCACCAAGCACACGCCGACCTTGCCGCTGGCGCGGGCGTAACCGGCGGCCATGAAGCCGGCGCCCTGCTCGTTGGCCGGGACGATCAGCGGCACCTGGCGGCCGCCGACCCCTTTCTGCGTTTCGTTGAAGGTGAAGATGGCGTCGTAGGTCGGCAAAATGGCGCCGCCGCTATAGCCGAAAATGGCTCCCACGCCCTCGTCCGCCAATACCTGGACGATCATCTCCGCCCCGGTCATGGCTTTTCCGGCCAGGGGATGTTTGCTTCGAAGCGCGATGGCTGCCAAGTCTTTCATAGGCGATATCGCAGCCAGAATAGCCGAGCCGACCCGCAATTGGCTATTCTGGCCCGCATGCGACACATCATTGGCATTCTGCTGCAGAACGAGGCCGGCGCCCTGACGCGCGTCGCCGGCATGTTTTCCAGCCGCGGCTACAACATCGAATCGCTGTCGGTGGCCCCGACCGATGACCCGACGGTGTCGCGCCTGACGCTGGTGACCAGCGGCTCGGAAGCCGTGATGCTGCAGATCGCCAACCAGCTCAAGAAACTGATCGACGTCGTGAGCGTCGAGGACATGACGCGCGGCGAGCACATCGAGCGCGAACTGGTATTGCTGAAGCTGCGCATCGAGCCGTCGCGGCGCGACGCGGTACGCGGCTACGTGGCGCGCACCGGCGGCCGGGTGCTCGATCCTTCCAGCGAGTGCTTCATCGTCGAGCTACTGGGCAGCGAGGCCGAAATCAACGGCTTCATGCGCGAACTGGCTACCCACGCCGAGCTGTTCGAGGTGGTGCGCAGCGGGGCGCTGGGTATCAGCCGCACGCAACGATCACTGCGAGTGGTGGAGTGACTGCCGCTGTGCCTGCAATGCCTCGATCAACGCCCGCTCCAGCGCCGTTACCGCCGCGCGGTTGTCGTCGGCCAATGGCGCCGCTTGCCGCAGCGCTGCGCGCCGCGCAGCCCAGTGCGCGGGCTCACGGCATTGCTGTGACCAGCGCACCGCAAGCTCCACATACTGTTCGCGTGACTGCACGATTCCGTCGGTAACGCCGATCTGTCGCAGCAGCCCCGCCGCCAGTCGCTGGCGCAGGAATTCTCCCTCCAGGGTGACGATCGGTAATCCGCGATGCACTGACTGCCAGGCGGTCGTGTAGCCGGAGAACGCAGGACAATCGAGACAGATATCCATCTCGTCCAGAAAGCCAAGGAAATGCTCGCGCGCCAGCCACGGCATCACACGCAGATGGGCATCGGGATCGAGCCCTTGCGCCCGGAAGGCAAGTGCCAGCCGATCGCGCAACCTGGCCGTGACCCAACCAAGTTTGGTCGGCGATGCCAGCCAGAATTCGCTCGGACCGGCGGCCCGGGCGATGCGCGCCAGCAGCACATCGTCCGCCGGATCAAACTTGGTCGGCTGCTGGCACAGCGCAAAACGAACCACGTTGTGCCGCCGCGCAGGTCCGCCCCAGCCTTGGGCCGTTGTCGCCGTCGAGTCCGTGCAAACGCCTGTTCCGGGCAGCCGTACCAGCTTCTCGCGATAGTGCCGATCGGCTCCGGCAGCTTCCAGAAGCTCACCCGATAGAAACAGATCCATGCTCGGCAATCCGGTGGTTACCGGATGCCCCCAGCCGGCGGCCTGCAGCGGTGCCAGCCGCAGCGCGGCCAGCGCGCAGGCGGCGGGATCCATGCCGACCTCGGGATAGAACATTACGTCCGGTCGATCCTGCGCTATCTCGTCCAGCCAGTCGCGCGTCGGCTTCGGCCCCTGTACGAACCGATCGACCTGTTCCCGTGCCCGGAGCGTCTCCTCGTCGGCGATCGCACTGGTGTGGTAGACAAAGATCTCGAACTGCCGCCGATCAATATGCTCGATGATGCCGCGCAGGACCACGTCCCATACCGGGTGTCGCCGCACCTGCCCGCTCACCACGGCGATGCGGATGCGATCCCGCGGCGGTTCAGCGCGGCGATTGTCGCTTATCAAGGGCTGCCAGAAATCCGCGGCCGCGGCAGCAACCACATCACCATAGCGCGACAGCAGCGCAGTGACGTCGAACGGGCGGTAGGCCAGATAGAACGGTTGATTCCTGCCGACTGACTTTCCAAGCTTTCCCGGATTGGCGGCGTTCCATGCTGCGAGTTCATCGAGCGATCGGGTGAACTCATCCTCCACCGCGCTGCTTTCGCCGGCGCTGTCGGCGAATATGGGAATCACGGCTATCGCCAGATCCAGCCTCGCTCCGGCGTAATCGGGTTCCAATACGAGCGCCCGGTGGTAGCAGGCCAGTGCCTGATCGCGTTTGCCTTGCTCCTTCAGTGCATTGCCGAGATTGCTGTGCGCCTCGGCGTTGTGCGGTTGCTGCGCCAGTGCGCGCTGGAACGCAGCGGCCGCTTCGTCCAGCTTGCCCTGTTCGAGCAGAACAATGCCGCGGTTGCTGTGCGCCTCGCCGTAGTCCGGTTTCAGGGCCAGCGCACGGTCGTAGCAGTCGAGCGCTTCAGCCAGCCTGCCTTGTAACTTGAGCACATTGCCGAGATTACCGTGCGCCTGGGCGAAGTCTGGCTTGAGGGCGATCGCGCGCCGGTAGGAGGCCATCGCCTGATCCGGTTTGCCTTGTGCCTGCAGCGTATTGCCGAGGTTGCTGTGTGCTTCGAAGTGATTCGGCCTGTGCTTAAGCGCCCGCTGGTAGCTGGCGGCGGCTTCTGCCAGCCTGCCCCGTTCCTGCAGCGCCACTCCCAGGTTGTAGTGCGCCTCGACATAGTCCGGCTTGCCGGACAGCGCCCGCAGGTACGACGCTTCGGCCTCAGCAAGCTTGCCTTGCGCCCTGAGGGCATTGCCGAGATTGTTGTGGAAGGCCGGCACCCGGCCGTTCCCGGCTATGGCTTTGGTGATCAGCTCGACCGCGGCCTCATTGCGGCCGGTCTGATGCGACAGGACACCAAGCAGATGCAGTGCGTCGACATGTCGGGCATCGGCCTGCAGGATCTGACGATAGAGCGGTTCCGCATCGTTCAAGCGTCCGGCCTGATGATGCCGCATGGCAGCGGCGAGCATCTGTTCCAGCCCCGGCGTTGGTTGGCGACTCACCGCGCTAGTCGCCGTGGATGCGGTACCCAGCCCTCATTTTCCGCTATCCGGGATGAGCACGCTCGCGCCAGTGGTGCGCCGCGCTTCCAGATCACTATGCGCCTGCGCGGCGTCGGCCAGCGGATAGCGCTGCCCTATATGCACCCGCAGTTTCCTGGTGCTCACCAGGGCGAACAGGGCGCGGGCGGACACTTCCAGCTCGCGGCGGGTGGCGATGTAGTCAAACAGCGACGGTCGCGTCAGGAATAGCGATCCGCGCCGCGCCAGTTCCAGCGGTGCAATCGCGGGCGGCGGCCCCGATGCGTTGCCGAAGCTCACCATCAGGCCGCGCGGCCGCAGGCAATCGAGCGATTCGATGAAGGTATCCTTACCGACCGAATCGTAGACCACGTCGGCCATGTGGCCCCGGGTATAGCGGCGCACGCATTCCACGATGTCGTCACGCCCGGCGAGGAACACCTGGTGACAGCCCTGCCGCTTGGCCATCGTAAGCTTAGCCTCGGTGCCGACGATACCCATGACCTTCGCGCCCAGCAGCCGCGCCCACTGCGTGAGCAGCGAGCCGACGCCACCGGCCGCGGCGTGAATCAGCAGATATTCGCCACGACTCACCCGATGCGTCCGGCGCAGCAGGTATTCGGCGGTCAGGCCCTTGAGCATCAGCGCCGCCGCCTGCTCGTCGCTGATTCCCCGCGGCAGGCCGACCACGTGATCGGCGGCAATGTTGCGCCGCTCGCTGTAGGCGCCGGGGGCTGCCTGGACATAGGCCACGCGTTGTCCGCGCTTGAACCCGCGTACTCCAGGTCCAAGTGCCGTGACTACGCCGGCAGCCTCCCGCCCCGGGGTTTCCGGCAGCGCACGCGGGTACAGGCCGCTGCGATCGTAGATGTCGATGAAATTGACACCGATGGCGGTGTGGCGCAGCTGCAGCTGCCCGCGCCCCGGGGGCGGCAACGGTATGCGCTCCCACTGGAGCACCTCGGCGCCGCCGTGCTCGTGAAACACAATCGCATTGGAAAACTCGGACCGCATGCGGCTACTCTGATTATCAGGTGCGGCCGGACCACCACCGCCCCGAAGTGCGCCGGCCGCCGCGCCGATATTCTAGCGCGCCGTGATTTTACAGTGCGGCGTTGTCGGTCTCGCCGGTACGGATACGGATGACGCGATCGATGTCGGTGATGAAGATCTTGCCATCGCCGACCTTGCCGGTTTTGGCCGCCTTCAGCACCGCTTCCACGACCTGGTCTACCAGCTCGGATCGCACCGCCACTTCGACCCGCGTCTTCGGTACGAAATCGACCACGTACTCCGCCCCGCGGTACAACTCGGTATGGCCGCGCTGGCGTCCAAATCCCTTGACCTCAGTCACGGTCATGCCGGAAACGCCGATCTCGGACAAGGCAGCCCGGACGTCATCGAGCTTGAACGGCTTGATAATTGCGGTGATCAGTTTCATACGAGGGTTCCCGCCTCCATTCTTGTTGGATCCGCCACTACGGCCAATCGAAGGTGCACCTTTCGTGCCACGCCTTCACCGGCCCGATTGTGCCGCTTAAGCGCCATTTTTGCCCTCATCAGCGTCCGCCATGGCACCAATTCGGCGCCCAGCGGCCGAATATACGCCCGCCGATAGTGCTTGGTGGCACTCTACGCGACCCGTCCTAGCGCAACACCACCAGCAGATCCTTGGCATCGATCTGGGCGCCGGGCTGCACCAGCACTTCCGCCACCTCGCCGTCCGCGTCGGCGCGCACCGCGGCCTCCATCTTCATGGCTTCGATCGTCACCACGACGTCGCCGCGCTTGATCTTGTTGCCGACCGCGACGCTGACCGTGGCCACGGTACCCGGCATCGGCGCGCCGACGTGGCGCGGATTGCCGGGGTCGATCTTGCGCTGCGGCGGCCGTTTGGGGGTCTGGCTGCGATCCGTCACGCGCACCGAGCGCGGCTGGCCGTTGAGTTCGAAGAACACGGTACGGGTACCGTCCTCATGCGGCTCGCTGCGCGTCACGTAAAGCACGATCAGCGTCTTGCCGCGCTCCAGCTCGATGCTGATTTCCTGCCCCGGCTCCATGCCATAGAAGAACACCGGGGTCGGCAGGATGGCGACATCGCTGAAGCGGCGACGGTCCGCGGCGTAGTCGGTGAACACCTTGGGGTACATCAGATAGGAGGCGAACTGCCGGTCGGTCACGGGCCGCTCGGCCTTCCCGCTCGCCTCGGCGCGCAGCGCGGTAAGGTCGGCCGGCGGCATATCCAGGCCTGGCCGGCGGGTGCGCGGCGCCGCGCCCTGCAGCACCTTGTTCTGCAGTTCGGGCGGAAAGCCGCCGTACGGCTGGCCCAGGTCGCCGCGAAACAGCTGCACCACCGATTCGGGAAAGGCGATTTCAGTGGCAGGATCCAGCACCGCGGCGCGCGTCAGGCCGTTGGCCATCATCAGCAGCGTCATGTCGCCGACCACTTTCGAGGTCGGCGTCACCTTAATGACGTCGCCGAACATGTCGTTGACCTCGGCGTAGGTGCGCGCGACCTCCGGCCAGCGCGTGTCGTCGATACCCAGCGCGCGCGCCTGCTCCTTGAGATTGGTGTACTGGCCGCCCGGCATGCCGTGCACGTACACCTCGGAGGCGCCGGCCCGGTTGTCGCTCTCGAACGCAACGTAGCCCTTGCGCACTTGTTCCCAGTAGTGCGAGAGGGTGCGGATATGCTCGGTGTCGATGCCGGGATCGCGCGGGCTGTAGCGCAGCGCCTCGGCGATCGAACCCAGGTTCGGCTGCGAAGTCAGGCCGCTCATCGAGTCCATCGCGCCATCCACCGCATCGGCCCCGGCCGCGATCGCCGCGAACACGCTGGCGGCGGCAATGCCGCTGGTGTCGTGAGTGTGGAAGTGCACCGGCAGCCCGGTCTCGTCGCGCAGCGCCTTCACCAACTCGTAGGCGGCACGCGGCTGGCACAGGCCGCCCATGTCCTTGATGCCCAGCACATGGGTACCGGCAGCTTTCAGCTCACGTGCCAGCTTCAGGTAGTAGTCGAGTGTGTACTTGCGCTCCTTGGGATTGCAGATGTTGCCGGTGTAGCAGATCGCCGCCTCGCACAGCCGGCCCGACTCGAGCACCGCGTCGATCGCCACCCGCATGTTCTCGACCCAGTTCAGTGAGTCGAAGATGCGAAACACGTCGATGCCCGCATCCGCGGCCTGGCGTACGAAGTACTGCACCACGTTGTCGGGATAATTGGTGTAGCCGACCGCATTGGCGGAGCGCAGCAGCATCTGCAGCAGCAGGTTCGGCATCGCCTCGCGCAAGCGCTCCAGCCGCTCCCACGGATCCTCCTTCAGGAACCGCATCGCGACGTCGAATGTCGCCCCGCCCCAGCATTCGACCGAGAACAGCTGCGGCAGCAGCATCGCATAGGCGGGTGCTATCGCCACCATGTCGATGGTGCGCATGCGCGTCGCCAGCAGCGACTGGTGCGCATCGCGCATCGTGGTATCGGTCAGCAGCACGCGCTCCTCGGAGCGCATCCACTGCGCGAAGCGCTCAGGTCCGAGCTCATCCAGCCGCTGCTTGCTGCCGGAGGGAGGCGCGCTGCCGCGCGCCAGGGCCGGCGGCAGCCGCGGTGGGCGCATGATGGTCAGGCGCGGCGCGACTGCGCGGCCCTTGATCTCGCGGTTGCCGTTGACCACGGTGTCGGCCAGGAAGGTCAGGATGCGCGTGGCGCGGTCGCGCCGCTCCGGCGAGCTGAACAGCCCCGGGGTCTCGTCGATGAAGCGCGTGGTGTAGTCGCCGGCAGCGAAGCTCGGGTGGGTGATGATCTGGTCGAGGAAGCGCAGGTTGGTGGTGATGCCGCGGATGCGAAACTCCCACAGCGCGCGGTGCATGCGCGCGATGGCTTCCTGCGGCGTCGGTGCCCAGGTGGTCGCCTTCACCAGCAGCGAGTCATACCAGCGGGTGATGATCGCGCCGGTATAAGCCGTTCCGGCATCGAGCCGCACGCCGAAGCCGGCCGGGGTGCGATAGGCAGTGATGCGGCCATAGTCCGGAGTGAAATTGTTCTCCGGATCCTCGGTGGTGACCCGGCATTGCAGCGCGTGGGAATAGATGCGGATCTGATCCTGCGGCGGCACGCCACTGGCGGGGTCGCCGATGCGCGCGCCGTCGGCAATACGAATCTGCGCCTTGACCAGGTCGATGCCGGTGGCGCATTCGGTCACCGTGTGCTCGACCTGGATGCGCGGGTTGACCTCGATGAAGTAGAAGCTGCCGCTGTCCGCGTCCTGCAGGAACTCCACCGTGCCGGCGTTGCGGTAGTTCGCCGCGCGGCCGATCGAGAGCGCGGCTGCGCACAGCGCCGCACGCTCCTCATCGCTGAGGAATACCGCCGGCGCGCGCTCCACCACTTTCTGGTTGCGCCGCTGCACCGTGCAGTCGCGCTCGAACAGGTGCACCAGGTTGCCGTGACTGTCGCCCAGGATCTGCACCTCCAGGTGGCGTGCGCGACGCACCAGCCGTTCGAGGTAGACCTCGTCGTTGCCGAACGCAGCGCGGGCCTCGCGCCGCGCCACCGGCAGCAGCTCGGCCAGCTGCGCGTCGCTCTCGATCACGCGCATGCCGCGGCCGCCGCCGCCCCAGCTGGCCTTGAGCATCACCGGATAGCCGACCTGCCCCGCCAGGCGCCGGCACTCCTCTATGTCCTGCGGCAGCGGCGGGGTCGCCGGCATCACGGCAACACCTGCATCCACCGCCAGGTGGCGCGCGGCCACCTTGTTGCCCAGCACGCGCATGGTTTCCGGACTCGGGCCGATGAAGATGACGCCCGCCTCGGCGCACTGCGCGGCGAACTCCGGGTTCTCCGACAGAAAGCCATAACCCGGGTGAATCGCATCGACACCGGCTTCGCGCGCCACCCGCAGGATGTCTGGAATGTCGAGGTAAGCGTCGATCGCGCCCTTGCCCTCGCCCACCAGGTACGCCTCGTCCGCCTTGGTGCGATGCAGGCCGAAGCGATCCTCCTGCGAGTAGATTGCGACCGTCGGGATCTCAAGCTCGCTCGCGGCGCGCATCACCCGCACCGCAATCTCGCCGCGGTTGGCGACCAACAGCCGATGAATCCTCTGCAGCACGCAACAATCTCCGGTGGGGACAGTGCCGACCTGCAATTTTAATGCCGCGCCCGCGGCACCGCGCCAGCCTCGATCAATCGGCCAGGTAGGCGGCCAGGTAGTCGTCGAAGCTGCCGCGCCGCCCGGCCTCGAGTGCGCGCTGCGCCTGCAGTGACTCGTCGGCCTCCGCCTCGAATTCGCGCCACCGTGCCTCATTGCGCGGAAAGCCGAGCATGTACTGCTGGTGCGAGCGCGACATGTGCATCACCAACGCCGTGAAGCTCTCACCCGATTCTCGCAGGTCGTGCAGCAGCCGCGCCGACGGCGTCTGCTCCACGTCCTCGAGCTTCACCTGCTGCTCCTTGAGCGTGACGCTATAGGGCCGCTGCGGGTGCGTGGCGTCGAGCAACTCGCAGATGCCCTGCATCGACTCGAGCAGTTCGGCCGCCCAGCTGCGCATCGGCGCCTGGCGCCCGTCGCGCTCCAGCATCAGGCCGCGCGCTCGCCCATAGCGGGCCACCTTCAGGTGATTGCGGTCGATCGCTTCCTCTTCGTTGCTGTCGATCGGCGGGCTGGCCTTGAACAGCAGCAGCAGGCAGAACGCCTCGAGGAAGTACAGCTTGCGCAGATTGACGCCAACCGGGTTGTAGGCGCTGTTGTCGAGTGTGCGCACCTCGACGTACTCGACGCCGGCACGCGCCAGCGCGTGGATGGTGCGCTCTCCGGCGCGCAGCGTGCGTTTGGGCCGCACGTAGCTGTAGTACTCGTTTTCGATCTGCAGCACGTTGCCCGACAGCTGCCGGTACTCGCCATCCACCTTGACACCGAGCGCCTCGAATGGCGGATACGGCTGGCTCACTGCGCGGCGCAGGTCGCGCAGATACTGCTCCAGCGTGTTGAACGACACCGCCCCGGCGGCCTGGTTGCGGTTGCGGTAGCCGATATCGCTCATGCGCAGCGAAGTCGCATCCGGTCCAATCAGGCTCTCCCGGCCCAGCTCCTGCAGTTCCGGGTCTTCGCGACCCTGCAGAAATGAGCGACAGAGCGCCGGCGAGGCGCCGAACAGGTAACTGACCAGCCAGCCGTGGCGCCGATAATTGCGCAGCAGATCGAAGTAGCGCGCCGAGACGAATTCCTGGCCGCTGTCCCGCGACTCGCAGATCTCGGCGTACAGCCGCCAGAACTGCTCGGGCACCGAATAATTGAAGTGCACCCCGGAGATGGCCTGCATCATGCCGCCGTAGCGCACCAGCAGTCCGTGGCGATAGATGTACTTGATGCGCCCCTGGTACGAATCGCCAAATCGTGCGATCGGCACCGCCGCCTCGCCGCCGACTATGCAGGGCATCGACGTCGCCCACAGCAGCTCCTCGCCCAGGTGCGCATAGACGAACTGATGCAGGTCGCCCAGGTACTGCAGCAGTTCCTCGTTGTCCTGGAAGGTCGGCGTGACCAGCTCGGTCAGCGCTTCGGAATAATCGGTGGTGATGTGCGGATTGGTGAGCGATGCGCCCAGAGCGCGCGGATGCGGCGTCTGCGCAATGTGGCCATCGGGCGTCACCCGCAGCGATTCGCGCTCCAGGCCGCGGCGGCCGCGCGCGATCAGCTGCTGCTCGCGGCTGTTCACCAGCGCAGCCAGGCGGCGCTCATACACGCGATCGACCACGTTACCCGCCATCATCCCTCCCATTCCACCGGCCAGCGCCCGTCTTCGGCCCACCGGCCGCCGGCGGATGCCGCAGCCGAAGCGCATCTTGCCTGCCTGGCGTCGGAAGCCGCAATGCACGACCCCATGCCGGGGCGCCATGAGTGACCGCGGCTATACGGGCGTGGCATTCTAGGAGGCAAGCCCAAGCGTTGCAGATGGCCGCGGCCGCGTCGCGCAAACGCACCAAGATTCACGGAGAAGTATTCCATGCAGATCGGAACCAGTACCAGACGCGTAGCCATCATTGGCGGCATCCGCACACCCTTTGCCCGTTCCCATACCGCCTACGCCGGCACCGACAACCAGGAGCTGCTGACGGCATCGCTGCGCGCGCTGGTGGAGCGCTACGAGCTGCAGGGCCAGCGGCTTGGCGATGTGATCGGCGGCGCGGTCATCAAGCATTCCAAGGACTACAACCTGACGCGCGAATCGCTGCTGTCGACCGGACTCGATCCGCAGACGCCGGGGCTCGACCTGCAGCGCGCCTGTGGTACCAGCCTGGAGGCGGCCATTTTGGTGGCCAACAAGATTGCGCTGGGGCAGATCGATGCCGGCATCGCCGCCGGGGTGGATGACCTGAGCGATCCGCCGGTGGTCTATCCGCGATCGTTTCAGCAGCGGCTGCTGCGCAGTGCCCGCGGCCGCAGCTTCGGGCAGCGCGTAAAGCCCTGGCTGGGACTGCGACCGCGCGACCTGAAACCGGTGCTGCCGGCGGTGGTCGAGCCACGCACCGGCCTGTCGATGGGCCAGAGCTGCGAACTCATGGTCAAGACCTGGAGCATCACGCGCGAAGAGCAGGACCAGCTGGCCTACGAGAGTCACGTCAAGGCCGCGGCGGCCTGGCATGAGGGCTTCTACGACGACCTGGTAGTGCCCTTCCGCGACCTGAAGACCGACAACAACGTGCGTGCCGACACCTCGGTGGAGAAACTCGCCAAACTCAAGCCGGTATTCGACCTCAGCGGCAGCGGCACTCTTACCGCCGGCAACAGCACGCCGCTGACCGATGGCTCGGCTGCACTGCTGCTGGCTTCGGAACAGTGGGCCGCCCAGCACAAGCTGCCGGTGCTGGCCTACCTCACGGCCGGCAAGACCTGGGCGGTGGATTTCGCCAGCGGCAAGGAAGGCCTGCTGATGGCCCCGGCGTATGCGGTCGCATCGATACTGCAGGACACCGGCCTGTCCCTGCAGGACTTCGACTACTACGAAATTCACGAGGCCTTCGCCGCCGTACCGCTGTGCCTGTTCAAGGCCTGGCAGTCGGCCGATTACTGCCGCGAACGCCTCGGGCTGGCAGAACCCCTGGGTGCAATCGACACCTCCAAGCTCAATGTCAAAGGCGGCAGCGTCGCGATCGGGCATCCATTCGCCGCCACCGGCGCGCGCATTCTCGCGGTGCTGACAAAACTGCTCGCGCTGGATCCACAATCCAGGCGCGGCATCGCCTCCGCCTGTACCGCCGGCGGCATGGGCGTGACCGCAATCCTGGAGCGGGCATGACCCAGTTCCAGACACGGATGGCGCGCGACGGGCATCAATTTGCGGTCTACATCGCCAATGCCGTCGGCAAGCCGCGCGGCGCAGTGGTAATCGTGCAGGAGATCTTCGGCCTGTCGCCCTGGATCCTGCGTACCTGCGACAGCTACGCCGCCGACGGCTACCTGACGGTGGCACCTGCGCTGTTCGATCGCGTGCGCCGCAACCTGGTGCTCGGCTATTCGCCGCCGGAGATGCAACAGGCGGTGGGCTATCGCAAGCAGGTCGACACCGCCAAGGCGGTGCTCGATATCAGCGCGGCGGTGGCAGTGGCGCGCCATGCCGGCAAGGTCGCGGTGATCGGCTTCTGCTGGGGCGGCACGCTCACCTGGGCCGCGGCCAGCGAACTGGGGCTCGGCGCGGCGGTCTGCTACTACGGCGCAGGAATCCCCGGCCTGCTGCCCAAGGTACCGGCCTGCCCGACCATGCTGCATTCCGGCGGGCACGATCACAGCATTCCGGCCAGCGATGTCGATCGCGTGCGCCACGCATTTCCCCAGGGCATCTATCATCTCTACCCGGATGCCGGGCACGCGTTCGCGAACGACGACCGACCCGATCACTATGATGCCGCCGCCGCCGCGCTGGCGCGTTCGCGCACCAGCGCGTTCCTGGCGCAGCACGTCGGCTAGGCGGCCTTCGGCTGCCTCTATGCGCTCGCCCATGTGAACGACTCGACCTCCATCGGTGCGGCGGTACTGCTGGTCAATACCGGCACGCCGGTGGAACCGCGCAGCGCTGCAGTGCGCGCTTTCCTGCGCCGGTTTCTTTCCGATCGGCGCGTCATCGAACTGCCGCGCGCACTGTGGCTGCCGCTGCTGTACGGACTGGTATTGCCGCTGCGTGCCCCGCGCAGCGCCCGCAAATACCGCCAGATCTGGCAGCCTGAAGGCTCGCCGCTGCTGCTCAACACGACCAAACTGCGCTCAGGCGTGGAGCGCGAACTCAACGCCCTGCGTGGCGGGATGCGGGTCGAACAGGCATTTTTGTATTCGCCGCCCTACATCCGGCAGACCCTGGAGGCGCTGCGCAATGCCGGCGTGCGCCGGCTGATGGTGCTGCCGTTGTTTCCCCAGGGCAGCGGCAGCACCACGGGCGCGGTCTACGACCAGGTGTCACAGGCGCTGCGCAGCTGGCGCGCGCTGCCCGAGCTGCGCTATATCGCCGGCTATCATGCCGATCCCGGCTATGTGAGCGCGCTGGCCGCCAGTCTCGGCGATTACTGGCGGCTGCACGGGCGCGGCGGCCATGTGCTGATGTCGTTTCACGGCATCCCCCAGTCGTACGTCGCCCGTGGCGACCACTACGGCGACGAGTGCCGGCAGACCGCGGTGCAACTCGCGGCGGCGCTCGACCTGGCGCCGCGCGACTGGAGCCTCTCCTTTCAATCGCGCTTCGGCGCCAACCGCTGGCTTACCCCGGCCACCGATCGGACACTGCGGGAACTGCCGCGGCGCGGGGTGCGCGCGGTTACCGTGATGTGCCCCGGGTTCGCGGCCGACTGCCTGGAAACGTTGGAGGAAATCGCGCTCAGCGGCCGTGACACCTTTCTGCATTCCGGCGGTGAACGCTTCGACTACGTGCCGGCGTTGAACGCCCGTAGTG
This sequence comes from uncultured Gammaproteobacteria bacterium, assembly GCA_963805965.1. Classification (GTDB taxonomy): domain Bacteria; phylum Pseudomonadota; class Gammaproteobacteria; order Steroidobacterales; family Steroidobacteraceae; genus FEN-1191. The sequence goes on from CAWDVQ010000006.1 coordinate 259,358, forward strand.
ATCACGCCGGCGCCCTGGCACGACTGATCGTGCGTGCCAGCAGCGACTGGCCGGCGCCCGTCGGTCCGTCGGTCACGCTACCGTAGCGCCGCCTGCGCCGCCGCCGTGACCCTGAAACACTGATGTTTGGCCGCTTTCTGGAACTCGGGATCGCCACCGCCGACATCGCCGGCGCAGTGCAGTTCTATGAGCGGCTGGGATTCTCGCAGCTGATCACCGGCGATGCCTGGTCGCACCGCTACGGCGTGCTCGGCGACGGCCGCCTGCACCTGGGATTGCATGAACGCGCGATGCCCTCGCCAGCGCTGACCTTCGTGCTGCCGCAGCTGGCCGGCGCGCAGCAACGGCTGCGGGCGGCGAACTTCGAGCCGGAACTGACAGCGCTCGGCGATGACAGCATGCACCAGCTGCGGCTGCGCGACCCGGCCGGGCACGCAGTGACGCTGCTGGAGGCGCGCACTTATTCACCTGCGCCCGCCGGCACGCCGGCGCAATCGCTGTGCGGTTATTTTTCGCACCTGAGCCTGCCGCAGGACGATTACCATGCGGCACGCGAATTCTGGGAGGGTGCCGGCTTCGTGGCCTTGCCGGCGGAGGACCAGCCATTTCCGTACCTGCCGCTGACCAGCGATCACCTCGATCTCGGCTTTCATGCGCGCGCTGCCTTCGATGGCCCGCTGCTGCTGTTCGAATGCGCCGACCTCGGCGCCAGCACGGCGCGCTTGCGCGACCTGTCGGTGCCGCTGGCGGCGCAGCTGCCGCGCGGCCTGGACCGCAAGCGCGGCGCGCTGATCGAAGCGCCGGACGATATCGCGCTGCTGCTGATTCAGGCAGCGGCCTGAAGCGCGCTTCACGGCGGCGCATCGCCCTCGCGCTGTGCCACCAGCCGATAACGCACGTGCATGCGATCGGCCACCCGCAGCGCACCGAGCGCTACGCTGTAGGGAGTCAGGCCAAGCTCGGCATGCGTCAGGTCGAATTCGCCGCTGGCGACCAGCTCATCCGGCGAACGCTGCAACGCCAGCGGCACCTCGACCTGGGCGGCGTGATCGCGCACCACTATCCGGGTGCTCATGCGCAGGCCATCGGGCTCGCTGCGCACCTGCGCGGACTCGAGATGAATGGTCGGATAGTGGGCGGCATCGAGCAGCAGCGGTCCGAGCATATGCTCGCGGGTGCCGGCAATCGCGGCCGCGTCGACCATGGTTTGAAATTGTGCGCCCTGCGCCGCGCGCAGCTGCGGCTCATCCACGCTGAGCGCAGTCACGGGGAAATCCAGCTGCCAGTGGCTTTGCGTGACATCGGCCGCCAGCAGCACTTCGCCCGACAGCTCGCGCACCGCGAGCACGTGATTGTGCCCCAGTGAAGCCAGGCGCCCGTCGCGGTACACCAGGATCAGTACTTCGCAACGCGCCGCATCGATTCGATAGCGCACGCTGCCCGCGGCCGGCGCGGTCACGGCTGCTGGGGGCGCCGCTCGCGGGTGCAGTCCCGGCACGGTGCGACAGGCAGCCAGGCACAGGGACGCCACAATCAGGGCTACCAGCGGCGCAGCCTGCGTCGGCGCTGCCGGGGGCATCGTGCGCACGACTGGTGGCTGCAAGCGGCGATGTGCGACCATAGGGCGGTGCGTACTTTAAGGGGGGCGGCAGCGGCCGCTTGGGATTAACGAACATGTCACGCTTTACTCTCCAACCCAACTGGCCTGATCGCAAGGCCGTAGAGGATCAATCGATGAGCGAACCCATTTCCCGTTCACGTCGCGATGCCTTGAAGCAGTTCGTGTTGCTGTGTGGCGCGGCCGGTGCGCTGCAGGTGACCCGGTCGGCGCAGGCGGACGAGGCCCCGCATCTGTCGCCGACCGATCCGACCGCGCAGGCGCTGGGCTATCACGAGGATGCCAAGACCGTCGACGTCAAGCAGTTTTCCACCTACCAGCCCGGCCAGATGTGCGGCACCTGCCTGCAGCTGCAGGGCAAGGCAGGCGACGCCTATCGGCCGTGCAATATCTTCCCCGGCAAGCTGGTGAATGCCAACGGCTGGTGCAAGGTGTGGGTGAAGAAAGGCTGAACGGCGGCTAAGGCGCCGACGATTCAGGCGGCCCGGGTATGCGCCGTCAGCCGCTCGGCCTGACGGCGCAGCAGGCTGCCGAAGCCATGGGTATCGCAGAACGCGGTGAGCCGCGCAAGATCCGGCGCGCGGCGTTGCAGGTCGGCGGCCGACACCGCTGGGCTGCCGGCGCCGATCGGCGCATCGCACACGATGCGGGTCAGCGAACGCGCCAGATACGCCGCCTCGCGATGCAGGCGCAGACGCTGCGGCAATCCGGCCGCGCCACGCAGCGGTAGTCCGACCACGGCATCCAGTCCTTCGAACAGTTCCTCGAGCGAGGCAAACAGGCCCATCAGCGCAGCCGCGGTCTTGGCGCCCACGCCGGGCACGCCCGGCACGTTGTCCACGCTGTCGCCGCGCAATGCCTGGTAATCCGCCATGCGCTCCGGGCGCACACCGAAGCGCGCGGCAATCTGCTCGTAGCGATATTCGGCCGCGTCGCTGTAATCCCAGAATACGTCACCCGGCGCGATCAGCTGCGCCAGATCCTTGTCGCGCGACACCACGGTCACCGACAGTCCGTCGTTGCGACAATGCTGCGCCAGGGTGCCGATCAGGTCGTCGGCCTCGTAGTCGGGGCTGGCGAATTCCGCCACTCCGATATGCCGGCAGAACTCGCGGCACAGAGCGAACTGGCGTTTGAGCGCGACCGGCGCGGCCTCGCGATTGGCCTTGTATGGCGGGTAGAGCTGGTGGCGAAAGCAGCTCCCATGGCTCTCATCGAACAGCACCGCGACATAGCGTGGCTGGCGGCGCTCCAGCAGGTCACCCAGGAAGCGCGCAAATCCGTACAGCGCCTGGGTCGGATTGCCGTCGCGATCGGCGATATCAGGTGGCATCGAATGCCAGGCCCGGAATACGTAGACCGAGGCATCGATCAGGTAGACCACCATCTCGGCTTCAGCTGGCGCTTGCGGCGCGCCCACTAGCTGAGCCAGCGAGCGATGCGATCGTGCAGCGGACTGTGGCGCGGAAAGTGCGCCAGCAGATATTCCATCTGGTCGGTGAGCACGCGCCGGCCTTTCAGAAAGATGTATTCGGCGTAGGTCGGCGTAAACGGTACCGCGATCAGCTGCATCTTGGCCTGCTCGGGCGTGCGCCAGGCCTTCTCGTTGTTGCAGCGGCGGCAGGCCGCCACCACGTTGGTCCAGACGTCATGCCCTCCCTGGCTGAACGGGCGCACGTGATCGCGTGACAGCTCACGGCTGGCAAAGCGTCCGGCGCAGTACATGCACAGGTAGGCATCGCGCCGGAACAGGGTCTCGTTGTTCAGTGGCGGCACGTAGTCGTGCCGGGTGTTGCCCGGATTACCGGTGTGACCGACGGTGGCGATGATCGAGCTGACTTCCAGCACTGTGCGCCGGCCGCTGACCGCATTTACCCCGCCATACAGGCGGTGCAGCGGTGAGCCGCAGGTGTAGGCGATCTGCTCCTGATAATAGAGCCGCGCAGCCTCGCGGTAGTCGATCCATTCCAGCGGCATGCCGGCCACATCGGTGCGCAGCACCATCTGCGACAGCCCGTGTGTCGAGCGCTGCGGCACCAGGAACGCCGCATCGGGGTCGGCATGCACCATATCGATCCTCATGATCTGTAAGATACGGCAGGATTGTGCGAGAATTCAACGATAACGGACTTTATCGCAGGCGCTGTCCAGCGCCTGCATCGGCCCCCGTAGAGCGGCGGCTACTGTAGGGAGAGCAACATGCCAGTCACGATCGGCGGCCTTCGCGAGCGCGCGCCGGGAGAAACGCGCGTCAGTCTGGTCCCCGAGATCGCCGACAAATTTGCTGCGCTTGGAGCGCGCGTGCTGCTCGAACGCGGCGCCGGCGTCAGCGCCCAGTTCCCCGATAGTCTTTACAAGAATGTCGAATGGGCCGACAGCGCCGAGGCGGTGCTGGCCGCGGCCGACGTGCTGTTGACGGTGCAGCCGCTGAGCGTCGCACAGATCAAGGCGCTCAAGCCCGGCGCGGTGGTGATCGGATTCATGCAGGCACATGCTCAGCTGGACATGGTGCGCGCGCTGCGCGAACACCAGATTACCGGTTTCGCGATGGAGCTGGTGCCGCGCATCTCGCGCGCGCAGTCGATGGATGCGCTGTCGTCGCAGGCGGCGATCGGCGGCTACAAAGCCGCGCTGATTGCGGCCAATACACTCGATCGCTTCCTGCCGATGCTGACCACCGCGGCCGGTACCATCCGGCCGGCGACGGTGCTGATCATCGGCGTGGGCGTCGCCGGCCTGCAGGCGATCGCTACCGCCAAGCGGCTGGGTGCCGTGGTCGAGGCCTACGACGTGCGCAGTGCCACGCGCGAACAGGTGAAGTCGCTGGGCGCCAAATTCGTGGAAACCGGCGTCTCGGCCGAGGGCAGCGGCGGCTATGCGCGCGAACTCACCGACGAGGAAAAAGCCAAGCAGCAGCAGGTGCTGGAAGCGCGCATCGCGGTCGCCGACGCCGTGATCTCGACCGCCGCGATACCGGGCCGGCGCGCGCCGCGCATCATCTCGCGCGCCGCGGTCGAGCGCATGAAGGCCGGCGCCGTGATCGTCGACATGGCGGCCGAATCCGGCGGCAACTGCGAACTGACCCAGGCCGGACAGACCGTGGTGCACCAGGGCGTGAAGATCGTCGGGCCGGTGAATCTGCCCGCGCAGCTGGCATTTCACGCCAGCGAAATGTACGCCCGCAATCTTTACAATTTTCTCAAGCCGGCGCTCGGCAAGGACGCCACGCTCGCGATCGACTGGCAGGATGAGGTATTCGCGCAGTCGTGCCTGACGCACGCCGGCGCCATCAAACACGAACCGACGCGCAAGCTGGCGGAGGCAACATGACCGGGATCGTCGCTCTGTACATTTTCATGCTGGCCGCATTCACCGGCTACGAGGTCATCGCGCGCGTGCCGGTGATCCTGCACACGCCGTTGATGTCGGGTTCCAACTTCGTGCACGGCATCGTCCTGGTGGGCGCCATGGTGGCCCTCGGCAGCGCCACCACGCCGCTGGAGAAGAGCATCGGTTTCATCGGCGTGCTGCTGGCCGCCGGCAACGCAGTCGGCGGTTACGCGGTGACCGAACGCATGCTGGAGATGTTCAAGTCCAGCGGCGCCAGGGGCGGCAAGGGCAGCGGAGCCAAGGCGGGGCACTGATGACTGAGCTTCACTTCAGCGCCAATGCGCTGATACAGGCGAGTTATTTCGTCACCGCGTTCCTGTTCATCATGGGCTTGAAGCGCATGAGTTCGCCGGTCACCGCGCGCAGCGGCATCCTGTGGGCCGGCGCCGGCATGCTGGTGGCGACGCTGGCGACGTTCTTCTACCCCGGCATGACCAACTTTCCGCTGATCATCATTGCAGTGGTAATCGGTTCGGCGGTGGCCTGGATCAGCGGCCGGCGGGTCGCGATGACCAACATTCCGCAGATGATCGCGCTCTATAACGGCATGGGCGGCGGTGCCGCGGCCGCGATCGCGGCGGTGGAACTGTATCGCGGCGAGCAGCAGACCACCGCCGGCGCCACGCTGGCGGTGGTCGGCGGCATCATCGGCGCCGTGTCCTTCAGCGGCAGCCTGATCGCCTTCGGCAAGCTGCAGGGGTTGATCCGCAGGTCACTGCGCTTCAGCGGCCAGCAGCTGCTGAACCTCGCGATCCTTGCGGCCGCGCTGGTGCTCGGCGCGATGGTGGCCGGTGGTTACAACGCCACGGCAGGCGTGGTGACCGGCCTGTTCGCTGCCGCGCTGGTGCTCGGTCTGTCGATGACGCTGCCGATCGGCGGCGCCGACATGCCGGTGGTGATCTCGCTCTACAACGCGCTCACCGGACTGGCGGTCGCCTTTGAGGGCTTTGTGCTCGGCAATGCCGCGATGATCATCGCCGGCACGGTGGTCGGATCGGCCGGCACCCTGCTGACGCAGCTGATGGCCAAGGCGATGAACCGCTCGCTCGGCAACGTGCTGTTCTCAGGCTTCGGCGATACCGGCACTGCCGCCGCCGGCGGCGAAGTCACCGGCAGCCTGAAGCCGATCGAGGCCGCCGATGCCGGCGTCATGATGGCATTCGCACAGAAAGTCATCATCGTGCCCGGCTACGGCATGGCCGTGGCGCAGGCGCAGCACAAGGTATGGGAGCTGGTGCAGCTGCTGATCGATCGCGGCGTTACGGTGCGCTTCGCTATCCATCCGGTGGCCGGCCGGATGCCCGGCCACATGAACGTGCTGCTGGCGGAGGCCGGGGTACCGTACGACCTGATAGCCGATCTGGACGAGATCAACGCCGAGTTCGAGACCGCCGATGTCGCATTGATCATCGGCGCCAATGATGTCGTCAACCCGGTGGCTCGCAACGACAAGTCGAGCCCGATCTACGGCATGCCGATCCTCAACGCCGACAAGGCCAAGAACGTCATCGTGATCAAGCGCGGCCAGGGCGCCGGTTTTTCCGGCATCGAGAACGCGTTGTTCTACCTGGACAATACCCGCATGCTGTACGGCGACGGCCAGGCCGCCGTCGCGTCGCTGATCGCGGCGGTAAAGTCAGTCTAGTCTAGCGCCCGCGCTGCAGTTGCCGCTGGCGCTGCATCTGCAGCATCTGTTGGCGCTGCTGCGGCGTCGCGTGTACCCAGCGCTCGCGCAGCTGTGCCCGCTGCTGCGGCGGCAGCCGCGAGAAGAAACGATAATTCTGGCGCACTGCCCGCTGCTGCTCCGGCGGCAGACTCTGAAAGCGCTGCCAGCGCTGGCGAATCAGCGCCCGCTGCTCCGGCGGCAGCTTCTGCCAGGTCTGGAAGCGCTCGCGCGCGCTGCCACGCTGCTCCGGGGTCATCGATAGCCAGCGCGCCGCGCCACGCGAGAGCGCCTGCTGGCGCAGCGGCGGCAGGCTGTCCCACTGTCCCTGGAAGTGTCCGAGCAGCTGCTGCTGCTCCGGCGGCAAAGACGACCATGCCATCGGCTGCGCTGGCCGTACCGGGACGGCGGGGACGGCCGGTTCGGCTGGCTGTTGCGCGAACGTGGGCACCGCGGCCGCCAGCAGCAGGCTCGTCAGCAGTGCGTAGACGCCGCTCATGGCGGCGGAGCCGCTGGATCGGCAGGCCGCGGCGAGCTGCCAGGCGCTGGGGATGCGTTCGGGGGCGCTGAAGCAGGCGGCCCGGGAGCACCCGGGTTTGTCGGGGCGGTGCCGGCGCGTCTCGCAACCGGATCGGTGCCGCTGGCCGCCAGGTACTCGCGCCAGTTCTTGTCGTCGGAATCGACCGAACCCAGGAATTCCAGCAGCCCGTCGTCGACCGGCATGTCGGCCGCATGCACTGACCGCAGTATGCCTAAGCTGCTCAAACCGACGACGAGTGCGTAGGCACGAAGCCTCACGACCCGACCGCGGGGCCGGCGGCGCCTGCGGCTTCAGCGGCTGCCCATTCATAAAAATCATAATCGACGTCCTGATCACCGTTGAGCGGCACCGCGTCCGTGTCGCTCAGCAGTTCGATGTCCTCCAGCCCGGCACCCGGCACCGGATTCTCCAGCGGACTGCGGCCATAGGGCACATAGACGATCAGCAACGCCAGTGCCGCGGCGACTGCCGCACCGAGCGGCATCCAGCGACGGGTGACGGAGGGCGCCCGCAGCGAGCGTGCGGCCAGGGCCGCATGCCGCGCCTGCGTCAGCCGCGATCGCACCGCCCCTGGCAGCGCTTCGGCGCTCTGCGTCAGCAGCGCGCGTGTTCGTCGCTCGAACTCGCTGCCGCCCTCCTGTGTGTCGTCGCCGATCATGTACGGAACTCTCCCAGCTTGGCGCGCAGCGCCTGCAACGCCCGAAAATAATGTGTTTTGACGCTACCCGGTGAACATTTCATGGCCGCCGCGGTTTCCGCGACATCCATTCCCTCAAAATTGCGCAGCAGAAACGCCTGCCGCTGTCGGGTCGGCAAAGCGGCGATGGCCTGCTCCAGCGCCGCCATCGCCTGGTCCGACTCCAGCTGCGCCGGCGGCAGCGGTCCCTGGTCCACGGCCTGCTCCACCGGATCAACCGCCTCCTCCTCATCCTCCCCGCGCCACGGCATATAGGACATGACCCGGCTGCGCACACTGCGCCGGCGCTGCACGTCGCGCACACGGTTTTCCAGAATGCGATAGAAAAGCGGCTTCCATTCCTGCGCCGGTCGCGATGCATAGCGCGAACTCAGCTGCATCATCGCGTCCTGCACCACGTCGAGCGCATCGGCTTCGTGACGCAGCGCGATCTGTGCGATCCTGAATGCCTTGCGCTCTACGCTCGCTAAAAACGCTTCGAGTGCGCGCGTGACATCCTGGGTCGTATCTCGCAAATGGGCCTTCCCGGATGGGATGAGATCAGCCGTTTGAGTTCCAAGACTAGCAAAGGCAGCCATGCCACAGCATCCATCCGTCGGAGATACGCTACATAGCAGCACAACGGCGCAGAAACGCGTTCGGTTGACACCGGGTCGGCCGAAGGCTTACGTGCGCGAAATCATCCACTTGGCGCACAGAGAGCGGAATTACTCGAGATGTAGGGCGCATGCGCGCGCCGCTGGACACGCCGGGGTCGTCGTAACTTATTGATAATGGTTGCTATTTTGAAGTGCTCAATAGATTGCCAAATTCGCGGCAGCGCCCTGATTCATCGGCCTCGCCGGCCGCAGGGCGGCGGCTATCCACAGACTTATCCACAGTAACTGTGGACAACAGCGCCGCCAACCCTGGCGTGCTGCGGGTAGTGATCGATGCACCGCTGCGCACGCCATTCGATTACCTGCCTCCCGCGGGGGTGTCACCCGCCGACGTGCCCCTGGGGGTGCGGGTCAGGGTGCCGGTCGGAAAGCGTGACACCATCGGGGTAGTGGTTGATTACGCCGCGGCCGCTTCGGTCCGCCCGGAGGCTTTAAAGCCGGTGCACCAGGTGCTCGATAGCACCGCACTGTTCGACCCGGCACTGATGCAGCTGCTGTGCTGGACTGCCGATTACTATCACCATCCGCTGGGCGAGGTGATCGCCGCCGCGTTGCCTAAGGCGCTGCGCGAGGGCGCACCGGCGGCGGCACAGGTTGAACAGTGGCGCGCCACCGAGGCCGGCCTTGCGGCGCTGCTCGCCCATGACGCCCGGCGGGCACCCAAACAGCAGGCGCTGCTGGCACTGCTGGCTGACAGTCCCGACGGCCTGAGCGGCGCGGCCGTAGGCGCGCGCGTGGCACGCTGGCGCGAGGCGGCGCGCGCGCTGCAGCAGCGCGGGTGGATCGACCGGCATCAGGCAGACGCGGCAGCTGCGGCGTCGCCACCATCCGGGCCCCGGCCCGACGCTCTCCATACCGACCAGCGCGGCACGGCGCCCGTGTTGTCCGCGCCACAGATCGTGGCCGTCGCCCAGATCGACGAAAGCGCGGGGAATTACGCCGCCTGGGTAGTGCAAGGTGCGACCGGCAGCGGTAAAACCGAGGTCTATCTGCAGTGCGCCGCGCGTACGCTCGCGCGCGGCGGCAGTGTGCTGGTGATGGTGCCCGAGATCGGCCTGACACCACAGCTGGTGCAGCGTTTTCGCGAGCGCCTGGATGTGGGCATCGCCGTGCTGCATTCGGGCTTGAGCGATGCCGAGCGCCTCGCGACCTGGCGCGCGGCGCGCGCGGGGCAGGCACGCGTGGTGCTCGGCACGCGTTCGGCGGTATTTGCGCCGTTGCCCGACCTGGGCCTGATCGTCGTGGACGAGGAGCATGACAGCTCCTACAAGCAGCACGAGGGCGGCTGCCGCTATTCGGCGCGCGATCTGGCGCTGGTGCGCGCGCAGCAGGCACACATCCCGGTGGTGCTCGGCTCGGCCACGCCTGCCTTTGAAACCCTGCAGAACCTGATTTGCGGCCGCTACCGCGGACTCGCCCTGCCACGCCGGGAAGACCAGGCGCCGGCGCCGCGGCTGGCACTGGTCGACGTACGCGCCCATAGCGTGCACCACGGCCTGTCGAATCCGGTCATCGATGCCACGCGTCGACATCTGTTGGCCAATGGCCAGGTGCTGGTATTCATCAACCGGCGCGGATACGCACCGACGCTGCTGTGCACCGCCTGCGGCTGGATAGCGCCCTGTCATGCCTGCGATGCGCGCCTGACGGTGCATCGTGCCAGCGGCCAGTTGCGCTGCCATCATTGTGGGGCTGTCGAAGTGCTGCCGCAGCGCTGCCTGCGCTGCGGCTTTGCCGTCAAGCCGGTCGGACAGGGCACCGAGCGCGTCGAGGAAACCCTGCATCAGCTGTTTCCGGACCATGCGCTGCTGCGGCTCGATCGCGACACCGCGTCGCGGCCGGAGCAACTCGATGCCATCGTCGAGGGCGTGCTGTCGGGCGCGGCGCGCATCCTGGTCGGCACGCAGATGGTGACCAAGGGGCATCATTTTCCGGGCATCTCGCTGGTGGTGGTGCTAAATGCCGACCAGGGCCTGTTCAGCACTGATTTTCGTGCCGCCGAGCGGCTGGCCCAGACCATCGTGCAGGTGGCTGGCCGTGCCGGGCGCGAGCGCCATCAGGGCGAGGTACTGATACAAACCGAGTATCCGGAACATCCGTTGCTGCAGAGCCTGCTGTCGGGGGGCTACGAGGGCTTCGCCGCCACCGCCATGCTCGAGCGTGAGGCCGCGCGCTGGCCGCCGTTCGGCCGCCTGGCGGTACTGCGTGCATCGACACGTTCCAGCGGCGGCGCGCTGGAATTTCTCGCCGCCGCAAGGCAGCTGGCGCCCGCCACGCGCGCAGTGCGGCTGCTCGGCCCGGTGGCCGCGGCCATGGCGCGGCGCGCCGATCGCCATCACGCGCAACTGCTGATCGAGAGCGCCGAGCGCGGCCCATTGCATCGCTTTATCGACGCTTGGCTGCCGCAGGTCGAGAGCCTGGCGCGCGCGCAGCGCGTGCGCTATGCGCTGGACGTCGACCCCATCGATATCCAATGAGCTCTGCGGTTAGACTCGCCGCCGCCTTTGGGCCCCAAGGATGCTTGATTTGAAAAGCGAGCTCGAGCGTCTGCTCACGGACGCGCTCAACAGCCTGGTCGGCAGCGTGCTGCCGCAAGCCGTCGATCCCGCCTGGATCAGCGTCGAGCGCGCGCGCGACGCCAGTCACGGCGATTACGCCTGCAATATCGCACTGCGCCTGGCCAAGGCGGTGGGCCGTCCGCCGCGCGAGATTGCGCTGGCCATCGTCGCCGCGCTGCCGCCCAGTGCACTGGTCGCGCGCGCCGAGGTGGCGGGCGCGGGGTTCATCAATTTTCACCTGGTCGGCGATGCCCTGAGCGGCGTGCTGCGGGCGGTGCTCGAGCGCGGCGACCATTACGGCCAGAGCGATGCCGGGGGCGGCGAGCGCGTGATACTCGAATTCGTCTCGGCCAACCCCACCGGACCGCTGCACGTGGGCCACGGACGTCAGGCCGCCTACGGCGCCACGCTCGGCAACCTGCTCACGGCCACCGGTCACCGCGTGCACCGCGAGTACTACATCAACGATGCCGGCCGGCAGATGGATATCCTCACGCTCAGCACCTGGCTGCGCTACCTGCAGGCCGGCGGCGCCGAGCTGCCGTTTCCCTCCAACGGCTATCGCGGCGATTACGTGCATGCCATCGCCGCGCAACTCGAGCAGCAATACGGCCAGACGCTTTCGCGGCCGGCAGCACAGGTGCTGGCCGGCCTGCCGCAGGATGCGCCCCTGGGCGACAAGGAACAGTACGTCGATGCGCTGATCGCGCGCATGCGCGCGCTACTCGGGGACGCGGGCTTCGAGCAGGTGCTCGAGCTGGCGCTGGCAGCGATGCTGGCCGATATCCGCGACGACCTGGCCGCGTTCGGCGTCGAATTCGATCGCTGGTACTCGGAGCGCGAACTGGTGCGCAGCGGGGCGATCGAGCATGCGCTGGCCGCACTCGACGCCCGCGGCGCTCTGTATCGCAAGGATGGTGCGCTGTGGTTTCGCGCCAGCCAGTACGGCGACGACGAAGATCGGGTACTGATCCGCGCCAACGGGCAGCAGACCTATTTTGCACCCGACATCGCCTATCACCTGCAGAAGCGCGAACGCGGTTTTGCGCGCCTGATCGATGTGCTGGGGGCCGACCATCACGGTTACGTGGCCCGGGTGCGCGGCGCACTGGTGGCCATGGGCCAGCCGGGCGATTGCCTCGAAGCCTGCCTGATACAGTTCGTCAACCTGTTTCGCGCCGGTCAGAAGATTGCCATGGGCAAGCGCGAGGCGCAGTTCGTCACGCTGCGCCAGCTGCGCGAGGAGGTCGGCAACGATGCCTGCCGGCTGTTCTACCTGATGCGCAGTCACGATCAGCAGCTCGATTTCGATCTCGAACTGGCCAAATCGCGCACCAATGACAACCCGGTGTACTACATCCAGTACGCCCACGCACGCGTCGCCAGCGTGATGAAACAGCTCGAGGCGCGGCAACTCCAGTACGATGCGGCGATGGCGTCGGACAATCTGGCACGGCTCGACAGCCCGCACGAACAGGCGGTGCTGCGCGAGCTGGCGCGCTACCCCGAGGTGCTGCTGCAGGCCGCGGCTGCGCGCGCTCCGCACACGCTGGTGCACTACCTGCGTGAATTGGCCAACACATTCCACACCTGGTACAACGCCGCGACTTTCATCGTCGACGACGCAGCGCTGCGTAACGCGCGCCTGACGCTGGCGCTGGGGCTGCGCCAGGTGATTCGCAATGGACTGGGCCTGCTCGGCGTGTCGGCGCCGGATAGCATGTGAGCGGACAGCGCCTCACCGGTCGTGACTACAAGCACAAGCGCCGCGCAAGCTTCGGGCTGGACCTGGCGCAACTGTCGGTGTTCGCCATCGGGCTTGCCGCCGGGCTGTGCGTCGCCGGTTTGATCTACATTGCCGATCATCACGCATCCGAGACCGTGCCTGAGGTGCCGCATCCCACGCCGCACAAGGGCGCCGGTGATGCCGGCGCGGGCGCCGGCGCCGATCCTGCGGCCGCCGCGGCCGGCGGCGAAGGCAAATACGACTTCTACCAGATGCTGCCGAAATTTGAGGTGGTAGTGCCGGAAAAGGAGCGCGGCACGCGTGTCGCGCCGGCGGCGCAGATCGACCGGCCGGGCATCTATTTCCTGCAGGTGGGCTCCTACCGCGATGCCGATGTCGCCGAGCGCGTGCACGCACAGCTGGGCAAGCTCGGCATCGAGGCGACGGTACAGCGCGTGGCAGTCGATACCGATGTCTGGCACCGCGTGCGCATCGGCCCGATCAAGGACCTGGCGCTGTTGAACCGGCTGCGCCAGCAGCTTCAGGCCAGCGACCTGGACTCGCTCGTGATCCGCGTCGACCAGTAGCCTTGGAGAGCCGCTGATGTCATCGATCGAAATTGCGCCGCTGCGCGCGTCGGAACGCGCGCGCTGGAGCGAATTATGGAGCGCCTATCAGCGCTTCTACGCCATCGAACTACCGGACCAGGTCACCGATAGCACCTGGCATCGCATCCACGCCGGACGTATCCAGGCACTGGGGGCGCGCGATGCGAGCGAGCGGCTGGTGGGGATCGCGCACTTCCTGTACCACGAGGACACCTGGTCTGTGGCGCCGGCCTGTTACCTGCAGGACCTGTACGTCGAGCCGGCGCTTCGCGGCCACGGTTGCGGCCGCAGGCTGATCGAAGCGGTCGATGCGGCGGCGCGCGCCGCAGGGGCGAACGGCACCTATTGGCTGACCCATGAAACCAACGCGGTCGCGCGCCGGCTGTATGACAGCGTGGCGCAAAACCACGGATTTCTGCACTACAGCTATCGGCGCTAGAGCGGGGCCATGCCGGAGGCGCGGCGGGCTCTACTGTCCGCCCGGAGAGAAGAACGGCACGTGCGTGTTGCTGAACGCAGCCAGCGTCTGACGCTGATCGACCAGGGCCGCCAGCCGCGGGTAGCGCGCGGACAGATCCTCGCGCTGCTGCGTCTCACGCAGAAACGTGAAAGCGCAGCTGACCGTGATATCCGCCTGGCTCAATGCGTTTCCGACCAGCCAGCGCCTCGCGCCCAGTCCCTCGCAATGGCGCTCGATCGCGGCCAGGGCGCCATGCATCTGGGCGCGGCAGCGCTGCAACCAGGGTTCATGGTGCTTTTCCGGCGGCCGGAATGCGCGCTCATAGATCTGCTCGCGGCCCTTGTCGGCGGCGCCGGTCGCCAGCGCCATCTGTTGCAACGCCAGGCGGCGCTCAGGTCCTCCGGCCGGCAGCAGTGCGCGTGCCGGGCCGACACGATCATCTAGGTAATCCAGGATTGCCGCCGATTCCAACAGCGCTTCGCCGTCGTCCAGTACCAGGGTGGGCACCCGACCTAACGGATTGTGCTGCCGGATGCGCTCGAAGTCCCTGCCCACCGACCAGTCGGCGTGCTCATAGGCGATATCCAGCAGCTGCATGCTGATGGCAACGCGCCGTACGAATGGCGAGTCGAACATCCCGATCAGCAGCACCGCGCGTCATTCCTCCGCGCCGTGGCCGATTTCTATCCCCAGCGAGCGCAATTTGCGGTACAGGTGCGTGCGTTCCATGTCCACCCGCTTGGCGAGCAGCCCGACCTTGCCATTGCACAGCATCAGCTGCTGCTGCAGGTATGCGCGCTCGAACTGTTCACGCGCTTCGCGCAGCGGCAGCGCCAGCAAGTCGTGCTTGACCAGCGGCTCATCGGCCGGCGTCTGTGCCGACAGCTCGCGCTCCACTTCCTCCAGCCCGATCTCCTCCGGCCCGCTGTTGAGCAGGAAACGGCGCGTCAGATTTCGCAGCTCGCGGCCGTTGTCCGGCCAGGGATAATTGCGCAACCGATTCTGCGCCGCGACGCTGAAGCGGCGGAAACGCAGGCCCTCGGTATCGGTCAGCGCATCGACATAGTGGCGCAGCAGTTCCGGCACGTCCTCGGCGTAGTCACGCAGCGACGGTACCCGCACCATCAGCACCGACAGCTGTGCGTACAGGTCGCGGCGAAAATCCTCCGCCAGCACGCGATTCACGATCCCCGGCCGCGCCGAGGAGATGATCCGGGTCTCCAGCGGCGCCGGCTCGCCGCCGCCGCGCACGAAGCGGCCGCTCTCGAGCAGGCCGCCGAGCAGACGCTGGGTCGACTCCGGCAGATCCTCGATGTCGCCCAGGAACAGCGTGCCGCGGCGCGCCTGCTCCAGCTTGCCCGGCTGCGAGGCGTCCACACCCAGGAGCGTGGCGGCCGCCGTGTCCTCGCGCAGCGTGCGGCTGTCGACCACCACGAACGGCCCGGCGGACGAGGGGCCGGATTGATGGACGAAGCGCGCCAGCTGTTCGCGATCGGTGCCCGACTCGCCCAGCAGCAGCAACGGCGCGCTGTAGGCTGCCAGGCGCATCAGTTCGCTGCGCAACTGCGTGATTGCCCGGCTGCGACCCACCGGCACCGCGACACCGGATGCGCCGGCAGCAACGAATTTGCCGCTCGGCCGGCGCGAGCGCGCGTCCAGCGCACGCTCCACGGTGCGCAGCAGCTTCGCCAGCGACAGCGGCTTCTCCACGAAATCATAGGCGCCAAGCCGCGTCGCCTCGACCGCGGTATCGACCGTGCCGTGGCCCGACATCATCACCACCGGGCAGGCGTCCGAGGCCTCATTCGACCATTCGCGCAGCAGCGTAATACCGTCGGTATCGGGCATCCATATGTCGAGCAGCACCAGATCCGGCGTCTGCCGTGCGCGCGCCGCGCGTGCCTGGCCTGCGTCGGCTGCGACCTCGACCTCGTAGCCTTCCTCGGTAAGTATCTCCTGCAGCAGGCGACGGATGTCCGATTCGTCATCCACCACCAGAATTCTGCTGGCATTCATGCTCGCTCCCTCCGCATTTCTATGCGTCGTTCCCCGCCGGCGAGCAACGTCCTATCCTGGTCGCTGACCGGCAGGAAGACCAATATTCTCGCTCCGCCCTCCGGCCGGTTTTCCGCCTCGACGCGGCCGCCGTGTTCTTCGACTATTCGCTTCACGATCGCCAGCCCGAGGCCGGTGCCGCGCGGCTTGCCGCTCACATACGGATCAAACAGGCGGCCCAGGATCTCTTTCCGGAACCCCGGGCCGTTGTCGCGCACACAGATTACAGCGGTAGCTGCCCCTTCTGCACGCTGTTGCAGCGTACTGATCTCCACGCAGCCGCCTTTGACCCCCGCCAGGGCCTCAATGCCGTTGGTAATCAGATTTGCCAGAATCTGCCGCACCCGGCCGCGATCGGCCTCGATTTCCGGCAGCGCCGCATCGAGTTCCAGTCGGATCTCGGCCGACGGGTCCTGCAGCCGGTACAGCTCGGCGACTTCGGTAACCAGCTGATTAAGGTTGAAATGCTGCAGCTTCATGTCCGGCGCGCGCGCGTACTCGGAGAACGCGTTGACCATCTGCTTCATGGCGTCGACCTGCTGCACGATGGTGTGGGTGGCGCGTTCGAGCAGCTGCGCATCCTCGGCATTCATGCCGCCCAGCAGCTTGCGCCGCAGCCGCTCGGCCGACAGCTGGATCGGGGTCAGCGGGTTCTTGATCTCGTGCGCCAGCCGCCGCGCCACCTCGCCCCAGGCCGCATCACGCTGGGCCGACAGCAGCGCCGTGATATCGTCAAATACGATCACTACCCCACCCAGCTCGCGCTCATCCGGCAGCCGGGTGCATGCCCACAGCAGCACCCGTTCACCGGCCTCACCCGGCAGCGTCAGCTGCTCACGCCACTCATCCCAGCCGGCGGTCAGGCGCGCTCGCAGCTCGGCAATGAAGGTCGCAAGCCGCGCAGTGCCGGGCGGCAGCTGCGTCAGATGCCGGCCGGCGGCATCCGCGAAGCTGGTGCCGAGTATGGTGCCGGCCGATTGATTGGCGCTGTGCACGGTCAGCTCGCGGTCGGTGACGATGACGCCGGTCGACAAGCGCGACAGGATAATGGCAAGGCGCTCGCGTTCGCGCTCCACCGCCTGGCGGCTGCGCATGGCCTCCTCGCTGGCGCGCCGCAGGCGCTTGGTCATGTCATTGAAGGAATGCACCAACAGTCCCATCTCGTCGCGCGAGGACAGCGGCAGGCGGGTACCCAGGTCGCCCTTGCCAACCGCGCGCGTGCCGGCGATCAGATCCTGCACCGGGCGTGTCAGGCGCTGCGCCGAGTAGATGGCGCCGTAGATCGCCGCCAGCAAGGTCAGCAGCACCACCAGCGTCAAGGTCAGGCGGAAGCTGATCTTCAGCGGCTCGCGCACTGCCGACAGATCACCATATTGCGACGAGGTGCGCTGCACGCCCTCGGCCAGTGCGGACAGTTCCTGCGGCACCTCGTAATGGATCAGCACATAGCGCCGCCCGGCATGCGCCGCAACCGCATCCGCGATCGGCGCCGCGGTCTCGATGCTGTACTGGCCGTTCGGCAGCGAATTCAGGCTGACATAACTTCGCCCCGCCGCCAGCTGCAGCGCCACCTCCGGCGGCGATGGCGCCGGCTGTTGTGCCAGCGGCGTGGCCGAACTGACTGCGGCGGCGCGCCCGTAGGCATCGTAGACGATGATCTCCTTGGCCTCGGTGGCTCGCCGTTCTTCATCCAGCCGCTGCAGCAGCGCCGTGCCCTGCAGCTCGCGCAGCGAGTGCGCAAAAATCTCGGTGCGGCGCGCCTGTTCGCGCAGCCGCAGATCCAGCGCCGAGCGCGACAGCACCACCGCATCGTTCAGGCCCTGCTTGATCTCGACCCGGAACCAGCTGTCGATCCCGCGGTTGATGAAATCGAGCGAGAACAGGTACACGATCACCAGCGGTGCGATCACCAGCGCACCGAACATCAGCACGGTGCGCATCGCCAGGCGCGAGCCCGGCACGTGGTCGCGAAAATCGCGGTACAGCTGCCAGAACTTACGTGCCAGCAGCACCATCAGCGCAATTGCGCCGAGGATGTTGACCAGCAGGATCCAGGGCTGCCAGCGCGAGAACTGCGCTGAATTCTCCACGCTCACCGCCAGCAGCAGCAGTGCGGCGATGCCGGCGGCGAACGCCGCGCCGGTCAGAAGCCGCACGGCGAGGTGCTTTATAGCGTGAGCATCCATGTATACCAGCCGGTGGTGCGATGCCAGTCGTCGGTCCAGAACACCAGCGCCCGCAACGCATCGGGCATCTGGCCGCGGCGCACTCCGGCGCGTACCCCCACCTCCCAGGGCGCGTCGCCGCGCAGCTGCGACTGCACCAGGATCGGCAGATCTTCCACCCGTCCGAGCTTCTCCAGCGCCGCCTCCAGGGTGGGAAAGTTCTCCTGCTCGACCCCGGCCTCGTCGCGCAGTACGTAGCGGTCGGTCACCGCGTGATAGGTGAGTTCGCGTCGCAGGGTGGTCTCCAGCACCGTGGCGTCCAACCACAGGCGGCGATGGCGGCTGATGTTCACCTCCAGATCGAACGCCAGCGTGACCCCGTCGCGCAACGCGCTGCGGATGCGATCATTGACCGGATAGTCGATGTGCGCACTGAGCTGCAGCACACCGTGGTCCACCACCACGAATGCCGAGCGGATCTGGAAATCCCCAGCCAATGGACCTGCGCTGCGCCCGCGGATCGGCGCTGCCATCGCGACCAGCAGCACCAGGGCGACGCTTATTCTGCTGATCCTATGCACGGGTACCTTGCAGGCGAGGACTGTAGCTGATGCGTGTTCGAAGGCGCCGTCAAAAGCGCCGTGGGCTTTTAAGTCGCGCTTCTAAGTGACTGTCAGGCAAGCATAATAGAAGCCGTCGGTCTGCGCCGCATTCCCGGGCAGCAGTTGCATCCCGATCGGGCAGGCCACGCAGTCCGGGGGCAGCACCACCTCGTCTGGCAGCGAGCGCACCTGCGCCCGGGGAACGGCGGCCAGCACCGCCTCGACTATGCGCTCATTTTCGGCCGGCAGGACCGAGCAGGTCGAGTACAGCAGCCGTCCGCCCGGTTGCAGCAGCTGCAGGCAGCGCGTGAGGATCCGGCGCTGGGTCGCCGCCAGCGCGGCCACGTCGGCCGGCCGCCGCAGCAGCTTGATGTCCGGATGGCGCCGGATGACCCCGGTTGCGGAGCACGGTGCATCGACCAGGATGCGGTCGAAGCGCTGTTTCGGGTGCCAGACCGAGTCGTCGGTGAGATCGGCGGTGACCAGGTGCGCCGTGCGGCGCAGCCGCTTGAGATTATCGGCGATGCGCTGTACCCGGCCGGCATCGTTATCGACCGCGGTCAGGTCAATGTCGCCGCCGGTCTCCAGCAGCGCGCCGGTCTTGCCGCCAGGCGCGGCACAGGCATCGAGCACCCGCTGGCCGGACGACACCGCCAGCAATGCGCAGGCCAGCTGCGCACCGGCGTCCTGCACCGACACCCATCCATCCTCGAAACCGGGCAGCTCGCCCACCGCCACCGGCCGCTCCAGCACCAGCGCGGTCGGCAGCCAGGGCAAGGCTCGAGCACCCATGCCGGCGGCGGCCAGTTGCGCCAGGTAGTCCTGGGGCGCGATGCGTGACAGATCCAGTCGCAGGCTCATCGGCGGATGTTCGTTGTTGGCCGCCGCGATCTGCTCCCAGTGTTGCGGCCAGGATGCGCGCAGTAACTGCAACAGCCACGCCGGGTGCGCGCTGGCCGCGGCCGCATTCGCCAGCACCGGCGCCAGCAGCGCCTCGCGCTGGCGCAGGAAACGGCGCAACAGCGCGTTGACCAGTCCGGTGGCGCGCGGCTGCTGCAGCAGGCGTGCGGCATCAACCGCCGACGAGACGGTGACCTCGGGCGGATTGCGCGAGTATTCCAGCTGGTGCAGTGCCACCAGCAGCAGCGCTCGCAACGCCGGCGCCAGCGGCTTGCCGGCGGTGAGCTGCGCGGCAATCGCATCCAGCCGCCAATACCAGCGTAGCGAACCCAGGGTCACGGCGCGTATCGCCGGGCGCAATGCGGCGTGCGCGGCGCCACGATCCAGCGCGTCACCGGCCGAGCGTCCGGTAAATGCCACCGCCGCCAGCGCGTTGGCGGCCGCGGCCAGCACCGTGGCGGCCGCACCCGGGGCGGGATTATTCACCCGAGGCGCGACCCGGCCAGGGTCTGTGCGCCGGCAAACTCGCGCGCACTAATGATGCGCCGACCCGCGAGCTGCAGTTTCAACAGCCCAATCTGGCCCTGACCGCACTGCACCAGCAACTGCTCGTGCGCCAGCCCCAGGATATTGCCTGGCTGCGCAAAGTCCTGGTGCGCACCGGCCACCCGGGTACCAGCGACCGGGCGCGCCTCCCACACGCGCAGCTGCTGGCCCTGCCACTGGGTCTCGGCCACCGGCCAGGGAGTGAAAGCCCGCACCTGGCGGTCAATCTCCAGCGCGCTGCGCCACCAGTCGATGCGGGCCTCACCCTTGTCGATTTTGGCAGCGTAGGTGACCCCCTGGTCGGGCTGCGGCTTGGGGTGCAGTTGGCCGATCTCGGCCAGCTGCAGCGTTGCCAGCAGCAGATCGGCGCCGAGCTGCGACAGCTGGTCGTGCAGCTGCTGCGAATTGGCGGTGGCGGCGATCGGCACGGGCTGCTGAGCCAGGATGGCACCGGTGTCCAGGCCGGCCTCGATCTGCATGATCGTGACGCCGGTGTGCCCATCGCCGGCGAGGATTGCGCGCTGGATCGGTGCCGCGCCGCGCCAACGCGGCAGCAACGAGGCATGGATGTTGATGCAGCCGAGGCGCGGCAGGGCCAGCAGCGCCGGCGGCAGGATCAAGCCGTAGGCGACCACGACCAGCACCTCGGGAGCCCATTGCGCCACGAGATCCAACCCGGCGGGCTCCTGCAAACGGGCCGGCTGTGCGATCGGCAGTGCCAGCTCCAGCGCCAGGCGCTTGACCGGACTGGCCTTGAATTCGCGGCCGCGGCCGGCCGGCCGATCAGGCTGCGTCAGTACGCCGACCAGCGTGTGCGACGAGTGTGCCAGTGCGCGCAGCGTCGGCACCGCGAATTCCGGCGTGCCGGCAAATGCGACGCGCAGCATGCGTCATATGACGCGCGCGGTGCGCGCCGCGGCAGGCTTGGCCGCACCGCTGGCGCGCTCGCGGCGCTCTTTCTCGAGTTTGCGACGGATGCGCTCACGTTTGAGGCCCGACAGGTAGTCCACGAACAGCTTGCCGGCCAGGTGATCCATCTCGTGCTGCAGGCATACCGCGGCCAGGCCGGACAGTTCACGCTCGAACCATTGCCCATCCGCATGCTGCGCCCGCACCAGCACGCGCGCCGCGCGCTCGATGTCCTCGAATATGTTGGGCACCGACAGGCAGCCCTCCTCCGAGACCTCGACCCCGTCGCGTGTCACAATCTGCGGGTTGATGTAGACCTGGGGCTGGTTCTTCTCGGCGCTGACGTCCATGACCAGCAGCGCCCGATGGACGTTGACCTGGGTGGCGGCCAGCCCGATACCGGGGGCGGCATACATGGTCTGGAGCATGTCCGCGACCAGCGCCTTGAGCGCGGCATCGAACCGCTGCACCGGCTCGGCCCGGGTGCGCAGTCGGGGATCGGGAAACTCCAGTATCGGCAGCAGGGCCATGAATACTCTCTATCTAAGGTTCTTAAACGTGGGGAAATATGCCAAGATTTCAAGGATCAGCAGCCAAATGACTCACGACGTGACCCAGTGCACAAAGTTGGCAATTAACCATGTGCGTTTACTCGCTCTTAAGTTTATAACAGCTGTGCGCGAAGGCCCTACCCGATCCCAAGAGGCAGCAGGGATGTATTTGAATCAAACTTTCGGTGTCCGGCGGGCCCTGGCGGCCTGTGCGGCGGTCTCGGCACTGCTGGCCTTCGGCGGCTGTTCCTTGTTCCATCATGGCGAGCGCGACGCCGCTACCCCTCCGCCGCCGATGCGGCAGACGGAGACCACGGCCGCCGCCCCTGAATCGATGACGGTCACCGAGGCCGCGGCCGAAGCCGCCGATGAGCCGGGGACCACCACCGTGATCAGCGATGCCGGGCCGGAGCTCAAGTCCAGCGCTCCGAAGAGCTACGTGGTGCGACGCGGCGATACGCTCTGGGGCATTGCCAACACATTTCTGCGCGACCCCTGGCTGTGGCCCGAGATCTGGTACATCAATCCGGACATTCATAACCCGCATCGGATCTACCCCGGTGACACCGTGCGCCTCGCACTCCGCGGCGATGGCCACACCGCGCTGCAGGTAGTGCGAGGCGGGGCTGTGCGGCTGGAGCCGATGCTGCGCAGCGTACCGCTCGAGGGACCGATCGCGACCATTCCTTACGCAGTAATTGCCGCCTTTCTCTCGCGCCCCGGCGTGCTGACCGGCGATGAGGTCAAGGCAGCGCCATATGTCGCAGCGCTGCGCGATGACCATCAGATCGCCGGCACCGGGCATGACCTGTACGTCAAGAAACTCGATGCCGAGACCGGCGCGCGCTACAGCGTGATGCACGTCGATGAGCCGCTGCATGATCCGCAGAGCGGACGCAAATTAGGCTACGTCGCCATTTATACCGGCACCGCGCAGGTCACGCGTTCCGGGGAAGTCACCAAGGTCACGCTCACCGATGCGGCGCGCGAGACACTGCAGGGCGACGTACTGATCGCCGAGGAATCCAGACCGAACAGCGATTTTGCTCCCCACGGGCCAGCGCAGCCGATCGACGGTCGCATCATCGCGGTGGAAGACAACGTGCTGCTCGCCGGCCAATACGATGTGGTGGCGCTCAATCGCGGCTCCCAGGACGGCCTGGATCGCGGCTCGGTGCTGACCATCGACATGGCCGGGGAGAAGGTCGACGATCACTGCGCGAAGCTTGATGGCGAGAGCAGTTGCTGGGTCAGCCATGGCCTGCAGCTGCCGGATGAACATACCGGCACACTGCTGGTGTTCAAGACCTATGAGCGCATGAGTTATGCGCTGATCCTGAGCGATACCCTGCCGGTGAACGTCGGCGACAAGGTCCGCAACCCCTGACACGACGCCGCCCATCCCCGGGCGGCGTGCTGGCGCGCGGCGCAAGCCTCGAAATCAAGCGTATTTGCAGCGTTAGGCCGACTGCTGCTGCGCTGTGCCTGCCGTATGCTGCCCGCGCATGGACGCGCTGGAAATGCGGCTCGCGCTGGGCCGCGCCCCCGGGCTGACCGCACAGCAGCTGCGCGGCGCGCTGGCGGCGTTGCAGGGCGCAGGGCCCGGCGCACTGGCCAGCGCAGCGGGATTGCCGCAGCTGTTCCGGCAATGCAGAAGCAGCCTTGAATCCCTCGGACTGCCGCCGGCGGCCAGCGTGGCACTGCAGGCACCGGACGCGGGCCGCATCGCCGCCGACCGACGCTGGGTCGAGAGCGAACACATCAGCCTGATCGACGCCGCCGATCCATGCTACCCACCGCTGCTGGCACAGGCCGCGGCCGCGCCGGTGTTGCTGTATGTCAAGGGCGATGGCGCCTGCCTGCGCACGCCGCAACTGGCGATGGTAGGCAGCCGTAACCCAACCCAGCCGGGTGAGCGCACCGCGCGCGCCTTCGCCGGCTTCCTATCAGCGGCCGGACTTACCATCACCAGCGGACTGGCGGTCGGTATCGACGCCGCCAGTCACGAGGGTGCCCTGGAGGCCGGCGGCCCGACCATCGCGGTGCTCGGCAGCGGTATCGATGCCATTTACCCGCGCCAGCACCGGGCACTGGCTGCGCGCATTGCCGCCGGCGGCGCTCTGGTGAGCGAGTATCCGCCCGGCTCAGCACCGCTTCGCGCCAATTTCCCGCGCCGCAACCGCATCATCAGCGCCCTGTGCCTGGGCACCCTGGTGGTTGAGGCGGCGCGCCACAGCGGCTCGCTGATCACGGCCAGATTGGCCGCCGGGCAGGGTCGCGAGGTATTTGCCATCCCCGGATCGATTCACAACCCGCTGGCCCGCGGCTGTCATGCACTCATCAGAAGTGGCGCCAAGCTGGTCGAATGCGCCGAGGACATCCTCAGCGAACTCAAATTTACCCGGGAAAAACAGTCTCTTATCGAGCGCGCGAGGGGGCGCCGGACGGGCGGCGGCAGGGCCTCATGGTTGGACAAGGACCATAAAATCCTGTTAGATGCCCTTGGGTTTGAGCCGGCCAGCCTCAATACGCTGGTGGAACGAACCGGCCTTCCAAGCCAATCCGTGGCCTCCATGCTGCTGTTTCTTGAGCTCGAGGACGTCGTTGGATTGCATTCGGGCGGTCGCTACCTGCGCTTGTAGGCGCCGCCGCACTGCATCGCGATAACGGCGGCCATCGTTATATTGAGTGATCATGGACAACAGCGTTTTCGACATTCTTATCTACGTATTCGACCGCTACATGCTCGAGGAACTGCCCGACAGCGCCGAGCGGGAGACGCTTGCGCGCGACCTGGAGAGCGCCGGTTTCGGCGAAGCCAACGTGGAGCGGGCGCTCGACTGGTTGGCCGACCTCGCGGCGGAGCGGGAACGCCCCAATCTGCGCGGCGACGGCAGCTTCCGCGTGTTTGCCCCGCAGGAGCTGGCGCGGCTCGACCCGCAATGCCGGGGCCTGTTGGTATCGCTCGAGGCGGCGGGAATCCTCTCGCCCAGCCAGCGGGAAATCGTCATCGATCGGCTGCTGGCACTCGATACCGAGGAACTCGACCTGGAACAGGTCAAATGGGTGGTACTGATGGTCTTATCCAGCCAACCAGGGCAGGAACTCGCATATGCAAGGATGGAAGATCTGGTGTTCGATGTGCCGCATAACGAGCCGCATTGAGTCTTAGCTCGAAGCCCTAGGCACCAACCCGCGGCTCGTCCGCGGTTTTTCGTTTCTGGCTCCTTCATACGGTAGTGGCATGGCTGACAATCTGGTTATCGTCGAATCTCCCGCCAAAGCGCGCACCATCAAGAAATACCTGGGTAAGGATTTCGAGGTGCTGGCGTCCTATGGCCACGTGCGCGATCTGGTGCCCAAGGAAGGCGCGGTCGACCCCGACGATGGCTTTGCGATGAAGTACCAGCTGGTGGAGCGCAATGAACGCCACGTCGAGGCGATCGCCAAAGCGCTGAAGAAATCCAAATCGCTGCACCTTGCGACCGACCCTGACCGTGAGGGTGAGGCCATCGCCTGGCACCTGTCCGAGATTCTCAAGCAGCGCGGCGATCTCAAGCACAAGGCCGTGCACCGCGTGGTGTTCCACGAGATTACCCGCAACGCCGTGCGCGAGGCGGTCGCAGCACCGCGTGAACTGTCGCTCGATCTGGTGAACGCGCAGCAGGCGCGGCGCGCGCTGGACTACCTGGTCGGCTTCAACCTGTCGCCGCTGCTGTGGAAGAAGGTGCGGCGCGGGCTGTCCGCCGGCCGGGTGCAGAGTCCCGCGCTGCGCATGATCTGCGAGCGCGAAGCGGAAATCGCGGCCTTCGAGCCGCGCGAGTACTGGAGCATCGACGCCGTCGGCGAGCACAGCGAGCAGTCCTTCCCGCTCAAGCTGATCGAATTCGGCGGCGACAAGGTCGAGCAGTTCAGCTTCACCGACGAGGCCGGGGCGCGCGCCGCCGAACAGAGCATCAAAGCCGCGGCCGGACCCGACGGCGCGCTCACGGTGCTGCAGGTCGATCGCAAACAACGCCGGCGCAATCCGGCGCCGCCGTTCACCACCTCGACGCTGCAGCAGGAAGCTTCGCGCAAGCTCGGCTTCTCCGCCCAGCGCACCATGCGCGTCGCACAGCAGCTGTATGAAGGCGTGGACACCGGCGAGGGCAGTGTCGGCCTCATCACCTACATGCGCACCGACTCGGTGTCGCTGGCGGCCGAGGCGGTGCAGGAGATTCGCGAGGTGATCGCGAAGCTCTACGGCGCGGAAGCGGTGGCGGAAGAGGTGCGGGTCTACAAGACCAAATCCAAGAACGCGCAGGAGGCGCATGAGGCGATACGTCCGACCTCCGCCAGCATCGTTCCGGCCGATATCGAGCGTTACCTGGAGGCCGACCAGTTCAAGCTCTACTCGCTGATCTGGAAACGCGCCGTTGCCTGCCAGATGGCGCATGCACTGTTCGACACGGTGGCGGTGGACATCCTGGCGGGCGCGGACGGGCCGCAGCGCCACGTGCTGCGCGCCAACGGCTCGACGCTGGTCAAGCCGGGCTACATTGCGGTCTACCAGGAAGGCCGTGACGATGCAGCCGACGACGAGAGCGACCAGGTGCTGCCGCGCATGGAGGTCGGTGACGCGGTCAAGCTGCTGGAAGTGCAGCCGCAGCAGCATTTTACCGAGCCGCCGCCGCGGTTCACCGAGGCCTCGCTGGTCAAGGCGCTGGAGGAATACGGCATCGGCCGGCCGTCGACCTATGCCTCGATCATCTCCACGCTGCGCGATCGCGAATACGTCGAGATAGAGAATCGGCGCTTCACTGCCACCGACATCGGCAAGATCGTCAATCGCTTCCTCAGCGAGCATTTCCACCAGTACGTGGACTATGGCTTTACCGCCGCGATGGAAGATGAGCTCGATGCCGTGGCGCGCGGCGAGGAAGGCTGGACCACGCCGCTGTCGAAATTCTGGAAACCCTTCATCAAGCAGGTCGACAGCGTCGAGAAGAACGTCACGCGCGAACAGGTGGCGCAGGCGCGTGAACTGGGCCGCCATGAGGCCAGCGGCAAGCCGATGACTGTGCGCATGGGGCGCTTCGGTCCATTCGTCCAGATCGGTACCAAGGACGATGTCGAGAAGCCGCGCTTCGCCGGCCTGCGCCCGGGGCAGAAGATGGACAAGATCACGCTCGAGGAGGCGCTGGCGCTGTTCATATTGCCGCGCACCCTGGGCGCCACGGCTGAAGGCGAACCGATTCTTGCCAACGTCGGCCGCTTCGGCCCCTACATCAAATTCGGCAGCAAGTACGTATCGCTCAAGGATGACGATCCATACACGGTCACGCTCGAGCGGGCGCTCGAATGCATCGCGGCCAAGAAGCTCGCCGACGCCAACCGCATCATCCAGGACTTCGGCGTCGACGGCATCCAGGTGCTCAACGGCCGCTACGGCCCGTACATCAGCAACGGCGAGAAGAACGCACGTATCCCCAAGGACCGCGACCCGAAGACGCTGACGCTCGAGGACAGCCGCGCGCTGCTGGCAGCGGCGCCGGCGCGCGGCATGCGCGGCCGCGGCCGTTTCGCGCACAAGAAGGCTGTCGCCGACAAGCCCGAGGCGGCGTCGGCCGCCAAGCCCGCCAGCCGCGGTCGAGGCGCGAAGGCCGCGGCGCCGGACAGCGACGGCGCCGCGGCGGCTGCCGCCGCCAGCGCTGCGCCGCCGAAGAGCGCGAAAAAGAAGGCCGCAGCAAATCGCTTGCCGCCGCGGCCGGTGGCAAAGGCCGCGGCCAAGTCGGCCGCTGGCGCCGCCGCCAGGACGGTGCGAAAGCCGCCGGCCAAGAGCGCCAGCGCGGCGCGGCGCGCGCCTTCCGGCAAGAAAGCCGCCGGTGCCGCCTAGCGAAGCCGGTCTGACGCCGCAGGTCGTGCGGCCGGCCCGCGTTTGACGCAGGATGAGAGCTTGATGGATCGGGCGCTCGCATGAAGTATCGCCACAGCTTCCATGCCGGAAACTTTGCCGACGTGCACAAGCACGTGGCGTTGCAGGCGCTGCTGCGCGCGATGCAGCGCAAGGACAAGGGCTTCCTGTATCTGGATACCCATGCCGGCGCCGGCCGCTACGATCTGTCGGCGCCGGAGACGCACCGCGGCGCCGAAGCCAGGCATGGCATCACGGCGCTGAGCGGCAGCAGCGCGGTCGCCGATTCCGATGAGATCAGGGATTACCTCGACGCGGTGACGGCACTGCGCAGCGAGATCGGCGACGCCCACCTCTACCCCGGCTCGCCGTGGCTGGCCGCGCACCTGCTGCGCGCCCAGGACCGCGGCATCTGCTGGGAGATCCTGCCGGCCGAATGTCGCGCACTGGAGCGCGCACTCGGCGGATTTCGACGCATGCGGGTCGAGTGCGCTGACGGCACCGACCAGCTGCGCGCCGTACTGCCGCCGCGCGAGCGACGCTGCCTGCTGCTGATAGATCCGCCGTACGAAAACCCCGCGGCGGAGCTCGACCTGGCGACGCAGACGGTCCTGACCAGCCTGCAGCGACTGGCCAACTGCGTGGTGATGCTGTGGTATCCGATCAAGGACGAGCGCACGCTCGCGCCCTGGCTGGCCCGGGTGGAACGCGCACTCTCGGCCCCCACCTTGAGCCTGGAGCTGTGGATTTACCCGCGCGATTCACGCGTCGGCCTCAACGGCTCCGGGTTGCTGGTGGTCAATCCACCGCACCAGTTCGAACAACGCGCGGCGCTGTGGCAGCAGCAGCTGCATGCATTGCTGGATAAAGCAACGCACGGCGGCAGCACCACGCAGTGGCTGGTGCGCGATGCCGACGGCGATCATGCCAGTGCCTGATCGTTATGCGGTGATCGGCCATCCGATCGCGCATAGCCGCTCGCCGCAGATCCACGCGCTGTTCGCGCGCCAGACACGCCAGACCATGATCTACGACGCGATCGACGTCGCGCCGCAGGAGCTGCAGGCGCAGCTTGGCGACTTTTTTGCCAGCGGCGGCCGCGGCCTCAACGTCACGGTGCCGCACAAGGAGACCGTGATCGCCTGCTGCGGCAGCGCGAGCGAGCGCGTTCGAATCGCCGGCGCGGCAAACACCATCATGGTTGGGCCGGCCGGCGAGCTGATTGCCGACAATACCGACGGCGTCGGGCTGGTGCGCGACCTGACGCGCAACCTTGGCATCGCCGTGGGCGCGCGGCGCGTACTGCTGCTCGGGGCGGGCGGCGCGGCGCGCGGGGTGCTGGCGCCGTTGCTTGCGCTGGCACCGCGCGAGCTGGTCATCGCCAACCGCAATGTCGAGCGCGCAGTGGAGCTGGCGAGCGCGTTTGCCGCGCTGGGTGCGGTGCGCGGCAGCGGCTTCGCGCAGCTCGACGGCACTCACTTCGATCTGATCGTAAATGCCACCGCAGCCAGCCTGCAGGGGCAGCTGCCACCGCTGCCGGCGAGCGTGGTTGGCGCCGGCACTGCCTGCTACGATCTGTTCTATGCCGGCAATGCCACCCGCTTCACCCAATGGGCGCTCGAATCCGGCGCGGCGCAGGCGCACATGGGACTCGGCATGCTGGTCGAGCAGGCCGCCGAGTCGTTCTACCTGTGGCGCGGCCTGCGGCCTGATACGGCACCGGTATTGGCAGCGCTGGCGGCGCAGCAGTCGCATTGACGCAGCGTGCGCGCACGCTACCGGACTCCGGTGAGATCCATTGCAGCGCTGCTGTTGTGCATCGCTGCCGCGCTGCCGGGCCGGCAGGCGATGGCGCGTGGCACACATGGCGCGCGCGCTGCCACCGTCCCGGTGGTGTCGACCGACGCCGGCATGATGGCGCTCGCCGACGATTACTTCGATCACTTCTACTTTCCGAGCAATCCCACCACCGCGACCATCGACGGCATCCACCGCTACGATGACCGGCTGGAGGATTACGGCCGCGCCGAAGTGGATCGACAGGTCAAGGCGCTGCAGGGCTATGAGCGCCGCTTGCAGGCGGTCAATCCGGCCGCATTATCGGAACGCGTGCGCGGCGATCGCGAACTGCTGCTGTCGAATGTCCGCAGCAGCCTGCTGACGCTGCAGGTGATCCGGCCGTGGGAGAAAGACGCCGACAGCTACTCCTCCGGTATCTCCGAGGGCGCACTGGCGCTGATGGAGCGCGATTTCGCGCCGCTCGATGAGCGTTTGCGGTTGCTGTGCGCCAGGGAGCGGCTGATGCCAGCCGCGCTGCGGGCCGCGCGCGCCAATCTGCGCAATCCGCCACGCGTCTACACCGAGATCGCGATCGAGCAGCTGCCCTCGATCATCGGCTTCTTCGAGGATGACCTGCCGCTCGCATTCACCGCCGCCGGCGATGCCGCGCTGAAGCGCGAATTTGCGGCGGTCAACGCCCAGGTGATCGCGGCGCTGAAGGCCTATCAGGGCTGGCTGAGCGATGACCTGCTGGCGCGCTCGCACGGGGATTTTCGCATCGGCGCGGCCACCCTGCGCGCCAAGCTGGCGGATGACGAAATGGTCGACACGCCGCTCGACCGGCTGCTGGACATCGGCATGGCTGACCTGCGCCGCAACCAGGTTGAATTCGCGCGCGTCGCCGGGCAGCTGGTGCCGGGCCGGAGCGCCCAGCAGGCGCTGGCGGATCTGGACCAGGATCATCCGCCGCCGGAGCAGCTGCTCGACAGCTTCCGCGCCACCTTCGATGGCCTGGTCGGTTTCATCACCGACCATCAGATCATCAGCATGCCATCGACGGCGCGGCCGGTGGTGCGCGAAACCCCGCCATTCATGCGCGCCACCACCTTCGCGTCGATGGACACGCCCGGGCCGTTCGAAGTCGTGGCGCAGCAGGCCTATTTCAATGTCACGCTGCCCGACCCGGCCTGGGACGCGGCGAAAACAGCCGGCTTCATGGCCGTGTTCAGCTATCCGGAGATCAGCAGTACCGCGGTGCATGAAGCCTATCCGGGCCACTACATCCAGTTCCTGTGGATGCAGCGCCTGGATGATCGGGTGCGCAAACTTCTCGGCGCCAACAGCAACTCCGAAGGCTGGGCGCACTACTGCGAGCAGATGATGCTGGATGAGGGCTACGGGCAGCCGGGCGCCGGTGCCACCGACGAGCAGCAATCGAGGTTGCTGCGACTGGGTCAGCTGCGCGACGCGCTGCTGCGCGATGCGCGCTACATCGTCGGCATCAAGCTGCACACCGGCCAGATGACGATGGAGCAGGCGATCGATTTCTTCGTCAACCAGGGCTATCAGCCGCGCGAGGTGGGCGAGGTCGAAACCAAGCGCGGCACTTCCGACCCGACTTACCTGTACTACACGCTCGGCAAGCTGCAGATTCTCAAGCTGCGTTCCGACCTGCAGGCGCGCGATGGCAGCGCATTTCGGCTCAAGGATTTCCACGACGCTTTCATGCAGCAGGGCTTCCCTCCCATCAAGCTGGTGCGCCGGGCGCTGCTGCAGGACGATTCGCCTACGCTGTGAGAGTAAGCTGCCCTGGTGTCCGCATACCGCCATAGATTCTTGACTGTCCTGGGCACGCTGGGCGTGGCCGTGCTGGCGGCCGGCGCGCTGTGGGCGCAACAGGACGCCGGTGATCAGCCGGGAGCGAACGATGTCGATCCGCCTACCCGCGCAGCACGGCTCAGTTATGTCGAGGGTGCGGTGTCGGTACAGCCCGCGGGCATCGATGACTGGACCGCCGCGAGCATCAATCGGCCGCTGACCGGCGGCGATCAACTGTGGAGCGACCGCGGTTCGCGGGCCGAGATCCAGTTCGATACCGCCACTGTGAGCATCGCCGATAGCACCAGCCTGGCGCTGCTGAACGTCGGTGACGATGGCGTGCAACTGCAACTGAGCGCGGGCACGACCAACATCACGCTGCACGAGCTGGATCCGGAGGCAATGTTCGAGATCGATGCGCCCAATGCATCGGTGTCGCTGGTGCGGCCCGGCAGCTATCGCATCGGCGTGGACGGCGCGGGCAACACCACGGTGGCGATTCGCACCGGCCAGATCCAGGTGGTCACCAGTGCCGGCCAGTCGGTGATCCTACGGGGCGGCCAGGGCGCCGAGTTTTCATCCAGCGGCGACGTCGATGTGGCGAGCGTAGCTGCGGCCGACGATTTTGACCGCTGGTGCGCACGGCGCGAGCGCCGCTGGGGAGCCAGTCAGTTTGCAAACCGGTACGTCTCGAGCGATGTCGTCGGCGCCCAGGAGCTCGACAACTACGGTGAGTGGAGCCAGGAAGCGGACTACGGCTATGTCTGGTATCCGACCGCGGTAGCGGTCGACTGGGCCCCGTATCGCAACGGTCGGTGGTTGTGGGTCACGCCGTGGGGCTGGACCTGGGTGGACAACGCGCCCTGGGGCTATGCGCCGTTTCACTACGGTCGCTGGGCCTATCTGCGCGAGCGGTGGGGCTGGGTGCCGGCGCCGCCCCGCAGCCGCGCGGTCTATGCCCCGGCGCTGGTCGCGTGGATGAGCGGCCCCGGCGCTGATCCGGGAGTCGGCTGGCTGCCACTGGCTCCGGGCGAAG
Organism: uncultured Gammaproteobacteria bacterium; assembly: GCA_963805965.1. Taxonomy (GTDB): domain Bacteria; phylum Pseudomonadota; class Gammaproteobacteria; order Steroidobacterales; family Steroidobacteraceae; genus FEN-1191. The sequence goes on from CAWDVQ010000006.1 coordinate 291,532, forward strand.
TCTACCTGCCCGGGTACCGCGTCAGCGCGCGCTACCTGAACAACGTCAACCTCAGCAACACCACCATCGCCAACACTGGCTATATCTCGGGCGTCTCGCGGAATCCGGCGCTGCAAAACCGTTACGCCAATCGCGACGCACCCCGCGCCCTGACCGCGGTAGCGCAGAGCAGTTTCATCTCCGGCCTGCCGGTCTCGGGTCGCACCCTTGCAGCCGCGTCGCAATGGCAGCAGGCCAACGCGAGCTCGCGACCCCCGGCCATCCCGCCGGCACGCCAGAGCGTGCTGGGCGCGGCCGGCCAGACGCCCGTCAGGCGCCCGCCGATGGCCATTGCCACGCGGCCCGTGCTGGCGCGGCACGCACCGCCGCCGCCGCCGCCTTCGTTCGACCGCCAGATCAATGCGATGCGCGCCAACGGCGGCGAGGCGTTGCCGCCGGCGCAGCTGCTGCGTTTGCGCGGACCGGATAACCTGCGCCCGAACATCGTACTGGCGCCGCAGGTGGTGCCGGTGATACCGGTGGCGCCAGCGACGCCCGCGACGCCAGTGACGCCGGCTGCACCGACTTTCCGCGCATCACCATCGCGACCGATAACGCCCGACCGGCACGTGATGCCGGTGACACCGGTCACGCCGCCGTCAGCGCTGCAATCCGCACCGCTGGCAACCCCCGCCGTACCGGCCCATGCTCCGCCGAACGATCGGCGGATGATTCCGGAGCGATCGCCGCAATTTCAGGCAGCGCCGCAAGTGGAACGCGAAGCGCTGCCGGTGCCGGTGGCTGCGCCGCGCGAGATTGTGCCGCCACCACCGCCTCCGCCTCCGCCGCAACGACCGGCGCCCAAGCCGGTGCCGCAGCCGGGGCCGCAGCCGCGCGCGCCGGACAAGGTCAAAGGCGAGCCACCTTAGTCACAAAGCCAGCCCGGCAACGCAGGGCCGCTGTGCTCAAGCCTGCGGGTCGAGCCAGCCATCGTCGCCTTCGATCAGGCGCGTGGCTTCGCGCGGGCCCCAGGTGCCACACGCATATTCATACACCGGCGTAACATCGCCGAGGATCGGATCCACCACTGCCCACTGCGCCTCGATCGCGTCCTGGCGACCAAACAGTCCGAGATCGCCACGCAGTGCGTCGCCCAGCAGTCGCTCGTAAGGCGTCAGCTCGTCGCCGGGCTGGCGCGTGACGATCAGCTCGACGTCCTCACCGGCCATGCGCTCGCCGGGTACCTTTACCCGCATCCCCAAGGCGATCAGAACTTCCGGATTCAGGCGCAGCCGCAGGTGACTCGACAGGCTTGGCACCAGCTCGCCGAATACCTCGCGCGGCGGGCGCCGGAACTCGACCACGATTTCGGTGCAGGTCACCGGCAGGCATTTGCCGGCACGGATGTAGAACGGCACGTCGGCCCAGCGCCAGCTGTCGACGTACAGCTTGACCGCCGCGTAGGTCTCGACCTGGGAATTGTCGGCCACTCCGGGTTCCGAGCGATAGCCGCGATACTGGCCGCGCACCACGCTCTGGGCGTCGAGTGGCCGGATAGCGCGCAACACGCGCGACTTCTCATCGCGCATGGCGCTGGGGGCGTTATGCAGTGGCGCATCCATGATCACGCTACTGAGCACCTGCAGCAGGTGATTCTGTATCACGTCGCGGATGGCGCCGGCTTCCTCGTAGAATTTACCGCGCCCGCGCACGTCGAAATCCTCCGCCATCGTGATCTGCACGCTCCTGATGTAGGTGCGGTTCCAGGTCGGTTCGAGAAAGGCATTGCTGAAACGGGTGTAGAGGATGTTCTGCACCGGTTCCTTGCCGAGGTAATGATCGATGCGAAAGATCGATTCCTCGGGAAAGTACTGGTGCAGGATCACGTTCAGCGCACGCGCCGATTGCAGGTCGCGGCCGAATGGTTTCTCCAGCACCACGCGCGCGTTGTCGGCACACTTGGCAGCTGCAAGGCCGCCCACCACCGTGGCGAATACACTCGGTGGTATCGCCAGGTAATGCAGCGGCCTGCATGCATTGCCCAGCGCCTGGCGCAGCCGCGTGAACGTGTCCGCTTCACGATAGTCGCCATCGACGTAGCCCATGAGCGCGGCCAGCTTGCCGAACGCCTGCTCGTCGTATACGCCGTGCTCCTTGATCGAGTCGCGCGCGCGCTCGATCAGCTTCTCGCGCGTCCAGCCGGAACGGCCGACACCGACGATCGGTGACTCCAGCTGGCCGCGGCGCACCAGCGCCTGCAGCGCCGGGAAGATCTGCTTGTAGGCCAGATCGCCGGTGGCGCCAAAAAACACGAATGCATCGGAGTGCGGAAGATCCATGGGCTGCGCTTCAGCTAAGCCGGCGTCGCCGGCTTTTCCTGGTGGCCGCCGAACCCCAGGCGCATCGCCGACAGCGTACGGTTGGCGAACTCGGATTCGCCGCGCGAACTGAAGCGCGCAAACAGTGCGGTCGCCAGCACCGGCACCGGCACGCCGGCCTCGATCGCGGCCTCTACCGTCCAGCGCCCTTCGCCCGAGTCCGACACATGGCCGGCGAACTTCTCCAGCGCCGGGCTTTCGGCCAGCTGGCCGGCCAGCAGATCGAGCAGCCAGGAACTCACCACGCTGCCATGGCGCCACAGCTCGGCGACCTGGTCGAGCTTCACATCCATTTTGTGCGGCAGCTGCGCGCGCGTGGGCGCGGTCTCGGCATCCGCGGCCTGGGCCTCCAGCGGCTCGCCGGCCCGGTGCAGCAGGTTGAAGCCTTCCGCATAGGCCGCCATCAGCCCGTATTCGATGCCGTTATGGACCATCTTGACGAAGTGGCCGGAGCCGCTGGAACCGACGTGCAGATAGCCGCGGGTCGCGGTGCTCGCGGTGACGCTGGCTTCGCCACTGGGTTGCGCCAGCGCCGCCAGGATAGGGTCAAGCTGTCGCACCGCCTCGTTATCGCCCCCGATCATCAGGCAGTAGCCGCGCTCCAGGCCAAACACGCCGCCGCTGGTTCCGACGTCGACATAGTGCACGCCGCGTGGCTTGAGTTCCTGCTCGCGCCGCATGTCGTCGGCGTAGTGCGAGTTGCCGCCATCGATCACGATGTCACCGGCTTTGAGCACCGGAGTCAGCGTCTGCAGCAACGAATCGACGGCGGCTGCCGGCACCATCATCCACACGATGCGCGGCGCCGGCAGTTTCGCCACCAGGTCAGCCACCGAGGCCGCCGGCACGGCGCCTTCCGCTGCCAGTGCCTTGACTGCCGGGGCATTGAAATCAAACGCCACGCATTGATGTCCCGCCCGCATCAGCCGCCGCGCCATGTTCGAGCCCATGCGCCCAAGACCAATCATTCCGATTTTCAATGTGTGCCTCGCGCTGTTGGTGTGCCATCGCCGTGGCCGGCCGCCTACCGCCGTCCGCTTCAGTGCATCAGAGCACAAAATTCTGCGGCGCGAAATCGCCCGGAGGCTCAAGTCGCGGGCGCGACTGTCAGGCCGCGGCGCTCGGGGCGCGCTCGGCGACGGTGACGCGGTTGCGGCCGGCCGCCTTCGACTGATAGAGGGCGCGATCGGCACGCGCGATCATGGCCTCGAATTGCTCGTTGTCCGCGCAAGTGGCCAGGCCCAGCGATACTGTCACGTTACCGATGCTCTCTTCGGTGTCGGCGCGGCGAATCTTGCCGCGCTCGACCGCGGCACGGATGCGTTCCGCCAGTTCGACCCCGCCGGCGCTCGAGGTATGTGACAGCAGCACGGCGAATTCCTCGCCGCCGATGCGGGCAATGGGACCGCGATCGGCGATACAAGCGCGCAATACATTGGCCACCGCGACGATGACCTTGTCGCCCAGCAGATGGCCGTGGGCATCGTTGATGGCCTTGAAGTGGTCGATATCGACGATCAGCAGGGTGCAACCCTGCACACTCCCCTGGCCGATGCGCTGCATCTGCTGATCCAAGCCGCGCCGGTTGAGAAGCCCGGTCAGCGGGTCGGTCAGCGCCAGCCCCTGCACCAGCTCCAGCTCGCCGCGCAGTCGTTCCACTTCCTCGGAACTCTTCTTCAGGTGCTCGTGATAGATGCCGGTCTTGACGCGCACCCGGGTGGTCTCCCCGATCAGCGACTCGACCACCTGGTGCAGGGCGTCCTGGCCGACGTCCTCGCGCAGCCGGTCGCGGTGACCTTCCAGTTCATCGCCGTAGTGGCGCACTTCCTGGCCGGCATCTACGGCCACATCGTCCACGTGATCGATCATGCGCGCGATCTCGGCGCGCATGCGCGCCGAGGAGTCGATGTCGCGCATCGCGACGTGGGCGTCGAACAATACCTCGATATCCCGGTCGCTCAGCACCGTGGTCTGGGCCAGGCGCTCATCGAGCGCGGCGCGTAACCCCGGGTTCGAGCCGGCCAGGTACTCGTACCAGACGCTGTAACTCAAGGGGTGAAAGCCGGCGCTGTGACGCGGCATCAGCTGCAGCACCATCCTCAGCAACTCGGCGGATTGCTCTCGTGTTTCTTTATACCGCATTGCACAAGGACCCCTGTAGCCACGCTTCAGGTGGCTCACTGCAGCGCGCTGATTATCTACACAATAGTGACACAGTGGTAGGGGAAGGCCTGCCAGCGCCAGCGCTGCGGCTTCAGTCGAATGACGCGCCGCTGGCCTCGAGCAGCCGGTAATGCCAGTAAGCCAGCTGCGAGGCGTCGGCATAGACATCCACATCGCTGCTGTACTCGGTGCCGCCGGCCGCGTGGTTGAACCACAGCGTGTCGAACCAGGCTAGCGCATCGTTACTGGCCGCGGCACTGCTCGGCAACTCGACAATGAAGGCGGCCGCGAGATTCATATCATCCAGATCGCGGCGGCTGAACTCGGCAGTGCCGACCATGAGCCAGGCGCGGCCGGCGTTGCGGATATGGACCACACCGGGACTGAATTGTTCGCCGTGAGTGCGGTACCAGCGCACCCGCACCGCGCCGTCGCTGGCGGCAACCAGCTCCGAGGCCACTTCGCGGTTGGGAACTCCGGAGCGCTCGTAGCCGTAGCCGTCCTTGCCTGGATCGAGCAGCACCCGGATCGCCGCGCCGCGGCCGGCGGCATCGAGCAGCGCTCGCACCAGCTCGCGCTGCGACAGGTACAGTGCCGCAATATCGATGCTGTCGTGCCGGCCGGTGGCGTCGATCCGCTCTACCAGCGCTGTGGCGATCCCGGCCTCGCTCACCACGCGCGCGCGCGCCATATCGTTGCCGCCGATGTTCGAGACACTGCGGCGCTGGCGTTCGAACAGCCGTTGCGAGCGCTCCTGCATGGCGCCGCCGCCGGTCCAGCCGGAGAACTGCGCCACCACGAACTCCGACTCCAGCAGCGGTTCGAGCGCGGCGCCGGTCAGGTGCAGTGCCGTGGCGGAATGCAGCGTGGCCTCGGCATGCAACGGCCGGGAAAAGATCATCCCGGCCAGGCCGCCGGCACCGTCATCGCCGATCAGCAACTGACGGTGGCTGCGCTGATAGCCGGCGGTGCGGCCCCACAGTCCCATCGACACGCCGGAAGGTCCGACGCCCAGTGGGTTGGGCCAGACACCGGTGGCCGCGACCGGACTCCACCAGCGGCAGCACAACTGCCAGGCCGCGACGAAAGCCGCATTCGGCGCACGCAGCCGCCCGACATCGACCGGCACCACGGCGATGCCCGCATCGCGCAGCCGCTGCAGCAGATTCGGTCCGACGCGCAGCTGCACGCTCGCCGGGTCGATCAGCAGCAGCACCAACAATCCGGGCTGCTGCTGCTTGGCCTGCAGCAGCGCTTCGACCAGCGTTGCAGCGACCGCTGGGGCTGCGCGCAGCCGCGGAGCATTCGGTCCGGCTGCGGGCAGGTCCCCAAACAGGCCGGTGTCGAGCACCAGAAAGTCGCGCGCCTGCGCCACCATCTGCAGCAGTTCGGCGTCGATCTGCCGCTCGTTCAGAGGTGCGCCGGTGGCGTCGGCCGCGGTCAGGTCGCGCAGGAATCGCGTATCGCGCAGCGGCAGGTTCTGCCACGCCCCCATGATGTGCAGCCCCGCGGGCAAGGGCTTTTGTAGCTGCCACAGCATCAAGGCCGCCCAGGCGAGCAGCAACGTTGTGGCCAGCAGGCGCACCAGCCAGCGATACGGAAACGCGCGCATGCGCGCATTGTGCCTGCTGGCGGCGGAAAAAAAGTGAGACGTTCTCGGCGCTCAGGCCGATATCGGGCGTAACGCAGTCGGCGAATCAGGCAGCAGGTTGCCAAACGCGGCTCGGCCGGCCTGCTGGGCCTGCAGCAGCTGCAGCAGCTCATCGATGCTGCGGGCATGGCCGAACAGCTGTCCCTGGGCAAAATTGCAGCGGCTGGCATGCAGGAATTCCAGTTGCCGCACCGACTCTACCCCCTCGGCCACGACTTCCATGCCAAGGCTGTGACCCATGTCGATGATGGTCCGCACCAGCACCGCGTCCGCCGGATCGTCGGCGGCATCGCGCACGAACGATTGGTCGATCTTCAGGGTGCCGATGGGGAACTGCTGCAACGCCGACAGCGAGGAATATCCGGTGCCGAAATCATCGATCGACAGGTGCAGGCCCATGTCGTGCAGCTGGTTGAGCATCTGCACCGTGCGGCGCGGATCGGCCATCAGGGTGGTCTCGGTGATTTCCAGCTCCAGGTTGCGGGTCGGCACCTCGTGGCGTTCGAACACCGAGCGGCAGTTGAGGATGAAGCTGGCCTGCTTCAGCTGCTTGAGCGACAGGTTGATGGAGATGCGGCCCGGGTCGGCTACATGGCGGCGCAGCGCCCGAAAGTCCATGCACACCCGTTCCAGCACCCATTCGCCGATGGCGCTGATCAGATTGTTCTCTTCGGCGATCGGGATGAACTGCGCCGGCGGAATGTCGCCATGGCCCGGCAGGCGCCAGCGCAGCAGCGCCTCGGCGCCCACCACACGGCCGTCGCGCAGGTCCACCTTCGGCTGGTAGCGCACCACGAACTCGTCGCGCTCGACCGCGCGCCGCAGCTTGCTCTTGAGCATCAAGCGTTCGACCGCCGCGGCGTTCATCTCCGGCGAATAGAAAGCGTAAGTGTTGCCGCCATTCTGCTTGGAGTAATACATGGCGGCGTCGGCGTTGCGGATCAGGTCGATCACGTTCTCGGCATCGCGCGGGCACAGCGCAATGCCGATGCTCACCGTCAGGAACACTTCCTGCTGGTTGATATGGAACGCCTCGCCGGCCGCATGCAGCACCGTGCGCGCCAGCTGCGCCACCTGGCCGCCCGCTTCCTCCGGGTCCTGGCTCACGCTGTCCACGAACAGCGCGAATTCATCACCCGCCAGGCGTCCCAGGACCGCCTCGGTGTTCAGCACGCGCGTCAGGCGCTCGGTCAGCACCTCGAGCACCCGATCGCCCGAGGCATGGCCGAAGGTGTCGTTGACCTCCTTGAAGCGATCCATGTCCACGTACAGCATCGCCACGCCCTGGCCATTGCGGCGCGCGCGCGCGATCGCCTGCTGCAGCAGGTGCTGGAACTGCATGCGATTGGGAATCTTGGTCAGCGCATCGTAGCGTGCCAGGTAGCGGATCCGCCGCTCGGCGCGCTTGCGCTCGGTGATGTCGCGCGCGACGTAGATCTCGCCTTCGAACTCCGGATCCTCGGTGGCGACGGTGGAACCGATGAACGACACCGGGATGGTCTGGCCGGCGCGCGTCCGCAGCACCGTCTCGCCGGCATCGCGCGCCATCTGCAGCGCGTCATCGCCCAGCTTATCGCCCTGGTCGAGCAGCGTTACCAGGTTCTTGCCGATCAGCTCGTCATCGCCATATCCGGTGAGGCGGCAGGCGGCGTCGTTGGCGATGCGCACACCGCCGCCGGGGGCGGTAACGAACACCGCATCGGTCATGCTGTTGAGCACGCTGTGCAGGTAATTGCGGGTAAAGGTGGTATTGCGCAGCGCCAGGCGCATGTTCTCGAACGCATGTTCGAGCTCACCGATCTTGTCGCTGCGGGTGCTGACCAGGGCCTGGCGGAATTCGCCGCGGCTGATCTGCTCGGCGGCGCCGATCAGCCCGCGCACCGCGCGGTCGAGGCGCTGGCGCTGACGCCAGGACCAGAAGCCGGGTAGCATGACGACGAAGGCGGCGAACAATGCCGATAGCAGCAGCAGCGACAACGGCATGTCGTAGCTTCGAGCGAGGTAGCCCAGCAAGGCCGCTACCCCCAGGAAGACGCTGCAGAGGATCAGCATCAGGTATTTGAACTGCGGGCCGTGCATCCGGCCTCCATGAATAATTAACATTAGGATCATGCCGTATGTGCGGCGCCGCGGCTACCAAAAATGTCGGTTCTTAGTGCCGAGCAACTCACCGGGCGCGTGCGCAGTCACGTACTCGAAGTTCCACAATCCGGGTGCATCCTGCACCCCGAAGCGGCTGCGGCGTTCCTGCATCTGCGCGCCGCAGCCAGCCAGAGTGACATAGATTTGGTCGCGGTCTCCAGCTTTCGTACTTTCGAGCACCAGCTGCTGATCTGGAACGATAAATTCCACGGCCGCCGGCCGCTGCTCGACCGCGACGGCAGCGTCTTGGACCACAGCGTTATGACCGAAGAGCAACTGGTCAGCGCCATCCTGCTGTGGTCGGCGTTACCCGGCGCCAGCCGCCACCACTGGGGCACCGAGATCGACCTGATCGACCGCGCCGCGCTGCCGCCCGGGCAGCGCCCGCAGCTGGTGGCGCAGGAGTATTCGACCACGGGGGTATTCGCCCGACTGGGCGCGTGGCTGCCGCGCCACGCCGGGCAGCACGGGTTTTTCCTGCCCTACGACCGCGATCGTGGCGGGGTGCAGCCCGAGCCCTGGCATGTAAGTTTCGCGCCGGTGTCGAATGCGGCGCTGCCGGCCCTGACGCTCGAAGTGCTGGCGGCGGCGCTATCGGAGGCAAAGCTCGCCGGCGCCACCGTAGTGCACCGACAGCTGCACGACATTCACGCGCGCTACGTCTGCGCCGTGGCGCAGCCGCCCGCTGCGGCGCTGGCCGGTTCGCGCCGCTAGTCCTGCAGCCAGGCCTTCTTGAAATAACCCAGCATCAGACTTCGCACCCGGCCCAGCGTGTTCGGATCGGCCGCGTGCAGCGGAGGATTCCGCCGCAGCAGTCGCCAGCTCTCGCTGCGCAGTATCTGTTCCAGGTAGTGCATGTTGCGGTCGATGGCCTCGATGTAGGGATTATGGCCGTCGAACAGAATCTCCAGGTAGTGATAAGCGGCGTCGAAGCGATCGTCCAGGCGCGTGGCCCGGGTATTGGCTACGAACGCGGGCGTCTGGCGCAGCAGGTCCAGCCCCGAGGCGTAACGCACTTCGCGCGACCCGTCGGCGGTGGACATCGCCACTCCGCCGAGCACGAATTCCGGGTACAGCCGGTCGCGGCATTTCTCCAGGTAACAGCGGTCCGCGAGCTGCGCGATCATGTCGGCGGTTCCCAGCAGATGCCCGAGCGCGGTGTCGCGCGCATCGCTGGTGTGGATCTGCTCGAACGGCCGCTCATAGCCGGTGAAATGGATGATCTGCGCGGCGACGTCGGCCCATTGCGGCAATCCGATCTGCGGCAGGTAGTGCGACAGAAATTCAGCGCCGCGGCTGACGTGATTGAGAGTGAATTCGGCGCCATTGGCCTGTTCACGATCGCTACTGCGGCGCAGGTAACCCACGTCGTGGAACAACGCCAGGATCACGCCGGCGGTGGCGCGCTCGGAGCCCAGCGCTCGCTCGGTCTCAACCTGTCGTTCATAACCGGCCAGCAGCCGCGCCATTGCCAGCGTGACATCCAGGGTGTGCTGGCGATCGTGATACACCGTGTCGACGCCGGAGAATCCAGGCATGCGACCGGCAAACAGTGCGTCGAAATCGGCGAATGCGCGCTCGATCGGCGCCAGCACGATTTGCGGCCAGGTTGAAACCAGCAGCTGCTCAACCGCATGCAAGACCGCCTGCGGCGAGCTGACGCGCACCGTATTGGTAATGTCGTAATCGCTGCGGCGGATGCTGGCCATGTCTGCGCCAAGGTATCAGGGTGGCGGCGTTGTTTCGTTGGACAGAGCCGACAATCGCGGAAGTCTAGGTCAGCGTGTGGAGATCCAGATGCGACGCGCCGCACAGTTTGACGACATAATGCGGCCAGGCATCGCCGCAGTGGCGGAACCGGCGCCAACGTCTATATGTCAAAGCTGGCGATCACCGGTGCATGATCCGAGGCTCGTTCGCCGCTGCGTGCCAGCTTGTCGACGCGGCAGCCGCTACAGCGCGGAGCCAGCAGCGGTGACGCCAGGATCAGGTCGATACGCAGGCCGTGATTGCGCCGGAACGAGCCGGCGCGGTAGTCCCACCAGCTGAACGTCTGTGGCGGCTGATCGAACTGGCGGAACACGTCCGACAGCCCGATCTGCAGCAGCTCGGCGAGCGCCACACGCTCCGGCTCGCTCACCAGCACCGAGCCGGACCAGGCCGCCGGGTCGTGCACGTCGCGATCCTCCGGGGCAATGTTGAAATCCCCCAGCACCACGAGCTGCGGGTACTGCGCCAGTTCGGCACGCAGCCACAGCAGCAACGCCCGCAGCCAGCGCAGTTTGTATTGGTATTTATCCGATGCGATCGACTGGCCGTTGGGCACGTACAGATTCACCACCCGCACGCCGCCGCAGCTCACCGCCAGCACGCGTCGCTGCTGATCGTCAAAGCTCGGAATCTCGAGCACCGACTCGGACAGCGGCGCGCGCGCCAGGATCGCCACGCCGTTGTAGGTGCGCTGCCCGTTGAATGCGACCTGGTAGCCCGCGGCCGCGATCTCCGCGGCCGGAAATGCCTCATCAAGTACCTTGGTCTCCTGCAGCGCGAGGATGTCGGGCTGGTTGGCGCCCAGCCATTCAAGCAGCTGTGGCAGGCGCACCCGCAGCGAATTGACGTTCCACGTGGCGATCTGCATCCAGCCACCATAGCGCCTGGATGATCGATGTGCGAGCGCGACGCTGAGCCGTTGATTGAGCGACGGATTTGTCGGCGTTGTAGGTATTTTTACGGTTTCTTTATGCGGCTGCGCGGCACGATAGTGGCGGCGTCTGCAAGGAGACCGTCATGGACCTGTGGTTTTTGGGACTGATCGTGCTGCTGTCGCTGCTCACCTGGGGCGGCATCGTGCTGTGCGCACGGCTGCAGCGCCCATGAGCGCGCTCTACTGGATCGCGTTGCTGCTGACGCTGGGCCTGCTCGGCTATCTGCTGTACGCGATGCTCAACGCGGAGAAATTCTAGCCATGAACGCCGCGGGTTGGCTGCAGCTGGCGATCTACCTGGTCGTGCTGCTGCTGTTGGTGCGGCCACTGGGCCGATACATGGCCGAGGTATTCAGCGGCACCGCCGCCGCGACTCGCTGGTTCGGCGGCGTCGAGCGCGGCATCTATCGGCTGTGCCGGGTCGACGCCACCGCGTCGATGAGCTGGCAGCAGTACGCGTTGTGCGTGCTGGCGTTCAACGCCATGGGCGCGCTGGCGGTGTATGCGCTGCAGCGCCTGCAGGCCGTGTTGCCATGGAACCCGCAGCAGATGAGCGCGGTGACGGCGGATTCAGCCTTCAATACGGCGGTCAGTTTCATCACCAACACCAACTGGCAGGGTTACGGCGGCGAGTCGACCATGAGCTACCTGACGCAGATGCTCGGACTCGGGGTGCAGAACTTCCTGTCGGCTGCCACCGGGATTGCGGTACTGATAGCACTGATCCGCGGTTTCGCGCTCAAGCAGGCGCGGCAGATCGGCAGCTTCTGGGTCGACCTGACGCGCGCCACGCTGTACGTACTGCTGCCGCTGTCGCTGCTGCTGGCTGTGGTGCTGGCCGGCCAGGGCGTGGTGCAGAGTTTCAAGCCCTACCAGACCGCGGCCCTGGTCAATCCGATCATGGTTGATGAGCCGGTGACCGATGCTGCCGGCAACCCGGTCAAGGACGCGAAAGGCAACCAGGAGACCAGGAGCGTGCGGGTCGACACCCAGACCATTCCGCTCGGGCCGGCGGCCAGCCAGATCGCCATCAAGCAGCTCGGCACCAACGGCGGCGGCTTCTTCAACGTCAACTCGGCGCATCCGTTCGAGAATCCGACGCCGCTGAGCAATTTCCTCGAGCTGCTGGCCATCCTGCTGATCCCGGCAGCGCTGTGCTACAGCTTCGGCTACATGGTCGGCGACACACGCCAGGGCTGGGCGGTGCTGGCGGCGATGGTGCTGCTGTTCATACCGCTATTGGGACTGGCCGCTTGGGCCGAAGGCCGCAGCAATCCGGCCTATCCAGCTGCCGTGGACCAGACGGTGTCGGCCCAGCAATCGGGCGGCAACATGGAGGGCAAGGAGACGCGCTTTGGGGTGGCCAACTCGGCGCTCTGGGCTGCCGCCACCACCGCCGCCTCCAACGGCTCGGTCAATTCCATGCACGACTCCTACACGCCGATCGGCGGCCTGATTCCGATGTGGCTGATACAGCTTGGCGAGGTGATCTTCGGCGGCGTCGGCTCCGGGCTGTACGGCATGCTGGTATTTGCCATCATCGCGGTATTCATCGCGGGCCTCATGGTCGGGCGCACGCCCGAGTATCTGGGCAAGAAGCTCGAGGCCTTCGAGATGAAGATGGCCTCGCTGATCATCCTGATTCCGCCGTTCTTCTCGCTGGTGGGTACCGCGGTTGCGGTATCGGCGGCCGCTGGCCGTGCCGGCACCGCCAACCCGGGCGCGCACGGTTTCTCGGAGATCCTGTACGCGTTCTCCTCGGCTTCCAACAACAACGGCAGCGCCTTTGCCGGTCTGTCGGCCAACACCCCGTTCTACAACACGCTGCTCGGTATCGTCATGTGGACCTCGCGTTACTGGGTCATCGTGCCGGTGCTGGCGATCGCCGGCAGCCTTGCGGCCAAGAAGAACGTTCCCGCCGGCGCCGGCACACTGCCGACGCATACGCCGCTGTTCGTGGTGCTGCTGGCCGTCACGGTGGTTATCGTCGGCGCACTGGCGTTCTTTCCAGCGCTGGCGCTCGGGCCGATCGTGGAAGAACTGCAGTTCATGGGGCACTGATCGCGCACCGCCGGCACCACATTCATCCCATCGCATCACCGACCGATCGAGAACTTCCATGTCTACCGTCGCGCGCGCACGTCCGCTGTTCGATCCACCGCTGGTAAACGCGGCGATCAGGGACTCGTTCATCAAGCTCGCGCCCTGGGTGCAGTGGCGCAACCCGGTCATGTTCGTGGTGCTGGTCGGCAGCGTATTGATCACCGGCCTGTGGCTGGGACAGATCGCCGGCGCCGTGACCTCGGAAGGGCGCGCAGGCTTCGTGCTCGCGATCGCGCTGTGGCTGTGGGCGACGCTGCTGTTCGCGAATTTCGCCGAGAGCCTGGCGGAGGGCCGCGGCAAGGCCCAGGCTGCAGCATTGCGATCGAGCAAGCGCGATGTGATCGCGCACCGCTTCCCTAACGCGCGCACCGAGGCGCCCTGTGACAATGTGCCCTCGTCCAGCCTGCGGCGCGGCGACGTGGTGCTGGTGCAGGCCGGCGATACCATTCCGGGCGATGGCGAGGTGATCTGCGGCACCGCTTCGGTGGATGAGAGCGCGATCACCGGTGAGTCCGCGCCGGTGATCCGCGAAGCCGGCGGCGATCGCTCGGCCGTTACCGGCGGTACCCGGCTACTGTCGGACACGCTGCACATCCGCATCACCGCCAATCCGGGCGAGGCGTTTCTCGATCGCATGATCGCGATGGTGGAGAACGCCAAGCGCCAGCGCACTCCGAATGAGATCGCGCTGGCGATCCTGCTGGCCGGCTTGACGGTAATCTTCCTCAAGACCACCGCCACGCTGCTGCCGTTCTCGCTGTACAGTGTGGCGGCGGCCGGCCAGGGCTCACCAATCACGATCACCGTGCTGGTGGCGCTGCTGGTTTGCCTGATTCCGACCACCATCGGCGGCCTGCTGTCGGCCATCGGCATCGCCGGCATGGACCGCATGATCCAGGCCAACGTCATCGCCACCTCGGGCCGTGCCGTGGAAGCCGCCGGCGATGTCGACGTGCTGCTGCTCGACAAGACCGGCACCATCACGCTCGGCAACCGCCTGGCGTCGCGCTTCATCCCGGCCGCGGGCGTAAGCCAGGAGGACCTGGCCGACGCGGCACAATTGTCGTCGCTGGCCGATGAGACGCCCGAAGGCCGCTCGATCGTGGTGCTGGCCAAGCAGCAGCACGGCATCCGCGGGCGCGACGTGCAGGCGCTGGGCGCGCAATTCATTCCCTTCAGCGCGCAGACGCGCATGAGCGGCGTCGATTTCGACGGCCGGCAGATTCGCAAGGGCGCGGCCGATGCTATCGGCCAGTGGCTGGCCGAAAAAGGCGGTGCGATGCCGCCGGAACTGCAGCGTACGGTCGACACCGTGGCGCGCCAGGGCGCCACGCCGCTGGTGGTGGCCGATGGCGCACGCGCGCTGGGAGTCATCGAGCTCAAGGACATCGTCAAGGGCGGCATCCGCGAGCGCTTCGCGGAACTGCGCCGCATGGGCATACGCACCGTGATGATTACCGGCGACAACAAGCTGACCGCGGCGGCGATTGCCGCGGAGGCCGGAGTGGATGACTTTCTGGCCGAGGCCACGCCGGAAGCGAAACTGAAATTGATACGCGAGTACCAGCAGCAGGGTCGGCTGGTCGCCATGTGCGGCGACGGCACCAACGATGCCCCGGCGCTGGCGCAGGCGGATGTCGCGGTGGCGATGAATACCGGCACCCAGGCAGCCAAAGAAGCCGGCAACATGGTCGACCTCGATTCCAATCCGACCAAGCTGATCGAAGTGGTTGAGGTCGGAAAACAGATGCTGATCACGCGCGGCTCGCTCACGACCTTCAGCATCGCCAACGACGTCGCGAAATATTTCGCCATCATCCCGGCGGCGTTTGCCAGCACCTATCCGCAGCTCAACACGCTCAACATCATGCACCTGGCCAGCCCCGACAGCGCCATCCTGTCGGCGGTGATCTTCAACGCCCTGATCATCATCGCGCTGATCCCGCTGGCGCTGCGCGGCGTGCGCTACCGTCCGGTTGGGGCCGAGGCGCTGCTGCGGCGTAATCTGCTGATCTACGGGCTGGGCGGGGTCATCGTGCCGTTCATCGGCATCAAGCTGATCGACCTGGTGCTGGTCGCACTGCACCTGACCTAGAGGCTATCGCCATGACGAAGATCCTGTTGCCCTCGCTGCTGACGCTGCTGGTGTTCAGTGTACTCACCGGTATCGTCTACCCGCTGGCCGTCACCGGTATCACGGCCGCATGCTGCGCGCGTGCCGCGGGCGGCTCGTTGATCATGCAGGGCGATCGGCTGGTGGGATCGTCGCTGCTTGGACAGCCGTTCGACGACCCGCGCTACTTCTGGCCGCGTCCGTCGGCCACCACGCCGCAGCCCTACAATGGCGCCTCCTCCACCGGCTCCAATCTTGGGCCGACCAACCCGGCGCAGATCGACTCAGTGAAGGCGCACCTGCTGGCACTGCAGCAGGCCGACCCCGATGACAAGCTGCCGGTCCCGGTCGATCTGGTCACCGCGTCGGGCAGCGGCCTGGATCCGCACATCAGCCCCGCCGGGGCGCAGTACCAGGTACTGCGCGTGGCGCACGCGCGTGGCATTGATCCTGATCGTGTGCGATCGTTGGTGAGCGCGCATACCCAGCCGCGCCAGTGGGGTGTTTTCGGCGAGCCGCGCGTCAACGTGCTGGAACTGAATCTCGCACTGGATGCGCAGCATTGAGGAGCGCGCGGCCGCGCGCATTACAGCCGCAACAGCGGCGCGTATAGTCATCGTTTCGGCCCCCCCCCGGGCCGATGCGTACCAACCAGTGTCGGATGAACGATAACCGGCCAGACCCGGACCTGTTGCTCGCCCAGGTGCGGCAGACCGAGGCGCGCGCGCGGCGCGGGCGACTGACCATTTTCTTTGGCGCCAACGCCGGCGTCGGCAAAACCTATTCGATGCTCGAGGCCGCGCAGCGGCGGCGTGCCGAAGGGCAGGACGTCGTGGTCGGCTACGTTGAGCTGCATGGCCGGGAGGAGACCGAACGCCTGCTGGCCGGGCTGGAGCAGCTGCCACCACTGGTGATGAAATTTGGCAACACCACGCGCCGCGAATTCGATCTCAACGCGGCGCTGGCGCGCAAGCCGCGGCTGCTGCTGGTGGATGAGCTCGCGCACACCAACATCAGCGGCGGCGACCCACCGCCGCGCCACGAGAAACGCTGGCAGGACATCGAGGAGCTGCTCGATGCCGGCATCGATGTGTTCACTACCCTCAACGT
This sequence comes from uncultured Gammaproteobacteria bacterium, assembly GCA_963805965.1. Lineage (GTDB taxonomy): Bacteria > Pseudomonadota > Gammaproteobacteria > Steroidobacterales > Steroidobacteraceae > FEN-1191. The sequence goes on from CAWDVQ010000006.1 coordinate 307,875, forward strand.
GCAGCACCTGGAATCGCTGAGCGACGTGGTGTGGCAGATCACCGGCGTGCGCCAGCAGGAGACCCTGCCTGATCGCGTGTTCGACCAGGCCGACGAGGTCAAGCTGGTGGACATACCGCCGGATGATCTGCTGCAGCGGCTGCGCGAGGGCCGGGTGTACGTGTCGCAGCAGGCGCAGCGCGCGCTGGAGAATTTCTTCCGCAAGGGCAATCTGATCGCGCTGCGCGAACTGGCGCTGCGCAAGACCGCCGACCGCGTCGATCTTGCGATGCGCGACTACCGCAAGGAAAAATCCGTGCGCGGCGCCTGGGCCGCGCGCGAGCGGCTGCTGGTGGCGGTGGGTCCGGACGCGCAGGCCGAGCGGCTGGTGCGCGCCGGCAAGCGCATCGCCGACCGGCTGGGCGCCGAATGGCTGGTGGTGTTCGTCGAGACGCCGGACCTGCAGCGGCTGTCCGAGTACGAGCGCAACCGCCGCATCGCGATCCTGCGGCTGGCCGAATCGCTGGGCGCCGAGGCCATCACGCTGGGCGGCTCATCGGCCGGTGCCGAGCTGCTGCAGTACGCGCGCACCCGCAACGTGACACGCATCCTGGTCGGCAGCTCCAACCGGCCGCGCTGGCGGCGCCTGTTGCGCCCCTCGACCACCGACTTCCTGCTCGAAGCCAGCCGCGACATCGACGTCATGGTGATCGCGCGCAACGCGGCCACCGAAGCGCCGGTGAGCGCGCCGGGCGCTCCGGACAGCGTGCTGGCGGCCGACTCCGGCAAGCGGCGCTGGCCGCGTTATCTGCTGGCAGTGGCATCCACGCTGGTCGCGACCGGCGTCTGCTGGCTGTTGTACGCGCTCTACCCGCGACTGGCACAGGCCAATGTGGTGATGATCTACCTGCTCACCACGGCGCTGGTGGCGGTGTACGGCGGCCGGCGCGCGGCCATCCTGAGCTCGGTGCTGGGGGTGGCGGCATTTGACTTCGTGTTCGTGCCGCCGGTGTTCACCTTTGCAGTCGCCGACGTCCAGTACTTTATTACCTTCGCCATCATGCTGATCGTGGCGCTGATCATCGGCGGTCTCAATGCCAGTGTGCGCCAGCAGGCACGCATCGCCGGCTATCGCGAGCGGCGCACGGCGCTGCTGTATGCAATGAGCCGGCAGCTGGCGATGTCGCGCGGCCGCGACCAGATGGCCGAAGTGGCGGTACGCCATGTGAGCCAGGTGTTCAGCAGCCGCGCGGTGCTGCTGTTCGCGGATGAACAGGGCCAGGTGGTCTATCCGCGTGCCAGCCTGCTCGACGTGTCCTACACCGGAGCCGACCTAGGGGTCGCGCAGTGGGTGTTCGATCACGGCAAGCCGGCGGGAATGGGCACCGATACGCTGAGCGGTGCCGCCGGACTGTATCTGCCGTTGGCCGGGGGCGAGCGCACATTCGGCGTGCTGGCGCTGCTGCCGCAAAATCCCCGGCGCGTCACGCTGCCGGAACAATATCGCCTGCTGGAGACGTTCGCAGCCCAGATCGGGCTGGCACTGGAGCGCGCCGATTTTGCCGCCCACGCCCAGGCAGCCGAGGTGCGCGCCGAAACCGAGGCGATTCGCAATGCGCTGCTGGCATCGATCTCGCATGACCTGCGCACGCCGCTGGCCACGATCGCGGCCGGCACCGCTACGCTGGCCGGAAACATCGAAGCGTTGAGCGTCGCCGATCGCGTCGCGCTCGCGGCATCAGTCAGCGACGAGGCCGCGCGCATGAGCGAGCGCATCACCACACTGCTCGATCTGGTGCGCCTGGAGACCGGTGCCATCCAGCCGCGATTCGACTTGTACGCGCTCGACGAGCTGGTCGGTACGGTGCTCAATCGCTTCGAGCAACGGCTGCGTCGCCACCGGGTACGCATCGAGTTGCCGGAGAACCTGCCGATGCTGCGCATCGACGGGCGACTGATCGAGCAGGTACTGGAAAACCTGCTGGACAACGCCAGCAAGTACACGCCCGCGGACAGTGAGATCCGCATCAGCGCGCAGCAGCTGTCGCGCCAGGTGGAAGTCAGCATCGAGGACGACGGGCCCGGCCTCGCGGTTGCCGATCCGGAGATCCTGTTCGAGAAGTTCCAGCGCGGTGCGCCGGAAGGCGCGGTCGGCGGCATCGGGCTGGGGCTGGCGATCTGCCGCACCATTCTCGCCCTGCACAAAGGCCGCATCTGGGCCGAGAACCGCGCGCCGCACGGCGCTGCATTTCGCTTCACGCTGCCGCTGCCGGCGAGCACGCCGGCAGGGCGCGAAGATCGGGTATCGTCCGAACTGCTGCCGCCGCAATGACGGTCGCGAGCCGCGCGGTACTGGTGATCGAGGATGAGCCACAGCTGCGGCGCGTACTGCGCACGCTGCTGGAGCTTGCGAATTTCCGCGTCATCGAGGCCGAGAATGCCGAGCGCGGGCTGCTGGAGGCGCGCACCCACAAGCCCGACCTGCTGATCGTCGATCTGGGACTGCCCGATCGCGACGGTATCGAGGTGATCACCGGCGTGCGCGCCTGGTCGCCGGTGCCGATCATCGTGCTGTCGGCCCGCAGCGACGAGTCGGACAAGGTTGCGGCGCTGGAAGCCGGGGCCGACGACTACATCACCAAGCCGTTTGGCGCGCGTGAGCTCGCCGCCCGGGTCCAGGTCGCGCTGCGCCACAGCGCCAGCGCCGGCGCCGCTGGCGCCCTGCTGCAGATCGGGGCCTGGAGCATCGATCTGAAGGCGCGCACGGCGCGCGATGACAGCGGCCGCGAGCTGCACCTGACGCCGACCGAGTACCGCCTGCTCGAGGTGCTGGCACAGCATATCGGCCTGGTCGTGACGCATCGCTCGATGTTGCAGCAGGCCTGGGGGCCGGGCAGCGCGCAGCAGACACACTATCTGCGCGTCTACATGAAGCAGCTGCGCGCCAAGCTTGAGCCCGATCCGTCGCGGCCGCGCTGGCTGCTGACCGAGACCGGAGTAGGCTACCGGTTGGCGCTGCACGAGTGATCATCGCGCAGCATGCGTCGCAAGACCGCGCGGCATTTGCCGTCCCATGGCTGGTGGCCCGCTAGCCTCACCCGAGGGCCACTTTCACAGCCGGTGCGGCACGATAGGCCGACCGTTGGCTGCGATTTCCCTCTAAACTGCAGCCCTGAGGCGGGCGCAACCCCCCCCCCCCACAACCAGGAGCAGACGTTATGAGCAAGGGAATCGATCGTAAGAAGGAAACCAAGAAGAAGCCCGCCATGAACCTGATGCAGAAGCGAGCGGCCAAGGCCGAGAAGAAAAAGAACAAGTAATGACAGTTGCGACACCGCGTCGAACGTCCGACCGCGCCTGATGAAAATTCCCAAGGGGCTGCAGGCCCTGGTTGACGACGGCAAGGTCGATGCGGTGCTCCGGCAGCTCAAGAGCGGCAAGGAAGCCGCGGTGTACGTGGTGGCCTGCGGCGCCGATATTCGCTGTGCCAAGGTCTACAAGGACGCCCAGCACCGCGGGTTCCACAAGCTGGCGGCCTACCAGGAAGGCCGCAAGGCACGGGGCAGTCGCGATGCGCGCGCGATGGCCAAGCGCGGCCGCCACGGCCGCAAGGTGCAGGACGCGGAGTGGACAAACGCCGAAGTGACCGCGCTCTACCGCCTGGCGCACGCCGGCGTGCGCGTACCCACCCCATACGGCGTCTACGATCGCGTGCTGCTGATGGAGCTGGTGGTGGACGCGCAGGGCAATCCCGCCCCGCGCCTGAATGACGTCGACATGGACGCGCAGCAGGCACGGCTGTGGCACGCGTTCACGATCGGGCAGATCGTGCGCATGCTGTGCGCCGGCCTGATTCACGGCGATCTGTCCGAATACAACGTGCTGCTGGATGCCACCGGTCCAGTGATCATCGATCTGCCGCAGGCGGTCAACGCCGCAAGCAACAACAACGCGTTCAGCATGCTGGAGCGCGACGTCAACAACATGCGTGCGGCGTTCGCCCGGGCAGCGCCGGAACTGCTGCAGACGGCCTATGCGCAGGAAATCTGGACGCTGTTTCAGGCCGGCGCGCTGACCCCGGAAACGATGCTCACCGGCCAGTACACCCAGAACCTGATCGGCGCCGATCTGGGCGCCGTGCTGGATCAGATCGAGGACGCGCGACGCGAAGCTGAAGCCCGCCAGCGCGGGCGGGAAGAGACCGAGCCGGTCTGAACCTTCAAGCTCACCGGGCCGCGACCTCGCCGCCGCCGCCGATCAGGCGTACCTCGCGCTGCGGAAACGGAATCGATATGCCGCGGCGCCGGCAGGTTTCAACCACCGCCAGGCTGAGCTCGCCGATGACCACCGGGTAGTCGGTCACGGCAACCCAGGGCCTGAGGGCAATCTGCACCATCGATTCGGCCAGCGCGACGATCTGCACCTGCGGCGCCGGATCGCGCAGCACCCGGGTATTGGCTGCGACCAGCTCGTGAATCGCAGCGATCGCCTGCGGCAGGTCCACCTCGTAACCCACGCCGACCTTGACCTCGGCCTGACGAATCTGGCCGTAGTTGTGCAGGATCTCGCCCACTACCTTGCGGTTCGGCACCACCACGCGCGAGCGGTCGGCGTGCAGCAGCGTGGTGCTGAATATGGTGATGAGCTGCACCTGGCCCTGCACGCCGGCGATCTCGATGTAGTCCCCGACCCGATAGGGCTTGGTAAAGATGATCGTCAGGCCGGCGAATACGTTGCTGAGGATGCCCTGGGTGGCCAGCGCGATGCCGGCACCAGCGATACTCAGCCCGGCGATCAGTGGCAGCAGCTCGACGCCCAGATTCTGCAACGCGAGAATCGCGAACAGCCCGAATATCACCACCCGCACCAGCCGCACCATCAGCAACCGCAGCGGCGGCTCGAGCTCCATGCGCGCCAGGCCGCGTTCGGTCGCGCGCCCGATCCAGCCGCCGACCACGACACCCGCGACCAGAACCAGCACCGCGACCAGGACCTTGGGGCCGAAGCGAATCGCCAGATCGATGATCTCGTTCTTGGCGTGGTTGATTGCGTCCAGATTATCGTCCATGGCTCTGCTCCCTTTGCCGATCACCGCATTGTAGCGGCTGCGCTGCGCGTGCAGTCACATGCGCATGGCATGATACTGTCGCACTCGAGGGACTCGAAGCGAAGGGTATATGCCGATATCGATGCGTTCACTTTGCCTGATGACCGCAACCGCGTTGCTGTCCGCGTCAATCGCCCCGGCCGCACCGCGGCTGCCGGCGAGCTTCCAGGGTCCGCTGTATCCGCCGGCCGGCCTGGACATGTCGGCGATGGACTCGTCGGTCAATCCCGGCGATGATTTTTTCCAGCATTGCAACGGCGCCTGGATCGCGCGCACCGTCATTCCGCCCGACCGGCCGTCGATGACCGAAGGCCAGGTGATGCGCGAGCGCACCGAAGCGCAGCTGCGCACCATCATCGAGGGCGCTGCTGCGCAGGCGCCGCACGCCCCGGACTCGACCGAAGGCAAGGTCGGGGCGTTCTACACCTCGTTTATGAACGACAAGCTCCTGGAGACGCTGGGCGTGCAGCCGCTGGCGCAGGAGCTGGCCGCAATCCGTTCCAGCCGCACGCGCGAACAGCTGGCGCGGCTCATGGGCCAATCGACCTCAGGGTTCGACGGCACGTTCTTCCGGGTGTCGATCGACGCCGACCTGAAGGACAACAAACACTACGCGATCTATCTGCAGCAGGCCGGGCTGACGCTGCCCGAGCGCGACTACTACCTGAAGCCCGAACTGGCCGATCAGAAGCGCCAGCTCGGTGACTACATGGAGCGCCTGCTGACACTCAGCGCCTGGCCCGCACCGCACGCCCACGCCGCCGCGATCCTGGCGCTCGAGACGCGCATCGCGCAGGCCAGCTGGACCCGCGCCGAGCAGCGCAATCTGCCGAACATCTATAACCCATTCACGCCGGCCAGGTTGCAGGCGTTCGCGCCCGGATTTTCCTGGCCCGCATTCCTGCAGGGCGCGGGACTAGCCGCCAAGAAACGCGTGATCATCAATGAGAAGAGCGCGTTTCCCAAGATCAGCCGGATTTTCGCCGACACCCCGCTCGATACGCTGCAGGCCTGGATGGCATTCAGCGTAGCGGACACCGCGGCGCCATACCTGACACAGGCGTTCGGCGACGCTCACTTCGAGTTTCACGATCGGCTGCTGCAGGGAATCAAGGAGCGCTCGGCGCGCTGGAAGGAAGGTATCCGGGCGGTCGCGGGCGGGGATTGTGCGGTGGATCCGGGCAGCTGCTTTGGCACTCTGGACTGGGCAGTCGGCCAGCTGTACACCGCGCGCTATTTTCCGCCGGAGACCAAGGCCAGCATCCAGGCCCTGGTGGCCGAGGTAATGCGCGCATTCCGGGGCCGCATCGAACACGTGGACTGGATGGGCGAGGCCACGCGCGCCGAAGCGTTGCGCAAGCTGGATACCTACGTCGTCAAGGTGGGCTATCCGGACACGCCGCGCGACTATTCCGGCGTGGTGGTGCGCGACGATGACCTGGTGGGCAACGTGCGCCGGGCGGCGGCGGCCGACTACGCGTTCTATCTCGCCCGCAGCGACGGTCCGGTGGACCCTGGCGAATGGATCATGACCCCGCAGACCGTGGATGCCTACAACGGCTCGCTGCGCGACATCGTGTTCCCGGCCGCAATTCTGCAGGCGCCGCAGTTCGACGCCAGCGCCGACGCGGCCGTCAACTTCGGCGGCATCGGCGCCGTCATTGGCCACGAACTGACCCACGGCTTCGACGATCAGGGTCGTACGCTCGACTCCGGCGGCAATCTGCGCGACTGGTGGACCGAGTCCGACGCCCGCGAGTTCAAGGCCCGGGCGGCGGTGCTGGGAGCGCAATACGCCAGCTATGAGCCGGTCCCCGGGCTGCATATCAATCCGGAGCTGACCATGGGCGAGAATATTGCCGATCTTGGGGGAGTGGCGATCGCGCTCGACGCCTATCACGCCTCACTGAACAACGAGCCGGCGCCCGACATCGACGGCCTGACCGGCGATCAGCGCTTTTTTCTCTCGTTCGCACAGATCTGGCGCGGCACCTCGCGCGAGGACTACATCCGCAAGCTGACCATCAGCGACCCGCATTCCTATCGCAGTTTTCGCGTCAACGGCGTGGTGCGAAACATCGACGCCTGGTACCAGGCCTTCGGTGTGCAGCCCAGCGACAAGCTTTATCTGGCACCGGGCAGTCGCGCCCGCATCTGGTAGCGGCTCATTGCGCGGCCCGCGGCGCCGGGAATGCCAGCACGTTGCCGCTATAGGTCTCGACCACCTCGCTGAAAGGCGTGCCGTCGGGCAGCGTCAGCAGCGCCCGATGCTGCAGTATCGCCGCCGGCATGCGCAGTTCCCCGCGGCGCTGGCCGGCGACATCGGCATTCATTTCCCAGCCGTCAGGCAATGGCGACCACAACAGCTGCGCCGAGAGCGTGTGGCGCTGGAAATGCAGCGCCTGCACCACGCGGCCGAACGGCGTGTCGCTGGTATCCAGCTGCCGGTTCATCTCCGACGTCAGGCGTCCGGGCACATACCAGTTGTCGGCCTCCGACAGCAGCACCGTGCCGCACATTAATTTTATGTGCCGGAAACGCACCGGTTCATCCATCGCGGCGCCCAGCTCGCGGCGCTGCGCCTCGCTCGGCGGCTGGTCGGCGCCTGCCACCCGTTGCGCCACAATCCGTGGCGGCGTAGCCAGCCGGTGACTATCGCACCAGCGCTCGAGCGTTGCCGTTGCGCTGTCGTGACTGAGCAGCTCGGCATTGAGGGTCTGCAACAAAGCCAGTATTTCCACCCGCGTGACGAAGCTGTCCGGCCACGCGGTACGCGCAGCGCCAGAGTCGTCGGCGACGGTTGCCATTGCCCAGAGCAACAGGACCATGGCAGCGGGGAATTTGCCGACTTTCGCGTTCATCTCTCGGGTCCTTTTTCGGCGGTGACTCAATTGACCCCAAGCGGTCCGTCGCCACCGTCAGCTTTCGGAGTCCGGCAACTGCGACTTCGATCGCAATTGCTGCCGCACAAACGCAAACGCTGCGGGCAGTCGCCTTGCAGCCAACGTGGTCGGGCGGCAGCACTTCCGGGTATATGGATCGAGCCGCCTTACGGGGTCTGATGCAGTGTCGTATTGAACAGGTACTTGCTTTCGAACCCGGTCGTGTCGCCCGCCCTCTTACCCCACACCGGCTGCAGGCGCGCTGACAGCGGCTTCTTCCATTTCCAAGCGAGCGCGGCCACATCGCCCAAGATGCGGCGCAACTGTTCGACACTCACATCGCCAGGCAGCGGCAGAGTGTCCAGTCCGGTGCCGCAGACCGCAGAGTAGGCCAGCAGGTCGTCCGTGTGATAGCTGCCTTCAGCCCAACGTCGCGCCAGCAGTTTGTCCTCCATTACGGGAACCATCAGTCCCGAATAGCCGATCTGCTTGACCGGCACGGCCTTCACCGCGGACGTAATGGCCAATGCCGCCGTCAGCGTTCCGCTCGAGCCGAACTTCGCGCCGGTGTAGGTTTCGATCGCCGCGCCAATCGACACGTCACCGAGCGGCGCCGGTGTCGGATCTACGCCCATGAACGTCCAGCCTTCGGCGGTCGCGACGCGTTCGCCGATGGCTTCAGCTACTTTTGCGTGCACGGTGAGTTGCTTCGTGAGTTCAGCAACCGACCCTGAAAAATCGCCGTGCGTGCGGGCAAATACCTCCTGCACGACATTGGCCCCTTCAAAGCCAATCGACAACTGCTTGCCGGGCCCGTCGTGCCAGGTGCCAGGATAAAACGGTCCATAGGCTTTCAGCATTGCCGTGGCGGTAAACTGAAAGTCGCCCTGGCTGTGTACGCTATGCTCACTGACGTAATGAATGAGCGCGGCCGTTTCTTTAATGACGTTCCAATGAATGCCATCGTCATCGGCAATCACCGTGTTGATCTGCACATTCGATAGCGTAGAGAGTGCCTTCTCGGCCAGCCGTACAGTGCGCGGATCATCGCTGTCGCGCATCATCGCCGGGCCCACACTTGGCAGGAAGCCTTCTTTTACGGACAGATCGTCTAACCGCTTTAGAAAGCTAAGAGCCTGGGCTTCCGATTGACCCCTCACCAGTTCGGCGAGAGGCTGCGTCACGATGCGCAGCGTCTCGGTTTCATAGCCTTGCTTCTCGAACTCGGCCTTGGCCAGGCGCAGCACCGCGAGTGCCATGCTCACCTGTTGGTCGAGTGAGGCCGGCTGCACGCGCACGAAGGCCGTGATGGCCCTGACCTTTGGCTTGGTGTAGCCGGACGTGTCGCCGGCGGCCGAGGCGGCCTGAACGGTCACCAATGCCCCGGCCAATAAGAGAAATGAGGCCCGCCGGCAAACAGTACGAAACATGGCAGCTCTCCGTCCTGGTGGCGCACTCCGGTGCGATCGCCCACTGCAGTCTAGCAGGCCAATACTTTAGCGCGGGGTGTGACCCGGTGCCGTCAATGGTGAACGGCTGCTCTCAGGACGGCGGATTTACGGCGCTGCTGTCGTGAAAGTGTCGCTTGCCCTGCAAGGCTCGCTGATACTCGGCTTTCGACAGGATGTTCTCGCTAAGTTGCATATCGGTATGACAGTACTGGCGGAAGAATTCGGCAGTACGCTCGACATTCTTGAGCACCTCGTCGCGAATGTAGTTGATGTCGATGTTCATACAGATGGCACCCACAACCCCGTACTCCTTTCGGATAATCGGAATGGTCGTACATTTGAATCGGCGCGCACCAAGATTGAGCTCGTAGTTCAGCTTGTCTTCGTTAAGCGCACGTCGCTTCTTGAGGTCGACCAGAAGAGTCGTCGTACCCATATGCAACGATCGGCCTGTAACTTCTGCACCTTCGATCCAGATCACGGATCGACTCGGATTTGCGAGGTCGTGCAACAAGATCTCGATTCCCATTTGCGGAAAAGTTCTTCCGAGCAGCCTCACGATGTTGCGGTAGTTCTCCATATATTCGTTCGCGTCATTCACCACTTCGGCGCCACGGTATTTGGAAAACAGCTTGTGGAAGGAATGCTTGTCCTTGTTGTCGAGCAGGTCGCGTACGTTGTTCTGTTCGCCTATGAAAATTAGCTGGCGGGCCGCTCGTGAGTCCCGGTTTCGCAGCAGATAGTGCATGCCCAGGCGAAAATCTCGCAGACTGAACTCAGCGAAGTTATCGGCCGTCGTTTGGTACGGGTAGAAGTCGTAGTCGGTCAAATCGCGCCCGCGCAATTGGCGTCGTTCCCGATATTTGCCGACCAAATAGCCAAGCGCAAGTAACAATACGGATACCAGAGCTTCGGCAAGAATCGCCGTCACCATGTGGTTCGCGAACAGATTCATTGGTGCCTCCCAGTGGATTTGGCGACGCCGACCATGAAACAGTTCGCGTCGACACCTTCGCAATATTCCGAAAAGCTATCGGGGTTGGCAACAAAGGCCAGGGAACCCGCCGAACGACAGCTCCTGGTCAGGCATGTCGACCCTCCAAAAGCCCGCTTTTGACCATCGGTGGACGCCAAACTGAGGCGCTACACCCAACGCTGTTGCGCGCCGCCGGAACTCGCGCCCAACAGTAGTAGAATGTTGGCTGGCAGCGGCGGGTCCGCTCGGAGAGTCAAATGATCTTCATGCTGGCGCTGATTCCGGCCACGGCCCTGACCGTCGCCGGCTATTGCGTACTCTATGTAGCGCAGCGTTCCGACGGCAGCTTCCGCTCGTTCGGCAAGTACCTCGGCTTCTGGGCCTTCACGCTCGCGGGATTGGTGCTGCTGGCGGCGATATTCGCGGCGGCTCACGCCGGTCGCTATTGCCCGATGATGCACGCGCCTGAGGGGCACGGCATGATGCAACGTCCCTGGATGGGTGATGGTCACTTCTACGGGCATGATTTCGACGAGCCATCTGCAGCGCCCCCGTCGGCCGATGCGCCGCAGCACCCCGGCGCGCCGAATCCGTCCCCGCCGAATCCGATCGCGCCGACTTCGCCGCCGCCGCGCTAGCCGCCGGGCTCATCCGCGGGGCTCATCCGCGGGTGCCAGCACATGGCCGAACAGGTGCCTGGCCAGCAGCAGCACGGCGCCCGCGCCGCCGATCAGCCCGGCGTGCAGCAGCCAGAACTGCGCACCGGGCATGCGCTCGAGCAGCCCACCGAGCCAGCCGACCAGGTTGTTCGCCAGGAACAGATGCACGTAATAAAAACCGAGCATGGTTGCCGCGAGCGCCTTGGGCGATGCGCGTGCATACAGCGCCAGCCCCACGGGAAACACATTGGCGAAGCCAATGCTGTTGATCACGTGAAACGCCAGCGCCCAGCCGACCCCGGCCTTGTGCCCGCCGGCCGACAGGTAGGCGGCTGCCGCGAGCATCAGCAATCCGGCCACCGATATGAATTCACCGATCACCATCTTCGCGATCTCGTCGGGCTCGGTGAAACGCCGCGCCCACAAGCGCCAGAATCCCAGCACCGCGACCAGCATGCTTACCGACAGCACCGCGTCCACCGTGATCAGCCAGCTGGTGGGCATCTTGCGACCAAAGAACACCAGGTCGATGTGCTCGGGTGCCCACAGCAGATAGGCGTTGAAGATCTCCTGATTGCCGACCGCACCTAGCGCCAGCACCGGCAGCAGCGCCAGCAGCAGGATCACCGCGGTGCGCTCCTCGCGCGTGAGCCGCGGCTTGCGCGCGGCCTTGGCCGCAGCGCGTTCCGACACACCGTCGGCAGGCAGCCATTTGCGGCCCAGGCGATAGATCACCAGCGCGATCACCATCCCCACGCCAGCCGCGGCAAAGCCGTAGTGCCAGCCATACACCTCGCCCAGCGTGCCCGCGATCAGCGGAGCGGCGATCACGCCGGCGTTGATGAACAGGAAGTAGATCTGGAATGCGTCGGCGCGCCGCAGGTCGCCGGTGGCATACAGCGCGCCCACCTGACTGGCCAGATTGCCCTTGAAGCAACCGACGCCGGCGATCAGGCACGCCAGCGCGAGCAGGAACGACACGTCGAACGCCATCAGGAAATGGCCCGCCGCCATCAGCAGCGCGCCGATGATGATGGTGCGGGTGCGCCCGAGCCAGCGGTCGGCAATGATTCCGCCGGCGATCGGCGTCAGGTACACCAGCCCGGTGTAGAGCCCGAAAATGGCCGAGGCCAGCGCCACCACCGACAGCGGGCCGCCGTAGGCGTGTTCGACCGCGGCGCGAAAAGCGGTGAAACCGGCGATGTGCTCGACATGGCCCGGCAGCAGCAGCTGGTGCGCCATGTACAGCACCAGCAGCGTCTGCATGCCGTAGTACGAGAAACGCTCCCAGGCCTCGGTGAAAGCCAGGTAGGCCAGGCCGCGCGGATGACCCAGGAAGCTGTGGTCGTAGTCGGGAGTGCGCTCGGCCGCGGCGATGGCGTTCATGACGGCAACGGCGGTGGATCGTCAGCGGGTAGTGGATCGTCGGCGCACTTCAGGCGGCGATACCGTATTGCTTCAGCAGCGCCGCGACCTGCGGCTTGCGGCCGCGAAACTCGACGAACGCCTCGAGCGCATCGCGGCTGCCGCCGCGCGACAGGATGCTGTCGAGAAAGCGCCGCGCGGTGGCGCGATCAAATGCCCCGCGCTCGACGAAGGCCGCAAATGCGTCCGCCGCCAGCACCTCGGCCCATTTGTAGCTGTAGTAGCCGGCGGCGTAGCCACCGGAAAAGATATGACCGAAGCCGTGCGGGTAGCGATTCCACTCCGGCACCGGCACCACCGCCACTTCGTGCCGTACCTCATTCAGGATCTCGTACGCGCGCCCGCCGCGCGCCGGGTCGTATTCGGCGTGCAGACGCATGTCAAACAACGCGAACTCCACCTGCCGCAGCGTCTGCAGCCCGGCCTGGAAGCTGCGGGTGGCGATCAGCTGCTGCTGCTTTTCCGCCGGGATCGGTCGGCCGTCGTCCACGTGCGCGGAGATGCGATTGAGCACCTCGCTCTGCCAGGCGTAGTTCTCCATGAACTGGCTGGGCAATTCCACCGCGTCCCAGGACACGCCGTTGATGCCGGCCAGGCTCGGATAGTTCACACGCGTAAGCATGTGGTGCAGGCCATGCCCGAATTCATGGAACAGCGTCACCACATCGTCGTGGGTGAGCTGCGCCGGCCGCTGGTCCGACGGCGGCATCGAATTGCACACCAGGTAGGCCACCGGCAGGATGGTGCGCCCGCTGAGCGCCTTGCGACCGACACAGTCGTCCATCCAGGCGCCGCTGCGCTTGTGGGGCCGTGCATAGGCATCGAGGTAGAACGCGGCGACCGGCGTATCGGTGGGCGTCTGCACCTCGAAGTAGCGCACATCCGGGTGCCACACCGGCACCCCGGTGCGTTCGCGGATGCGCACATCGAACAGTTTCTCCGCCACCTCGAACAGGCCCTCGAGTACCCGCGGCAACGGCAGGTAGTCGCGCAGCTCCTCCTGCGTGACCGAGTAGCGGCTCTGCTGCATGCGCTCGGAATAGAAGGTCACATCCCAGGCGTTGAGCTTGCGGCCCGCGAATTGCTCGAGTTCGGCGAATTCCGCCGCCCCCGCCGGCTTGGCAGTGCGTACCAGCTCGCGCAGGAAGCCGATCACCTCGGGTACCGTGCGCGCCATGCGGTTGGCGAGCGCATAGTCCGCATAACTGCTGAAATCCACCAGCTGCGCGGCCTCGTGCCGCAGCCGCAGGATGTCGTTCATCACCGCGGTGTTGTCGAAATTGCAGGCGCCGGGCCCCTGATCGGAGGCGCGGGTCGACCAGGCCTCGTAGAACACGCGCCGCAGCGATTCGGATTCACCGTCGGTCACCACGGCGACGTAGCTGGGCTGATCCAGGCCGAACAGCCAGCCCTCGATGCCTTTGTCCTGGGCCCGCTTGCGCGCCTGCTCGACGATGGCATCGTTGATGCCGGCGAGCTGGGCGCGGTCGACCACGTGGTGCGACCAGGCGTTGGTGGCATCGAGCACGTTCTCCTCGAACTTCGCCGACAGCCGCGACAACTCCATCATGACGGCCTTGAAGCGCGCCTTGCGGGCGGCATCCAGGGCGACCCCGGCGAGGCGAAAGTCCCGCAGTGCGTGCTCGATCACTTCGCGCTGTACCGCGTCGAGCGTCGGACCCTCGCGTTCGGCGATCTGCGCATAAGCGCGGTACAGCCGCTCACTCTGCGCCAGATCGGTCTGGTATTCGGACAGCATCGGCAGGCAGGCGTTATAGGCGGCGCGCAGCTGCTCCGAGTTCATGACCGCATTCAGGTGGCCGATCGGCGACCAGACCCGGCTGAGGCGATGCCGCAGTTCCTCCAGCGGCTCGACCACGGTCTTGAAAGTCGGATCCGGCGTCAGCTCGATCTGCGCCACGCGCGCGCGCTGCTCGGCGATCAGGCGCGAGATCGCGGGCTCCACGTGCTCGGGCCGGATGGCGTCGAAACGCGGCAGCGGCAAGTCTTCGAGTAACGGGTTATCGGCGGTTACGACGGACATCGGTGGCGACCTTTGGCATAGCAGGCCGGCATTTTAGCCATGAGCGGCCGGTGTAACATGGTGATTATCCAAGATTGAGCAAAGATCCGGGGTTTTCAAGCCATGGCTTTCGACTATGACCTGATCGTGATCGGCGGCGGCAGCGGTGGACTGGCTTGCTCCCAGCGCGCCGCGGAACTCGGGGCGCGCACGCTGGTGGTGGAAATGGGGCGCCTCGGCGGCACCTGCGTCAACGTTGGTTGCGTGCCGAAGAAGGTCATGTGGAACGCGGGCGAACTGGCCCACGCGCTGCGCGACGCGGCCGGCTACGGCTTCGATATATCGCTCTGGCGCCACGACTGGCCGCTGCTCAAGCAGCTGCGCGACGAGTTCATCGAGCGCATCAACGCCATCTACCAGCGCAACCTCGACAAGCGCCAGGTCGAGCTGCTGCGCGGCCATGCAAAGCTTAAGTCGGCGCAATCCATCCAGGTCGGTGAGCGCGTGCTCTCGGCCGGCAGCATCGTGCTTGCGACCGGCGGCCGGCCGATCATTCCAACGCTGCCGGGGGCGGAACTGGGCATCAGCTCGGACGGCTTTTTCGAACTCGAGCAGCGCCCGGACAGCGTGGCGGTGGTCGGCGCCGGCTACATCGCCGCCGAACTGAGCGGCATCCTGTCGGCGCTCGGCTCGCGCACCACCGTGGTGCTGCGCCACGAGTGCGTGCTGCGGCACTTCGATTCGATGCTCGGCGACTCACTGATGGAGATCATGCGCGATGAGGGTGTCGAATTCGCCACCAACGCGGTTCCGAAATCACTCGCCCGCAACGACGCCGGCTTGCTCGAACTCACGGTCGGGGACGGCCGCGTGCTCGGACAGTACGACGCGCTGATCTGGGCCATAGGCCGCAAGCCCATCACCACCGACATGGGCCTGGAGCTCGCGGGTGTGAAGCTCGACTGGCTCGGCCACGTCATCACCGATGAATGGCAGCAGACCAACCTGGAACATCTGTACGCGCTGGGCGACATCACCGCGCGCGCCGGGCTGACACCGGTGGCCATTGCGGCCGGCCGGCGGCTTGCGGATCGCCTGTTCGGCGGACAAAAGGAGCGCAAGGTTGATTATGAAAATATTCCCTCGGTGGTGTTCAGTCATCCGCCGATTGGCACCGTGGGTTTGAGCGAAACCGACGCCAGGCAGCGCTACGGCGATGCGGTCAAGGTATTCACCTCAACGTTCATGCCCATGTACCACGTACTCACGCCGCGCAAGCCGCGCGAGCACATGAAAATGATCACCGTGGGGCCGACACAGAAAATCGTCGGCATCCATGTCATTGGCGAAGGCGCCGACGAGATGCTGCAGGGGTTCGCCGTGGCGCTGCGCATGGGGGCGACCAAGCGCGATTTCGACGACACGATCGCGATACATCCGACCAGCGCCGAGGAAATGGTGACCATGCGCTAGCCCGCGGCGCACTGACCGACAGCGCGCCGCGGGCTGGCCCGGCGAGCGCACGACCACGATCGTGACCCCCGGGGCGCCGCAATGGCGTCAGTTGGTGATGGTCGCCGCGCTGGCGGCCGACGAGCCAACGTTGCCGTTCATGTCCCAGGCTTTGGCCTCGATCTTGACCGGGCCGTTTGGCCACGCCGTGGTATCCCAGTTCACCGTGTACGGTGAGGTGGTCGCCGTCCCGACCAGCGTGGTGTCGACCCAGAACTCCACCTTGGCGACTGCGATGGTGTCGGTCACCGCGGCGCTCAAGGCCACGGTTCCCACCAGCGGGCTGGCCGGCACCGTGAGAGTGACCACCGGAGCCGCGCCCAGGGTTGGCGCGGTTGCGCCCAGATCGATGCGCCCGTAACTGCCGCTGGCGTAGTTGTTCGGGCCAGCGGCGACGAACAGCGTGTTATCCGGCTGGTTGGCGGCGTCATTGCCGAACGCAATGCCCCACAGACCCGGAACCACGATGGCGGCGCCGGCCGAGTCGGTGATGGCGCCCATGTAGGCACCGCTGGCCGGGTCAAAGCCGTGGATCGTGCCATCGCCGAGGTTGCCGACCAGCAGCGTATTGCTCAGCGTGCCGAAATTGGCCGGCGCCAGCGCCAGGCCCCAGGGCGCGTTGAGCCAGCCGCCCGCGACCAGTTGCTTGATCAGCTGGCCGTTGGTGTCGTAGATATCCACGTAGCCGTGGCCCGCGCCCGCCGGAGCCGCCTGCCAGCCATAGGTGACGTAGATCTGGGTCGCACCGTTCGGGCCATTGTTGATCGCCTGGATACCGTAGGGCGCATAGCCGGCCGGAATAGCTGGGATCGACGAAGGTGAAAGCGCTGGCGGATGTCGCCTGCTTGGCGAAACTGCCGTTGAACACGTCGATCTTGGCGTTATGGAAGTCGGCGGCATACAGGTACCAGGCTCCGGCATTCGCAGCCACCGCAAGGCCGGTATAGGCGGCACCGCCGGCATCGGTGTACACCGTGACGCCGTGCATCAGATCCACGCCGGGTGACCAGCCGGAGATCATTCCGCCCTCGCCGTCAAAGATGAATAACGCGACGCCGGTATTGGCGCCTTCTGTCACGGCAAAATCGGTGGCACTGGGATTGAAAATTATCCCGGTAGGATCGAAGCCGGCGGGAAAGCTGACGACCAGCGGTATCGGCGTGCCGTTGCCGTTATACAGGGTCGAGGTCTGGGTACCGCTGTTGGAGATCCACGCGGGGTTGGTGGCCGGGGGCGGCGCAATCGACAGTCCCCAGGCATTGACCAGATTGGGGTCGGTGTTGGCGGCCATGCCCGCCGTATTGGCTACCAGTGCCGTCAATGAGTAGGCACTGGCGGGATTGACGGTCACGGTGACCGTCTGGTTCGCCATGCCGTAGGCGCCGCCGGCGCAACCGATAGTGAATGAGGCGGTTCCGGCCGCGGCCGGTGCGACACTCATGGTCCCGCTTGCGGGTTCGGCACCACTCCAGGCACCGCCGGCATTGCAGCTGGTGCCCGCGCTGGACGTCCAGGCCAGGGTCACGCTTTGTCCGAGCGTGATTGTGGTCGGAGTGGCCGTAAGGGTAACCAGCGCCGGGGCTGGCGCGCCCATCACGCCGACCGGGCCGCTGCCGCCGCCGCCGCAACCGGCCAAGATCAAGGCGCCGATCAATACGCTCGCACCGATCGCAATCGCTCGATTCCTGTTCATGCTGATCCCCTTATCGCCCCGTAGGCGTGAATTGTTTTGAGTAGGTGCCGGGGCAGGGAGCAAAGGTTTTAGCGCTAACATTGGGTGGCCGCAGCGTCTCCGCGGCAGCGGCAAGCACTGTGGCAGCGGCGAGCGCAAACGCCGCAGCCGCAGCCGCCTCGGCGGCTTCGAATCAGCGCACTCGCTCGAGTTGATTGTTGCGGGGTGCTGTCCGGGTCAGATCTTCTGCCCGCCTGACACTTCGGTGATCTGGCCGGAACCGGCGACCCTCGAGCTCAGACGCTTCGGATGCGTGTGCAGGCGCACATCGCCTGAGCCTGCGATGAACACGTCCGCCGCCTCGCTTGGTGCGATATCGGCAGCGCCGCTGCCGGCGATGAATATTTTGCTTGAATGCACCGCCAGCTGCGCCATTTCGGCATCGCCCGAACCCATGATCTGCACGTTCAGAGTGTCGCTGCTGCCGTTGGCCCGTACCGAACCGCTGCCGTGGATGGCCACCGTGAGTGCGTCCTGCCGCAGATCATCCAGGACCAGCTTGCCGGCGCCGTTCACCGTGATGTCATGCAGTGACGGACCTGACAGCTCGATCTCCAGGGGTCCGGGGTTGCGATGATAGGATCGAGTGGCCGCTACGCGGCCGTTATTGACGTGCAGGCGATCCAGCATGCGCTGCGGCCCGCGGATCGACAGGTGCCATTCGGCCGCGGGATGGAAGTGAAGATGGGCCGGCACGTCGAGCTCGAGCCGGTCCCCGGCGCCCCAGACGAAGTCACGCGATTCGATCCGGCCGGGATCGCCGCCCTGGTCGCGGGCGTCACTGTCGTCGTCGTCGTCATCACCGAACCAGCCTTGATGAGCGCTCCAGCTCCATGAATCGAAATGGTTGCCGTGGCGGTACAGCCTTGCCGCCAACGGCAGGCACACCAGCGCGGTAGCGATACCGACGATGGCAATAACTACGATGGGACGCGTCATGATGATGTCTCCTGCTCAGCCGCCGCGGTCGGCGGGTTTCAACACCTGGTAATGCAATCGCGCATATCGGCCCAGCAGCCTCACCAGGCCTTCGAGCAGCAACCACAGCAGCGCCGCGCAACCGACGCTGCCGCCGAGCAACCCGATGCCGGCCAGCGTGCGCGACGAGGCGGATACGATGCTGGCAAAACTATCCCAGTGCAGCAGCCCCGACATCAGCAGCCACACGGCGGCGACACTGACGGCAAACACCACCACCGCCGCGATCAAGGCACAGAGCGCGAGCACCAGTAAAAACGGCAGCAGGATGAAAATATCCACCGCGAGCATCCCGCCCAGGCTCACCATGGCACCCACCAGTGCCCCTGGCGTTCGCTGTCGTTCCCAGCGGCGCAGTCCCGCCTCGGCGCGCAGTTCGCGCGCCAGCCGCAACGGATCGCCCAGCGCGCCGGCGACCTCCGCTTCCGAGCGGCCGGCGGCCAGCCCTTCATCAAAGTGCGCGTTGTAGTCGGCGACGATGTCGTCCAGCTCTTTCGGAGCCATGCCCGACAGCGCCTGCCGCAGCTGCGCAATGAATTCGGCTCGAGTCATCGTGACGCTCCCAGTGCGCGATTGATGGACGTGACGAAATCCAGCCACTCGGCTTTCTGCGTCGCGAACGCGCTGCGGCCCGCCGGCGTCAGTTTGTAATACTTGCGCGACGGTCCGCTCGCGGACTCCACCTGGTAGGTCTTCACCAGGCCATCGAGCTGCAGGCGGCGCATCAGTGGATAGATGGTGCCTTCGCCCATGCCGACATCGCGCGCCAGCACGCCGGCGAGTTCGTAGGCATAGGAGTCCTGTTGCGATAGCAGCGCCAACACGCACAGTTCCAATACGCCCTTCTTGAGCTGTACCTGCAGGGGTTCAGTCACGTGCTCTTCACCTGGCTACAGGTTAATGCACGGTACCTTGCTATGCAAGGTACGAGGCTCTGGATGCGGCGCATCCGGCCCGGTCGTCTGGCCTTCAGTGCGCGCCGTGTGCGGCTTAAGACAACCGCAGCTCCTTTCCCAGGCACTCATACCGAGTGTGTTGTCCGAATCAAGACCCGTTCCCAAAAATGAATGTTCACAGGGACCCAGCGCCATCATGACCCGCGCCCCGGATGGTCGGTCACTGCAACAGCTGCCACTGGTCACGCTGTACCTGACGGAGCGCTGCAATTCACGCTGTGTCACCTGCGATTACTGGCGCCACGGCCGGACCGACATCAGCCTCGACGTGGTATGGCGCCTGTTGCCGAGCCTGCGTCAACTGCAAACCCGGGTGGCGCTGATATCGGGCGGGGAGCCGCTGCTGAATCCGCAGTGGGCGCAGATCGCGCAACTGCTCAAGGCACGTGGTCTGCAGCTGTGGCTGCTGACCTCCGGTCTTTCCCTCGCCAAGCATGCGGTGCGCGTATCGCAGCTGTTCGAGGCCATCACGGTGTCGCTCGATGGCACCGACGCCGCGACCTACGCTGCCATCCGCGGTCTGGATGCGTTCGATCCGGTATGTGCCGGGATTCGGGCGGCAGCGGGTAGCGGCGTGCCGGTC
Organism: uncultured Gammaproteobacteria bacterium; assembly: GCA_963805965.1. Lineage (GTDB taxonomy): Bacteria > Pseudomonadota > Gammaproteobacteria > Steroidobacterales > Steroidobacteraceae > FEN-1191. The sequence goes on from CAWDVQ010000006.1 coordinate 328,138, forward strand.
AGTGTGCGAGTCACGATCCAGGCGGCGAACTACCGGCAATTTCCGGCCTTCATCGAGCTGGCGCGGAGCCTGGGCGCCCACCAGGTGTCATTCGTCGCGGTGGACGTCGCCAATCCGCACGCGTTTGGACGGGTGGATGGCGTGCTGCCGGATGTGGCTCTCAAGCCGCATGATCTGCCGCAGCTGCAGCAGATCCTGGCGCGCGTGCAGAGCGACTATGTCGAGGAGTTTCGCTCCGGCTTCATCGCCGAGAGTCCGCTGCGGCTGCAACGCATTCATCAATACTTTTCCGCGGTGTGCGGTGCGGGTGCGTTTCCGCCGGTGCGCTGTAACGCGCCCGAATTCTCGGCCGTCATCGACGCCAGGGGCCAGGTCAATCCCTGCTTCTTCATTCCGGGACCAGCCGGGGCGGGCCTGCAGGACGGGCTGGAAGCAGCTCTGAACAGCGACCCGATGCTGGCGTTGCGGCACGACATCCGCACCGGGGCGCGCTCTGAATGCGCGACCTGTGTGTGCTCATTGTGGCGTGACGCCGGCAGTCGCGCGACGCCCGACTTCCTGCTGCGTCGGCCAGCCCATGTTTGATCTCGCCCAGGCACGTCCGGATCTGTCCGCGCCGGATTCGCTGCGAGCTGCGCGACCGGCCTACATCGCGCGCCTGCTGGGAAAGGTGATGGCCGCGGCCTACCGGCTGACCAGGAAGGATCGATACGATGACTTTCGCCTGGAGTGGGTACACGGCGCCCCATTCATGGTGATTCCGAGCGTGTTCAATCCGAAAGTGCCCCGCACCGGCGAATTCCTCGCAGCCCAGCTGGATTCGCGCATGGTCGGCGCCGATGCCGAAGTGCTGGACATGGGCACGGGATCGGGCGTGTGCGCAATATTTGCCGCCAGGCATGCGCGCCGCGTCGTGGCGGTGGACATCAATCCCGCCGCGGTACGCTGCGCCGGCATCAACGCGATGCTGAATCATCTGGAACACCGGATCGAGGTTCGCCACGGCGACCTGTTCGCGGCTGTGCCGCAGGAGCGCTTCGATCTCATCGTGTTCAATCCGCCGTTCATACAGGGTGCGCCGCAAGATGATCGCGACCGCGCCTGGCGCTCGGATGATGTGGCGGAGCGATTTGCGGCCGGGCTGGGCGCGCACCTTAAACCGCGCGCATGCGCGCTGGTGCTGCTGTCGACCTTCGGCGATGCGCAGCTGTTTCTCGACGCATTTCGCCGCCACGGTTTTGCCATCGCGGTGTCGGCCGAGCGCCGCTTCGTCAATGAACAACTGGCAGTGTTCGAGCTCAGGCTGGCGGCTGCGCAGAGGGCGACATGAGGGACGACTCGGTCCTGGCAACCGGTGAACCGAGCAGCGCACCGCAAAAGGCGCGGCGGCTCAAGGTCGTGCTCTACAACCCGCAGGCGGTATTCTTCACCATGCCGCTGGCATTGCTCGCGATCGGCTCCGAACTCGACCCGGATGTCTATGAGATCATAACGATCGACGGACAATTGGATCCGGACGCAGAAAACACCATACGTTCCGAAATCGAGGGCGCGGTGTGCCTGGGAGTCACCGTCCTGACAGGAGCGCCTATTTCCGATGCGCTGCGGATATCGCGCGCGGCGAAACGGGCGCGGCCCGCTCTTCCGGTCATCTGGGGCGGGTGGCATCCGTCGATGTTCGCTCGCGAATGCCTGCTCGAGCCCTCGGTCGACGTCACGGTGCGCGGCCAGGGCGAGGAGACGTTCGCGGAAATCGTCGACCGCGTTGCCCATGGCCGCTCACTCGAAGGTTGCGCCGGCTGCACCGTGCGGCTGGCCGATGGCAGCATTCACGAGAATCCGGCGCGAGCGCTGGCATCGGTCGACAAATTTCGTGCCCACGATTACCGCCTGATAGCGGTCGAGCACTACTTCGAGCTCAAGGGCAAGCGCCAGCTCGACTACATCTCCTCGCAGGGCTGCAACTTCCGTTGCGCGTTCTGCTCCGACCCATTCGTCTATGGCCGCAAGTGGGTGGGGCTGGAGCCAACGCGGATGGCGATCAGGTTGAAGGAGCTCTGGGATCAGTACCATTTCAACGACGTCAATTTCCAGGACGAGACTTTTTTCACCAAGCGTGAGCGCGTGCAGTCGCTCGCCGACCGGATCGTCGAGTCCGGCATGAAAATCACCTGGGCGGCAACCATGCGTGCCGACCAGGGCGTTCGTATGACCGACGAGGTCTGGGCGCGATGCAAGCAGTCCGGCCTGCGCCGGCTGCTGGTCGGCGTGGAATCCGGGTCGGACGAGATGCTCAAGCGCATCCGCAAGGACATCAAGATCGAGCAGGTGTTCCAGACCGCGGAGAAGATGCTCCAGCACGACATCGCCGGTCATTTCCCCTTTATCGTCGGGTTCCCGGATGAGAGCGATGCCAGCATCCAGGCAACGCTCGACTGCGCGAAGAAGTTGCGCTCGCTCAGCCCGGATTTCCTGACGCCGATCTACTACTTCAAGCCCTATCCGGGAAGCGAGCTGGTGATTGAGGCCGTCGCCCGCGGCTTTCGCCTGCCCGAAACGCTCGAGGCCTGGGCGGAATTCGATTACGTGGCGGGCATGCCTGGCCCATGGGTGACGCCGGAGAAGTTCAAGCTGATCGAGCGCTTCAAGTTCTTTCACGAGCTGGCCTGGAAACGGGTGTCGCGCGACAAGAAACTGCTGCAGCAACTGGCGCGCTTCCGCTGCAACACCGACAACTACCGATGGCCGATCGAGATGCTGCTTACACGCTGGGTACTGCCAGCCCAGAGGCTGTCATGAGCCCGTCGCGCCGTATCCTGCTCATCAATCCGACCATCACCGCGCGGCGCCACGCCCGCTTCCCGCTCGCGGTCATGAGCCTGTCGGCGGCGCTCGAGGGCCGACACAGCGCGAGCATTCTGGACGGCAACATCTATCGCGACTACGTCGCCACGGCGGTACGCGCGGTGGACCAGGGGCAGGCGGACTGCATCGGCGTGACCGTCATGGGCGGACCGCAGCTGAGCGCCGCGATCGAGGTATCCCGCGCGATCCGCGCGCGCCGCCCAGGGGTGCCGATCGTATGGGGCGGCGCGTTTCCGACCGTGTGCCCGGAGGAGACGCTGAATTCAGCGTACGTCGACTACGCCGTGCGGGCGCAGGGCGAGGACACGCTCGCGGAGTTGCTGGATGCGCTGCCGGAGCAGCGCACCGGGCCGCTGAGCGCCATTGCCGGACTCAGCTGGCGTTGCGACGGCCAGGTGGTGCACAACCAGGAGCGCAGATTCTCGAGCGCCAGCCTGAACCGGATGCTGCCGTATGAGAGCCTTCCGGACCCGCAGCAATACCTGCCCCCGACCTACCTGGGCCGGCGTACCGCCGGCTACCAGGCAGCCCTGGGCTGCCGGTTTCGCTGCACGTTCTGCGGCGTCGCGGCGATGTATGGCGGCAAGACGGCATCGCCGCCGGCGGCACGGCTCTAGCAGGACCTGGGGTTCCTGAAACACCGGCTGGGCGTCGACGCAATCCAGTTCTACGACCACAACTTCTTCGATCGTGAAGTCGACATGGTGCCGCTGCTGGAGGTGATGGCGAAGTTCCAGCTGTCGTGGTGGTGCTTCGCCCGCTCGGATGCGCTGGTGAATCTGTCGGAGAAATCCTGGGCACTGGTGAAGAAGAGCGGCCTGCGAATGGCCTATATCGGTGCCGAGTCGCCGAGCGACTGGCTGCTGCACGATATCCGCAAGGGCACGAGCACCGACCAGACGCTGGCGGCGGTGGAGGCCTGCCGCAGCCATGGCGTGGTGCCGGAACTGTCCTTCATGCTGGCGCCAAAAAAAAAAAAAAAAAAAAAAAAAAAAAAAAAAAAAAAAAAAAAAAAAAAAAAAAAAAAAAAAAAAAAAAAAAAAAAAAAAAAAAAAAAAAAAAAAAAAAAAAAAAAAAAAAAAAAAAAAAAAAAAAAAAAAAAAAAAAAAAAAAAAAAAAAAAATTTTTTTTTTTTTTTTTTTTTTTTTTTTTTTTTTTTTTTTTTTTTTTTTTTTTTTTTTTTTTTTTTTTTTTTTTTTTTTTTTTTTTTTTTTTTTTTTTTTTTTTTTTTTTTTTTTTTTTTTTTTTTTTTTTTTTTTTTTTTTTTTTTTTTTTTTTTTTTTTTTTTTTTTTTTTTTTTTTTTTTTTTTTTTTTTTTTTTTTTTTTTTTTTTTTTTTTTTTTTTTTTTTTTTTTTTTTTTTTTTTTTTTTTTTTTTTTTTTTTTTTTTTTTTTTTTTTTTTTTTTTTTTTTTTTTTTTTTTTTTTTTTTTTTTTTTTTTTTTTTTTTTTTTTTTTTTTTTTTTTTTTTTTTTTTTTTTTTTTTTTTTTTTTTTTTTTTTTTTTTTTTTTTTTTTTTTTTTTTTTTTTTTTTTTTTTTTTTTTTTTTTTTTTTTTTTTTTTTTTTTTTTTTTTTTTTTTTTTTTTTTTTTTTTTTTTTTTTTTTTTTTTTTTTTTTTTTTTTTTTTTTTTTTTTTTTTTTTTTTTTTTTTTTTTTTTTTTTTTTTTTTTTTTTTTTTTTTTTTTTTTTTTTTTTTTTTTTTTTTTTTTTTTTTTTTTTTTTTTTTTTTTTTTTTTTTTTTTTTTTTTTTTTTTTTTTTTTTTTTTTTTTTTTTTTTTTTTTTTTTTTTTTTTTTTTTTTTTTTTTTTTTTTTTTTTTTTTTTTTTTTTTTTTTTTTTTTTTTTTTTTTTTTTTTTTTTTTTTTTTTTTTTTTTTTTTTTTTTTTTTTTTTTTTTTTTTTTTTTTTTTTTTTTTTTTTTTTTTTTTTTTTTTTTTTTTTTTTTTTTTTTTTTTTTTTTTTTTTTTTTTTTTTTTTTTTTTTTTTTTTTTTTTTTTTTTTTTTTTTTTTTTTTTTTTTTTTTTTTTTTTTTTTTTTTTTTTTTTTTTTTTTTTTTTTTTTTTTTTTTTTTTTTTTTTTTTTTTTTTTTTTTTTTTTTTTTTTTTTTTTTTTTTTTTTTTTTTTTTTTTTTTTTTTTTTTTTTTTTTTTTTTTTTTTTTTTTTTTTTTTTTTTTTTTTTTTTTTTTTTTTTTTTTTTTTTTTTTTTTTTTTTTTTTTTTTTTTTTTTTTTTTTTTTTTTTTTTTTTTTTTTTTTTTTTTTTTTTTTTTTTTTTTTTTTTTTTTTTTTTTTTTTTTTTTTTTTTTTTTTTTTTTTTTTTTTTTTTTTTTTTTTTTTTTTTTTTTTTTTTTTTTTTTTTTTTTTTTTTTTTTTTTTTTTTTTTTTTTTTTTTTTTTTTTTTTTTTTTTTTTTTTTTTTTTTTTTTTTTTTTTTTTTTTTTTTTTTTTTTTTTTTTTTTTTTTTTTTTTTTTTTTTTTTTTTTTTTTTTTTTTTTTTTTTTTTTTTTTTTTTTTTTTTTTTTTTTTTTTTTTTTTTTTTTTTTTTTTTTTTTTTTTTTTTTTTTTTTTTTTTTTTTTTTTTTTTTTTTTTTTTTTTTTTTTTTCTCCGGTGATTATCTCGCGCATTTTTTTTTTTTTTTTTTTTTTTTTTTTTTTTTTTTTTTTTTTTTTTTTTTTTTTTTTTTTTTTTTTTTTTTTTTTTTTTTTTTTTTTTTTTTTTTTTTTTTTTTTTTTTTTTTTTTTTTTTTTTTTTTTTTTTTTTTTTTTTTTTTTTTTTTTTTTTTTTTTTTTTTTTTTTTTTTTTTTTTTTTTTTTTTTTTTTTTTTTTTTTTTTTTTTTTTTTTTTTTTTTTTTTTTTTTTTTTTTTTTTTTTTTTTTTTTTTTTTTTTTTTTTTTTTTTTTTTTTTTTTTTTTTTTTTTTTTTTTTTTTTTTTTTTTTTTTTTTTTTTTTTTTTTTTTTTTTTTTTTTTTTTTTTTTTTTTTTTTTTTTTTTTTTTTTTTTTTTTTTTTTTTTTTTTTTTTTTTTTTTTTTTTTTTTTTTTTTTTTTTTTTTTTTTTTTTTTTTTTTTTTTTTTTTTTTTTTTTTTTTTTTTTTTTTTTTTTTTTTTTTTTTTTTTTTTTTTTTTTTTTTTTTTTTTTTTTTTTTTTTTTTTTTTTTTTTTTTTTTTTTTTTTTTTTTTTTTTTTTTTTTTTTTTTTTTTTTTTTTTTTTTTTTTTTTTTTTTTTTTTTTTTTTTTTTTTTTTTTTTTTTTTTTTTTTTTTTTTTTTTTTTTTTTTTTTTTTTTTTTTTTTTTTTTTTTTTTTTTTTTTTTTTTTTTTTTTTTTTTTTTTTTTTTTTTTTTTTTTTTTTTTTTTTTTTTTTTTTTTTTTTTTTTTTTTTTTTTTTTTTTTTTTTTTTTTTTTTTTTTTTTTTTTTTTTTTTTTTTTTTTTTTTTTTTTTTTTTTTTTTTTTTTTTTTTTTTTTTTTTTTTTTTTTTTTTTTTTTTTTTTTTTTTTTTTTTTTTTTTTTTTTTTTTTTTTTTTTTTTTTTTTTTTTTTTTTTTTTTTTTTTTTTTTTTTTTTTTTTTTTTTTTTTTTTTTTTTTTTTTTTTTTTTTTTTTTTTTTTTTTTTTTTTTTTTTTTTTTTTTTTTTTTTTTTTTTTTTTTTTTTTTTTTTTTTTTTTTTTTTTTTTTTTTTTTTTTTTTTTTTTTTTTTTTTTTTTTTTTTTTTTTTTTTTTTTTTTTTTTTTTTTTTTTTTTTTTTTTTTTTTTTTTTTTTTTTTTTTTTTTTTTTTTTTTTTTTTTTTTTTTTTTTTTTTTTTTTTTTTTTTTTTTTTTTTTTTTTTTTTTTTTTTTTTTTTTTTTTTTTTTTTTTTTTTTTTTTTTTTTTTTTTTTTTTTTTTTTTTTTTTTTTTTTTTTTTTTTTTTTTTTTTTTTTTTTTTTTTTTTTTTTTTTTTTTTTTTTTTTTTTTTTTTTTTTTTTTTTTTTTTTTTTTTTTTTTTTTTTTTTTTTTTTTTTTTTTTTTTTTTTTTTTTTTTTTTTTTTTTTTTTTTTTTTTTTTTTTTTTTTTTTTTTTTTTTTTTTTTTTTTTTTTTTTTTTTTTTTTTTTTTTTTTTTTTTTTTTTTTTTTTTTTTTTTTTTTTTTTTTTTTTTTTTTTTTTTTTTTTTTTTTTTTTTTTTTTTTTTTTTTTTTTTTTTTTTTTTTTTTTTTTTTTTTTTTTTTTTTTTTTTTTTTTTTTTTTTTTTTTTTTTTTTTTTTTTTTTTTTTTTTTTTTTTTTTTTTTTTTTTTTTTTTTTTTTTTTTTTTTTTTTTTTTTTTTTTTTTTTTTTTTTTTTTTTTTTTTTTTTTTTTTTTTTTTTTTTTTTTTTTTTTTTTTTTTTTTTTTTTTTTTTTTTTTTTTTTTTTTTTTTTTTTTTTTTTTTTTTTTTTTTTTTTTTTTTTTTTTTTTTTTTTTTTTTTTTTTTTTTTTTTTTTTTTTTTTTTTTTTTTTTTTTTTTTTTTTTTTTTTTTTTTTTTTTTTTTTTTTTTTTTTTTTTTTTTTTTTTTTTTTTTTTTTTTTTTTTTTTTTTTTTTTTTTTTTTTTTTTTTTTTTTTTTTTTTTTTTTTTTTTTTTTTTTTTTTTTTTTTTTTTTTTTTTTTTTTTTTTTTTTTTTTTTTTTTTTTTTTTTTTTTTTTTTTTTTTTTTTTTTTTTTTTTTTTTTTTTTTTTTTTTTTTTTTTTTTTTTTTTTTTTTTTTTTTTTTTTTTTTTTTTTTTTTTTTTTTTTTTTTTTTTTTTTTTTTTTTTTTTTTTTTTTTTTTTTTTTTTTTTTTTTTTTTTTTTTTTTTTTTTTTTTTTTTTTTTTTTTTTTTTTTTTTTTTTTTTTTTTTTTTTTTTTTTTTTTTTTTTTTTTTTTTTTTTTTTTTTTTTTTTTTTTTTTTTTTTTTTTTTTTTTTTTTTTTTTTTTTTTTTTTTTTTTTTTTTTTTTTTTTTTTTTTTTTTTTTTTTTTTTTTTTTTTTTTTTTTTTTTTTTTTTTTTTTTTTTTTTTTTTTTTTTTTTTTTTTTTTTTTTTTTTTTTTTTTTTTTTTTTTTTTTTTTTTTTTTTTTTTTTTTTTTTTTTTTTTTTTTTTTTTTTTTTTTTTTTTTTTTTTTTTTTTTTTTTTTTTTTTTTTTTTTTTTTTTTTTTTTTTTTTTTTTTTTTTTTTTTTTTTTTTTTTTTTTTTTTTTTTTTTTTTTTTTTTTTTTTTTTTTTTTTTTTTTTTTTTTTTTTTTTTTTTTTTTTTTTTTTTTTTTTTTTTTTTTTTTTTTTTTTTTTTTTTTTTTTTTTTTTTTTTTTTTTTTTTTTTTTTTTTTTTTTTTTTTTTTTTTTTTTTTTTTTTTTTTTTTTTTTTTTTTTTTTTTTTTTTTTTTTTTTTTTTTTTTTTTTTTTTTTTTTTTTTTTTTTTTTTTTTTTTTTTTTTTTTTTTTTTTTTTTTTTTTTTTTTTTTTTTTTTTTTTTTTTTTTTTTTTTTTTTTTTTTTTTTTTTTTTTTTTTTTTTTTTTTTTTTTTTTTTTTTTTTTTTTTTTTTTTTTTTTTTTTTTTTTTTTTTTTTTTTTTTTTTTTTTTTTTTTTTTTTTTTTTTTTTTTTTTTTTTTTTTTTTTTTTTTTTTTTTTTTTTTTTTTTTTTTTTTTTTTTTTTTTTTTTTTTTTTTTTTTTTTTTTTTTTTTTTTTTTTTTTTTTTTTTTTTTTTTTTTTTTTTTTTTTTTTTTTTTTTTTTTTTTTTTTTTTTTTTTTTTTTTTTTTTTTTTTTTTTTTTTTTTTTTTTTTTTTTTTTTTTTTTTTTTTTTTTTTTTTTTTTTTTTTTTTTTTTTTTTTTTTTTTTTTTTTTTTTTTTTTTTTTTTTTTTTTTTTTTTTTTTTTTTTTTTTTTTTTTTTTTTTTTTTTTTTTTTTTTTTTTTTTTTTTTTTTTTTTTTTTTTTTTTTTTTTTTTTTTTTTTTTTTTTTTTTTTTTTTTTTTTTTTTTTTTTTTTTTTTTTTTTTTTTTTTTTTTTTTTTTTTTTTTTTTTTTTTTTTTTTTTTTTTTTTTTTTTTTTTTTTTTTTTTTTTTTTTTTTTTTTTTTTTTTTAGTGCATTGAACTGAATATGCACCAGTTCGCTATGGATGGCCACCTTCCAGTGAAGCCCACCGAGTGCCACAGCGCCTTCTCGGACCTGCCGGTAGTATTTCTGCTCGGGCGCGATGCACGACAAGGTCTCGACTCCACATGCAACAGCCAGACATGCGGCATCACGCCGGCCCCGCCCTCGATCGCTTCGTGCGCCTGCCTTCGACATCAATCCAGAGCGCAGAGCACTGCGGCGGCGTGAGCGTGCAGGAAATATGTGCAGCCGCGCGGATCGTTTCCCGGGCTGTCGTGAGAAGTTACGGCTGATAGAGATCGCGGTAGATCGAGTTCGTCCGCGCCGGATTCACCCGGGTCGTATCCAGCAGGGGTGTCATCGAAGCTGGCCATCGCCATCGTGATCCTGCGAGCCAGCGGCACGATGTCGATGTAGACTCTGCCGCATAGTGCAGCGACTCGCCTGCGTGCCGCTGAGAGATTTCCGGGGTGCCGGCTGGAACATCGAGCATCCTCGCCGCCGGCGCCGCGCAGGCCGAAACCTGGGCGCCGTAGATCCGTGCCATCGATGCGATATCGGCCACCACGTCGATCCGCGTCAGTTCCAGCGGGTCGAGAGCGAACGATCGGTGCGTGTTTAACGAGCATCAATACGGTCCGCGCCTGCGCATGACGATCAGGAATGATCCCGGATGTTCACAGCAACGGCCAGAGACCGGCCACGCGTGGGATTCCCAGCACCATGAGCAATCGTGCCACCGTGGGTAAACATGGCGCGGCCGGCCTGGATCCAGGCAGCGGCACCACAGGCGGAGTCTGCGCCGGAAATAGCTGGCGCGACTCGCGCTCAATGCGCGCGATCGTTGTCCTACAGCGGGAGTGGTGCGTGCATTCCATGGTGTGTTTGTTCATGTTCACGGGCACCGGAGCCGCACGCAGAACACCAGCTCACCGTCCCGCTGCCGCCGCCGCAGGTGGTGCCGCCCTCTCCGCCGGACACACAGCCGATCGCGCTGAACACCGTGCACAACGAGTTTTACCAGCCGCGCGCACTCGCGCGACACCTGTTATGACGATGGGGCGCCGCGATTGAGCGGACCAAGATGGAATAGCGGCGCCGTCGTAGCTGCGGCACGGCGGTACGGCTTTCGCACTGTGCGCCACGGCCGTCGCCTGCACGTTTTCTGCAGCTGCTTCGCTTCACCCGCACGATAATCGATCCCACTCCGCCGTCCGAGGCGACCATCGTGGCCGTGACCTGGTGTCCAAGGCCTCGCCATGCAGACAGCATGCAACGCGCTGCCGCAGCCGATATCGATCAGCCTGTCGCCGGGCGGACGCACGTCCAGCAGCGCCACATCTCCTCGCGCGTGTCCTGATCATGATCTTCACGCGGTCCGTCGTAGTCAGGCGCCGACGCTGTCGAACGCATCCTGAGTGCGCACGATCGAGGCTCGGACAGGCCCAGTGTCGCCCGCGATGACAAGGTGAATCATTCCCATATTGAAGACAGCGGTCTCCGCATCCTCGTGAGACTGAAGTGAGCATATGTATGTGGGGCCTTGCGCGGCGCAGGTTGCAGCCGCGAGCGGATCGCTGCGAACACTCGCAGCCTGTCAGAGCTTTTGAGGGTTCCAGAACAACGCCCGCAGCACGTTTTGCGGGCCAGGGGCCCCTCGACCCGTTGCTGCACCAGCACTTCACCCTGATGAGGCGCATCGCTCTTCATCGTACCAGTGGGTTCGATCGATCGGGGCCGAGTCCGGTCCGTCCCGGCGCCTGCTGAGCGCTGATGAAGCGGGCTGTTTCGGCGCACAACAATGTGCACATGTTCACGCTGAAGCAGGCCTGGAGCCGCGCCTGGGTCTGGCTGGCCGATTTCCACGACATCGGCTCACGTCGCCGCGCGACACCGCGCGCGAATGCTCAGATCGCCGCCGCTCCATCGCTTCCTCTCCGAGTTCGCCATGACCGCGCCCATCTGGTCCGAGGCCTGCGGCAAGATCACGTCAGCAGCAAGGAGTACCTCGGCGTTTCCGACATCGTGCACGTGGCCGCAGCGGCTCGTCTCGGCCTGCGTGATCGGTTGCAGCGAGCAGGCTGAACTGGCGCGGCGTCTGCGCGAAGCACTGGTGCTGCGGGCGCGACCACCGTCGCCGCAGCCAGTGCTGCACTGATCCAGGCGCTGGCGCAGCTCGGCGTGCCCAGCGCGGCGCCTGCCGCTCGGCGTCGATCTCGCCAGCTGGCCACGAGCACGATGCAGGTATGGCGCGATGTCGGCCGCCGAGCGCGCTGATTCAGATCGCGACCTGAGCAGTGAAGGTGGTCGGACGCTGCTCCGGCACTGACCGTGTTCCATGCCCGCGCACATCAAATTCGAGATGGATGTCGTCGGCGACGATACGCTGCACAGTGAAATACACGGCCCCTGGCCGGCACTCAGGTTGTCGGGTGCGTCAGGATCCAGCTTCCTGACCAGCGCCAGCTGCGTTCCCGTGGTGGAGCAGCCAGAGCATCATGATCATCTCGTCGCGCCATGAGGCCGGCCCGCTGGCGCTGCTGGAGGCCGCCGTGGCCAGGGTGGCTCCAGTTCGGACGGCGGTCTCGGACGCGTGGCTGAGTGTGCGCCGCAGGCCGCGCTCGCCGTGCCGAATCGAGTGAATCATGGGCCCTGGCTGCCACAATCCGAAGGCTGCTGCACTTTGAAGAGCTGCAGCTGCGCATCGCGCGCGAGGCACTGCGGCGGGCCGTGCGTCGACGCCCCAACTACGCCGCCGAGGAATTTCCAGCGTCTGTACTTCGAGGCCTTTGACCTGCGGCAATAAGCCTAGAACTTGCGTTGCGGTGGCTGGCACCTACCGCTGTGACCACATTCCATCGTGCCAGTCGGCTATGTTGCGCGAAGGTCCAGATACTGCTGACCCGCGCCGATGTGCGCGACCGGTTCGGCGCAGCACCATATCCGCTAGCAGGTGTGGCCATTTCTGCGCCTGGCTGTGCGCGTGCCTGTGCGGCTGCTCGGGCAGCGGTCCCGGCCTCGACAGCAACGGCCAGCCGCTGTCGGGGTCCGGCTCCGGCGCAACGGTGCCACTGTCCGCGACCTTCGATTCCATCCAGGCCAACGTTTCACGCCGATCTGTTCGGTGTGCCACATGGCGCCACCGCGCCGCAAGGCCTGATGCTCGATGCGGCTCATAGCTATAACATCCTGGTCGAACCTCCCGAGCACCGAAGTGCCGGGCATCCTGCGCGTCAAGCCGGACGATCCCGACAACAGCTACATCATCCAGAAGCTCGAAGGCCATGCCGCGGTCGGCGGCCAGATGCCGCTCGGGGAGACCCCGCTTCCCGCAGCCACCGTCGCGTTTATCGCTCAATGGATCACGGACGGCGCGCACGCGGGCGGCTCGACCACCGCGATGGCGATGGCGGCAGTCTCCGCGTGCCCTCGGTCGCGCCCGGCGAATGACGATGTGCTGGCGGTCCACCAGCGCGGATCGTCGTCGGATTCACGCGCGGCTGATGCGAACGAGCCGATGCGGCCGCGGTGCCCTGGAACGCATCGAGGTGATGGCGCCCGGGTGTCGGCCACCACGATCCCGGTCGAGCCGTCGGTACCCGGGCCAATTCCGGCGCGTTGCTGCTCACGCCGCGCGCCACCGCTGTCCGCAGGCCAATACAGCTGGTGCTCGTGGCCGTCCCGGCGCCACACTCAGCGCGCGTGACGAAAACCCATGACTGATGCGCCTGCCAACGCCCGCGGCGACCAAATCGTCAGCCGGTTCACCTGGCCGCAACACCATGAACTCCGCCAGTCAATCAGCACGCCGCAGCGTCACACCGCTGCGGCGCTGCTGCTGTGCATGGCGTTCGTGGCCGGACACGCGCCGCGCTCGCCAGCCGTATCTGGCCGTGCAGCAAGGCTAAGGTGCGTTGCCTGCCATGTCAATCCCACCGGCGGCGGCCTGCGTAACAGTTTCGGCCTCGTATTCGCCGAAACGTGATGCCTTCCACCGCTTACCGGCCGGCGTTCCGGTCTGGCTGGGCCAGGTGGTGCAGGACATCGTCCGAGTCCGGGGCGATTGCGAACCGATTGGTCGCGCACCACGGTGCCGCGATCGCGACGCAGCAGCAATTCGCGCTGGAACAGTTTCGCCTGTACGCCGATGTCAGCGTGATCCCAACCGGCTCGGGCTGTATGTCGATGAGAGGTCGCTCCGGGCGCCGCGCAGCCATGGAACATACGCGCGTTACGGCAACACCGCCGACTGGACGTCGAGGCCGGGCACTTCTAGCTGCCGTTCGGCTGGCGGCTGCAGGATCAGACCGCGTTCGTGCGCACAGTGACCGGAATCGACATGACGACGCCGACACCGGCGTCGAGTTCGGGATCGAACGGCCGAACTGGTCAGGACGGATCAACATCACCAACGGCGCCGCCAACGCCGGCACCGGCTCCGGCTACCAGTGACCGGAGACCTGGTGCGCGTGCAGTCCATATGGCGCCTCGGCGTGTCGAGCGCATCACGCACGCGGAGCGGCAACCGATCAATGAACGGCCTGTACGCCGGCCTGAGGACCGGACCAATGACCTGGCTAAGCGGAGCGGACTGGTCAGGCAGGCCGGTTATCCCGAGGCACCCGCACCATGATTCCGGCGCTGGCGGGGCCGACTGGCTGATCTGCCAGGGCAACAACCTCGAGCTGACCTACGAATATTCGATCCGGACGCAGCGTCGCCAACAACGGGCAGACCCGCTGGAGCGCGATCTACGAGCTGACGCCGATCCCGTTCATCCAGGCGCGGGCAGGATTTCGTCGCTAAGGGTATCCCGCAGAACAACCTCCAGAACCAGACCTTCGGATTCATCGAACTACATCTGTTCCTATAGCCGCCGGGCATGGATCCCACACCGACGCGCCGATCGCATTAGAAAAATAATGCTCTCCATCATCGTTGCACATTCGTCTCCTCGCTGGATGCGTGAGCGGGCTCGACGCGCCAGACCGATCTCCGCTGGCAACTGGCCTTTCCGGTCGCATCAACTGCGTCGAAGCGGACATACAGTGCACATGTTCGATGCCATGCTGGCCGACGGCGTCAGGAATACAAACGACTACTGCGCGACTTGCGCCCGCAGCTGGTCTGCTGTTCGAAGATCATCTCAATTTCCTGAGCAAGATGCCCTGAGCGTATGCGCGCGCAGCTTTGCAGATGATCTTAATGGCGCCACGGCGTCGAGGCGCCGCGTTACTGGCGCTCAGTCGATGCGTACCAGATCACCGAGCGTGTCTGAACGCCGGCGCAATTACGGTCTGCTCGACAATGGCTTGACGGCACTCCAGGCGCTTCACGCAACGCCTGGACACCGATTTTGGCGCTGCCGCTGTCGCAGCTGGTCAACAACAGTCAGAATGACGTCGCTGGCGGCCGCCGCTGAAGGTGGCGCGTCGCGCCGAGATCTCGACCCGAATCGCGAGAACATGTGTCCCGCCCGGCCTGGGACCTGATGGATCTCAGCGCTCTCGGCAGTATGGCGAACAGGCGCACAGCCATTTTCGCCTCGACATCGCCGCCTGGCGCAGATTTACTCATTTCGCTCCGACTCGTGCTCAAAACCGATCTGGGGCGACAATACCTGCAGCGCCAGTGCGCCGCAGGTCGCTGCGAAATCGGCGGACTCGAGCGGCAGCTTCGTTCCCGACCACATCTGGTTTGCCGACGACATCTTCGGATTTCGCGTCGACTGGATATCGGAAATCACGCAGGCGGCGCGCGCCGCGGATGCGGCGATTCCATTCACCATTCAGACCCGCGCCGATCTGATCAGCATGCCGATGGCGCGCGCACTGCGCGCGGCCGGCTGCATCGAAGCCTGGATCGGCGCCGAAAGCGGCAGCCAGAAGGTGTTGAATGCGATGAACAAGGGCATCACGGTCGAGGAGATCCTGACCGCCCGGGCGCGCCTCAAGGCAGAGCACGTCCGAGTCGGCTTTTTCATCCAGGTTGGCTACCTGGGGGAGCAGCTCGAGGATATTCTGGCGACGCGCGATCTGATCGAGCGCGCGCGGCCCGACGACGTCGGTGTCAGCGTCTCCTATCCACTACCCGGCACGCCGTTCTACGAACGGGTCAAAGCGCAGCTCGGGTCCAAGACTCACTGGCAGGAGAGCAACGATCTGGAAATGATGTTTCATGGAACGTACTCGTCCGATTTTTATCGCGCGGTGCGTGATTTGCTGCACGATCAGGTGACCGGCAGGAACTTGAACGCGGCGGGTGACGACCATGGCGAAGGCGGTACCGGGCTGGCGCTTGGCCAGCGCTGGGACGACCTGATAGCCAGCGAGCAGCGCTATCGCCGCCACGACGATGCCGCGCCGGATGCCGGTGCTGCGCTGACTGTGTGAATTGACAGCGCTTCCACCATTGCCGCGCGTCGAACTTGCGCTGTGCCAGGCGACCGAGCTGTTCGCCGCGGAGCTGCTGCAACCGAGCAGCCAGCCGCCGCGCTGGAGCGATTTCGAGTGGCGCATGGCGCGCGCTGCGGCCGCGCTGCATGGCGTCGCGCCGCTGCTGGCCGGCATCCTGCGCTGGCATGGTCCTGGCGCATGGGAGGAATTTATCGGGCAGCAACGACGGCACACAGCGCTGCGCCAGCAGCGCATCGCGGCGTTGCTGGCGCGCATCGACGAGCAGGCGCGCTGCGCGGGTATTGCAGTGCTACCGCTCAAAGGGGCGGCGCTGCACCGGCTCGGCGTCTATAGCGGCGGCGATCGCCCCATGGCCGATGTGGATCTGCTGGTGGCGGAATGCGACAGCGAGCGCATGGGGCCGCTGCTTCAGTCGCTCGGCTATCTTGATACGTCGGTCAGCTGGAAGCACCGGGTATTCGAGCCGACAGAGCATGCCATCGCCGTGGTGCGAAACAGCCCCAGCAGCTTCGGTGAGCACGCCGACCGACCGCTCAAGATCGAGCTGCACACCAGGATAGCCGAGCGATTGCCGCTGAACGCCGTGGATATTTCCGATCTGGTATTCCCGTCGGCGCCGCACCCCGGCCTGAACTGCTACCCGTCAACTACTGCGCTGTTCACGCATCTGCTGCTGCACGCCGCGGGCAGCATGATTCTGCGCGCCTTGCGCCTGCTGCAGCTGCACGATCTGGCGTTGCTGAGCAGGCACATGGGTGCCGATGACTGGCAACGGCTGCTGGGCCAGCGTCGCCGTGCGGGCGAGCTGTGGTGGGCACTGCCACCGTTGCAGCTGGTGGCGCAGTATTACCCTTGGGCCATCCCGCCTGGTGTGCTGGCGACTTTGCGGTCGGGCTGTCCGGGCAGGGTGCGAACCCTGTCACGGCGCCAGACAATCTCGGATGTCTCGTTCGCCACCCTCAGGATCGAAGCCTTTCCGGGCATTGCCTGGTCGACATCAATGGGAGAGAAGCTGCGTTACGTTGTAAGTCGGGTGATACCGAGCCGCGAGCTGCTCGAGGGCCGCGCCACAGTCAACACGCAGCAGGACTGGGCAGCGCAGAATTCCTGGGCGCACTTGTCGCACGCACGGCGCATGTTGAATTGGACTTTCCGGCATCCGCCGCGACCGCAGCCTATGCACTCGGTGCGGCGCGCCTTGGACGATCCAGCAGTTCACGCAGCACCTCCACAGCCAGGCGCGGATGAGAGCCCCGGCGCAACTCAAATGCCCTGACGCCAGCGAGACTCTTTCCAAACCGCTGCCAGCCCTGCTGACTCGCGGCATAGGGCTGATGGGCGGTGAGCCTTGCCGCGCGCTCGCGTGCCGGAACTGAAACCAGCAGGCGCCGATCGCTGGCGCGCCTTGACGACAGAAATACCACCGCCTCGATCTTCAGCGGTGCCGGGGCTAGACGGTAGCCGAGCCGCCGCAGATCGACTTCATATTTCTGCGCGCCGCTGCGGCGCCGGATAGTCGGCGACCCGCGTATGGCCTTCGCGACCTCGTGCCCGCGCAGGAAGCGCAGGCCGCCAGCTTGCAGATGCAGAAAACTGGCAAGACCTGTGGTCAGCAGCCCGCCCGGAGTCACGAACAGCCCGTCCTCGGACACGATCTCGAGTCCCTGCAGCAGGCAATGCAGCGCCACGGTAGATTTACCGGCGCCGCTGTCGCCCATCAGCAGCAGCCCGCGTCCTTCGGCACCGACCGCGGCCGCATGCAGCGGCACCAGGCGCAGCGCGCGCGCCGCCAGCACGTACACGGCGAATTCAATCAGTTCGTAGCGCAGGTGATAGGCGTGGCGCAGCATGTCGGGCGATGCGACCACCAACGCCGAGCCCTGCGCCGGCGATATGACGGCCAGATTCGCCTCGTCGATCGCGCCGCACAGGCAATCTGGACCGGCGTAGGTGTTGAGCGGCGGGGGCGGCGCGGCCGATGTGCGCTGCCGCCGGGGCGTCAACTGCAGTCGCACCAGCAATCGCGGTGACCTGGACCGCAGCCGGTGCCGGGGCAGGCCGGCAAACGCCTGATCGACCAGCTGCAGCAGCCGTGCGCTGTTACTTTCAAAACGAAACACCGCGCCGAGCAGCTGCAGGCTGCGATGGTGCAGCCGCGCGCATCGCTCGCCGAATGGGTCGGTGCCCTGATTGACTGGCGGCCGCATCGCGAGGCGACGCAATCAGTGCATCGCGGTCGCGGTGGCTACCGCTCTGGCCGAGTGGGTGCAGTCGTCCTGGGGCTGTACTGCCGCGAGCGCGGCGCAGACGTTGATGCGATCGCCCTGCTCGTCATGCGTGCGCGTGCGTTGTAGCACCGCGAACAGCGTCGCGGCATCCAGGCCGGGCACCCGGGCGCGCAGCAACGCGATTGCCCCGGTCACATGTGCGGCCGCGAAGGAGGAACCGGTGGCAAAATCGTAGCGGCCGGCCGGCGCCAGGCTCAGGATGTCGCGCCCCGGTGCATGCAGCACGCTGTCCGAGCTGCTGGCCGTTCCAGTCTGGTCGACAGCAATGACACCAGGTATCCCCAGCGGGAATCCATCCAGGCGTCCATCCTCGGGCACCGCGCCTACGAACACCATGCCGCGGCGCTGGCCGTAACTGATCAGCTGCGCCAGCAGCGGATCGGGCGGTCCGCCGAGGCTCAGGTTGACGATCTGCGCCCCGGCTGCGATCGCGGCGTCCAGTGCCAGGGCCAGGGTAAAGGAATTGCACTGCGCTTCCAGGCTCTGCGGCTGCAGTGGCTGGCAGGCCTTATAGATCTGCAGCCGCGCCGCCGGCGCCACGCCGACGATTCCGAGGTGGTTGTTGGCGTCGGCGCCGATGATGCCGGCGACTCCGGTTCCATGGCGATCGGTTTCGAACGCGGCCATATCGTGGTCGATGAAGTTGCGCGCATTAGCAACGCGCCCGGCCAGATCCGGGTGGCTGACTTCGACCCCGGTGTCGATGATGGCGATGCTCACACCCTCGCCGCGCGACCATTGCTGTGCCGCGCCGGCCTGGATGGCGGCAAAGCCGTGCTGCAGCCCGACGTAGGGATCGTTGTAACCGGAGATCGCAAGGCTGCCGCTGCTGGTGCCGAAAGTGGCGGGGGTACTCGACGGCAGCTGGCCGGCTGGCTGGTTGCCGCCGTCGCGGCTGCCCAGTGCATCGAACACCTGCATCGGTTGCGTCACGCGCACGCGTCGATCGGCCGACAGCCGGCGCAGCAGCTCCTCGCGGTCGGCCTGCGGCGGCAGCGCGAAAACCAGGCACTGCACGCCCAGCGGCACGATCGGCCAGGCACGCACCTGCTGCAGGCCATAGTCGCGCTCCAGTGCCGCCGTCACCGCTCGCGCCTGGTCGCTGACCGCATAGGGCCCGATGACGTCGTAGCCGCGCGGCGTGGAGCCAGGCTCGCTCAACATCGGCCCACCCGGATTGGCAATCGTCACCAGGATCAGCCGATCGGCGCGCTCGTTCAGGCCGCCGCCGACCAGGTTAGGGCCCGGTACCCGCGCCGGCGTTGCGCAGCCGATCAGGGCCGACGACAACAGCGCGAACGCCATCGTCGTGCCAATCGCTCGCAGCCGGCGTGGGTTGTCCATGGCCGGCTCGCGTTACGGCGCGCTCTCGAGGGCTTCCGCGAAGCGCACCTGGGAGCTGGCGCGAAGCTGGCGCAGCGCCGCGTCGGTGGCCGTCCGGCTCGAATCCCCGGCCGGCCCCAGCGTCCAGACCCCGACATCATTCGGTCCCGCGCGCACCTGCAATCGGGCCGCGGCCAGCACCGCCTGAAGTTGCGCCATGGTGAGTTCCGGCGCGAACACCACCCGGATCGTCGCCGCTGGCACCACCGCCTCCGGCGCCGACAGGGTGCGGTAGACGGCGGCGTAGCCACCCGGTGCGGCTGCCGGCGCCGAGGGCCGCGACCACCAGGCGGCACCGAGTGCTCCGAGGCCGACCGCCTGCACCACCATGGCCGCGATCAGCCACGACATGCCGCCCCTGCCGCCGTGACGCCGGTGACGGCGAGCGCCGCGCACTGCGGCCGCCGGGCCGGTAGCCGAGTCCAGGCGATCGCGCAACCGCTGCCAGGAATCGCGGGCATCGATATCGATGTCCGCGACACTGCGCTCTGCCATGGCCAGCTGCAGCTGGCGCTGAAATTCAAGTTCCTGACGGCAATCCGCACAGCTCTCCAGATGCGCCTGTACCGCCTGGCGCTCGGAGTCCGGCGCACTGCCGTTGACGATCCAGGGGATCAGATCCCAGGTCCGCCGGTGTACCGATGAGCCATCGATCATCACAGCTGCCTCCCGCTAAGATGCTTCGCGTCCGCGAAACCGCCGAGCCTGGGCAGCAGATTTCGAAGTTTGATGCGCGCCTGGAACATGCGTGCTTTAACGGTGTTGACCGGGCAATCCATGATCGAGGCAATTTCCTCGCACGAGTGCCCGACGAAGTAGGCCAGCTCCAGCGTCGCGCGCTGTTCGAACGGCAGCGTGGCAAGGCCGTGCGCCAGCCACTCACTGCGCTCTTCGATCGCGAACGACTCGGTCAGCGGCAGCTCGGCGGGCATGGAACTGGCAAACGATTCGGCGGAAGCGTCGCTATTGCGCCGCAAGCGCCTTCAACGCGCAGCGCCAGGCGATCCCCATGATCCAGGTCGACACGCGTGACTCGCCGCGAAATTCATGCGGCCTTGCGCCAGACGATCCAGAAGGTATCGTTAATCGCCTCTTCCAGCGCATCGCGCTGTGAACTCAGGCGCGACAGGAATTGCAGCAGCCGCCGGTGGTACTCCAGATACAGGTGTTCTAGCGCATTGCTGTCCTGTGCCGCGACCAGGCGCAACAGTTCGCGATCAAGCCGGTCATCTCGCGCCGGCATCGGTGCTTTCGGCGGGCAGGGGAACGGCATCAGATTCAACCTTGGCCGGCAGCATGGGCCTTTCAAGATGGGTGCCGCAAGCCCGGGCAAAAAGTTGTATCGGGGCGCAAAAAACCGGAGCAAGTCAGCGGCGCATCAGACACGAGACACCGATCGCCGGCATGAGGCCTCGAAACGGTGCGTTGCGGTTGCATCGGTGCCGACATAACGCAGGTCGACCGCCCAGGAGCGCCAGCGATGATTCCGCCCGGCGCTCCAATAGGCATAGCCGGCGCCGATCTGCCGCTGCAGATCGTAATAGCCCACGCCGGCGACGGCCGCCAGGCCCGCCAGCAGGGTTGACGGGCCCACGAGCTCGATAGCAGTACGCCGCGCCGGTGCCATAGTGGCCGAGGTAATCCTGGAGTAGGTGTCGGGCGAGGCGACCAGCGTCAGCCACGAGCGCTCGCGCCATGCCAGCGACAGCGCCAATTCGTCATAATTGTAGCGGGTCCGGTGCTGGTTTCCGGGGTAGTCGTAATGGCGCAGCGTGATGCCGCCGCTCCAGTCGTCGCCGAAATGGTGCTGCCAGCCCAGATAGCCAATCAGCTCGGCGCCGGCACTGTGGTCAATTCCGCGTCGCACGCCTTCGGCCGATAGACACCGCCATACCATGATCCGCTCGTCGCGTGCAGATCGACCTGCGGGGAGACCTGGCCATCGCTCTCCGTCAGCCCACGGAACAGATCGTCCGTGGCGAACCCGAGTGAACCACCCAGGGCCACCGAGTCCGGAAGTCCCAGCAACCCATTCAGACCCTGCGCGGGCCGACCGACGCCAGCCCCAGCAGCGCAACCAACCACGTGCTTCGTCCCTAATGTGACCACCTCGCTCAAAGGATCCGCACTCGCGCTCAGCTGATCTTGGCCCTTGCGACCTTGTCGAGACACATGCTCGACCCCCGGCACCGTGTACTGCGCCAGATTCAGCGTCGGCCGATGGCCGCCGGCCTGGTAGAAATACGGCGCCACGCCGTGCACGTCCCCGCCCACCATGCTGGTTGGCATATTGCGCGCAAGATCCAGCCGCGTGACGATGCTACGTTGAATGATGTTATCGCTGGTGAGATTTTTCACGAACTTGCGGCTGCCCGGCCAGCGGACGCCTGACCGAGCTCAGCCAGGCGCTGACCGTCCAGTGGATGCGCTGCGCTGATGCGCGACGGCTTAAGCGTGGCGCTAGCGCGGGGCGACGGGCGCTGCAATGCAAGCGGCAAGCTGCGCGAGTGCCGCGCCGCTGGCCTGCTCGAATGCTGCCACCACTGCCTGCATGCGGTCGGACTCGGCCTTCACCTGGTTGTCGGCACTGCAACTGACGATGACGTCTCGCCGGCCGCGTCGGCCCAGGCTGCCGTGCAGCGCCACATGCACCATCGGCGGCCCGCCAGCGGTGTATTCGGCCTCGAAGTGCTGCACTTCCAGGCTCAGCACGTACTCGGCGGAAAACGGTCCGGCATCCGTCTCCACCATCGCGAAGCGGTTCGACGCGCGCAAAGCATCGATCACCAGCATCTGCAGCATGGCCGGTGTGGGCGCTGCCCAGCGCGCGGCGCTGTAGAAGTCCAGGCGCTCACCGGAGTGCACTACCACGATGCGATCGCTTGCCAGGCCCGGGCTGGCCTGCGGCAGCATGACCTGCACGTTGCCGACCGCCGCGCCAGTCAGCGCAGCCGCAGCCGCAGCCGCAGCCGCAGCCGGGGCGCTGACCGGCCGCAGAAGGTAGATCTGCGCCGCCGGCAGGTTGCTTTTAAGACCGCCGCTGCAGCCGGCCAGCAGCAGCCACGCCGACACGATCGGCAGCCATTGGCGGCGCAGCGACGCCGGTCGTCCTGGTTCAGCGAGCTTCACGGTGGTATCACCACGCCATTGGTTGGCGGCTGGTAGAGCAGCTGCGATGGATTGTCGCGCAGGCTGCGCGACAGATCGCGTATTTCCTGGGCAGCGGCCCGGCTGTCGCGCAGCAGCAGCTCGATCTGCGGCAGCCCGGAGCGCACGAAGCCATTGAGCTGGTCGCGATTGTCGTCCACGAGCGAATCGACGTCGGCGGTGGCGTGCGCCAGGTTGTCGCTGGTGGCGCGCAGCTTCTGTACCGCGGCGATGAAGTCCACGCTCACCGACTGCGTTGCGGCATGGATGTCGTTGATCTCGGCGTGCGCATCGTTGATGGCCGAGCGCAGGTCGGTGACCAGACCATCGGCATTGCCGACGCTGTGCGGCAACTCGGCGGCGACCTTGTCGATATTGGTCAGCACTCGCTCCAGGTTGGCGATGTTGCCGTCCGACAGCACGCGGGCGGTGCGATCGACCAGTTCGTTCAGCCGTACCGTCAGCTGTGGCAGGCTGCTCAGGAACAGGTCGAAATCCGAATGCGCCGAGCGGATCACCTGATAGCGCTCGCTGGGCACCGCGGCCAGGATACGCCGGCCGTTGTCGCCGTCGCGCTGCTGCTGCAGGTCGATGAATAGCAGGCCGGTGATGCCCTGCAGCGACAGCTGCGCCAGCGTCCGGTCCGAGATCGGCGTCGTGGCGTCGATGTCGGCGATCACCTGTACGCGATTGGCGGCGCGCGGGTCGATGCGGATGTGCGCCACGCGGCCGACGTCCACGCCCAGGTAGCGTACCGGACTGCCATCCGACAGCCCGCTGACGCTGCCGTCGAAGTAGATCTCGTAGCGCACGTAGAAGCGGTGCTCGTTGTTGGCGGAGTACCAGTAGACGAACAGGAATCCCATGACCAGCACCAGCAGCACGAAGCTGCCGACCGCAAGATAATTGGCTTCACGTTCCATGCTCGCTCCGGCGCGCCCGGGCACGCTCGCCCTGGAAGTAGGCCTGTATCCACGGATGCGGGTTGTGCACGATGCCCTCGAGTGTGTCGCTGATCATCCGGCCATCGACGATGACCCCTACCCGGCTGCAGGTTCGATAGATGGTATCCAGATCGTGCGTAATCATCACTACCGTGAGCTTCAGCTCGCGCCGCAGGTATATCACCAGATCGTCGAAGGCCGCGGCACTGATCGGGTCCAGGCCGGAAGTCGGCTCATCGAGGAACAGCAGCAGCGGGTCGAGCGCCAGCGCGCGAGCGAGCGCCGCGCGCTTGATCATGCCACCGGAGAGCTGCGAGGGATACTTGCTGGCGGCTTCGACCGGCAGCCCCACCAGCTGCACCCGCAGCAGTGCCAACTGGTCCAGCGCCCGCTCGCTCACGTGCAGGTGCTCGAGCATCGGCAGCTGTACGTTCTGCAGCACGTCGAGCGAACTGAACAGCGCGCCCTGCTGGAACGTGACGCCGTAACTGGCCTTCAGGGCATGCAGCTCGGCGGCGCTCATGCTGCCGACCTCGCGGCCGTAGAACAGCACGCTGCCGGCATTGGGCCGCCGCAGCCCGAGGATGGTACGCAGCAGCACGGACTTGCCGGCGCCCGAACCGCCTATGATGCCGAATACCTCGCCCTCGTATACCTGCATGTCCAGGCCCGCGTGCACCACCTGCCTGCCGAAGCGGTTGACCACACCGCGCACCTCCAGCAGCGGGCGCATCAGACGTCGAGCTTCATGAACAGTACCGCAAACAGCGCATCCACCAGGATCACGAAGAATATCGACTGCACCACCGCGAGCGTCGTCAGTCGCCCCAACTCACGCGAGGAGTCGCGCACCTGCATGCCGCAGTAACAGCCGGAGATTGCGATCAGGCAGGCGAACACCGGGGCCTTGATGATGCCGACCCAGAACGTGGTGCCGGCGATGGCGCTCTGGGCGCGGTTCAGGTACTGCACCAGCGGCATGCCGAGCAGTACATGGCACAGCAAACCGCCGCCAACCAGGCCGACCAAATCCGCCAGCAGCGTCAGCAGCGGCAGGGCGATCACCAGACCGAACAGCCGCGGCAGCACCAGCACTTCGATCGGGTCTACGCCAATGGCATGCAGGGCATCGATCTCCTCGTTGAGCTGCATGGCACCGATCTCGGCGGCGAACGCACTACCGGAACGGCCGGCGACGATGATGGCGGTGAGCAGCACCCCCAGCTCGCGCAGCACCCCGACCGTCACCAGGTCGACCACGAAGATGTCGGCGCCGAACTTGCGCAACTGCTGCGCACCCATATAGGCCAGGATCACGCTGATCAGAAACGCGATCAGCGACACGATCGGAATCGCGGTAACCCCGGTGTCGTACACATGGCGCGCGGTCGAGATCGGCCGCAGCCGCAGCGTCGCCCAGCCGTGCGCAAAGGCGACGCTGATGCGGCCGAAGAAGGTCAGGCCGCCCTCGATGCTTTGCAGCGTGCGCACCGCCTGGCGGCCGACACCCTCGACCGCGTGGGCCGGAGCCGACTCCAGGTCGTGCAGGTGCAGGTGGGCGTGCGCGTGGGCGTGGAACGCGCCGCTCTTGCAGTGTTCCACCAGCGCCAGCGTTGCCGGTTCGCCACCCTGGAATTCCACGCTGGCACCGGCAGCGCGCGCCCGGTCCACGAAATCGCGCAGCAGCCAGGCTCCGGTCAGATCCAGTTGCGCCTGCCCGGCGGCGACATTGACCGCTCGCACGCCTGCCAGATTGACGGCTCCCAGCTCAATGTCGATGTCGGAGAACTGCAGGGCGCGCCACTCGCCGCTTAGCGTGAGCTCCAGCTGGTCTGCTACGCGCCGCGCCGTGAGGTACATCGTGGCTAGCGATGCTAGCCGCTCACGAATCGTCGCGATAGCGTCGCAGGCGGATCGCCAGCACTATCATCCCGGCCGCCGCCGCCAGCCCCCACCACAGCCGCTGGCTGGCCAGCAGCTGCGCCGGGGTCAGCAGCTCAAGGCCGTAGTGGGCGATGCCGCCGGCCGCGTCCCGGGTGCCAAGACCGTAGGCCAGGTGCAGGAACTCGCCCAGGCCGCCGTTGACGATATGGCCGATGTAGTGCGTACCGAACATCATCTGTTCGAACACCACCAGCAGCACCGGCGGCAGCAACGCCCACGCGTACGGCGAGCGGCGCGCCCATACCGAGATCAGCATCAGGTAGGCGGCGAACGGTGCGTACCAGAGCATCGCGGCAGTCACGCCGTACAACATGATGAGCTGCATCTTGAGCCAGTCCGCCGTGTTCCACAGGCTCACCGCGCTCTGGCCGTTGATGATGACGTCATGATTGCGCAGCGCCAGGATCGCGCTGCCGGCGAGCCCGCTCACGGCGCCAAGGAGCAGGGCCCCCAGTGGCACCAGCACCAACCCGACCAAAAGCTTCACCAGCACGGTGCGCGCGTCGGTCACCGGCATCGAGCGCCAGAACAGGATGCTGCGATCGCGCCGTTCGGCGTACAGGCAGTCGATCAGGAAAGCTGCGGATTGGATCGCCGCCGCGAGGTAGAACGGTACGGCCCAGCCGAGTGCCATGAGCTGCGCCACGGGCGGCGGGTAGGGCCCATCGTAATGCCCGCCGTCATTGCCGAAGCTGACATTGGTATGGCCGAATATGGCTGCCGCCAGCAGCATCACGCCGGCGATCGCCAGCGGCGCCATCCACAGCCCGCGGTGCTCCCAGAACTCGCGCTGGATTTGTATCGATAGGGCTTTCATGCTGCGCCCGCCTGCACCTTGGCCACGAACAGGTCGGCAATAGCAGGGGTGGACAGGTCACCGAGCCCGGACAAGTCGGCGGGCGAGCGGTTCTCGTACAGCATGATCGTGCGGCCAAACAGCTCGCGCACGTAGAACGGCCCGAGTGCGCGCGCAGTGTCGATCTTGTCGGGTGCGACCATGAGCTGCTGGAAGCGCGCCGGCAGGTCCGCGGTTGCCGTGTCGAGTACCAGACGGCCACGATCGATGAACAGCACGTCGGTCAGCAGATGCTCGACCTCCTCGACCTGGTGAGTGGTCAGCAGGATGGTGCGCTCCTTGTCGTAGTAGTCGTTGAGCAGCGTGTCGTAGAACTGGCGGCGGTAGATCAGGTCGAGCCCCAGGGTCGGTTCGTCCAGCACCAGCAGGCGCGCGTCGATCGCCAGGATCAGCGCCAGATGCAGCTGGGTGATCATGCCCTTCGACAACTCGCCGATGCGAGCGCCGCGGCGGATGCCGGTCGTGGACAGCACGTCCTGCGCGCGCTTGCGATCGAAGCGTGGGTGCACGCCGCCGACATAGTCGATCGCATGCGCAACGGTCAGCCAGCGTGGCAGCACCGCCGAATCGGCGATGAAGCAGACCTCGCTCATGAGCGTATTGCGATCGCGCTCGGGCTGCATGCCGAGCACCTGGACGCTGCCCTGGTAGGGGGTGAGCCCCAGAATGGTCTTGAGCACGGTGGTCTTGCCGGCGCCGTTGCGGCCGATCAGCCCCACGATGCGGCCCGGCTGCAGCGTGAAGCTCACCCGGTCCAGCGCCGTGAACTTGCCGTAGCGTTTGGACAGATCCCGCGCTTCAACGATCGTGGTCATCATCTTTATCCTTGTCCGCGGCCGGCGGCGCCGGGCTGCGCAGCAGCTGTTCGACGTCAAGGCCCAGGCGGGCGATGCTCGCGCGCACTTTGGGCCAGTCGTGCTCGAGAAACCGCTGGCGCTCGTCGGTGCGCAGCGTTGCCGCCGCGCCAGCGCTGACGTACATGCCAAGGCCACGGCGCTTTTCGACCAGCTGTTCATCCACCAGCTGCTGGTAGCCCTTGAGCACGGTCAGCGGGTTGATCCGGAATTCGGCGGCCACGGTACGCACGGAAGGCAACGCGTCGCCCTCCTTGAGCACGCCCTCGAGGATCATTGCGACCACACGGTCGCGCAGCTGCCGATAGATCGGTTGGCTGCTGCCCCATTGCGTCTCGGTGTTCACACGCTGCTCGCGACCACTCCGTATTCGAGGTGGTTGGCCGAGCTGACGATGACCTGGGTGGTCACGCCGGTAATCGCGCAGGCCAGTGCCGCGCAGATCAACAGGCGCACCGACCTGGCGCGGCTATGGCTGTGGATGCTGGTGTTCATGTTCGATCCTCGGGCTGTTTGAGTGCTGCATGGCCGATATCGACTGTGCTTATGAGCTGGTGATGTATATAACTATAACACTAAAGCAATGTCAACACCCGCTGGCGGCGACGACAGCTTGCCGGGCGGGGAACTGTCACTAGAATCAGCGCTCTTTTCGCCCCTGGAGCCTTCATGAAGCAGCCCCTGAACGTTGCCATCACCGGCGCTGCCGGTCAGATTGGCTATGCCCTCGCCTTTCGCGTCGCATCGGGAGCAATGCTCGGCGCCGATCAGCCGGTCAACCTGCAGCTGCTGGAAATCCCCGCGGCGCTGCCCTCGCTCGGCGGCGTGGTCATGGAGCTGAACGACTGTGCGTTTCCCACGCTCAACCAAGTCCAGGCCAGCGACGATGCGCTGGTCGCGTTCCGTGACTGCCATGTCGCGCTGCTGGTGGGTGCGCGGCCGCGCGGACCGGGGATGGAGCGCAAGGATCTGCTGCTGGCCAACGCGCAGATTTTTTCCGCGCAGGGCAAGGCGCTGGACGCGGTCGCGGACCGCTCATTGCGCGTGCTGGTGGTCGGCAACCCGGCCAATACCAATGCGCTGATCGCGAGCCGCAACGCACCTGGCCTTACGCGGCGCAATTTCACCGCCATGACGCGCCTGGATCACAATCGCGCGCTGTCGCAACTGGCGGCGAAGACCGGCGCGCACGTCAACGACATCAAGCGCATGACCATCTGGGGTAACCACTCCTCGACGCAGTATCCGGACTTGAGCCACGCGCAGGTCAAAGGCAAAGCGGCGACGGGCCTGGTTGACCAGGCCTGGATCGAGCAGCAGTTCATCCCCACGGTGCAGCAGCGCGGCGCCGCGGTCATCAAGGCGCGCGGCTCATCCTCGGCCGCATCGGCGGCCTCTGCAGCGATTGACCATGTGCGCACCTGGGTACTGGGTACCGCCGCCGGTGACTGGACCAGCATGGCCGTGGCGTCCGACGGCAGCTACGGCATCGAGCAAGGACTGATCTATTCCTATCCGGTGACCTGCAGCAACGGCGCGTACCAGATCGTGCCACAGCTGCCGATCGACGACTTCAGCCGCAAACGCATGGACCTGAGCGCGGTCGAGCTGCGCGAGGAGCGCGACGGGGTCCGTGAACTGCTCGGCAGCTGAAGCGCGCGTGATGGCGTACAAGCGGCTATAGTTCCTGCGCGCGACTGACCTTGTGGTAGCTGGGGCGATTGCATGATTGGCGCCATCATCACCGTGTGTTTCATCGTCGCGGTGCTGTATCTGGCGTACCGCCGCCTGCCGCTGTTCACCTTCACCGTCGCCTTCACGGTACTGCTGATCGCCTATAGCGCGCTCGGCAGTCCGGCCGGGCTGTGGCAGGGCCTGCTGTGGCTGCTGCTGCTGTGCTTCTGGCTGCTGAACCTGCGGCCGCTGCGCATCGCGCTGATCAGCGGGCCGTTCATGCGCACCTACCGCCGCCTGCTGCCGGCGATGTCCGCCACCGAGCGCGACGCGCTGGAAGCAGGCACCGTGTGGTGGGAGGGGGAACTGTTCACCGGTAATCCCGACTGGCGCAAATTGCACGCCGCAGCGGCGCCAAAGCTGTCAGCCGAGGAGCAGGCGTTCCTCGACGGTCCATGCGAGACGCTGTGCCGCATGGTCGACGACTTCGACATCACGCACCGCCGCGCCGATATGCCGCCGGAGGTGTGGCAGTACATCAAATCCCAGGGTTTCTTCGCGATGATCATCCCGAAGCGCTACGGCGGTTTGGAGTTCTCGACCTATGCGCATTCGTGCGTGCTGGTGAAACTCGCCGGCCGCAGCGTGACCTGCGCCTCCACGGTCGCGGTGCCCAATTCCCTGGGCCCCGCGGAACTGCTGTTGCACCATGGCACCGAAGAGCAGAAGAACCATTACCTGCCGCGACTGGCGCGCGGCGAGGAAATCCCTTGCTTCGCACTTACCGGGCCGCGCGTGGGCTCGGACGCCGCGTCGATGCCCGATACCGGCGTGGTGTGTCGCGGCCAGTGGCAGGGACGCGAAGTCATCGGACTTAAATTCAACTTCTCCAAGCGCTACATCACGCTGGCACCGGTGGCGACCGTGGTGGGCCTGGCATTTCGCATGTTCGACCCGGAGCATCTGCTTGGCGATAAGGTCGATATCGGCATCACCTGCGCACTGCTGCCGCGCGATACGCCCGGCATCGAGATCGGGCGGCGTCACATGCCGCTCAATATCGCGTTTCTGAACGGCCCGGTGCGCGGCCAGGATGTGTTTGCGCCGCTCGATTGCATCATCGGCGGACTGCCCAAGGCCGGATCCGGCTGGCGCATGCTGGTCGAGCAGCTGTCGGTCGGCCGCTGTATATCGCTGCCCGCGAACGCCACCGGCGGGGCGCTTGCCGCGATGTTCGCCACTGGTGCCTACGCGCGCATCCGGCGCCAGTTCAACACGCCGATCGGCCGTTTCGAGGGCGTGGAGCAGGTGATCGCGCGCATGGTGGGCTTGAGCTACATCATGGACGCGGCGCGCAGCGTGACCACCGCGGCCATCGACAACGGTGAGAAGCCGGCGGTGCCGGCCGCGATCCTGAAGTACCACGTCACCGAGATGGGGCGGCGGGTTGGCAACGACGCCATGGATGTACAGGGCGGCAAGGGCATCATGCTCGGGCCGAACAACTATCTCGGGCGCGGCTATCAATCGATTCCGATCGCAATCACGGTCGAAGGCGCCAACATTCTCACCCGCAGCCTGATCATCTTTGGCCAGGGCGCGATCCGCTGCCACCCGTTCGTGCTGCGCGAGATGAACGCGGTCCGGGACCAGGATCGCAAGCACGGCGTATCCGAATTCGATCGCGCGCTGTTCGGCCACATCGGCTTCACGATATCCAACGCCGCGCGCTCGCTGCTGATGGCGCTGAGTCTGGCGCGCTTCGAGCGCGTGCCGGAGACCGGCCCCACGCGGCGTTACTACCAGCATATCGAGCGCTTTTCGGCCTCGTTTGCCTTCGCCACCGATGTCGCCATGCTGACCCTGGGCGGCTACCTGAAGAAGAAAGAGACCATATCGGGCCGCCTGGGTGACGTGCTGTCGGCCATGTACCTGGCATCGATGGTGCTCAAGCACCACGATAACCAGGGGCAACCGGCCGAGGAGCTGCCGGTGGTCGAATGGGCCTGCCGCGAGCTGCTCTATCAGGCACAGGAGCAGCTGCACAGCGTGCTGCGCAATTTCCCCAACCGCCCATTGGCCGCGATGATGCGGCTGCTGGTATTCCCGCGCGGCCTGACCTACTTTGCCCCAAGCGACCGCCTCGGGCGCAGCGTCGCCGAACTGGTGCAGAACGACACCGCAACGCGTACCCGGCTGTGCCGCCTGGTGTATCGCACCGCCGAGCCCGGCAATCCGCTCGGTGCGCTGCAGCAGGTACTGGAAATGGCCACGGTGGCGGAGCCGCTGGAGCGACGGCTGCGGGTCGAGGGACAGAAGGCCGGGCGCCTGACGGCGCTCGATCTGCCGGGTCAGATCGAGCAGGCCTGCGCACTCGGCATTCTTTCCGAGGCCGAAGCGCGACTGCTGGCCGACTATGACCGCCGGGTGATGCAGATCATCGATGTCGATGATTTTGCGCCGCAGGAGCTCGGACAAGCCGCGGCCAGAACATTCCCGCGTGCCGTCACTCCAAGCATCGAAGGAGGACGACCATGCGCATTCTGACCGCGTTGATGCCGCGCTAATGTACCTGGCGTTCTTCGGAATTGCGGAAAAGCCGTTTGCGATCACTCCGGATCCGCGTTACCTCTACCTGAGCGCGCGCCATGCGGACGCCCTGGCGCACCTGGTTTACGGCATCAACGAAGCCGGCGGCTTCATCCAGCTGACCGGCGAGGTCGGCACCGGCAAGACCACCACCATCCGCTCGCTGCTGGCGCGTGCGCCGAAGAACGCCGAGATCGCGCTGATTCTCAATCCCCGGTTGTCGCCGGGCGAGTTTCTGCTGGCGCTGTGCCAGGAGCTCGGGCTGGGAGCGGACGACAGCTCCGTGGTCAACACCAAGGAGCTGGTGGACCTGCTCAATCGCTATCTGTTGCGGGCGCACGCGCAGGGGCGGCGCGTGGTGCTGATCGTGGATGAAGCGCAGAACCTCGCGCCCGAGGTGCTGGAGCACATCCGGCTGCTCACCAACCTCGAGACCGAAACCCAGAAGCTGCTGCAGATCATTCTCATCGGCCAGCCGGAGCTGCGCAAACTGCTGGCGCGCGAGGATCTGCGCCAGCTGGCGCAGCGCATCACCGGCCGCTATCACCTCGATCCGCTGTCACGCCAGGAGACCGCGGCGTACGTGCGCCATCGCATGCGCGTCGCCGGTGCCACGGCCGACATCTTCACGCGCGGCGCATTGCGCGAGGTCTACAACGTGAGCCGCGGCATTCCGCGTGTCATCAACATCATCTGCGATCGCGCGCTGCTCGGCGCCTACACCCAGGATCTGCACCAGGTGCCCGGTGCGCTGGTGCGCCGCGCCGCCGCCGAGGTGTTCGACCAGGAGCTGTCGCCGCGCTGGATGCCGCTGCTGATCGGCGCCCTGGCGATGGCGGTGCTGCTCGGCAGCGCGGCGCTGTTGTGGCGTTTTGCTCCGGCTCGAATGATCCCCGGCAGCGCGCGCACGAATGCGGCCAGCGCTCCGGCGGCAGTAGCCGCGACGCCGATCGCTGCGCCCGCAGGCACCCCCGCGGCTGGCGCCAGCGGTCCCGCGACCGCGTCCGGCGCGCCTGCCGCCGTCGAACAGCCGCCGGCCACCACGGCGCCAGCGCCTACATTTGCCCAGCTGCTGGCGATGAACCGCAGCAGCACCGATCCTGACACCGCGTTCGCCCAGCTGCTGGGCCTGTGGCAGGCGACCTACACGCCGGGCTCGACCGATGGCTGCAGCCAGGCGCTGGCACAGGGCTTGCGCTGCCTGATGCAGCGCGGTTCCCTCGCACAGTTGCGTATGCTCAACCGACCGGCCATCCTGATGCTGAGCGACGATGCAGGCACGGCCAGCCAGGTGGTGCTGCGCGCGCTCGGGGACGATACGGCGCAAGTGCAGATCGGCAGCCAGAGCGCGAGCGTCAGCGTCGCGGAACTCACGCGCTACTGGTTCGGTGATTTCGTGCTGTTGTGGCGTCCCGGCGGCAAGGACATTCGCGACCTGAGTGCTGGCATGCGCGGCGCACCGGTGCGGCAGCTGCGCGAGCAGCTCAATCGCTGGAGCGGCGGCGGCAGCAGCGCCTCGACCAGCGATGAATACGATGGGAGCCTGGTGCAGCTGGTGGAACAGTTTCAACGCGCCAATCGACTCACGGTCGACGGCATCGCCGGCATCGAAACGCAGGTGGCGCTGGATGCCGTGCTGGCGGCCCCCGATTCCCCCCTGTTGCAGCCGCGCGCGGCACAACAGGCGTCTACCCGGGGCGGCTGATGTCGCTGATTCTCGACGCACTGAAGAAATCCGAAGCCGAACGGCAACGGCAGAGCGGACCCACTCTGCTCGAAGTGCGTATCTCCCAGCCGCGACGCCGCTATCCGGCCTGGGTGATCGCGATCGGCGCGCTGCTCGCGCTCAACCTGTTGCTGCTGGCGGCATTCATGCTGCATCGTCCGGCGTCGCTGCAGGCACCAGTGGCGACTAGCGGCGTGACGGCCGCGGTGCCGGCAGCGGCGCCGAGCCCACCGGCGCCGAGCCCACCGGCGGCGAGCGTGCCGGCAGCGCCATCGTCGGGGATGGCATCGTCCGGGGTAGCACCGGCAGCAACCGGCGCGCAGACACCGGTGCTCGATAGCGCCTCGAGCATGGACGGCGGCGTCGGCCCGCTGCAGCCGGTGCCCAGGATCCCGCAACGAGCCGCCAGCGGCGACGGCCAGGACGGCACCGGCAACCCCGCCGACGATGAACCGGCGGTGCCGGCAACCCGCGCCGCTGCCGGCTCCGATCGCGACGCTGCCGACCACTACGCCAGTCTTCCGAACTTCGGCGACGTCGGCGGCGATCTGCCCGAGTTGCGGCTGGACCTGCATGTCTACGCCGAACACGCGCGCGACCGCTACGCGATGATCAACATGCACCGGGTGCGCGAGGGTGACGCCTTACCGGAAGGGCCGCGGGTGCTGGCGATCACCCGCGAGGGCGTTGCCCTGGACTATCGCGGCCAGGAATTCATGCTCCGTCCGCAGTAGCGAGCTTTGCGTCCTTGAGCAGACTCTGCAGCTCGAACTGCGGATCGCCGACCTGTTCGGGCGTGGGCGAGACGCCGTGGTCCAGCAGGCGCTTGGACTGCATGTGGTCTGGGACGCGGTTCAGCGAATCGACCGCGATCAGGCGCCGCGACTGGAAGTAAAACGCCGAAAACGCCGGTTTCTCCAGGTCGCCGCGCGTCACCACCTGGTCGTAACCGGTGCTCAGGCCCACCATCTGCAACTTGATGTCGTACTGATCGGACCAGAACCACGGTGCGGCGCGAAATGGCCGCTCGCGCCCCATGAGCGCTGCCGCCGCTGATTTGGCCTGCTCAATCGCATTTTGTACCGACTCGAGTCGCAGCAGGCGTCCGTCGGCCAGGCGGCGCGCGGTGCAATCACCGGCCGCAACGATCGAGGGATCGCTGGTGCGCGCGCAATCATCGACGATGATGCCGCGATCGCAGGCCAGGCCCGCGGCTGCCGCCAGCCGGTCATCGGGCGCCACGCCGATCCCGACCACGACGCAGCCGGCCGCATGTTCCCGGCCATCGGCCGTACGCACCGCCTCGACCCGGCCCGCAGTTCCGGTAAGCTCGGTCACCTGGGCGCCGAACACCAGCTCGACCCCGTGCGCGCGATGCAGCCGTTCGAATGCCTCGGATACGATCGGCGCGGTCACACGCGACATCAGTCGCGGCAGACCTTCGAGCACCGTCACTTGCGCTCCGAGCTTGCGCGCGCTGGCAGCCACTTCCAGGCCGATGAAACCGCCGCCGATGACCACCACCGGCCGCCGCTCGGCGGCGCAGCGGCGGATCGCCGCCGCGATGGCCGCGGAGTCGTTGATCGAGCGCAGGCTCAGCACCTGCGCGAGCTGCGCACCCGGCAGCGGCAGTGCGCGCGCCAGCGCTCCGGTGGCGAACGCGAGCCGGCTGTAGGCCAGCTGCTCGCCGCTGGCCAGCTGCAGCGTGCAGGCGGCACGATTGACGGCGGCCACGTGAGTATCGAGCCGCAGGTCAATCCTGCGGCGCCGGAGCGAATCGGCGCCGCGCAGCGCGAGCGCGCTGTGCGCGCCAGGTTCGATCAGCCACTTCTTCGACAGCGGCGGACGCTGGTAGGGCGGGTGCAGCTCGTTGCCGATCAGCAGCAGCTCGCCCTGATAGCCTTCCTGGCGCAGCGATTCGCCGATCTGCACGCCGGCCTGGCCGGCGCCGATGATCAGAATTGGTGCCTGGGCATCCACGTGTGTTTTCGCCTGCGCTATCAGCTTTGACGGTCTGGAAGCTCTACGGTCAGACCGTCGAGCGCCGGCTCGACGACTAACTGACAGGACAGCCGGCTGTTGGGGCGCCGCTCCGCTGCCACATTGCTCAGCATCAGCGCTTCATCATCCGAGGGCGGCGGCAGTTTGTCCAGCCACGGAGCCTGAACATAGCAATGGCAGGTGGCGCACGCGCAGTTGCCGCCGCACTGGGCTTCGATGCCGTCGATACCGGCATCCACCGCGGCGCGCATGACGCTGCTGCCGGCGTCTACCTGCAGTGTCCGGACGCGACCATCGGGCTCAATGTAGGTAACTTGCGGCATGTTCGCCAGTATATGCACCCGCGACCGCTCAGGACCGGGGCGCCCTGGTGGAAGCGTAAAAGTCCAACTTCCGGTGAGTTCCGTCCATTCTCGCGCCCTCGCCAATCCTTAGTATGGGGACTGTGGCTGCAACGTCCAAAGTCCAGGTCGCCATCATCGGCGCCGGTCCATCCGGGCTGCTGCTGTCGCAACTGCTGTACACGCGCGGCATCGAATCCATCGTGCTGGAACGCCACACGCGCGAATACGTCGAGGCACGCATACGCGCTGGACTCTTGGAGTGGGGCACGGTCGATCTGCTGAACCAGGCCGGTGTGGGAGCGCGCATGATGCGCGAGGGGCTGGCGCACGATGGCGTCGAGCTGGCGTTCGATTGCAGCACGCATCGCATCGATCTGAAGGCGCTCACCGGACAGCGCGTCATGGTTTATGGACAGACCGAGCTGCAGAAGGACCTGGCCGATGCGCGCATCGCTTGCGGCGGCCGCATCGTCTGGGACGCGAAGGATGTCGCGATCCACGGCTACACCGACCGCACTGCACGCGTGAGCTACACCCAGGACGGTGAGCGCCTCGAGGTGGACTGCGACTTCATCGCCGGTTGCGATGGCTACCACGGCGTCACGCGCGCCAGCGTTCCGCAGCTCGCGATAACGCTGCACGAGCGCGTCTATCCCTTCGGCTGGCTCGGCATCCTCGCCGACGTGCCCCCGGTGGCGCCGGAACTGGTCTACACCAACCACGCGCGCGGTTTTTCCCTGTGCAGCATGCGCTCCAGGACCCGCAGCCGTTACTACCTGCAGTGTCCGCTCGATGACGACATCGACAGCTGGAGCGATGAGCGTTTCTGGGATGAGCTGCGGCTGCGATTGCCGGAAAAATATGGCTCGCGCCTGGTCACCGGTCCGTCGATCGAGAAGAGCATCGCGCCGCTGCGCAGCTTCGTGGCCGAGCCGATGCGCTTCGGCCGGCTGTTCCTGGTCGGCGACGCGGCGCATATCGTGCCGCCGACCGGCGCCAAGGGCCTGAATCTGGCGCTCGCGGACGTGCGCGTGCTGTTCGAGGCGATGGTCGAATACTATCGCGCCCGCAGCGAGACCCTGCTCGATGAATATTCCTCGCGCGCACTGGCACGGGTGTGGAACGCCACGCGCTTCTCGTGGTGGTTCACCACGCTGATGCACCGCTTCACCGATGAGACCATCGCCCGCAAGATGCAGCTGGCGGAGCTTCGATACATCGGCGAGTCGCCGGCCGCAGCCGCGGCGTTTGCCGAAAACTACGTCGGGCTGAGGTTCCGGTAACAGCAGAAAAATCCAAGTTCCCGCGAGTTTCGTCCATGTACCCGCGCCTGCCGCGCGACTAACCTCAAACGCGAGCATCGTCCCAGCGCCACCGGATCCGGCGCAGACAGTGCGTTGGGGGGACAAAAATGACACTCGATTGCTGCAAGACGTTGTGGGCCCTCGGCGCGCTCGGCATCGCGGTACCGCTGCAGGTATTCGCGCAGACCTCCACCGGCGCCGACACCGGCACGCTCGAGGAGGTCGTCGTTACCGCGGAGAAGCGCACCGAGAACATCCAGGAGGTTCCGATCGCCATCACGGCGTTCTCCGAGTCCGAGCTGCGCGCCAAGGGCGCGACTGACATCCACAGTTTGTCGACGCTGACCCCGAACGTGAATCTTGACGCCGGTTCGCCGTTTTCCGGATCCAACTCGGTGCTGTCGGCCTCGATCCGCGGTATCGGCCAGGATGACTTCGCCTTCAACCTCGACCCCGGCGTCGGTGTGTATGTCGACGGTGTCTACTACGCGCGCACCGTCGGCGCCAACCAGAACCTGCTCGACGTCGAACGCATCGAGATCCTCAATGGCCCGCAGGGCACCCTGTTCGGTCGCAATACCATCGGCGGCGCGATCAGCATCGTGACCCGCACACCGGGCGACCAGCTGGCGGTGCAGGCCCAGGTGACCGGCGGCAGCTACGACCGGCGCGACGTGGCGTTGATGGCGGACATACCGCTGTCGAGCAACCTGCTGTCGACGCTGACGTTTTCCAACGAGTTCCGCGACGGCTACCAGAAGCGCATTCCCTATCCGTCGCCGACGCCGTACGTGTCCGATCCGGTGGGCGCAATGCACAGCTCCGGAACCGAGGCCTTCGACACCCAGGGCGGTGAGAACCAGCAGGTGGCGCGCGCCAAGCTGCTGTGGAAGGCATCCGATGCATTGACCGCGACGCTGTCGCTCGACTGGACGCACACCAATCAGCCGTCGACCGCGAGCACCGTGCTGCAGACCATTACCAATCCGGCCAACCCGGCCGCGGTGTTCGGTCCGATCTACAACGCCTGTCTGCTGGGCATCCCGTTCGCGCCGACCGCGGCGCTGGTGTGCGGGCCGCGCAACACCGTCGGCACGCCGCTGTGGCAGGCGAATCTGAACCCGGCCAGCACCCGGCTGCTGTACGGCCCGGCGGTAACCAACACCGGCAACATCGATACCACCTACGCCACCGGACAGAACTTCGACAAGCTCGATTCGTACGGCGGGGCGCTCACCACTGAATGGGTGCTCGACCCGTCATTCACGCTGCGCTCGATCACCGGTTGGCGCCGATTGCACTGGACCCCGGGCCTGGATGCCGATGGCTCGCCGATAGATTTTTTCGAGCTCAGTTTCGCCGAAGCACAGCACCAGATCTCCGAAGAACTGCAACTGATCGGAGACCTGCTCGACTCGCGGTTGAAACTGGTTGCTGGCCTGTACTATTTCAACGAGGGCGGCTATATCCACGACTACGTGACTTTCGGTGGCGGCCTGCTGCAGGTGGACGGCCCGAATACGCTCAATACCACTTCCTACGCCGGCTATCTGCACCTGGATTACAAGCTGACGGACCAGATCGGTCTGACACTCGGCGGCCGTGAGTCGAGCGACCGCAAGACCTTTACCGGCGGACAGCAGGATCTGAACGGCTTTTTCCAACGATTGATCGGCGGCTGCTATGCCGGCTATCCCGCCACGCCGACGCCGGCCTGCCAGGCGATCCTGGCTGGGGACGGCTTTGGTTTCACCAACCCCAACAACCCCTACCAGGTGTACCCGCTGGGCGAGAACCACCAGAACTTCACCGAGTTCACTCCGACCGCGGGCATCCAGTATCACTTCGATCCCGAGCTGATGATCTACGCCGACTACGCCAAGGGCTTCAAGACCGGCGGCTGGACCACGCGATTGACTGCGCCGCTGCCGCCCGGATCGCCGGCGCAGGCGTTCGGGCCGGAGACCGACCAGACCTACGAGGTGGGATTCAAGTCGGAGTGGCTTGATCGGCAGCTGATCGTCAACGCGGCGGCGTTCTACAGCCTGTACGACGGCATCCAGCTGACCTATCAGATCAGTACCTCGCCGGTGACGCAGAACGCAGGCAACGCGACCATCAAAGGCCTGGAGCTGCAGACGCAGTCGCGCCTCGGACAGCACTTCACGCTGACCGGCAACCTGGGCTACATGGATGCGTACTACCGGTCGATCAACCCGGCTGCGGCTCCATTCACCGGCAGCGAGCTGCCGAAGACGCCGCGCCTGAAGATATCGCTCAGCCCGGACGTGCACACGGTACTCGCCAATGGCGCCACGCTGCGCGCCGCAGTGGACTACTCGCATACCAGCCACATGTTCAACGACGCACAGAACACGCCGCTGCTGGCCCGACCCGACGTCGACATGGTCAACGCTTCGGCCAGCATCGTGTCACCGAACGGCAAGATTACCTTTACCTTCGGCGGTACCAACCTGACCGACAAGCGCTACATCACCACCGGACAGCCGCAGGTCGCCGGCGGCGTCGTATTCGGCACCTACAACCCGCCGCGCGAGTGGTATGCCACGCTCGGCCTGAAGTACTGACGGGCAGCTGCAGCGGCCGCAGCCGCGAGCCGCGCGCCGCCGTGGACGGCGCCCGCCGGAGATTGTACTTTTCGACTCATGTCAGTGCGCCTGAATCGCCGCCTAACTTCGGCCGCTCGCGCGGACGTACCGGCGTTCTTTCTGTACGGTGAACCGCTGCGGGCGCCCGACGCGCGCACCGTGCACGTGGAAACCATTGCCGCGCGCAGCAGCCTGTACGACTGGAAAATCCGCGCCCATCGCCACCGCGACCTGCACCAGGTGCTGATCGTGTGGCGCGGACCGATCGAGGCGCAGCTGGACGGTGCGGTAGAGACGCTGCGCGCGCCGGCGTTGGTGATCGTGCCGCCACTCACGGTGCATTCCTTCCAGTTCGGCAAGCGCACCGACGGGCTGGTGGTTACCTTCGCGGCCGGACTGGCGCGCGAGATATTTCGCGACAGCAGGAGCCTGTCGGAGATCCTGGAGCGGCCGGGAGCGAGCGGATTCCAGCGCCGCCAGCTCGCTGCCACCGACCTCGAGCACCTGGCAATAATGCTGTTGCGCGAGTCGTCGCGCGCCGCCGCCGGTCGCGACACCGCGCTGCACGGCCTGCTCACCGCCCTGCTGATCAACCTGTTGCGCATATCGGAAGGCACCGCGGTGCCGGCTCCGAGCGCCGCCAATCGTGAACGCGAGATGGTGGCGCGCTTTCGCGAGGCGGTCGAGCGGCGTTACCGCGCTCACCTCGGGGTGGCCGCCTATGCGCGCGAGATCGGCACCTCGGAGGCGGCACTGCGC
The DNA here is from genome assembly GCA_963805965.1 of uncultured Gammaproteobacteria bacterium. GTDB lineage: Bacteria > Pseudomonadota > Gammaproteobacteria > Steroidobacterales > Steroidobacteraceae > FEN-1191. The sequence continues at coordinate 367,914 of CAWDVQ010000006.1, forward strand.
AAGGCCTGCATCAAAGTCGGCGGCCATTCGCCCACCGAGCTGATCCACGCCCGCATGCTGATCGAGGCCGAGCGCCAGCTGCGCTACACCGGCATGTCGATCACGCAGATCGCCTACTACCTGGGATTCGACGACCCGGCCTATTTCAGCCGTTTCTTTGCCAAGGGCATGGGCGCCTCACCGCGCAGCTTCAGGCGCGCCACCGGCACCACCTGAAGCATCGGTGCCGCGCAGTTCCTTGCGATACAAAATCCAATCCTGCATCGGCCGCGCGCCGAAGCGGCGATAGAACTCTATCGCCGACTCGTTCCAGTCCAGCACCGCCCATTCCAGCCGGCCGCAGCCGGCATCGCGTGCACGCTGCTCCAGCGCCCCGAGCAACGCCAGTCCAATGCCCCGGCCGCGATGCTCCGGACGCACGAACAAATCCTCCAGGTACAGTCCCGGGCGGCACAGGAAGGTCGAGTAGTTGAAGAAGTAGAGTGCGAAACCGGCTGCCTGATCATCCCAGTCCGCCATCAACGCGTGCGCGAACCGCGGTTCGCCGAACAGATGGCGCTGCAAATCGTTCTCATTGCCAACCATCTTGTGGCGCAGGCGTTCGTAGTCCGCCAGTTCGCCGATGAGCTGGAATATGACCGGTACATCCGCCGCCTCGGCGGCACGCAGGCGCAGCATCGCCGTTCTCCCTTAACAGGTGAGGCGCGTCACATTATCGGTGCCCCGGGTCCGAGTGCGTCACAGTTCCGTCGCTGGCGCCCGGATGCGCAGTTGTCCGCTTCGACAGACAGCATACAGTCCGTGGGATCAGGCGATATTCTGCCCCAAACACTCGGACAACGGAGCCGGATGAAACCGCGAAGCGCCCCAGCCGCCCCCGCCGCCCCCGCCGCCGCGGATCACACCCCCGGCAATGAGCGCGCGCGCGCCCTCGAAGCCCCGTCACCGCCACCGGCTGCGGCCGGACGCGCGTCGCTGGCGATCGTCGCACTGTCGGAAGACGCGTTGCTGCTAGAGGCTCTGACTGCGTCTGCGATCGACCAGGCGTCGGTGGTCACCTCACCGTCGGCCGACCGCTTCGCCGACCAGCTGGTGGCGAACGCAGCCGCGGTGGCCCTGATCGATGCCGCCGTCGCGCCGGCACCGCTGGATGAGTTCATCGCCAAGGTGCATCGCCAGTTCCCGCAGCTGCTGCTGCTGCTGGCAGGACCGGCGTTGCTGCAGAATCAGTTCGCTGCGCAACTGGCCGACGGCACCATCTTTCGCTTCGCCCACAAGCCGGCCTCGGCGCAGCGGCTGAAGCTGTTCGTGGACGCAGCACTACTGCGCCGCCGCACCCTGGTCGATCAGGCCGCGGTGGCGCCGCTCGCGGGCGGCAACGGCGCGAGTGGCAGCCTGGCGGCCGGCCACCTCCCCGGTGGCAACCTTGCAGCTGGCAGCCTGACAGGTGGCCCAAACCCATTCGGCAACGCGGGCGGCCGCCGGCCGTTCTGGCTGGTGACGGCGATTGTCGTGCTGCTGATCGCTGCCGCCGCGGCCGCCGTGCTGTGGCGCCGGCCGCTGATCGGCCTGACCGCGGCATCTGGCCCGGCTGAAGTGACCGGCGGCGCGCTGGGCAAACCGGCGGCGGCGCCCCCTGGCGTGGACCTTGCGGCCCAGGCTGCCGAGGCCGAACGCGAAGCGATCGACCGGGCGGCCGCCGATCGAGCCGAGCGCGATCGCCTGATCAGCGAGAGCGAGGCGCGCGAGGCCGCCCTGGCCGAGCAGGTCAGGCGCACGGCACTGGGCGCGCGGGTCGAACAGGCGCATGTCTACCTGCAACTGGCGCAACAGCGCCTGGCCGCCGGCGCGCTGATCGAGCCGGGCAACGACAGCGCCCGCGATTACGTGCACTCGGCAGTGGCCCTGGCACCGGAAGATGCCGATGTGCACGCGGTGGCGGTGGCGCTCGGCGACGCGCTGATCGCCAAGCTGCGCGCGGCCGTCGCTGCCGGCGACACGGAAGCGGCGGCGCGCTGGCTGCAAGCCGGTCGCGACTACCAGGTCAACGAAGCCACGCTCGCGCCGCTGCGCGCGCAGCTCGAGACGCTGCAGCACGCCCAGCGTGCGCGGGCCGAGGAGTTGCTGGCCTTGCAGCACGATTTCACCCAGCATCTGGGGCAGGGACAGCTACTGGAGCCCGGTGATGAAACTGCGTTCGCCAATTACCGCCGTCTCAAGGCGCTGGACCCGGACAACGCGGCGCTGCCAATGATGCTGCACTCGCTGCGCACTGCCGTCGCCGCCGACGTACAAGGCCGCCTGGCGCACAATGACCTGGCCGGCGCGCAGCAACGATTGCATGCCGCGCAGGGCGACGGGCTCGACGGCGAGGAACTGGCCGCCGCCGCCGCCGCGCTGGAGCGGGCCCAGGCCGCGACCACGCCCGAGGCGGTGCCCGAATCCAAGCTGCAGCGCAAGCACTTCGTGCAGCCGGAGTATCCGCCGGACGCACTGGCAAAAAATGTCAGTGGCGCGGTGGAGCTGGAATTCACAGTCACGCCCGAGGGCAAAGTCACCGACATCCAGGTGCAGAGCGCCGAACCACGCGGCGTGTTCGAGCAGGCTGCGATCAACGCGCTGTCGCAGAACCGATATCAGCCGGTGCTGCGCGATGGCATTGCCGTGGCGCAGCGCGCCCGTCTTAGAATGCGGTTCCAGCTATGAACCCGCGGCTGCTCATCGTCAGCGACGAACGCGAACTGCGCACCTGGCTGCGCCACCACGTCGAGATCCTGTGGCCGGATGCTGCGGTTGAGGAAATGGAGCCGGCGCAGCTGCAACTGCCGGCGTCGTCGGTGTCGAAGAAGGATCACGACCTGATCGTGCTCGGCGCGCAATGCGGTGAGGCGCCCGAGGATCCGGCCACCGGCCTGGAACCGCTGCGGCAACTGGCAGGTCGGGAGGACATGCCACCGATCGTCGTCATCGCCTCCGGCGGCAACGAGCTGACCGCCGTGCGCGCGATGCGGCTCGGCGCCGCCGATTACCTGCCGCGTTCGGTGCTCAACGCCCAGCGGCTGGCGACCGCGCTGCGCCTGGCGCTGCGCACGCGCCGGCGACCGACGCAGCCGCGTTCCCGGCCGGCGAGGGCGCTGCCACGTCGCATCGATCCGTCGCATCTGGACCTGCCGCAATACGCGATACTGCACAAGCTCGGTGAGTCCACGCGCGCCGCGGTCTACTTCGCCTACAGCCTCACCCTGGGCCGCAACGTGGCGCTCAAGATCAGCAAGCCGACGGTCGAGGACGCCGAAGAATCGCGCGAGTTTGCGCGCGAATACGCCGCCGTCAGTGCGGTACAGCATCGCTCGGTGGTGGAGATCTACGACTACGGCTTCCACGCCGGTCGCGAATTCATCGCGATGGAATATTTTCCGTGCGGGGATCTAAAGACGCGGCTGCAACAGCCCATGAGTGTGGCCGAGAGCCTGGGCTACGCGCTGCGCATCTGCGGGGCACTGCGCGTCGTCCACGGCGCCGGCCTGATTCATCGCGACCTGAAGCCGCCGAATGTGATGCTGCGCGAGGACGGCTCGGTGGTGCTGATCGACTTCGGGCTCGCCAAGGGCCTTGAGTCCACCGGCCAGAACACCGCCATCGGCGTGCTGCGCGGCTCGCCCTACTATATGAGTCCTGAGCAGGCCCAGGGCCTGATACTCGACGCGCGCAGTGACCTGTACAGCGTCGGTGTCATGCTGTTCGAAATGCTCACCGGCAACAAGCCGTATGTCGGCAACAGCGCCGTCGAGGTCATGCAGCAGCATGTGCACGGGCCGCGGCCACGCCTGCCGGCCCAGCTCACGGCGTTCGAGCCGCTGCTGGAACAGCTCATGGCGCGCGAGCGCCACCGGCGATTCCCGGACGCGGCGGCAGCCTACTCGGCTCTGATGGCTGCCATCGACGAGCTGGCGGCGCAGGCAACGCCAGTGCACGCCCAGGCGGGTGAAGCATGAACGACTCGCTCATCCAGGCGATGCCGCCGGGGCTGCAGGTCGAGATTGAAACGCTGCGCGACCAGCGCGACCTGTACCGCTCGCTGCTGCTGTCGGAGCTCGAGCCGCTGGCGGCATGCATGACGCACGCGCTGGAAACCGTGGAACGCATTCGCGCGGCGCTGCGCATGACCACGCGCGATGACGGCGCGTTCCGCGGCAAGATCGAGCGCCTGCAGGGCGAGCTGAACTCGCTCGAAGAGGCCATGGTCGGCCTGCATCTTCCCAGCGTCAGCTCGCGCGTGGTCAGCGCCCAGGCGACGCTGCAGGCGATCGAACAGCGTGCCGACATCAGCGGCAATGATCTGCTGCCGGCGATGGTGACGCTCGAGGAGCTGTGCAGCCACCTGCTGATCGCCGCCGACTGCGCCGCCGTACATCTGCCGGCGGCCGACGACGACGATGCCGAAGACGAGTTCGAGGCGGTGCAGCAGCGCGCGCCGCCCAAATTCATCGCCGCCCTGCAACAGCTGAGCGACAAATTCGCGACCGAACAGGGCAAGCGCGTGGCGCTGGTGACGATGGGGCTGGAAGACATTCCCGAACCCTGGGTCAGCACGCTGTTCGATCTGCTCGGCCAGCTGCTGCGTAACTCGATCGAACATGGCATCGAGTCCCCGCAGCAGCGCGCCGAACGGGCCAAGCCGGAAATAGGGACGCTGGTGGTCGAGTTCATCGATCGCGGTGCGCAGGGCTTCGACCTGAACATGCAGGACGACGGCGGCGGCCTGGATGCCGAGAAAATTTCTGAAGTCGCAGTCAGACTGGGCCTACTGAGCGCGGACGCGACCAAGAGCCTCGACCCGGCGCGACTTGCCAGCGTGATCTTCCAGCCCGGCGTTACCACCGTGAAAAATCCCGGGCGTCGAGGCCTCGGCCTGCAAATCGTGCGTGATCACATGCAACGCCTGAGCGGACGGATGCAGGTCGCAGCCAAGCGCGGCCAGTTCACCCGCTACCGATTCACCTTCCCGCCGCTGTCGGACTCCGAGCTGTCGGCCAACATCCCCGCTTGACACAAAATTGACATGTCGTTGCAATGCCAGCTCCCGTTGAGGGGACGGCAATGCGGCTGGTCGACGCTACAATTTTCTTTTCACCTACCAGCGGTGGCGTGAAGCGCTACCTGACCGCCAAGCACGCATGGCTGGCCAAGCACACCACTCACCAGCATTCAATCCTGGTCCCCGGCAGTCGCACCTGTCTCGCGCCCGGCGATATCAGCACCATAGCGGGCGTGCGGCTGCCGTTCACTTTCAACTACCGCCTGCCGCTGTCGCCAGGCACCTGGACGCACATGCTGCATGCGCTGGAACCCGATCTGATCGAGGCCGGCGATGCGTTTCATCCCGCCTGGTGCGCGGCCCAGGTGGCGCGCGCGCGTAACATCCCGCTGGTGGCGTTTTTCCATTCGCATCTGGCGCGGGTGCTGGGCCGGCGCTTCGGCGCCGGCGTTGAGCGTGCCATCGCGCGTTACGTGCGAGCGGTGTACGCACAGTTCGATCTGGTACTGGCTCCCAGCCGCGCCATGTGCGGCTACCTCGCACAGCTCGGGCTCGCGCGCAGCCGCTACCAGCCGCTGGGCGTGGACACCGAAGTCTTCTCACCGGCGCGGCGCACGCTGGACCTGCGTCGCCAGCTGGAACTGCCGGACGAGACGCGACTGCTGGTGTTTGCCGGCCGCTTCTCCCAGGAAAAGAACCTGCCGGTGCTGCGCGCAGCGATCGCCTCGCTCGGCAAACCGTATCACTTGCTGCTGATCGGCGGCGGCCGCGCCGCGCGCCTGAGTGACAATGTAAGCGTGCTTCCGTATCGGCGCGACGGCGTCGAGCTCGCGCGCGCTCTGGCTTCAGCCGACGCCCTGGTGCACGCCGGCAGCAGTGAAACCTTCGGCCTGGTGATCATCGAAGCCATGGCCTGCGGCCGGCCCGTGGTCGGCGTGCGCGCCGGGTCGGTGCCGGAACTGATCGATGAGCGGGTGGGCGAACTGGCGCAGCCGGAAAGCGCCGCCAGCATGGCGCAGGCTATCCGCCGGCTGTACCAGCGCGACCCGGACGCTTTGGGCGCGAACGCGCGCCAGCGGGTACTACAACGCTTTACCTGGTCGCATGTGCTGCAGCAGCAGCTCGCCAGCTACGCCGGCGTATTCGGCTCAACGCGCGACACCGGGACGCTGCGGCCGGGTGATGGAGTTCCGGTCGCCTGATCCACAGCAGCACGCGAGTGCTGCACGCAAGCGCCAATTGCTACGGCGTGCAGTCGTAGATGGTCATGCCGCCGCGTGCATCACCCACCGCCAGCCGCGCGCCATCGCGCGAGAATCGCAGCAGCGTACAGTCGTCGGCCAGCAGATGCGCGTCCTGCGGCTCGGGCGCGCCGCCAACGCGCCACAGCAACAGGCGCCGGTCGCGTGCCGCCGATGCCAGCCAGCTGCCGCTGGAGCGGAATGCCAGCGCCGTGATGCGGTCCGAATGCGCCTGCAGCTCGGTCGGACGCAATCGTTCAGCCCCCTTGGCGCTGAAATCCCACACCACCAGCACACTGCCGGCTGCGGCCGCCAGAAATTTTCCACTGGCGCTCCATCCGGTCGCAAACACCTTGCTGCCCAGTCCGGGCAGTTCCGACTCGTCGTCGCTGGCGACATTCCACAGATGCACGCTGCCGTCCTGCATCCCGGCCGCGAGCAATCGGCCGTCGGCATTCCAGCTCGCCGTCAGGCAGGCACCGCGCCACGGATAATCGCGCGACTGTGGCGGCTTCCCCAGTCGGTGAATGCGCACGCCACCGTTGCCCGCCGCTGCTATCTCGGCGTTCTTAGGCCGCCAGGCAAGCGCCGCGATGGCACCGGCGTGATCGGCAAAGCGCTGCACCGGCCGTCCCTGCTGATCGAATAGCTGCAACACGCGCCCGCTGCTCACCGCGAGCAGCCGCCCGTTGTCGGCAAACGCCAGCTGTTCGCTCCATTCCTTGCCGTGATGGATGGCCCTGGACTCGAGTGAGTGTGCATCCCATAGCAACACGACGCCATCCTGGCCGGACGATGCAAATAAACGTCCCGCGGGCTGCCAGCTCACCGCCAGCGCCCCACCCTCGTGCCGGCCGAGGACGCTCGCTTCCTGCATCGATGGGCCCGACAGCAGCAGCACGCCACCTTCGCCGCCGGCGACCACCAGCTGCTTGCCATCGGCCGACCACGCAGCATCCACCGGGTAATCGCCCAGCTCGACGCGCTCGCGTGGCCGCAGCCGGCCGGGCGCGGCGTTCATGCTACGCAGGATTCAAAGCCGGCCTGGAACTCAGCGCGATCGAGATTGCGGCCAATGAAGACCAGCCGGCTGCGCCGTGGTGCGTCGGCGCTCCATGCGCGCTCGAGCTGCCCATCGAACACCATGTGCACACCGTGAAACACATAGCGCCGGTTCTCGCCCTTGAGATTGAGCACGCCCTTCATGCGCAGGATGTCCGCGCCGCGGCTCTGCAGCAGGTAGGACAGCCAGTCGTTGACCTTGTTCGGATCCAGTGCCCGCACATCGGTGAGCCCGATGGAGCCAACCGCAAGATCGTGATGATGCGAGCCGAACTCGCGCTGCTGCAGCGGCACGGCGCCTGGCAGCTGCAGTCCGAATTCTACCGGCGCGTGTTCGGTGAACAGCACCCATCCCGGCGCGGCGCCGAGCTCGAGCTGGAACTGCGCGCCGGGTTGCAGCTGCAATCGATGGCGGCGCGCCGGCGCCAGCACGCTCTCCGGCGCTGCCGTGACTGGCTCGCTCTCAAACAGCGCACTGGCGCGCTCGAGCAGGGCATCGATCGACGCGGCGCTTGTGTCCGGGGCTGGCAGCAGCAGCAGATCGACCTGCGCCAGCTGCGGCCCATGGGCCTCGTGATCGTGTCCATTCCCATCGTCACGATGATGGTCGTGCTCATGGTCATGGTCATGATCATGATCATGCTGGTGCGTGCCGGTCCGCAGCACATGCCTTCCTGCCGCGAGCGAGTACAGCCCGGCCCACTCGAACGGCCGCGCCGGCTCGAGGAATGCGTCGTCCAGCGCCAGTGCGCGCTCCAGGTCGAATGCGCCCAGGCGCAGCACGCGCTCGAGCGGCACATCGGCGTTGCGGCTGTGGATCACCGCCGCCGTGGCGCTGATGGCGCGCACCCGGCGCTCGATGCGCGCCAGCTCAGCCGCGTCCACCAGGTCGATCTTGTTGAGCAGGATGACGTCGGCAAATGCAATCTGTTCCAGCGCAATCGGACTGTGCTCCAGCTCCTGCTCGATGTGGCGCGCATCGACCAGCGTCACGATGGCGTCGAGGGCGTAGTGCTCCTTCAATTCCTCATCGATAAAAAACGTCTGCGCCACCGGACCCGGATCCGCAAGCCCGGTGGTCTCGATCAGCACCGAGTCGAAGCGATCGCGCCGCTTGCGCAGCTGGCCGAGTATCCGGATCAGGTCGCCGCGCACGGTGCAGCAGATGCAGCCATTGCTGGTCTCGAAGATCTCCTCGTCGGCGCCGATTACCAGCTCGTGGTCGACGCCTACCTCGCCGAATTCGTTCTCGATCACGGCGATGCGCTTGCCGTGATTCTCGGACAGGATGCGATTTACCAGCGTGGTCTTGCCGGAGCCCAGAAATCCCGTGAGCACGGTCACCGGTATGCGTGCCGTCATCTGGAGCCTCGCAATTTCCTGAGCAGCACCGCTGCTCCAGGCACACGCAGTGCCGTCAGCAGCACCGCCCAGCCCAGCCGCAGCCGCAGCGGCACCCGCACCGGTGGTACGGCGTAGTAAAAAATGGCCGCCGCGTCGCGATGCAGTTGCACCTGGCGCGCCTGCAGCGCCAGCGTAAATCCGGGACTGTCGATGCGAAACTGCCGTGGCGCATCCCGGGATGCGGCGGGCATCTCGATCACCGTGGCGTCGCGCAGGCCGGCGGGCAGCGCCACGGCACTGGCGCCACTGAACAGCACTTGCGTCAGTCCGGCGCGCGGCCCGCGCGGCGCGCGCGCCGCTCCGCGCAGCACCAGATTCACGGCACCGCGGGCGGCCTCGCATTGCACCGGGCCTTCGAACGCGATCAATTCGCGGGCGCTCGAGCCGGGCGCAGTCAAGCCGCCGCGTCCAGGTTCCACAGCGTCAGCGGCAGATCGCGCTTGATCCACATGCCGCAGCCGAGTGGCCGAAAAGCGGACGCCAGCTCGCGCCGGTACCAGCTCGCGGGCCGCAGCCCCGGGATGCGGTGCGTGCGGCTCTGATCGCAATTGTCGCGCCAGTCTTCGCGCGTGAGCGCGCCGAAATACAGCGCCCCGCGGCACAGCCGGGCAAGATTGGCAATCGCGCGCTGCGCTGCCGTGGCCGACAGGTACTGCAGCACGTCGTAGCAGATCACCAGATCGAAGCGCTCGCGGGTGCGGAAGGTCTCGATCGAGCCCTGGTTCCAGCCGTAGCGCTGGCACAGATAATCGCTGAATTCCAGGCCGGTATAGCTGGCGCGCGTGAGCGAGCGCAGCAGCGGTACCCGCAACATCCCGACGCCGCAGCCGGCATCGAGAATCTTGGCTATCGGCAGGCCGACGTAGTCCAAGCAACCGGCGATCAGCCGGGCGCGTGCGCGCATCTCCGCTTTGGAGGTCACCGCGGTGCGGCGATTAAAGTAGAAACGCTGGTAATACTCGAGGTCGAAAGCCATGCATCGATCCGGGGCAGCTGCTGATGTACCATGGGAACCCACATTGTACCGGCCGGACGGCACGCCCCGACAGGCTTTGAGACCTGAAAGCCGGTCATCCAGGATCCACCATGACTACGCCGCAAGCAAAATCCACGGTGCGTGGCCGCGCGCCCGCCGTCGGCTTTGTCAGCCTCGGCTGTCCCAAGGCCCTGGTTGACTCCGAGCGGCTGATCACGGAACTCAAGACCCGCGGCTACGCGATCGCCGCCGGCTATGACGACGCCGACCTGGTGGTGGTCAACACCTGCGGTTTTATCGATGCGGCCATCGATGAGTCGCTGCAGGCAATCGGCGAAGCGATGCAGCTCAACGGCCGGGTGCTGGTGACCGGCTGCCTCGGGGCCAATCCGCAGCGTATTCTCGACCGGCACCCCAAGGTGCTGGGAGTCACCGGCCCGCACGCCTACGCGCGCGTGATTGCCGCCATCAACCAGCATCTGCCGCAGCCGCACGATCCGTTCGTCGACCTGGTGCCGCCACAGGGCATCCGGCTCACTCCGCGCCACTACGCGTACCTCAAGATCTCCGAGGGCTGCAACAACCGCTGCAGCTTTTGCATCATTCCGTCATTGCGCGGCAATCTCGTGAGCCGTCCACTGGATGAGGTGATGCGTGAAGCCGAAGCGCTGGTGGGCGCCGGCGTGAAGGAGCTGCTGGTGATCTCGCAGGACACCAGCGCCTACGGCAGCGATATCCGCTACCGCGGCGTCGAATGGCGCGGTGCGCCCTATCAGACCCGGTTCCTCGACCTGGTGCGCGCACTGGGCGCGCTCGGCGTCTGGGCGCGCCTGCACTACGTCTACCCCTATCCGCACGTGGACGCGATTATCCCGTTGATGAACGAGCAAGGCGTGCTGCCGTATCTGGATATTCCGTTCCAGCACGCCAGTCCCGCAGTGCTCAAGCGCATGCGCCGACCGGCGCACGCGGAAGACACCCTGCGCCGGATCGAAACATGGCGCGCCCAGCGGCCGGATCTGACGTTGCGCAGTACCTTCATCGTCGGCTTTCCGGGCGAAACCGAGTCCGAATTCGGGCAGTTGCTGGCGTGGCTCGATGCCGCCGGGCTCGATCGGGTCGGCTGCTTCAAATACTCGCCGGTCGAGGGCGCCGCGGCCAACGCGATCGCCGATCCGGTACCCGACGAGGTGAAGGAGGAGCGCTATCAGCGCTTCATGGACAAGGCCGGTCAGATCAGCAGCGCGCGCCTGGCGGCGCGCGTCGGGCAGAAGTGCCGCGTGCTGATCGATGCGATCGAGGACGGCGTCGCCGTGGCGCGCACTGCCGGCGATGCGCCGGAGATCGACGGCGTGGTGCGCATTCGCGGCGCCGCACGATTGAAGGTCGGCGAGTTCGCCGCGGTCGAGATCACCGGCGCCGGCACCTACGATCTGGAAGCCAGGCGCAGCGCTGCCTAGCGCTCCTGGCTCTCCTTGTGATCCTTTTGATCCTGGTGATCGGCCTTGGTGCCTGGCTTGCCCGCGCCTTCGGCTTCACGCTTTGATTTCGCCGCGGGACCTTCCACCGTGATCCACACCGCCAGATCCCAGGCATTGTGGACGCCGACGAACAGCAGCGTCAGTGCAGCGGCACCGATAAAATAAAGTGCCAGTGCCGGTTGCCGCAGGGACATCACGCCGGCTACCAGCAGCGCCAGGTAGCACAGCGATGGCAGCGTCGCGTTCCAGATCCAGTCTTCGATCACCGGCCGGTACAGGGCTCGACCGCGGTACATGCGATAGGTCGTGGTTGCCCCATAGGCGCTGAGGATCGCCCCGCTCACGATCATGCAGGCCGCCACACTCACAGCCGTATGGCCCGGGATGCACAACAGGGCGGAGATCCACAACGCGGTCCCAAAATGCATCACGATCGGGGTGACGAAGGCACGCAGCCCCGACATGCGCACCGCATGCGCGTCCGACACCAGCGCAATGACGACGAAGGTGAGACCGGTCAGCCCGGCGGCCGACGAGCCGACGATCACGTAGAAATTGTTCCAAGCCTCGAGCGGCGGCAGTGAGTCATGCATTGCCGGATTCTAGCGCCTGGCGCGTATAATCCGCCCATCCCCGCCGCGTCCCGATCAACCTCAGCCTGTGAACGCCAAGCCACCCGCGCGCGCATCCAATGCTCCACGCCATGGCGTGGCGCGGGTGATCTCCAAGCTCGGACTGGGATCGCGCAGCCAGGCGACGCGATGGGTGCGCGACGGGCGCATTCAGGTCAACGGGCGCGTGGTGCGCGATCCCGAGTTTCCGGTGCGCCAGGGCGTCGACCGCATCGACATCAACGGCCAGCAACCGGCAGCCGCCACGCGAGTGGTGCTGATGCTGAACAAGCCGCGCGGCCTGGTCACCACGGCCAGCGACGAGCGCGGCCGCGCTACGGTGTATAGCTGCCTCGCCGATGCGGGATTGCCCTGGCTGGCGCCGGTCGGACGGCTCGACAAGGCCAGTGAAGGCCTGCTGCTGTTCTGCAACGATTCCGCCTGGGCGGCGCGCATTACCGACCCGGCCGCAGGAATGCACAAGACCTACCACGTACAGATCGACTGCCTGGTATCGCCACGTATGCTGCGGCAGCTCGAGCACGGCGTGGATGTCGACGGCGAACACCTGGGCGTAACGTCCGCGCGCGGCCTGCGCGCCGGGCACAAGCATGCATGGCTGGAGATCGTGCTGGATGAGGGCCGCAATCGACAGATCAGGCGCCTGCTGGCGGCCCTCGACATCGGCGTGCTGCGCATCGTGCGCGTGGCGCTTGGTCCGCTGTTGCTGGGCGATCTGGCGAAAGGTCAGTGGCGCTTGCTGTCCGAACGCGAAATCGATTCGCTGTGAGCGCAGCTGCCGGCCCGCTGTTGACCCTGAAGGTGCACCAGGCATTGCTCGCCGCACGCACCGAGGGTGCAACCACGCTCAGCTGCTCGCTGGATCTGGATCGCTCCAGCACCGCGGTCGCGCTGCGTGCCGACGCATGGATATGGGACGGCCGGCAATTCCCCTACCTTGCCAGCTGCAAGGATAGAACGGTCTACCACTGGGTCGGCGGCGGCTTTGAGCCGGTATCGCGCTTCACCAGCTCGCTGATCAAGCTGGTCCCCACGCAATGGGGGCCGCCGACGTTTGAAATCGACGGCATAAAGATGCTGCCCAGTGCGAGTGTATCGCCCTACGAGGATGCCCAACGTAAAGTGGGTCTGGTCGCACCGCGCGGCAAACTGATCCTGGATACCTGTGGCGGCCTGGGCTATTTCGCCGCCTGGTGCCTGCGCGGACAGGCCGCGCACGTGTATTCATACGAGAACAATCCCGATGTGGTCTGGCTGCGTAGTCTCAATCCCTGGTCACCCGACAATCGCTGGTTACCAGAGGGCGGCGGCGCGCTGACGCTGACCACGGCCGATGTGTGCCAGCAGATCGCAACGCTGCAGCGTGAGTCGGTGGACGCGATCCTGCACGACCCGCCGCGCTTCGGTATCGCCGGGGAACTGTACTCGCAGGTGTTCTATGACCAGCTGGCGCGGGTTCTCCGGCGCCGCGGCAAGCTGTTTCATTACACCGGCAGCCCCAATAAGCTGACCAGCGGACGCGACCTGCCCAATGAAGTGGCGACACGATTGCGGCGCGCCGGCTTTGCTACGCAGTTGATCGGTGACGGTGTGCTGGCGGTCAGGAGCGCGAGCGCATAGCGCCGCGGAATAGCGCGCCGTCGGAATAACTCCCAGCCGATTTCAGCGTTTCGGAAATGGCAGCCGCCGCATCGCTCCTTAATGCTGCTCCTTGCCTTTGCCATTTTTCGTCGCGAAAATTATCATCCTCACATCGACTCCATCCGCAAATCAAATCAGGCAACGGAGAACGTCCATGGCTAATCGCGTGAGAATCGGTCTGTGCGTGGCGGCGGCGCTCATCTGGACCGGCAGCGCCATGGCGGCCGAGGAGGCGCATCACGGTGGTGCCGAGCGGCCCGCCGCACGTCCGGCGCCACATCCGGGAGAAGCGCATCCCGGGCCGCAGGGTTACCAGCGCGTCACTGAACCGCACGGCTGGAACACGCGGCCAACTACCGTGGACCGGACCGCCTATCAGCACAACTTCCAGGCCGCGCGCAGCTTCAAGATCGGGCCGTATCACCATCCGGCCGGCTGGAGATCGCACCGCTGGGGCTATGGTGAAATCCTGCCGCGCGCCTATTGGGCAGCGCCGTACGTACTGGCGGATTACTGGCTGTTCGCGCTGGAAGTACCACCGGCAGGCTACGAGTGGGTGCGCGACGGCAACGACGCCCTGCTGGTGAATACCGATACCGGGGAGATCCTGCAGGTCGAATACGGCGTGTTTGCCTGATTGCAATTCAGGCGGACGACGGCGTTGATCACTGCATTGTCATGTGGTGGTGATGCTGATGCTGGCCGGTAAGCACCGCGATCGGCAGCGTCGCAGTCCAGACACCACATGCCACGATGATAGTGCCCAGCACGCGCGAGAATGTACCATCGCGCTGCGGCAGGCGCGTGCCGGCGTAGCTCAGGCCCAGCATCGCGGGCACGGTTCCCAGTCCGAAGGCGATCATGGTGACGCTGCCGCCGCTGGCGCTACCCGCGAGCGCGGCCGCGACCAGTGCCGTATAGACCAGTCCACACGGCAGCCAGCCCCAGAGCAGCCCCAGTGCCAGCGCACGGGCGCTCGGCGATGCGGGCAGCAGCGCACGCGCAGCCGGCGCGATGCGCCGCCAGAGTCGTGCGCCCAGCAACTCCGGTAGCTGCAGCAGGCGACTGCGGGCGCGGCTGCCCAGCGCAATATCCAGGCCGATCGCCACCATCACCAGCGCCGTGGCAAGCCGCAGAATATCGCTCCAATGCGGTGCCGGGAAAATCTCCCCAGCGCCAGCGCCGATCGCACCCGCGATGGCGCCGGCCATGCCATAACTGCTGATGCGACCGACCTGGTACAGCAGCGCTCGCCACGGGCGGTCGCCCACGGTTCGCGCGCCACCCAGCGCTGCGGCGATACCGCCGCACATTGCCAGGCAATGCGTGCTACCGAGCAGGCCCGCGGCGAACACGGTGATCAACGTGAGCTCATGCATCGCGGCTGTTCCGATCGCTGACCGTGGGCGTCGGTTGACTCACGGGCGGGTCGGCGGGGCGAGCGCGGCGTGGCATGCGGTCATCGTCCAGCAGAATCTGCACGCCCGGGGATTCGAGATCGTCGAACTGGCCGTGGCGCGCGGCCCAGAAGAACGCCCACAGCGCCAGCGCGAGCAGCACCAGGCCCAGCGGAATGAGCAGATAGAGAATGCTCACGCGACCACCGGTCGCCGGGCTGCCACAAACGCATCGGGCTTCGCGAGCGGTCTGCCAGGTGTCAGCAGGCGCATGGCGTTCAGCACTACCAGAAGCGAACTCACCGACATGCCAATCGCCGCCATCCAGGGCTCAAGCCAGCCGAGTGCCGCCAGCGGCACGGCGGTGGCGTTGTAGAACACCGCCCAAACCAGGTTCTGCCGGATTATTCTGCGCGTCAGGCGCGCCGATTCCACGCCGCTCACCAGCGGTGCCAGTCCATCACCCAGCAGCACCAGATCGGCGCTTACCTTCGCCAGGTCGGTGCCACTGGCGATCGCCACGGAGACGTCGGCGGCGGCGAGCACTGGGGCGTCATTGACCCCGTCGCCAACCATCGCAACCTGGTGACCGCGTGCCTGCATGGCGTGTACCAGGGCCAGTTTATCGGCTGCGCTGAGGCCGCCGCGGGCGCCGATGCCACCGATCCTGCGTGCCACCGCGGCGACCACGCCGGCACGGTCGCCGCTCGCAATCACCGGCGCGAGACCGAGCCTCTGCAGGCGGCTCACAGTCTCCTGCGCGTCGTCGCGCAAGCTGTCGGTGAGATCAAACGCCGCCAGCAGGCCGCAACGATCGCCGAGTACGATGCTGATATGCGTTTCATCGTCCACCGCAGGCATGTGTCGCAACGCTGGCGGGCAGATCTCCAGCGCGTAATCCTGCCGCCCGATGCGATAGCGGATACCGTCTACCCTTGCCTCCACACCGCGTCCCGCCGTCACCTCCACCCGGTCGACGTGAACAGCCGGATCGAGCAACGCGAAAGCATGGGCAATCGGGTGCGCGGAATGGCGCTCCAGTGCCGTGGCGATCGCCAGGCAGCGCTCACGGCCGATGCGTGCGCTCAGGGTCCTGACCCGATCAATCCGCGGTTGTCCGCGGGTCAGCGTGCCGGTCTTGTCGAATACAATGCGATCGGCGCTGGCGAGACGTTCGAGCGCACGACCCCGGGTCACCAGAAGTCCGCAGCGCGCCAGTCGCATGGTGGCAGCCGCGAGCGCGGCTGGGGTTGCCAGCGACAGGGCGCAGGGGCAAGTGACCACCAGCACGGCCAGTACGGTCGGGAAGGCGCGCGCCGCATCGATGCGCAGCCAGTATGCGCCCACCAGTGCGGCCAGCAGCAGCACGGCGCCAACGAACCAGGCCGCCACGCGATCCGCGGTATCGGCAATGCGCGGGCGCGAGCTGCCGGCGCGCTCCAGCAGCCGTGACACGGCGGCCAGCGTGGAATCCTGACCCACCCGTGTGACGCGCATCTCGATCACGTCTCCCAGGTTCAACGTGCCGGCGATCAACGCGTCGCCGCGTAGCCGCACCCTCGGGGCGGATTCGCCGGTGAGCAGCGACTCATCTACTTCGCTACTGCCAATTTCGATCTCACCGTCCGCTGGAATGCGCTCACCCGGCAACACCCGGACGCGGTCTCCCGCTTCCAGCTCCTCAGGCGTCACGCGCTCGACATCCCCGGCGGCGATGCGCAATGCGCTGTCCGGCAGCAAACGAGCGAGCGCATCCTGATGCATTCCCGAGCGGTGCCGCAGCGACATTTCGGCATAGCGTCCGAGCAGCAGGAAAAATGTGAACATTACCGCCGAATCGAAATACACCGCTCCCGACCCGCGCAAGGTTGAAAACACGCTCCACAGGTAGGCCGCCGCGATGGACAGCGCCACCGGCACATCCATTCCAAGCGAACCGGCACGCACGCTGCGCCAGGCCGCAGCGAAGAACGGCTGCGCGGCGTACAGCACGACCGGAGTTGCGACCACCAGGCTCACGAATCTGAACAGCTGCGCGAGGTCAGGTGCCATGCTCTGCATGGCGCCCGCGTAGAGCGACACCGCGTAGGTCATAACCTGCATCATGCCGAGCCCCGCGACGGCCAGGCGCTTGAGCGCCTCGCGGCGCTCCGAGCTCCCATCGCGGTCGGCGGCTGAGAAGCTGAGCGGCTTTGGAACATAGCCGAGCGCATGGATGCGCTCGAGCACTCGGCTCAGCGCGATGCGATGCGGCCGGAAGCGCAGCTGCGCGCGCGCGCTGACCGGATTGACGTGGATATCGGTTAACCCATCGAGCTGGCCCAGGCTGTTCTCAAGGAGCCACGCGCAAGCGGCGCAGTGCATGCCCTCAATGTGCAGGCTCAGCTCGCGCTCACCATCCGGCCGCAGGTGCGTATAGTCGCGTAGTGCCGCCTCGCGGTCGAATACCGACCAGGTCGGTTGCAATTGCGCAGCAACGCGGCCGGCTGCCGATCGGAATTGATAGTAGCGCCCCAGCCCCTGCGACAAAATCAGCTGCGCAGCTGCCTCGCACCCCCCGCAGCACAGCGGGTGCGATATTCCATCGACTACAACTTCGATGTCGCCGCCCGGACTGATTGGGCTGCCACAATGGAAGCAGCAGGGATTGACGGGTGCATCCATCGGCCGCGGCTCTAATCCGACTGGTCGGCGTGTTCGAGAACCACGTCCGTGGTGTGCACGGCAAGATAAGCGCTCGCGAGACTGGCGAGCACTGCGCTGGCGAGCAACGCGATGATGAACCACGGCCAGAATTGCCCGTACCACGGTTCAGTTGGGGCCGGATCAGTTGACATCATGGGGCAGGTCCTATGAAGCGTGCCTTTTCGTGCACTGCGATGCGCGGTGTATCGACCGCTGTCAAAGTCAAAGTGATGGTATGCACGCCGCCGGCCAGCGTGCTTGGCGCCTGCAGGCGGGCCGAAATTGCATCAACGCTGCCGGGCGGCACCGTGATCGCAGCCACCGGTGCAGCAATATCGAGTTGCGTCATGCCTGTCGCCTGCAGGCGGTAGCTGTGAGCCTGCCTGTCCAGATTTATGATTTTCAGTGTGTAGGCGTTTTCAATTCTATCGCCGTGTATTTCGCGATACAGTGCATTGCGATCACGGATCACATCCAGGATCAACGGTGTGCGGGTGATCAGGGAGTACACCAGGGTGCCTGAGCCGATCAGGAGCAGCAGCGCGTAGATAACGATGCGCGGCCGCAATATGTTGATCAACTTGCCCTGCAATGCATGTCCGGTGGTGTAGCGGATCAGCCCGCGCGGCGAGTCCATCTTGTCCATGACCTCATCACAGGCATCGATGCACGCGGCGCAGGCGATGCATTCGTACTGCAGTCCCTTGCGGATGTCGATGCCGGTTGGGCACGCCTGTACGCACAACGTGCAATCGATGCAGTCACCGAAACCCTGAACGCGCGCTGAGGTACCGCGTCGGCGGGCCCCACGCGGCTCACCGCGGGCTTCGTCGTACGAGATGATCAGGGTGTCCTGGTCGAGCATTGCGCTCTGAAAGCGCGCGTAGGGGCACATGTACTTGCACACCTGTTCGCGCAGGAATCCGGCATTGCCGTAGGTGGCAAGGCCGTAAAACAGCGCCCAGAATGTCTCCCACGGCCCCAGCGTAAGACCGAGGACTTGCGCCCCGAGAGCGCGAATCGGGCTGAAGTAGCCGATGAAGGTGAAGCCGGTGTGCACTGCAAGGATCAGCCACAGCAGCTGCTTGCTGCCCTTGCGCAGTGCCTTGCCGAGTGTCCACGACTGCTGATCGAGCTTGATGCGCTGCAAGCGCGTGCCCTCCGTCCACTGCTCGATCCAGATGAACAGCTCCGTCCAGACGGTCTGTGGGCAGGCGAAGCCACACCACACGCGTCCAGCTATTGCCGTAACAAAGAACAGCGACAGCGCGGCGATGATCATCAGCAGTGCCATGTAGAAAAAGTCTTGTGGCCATAACGTCAGACCGAAGATGTAGAACCGGCGCCCCGGCAAATCGAACAGCAGCGCCTGGCGCCCGTCCCACTGCAGCCACGCGACGCCATAGAACATTCCCAGCAGCGCGACCACTGCAAGCTTTCGGCGGCGGTCGAAGCGGCCTTTCACTTCACGGGGGTAAATCTTTTGTGCCGCGGCATAGAACCCGGGCGCAACTACCTGCGGCACCGGAGGGATGGCGACTGAGAGAGTCATGGCGGGTAATCCGGCCGATCACGTCCGGTTTGACGATGCTGGGAGCTGCGGATCAGGAACACGCTGAGCGTGCTTGCGACGGCGCCGATAGCCCAGAAGAAGAAAAAACCGAGGGCGTAGCCGGCTTCGCGGTCGAGGTCAGCGAACAACCGCGGACCCGCGCCGCGCAGCAGCGTCGGATCCACGACGGCGAAGAACAGCACGCTGGCACCACAGGCGGCCAGGAATGAGGGCCATAGCACGCGCCCGACATCCATACCACTGCCGGGCTCGTTCATGCGATATCACTGCGGATGC
This sequence comes from uncultured Gammaproteobacteria bacterium, assembly GCA_963805965.1. Taxonomy (GTDB): domain Bacteria; phylum Pseudomonadota; class Gammaproteobacteria; order Steroidobacterales; family Steroidobacteraceae; genus FEN-1191. The sequence continues at coordinate 387,320 of CAWDVQ010000006.1, forward strand.
GACAGACTGTAGACATAGGCCGCCAGCAGCCGGATCTTGTCATCGCCGAGCCATTGATGTGCCGGCATCTGTCCGTGCCGTCCATCGGTGATGGAAGCGCGTATCGCTGCCACTGAACCGCCGTAGAGCCAGATGTCGTCGGTCAGATTCGGGGCACCAATGGCCTGGTTGCCTGCGCCGTCGGGTCCATGGCACGCGGCGCACAGCGCGAAGCGCGCCTTGCCGGCCTGCACCTTGTCGGGCGCAGCCGGGCGCCCGCTCAGACTCAGCACGTAGGCCACCACTTCATCGACCCCTTGCGGGCCGAGCGCCGCGCCTAGCGCCGGCATGACGCCCTCGCGGCCATGCGCGATGCTGTCCAGGATGTCCTGAGGCGCACCGCCGTGCAGCCAGTCGTTATCGGTAAGATCCGGAAAACCGATAGCGCCGCGCGCATCCGATCCGTGGCAATTGATGCAATTATTGAGGAACAGGCTGTGACCAAGCGCCAGGGCCTTGGGATCTTTGGCAAGCTCGACCACATCGCGACCTGAGAATGCCGCGTATATGGGGGCGTAGCGCGCCTTGGCGCCCGCCATTTCCTGATCGTACTGACGGTATTTGCTCCACCCCAGAACGCCGCCGAAGCGGCCCAACGATGGATAGAGTGCGAAATACAGGAAACAGAACACAATGGTCAGCCAGAAGAGAATCAACCACCAGCGCGGCATCGGGTTGTTGCGCTCCTGCAGGTCTCCATCCCAGACATGATCGATGACCTGGCCCTTGTCCACTTCGCCCGGGCGGCTGCGGGCCGTCCACCAGATCAGCCAGGCGCAGCCGAGTACATTCAGGGACGTGGCGATGGCAATGAACAGCGTCAGGGACAGCGACATCAGCGCTTCTCCTGATGTGGCCGAGTAGCGGTTGCCGATGCGACGTCATCGGTTTCATCGAACGGCAGCATGGCCGCGGCCGCGAACTCATCCCGACGCCGGCCGCTCCAGGCCCAGATGCACAGGGCGATAAACAGCACGAACAACGTCACGGTGACCGCGCTGCGCACGATAACGAGGTGCATGGCGTAGCTCCTCTAACCGCGCGGCCGGGCGAGCCCGAGCGACTGCAGGTAGGCGATGAGCGCATCGAGCTCGGTCTTGCCCTCCACGGCGGCCGGCGCTGCCGCGATTTCCGCGTCGGTGTAGGGCGTGCCCAGCATGCGCAGCACCCGCAATTTTCTCGCCATCAGGGGTGCGTCGATCTTGGCGTTGGCCAGCCACGGGAAGCCCGGCATGTTGGATTCCGGCACCACGTCGCGCGGATTTCGCAGATGTACCCGATGCCAGTCGTCGCTGTAGCGGCCGCCGACGCGCGCTAGATCCGGCCCGGTGCGCTTGGATCCGAACTCGAACGGGTGGTCGTACTGCGACTCGGCGGCAACCGAGTACGGCCCATAGCGCTCGGTTTCGCTGCGGAACGGCCGAATCATCTGCGAGTGGCAAAGATAGCAGCCCTCGCGCACGTAGATGTCGAACCCGGCCTGCTCGAGCGCAGTGCGGGGAACGATATGCACATTGCCCTGTTTTGCCGCCGCACTCAAGGCGAGCGGCACTATCTCCACCAGGCCGCCGACACTGATGACCAGCACGATCAGGACCGTCAATACGCCCAGTCTCTTTTCGACGAACTCGTGGGTCATGCCCCTGCTCCCGCGACAACAGGCGCGGCCACGGGCACCGGTACCGGCTTCTCATCGCGTATGGTCATCCAGACGTTGTAGGCCATGATCCACATGCCGATAAAGAACAGCGAACCGCCTGCCAGTCGCACGAGATAGAACGGGTAGGTCGCCTTGACGCTTTCCACGAAGCTATAAGTCAGTGAGCCATCGTCGTTGAAGGCGCGCCACATCAGCCCTTGCATGACGCCGGCGCTCCACATAGCGGCGATGTACAGCACCACGCCGATGGTCGATGTCCAGAAATGCACGTCGATGAGCTTTACGCTGTACATCTGCTGGCGGTTGAACAGCCGTGGAATCAGGTAATACATCGAGCCGATGGTCATCATTGCCACCCAGCCCAGTGCCCCGCCGTGCACGTGCGCGATGCCCCAATCCGTGTAATGCGATAGTGCGTTCACGGTCTTGATCGACATCATCGGGCCTTCAAAGGTCGCCATGCCGTAGAACGACAATGAGACGATCATGAACTTGAGAATCGGGTCGGTACGTAGTTTGTACCAGGCGCCTGAGAGCGTCATGATGCCGTTGATCATGCCGCCCCAGGAGGGCGCCAGGAGCAGCAGGGAAAACACCATGCCGATTGAACCCACCCAGTCCGGCAATGACGTGTAGTGCAAGTGATGCGGGCCGGCCCACATGTACACCGAAATCAGGGCCCAGAAATGCACCACCGAAAGGCGATAGGAGTAGATCGGCCGCTGCGCCTGCTTGGGCACGAAGTAATACATCATGCCGAGGAAGCCCGCGGTGAGGAAGAACCCGACCGCGTTGTGCCCGTACCACCACTCCATCATCGCATCGACCACGCCGGCGTAGATTCCGTACGACTTGGTGAGACTTACCGGGATCGCCAGGTTGTTGAACACGTGCAAGACCGCAATCGTGATGATGAATGCCGCGTAGAACCAGTTGGCGACATAGATGTGTTTTACCTGTCGGCGCGCAATCGTGGCAAAGAACACCACGGCGTAGGCAACCCAGACGATGGTGATGAGAATATCGATCGGCCATTCCAGTTCTGCGTATTCCTTGCCCTGCGTCATTCCGAGCGGCAATGTGATCGCAGCCGCGATGATCACCAGCTGCCAGCCCCAGAACGTGAAAGCTGCGAGCCTGTCGCCAAACAGGCGCACGTGACAGGTGCGCTGCACGACGTAATATGACGTCCCCATCAGCGCGCAGCCACCGAACGCGAAGATCACGGCGTTCGTGTGCAGTGGACGCAGACGGCCATAGCTGAGCCAGGGGATATCGAAATTCAACGCCGGCCAGTAGAGCTGCGCGGCGATCAACACGCCTACACCCATGCCGACGATGCCCCAGACCACCGTCATGATGGAGAATTGCCGCACCACACGGTCGTTATAGGTATCGCTTATGGCGATGCTCATCTATTCGATTCCCCAATTGCTGCATCTGGACGCTTCCCGCGGAATCGCCCTGGCCGCAGCTGGATCCTACAAGTCGAGCCCCGCGCCGCGGATAAGTAGTTGCCGCAATCGACGGCGCTGCCGCCAGGCCTGAGTGCGATGCTCAGGTTGCCGCTCGATATCGTCAGCGCGTGCGCGGCCGCATACCGGGATACGCCGCCTGGGATAAGACGGTTATCGGCGTAGCAGTACGATTTCTGAATGTCAGCGTCCTGGACAGGATCGCGGTGCGAAAAAAATGCCCGGCAGCGCGGGCTAGGCGCGAGCTCGAACGGCTCGTTTACTGAGCCGTGGTGCCGATATCATCCCAAAGCGCGCACGCCAGCGCCTTGAGCTCGAGCGCTTCCTGCCAGCGATTGGAAAGTTCATCACCGTTGGCATCGGTAATGGCGTAGTTCGGCGGTCCGAGCTCGCACAGAAAAACCGCGTCGTCATCCGGGCGGCGGCCGCGCCATAGGCTGAAGCCCTGGCGCCACCAGCCCAGAAAAGTCTCCAGCCAGTCGCGATGCTGTGGGAACGCGATCGGCACCTGGATCTGGTTTCGCGTGGCAACGCGGCCCTGGAAGGAATCGGAGCGCTGCAGCACGCGTGACACGTAATCCTGCATGGTCGCGGAAATCGGCTGCATCATTTCCCGATCCACCACGTAGTGCGAAAGGTCCGCGCTCAGGCGCATCTCCGGCACCGCCTCGAGCAGTTGCAGTGTCGCGAACAGATCGTTGGTGATGCAATTGCGATGGGTCTCGAATTGGATCGGCATTGACTCCTCGGCGGCGACCCGCAGCCACTCGCGCACCACCAGTATCATGTCCGGTACGCGGATTGGCATCACCTGACCGACGACGATGACGAATGGCGCACCGATGTCCTTCGCCAGCTGCAACGCCGGTCGCAACGCTTCGATTGAGGTCGGGAACGCCGTCAGCAGCGCCGATAATCCGGTGCGCACATATTGCGGCGCGCAGGCGCGGGCCGCTGCCAGGTCGAGTGCTCCCAGGTCGATTGCCATACCGTCGAATCCTGCCGCCTTGACCGCATCGAAGCGTTCGGGAAGCGGACTCTCCGGCACTTCGGGCCGGCGCTTCTCGGTCGCCCACAGCGACTGGTAGATGCGCAGCACTGCCATCGGATCAGGCTATTCCGGTTGGCTCGGCCGTCGGGTCGCAGATCCACACTGCATCGTTCGGGTAGTCCGCTTCGGTGCGGCGGTGCCAGAATGCCGTGAGCGCAGCCCGCTGAAATCCAAGATACGACATGGTGGGCGGCGCGCGCCCGTGCGAGACGAATATCTCATAGTGCAGCCGGCGCAGGCCGTGGAACGGCACTCCGGGGAACGCGTGATGCGCGGTGTGATACTGCATGTTCCAGGCCAGCCAGCGCATCAGCGCGTTGGTGCGGGTCGAGCGGGTGTTGTCGGCGATCGAATCGGTGTGGGGCAGTCCAAGATGCTCCATCGTATTCTGCAGCTGATGCACCGGTTTCATCACCAGCATCGGCAACAGCCACAGCTCGAGCGCAATGGCGCTGCGTAAATACACCGAGCACACGGCGATCAGGCCGTAGACGGCCAGGTGCCATCGCGCCTCGCGCGTCAGGCCCGGCTTGCGCCCCGCCGGCAGGTACGGCTCAGTCACGACGCCGCAGGCGAAGCGCAACACGCGACGCACCCGGGTGTACCAGTAACTGATGCCGAGCATCCATAGAACGTAGGAGCCCAGATTGTAGGGTGCACGCGCCAGCTCGCCATCGCGCTGCCAGTCCTGGGTGTAGCGGTGATGCGCGAAGTGCTGCACCTGATCGAAATCGCGCGGATAGATCAGCACCAATCCGAACACGCGGCCGAAGAACTCGTTCAGGCCGCTGGTGCGAAACACCGTCCAGTGACTGAGCTCGTGCTGGCCGGCATAGAGGAAGTTGATCAGCGTGCCGTGGACGATGAACAGCGGCAGCGCCCAAAGCGTTCCCCAGGTAGCCCAAAGCGCAGTGCCCGTGAGCGTCAGCGCACCAACGTGACTGCCGAGCTGCATGAAGCCTCGCAGATCGGACTTGACCGAAAGCCGTTTCAGTTTGTCGGCGGCGATCCAATCGCGGCGACCGAAGATCTCTTCCACGTCGCAACCTCCAGCTTGGATTTAAGCCGCGTGCCGACAGTAAAGCCAGCCGGCAGCAGCCGGCGCGATTGGACTTGCCTGGTCATCGAAAGTTCTGCTGCGTGTTGGTTCAGCGCACCTGGGTCAGGTTGGACCTACATCAACCCAAGCCCTCGCCCGAGCGGCAACGGATGATTTTGCAGGCTTAATGCACATCCCCACTTACTCAGGAACAGTTATGAATCGGATGTTGCGAAAAACACTACGTTGGGCCCTGCCGGCGACGTTGCTTGGATCCGGATCAATGGCCGCCATGGCGGATGATGGTCCTTATCTCGGCCTGGAAGGCGGCTTCAACTGGGAACAGTCCCAGAACTTCAGACAAGACCGTGTGGTCACCGACAAGATCAACTTTGATAAGGGGTGGGCGGCCGGCCTCATCGGGGGCTATTCGTTCGCGAACGGGCTGCGCCCGGAACTGGAACTGGACCATCGTTCCAACCACCTGGATCACGATTTGGTCGGAACCGCGTACGGCCTGGACCGCGCCGACAGCGCGTTCGCCAATCTGTGGTACGACTTCAAGGCCCCGAGCGGGCTTTTCAGCGTCGTTCACCCGTATCTTGGTCTCGGGGTCGGCGGCGTGCGCTCCTACTATCACAACGCCAATCTCGGCGGCTTCCCGATCAACGACGACCATGCTACGGAGCTCGGCTATCAGGCGGGCGCCGGCGTCGGTTATGACGTGACTCGTCACCTGACGTTGTCACTCGACTATCGTCATGTGTGGACCAATCGTGGCGCATTCCCGCCGCAGATCAGCGCGCCGCTGCAGATCGCAGCTCCAATCGAGCAACGCTACCTGGCTGACACGGCCATGCTGAGCGTGCGCTACGCATTCGGATCCCCGCCGCCGCCCCCGATCGCCCTTGCTCCACCTCCACCTCCACCTCCGCGTCCTCCCCCGCCGCCGCCGCCACCGCCGCCGGTCGCGGTTGCTCCCCCGCCGTGCAAAGCGCCGGCCGGGTTCCAGGTCGACGCCAACTGCCGCATCATTCAGCAGACGGTGGTCGTTCGGGCAGTGGATTTCGAGTTCAATTCGGCACGACTGACCGCACCTGCGCAGCAGACGCTGGACGAGGTCGCCACGGCTGTCGTGGCCCAGCCTGAGCTCAGCATCGAGATCCAGGGCTATACCGACTCGATTGGTGCGGACGCCTACAACCTCAAGTTGTCGCAGCGGCGCGCCGACTCGGTCAAGTACTACCTGGTCAGCAAGGGTGTGAATGGTTCGACGTTGAGCGCCCGCGGCTACGGTAAAGCCAATCCGCTGGTCAGCAATGACACCGCGGAGAATCGCGCCAGGAACCGCCGCGTGGCATTCGAGGTTACCAATGCCCCGCCGAACGTCAAAGTGGAAAAAGAGGGCGCGACGCCGGCGTCCACTGAAGCGGCACAGCAGGTCGCACACTGACGCCTGAGCTTGGCAGCGGGCACCGGTCCGGTGCTCGCTGCCGCGCCCGTGTCGTATCTGTCGCAAGCTCGCGTGGGAGTTGGCCCACGGGGTCAGCCGCACGCACCGGAAGCGCGCGTTATTTCGTTTCGAACTTGATCGCGAGCTGCGCGCAGCCGGACACCGGCGTCCCGTTCGACGCGGTGTCTGGCCGGTAGTAAGCAGCGCCCGATGCTGCAATTCTCACAGCGGCCTGATCCAGCGTCGCCATTCCAGATGAGCGGACGATGGTCGGGGCGTTTTCGATTGTTCCCGTTTGATCGACGCAGACATGCACGATCACGCTGTTGGCCTGGCCACTGGAGGCATCCCGTGTTGCATTGGCCGCGGTCTGCGCCGACGCTGCCGCGACCGGTTCGGCTGCAGGGCTTACCCCCGATGACGGGTTTTGTGAGGGCGTCGCTCGCGTCTCACCCGCATTGCCTTGATTGGTCCACCTGAAGGCAATCTGCTGCCATGAGTCGATCGGCTCACCGTCGCCGAGCCGGGTTGCGGCCGCGAATCGAAGCCTGGAAACGCAGCCGATCGCCGCGGAATCCAGGGCATTCGAACCCGAGGACGACTTGATGGAGATCTGTGCCGGGGTGCCGGTGCTTGGCAGCCAGAAAACAACCACCGCCATGGTTCCCTCATCGGCGATGCGCAGGTCCGGACACCGTGTCTTGGGGTTGTATCCGAGCGACGTTTGCGCGCGGATAGGATTGTCGGGAACGGGCTTGGTCTGAGCCGCACTGATGTCTGCCGCAACGCTCAGGAGCGTGCAGCTGAGAGTCACCGCAAGCCAATTACGCATTAGCACCGCCAATGTTCCTGTGCGAGCGAATTGTACGGGAGATTTTACCTGCCGGACGCGCTAAGTTAGCAACCGATGAGCCAACTCACGGAGCTGCTCGGCCGCATTCAGGCGGGCGACACGACAGCGCGCGATGCGCTGTTCGCGGCTGCCTACGGCGAACTGCACCGGTTGGCGCACGCACGCTTGCGCGACGGCGGACGCAATACGGTGCTGGATACGACCTGCCTGGTGCACGAGTCGTACCTGCGGTTCGAGCGCGCCGGGCAGCTGCGTGCGGAGGACCGCCGCGCCTTCTTTGCCTACGCATCCCAGGTGATGCGCTCGGTGATCGTCAATAGCGTGCGCGAGCGCATCGCGCAGAAACGCGGCGGCAACGCCCGACCCCTGACATTGTCGACACAGTTAGGCGCAACGATGGCCGAAGGGGAGGAAAGCATCATGAAAGTGCACGAGGCACTCGAGGAGCTGGCCAAGGTTGAGCCGCGCCTGGCGCAGGTGGTGGAGATGCGCTACTTCGGCGGCTACAGTGAGCAGGAGATGGCAGAGACCCTCGGGGTCACGGAACGCACAGTGCAGCGCGACTGGGAGAAGGCGCGTCTGATCCTGGCCGTTGCGCTCGGGTGAGCGTGCGCGGGAATCGGGAGGCGCTATCGAGGCGGTGACAGGGATGAAGTTTTCGGCTGCGGAGATGGCCGTCATCAGCCGGCTGCTCGATGAGGCGCTGCCGCTCGGGGAAGCTGGGCGGCGGGCCTGGCTCCAGGCTCTGCCCGCCGACTACGGGCACCTGGCGCCGGCACTGAAGGCCGCGCTGTTGCCGGAGGCAGCAGGCAATCCGGGCGCGGAGCGACTGAGCCTGCCTGCCGTGGGGGCCGGCATAGCGCAAGCCCCCGCCTCCAGTCTTCGCGCCGGTGAGCGGATCGGACCCTACGAGCTGCTGCGCCCGCTCGGGGCGGGCGGCATGGCCGAGGTGTGGCTGGCGCGGCGAGCCGATGGCGCCTTCAGGCGCGAGGTCGCGCTCAAGCTTCCCCTGCAGATGCAACAGCGCGAACAGCTCGCGCAACGCTTTGCACTCGAGTGCGACATCCTGGCCAGCCTCGAGCACGCGCTCATCGCCCGGCTCTATGACGCAGGCATTGCCGAGAATGGGCGGCCTTACCTGGCGATGGAGTACGTCCGCGGAGAGGTGCTCACCACCTGGTGTGACCGGCAGCGCCTGGTGGTAAGCGCTCGAGTGGAGCTTTTTCTGCAGATCCTGGATGCGGTGCAGTTCGCGCACAGCAGAAACATCATTCATCGGGATCTGAAGCCCTCCAATGTGCTGGTGACCGACGCGGGGCAGGTGAGGCTGCTGGACTTTGGAGTGGCGAAACTGCTGGTGGGCGAACAGACCGATGCGGCAGCAGGCCAGCTCACCGGTCTCTACGGTCGGGCGCTCACGCCCGACTACTCCAGCCCCGAGTTGCTGCGTGGCGAGGTGGTCGACGTGCGCAGCGATGTCTACTCGCTGGGTATGTTGCTCTACGAATTGCTCTGCGGTGCGCGGGCGTACCAGCTAAAGGCGGCGACACCCATGGGGCTGCTCGGCCGGGCTGCGGTCGCAGTAGAGCCGCGCCCACCGAGCGAGCGCGTCGAACAGGCGGCGGCCGAGGCGCGCGGGGTCAACTTGCCTGCGCTGAAGCGCGCGTTGCGCGGGGACCTGGACGCCATCACGCTCAAGGCGCTGGCTGCGGCGCCCGACGGGCGCTACGACAGTGCGGCCGCGATGGCGGAGGATCTGCGCTGCCAGCTCGCGGGCAAGCCCATCTCAGCACGCCCGCCGCGCACCGGCCGTCGGTTACAGCGGACGGCTGCGCGCCCGGCCGGGCCCACGCGGGTGACGATCTGCGTGTTGCCCTTTGCCAACCTGAGCGCGGATCCGGAGCAGGAGATATTCTGCGACGGATTCAGCCAGGACATCATCACCGAACTTGCCCGCTGGCGATTGCTGGAGGTCCGCTCCCGCCTGGCCTCGTTCAAGTACCGCGGTACCGTCACTCCGGTCGCCCGCATTGCGCGCGAGCTCAATGTCCGCTTCGTGGTCGAGGGCAGCGTTCGCCGGCTGGGTGATCGCATCCGTATCGCCGTGCAGCTGATCGACGCCACCACCGGGCAGCAGGTATGGGGCGATCGGTACGACCGCGACGCAGTCGAGATATTTTCGGTACAGGACGAGGTCGCGCAAAAAATCGTGAGCACGCTCGTGGGTCGCGTCCAGGTGACCGACGCGGACCGTGCGCGCCGCAAGCGGCCTTCCAGTCTTGAGGCCTACGAGTGCGTCCTTCGGGGTAACGCGTTGCCCTGGGATGATCCCGCGGGTGCGGCGGCGGCCACGCAACTGTTCGAGAAGGCCATCCAGATAGATCCCGGCTATGGCATGGCCTACGGCCTGCTGTCCAACATGCGTATTCATGCCTGGAAGCACCAGGCTGGGGATTCTACGGCGTACCTGGATGAGGCTTACAAGCTGGCCTTGCGTGCAGTCGAACTCGACGACAGCGAGAGTACCTGTCACTCGCTGCTGGCGCAGGTTTACATGTATCGGCGCGCATTCGAACCCGCCATACGGCACATGCGGCGTTCCGTGGAGCTCAATCCGAACAACCAGTGGAACCTGGCGGACATGGGGTACGTGCTGGGCTATGCCGGCGAAGCCGACCAGGCGTTGAGCTGGAGCGCTCGCGCGAAGGAGGTGGATCCATATTTCGACCCGCCCTGGTTCTCGCGGCAAAAAGGCCGCAGCTATGTGGTTCTAGGCCGCTATCAGGAGGCGCTGACGATGTTCGAGCGCGTCCCGTTGCGCACCTATTACGACGCCGCCTATATGGCTGCCTGCTACGCACGCCTGGGGAACTCCGACCGTGCCCGCAGCCTTGCCGCTGAGTGCCTGGCGGCCCGGCCGCATTTCTCGATCCGGCGCCTGCTGGTGATCGAGCCCTACAAATTGAGCGAGCATGCCGAGAATCTCGCACAATCGCTGCGCCTCGCGGGACTGCCGGAATGAGCGGGGTATAGCGCGCTCATGTCCTCCCCTGTCGCCCGCACGCACAGCGAACCCTCGTGGGTCGGATCAGTGCTGGACTTCTGGTTCCGCGAGATCGACTCGCAGCTGTGGTTTGCCAGCAGTGGTGAGTTTGATGAGGGCATACGCCGCAGATTTCTCGAACTGCACGGGCAGGTCGCACGAAATGACGCTCGAGAGCTCGCGGGCGCGCGCACACTGCTTGCGGCGATCGTTGTCCTGGACCAGTTTGCGCGCAACATGTTCCGGGGAACGGCGCGCGCCTACGCCACCGATGCGCTCGCGCGTCGCCTAGCCGAGCAGCTCATCGCCGACGGGCTTGACCTGGCCATGACAACCGCGCAGCGCTATTTCGTCTACCTGCCATTCGAGCACAGCGAGGATCGGGAACATCAGGCCCTGGCAGTGCGCCTGATCGAGCCGCTGGGCGATGCGAGCTGGACACGCTTTGCACGCACGCACCAGGCAACCATCTTTCGCTTCGGGCGCTTTCCGCACCGCAATCAGATCCTGGGTCGGGCGTCTACCGATGAGGAGCTGGCATTTCTGGCGGGGCCGGAAGCGTCCAGCTGAGCGATCGGCGCCAGCCAGCCGCAGCCTGCGACGCTCAGCGGCCTAGCTGTCGCCGTGATCCTTTTCCGCCTTGCGCGTTGCTGGCCGGCGGCGCAGCAGCTCGGCATGTTGTCCGAGTTTCGGCAGCCGGGCCAGCGCGGGATCGTCCGGCGGGTACCAGCCGGCCAGCATGTGCAGGTAGAGGTCAGCCGCGGAGAGCTGCGGGCCAAGCACATAAGGTGCCAATGCGGCGTGCACAATCTCGAGGTGGCCCGTCCAGTCTGCCAGAGCTTGCCGCTTGATCTGCGCTGCCGCAGCCTCACCGGCGGCGGAATAGCGCGCCGGGTAAAAGAATCGCAGCGCCGCTTCGTACATGTTTGCCGACAGAAACACCATCCACTGCAGAAAGTGAGCGTGGAGTGAACTGCCGACCACCGGCGCCAGCGGTGTGGCAGGGTGGGCATTGGTCAGGTGAATGAGAATGGCGGCCGATTCGAGCAGCACTGTGCCATCCGGCAGCACCAGCACCGGAATCTTGGCCGCGGGGCTGATGCGGCGCAATGCTTCGATCTCCACTGGCGCCTTGCTGACCCACACCAGCGCATAAGGGGCACCGATCTCCTCCAGCAGCATTTGTGGGGCCAGGGATCCGGCGCCCTGCCTGGCGTACAGACGATATGAGCTATCCATAATTCCTTTCACGCGATGGGTTGCTACTCGATCGCAACGCTCTTGGCGAGGTTGCGAGTTGCTCGACGTCGGTACCCTTGAGAAGGCCGACGTGGTAGGCCAATAGCTGCAGCGCGATAGTGTAGATGATCGGCGCCTGAAATTCAGCGGCATGCCTGGGCATCTGGACTTCAGCCTGTGTCGAGACGCTGCCGATTCGCGTAGCATCGCCAGGGCCCGGGAGAGGGAGTTCTTTTTCAGGTCATGGTCAGGTTTACCGTCAACGACCAGCAGCAGAGCGTCGATGCCGATGCGGAGACGCCGCTTCTCTGGGTGCTGAGGGATCATCTCGGGCTCACGGGCACGAAGTATGGCTGCGGCCTGGCGCTCTGTGGCGCCTGCACCGTGCATGTCGATGGCGTGGCGGTGCGCTCGTGCCTGCTGCCGCTGAAGGCACTGGAAGGAAAATCTGTCACGACCATCGAAGGCCTGTCGAAAGACCGGAGCCATGCCGTGCAGCGCGCGTGGATCGAACTCGACGTGCCCCAGTGTGGCTACTGTCAGTCAGGACAGATCATGTCGGCGGTGGCCCTGCTGCGCGACAAGCCGGCGCCGAATGATGACGACATCGACGCGGCGCTCGCGGGCAACATCTGCCGGTGCGGTACTTACTCGCGCATTCGAAAAGCGATCCACCGCGCCGCTGCATTGCTCCGGGGCGCTCAGTCATCATGAGCACCCGATCGCGCGAGATTTTCCCGACCGATCACTCGCGGCGCACGTTTCTGCAGCGCACGGCTCAGCTTGGCGGCGGGCTGGTCCTTGCGCTGGCACTGCCCGGGATTCAAAGCGGCTCGCGGGGCGCAGCCCTGTCGAGCAGCCAGCTCAACGCGTGGCTGCGAATCGGCAGTGACGATTCCATCACCATCCTCGTCGATCGCTCAGAGATGGGACAGGGTGTCTACACCGCGTTGCCGATGCTGATCGCCGAGGAGCTCGAAGTCGATCCTTCCCGCTTCAATGTCGTTGCCGCACCGGTGGGCGATCCTTACATCAACGTGCTCAATGGCGGTCAAGTGACCGGCACCAGCAACAGCGTCCCGGAGGCATGGGAGAAGCTGCGCAAGGCGGGGGCGCAGGCGCGCTCGATGTTGATCGCGGCGGCAGCGCGCGGGTGGCGCGTCGATCCGGCGACCTGTCGTGCGAGCAACGGTACCGTCGTCAGCGACCAGGGCAAGGTCGCGAGGTACGGGCAGCTGGCCCAGGCCGCCTCGAAGCTGCCGGTCCCAAAGGATGTGGCGCTCAAGGGTTCTGGGGAATTTCGCCTGATCGGCAAGCCCCTGGCACGGCTTGATACGCCGAGCAAGGTGGACGGCAGTGCTGAATTCGGTATCGACGTGAAGCTGCCCGGCATGCTGCACGCGGCCATTGCGCTCAGTCCTGTGCTGGGTGGCAAGGTCGGATCGGTCGACTCGGCCGCCGCGCTCGCGCTACCTGGCATACGGCGGATTCTGCCTACCGAGAGCGCGGTCATCGTCGTGGCGGAGCACTTCTGGCAGGCCAAGAAGGCACGCGATGCCCTGCGTATCGACTGGCAGCCGGGCCCCAATGCGACTCTGGACAATGCTGCAATCTGGGCGCGCATCAACGAGGCCGCCGCCAGGCCCGGACTCTCGGCGCTCGCGAGCGATGATGTGGCCGCTGCGCTCAAGGGCGGTCACGCCGCCGAAGCTCTCCAGGCGGCGGCCAAGACCTTCGCGGCCGTTTACGAGCTGCCGCTGGTGGCGCACGCGACCATGGAGCCGATGAACTGTACGGCCGACGTGAAAGCAGATCGTTGCGACGTGTATGTCGGGACGCAGGTGCAGCAGTTGACGCAAGCGGCGGCGGCAGAAGCGGCGGGCCTGAAGGCCGGCCAGGTCAATGTCCACACGACCCTGCTCGGCGGCGGCTTCGGGCGTCGCCTGGAGGTGGACTTCGTGCCTGCTGCAGTGACGGCGTCGAAGGCGGTCGGCGCGCCGGTAAAACTGATCTGGACCCGCGAAGATGATATGACGCATGACATTTACCGGCCCCCGGCGCGCGAGGCCGTGAGCGCCGGGCTGGACGAGCATGGCCAGCTCACGGCCTGGACGCTCCATATCACAGGTCCGTCGATCACGGCCCGCTTCGATCCGACCAACAAGGATCCCTTCGATTCGGTGATCGAGTACGTACAGAACTTTCCGTATACCGTGCCGAACTTCGACCTGAGCTATACGCGCCAGGAGATCGGCATCGATGTGGGCTATCTGCGTTCAGTCAGTCACATGCCCAATTGCTTCGCCATCGAAAGCTCGATCGATGAGATCGCCGTGCTGGCGTCCAAGGATCCGCTGCAGTTGCGCAGGGAGCTTCTGGCCGGCAAGTCGCGGCACCTGCAGGTACTCAACACCATCGCCGAGCGTGTGGGCTGGGGCCATGCAGTCAAGGGTCGCTATCAGGGCCTCGCCTTCATGGAGGGCTACACGTCCTGCATCGCCCAGGTGGCGGAAGTGTCCATCGAGAACGGCGAGCTCAAGGTTCACAGGATCACGTGTGTCATCGATTGCGGACAGGCCGTCAATCCGCGCATCGTCGAATCGCAGCTCGAGAGCGGCATCGTCTATGGACTGTCAGCCGCGCTGTGGGGCGACATCACTCTGCGCGGCGGCCGCGTGCAGCAGCGCAACTTCAACGATTACCGCGTGCTGCGACTGCATGAGACCCCCGCACTCGACGTCCACATCCTGCCGAGCGATGCGAAGCCCGGCGGCATAGGGGAGACCGGCGTTCCTCCGGTGGCGCCGGCGCTCTGCAATGCGATCTTCGCCGCGACCGGCAAGCGCCTGAGATCGCTGCCGATCGCGGCTCACAGGCTCACCTGAGGCTCACATCGCGAAAAACAGCAGCGCGGCGGCGCTACTGCATATTCCTATGCAAATGACTAAGGCGCCAGTCTCACGCTCCGCAGCAAGTCGACGAAACGGGCGTCCGCACGCAAGGGGTCCAAACGCGGGTCCACCTTGAGGTAGGTTATCCAGCCGGAACGCTCCTGGTGGGCTCGCGCCAGGTATTCCAACGCTTGTTCATTCCAACCCAGCCCTGTGCAGACGAGCGCGATGTCGTAAGCGGGGACGTAGCCCTGCTCTGCCCTGGTCTTCAGTTCGTTGTACACCACGCGGGCTTCATCGGTCTTACCCGCGGTTCCATACAGATGCCCCAATGCTGCGGTGGCAAAGGTCACGTCCCTGGACATCGTGACCGCGGTGCGAAGTTCCTCTATCGCACGATCGACTTGACCCTGCTGTTCGTACGCCAGCCCAAAGAAATACGCCGGCCAGAAGGAGTTCGGATGTAGCTCGCTGGTCTTCCAGCATTGTTCGATGGCCTGCTCGTATTGGCGCGCAAACTGATAGTGCCAGGCCATGTGGATGTTAATGACCAGATCGAGCGGATCAAGCTCCAGACAGCGCTTGCTCGCCTTAAGCGATTCCTCGGTGCGCCCTACTGCAGTGAGGTAATGAGAGTACCAGTGATGACAAACGGGATAGTTGGGATTCAGTTCGAAGGCGTGCTGGAACTGGGCATCGGCAGAGGTCCAATCCCAATCATGGTGGGTGGCCCGATAGGCCAGCGTGGTATGCGCCTCCGCCAGACGCTCATCCAGTTCCAGCGCCTTGGTGGCGGCTTCCTTCGCCTTTGCCATGGCCTCGATCGGCGGCATGGTACCGTTCTCCCACGAGCCCAGCGTGGCATAGCAGTCGGCGAGTCCGGCACGCGCACGGGCGTAGTTTGGTTCTAAGGTGATCGCCTGCTGGAAGTACTCGATGGCCTTGCCAATGCCTTGTGGGCGTTGCGCCCAGTAGTAACGACCCTTCAGATACAGGTTGTAGGACTCCAGATTTTCGTTCTTTTGCGTCAATAACGCCGATCTCTCCTTGGCCAGTAGTTCGACCTTGAGCTGTTTGACGATCGCCAAGGTGATCTCGTCCTGAATCGCGAACACGTCGGTCATCTGCCGATCAAATCGCTCGGACCAGAAATGAAAACCATTGCCCGCATCGACCAACTGCGCGGTGATGCGCAGCCGATCCCCCGCTCTTTGCACGCTCCCCTCCAGCACGGTGTCAACATTCAAGCGGCGTCCTATTTCGCGCACATCGATGTCCTGGCCCCGAAACGCAAAAGCGGACGCGCGCGCGACTACCAGGCATGACTTGATCCGGGTTAGCGCAGTTATCAATTCCTCGGCCAATCCTTCGCATAAGTAGCCGTTCTCCGGATCGTTGCTGCGGTTCACGAACGGCAACACCGCAATCGACAGTGCTCGCTGGCCCGGCGGCGGCTCGAGCGCCAGCTCCGGACTGGCCCGCTGCTGCTGTGCGTTTTGCGCAAGTTGCAGCAGCCGTTCCATCGCTGCGGTCTCGTTCTTTAGCCTGAGCGCCGGCAGGAATCGCGCCTGGACAGTGGCTAGATTCGGGAACCGCAAATTCTGCTCGAGTCGGCTGATTTGGGCATCGCTATACCCGACCGCGATCGACAGATCGGTCTGCGTCAGCCCGGCGCGGCGCCGGAGGTATCGCAGCAGCTCCCCGAAAGTGACCAGTTTGTCGAGGATCTCAGAAGGAATCGACGTGCCCATTCTCGCGCCTCGCCTTCTCAATCCGCGGTCAAAAAAGGGGAATCGAACCTATTTTTGCCAGTTGGAGAATCTTTGGCAAGAAATGTCAGGTCTGGGGAGAAGAGCACCGCTAACTTGCACTGGCACGCTTGAATCATCACCGCAATCATCAGGAGACCAACATGCACGCCAGAACAGCTTCGATAAGCGCCCGTTGCCTCGTGGCCGCCGCAACTATTGCGATGGCCGTCCCGATCACGTTCTTCGCTGGCGACGCGCTGGCCGGAAACCGCGAAGTCACGGTTGCCATCCGGGTGCCCACCCAGGGACTGGATCTGAGTCAACCCGACGGGGCGCAGAAGTTCTATATCCGACTCAAGAATGCCGCCGACCTGGCCTGCACCAGCGGCGACCGGTTTGACCTGGCGCCCCCGGACGATCCGAAACGCTGCTACGAGCAGTCCCTGGCCGGTGCCGTTCGTTCCGCCAACGTGGCCCTGGTCACGCAGATCTATCTTGAAACTCACACCGCGCGCGAGGCTTCGGCTTACGGCGTGAGCGTACCTACGCAGGTCGCAGCGAAGTAGCGCGGCCCCGGCGAGCACCGGGCGGCGCGGTCCGGTTCAGGCCGCCGCCGCCCGGAGCGCGCCTGCTTTTCTCCAACACTAAGAAATTCGCCTGATTTCCTTAAGGTCCGAGCCGATCCCATGAGACTGGACCGGTTGCGCTGCGAGGGTATATTGGCGGCCGCCTGACGCCACAACGCACGCGCACCACATCACTGCCGCCGATGAGCACGGACCCGGTCCCCTTCGTTCCGATGACGCGCTTCGCCCCGAGCCCGACCGGCCTGCTGCACCTGGGCCACGCGTTCGCAGCCCTCAGAGCCTCAGATGCGGCCTGCGGCGCACCCATTCTGCTGCGCATCGAGGATCTGGACCGGGGCCGCGTGCGCGCCGAGTACGACCACGCGCTGCGCGAGGATCTCGCCTGGCTCGGGCTGCGCTGGCACGAGCCAGTGCTGCGGCAATCCACGCGCGCCGACGCCTATCGCGCCGCGCTCGCCAGGCTCGAGCGGGCGGGGCTCGCCTATCCATGTTTCTGCTCGCGCCGGGACATCGTGCAGGAGATCGCGCGCGCGGCCGAAGCACCGCAAGGACCCGATGGCCCGCTCTACCCAGGCACCTGTCGCTCACTCTCGCCACAGCAACGCCACCGGCGCCTGTCACGCGGCGAAAAATTCGCGTTGCGGCTCGACGCCGCAAAGGCCGGCGCTGCCAGCGCGGCGCTCACTTTCACCGAAACCGGCGCCGGACCAGGCGGCGAGCACGGCGCGATCCGGGTGGAACCCACGCGGCTCGGCGACGTCGTGCTCTCGCGCGATGAGCTGCCAGCCGCGTATCACCTGGCGGTGGTGGTGGACGACGCCTTCCAGGGCGTGACGCTGGTCACGCGCGGCAATGATCTGTTCGGCGCCACGCACGTGCAGCGGCTGCTGCAGTCGGTGCTCGGACTGCCGGCTCCGCGCTACGCGCACCACCGCCTGATCCTCGACAGCGACGGCCGCAAGCTGTCCAAGCGCGAGCGCGCGACCACGCTGCGTAGCTTGCGCGACGCCGGGCGCAGCGCGTCGGACATTCGCGCCAGCCTGGGGGTATAAGTTCGCCCGATGCGATAAAGTCCTGGCCGATCTGGTAGCCAGAAGCTATGGTCGCGTCGCTTGGGTATAAACACATGGTTAGGCCGGACCCTGGATGATTTGGGAGCACGCGCTCAAGGGGAGATTGAACGATGAGGACGACTCTGACGCTCGATGATGACGTGGCGCGCCGGCTCGAGACCGAAGCCAGCCGCAGCGGTCGACCATTCGAACAGCTCGCGAACGAATACCTGCGGGTGGCGTTGGTGCAGCGCAAAGCCCTGCAACTGGGCGGCTTCGCCTCTGAGCAGTCGACCGGAAGCGTTCAGCAGAAGGGATAATGCCGGGCTAAGAAGACGGCCGCGAACTGCTCGCTCAGGGCGGCCGCGTCGCCTGCATCGAGGAACGCGCGCCGAAGCGTTCGAACCAGGCCGCAGTTCCGGGACACTGCTCTCTCCAGCAGAGCGAGGAGTACCGGTAATCGAGATAGCCGAGTGCGCAGCCCACCGCAATCGTACCCACGTCGATCCGGTCGGCGAAGCCTCGGCACCTTCGCTCGAGCTCGACCAGACCGCAGCGCACTTTGTCGATCTGCCCACCAGTCCATTCCGGCCAACGCAAGCGCTCGGGGCGCAAGGCCGTTTCGTAGCGCGCCAGAACCGCCGCATCCGTCATGCCGTCGCCGAGGGACTGTTCGACCAGCGCCTGCCACCGCGCGGCTCCCTGCTTCGGGATGAGATGCCCGTCGCCGAGCGAATTCAAGTACTCGCAAATGACTCGGCTATCGTAGAAGGCGCTGCCATCGTCGGCGATCAGCGTCGGCGCCTTGCCCAGCGGGTTATGGGCCGCGATCGCCGCGTCGCGGTTGACCGGATGGGGTGAAGCTGCGATGAGTTCGACGCGTTCACGCAAGCCCAACTCGTGCGCGGCCACCAGGCATTTTCGTACGAATGGGGATGTGGGGCTGTAATAGATTCTCATGCCCGATCGGATTCTCTACTGGTCCTGTTATTCGACCGTGACGCTCTTGGCGAGATTGCGCGGCTGATCGACGTCGGTGCCCTTGAGAATGGCAACGTGGTAGGCCAGCAGCTGCAGCGGAATGGTGTAGATGATCGGAGCCTGGAAATCGGCGACATGCTTGGGCATCTGGATCACGTGCACGCCCTCGCTGGATTCAACCCCGGCATCCGGATCGGCGAACACGTACAGCTCGCCGCCGCGCGCCCGCACTTCCATCAGATTGGACTTGAGCTTCTCGAGCAGCTCGTTGTTCGGCGCCACCGCCACCACCGGCATATCGGCATCAACCAGCGCCAGGGGTCCGTGCTTGAGTTCGCCGGCGGCATAGGCTTCGGCGTGAATGTAGGAGATTTCCTTGAGTTTCAAGGCGCCCTCCATCGCGATCGCGTGCATCGTGCCGCGACCCAGGAACAGCGCGTGGTGGCGGTCGGCAAAACGCAGTGCCAGCCGGTGTATCACCGGATCGAGTTCCAGCGTCTTTTCCAGCAGCGACGGCAGTTCGATCAGCCGCTGGATCAGTGTGCGTTCGCGTTCCGGGTCCGAGCCGTTGTGGCGTGCCAGCGCAATGGTCAGCATCGACAGTGCCGTGAGCTGCGTGGTGAAGGCCTTGGTCGAAGCAACGCCGATCTCCGGACCCGCGCGTGTGAGCATCACCAGTTCGGATTCGCGCACCAATGAACTCTCGGGCGAGTTGCAGATCGCCAGCGCCGACAGATAACCGTTGCGCGCCGCCATGCGCAGCGCCGCCAGCGTATCGGCGGTCTCGCCTGACTGCGATATCGAGACGAACAACGCATTCTTCGGCACCACCGGGTTGCGGTAGCGATACTCGCTCGCGATCTCCACCCGGCATGGCATGCGGCAGATCTGCTCGATCATGTAACTGGCAACCACACCGGCGTGATAGCTGGTGCCGCAGGCGACGATATGCACCGCTTCGACGCGCTCGAACACCGCCGCTGCCGCCGGCCCGAAGGCGGCCTCGAGCAGGCGCCCGTTCGCGACCCGCTCCTGCAGCGTGTTGCCGACTGCGCGCGGCTGCTCGTGAATCTCCTTGAGCATGAAGTGCCGGTACGGGCCCTTCTCGGCCGCGTCCGCCGACAGCTCGCTGTCCTTGATCGGCCGGTCCGCGGTATTGCCTTCACGGTCGATCACGCGCACGCCGTGGCGCTGGATTTCCGCCACGTCGCCCTCGTCGAGGAACATGAAACGGCGCGTTACCGGCAGCAGTGCCGCGACGTCGGAGGCAACGAAATTCTCCTCCACCCCCAGTCCCAGCACTACCGGACAGCCCACCCGCGCGACGATGATCCGATCCGGGTCGCCTTCACTGACGATGGCAAGGGCATAGGCGCCTTCCAATTCCGCTACCGTTGCGCGCACCGCTTTGAACAGATCGCCCAGCTTCGCCAGGTTGAAGTGCACACGGTGTGCGACCACCTCGGTGTCGGTCTCGGAGCTGAACTGGTAGCCGGCCAGCTTCAGGTCCTCACGCAGCTCCTCGTAGTTCTCGATGATGCCGTTGTGAACGATCGCCAGGCCGTCGCGCGATACGTGCGGATGGGCATTGCGCTCGCTCGGTACCCCGTGCGTGGCCCAACGCGTATGGGCGATGCCGACACGACCGACGATCGGCATCTGCTCCAGCGCCTGTTCCAGCGCGCGTACCTTGCCAACCGTGCGCAGGCGTTGCAGGTGACCATTGTTGTCCAGCACAGCGATGCCGGCCGAATCGTAGCCGCGGTACTCGAGCCGCTTCAGCCCCTCGATCAGGATCGGAACGATATTCCGGTCCGTGACACCGCCGACTATGCCGCACATGACACGACTGTTCCTTTAAGGTTCCGGTCAGGGCTTCGGCGGGTTCTTACGCGGCCGTTCCCACTGTTCAAGAGTGACCTGGCGCGATCTGGCCAACGTCAGTTTTCCCGCCGGGGCGTCGCTGGTGATGGTGGAGCCGGCGCCGATGGTCGCGCCATCGCCGATCTTCACCGGTGCTACCAGCATCGCGCCCGAGCCGATGAATGCGCCATCACCGATCTCGGTGCGCCATTTATTCGCACCGTCGTAGTTGCAGGTGATCGAGCCGGCGCCGACGTTTACCGCGCTGCCGACGCGGGAGTCGCCGACATAGCTCAGGTGATTGACCTTGCTGCCGGCGCCGATGTCGCTATTCTTGATTTCGACGAAGTTCCCGAGATGCACGCCATCGGCGATGCGCACCTTGGGTCGCATACGCGTAAAGGGCCCGATCTGGCAATCACTGCCAATCTGCGCATCCTGCAGCACGCAGTTGGCAAATAACACGGTACGCGCACCAACCGACACGTTCCTGAGCACGCAGTTCGGGCCGATGCGCACGCCATCGCCCAGTGCCACCGGACCTTCGAGCACCACGTTGACGTCGAGCAGCACGTCGCGCCCGACTTCGATCGAACCGCGCAGATCGATGCGCGCCGGGTCGATCAGTGTCACTCCCTGGCCCATGAGTTGGCGCGCGCGCCGGCGGCGGTACTCGGCCTCCGCCAGTGCCAGCTGCAGCTTGTCATTCACGCCCTGCACTTCCGCCGCATCTGCCGCTTCCACGGTCGCGATGCGCAATTTCTGCCGCACCGCCATTCCCAGGATGTCAGTCAGGTAATACTCGCGCTGGGCATTGCGGGGCTTCAGCCGTGCCAGCCAGTCCTTGAGGAAACGCGCGCTGGCCACCAGTACGCCGGTGTTCACCTCGCGGATAAGCCGCTGCCGGGCATTGGCATCGCGTTCCTCGACGATGCCGCGCAGTGCGCCGCGTGCATCACGCACCACGCGGCCATAACCGCTCGGATCGGCAACCCGCGCCGTGAGCAGCGCCACGCCGCGCAGCCCTGCGCGCGCGATCAGTCCGCGCAGCGTCTCGGCCAGCAGTAGCGGCACGTCACCGTAGAGCACCAGCACCTGGTTCGCATCGGGAATGTCCGGCATCGCTCGATGCAGGGCATCGCCGGTGCCGAGTTGCTCGGATTGCAGCGACCAGTGCAGCCGCCCGTCATCGAACAGTTCCCGCACCCGCTCGCCACCATGTCCATACACCACATGGATCGAGGCGGGCGTCAGCTTTGCGGCCAGACCCAATACGTGCGCTAGCATCGGCATTCCGGCCAGCGGCTGCAGCACTTTGGGAATGTCCGACTGCATGCGCTTGCCCTGGCCGGCAGCCAGGATGACGATCGACAGCGGTGCGGTCGTCGGGGCGGCCTGTTGCGCGGCCTTGGTTTGCTTGCGCGGCATCGGGAAATTGTATCAGTTTGACCGGCCGGCACGCGGCGACGTCCGACCGCGGGATTGTGTGACGGACCGCTCAAATCAAGCTGCGGCCAGCAGCAGCGGGCGGCTCGTCAACGCCTGATCTTGCGCAGCCTCTCGATCAGTTTGATTTGAGCGATGGCGCGGGCCAGTTCCGCCAGCGCTTCGGCCTGGGTGATCTTGTCCAGGTGGCCAGCCAGTGCCTGCTCGGCGCGCGCCCGTGCAGCCATCGCTGCCGCCTCGTCCAGGTCCTTGGCGCGTGCTGCCGTGTCCGCCAGTACCGTGACCTTGTGCGGCTGCACTTCAAGCGCTCCACCGCCGACATAGAAGAACTGCTCCTCGCCCTCCGGCGGTTGCACGCGCACTTCTCCGGGTTTGAGCAACGTCAGCAGCGGCGCATGCCGCGGCGTGACGCCGATCTCGCCTTCGGACGCCGGCAGAAACACCATGCGCGCCTCGCCGGAGAAAATCTCCCCTTCGGCGCTGACGATGTCTACGTGGATGGTGTTCGCTGTTGCCATTACTGCAACGTCTTGGCCTTCTCGACCGCTTCATCGATGGTGCCGACCATGTAGAAGGCCTGCTCTGGCAACGCATCGAATTGGCCCTCGATGATGCCCCTGAAACCGCGGATGGTCTCCTTGAGCGGAACGATCTTGCCGTCCTGGCCGGTGAACACCTTGGCGACGTTGAAGGGCTGCGACAGAAAGCGCTGAACTTTGCGGGCGCGATACACCGACAGCCGGTCTTCCTCCGACAGCTCGTCCATACCCAGGATGGCGATGATGTCCTGCAGCTCCTTGTAACGCTGCAGCACCGCCTGCACCGCGCGCGCGGTGTCGTAGTGCTCGTCGCCGACCACCAGCGGATCGAGTTGGCGGCTGGTGGAGTCGAGCGGGTTGACCGCCGGATAGATGCCCAGCGCCGCAATCTGGCGATCGAGCACCACGGTGGCATCCAGGTGGGCGAAAGTAGTCGCCGGCGACGGGTCGGTGAGGTCGTCGGCGGGCACGTACACCGCCTGGATCGAGGTGATGGAACCGGTCTTGGTGGAGGTAATGCGCTCCTGCAGTACTCCCATTTCCTCGGCCAGTGTCGGCTGGTATCCGACCGCGGACGGCATGCGGCCCAGCAGCGCCGAGACCTCGGTACCGGCCAGCGTGTAGCGATAGATGTTGTCGACGAAGAACAGGATGTCGCGGCCGCGGCCGCTGGCCTGCTTCTCGTCGCGGAAGTACTCCGCCATCGTAAGTCCCGTGAGCGCGACACGCAGGCGGTTGCCGGGCGGTTCGTTCATCTGCCCGTAGACCATCGCGACCTTGGAGTTGCTGAGCTTGTCCTTGTCGATCACGCCCGATTCGATCATCTCGTGATAGAAATCGTTGCCCTCGCGCGTGCGCTCGCCGACGCCGGCGAACACCGACAGTCCGGAATACTGCTTGGCGATGTTGTTGATGAGCTCGAGCATGTTGACGGTCTTGCCCACGCCGGCGCCGCCGAACAGACCGACCTTGCCGCCCTTGGCGAACGGCACCAGCAGGTCGATGACCTTGATGCCGGTGACCAGCAGATCCTGGCCGCCGGCCTGCTCCTCGTAGCTGGGCGCCGGGCGGTGAATCGGCCAGTGGTCCTTGGCCTGCACCGGTCCGCGGTTGTCCTGCGGCTCACCGAGCACGTCCATGATGCGACCGAGCGTGCCTTCGCCGACCGGCACCAGGATCGGCGCGCCGGTCGCCTTCACCGCCAGGCCGCGCTTCAAGCCCTCCGACGGACCCATGGCGATGGTGCGCACCACGCCGTCGCCGAGCTGCTGCTGCACTTCGAGCGTCAGACCGCCATCGACCAGCTTCAGCGCTTCATAGATCTTCGGAATCGCCTCGCGAGGAAACTCGACGTCGACGACTGCACCGATGATCTGCGTGATCTTACCCGTAGCCATGTTCACCATTCCTAATGCGCACCAGCGGTGCGCCGTTCTACCGTAGCCTCGTAAATCAAACTGCCGCCGCGCCGCCTACGATTTCCGCCAGCTCCTTGGTGATCGCCGCCTGGCGCGCCTTGTTGTACACCAGCTGCAGATCGCCGATCAGCTTGCCGGCGTTGTCCGCGGCACTCTTCATTGCCACCATGCGCGCCGCCATCTCCGAGGCCACGTTCTCAACCGCGCCCTGGTAGACCTGCGATTCGATGTAGCGCATCAGCAGTCCGTCCAATATGGCGGCGGCGTCCGGCTCGTAGATGTAGTCCCAGCGCTCCTGCAGCCCGGAGTCGCTTTCCGCGACCGCCGGTATCGGCAGCAGCTGCAGCACCTGCGGTCGCTGCGTCATGGTGTTCAAAAACTGCGCGTGCACCAGCAGTACCCGATCGATCCGGCCTTCGCGATAGGCGTCGAGCATCACCTTGACGGTACCGATCAGGTCCTTGATGTGCGGGCGATCGCCCAGCGCGGTCACGCTCGCCAGCAGCGGCAGGTCGAGGCGGCGGAAGAAAGCCAGCCCCTTGCTGCCGATGACGCTCACACTCACGCTCGCGCCTTTGCCCTGCCACTCGCGTACCAGCTGCAGTGTGGCCTTGAATACGTTGGCGTTGAGCGCCCCGCACAGGCCGCGATCGGTGGAAACGACCACGATGCCGACCGCCTTGGTGTCGCGCTGCTGCAGAAACGGATGGTTAAAATCGGGATTGGCTTCATTCAGGTGACTGATGACCTCGCGTGCCTTGGCGGCGTAGGGCCGCGCCATGCGCATGCGCTCCTGCGCGCGGCGCATCTTGCTGGCCGCGACCATCTCCATCGCCTTGGTGATCTTCTGCGTGCTCTTGACGCTGGCGATCTTGCTGCGGATTTCCTTGGTGCCGGGCATCGCGTGGGTCCGTCAATAGGCGCCGGTGGCCTGGAAGTCCTCGCAGATCTTCTTCAGCGTAGCTTCGTGTTTCTTCAACGTCGGCTCGGCGTTGATGGCATGGAGCGCCGCCTTGTGGCTTGAGCGCGCAAAATTCTGCAGCGCAGCCTCGAATTCCACGATCTTGTTGCGAGCCACCTTGTCCATGTAGCCGTTGTTCACCGAATAGATCGACAGCGCCATCTCGGCCACCGACATCGGCGCGTACTGGCGCTGCTTCATGACTTCGGTCACCCGCTGGCCGCGCTCGAGCTGGCGCCGCGTGGCGTCGTCCAGGTCCGAGGCGAACTGCGAGAACGCGGCGAGCTCGCGATACTGGGCCAGTGCCAGGCGGATACCGCCACCGAGGCGCTTGATAATATCGGTCTGTGCCGCGCCGCCGACGCGCGATACCGAGATACCGGCGTTCATCGCCGGCCGGATACCGGCATTGAACAGATCGGATTCCAGGAAGATCTGCCCGTCGGTGATCGAGATGACGTTGGTGGGGACGAACGCGGTGACGTCGCCGGCCTGGGTCTCGATGATCGGCAGGCCGGTAAGCGAGCCGGTGCGGCCCTTGACGCGCCCCTTGGTCGCCTGCTCGACGTACTCCTCATTGACGCGCGCCGAGCGCTCCAGCAGGCGCGAGTGCAGGTAGAACACGTCGCCAGGGAAGGCCTCGCGTCCCGGCGGGCGGCGCAGCAGCAGCGATATCTGCCGATAGGCCACCGCCTGCTTCGACAGATCGTCGTAGATGATCAGCGCATCCTCGCCCTGGTCCATGAAGTACTCGCCCATGGTCACGCCGGAGTAGGCGGACAGGTACTGCAGCGATGGCGGGGTCGAGGCCGAGGCCGCCACCACGATGGTGTGCGCCATCGCGCCGTGTTCCTCGAGCTTGCGTACCACGTTGGCGATGGAGGATTGCTTCTGTCCGATCGCGACGTAGATGCATTTAATGCCGGAGGCTTTCTGATTGATGATGGTGTCGATCGCGAGCGCGGTCTTGCCGGTCTGGCGATCGCCGATGATCAGCTCGCGTTGGCCGCGGCCGATCGGCACCATGGCATCGACCGCCTTGTAACCGGTCTGCACCGGCTGGCTCACGGACTTGCGGTAGATAACGCCTGGCGCCACGCGCTCGATGGGCGAAGTCGCCTTGGCGTTGAGCGGCCCCTTGCCGTCGATCGGCGCGCCCAGACCGTCGACCACGCGACCGAGCAGCTCCGGTCCCACCGGCACCTCGAGGATGCGGCCGGTGGTCTTGACCGTGTCGCCTTCCTTGATGGTCTTGTAGTCGCCCAGCACCACGGCCCCGACGCTGTCCTGCTCCAGGTTGAGCGCCAGGCCGAACAGCGCGCCGGAAAACTCTATCATCTCGCCGTAGCGCACGTCCGCCAGCCCGTGAATGCGGCAGATTCCGTCGGTCACCGAGACGACGATGCCGGTGTCGCGGGCTTCAGCGGCCGACTGGAAGCGCTCGATGCGCTGCTTGATCAGGTCGCTGATTTCGGATGGCTTGATGGACATAGGGACAATCCTTGATAAAAATTTGTCAGGCGCCGCTCATCGCTGCGCCCAGGCGTTCGATCCGGCCGCGCAGCGAACCGTCGACCACGAAATCCCGATAGCGCACGATCGCGCCGCCGATCAGCGATTTATCCACCTGCGGGTGCAGGCGCACCGAGAGGCCCAGGCGCCGCTCGAGCGCCGCCTGTAGTGTCTTCGACTGCTCGGCGGACAGCTGCTGCGCTGAAATGACATCGACATCGGCAATGTGCTCGGCTTGCGAGCGCAGCACCTCGAATTGTGCGGCGATCTCAGGCAGCAGCTTCAGGCGCCGATTGTCGGCCAGCAGGTGCAGCAAATTGCGCTGATGGGCAGCTTCAGGCGCAGCTTCCTTGCCAGGGCTGGCGAGCTCCAGCAGCAGATCAACCAGCTGGGATGCCGGCACGCGCGGATTGCCGATCAGCGGCACCAACTGCGGATCCTGCACCGCGGTTGCGGCACGATTCAGGAATGCGCTCCATTGCGCCAGCTGCGACGCGCCGGCCGCGGTGGCAAACGCGGCACGCGCGTAGGGGCGGGAGGTAGTGGCGAGTTCAGCCACGGGCGATGTCGTCGGTCAACCGTTGCAGCAGTTTCGCATGGGTCGCCGGATCGACCTCGTGCTCGACCAGCCTTGACGCCGCCTGCACCACCAGCGATCCGAATTCACGCCGCAGCGCCTCGCTGGCACGCACGCTCTCATTGCCGACCTCGGCCTGCGCGGCGGCCAGCAGCCGTGCACCTTCGGCATGCGCCGCCTGCTTGGCGGCCTCGATGGTCTCGGTTGAACGGCGCTGCGCCTGCTCGTCCACCTGCTTGGCCCGCTCGCGCGCTTCGCGCACGATCTGCTCGGCGCTCGCACTCGCCTGCTGCAATTGCTTCTGCCCGGCATCGGCCGCGGCCAGGCCATCGGCGATCTTCGCGTAGCGCTCATCGATCGGTTTGGCGATCATCGGCACCACGACTTTGGCTATGAACCAAAGCATGATCAGGAACACGATGATCTGTCCGATGAAGGTAGCGTTAATATCCATGCGCAGCAGTCTCCACAAAGCGGCGGCCGCAAGAACGGCCGCAGCGCGGGCTTACGTCAGCCACTCTTGGGAAGCAGCGGATTGGCGGTGGCAAAGAACAGGGCCAGGCCAACGCCGATCAGGAATGCCGCGTCGATTAGACCGACCAGCAGGAACATGCTCTTCTGCAGCATGGGCGTCAGCTCGGGCTGGCGCGCGGAGGACTCGAGGAATTTCGAGCCCATGATGCCGATGCCGATGCAGGCGCCGGCCGCGCCCAAACCGATCATCAGTCCGACGCCCACCGCCGTATGGGCCTGGATTAGAGCAATTGCGTCCATAGTCTTTTAGGTCTCCTGGTCAAATTCGAACATAACGCGCTAGTGATGCTCTTCCGCCATCGAGATGTACACGATAGGCAGCACCATGAAAATGTAGGCTTGGAGCAGCACAATCAAGATGTGAAAGATGGCCCATCCGGCGCCAAAACCGATCTGCGCCAGGAACGCGAGTCCGCTCCAGAGCGTCAATCCGGTGACGGCGAATCCCAGCAGGGCGATGAGGATAAACAGCAGCTCGCCGGCATACATGTTGCCGTACAACCGCATGCCGAGCGAGATCGGCTTGGCCAGCAGTTCGATGAAATTGAGGATGATGTTGAACGGCAGCAGCCAGATCCCGAACGGCGCGGTGGCCCATTCGTGCAGATAGCCGCCGATGCCCTTGGCGCGCACCGAAAAGATGATGATCAACGCCAGCACCACGATGGCCTCGGCGATGGTGCCGTTGATATCGGAGGTTGGCAGTACGCGCCAGAATTTGGCGCCGAATACGCTGGCGAAGTGCCCCGGCAGATCCACCGGCAGCAGGTCCATGGTGTTCATCGCCACCACCCAGCAGAACAGTGTCAGTGCCAGCGCGGTCATGAAGCGCCGTTGGCCCGGATAAATGCCGGCCACCTGCTGGTCGACCCAGTCGTAGATCCATTCGACGAAAGCCGTAAGACCGGTGGGGGCCTTGCTGCTGCGATCACCGCGCGCTGCAAACCAGAGGGTGAAGCTCACCGCAAACGCCAGCAGCGCCGACATGAACAACGTGTCGACATGCCAGGTCCAGAAGCCCGAACCCACTTTCAGATGGGTCAGGTGATGGGCGATGTATTCGGACGGCGACTCGCCGTGTTCAACAGCCATTTGGCGTTACGGTTCCTTGGGGCCTTTCAAGCCCCTGCTCCCAATCCGCGTGCGCGGCGCCGCTGCAAACGGTACCCACCAGAACACCACCAGCGTCGCCAGGTAGGCACTCAGCAGCGCCGGCCAAGACACATGCGGCATCCGTGCCGCCAGCATGAACAACGCCACCGTCAGCGCCACCTTGACGAGCTGTCCCAGGTACAGCTGTCCGAGCGCCCGGCGCGGCGTGCGTGCCGGCTGCAAGACCCTGAATGTCATATACAAGTTGGCCGCCACGCCCGTGGCTGCCCCTGCCAGTGCCGAGACACACGCGTAGCGTCCCCAGAGCACCAGACACACCAGCGCCACCGCGGCGCCCGCGCCGGTCTGCACGAGCAGGATGCGGCGGCCTAAGGGCCGGATGTCGGAATCGCTGCTCGTCGGCACGGCGTGACTTCCGGACCACGTGGTGACACTTGCCGGACTCATCGTCAGGTCCGGGCAGTGCATTCGCTTTTACTTATCCGGCAACTAGTTACAGTCGCCCGCGACAAGCGCGCGCGATTATAGAGATGAAGACTGGCGCCTTCAAGAATTGTGCTGGAAATGACTCAGGATGCCGTCCAGCTCATCCAGGCTGTGGTAGCGGATTACCAGCCGGCCGTGACCGGCGCGTGCGTGCTCGATGCTTACCGGTGCGCCGAGTTTTTCCGCCAACTGCTCTTCAAGTCGCTGAATGTTGGGATCAATTGCCACCGGTGCGCTGCCTGCGGCCGGTTTTGCCGGCTCGATCATGCGCCGTACCAGGCTCTCCGCCTCGCGCACCGACAGTCCCTTGCCAGCCACCAGGGCGGCAACCTCGATCTGTTGCCGCCGCTGCGGCAGGCCGAGCAGCGCGCGCGCGTGCCCCATTTCCAGCTCGCGCTTTTCCAGCCGTTCGCACACCTCGGGCGGCAGCTCCAGCAGCCGCAGCAGGTTGCTGACCGCGGCGCGCGAGCGTCCCACCGCGTCGGCGGCCTGCTGATGGGTGAGTCCGAATTCTGAGATCAGCCGTTCCAGCGCGCGCCCCTCTTCCAGGGGGTTGAGATTCTCGCGCTGGATATTCTCGATCAGCGCCATGGCGATCGCGGCGTCATCCGGCACCTGGCGGATGATCGCCGGGATCTCGGTCAGGCCCGCCTGCTGCGCAGCACGCCAGCGCCGCTCGCCGGCGATGATCTCGTAGCGCTGTACACCGCGATCGTCGGGAGCGCCGATGGGCCGCACCACGATCGGCTGCACCACCCCCTGCGCACGGATCGAGTCGGCGAGCGTGCTCAGGGTCTCCGGCCGCATGTCCATGCGCGGCTGATAGCGGCCCCGCTGCAGCAGATCCAGCGGCAGCCGGGCGAGTTCCTGGTCGGCGGCCGGCGGCGCGGAGAGCGCCGGCGCCGGCTGCCGCGCCTGCCCGAGCAGGTCAGCCAGCCCGCGGCCCAGCGTCGGCTTCTTCTGTGTCATGGGGCGGATGATAGCGCGCGATCAGCGCACCGGTTCCATACTGGACGCGGCGGCGGCGTCGCCCACAGCGCCGGTGCGCATGGATGGCCCAGCCAGCCGAGCGTCCTCTTCACGCCGCAGCATCTCGCCCGCTAACGCAAGGTAAGCCAGTGCGCCGCGCGAGTCCGGGTCATGCACCAGCGCCGGCTTGCCGAAACTCGGTGCCTCGGCCAGTTTGATATTGCGCGGCACCGACGTGCGGAACACCTTGTCGCCGAAATGCAGCATCAACTGCGCGCCGACTTCCACCGCCAGGTTGTTACGCGCATCGTACATGGTGCGCAAAATGCCTTCGATCTCGAGATTTGGATTCGCGGTGGCGCGGATCTGCTCGATGGTTGCCACCAGCGATGACAGGCCCTCGAGCGCGTAGTACTCGCATTGCATCGGTATCAGGACGCTGTCGGCGGCCACCAGCGCATTGACCGTCAGCATGTTGAGCGCCGGCGGGCAGTCGATCAGCACCAGGTCGTAGCTGGCGCGAATCGGCTCGAGCGCCAGGCGCAGCCGCTGCTCGCGGCCGCTGGCCATGCCGATCATGCGTACCTCGGCGGCCGTGAGGTCCTGATTGGTTGGCAGCACCGCCAGCGGACTGTGCGCTTCCGTATGGCCGATCGGATCCAGCGTCAGCACCGCTTCCGCGGCAGTGCACTCACCCAGCAGTACTTCACACGAGCCGCGCGCGATCGCCGCTTTATCGATGCCGAAGCCGGTGGTGGCATTGCCCTGCGGATCCAGATCGATCAACAGCACGCGCCGCCGCATGGCGGCAAAGGATGCGGCAAGATTTACCGCCGTGGTCGTTTTCCCTACCCCGCCTTTCTGATTCGCGACCGCGATGACACGCTTCATGACGGCATTAGTCTAGCCGTTGGCGCAGCTGGACTACAGGTAAACTGTCGGCATGAAGTTGTTGTCCGGAATTCTCGTGGCCGCCGTGTTCGCGGTCATGACTTTCGGCGTATGGGGGTATCTGAATCGTCCCGAGAGCGAGCCGCCGTGGCCGGCGCATATTCAGGGTGTCGCCTTCTCGCCCTACGCAGCCGATCAGAACCCTTTCGGCAGCAAGGACATTCCGTCGGCGCAGCAGATCGACTCCGACCTGAAGCTGCTGGCCAAAAGAACCTACGCGGTGCGCACCTACTCGGTGCTGGGCACGCTTGGCAGGATTCCCGAGCTGGCGGCGAAGCACAACGTCAGCGTCGCGCTCGGCGTGCAGCTGAGCCGTGACAAGGCCGAGAGCGAGGAGGAGATGCGCACCGGCATCGCGCTGGCGAAGGAGCATCGCAACATCGTGCGCGTCATCGTCGGCAACGAGGTGTTGCTGCGCGGTGATCTGAGCGGCGAAGAGCTGGCGGCCTACCTGGATCGCGCGCGGGCCGCGATCCGCCAGCCGGTGGGCTATGCCGACACCTGGGCCACCTGGCTCAAGAACCCGGAGATGGCGCGCCACGTGGACTTCATCGGCGTGCACCTGTTCCCGTACTGGGAGGGCGTCGATGTCGAGTCCGCGGTCGACTTCTGCTTCCGCGAGCTCAAGGCGGTGCAGGCCGCGTACCCGAAGAAGCCGGTGATCATCGCCGAGATCGGCTGGCCCTCCGAAGGCCGCATCCGCGCCGGCGCGGTGGCTTCGGTCTCGAACGAAGCGCTGTTTCTGCGCCGCTTCCTGGCGCGCGCCGAGAAAGAGGGCGAGCGCTACTACATCATGGAAGCGTTCGATCAGCCGTGGAAAGCGCGCGATGAGGGCGCGGTCGGCGCCTACTGGGGCATCTACGACGTCGACCGGCAGCCAAAATTCGAATTCGTGGCGCCGATCGTGCGTATTCCAGCCTGGCACATGCTGGCCGCGATATCGGTGACGCTGGCGCTGCTGATGCTGGGCGTGTTCTACATGCACAGCGGCTCGCTTCGCACGCTCGGCCGTACGCTGATCGCGATCGTGGTCTACGCTGCCGCCACCATCACGGTGTGGGTGATCTACGACTACACGCAGCAGTACCTGACGCCGACGTCGCTGGTGGTCGGCTCGCTGCTGATCCTCGGGATGCTGGGCGTGGTCGCGGTGCTGTTCGCCGAAGCACACGAATGGGCCGAGGCCCACTGGACCGGCGTGCACATGCGCCTGTTCGATCCGGCGCGCAATGGGCCGGCTTCGACCCGCAAGGTATCGGTGCACCTGCCGGCCTACAACGAGCCGCCT
The DNA here is from genome assembly GCA_963805965.1 of uncultured Gammaproteobacteria bacterium. GTDB lineage: Bacteria > Pseudomonadota > Gammaproteobacteria > Steroidobacterales > Steroidobacteraceae > FEN-1191. The sequence continues at coordinate 420,091 of CAWDVQ010000006.1, forward strand.
GACATGCTGATCGAGACACTGGATGCGCTCGCGCGCCTGAACTACCCGAACTATGAAGTCATCGTGGTCGACAACAACACGCGCGACGAGGCGGTATGGCGCCCGGTCGAAGCGCATTGCGCCGGGCTCGGGGAGGGCTTCCGGTTCTTTCACGTCGCACCGCTGGCCGGCTTCAAGGCCGGCGCCCTCAACTACGCGCTGCGGCAAACTGCCGCCGATGCCCAGGTGATCGCGGTCATCGACAGCGACTACAAGGTGGATCCGGACTGGCTGCTCGATCTGGTGCCGGCATTCGACAATGCGCGCATCGCGATCGTGCAGGCGCCGCAGGACTACCGTGACGAGAACGATAGCGCCTTCAAGGCCATGTGCTACTCCGAATACCGCGGCTTCTTCTATATCGGCATGATCACGCGCAACGAGCGCAACGCGATCATCCAGCACGGCACCATGACGCTGGTGCGGCGCTTCGTGCTGGCGGCGGTCGGCGGCTGGGCCGAGTGGTGCATCACCGAGGACGCGGAACTGGGCCTGCGGGTGTTCGAGGCCGGATACGAGGCGGTCTACATCGCGCACAGCTATGGTCGCGGCCTGATGCCCGACACCTTCATCGACTACAAGCGCCAGCGCTTCCGCTGGGCCTATGGCGCGATGCAGATCCTGCGGCACCACGCGGCGGCGTTGCTGCGGCCGACGCACAGCGCGCTGACCTCAGGCCAGCGCTATCACTTCATCGCCGGCTGGCTGCCCTGGGTCGCCGACGGCTTCAACCTGCTGTTCAACATTGCCGCCATCGGCTGGTCGATGGCGATGATCCTGGCGCCGCAGAAAGTCGATCCGCCGCTGATGGTGTTCTCGGTGCTGCCGCTGTCGCTGTTCATGTTCAAGCTGGTGAAGCTGGTGCATCTGTACACCTACCGCGTGGGTATGAACGTGCGCCAGACGGCCGCGGCGGCCATCTCGGGACTGGCGCTTGCGCACACCATAGGCCGCGCGGTCTTGAAGGGGTTGTTGACTCACAACGAGCCGTTCTTCCGCACCCCCAAGCACACCGAGCCGCATCGCCTCCTTGCCGCGATCGGCGCCGCACGCGAGGAGACGCTGTTCATGATCGCGCTGTGGTGCTGCGCCATCGGCATCCGCACCATCCCCAAGGAGATGGCCAGCCCCGACCTGACCGTGTGGCTGGCGGCGCTGCTGATCCAGTCGATTCAGTACGCCGCGGCACTGCTGGTGTCGCTCACCAGCGCGTTCAAAATTCCAGCGGCACTGCTGGGGCCGCGTCCGGCCGAGCTTACAAAGCCTGCGGCACCAGCCTGAGAATGTGCCGCTGCGCGCCCAGCCCCGGAATCGTAACCGCGCGTGATTGCTCCAGCCGCCAGCCCGGCGGCAGCTCAGCCAGCTCATCGGCCGGGTAGCGGCCCTTGAGTGCCAGCACGCGCGTGCCTGGGCCGCACAGCCCCGCGACACTGGTGAGCAGATCCGGCAGCGCGGCGTAGGCGCGCGCGATCACGGTGTCGAAGGCGATCTCTTGTGCCAGGGTCTCGACCCGCAGCTGCAATGGCGTGACGTTGGCGAGCGAAAGTTTGCGCGCCGCATGGGTCACGAAGCGGATCTTCTTGGCTACCGAATCGATCAGCGTGAATGCGCGCTGCGGCGACACCAGCGCCAGCGGCAGGCCGGGGAAGCCGGCGCCGGTGCCGACATCGGCGACGCGGCTACCGGCCACATCGACGTGCGCTGCCAGGCTATCGAGCAGGTGGCCGCGGATCATTGCCCCGCGCTCGGTGATGGCGGTGAGGTTATAGCTGCGATTCCAGATCGACAGCTCATCGAGCAGCTGCAGCGCGCGCGCCGCCTGCTCATCGGTAAGCGGCACGCCGAGCAGGCCGGCATCGTCGATCAGTTGCTGCCGTTCGCTGCTCAGGCCGCCACCGGACCGATACGCACCACGGTGCGGCCGACGACGCTGCCCTTGATATACGACTCGAATGCGGCCGGCAGCCCGGCCAGATCGATGCTGCGCGTAACGATGCGGTCCAGGTGCCGCGGCTTCAGGTCGGTCGACAGGCGCCCCCACACCGCCATGCGGATATCGCGCGGCGCGGCGGATGAATTCACGCCTAGCAGACTCACGCCGCGCAGGATGAACGGCATCACCGTGGTATGCAGCTCACCGCTGGCAGCGAGGCCGATGCTCGCCACATTGCCGCCGTCGTGCATGCCGCGCAGCAGCCAGGCCAGCGTGTCGCCGCCGCAATTGTCGATGGCGCCGCCCCAGCGGGCCGACTCCAGCGGCTGCTTGGCGGCGCTGATCTCACTGCGCGCCAGCAGCTGTGTCGCGCCCAGCGCGCGCAGATAGGCTTCCGACTCCGGCTTACCGGTCAGTGCTACGACCTCGTAGCCCTTGGCCGAGAGCATGTCGATCGCCAGCGAGCCGACGCCGCCGGTGGCGCCGGTCACGACCACCGGCCCCATCGAGGGCTTCTGGCCGTTGATTTCCATGCGCATGATCGCGCGCCCGGCGGCGAACCCGGCGGTGCCCAGTGCCATCGCCGAGAGTGCATCCAGCCCCGCGGGCATCGCCACCACGGCCGACGCCGGCAGGCGTGCGAACTGCGCGTAACCGCCATCGCGCGTTTCCGACATGCCGCAGCCGGTGACCAGCACGGCGTCACCGGACTTGAAGGCCGGATCGGAGGATTGCTCGACGCTGCCCGCCAGATCGATACCGCCGACCAGCGGATAACGTCGCAGGATGCGCCCGGCGCCGGTCGCTGCCAGCGCGTCCTTGTAGTTGATGCTCGAGTGCGATACGCGAATGACCACCTCACCCGGCGACAGATCATCCAGCGTGAGTTGCTCGAAGCGCGCGTCGACGCCGCGGTCGCGTTGATGGATGCGGTAGGCAGTGAAGTTTTCGGGCATTGGATATTGTTCCGCTGCTTTGACCATTAGGGCACCATACTAATGATATGCGGCATTTCAGACATCCCATCATGACCAGCTTGATGACCGCCGCCCGGCAGGTGCTGTTCGGTCTGATACTGCTGGGCCTGTGCCCCGGTCTCGATGCGCCGCGGGCGCAGCAGCTGCCGGGCGCGCTGACGCGCGACGGCGTGCCGGCCCCTGACGGGGCGGTCAGCGCCACGCTGCCGCACTACCTGCAGTCGCGCTCGGCCAGTTTCGTGGACTGGCTGTGGGACGGCAGCATGCTGATCGCCACTCGCTTTGGCGACACCGAGCAGATCCATCGCCTGCGCATGCCACTGGGTATGCGCGAGCAGCTCAGTTGGGCGCCGGGAGGGGTCGCTGCCGCGGCTGCACGCCCCTACGCCAGCGACGCGTTTGCCTATCTAGAGCCGCATCACGGCGGCGACAGCAGTCAACTGTGGCTGCAGCGCCTGCCGGATCATTCGCTGACGCCGCTGACCGACGGCAGCCATCGCGACGGCGCGGCGCTGTGGGCGCATGACGGCAAGCGCATCGCGTTCACCAGCAACCGCCGCAATGGCAACGACATCGACATCTACGTGCTCGACACCGGTCAACCAGGCGCCACACCACGCCTGGTGGTGGGGGGTGCCGGTAATCGCTGGCGCGCCTATGACTGGTCGCTGGACGACAAACGGCTGCTGCTCGGTCGCGAGCTGCCGGTCGAGACCGGCAGCGTGAACAGCAGCGCCGGCCCGATGCCCGAGAGCGAGCTCTATATCGCCGGGGTCGACAGCGGCGAGGTCACCGCGATCGGCGCTGACGGCGTTGTTGCCGCTGCCGGTGCTGGCGGCGGTGGCGACGCCGGCCGGCGCAAGAAAGCGCCGCCAAAGGCCGCTGTCGCCGCCCCACTGCGGGTGCAGGACGCGCGCTTCAGCAGCGACGGCCGCGGGGTGCTGCTGCTCACCAGGCACGGCGCCGCGGGCAGTGCCGCGTCGCTCGCGGGAGGGGCGCAATTCCAACGGCTGTGTTACACCGATTTCAGCGGGCGCGAGTGGCACGAATTGAGCGCCGACGCCAGCCACGACGTCGAGCGCTTCGATCGCAGCATCGATGGCCGTTACCTGGCCTATGTGGTCAATGACAGTGGCAGCAGCCGGCTGATGCTGATCGACCAGCAGCGCAAGCTGGACCTGACCATCGCCGCAATGCCCGACGGCGTCATCAGCGCACTGAAATTCGATCCCAGCGGCCAGCGCCTGGCGCTGACGATTGAAACGGCGCACTCACCGCGCGACGTGTACGTACTCGAGCCGGAGACCCAGGCGCTGACACGCTGGACGCAGAGCGAACTCGGGCTGCTCGATCCGGATAGCCTGGTCGCGCCGCAGGTGCTGCGTTTCCCGACCTGGGACCGCGTCGATGGCCAGCGGCGCGAGCTCACGGCGCTGGTCTATCGCAGCAGCGCCGAGGCAGCCGGCGTGCCGCCGGCAGCGCCAGGTGGCGAGGCTCGCGTTGATACCGGTTTGCGACCGGTGCTGCTGCTGTTGTGCGGCGGCGGCGGGGGCCAGTGCCGGCCCGGCTTCGAACCATTTCTGCAGTACCTGATCCGCCAGCTCGGCGTCGTGGTGGTGGCGCCGAACGTTCGTGGATCGACCGGTTTTGGCCGCGCCGTGGCGGAGGCAGGCCAGGGCGCGCTGCGCGACGACGCGGTGCGTGACATCGGCTCGCTGCTGGTGTGGATCGATCTGCAGCGCGACCTGGACCGCAATCGCGTGGCGCTGCTCGGGGAGGGTTACGGTGCCTACCTGGCGCTGCAGTCGCTGGCCGATTATGGCGACCGCCTGCGCGGCGGCATCGCGGCGTTCCCGCCGCAGCTGGCAGGACTTGCCAACCGCTCGGCGATCCGGCGCCCGCTGCTGCTGGTGCAGGGGCTCAACAATCCGGCCGCGCCGGCCTACGAGATGGAACAGCTGCGCTCGCGGCTGCGCGTCGACGGCGTCGAGGTGCAGTACCTCGCGGCCGCGGATGAGGCTGCGGGCTTCGCACGCAAATCAAACCTCGACGCCTACCGCGAGGCTGCCGCCAGCTTTCTCGCGCAGCTACTGCGCTGACAGGATCGTCACGCGGCGCGGCTCGGTACGCAGCGGCGGCGTCTGGCGCGAATAGTAGTCGGCGATCTCGCCGATCTCGGCTTCGCTGACCGCGCTCATGAAGCTCGGCATCACGGCGTTCTTGCGATCGCCATGCTTGTATTCATCCAGCGCGCGCGCGAGGTAATCGGCATGCTGCCCGGCCAGTGTCGGATAGTCGCCCATGATGCCGACGCCATCCGCGCCATGACAGGCGACGCACAGCTGCGCCACCTTGGCCGGCGGCGTTCCAACCGTGGACTTGCCCGGCTTGAGCTCCGGGCCGGCAAAGAACGCGGCAATGTCCTCGATGTCCTGGTCCGACAGCGACGCGGCCTGCATGTGCATGGTGGCGTGCGAGCGCTCGCCACTGCGATACTCCTTGAGCGCGGCGATCAGGTAGGAAGCGTGCTGCCCGTACAGTTCCGGTACGCTGTAGGTCGGATAGACGTTCTTGTAATTGTCGATCCCGTGGCAGCCAAGACAGGTGTACGACAGCACTTTGCCGTTGGCGGCGTCGCCGGCCGCGAAGGCTGGTGCGGCGGTGCCGGCGACCAGGCAGAGCAACACGATTCCAAGGGTGCAGCGACGCGACAACGGCATACCGGCTCCGGCTTCGACCTGATGAATGATGCTAGCCGTTTTCGGGGCACGAAACGGCCTGAAACGGGCGCAAAGTGTAAGGGCTGAAACGCGGTTTTACCACAGCATGATCGCATTGATTCAGCGCGTGACCGCGGCCAGCGTACGGGTCGATGACCGCCTGTGCGCTGAAATCGGCCCGGGCCTGCTGGCCCTGATCGGCGTGGTGCGCGGCGACGACAGCGCCCGGGCCGCGCGACTGCTGCAGCGGCTGCTCGATTATCGTGTGTTTGCCGATGCGGCCGGGCGCATGAACCTGTGCCTGCGCCAGAGCGGCGGCGGCCTGCTGCTGGTACCACAGTTCACGCTTGCCGCCGATACCAGCAGCGGTAATCGGCCCGGGTTCAGCGGCGCGCTCGAGCCGGCGGAGGCCGCGGTGCTGTTTGATTATGTTGTGGCTGTCGCACGCGCCGCGCATGGCATGGTCGCCAGCGGAGTGTTCGGCGCGCACATGCAGGTGTCGCTGGTCAACGATGGTCCGGTCACCTTCTGGCTGGAGAGCTGACGGTAACGCGAAAAGCGTGACGCGAGGCCAAGAATTCCTTAGGCACCAGTTAGTTGTGTAGCGCCAAATGCCCTATCATTGATCATCGGCCTGTGACGGGCCCTATGGCTGACCGGAGCGCCCCATGGATCTGTTTGCCCCCAAACACCTGCTGCTCATCCTGCTGATCGTACTGCTGGTATTCGGCGGCAAGAAGATCAAGACGCTCGGATCGGACCTGGGTTCGGCGTTCCGCGGCTTCAAGAAGGCCATGAACGAGGGCGAGACCGAGGAGCCGGCGAAACAGATTCCCGCGCCGGCACCGACCCCGGGTACGGCGGCCAAGGACGCCGAGTTTCCCGAGGTGGCAAGCACCAAGACTGCTCCGGACAGCGAAAACAAGACCGCGCCGCGCGTCTGATGCCGGCACCTTAAGCTTCGCTGCGCGTAATGTTCGGGATCGACTTTTCCGAAATACTGGTGATCTTCGGTATCGCGCTGGTAGTGCTGGGACCGGAGAAGCTGCCACGGCTCGCCCGTACCGTGGGGCGCTGGATCGGACGCGCGCGCGCCATGGCGCGCCAGTTTCGCGAGCAGCTGGAACAGGAGTCCGACGCCTTGCAGCGTGCCGCCGATCTGCGCACCGCGCCGCCGCCGCCTGCGCCCGCCAGCGCAGCGCCGCCCCCTACACCGCCGCCGCCGGAGGTGTCGATAGTGCCGGACACCGGCGCGCCGGCCAGCCCCGCTCACGCCCGTCAGCAGCAACCGGCGTCGCCGCCGGCGGAACCGCATGAGCGAGCCGGATGATTCACTGCCGGAAGGCACGCTGATCTCGCACCTGCTCGAGCTGCGCTCGCGACTGCTGCGGGCATTCATCGCCGTGCTGATCGCATTTCTGCCCTGCGCCTACTACGCCAACCAGATTTTCGATTTCCTGTCGACCCCGCTGGTCGCCAAGCTCCCGCCCGGCCAGAAGCTGATCGCGACCACCGTGACGGCGACCTTCACCGCGCCGCTCAAGCTGGCGCTGGTGGCGGGACTGCTGATCGCGATGCCGTACGTGCTGTTTCAGATCTGGGCGTTCGTCGCCCCGGGTCTGTACCGGCGCGAGAAGCGTTTCGCGGTGCCGCTGCTGGTGACGGCGATCCTGCTGTTTTATCTCGGCGTTGCGTTTTCCTACTTCCTGGTGTTTCCGCTGGTGTTCCGCTTCTTCATCGCCACCACGCCGCACAACGTGATGCTGATGGCCGACATCAGCAACTACCTGCAGTTCGCGTTGACGCTGTTCGTCGCCTTCGGCGTGGCGTTCGAAACTCCGGTCGCCGTGGTGCTGCTGGTACTCACCAACCTGGTCACGCTGCAGAAACTGCGCTCGATGCGCGGCTACGTGCTGATCATCGTGTTCATCATCGCAGCCATCCTGACTCCGCCCGACGTGATGTCGCAGACCGCGATGGCGGTGCCGATGTACCTGCTGTTCGAGGGCGGCATTCTGTTTGCCGCAATCCTCAGCCGCAGCAGCGCCGCCGCTGAAGCGAGTGCGCAGGACCCGGTTTGAATCCTGCCGGCGGCCGCACCATCCTTGGCCACCCCGCCGGGCTGGCCACGCTGTTTTTCACCGAGATGTGGGAGCGGCTGAGCTTCTACGGCATGCGGGCGCTGCTGATCCTGTTCCTGGTGGACCAGGTGGCGCACGGCGGCCTCGGGCTCGACGACCGCACCGCCTCGGCCATCTACGGCATGTATGTCGGCGGTACCTTTCTCGCCTGCCTGCCCGGTGGCTGGATCGGCGATCGGGTGCTCGGCAGCCAGCGCGCGGTGCTGATCGGCGGCATCGTGATCACGCTGGGCCATCTGCTGCTCGGCTTCGCGCCCTCGACCCAGGTGTTTTTCCTCGGCCTGCTGGTGATCGTGATCGGCACCGGGCTGTTGAAGCCCAGCGTCTCCGCGCTGGTGGCGCAGCTGTATCCGGAAGGCGGTGCGCGCCGCGATGCCGGGTTCACCATCTATTACGTCGGCATCAACGTCGGTGCGGCCCTAGGTCCGCTGATCGCGGGCCTGCTGGCCGTGCGTTACGGCTGGCCGGCCGGCTTCATGACGGCCGCGGCCGGCATGAGCGCCGGCGTGCTGCAGTTTGTCTGGGGGCGCAGGCTGCTGGGAGATGCGGGACGCGCACCGATGTCGGCGTCGAGCGATGCCGCGCTCGCAGGGCCGGTGCCGCGCGCGGCGCTGCGCTGGATCGGCCTGGCAGCCGCACTGATCGCGCTGCTGGTGTTCCTCTTCTGGAGCGGTCGGCTGCACGTCGCTCCGGTGGCACTGGCAGCGGTGACGACGCAGGGGATCCTCGGCATCGCCATCCTGTATTTCGCCTATCTGCTGTTCGGCGCCGGACTTAAGCGCGTCGAGCGCCTGCGGGTGCTGGCGTTGGCGGTGCTGTTCGTGGCCTCGGCACTGTTCTGGGCCGGCTACGAGCAGACCGGCTCGTCGCTGAACCTGTTCGCCGAGCGCTACACCGACCGGCACTGGGCCGGCATGCTGGTTCCCGCCAGCTGGTTTCAGGCCCTCAATCCGGTGTTCATCGTGGTCTTCGGGCCGCTGTTCTCCGTGCTCTGGGTATGGCTGGCGCGCCGCCATCGCGAGCCATCCACACCGTTGAAGTTCATCTTCGGACTTGTGGGGATGGGCCTGGGGTTCGTGGTGATGGCCGCGGCCGCGCGCCTGGTGGCCGGCGGTCATCTGGTCGGCATGGGCTGGCTGAGCGTGACCTACCTGCTGCACACCTGGGCCGAGCTCGCCTTGAGCCCGGTGGGACTGTCGGTCACCACCAAGCTGGTGCCGCTGCGTTTCGTCGGCCAGAGCGTGGGCATATTTTTCGTCAGCCTGTCGCTGGGCAACCTGCTGGCCGGCCGCATTGCCGGGGATTTCGATGCCAGCAACCTGGCGGCGATGCCGGGCCAGTTCATGTTCGTTTTCTGGTTTGCAGCGGGAAGCGCACTGCTGCTGGCGCTGTCGTTACCGCTGATGCGCCGCTGGATGGGCGGCGTGCGGTAAGTCGCCCGCGGGGCGCGGCTAATGAGCGGACGGCTTGCCGGCCGGACCGCTCAGGCGATTGAGCCAGCCATACAGGGCGATCATCGAGATCGCAAAGGCGATGCCTCCCACCCAGATCGCCCGCTCGGCAAATGAATCACCGACCAGCGCCAGCGGCGCGGCGCGGCCGGAAAACACCACCACCGCGGCCAGCAGCACCCCGACCAGACTCTCGCCCACGATCATGCCCGAGGCCAGCAGCACACCCAGCTGGCGCGCAGCGGCCGGATTGGCGGTGCGATCGGAGCGCCGGTCGTAAGCCCACCCGGCCACGGCTCCGGCCACCGTCATCAGCGTGACGGAGGTGGGCAGGTAGATTCCCAGTCCGACCGCCAGCGGCGGCAGCGACGCCGGTGTGGTGCGCCGCAGGATTTCATCCACCACGATCAAGCCCACGCCAATGAGCGCGCCGCAGCCGATCAGGTTCCAGTTGAGATTGCCCTGGATGACGCCTTGCGCCAGGGCCGATATCAATGCCGCCTGCGGGGCCGGCAGCGCCCGCGACGCATCGACTCCGGGCGCACCCGAGAAGCCGTAGGCGTGATTGAGCAGATCGAGCACCGGCGGAATGACGGCCGCGCCGGCGATCACGCCGACGATCAGCGCCACCTGTTGCCGCCACGGCGTCGCATCCACCAGCTGGCCGGTCTTCAGATCCTGCAGGTTGTCGTTGGAAATCGTCGCAGCGGCGAACACCACGGCGGTCACCAGCAATGCATAGGCGACCAGCGCGGGAGCGGCTGTGACCGGCACCGAGGATTTAACGCTGATCACCAGCAACAGGCCGGCACCGACCACGACCAGGATTCCGATGCCGGACAACGGACTGTTGGAGGCGCCAATCAGGCCTGCCATGTAGCCGCAAACAGCGGCCACGACAAAACTCATCAGCGCGATGTAGACGATACCGCCCGCGACAAGAATGGCGGCGTGGCTGCCCAGGCCGCTCTCGACGCTGAAGCTGCCCAGCAGAGCGCCGATCGGCAGCATGCACAGCAGCGTGATGCCGGCGACGATGCCGATCGGGATGTCGCGCTCAGTGCGCGGCAGAGTCGCTGCCAGTCCCGCGCGGCGTACCCCTGAGGCCAGCATGGCGGAGTGCAGCCCGGTCACCACCGGTTTGATCAGTTTGATCAGGGTCCAGACGGCAGTCGCGCCGATGGTGCCGGCACCGATGAAGCGCACCTGATGGCTCCACACCGCCTGCGCCACGTCGGCCGCCGCGCCCGCCGCCGGATGGATGCTGGTCAGGTAGGGAACCGCACCAAGCCATGCGATCGCCGCGCCGACCCCAATCGCCACGCCGACCCACAGGCCCACCAGGTGACCGACGGCAAACAGTCCAAACGACAGGTTGAGGTCGTAGCCGGTGGTGGCATTCCTGTCGGAGATGCGAAAGTACTGCGCCACATCGGCTGCGAACACCTGGGTCGCAACCACGACGGCAAAAGCAGCCGAGACCAGGCTGCCGACCACGATGGCAAGCAGGCCGGCGCGGCTCGCGGCCACGCCGGCGCGCGCCTCCTCGCCCTCACCGTGGGCGCCGACTTTCAGCACCTCGGCGCACGCCACGCCTTCCGGATACGGCAGGTCGGAATTGGTGACCAGCGCGCGGCGCAGCGGGATGGAATACATCACGCCCAGTACGCCCCCCAGCGCGCAGATGGTGAAGCACACGCCATAGGGAAATCCGGTCCACCAACCGAGCATCACAAGGCCAGGCAGAACGAAGATGATCGACGACAGCGTGCCGGCGGCCGAGGCGACGGTCTGCACGATATTGTTTTCCTGTATCGTCGCATCGCGAAACCCCCGCAGCAGCGCCATGGAAATCACGGCGGCAGGAATCGAGGTGGCGAAGGTCAGTCCCGCCTTGAGACCGAAATAGGCGTTGGCCGCCGTGAACAGCAGCGTGATCAGCACCCCCAGCGCCAGCGCGCGCCAGCTCAGTTCGGTGCGCAGCTCGGCGCTCATGGAATCGGCATGGTCACGCGGATGGGTGGTTATTTCTTCGGCGCCGTGGGCGGTTTTTGCCCGCTGGATTTCTTTGCCGGCTGCGACGGCTCGAGCAGCACCTTCAGGCGCAGCAGGCCGCGCTCCCAGCCGCTGCGCAAGCGCAGGTACCACGGGTCCCAGGCCGTGCCTTCCGGAATGCCCGAGCCCAGCAATCTCAGGATCGTCAACGATCCGCTTTTCCCGGCTGGCGCGCTCTCGCTGTGGAGCAGGAAATCATCCACCATGACCGCGTCGTCGGCCGGCAGCCCGGGCTGCGGCATGTAGATCAGCCGCAGGCGGCGCGGCGGCTGGTAGACGTCGATATGCGCCTCGCGTACCAGCTCGGCATCGATCCGGATCCAGTAGCTGCCGCCCTCGCGCGCATCCACGCGCGCCTGCGGACCGTACCAGCGCGCCATGCGCGCCGGATCGACCAGCGCCCGCCAGACATCGTCGATCCCGGCTCGAATATCCACCCGATGCGCATAGCCGCGTGTCTCGTGCGCCATGGCTGCTCAGGCGCGGGCAACGGCGCGCTCGCGCAGTGCCACCACCAGCAGCGGCACCAGCGAGGCGGCGATCACCACCAGGGTGACGACGCCGAAATTATTCTTCACCACCGGCAGGTTGCCGAAAGCAAAGCCGCCGAACAGGAACAACGCCACCCACGATACGCCGCCGGCAACGTTGAAGGCCTGGAAGCGCAGGTAGGGCATGCGGCCGATGCCGGCCACGAACGGCGCAAAGGTGCGCACTATCGGCGTGAATCTCGACAGCAGCACCGTCAGGCCGCCGTGACGGCGAAAATAGCCCTCGGTGCGCTGCAGGTAGGCGAGCTTGAAGAATCGGTAGCGGCCGCTGAACGCGCGCTGGCCGAGCATGCGGCCGATGGCATAGTTGACCGAGTTGCCGGCGACGGCGGCAGCGGCGAGCAGCACGAATGCCCAGCCGATGGTCAGACTGCCGCTGCGATCCACCGCGGCCAGCGCGCCGACCGCGAACAGCAGCGAGTCGCCTGGCAGGAACGGCGTCACCACCAGGCCGGTTTCGGCAAAAATGATCGCGAACAGGATGCCGTAGATCCACACGTCGTAGCGCATCAGCAGCTCGATCAGGTGGCGATCGAGATGCAGCACCAGGTCGGCTGCGTTATGCAGCACGCTCATGCCGCGCGGGTATCCATCAACGCGCCGTGACGGCGCGCGCCCCGGCTGCCACCGCGCCGGTGTGGGAACTCAGGGCCTGCAATGCAAGTGACACCTGTGGATCGCGTGCGGCCAGCGTCGGAGCACCGCTGGCCGGGGAGAGCAGATAGTCGAGATTGTCCATGTCGGCCGGCGGCTGCTCCGGACCATCGAGCGGCATGTCGGGGTTGATGCCGACGCCGTTGATTGAGACCCCGGCGGGAGTGAAGTAGCGCGAGGTGGTGATCTTCAGCGCCTGACCGTCCGGCAGCGGCATGATGGTCTGCACCGACCCCTTGCCGTAGGTACGCCGCCCGATCAGCGTCGCGCGATGGTTGTCATGCAGCGCGGCGGCGAGAATTTCCGATGCCGAAGCCGAGCCGCCATTCACCAGCACCACCAGCCGCGCGCCGTTGGTGATGTCGCCCGGCTTGGCTTCGATGCGAAATCTGGCATCCGCAGCCCGACCCTCGGCACTGACGATGGTGCCGCGATCGAGAAAATCATCGGCGATCTGCACCGCCGCATCGAGCACGCCGCCCGGATCGTTGCGCAGGTCGATGACGAAGCCATCGAGTTTCCTGGCGCGCGAGTGCTCGAGTTTGGCGACCGCGCGTTCCAGTTCGGCGGCGGTGGTATCGGTGAAGGTGGTGATGCGCAGATAACCGTAATCGGGCGTCAGCAGCTCCGCGGCCACGCTCTGCAGCTGCACGTGCGCGCGCTCGACCTGGAACTCGAGCAGCGTCGCGGCACCGTCGCGCCGTACCGCCAGCCGGATCGCGCTGCCTTCCGGTCCGCGCATGCGCGCGATGGCCGCTTCCAGATGGGCCGGGTCGACCGCCACATCGTCGATCCTGACGATGACGTCGCCGGTGCGGATCCCGGCACGCTCGGCCGGCGAGCCGGCCATGCGCCCGACGACGCTCACACCGCCCTTGCCCGGCACCACCTCAACGCCGATGCCGGCGTAGGTGCCGCTGGTGCTGACCTTCATGTCGTCGAATTCGTCCGGGGTCAGGAAAGTCGAATGGTCGTCGAGCGCCTCGACCATGCCGCGAACGGCGTTCTGCATCAGCTGGTGGTCCTCGACCGGATCGACGTAATTGTCATGCACCCGCTGCATCACTTCCGCCAGCAGCCGCGCATCCTTCCAGGGCAGCGCGGCGCCGGCGCCAGCCTGTGCGGGGCCGCCGTCCCCGGGGGCGCGGTCGGCCACGACGCGGGAAGCCACCGAGAGTGACAGGCCGAGCAATAGCCCGACCATGAGGGCCAGGGTCACACGGGAGCGCGAGGACATGGGCGGGATATTACAAGGCCTGCGCCGCGGACCCAAGTAAGTGACCCGCCTGTAGGGTGCAGACCAGCGGTCCGGTGCCGCTGCTCGCCGGCGGTTCATGCCGCGTTGCTGGCCGGCCAGATTCCGCTTGGATGCGCCGCGGCGACGTACAGCTGCAGCTCGGCTACCACGTCCACCAGCGGCACCGGGCGCCCGATGGCAAACCCCTGCCCGTAATCCACGCCCAGGGCGGTGATGCGGGTGCGAATCTCGTCGGTCTCGACGTATTCCGCCACCGTGGTGAGCGACATCGCGCGCGCCAGCTGCGCGATGGTCTGCACCATCGATTCCGCGCGCGGATCCTTGCACACGTCACGCACGAAACTGCCGTCGATCTTGAGCATGCCGATCGGCAGCGTGCGCAGATACGCCAGCGAGCTCAGGCCGGTGCCGAAATCATCGAGTGCGATGTTGCAGCCCAGCTTGCGCAGCCGCCGCATCAGCACCTCGGCGCGGTTCAGGTTGCCGATGGCGGCACTCTCGGTCAGTTCGAAACACAGGTTGGATGGATTCAGGCCGCTGCTCTCGATCATCCGGGCCACGTGCTCGGTGAAATCGGCGTCCTGCAGCGACTGGCCGGAAAAGTTGATCGCAAATACGATCTGGCTGCTGCGCAGCAGCTCGGCATGCGGTGTGAGCATGTCAAGCGCGTGCTTGATCACCCAGCGATCCAGCGTCGGCATCAGCTGGTAGCGATGCGCCGCCGACATGAAATTGTCCGGACCGACGATCTCGCCGTTCTCGCCGATCATGCGCAGCAGGATCTCGAAATGCGGCGGCCCTTCGTGGTTGCCGAGCGGCACGATCAGCTGCGCGTTGAGCTCCAGCCGGTCCTCGGCGATCGCGGCGCGCAGATCGGCCACCAGGTTGATGTCGGTAAAGCGGCGCACGATGCTCTCATCGGCTTCCTGGTACACCTCGACGCGATTGCGGCCACGATCATTGGCGGCTTTGCAGGCGGTCTCGGCCGCGGCAAACGCGTGCACGAATTCCTTCGAACGCGCATCCACCGCCGACACGCCGATGCTGACCGAGACCGGCATCTTGCCGTCGCCGAACACGGCGGCCAGGTCCTCGGCACCGGCGCGCAGCGCCTCGGCGAACTCGGCCGCATCCTGCAGCGCGGCGGGCAGCAGGATGGCAAAGCGATCGCCCGAGATGCGTGCCGCGATGGCGCCCGGCGGCAGGCGGGTGCGAATCAGCTCGCCGAGCTGGGCGATCACCCGATCGCCCATGTGCATACCGTAGTTGTCGTTGATCACGTGCATTCGATTGATGTCGATCGACAGCGCGCTCCAGCAGCGCTGCGCGCCGCCGCCGTTGCCGCTACCTTCCTGCAGCGCAATGCCGACGCGCTGCTCGAATGCCGGCCGGGTCAGCAGGCTGGTGAGCGCGTCGTAGCTGTGTCCGATGATCGTGGCCACGCGGTTCGCCAAAAGCTCGGTGAGCCGGGCGTAGTGCGGGGTGAACTCCGGCTCCGATTCATTGCGAAACAGCGCCAGCACGCCCATGGTATTGCCGTCAGTGCGCAGCACCGGGCACACCAGCACGCGGTAGGCGTTGGATGCCGCGCCAACCGACAGCACCATGCGATTGACGATGGTGGCCTTGCGGCGCATCTGTGCCATCGACAGCAGGTGACGGTGCGCCTTGGCCAGGATGGCGGTGTCGATCGGCGACTCGGCCGACACCTGCACCAGTGCGATTCCCTTCTCGGGCACGATCAGCGCCGACAGGCCGACCTTCAAGTGCTCGGTGGCGCGGGTGACGATGGCCTTGAAGTCCCCTGCGCTCTCGGGCTTGCTGTCGCTGCCGCCGGTCATCGACAGCAGCATGTCGAGATCATTGTCCTGCTCGAGCAGCGAGCTGTTTAAATTCAGGATTTTGTCGCGCGCCATCAATTCGCGCCGCAGACACTCTATGCCGGGCTTGACCAGCGCCTGCACCAGCGAGAAGGCGCGATGCTCAGCCTCACCGTTGGCCGGCTTGAAGCCGATCGCGACCACCGAGAATGGCGTCGCCGGCGTCGTGCCCTCATCGCGCCGCAGCCAGAACAGATACAGCGGCTCGCCGGCCGCCATGCATTGCTCGCCGTTGCTCGCCGGCTCGCTCTCGGCTTTGCGGATGGTCGGCGGCACCAGTGCGATCACGGCCGGGTCCACCGACATTTCGGTCGACCAATGCAGTTCGCCGAGCGCGTTGAATACGCTCAGGCTGTTCATGCGCGGCAACAAGGCGCGCAACAGCTGGGCATAGGGTTCCAAAGACGGGTCGGCGACTACCGGCCGCCCGGACACGGATGTATTCATGCGTTCTCGTAATCCTGTGGACTACAAGCATCGCTGCCCGAGCGACCATAATCCTTGATGGACGTCGCTATTCCCCGATCCAATCCGAGATGGAGCGCTCACTGGCCTTTCGATGCTGCCCTCGCAACCACGCGGGCGGGATTCCGGGCCCCAAGGGAGCGGTAACAATCAGCCCGCGGGGGCGCCGCTGGGGCCCTCAGGGGGCAGGAGCGCGGGTCCTGAACCAGGGCGCGGGATCCACTGGCCGGCCGGCACGGCGCAGCTCGAAATACAGCTCGGGAGCCGCCCGCCCGCCGGTATCCCCGGCCGCCGCGATGGGCTCACCGGCTTGCACCGGCTCCCCGACGGCCTTGAGCAGCCGGTCATTGTGGCCATAGAGACTCAGGTAACCCTCGCCGTGATCGACGATCGCCAGCAAGCCCAGTCCCGGCAGCCAGTCGGCGTAGACCATGCGTCCGGCCGCGACCGCCTTGACCGGCGCATCGCGTTCGGTGGCGATGACGATGCCTTCCCACTTCACACCACTGGCGCGGTTGTCGCCGAATTTTGCCGTCACTTCGCCTGCGACCGGCCACGACAGCGCGCCATGTGAGCGACCGAACGCGGTCGCGTTGTCCGGGGGCGCTACCGACTTGAGCGAGCGATTGAGTTGCTGCAACAGTCCTTCCAGATCGGCTTGCTGGCTCTTGAGGCGCGCCAGGCTCTGCTCGCGCGTGTGCGCGGCGGCGGTAAGACTGGCCAGCACCTGCTGGCGGTCATTGCGTGCGCGCTCGAACTGCTGCAATTGCTGCTGCTGGGCCGCTTTGACGCTCGCCAGTTCGGTCTGCTGCCGTGTCAGCTCGACATCGAGCGCATCCAGTCGCCGCACCTGGGTCTGGATCTGGCTGATCTGGCCGGCGCGTGCCCGGCCGAAATAGCCGTAGTAGGCGAACAGCCGGCCGCTGTGCAACGGATCCTGCTGGTTGAGCAGCAGCTTGAGCGGCTCCTCGCGCCCGATCATGTAGGCCACCCGCAGCTGCGCGGCCAGCACCGCGCGTTCGTTCAACAGCGCCTGCTGCTGCTGCTGCCGGGTCTCTCCCACGGCGGCGCGGCGGGCGCTGCGATCCGCATAGTCGCGGCTGGCGCGGCTGAGCCCTATGCGCGCCTGGCCGACCGACAGTTCCGCCGCCTTGAGACTGCCCGAGAGCCGGTCGCGCTCGAGCGCATCGCGGCTGACCTGCTGCGTGATGCGGTCGATCCGCTCGCGCAGCGAGCGCAGCTCGGCTTCGGTCTTGGCCGTCGCGGCGGCATCGAGCCGCGCCGCCGGCAGCGCCAGCAGCGCGATCAGTATTGCCATGATCGGCCGGTAGTTTGACCGCATGGCCAAGTATTCCATGTGGCCGCTGTCGCGTCTGCACCGCGACCCCGACCAGCTATAATGAAGGGCTTCCCATACCGATACTGCGCGTGAGGCGATGGATCGACTGATCGAATATGCCAACCACCACCCGTGGCTCGCGGCCCTGGCCGCCGCCGCCGCCGTGGCGGTGCTGGTGAATGAGCTGCGCCTGCGGGCACAGAGCTTTGCTGCGCTGCCGCCGCAGGAGGTCATCCGGCTGATGAATCAGGGCGCTACGCTGATCGATGTGCGCGCGCAGCAGGCCTTCCAGGAGGGCCATATCAGCGGCGCGCGCCACTTCGATGCGGCGCAGATCGCCACCGCCTCCGACGCGCTCAGGAAATACAAGGAGCGCCCGCTGGTGATCTATTGCGACCGCGGCACCGCCGCGGCCGGCACGGTACGCGCGCTGACGCAGCAGGGCTTCACCAAGGTGTTCAACCTGCGCGGCGGGCTGGCGGCCTGGCGCGCCGAGAACCTGCCCCTGGCACGTGAATGAGCCGGACGGAGAACAGCTGCAATGGCTAGCGAGCCGGTGGTGATGTACGTAACTTCCTGGTGCCCGTACTGCGCACGCGCGCGCGCGCTGCTGCGCGGCAAAGGCGTGGCTTTCCAGGAGATCGATGTCGAGGCGCAGCCCGAGCAGCGCGAGACCATGATCCGTCGCAGCGGACGCTCCACCGTGCCGCAGATCTTCATCGGCGAGCGCCACATCGGCGGCTCGGACGAGTTGCTTGAGCTCGACGCGGCCGGCGGCCTGGACCCGCTGCTGCAGCAGCACTGATTTCACCAACGACGGCAAGGCAACCAAGGTTCACGACATATGGCCACCGAACAAGCACCGGCAGCGGCCGATACCGCGCCACCGTCCACCACGCTGGCGCTGCAGGGCGTGTACCTGAAGGACTGCTCATTCGAATCGCCGCAGGGCCCGCGCGGCAACGGCGAGTGGAATCCGCAGATCTCGCTCGATCTGAACACCACCGTGCAGCCGCTTGGCGGTGACCTGCGCGAGGTGCTGCTGACCGTCACGGTATCGGCCAAGCAGGCGGAGCAGACACTGTTCCTGGTGGAGGTGAAACAGGCCGGCGCCTTCCTGATGCAGAATCTGTCGGCCGATGAATTCAAGCGCGCGATCGGCAGTATCTGTCCCAATGTGCTGTTCCCCTATGCGCGCGCGGTGGTGTCGCAGCTGGTGAGCCAGGGCGGTTTTCCGCAGCTGCTGTTGCCGCCGGTGAACTTCGACGCCCTGTATGCCAGTTCGCTGACCGAAGGCGCCAGCGCCACCAAGAACTAGGACACACACGTGGCGGCGAGCTCCATCGCGCATGCCGATATCGCCGTGCTCGGCGCCGGCTCCTGGGGCACTGCGCTGGCAATCCAGTTCGCGCGCGCCGGCCGCCCGGCGCGGCTGTGGGGCCGCGATCGCTCGCACGTTGCCACCATGGCGCGTGCGCGCACCAACCAGCGCTACCTGCCCGATGTTCCATTCCCCGCAAGCCTGCAGCTGGTCGGCGAGCTCGACGCGGCGATCGACGATGTCAATGACGTGCTGATCGCGGTGCCCAGTCATGCGTTTCGTGCGCTGCTGACACAGCTCAAACCGCTGCTGCGGCTAGACACGCGACTGTGCTGGGCCACCAAGGGCTTCGAGCTCGACAGCGGCAAGCTGCCGAACGAGGTCGCGCACGAAGTGCTGGGCACCGGCCGCGCGGTCGCCGTGCTGTCGGGCCCGACGTTCGCCGCTGAGGTCGGCGACGGGTTGCCGACTGCGATGACGATCGCCTCGCCGGATGCGGTGTATGCCGAGACGCTGGCGCACGACCTGTCATCGGCCAGCTTTCGCGCCTATACCTCGACCGACATCACCGGCGTGGAGGTCGGCGGTGCGGTCAAGAACGTGCTGGCGATCGGTGCCGGGCTGTCGGATGGCCTGGGGTTCGGCGCCAACACGCGCATCGCGCTGATCACGCGCGGGCTGGTCGAGATGACGCGCCTGGGGGTCGCGTTGGGTGCACAGCGCGAGACCTTCATGGGTCTTGCAGGCCTGGGTGACCTGGTGCTGACCTGCACCGACGATCACTCGCGTAATCGGCGCTTCGGGCTGGCGCTGGCCCAGGGCACCGGGGTCGAACTGGCGCTGTTCGAAATCGGCCAGGTAGTCGAGGGGTACCACGCCGCCGCGGCGCTGCACCGCGTCGCCGCACGGCTGCACGTGGTGATGCCGATCGCGGAGGGCATCTATGGCGTGCTGTACGAAAAACTGCCTGCCGAACACGTGGTGCGCGGCCTGATGATGCGGCCGATCAAACCGGAATTTGACTAGACGCACCACGGCGAGGTGGCGGTCGCACGCGGTTATTGTTACATATCTGGTACAAATTCCGCCGGGATCGGCTGATTACTTGCTGTTTCTGCCTCAATAGTGCCGGCGAACCCACCCTGGCGCCAGGCCTCGTACGCCACCACCGCAACCGCGTTGGCGAGGTTCAAGCTGCGATTGCCGTCGCGCATCGGAATACGGATGGGCCGTCCCATAGGCAGCCGCTGCAGCAGTTCTGCCGGCAGGCCGCTGGTCTCAGGGCCAAACAGGAACGCGTCACCGGCGCGATACTTCAACCCGGCATAGCAGGCACCGCGCCTGGTCTCTACCGCGAACAGCCGCGCACCCGGCAGTTGTGCCAGGCAATGTTCGAGGTTCGGATGGCGCTGCACGATCGCAAGCTCGGCGTAGTCCAGGCCCGCGCGTCGCACCGACGCTGCATCGAGCTGGAATCCGAGCGGCTCGATCAGGTGCAGGCTGCAGCCGGTGTTGGCGCACAGCCGGATGATGTTGCCGGTGTTCGGCGGGATCTGCGGTTGGTACAGGATCACGTGAAACACGGCGGTAAGCCTAAGCGATCGCGGTACTGATGGGCGATAATCCCCCCATGGACGCACCGGTTGCGGACACATCACGCCCGCCATCGTCGCCGTCACCGGCGGCGCCGTCGCTGGCGCTGCGATTGTGCGGACTGGAGCTGGCATCCCCGATCGTACTGCTGTCGGGCTGCGTCGGCTTCGGCGAGGAGTACACGCGCGTCGCGGGCTTCAGCAATCGCGACGCGGGCGCCATAGTGCTCAAGGGCACCACCCGTGAGCCGCGCCTGGGCAACGCCCCGCACCGGGTATATGAAACTCCCGCTGGCATGCTCAACGCCATCGGCCTGCAGAACCCGGGGGTCGACTACGTCGTCAACCGGATCCTGCCCAATCTCGATTTCACCGAAACGCGTTTCATTGCCAATGTCTGCGGCTCCACCATCGAGGAATACGTCGAAGTCACGCGCCGCTTCGACGACTCGCGCATCGATGCGATCGAGATCAACATCTCCTGCCCCAACATCAAGCAGGGCGGGGTGCAGTTCGGCAACGTGCCGGAGATGTCGGCACGCGTGGTCGAGGCCTGCCGTCGTGTCACCGGCAAACCCCTGATCACCAAACTGTCGCCCAACCAGGCCGACATCCGCGAGAACGCCCGCGTCTGCATCGCGGCCGGCACCGACGCTTTCGCGGTCATCAACACCGTGACCGGCATGGCGGTAGACCTGGCGAGCCGGCGCCCGGTGCTGGGCAATGGTCAGGGAGGGCTGTCGGGGCCGGCGATCAAGCCGATCGCGCTGCTCAAGGTCAGGGAGGTGTACGAGGTCGCAGGGCCGAAGGGCATCCCGATCATCGGCCAGGGGGGCATTGCCAGTACCCAGGACGCACTCGAATTCATCATCGCCGGCGCCAGCACCGTGGGTCTGGGTACGGCGCTGTTCTACGACCCGCTGCTGTGCCGCTCGGTCAACGCCGGGCTGGCGCAATACCTGGATTCGCAGGGGGCAAGCTCGATCACGCAACTGGTCGGTACGCTGCAGATGGGTGCGCCGGTGGCTGGAGCCGCCTGCTAAGCTCGCCGCCATGAGCATTGCCGAGGAACTGGAGCGGCTGCAGGCGCTGCGCGATCGCGGCACCATCAGCGAGGAGGAATTCGCGCGCGCCAAGGCGCAGGTGCTGGATGCGCCGGCGGGCGCGCCCAGCAGCGGCCATCGATCATTTCTGCAGCAGCTGGCCCGCTCGCGCAGCGATCGCATCATCGGTGGCGTCTGTGGTGGACTCGGACACAGCACCGACCTGCCGTCCTGGGCCTGGCGCGTGATCTTCTGCCTCACGCTGCTGTATTTCGGCGCCGGGCTGCTGATCTACATCCTGCTGTGGATCTTCCTGCCGGAAGGGCCCTAGCACGCTAACGCCAGCGCGCGCTGCCATCAGGCTCATCGCCCGGCAAGCCGACCACGCGATCGACGATGAAGCGTGGCCGGCGCTTGGTCTCCATGTAGATCTTGCCGATGTACTCGCCGAGCACGCCGATCGAGAGTATCTGCACGCCGCCGATGAACGTCACCGGCAGCACGGTCGAGGCCCAGCCCGGCACCGCCGACGGATTGGTCAGCGCCACCACCAGCACCCAGATACTCACGCCCAGGGCAAACAGCGAGGTCAGCAGCCCGAGAATCGAAATGACCCGCAGCGGCACCGCGGAAAACGACGTGATGCCGTCGAGCGCCAGCGCCGACATGCGCGACAACGAGTATTTGGTCTCGCCGGCCGTGCGCTCGCGCCGGTCGTACAGCACCTGCGTTGAGCGCAGGCCGATCAGCCGCACGATGCCGCGCAGGAACAGATTGACTTCGTCGTACTGGCGCAGGATTTCAACCGCGCGGCGGCTCATCAGGCGATAGTCGGCGTGATTGTCGATGACATCGACACCGAGGCGGCGCATCAGCCGGTAGAAGGCGGCGGCGGTCATGCGCTTCAGCCGCGTGTCGGTCGGCCGCTGTCCGCGCACCCCGTAGACGATGTCGCTGCCCTGCTGGTAGTGGTCGAGCATCTGCGGGATCACCGCCAGGTCGTCCTGCAGATCGGCATCGAGGCTGATCAGCACATCGCCCGGCGCGATGGTCAGTCCGGCGAGCAGCGCATGCTGGTGACCGACATTACGCGACAGCCGCACACCGGCGACTCGGCCCGGATGCGACAGCGCAAGCTGCTCGATCAGCGCCCAGGTGTTGTCGCTGCTGCCGTCGTCGACCAACAGCACCAGGCTTGCGGGACCGCAGCGCCCGAGATCGAACTGCTGCCCGATCAGCTCGAGCAGCGCCCCAGTGGTCTCTGGCACCACCAGCTCCTCGTTGTGGCAAGGCACAACGAAGCTGACCGCCGGGCGCTCTGAATGCTGGTCCATCATCCGGCCAAGAGGTACAGGCCGGCGAGCACCAGCGCGATGCCGCCGCTGGCACGGATGGTGAGGCTTTCCCCCAGCGTCAGCACGGCGCCCAGATACACCAGCACGAAGGTAAGAGCCGTGAACGCGTACACCACCACCAGCTTTTCCTTCGACAGCACGTAGATCCACAATATGGTGCCGCACAGGTACAGCAGCAGCCCGAACGCCACCGGCGTGTTGAGGAATTCCAGCGCGTGGGTCCTGCCCTGGGCACCGACTTTCAGCAGCAGCTGGCCGCATGCAGCCGCCAGCGATGCGGCCAGCAGCATCCACAGCGACGACAGCGTCACGCCGGCCCCCATGGCGCGCGCTCCTTCATGCGCGCCAGCGCCGTCATCAGCGCCACCGGCAGCGCCCGCACCAGCTGCTTTCTGATGCGATAGCCGAGCGGCGAGACGTCCGGCACCCGGCGCTCATCAGGAATCAGGCTGGCCTGCAGCCCGGCAGGCAGGCGCGCTAACGCATCGCGGCTCAGGTACAGCAAGGTGTTATATCGATACCATGGATCGACCGCGGCATCCTCCAGGATGCGCGGCCGCAGATAGTCGCACGCCAGGTATCCGCGCTGCCTGAACAGTGCGCGCCAATAGTCATAGCTGCGCTCGTTGACGTGGTCGTGGCCGCCCTGCCCCGGGGGCGCCGCGGAAAATACGATCAGCTCGCCGTGCCGGACCAGACTGTCGACCAGTGTGCCGGCGCTGGCCTCGGGCAGATGTTCAGCCACCTCCAGGCACTCGACCAAGCCGAAGCGGCGCCCCAGATCGAACGGCTGCGCAAGATCATGTGCGTAAAAACGCTCGGCCGCAAACAGCAGCCGGCCGCGATCGACATACGATCCATCCACCCCGAACACATCGTCCACGCCGTGCTGTTGCCAGACCGCGAGCCACGCGCCCTGGCCGCAGCCGACATCGAGCACCGACGACGGTGCCAGCTGCTGCTGCAGCAACGGCACGACGCGTTGGGCGGCCGCGCGCGCACTCGCATTGACGTACTCGAAGAAACTGGCGTCATAGGAGGGCATCTGGTTACCGTGGCTGGCGCTGCGCCCGGCGCGTGTGCGGTAGTAGAGCACGATAGCAGCTGCCACCAGCACCGGATCGATGGGTTTGCGGTAGCGGCCTTCGATGATGCCGTCGCGCTGTACCGCCAGCGACAGCAGCATGCCGAGCGCACACACCGGCAACAGCCAATCCCACCCGCGGTAGCGCCGGCGCAGTGCGCCGACGGCGACCAGCAGCATCAGCGGCGGCCACAACCAGCGCGTCCAAACGGTCGCCAGGCCGCTCACGGCATGCGGATCGTCGTCGGGCCAGCTTTGCCCGAACAGCAGATAAATCAGGTTCTCCTGGTACTGGCGTCGCCATGGAAAGCTGCGCAGGCTCTCGATGCGCTTTTTTTCCGACAGCCAGGTGGCCCGGCCGCGCGACACGTCGATCCAGATGTAGGCGGTGCCGACGCGATCGGTGGTCCAGCTGGAGAATGGATAGAAGGTCGGGTTGTAGAAGCTCGGTGTTCCAAAGCCCCAGGCGCCCAGCGGCCCGGCGTTGATCGAGATGTCGTGGTTGCCGCTGGCACTGTAGATCTGCGAGAGGTATAGATTGCCGAGCGGCGCGAAGAAGCCGAGCGTCGAGCGCACGTGCAGCCCGGCCGGCACCGCCAGCAGCGTGAACGCCGCGAGCGCGCTCAGCGCCTTGATCAGTCGCTGCGACTGCGTAAGCCACAGCATTCCGAGACACAGCAGCGCCATCGGCAGCGCGATGCTGCGGGTGAAAATGGCGCACACCCACAGGCCGCTCGCCAGTACATAGGCCCCCACGGTGTGCTTGCGTGCGCTGCGAAAAGTGGCCCAGAACGCGAAACCGGTCAGCGTCAGCAGCAGCGTCTCGGTCATGAAATAGGCGTAGATGCCGACGAACGCCGGCACCAGGGCGATGATGATGCCGCCGATCAGCGCCTGGCGCCGCGGCAGCAGTTCGTGCAGCGCGCGGTACCAGCCATAGGGCATCGCGGCGCACAGCAGTCCGCAGCCCAGCACCACCGTCGGTCCGTCGTCCTGGGTCACGGCGCGCAGCAGGTAGATCCACAGCTGGTACAGGAACGGGTCGCCGGCCCCGATCAGGTCCGGGGCGAAGAAGCGTGCGCCGTTGGCCCAGTGCCGGGCCGGGTCGGAAAACAGGTGCAGCAGCGGCGAATCGAAAAACGGGAACAGCAGCCGCCACAGCAGCACGCTACCGAAGGCCCATCGCAGCCAGTTATCAGTGCGCGCTTGCGGTAGCGGCCGGTCGGTACCGGCCAGAGACGGTGGGATCACGAATTCAAGGTTAGCAGAACACCCAGTGCCGGCATCGGTCCGGGCGCTCCGCAATGGCACAATGGCGGCATGGCACCTAAAGCACGCGTCATGCCGCCACCCGTCACGCTGCCGCCCTCGGCCACCCATGCCGGGGTCGCGTGGTGCGGCGTTGCCACCATGCTGGCCGCGGTCGCGGTGATAAATTTCTGGCCGCCGTTCGAGCAGATCGCATACCTGGCGCTGGTAGTCATGGGGTGCGCGGCGCTGGGCATTTTCGTGCCGGATCTGCTGTGGCAGAAGGTGCAGCGGCGCGCGCTCGCGCCCCAGCCGGGTCCGCCTGACTGGCGGCGGGTTGCAGTCAAATGCCTGGGCCTCGCCGGCAGCCTGTTTTTCGTCGCGCTGCTGTATTGGCTGTTCCCGGAGTACTACCAGGGCGGCCAGTTCTACGGCAACTACTACGCCGCCTTGAAGGTGCTGCTGCCGGCCTGGGCGGTGCTGTCGGTGCCGTATATCTACTGGGTCGACCGGCGCCTGTCGCAGCCCCTGGATGGGCTGTGGCAGATGGGGCAGTTGCTGCTGGGACGCTGGCGCGGCCTCGATGGACGCCTGATTGGCCAGCATCTGCTGGGCTGGCTGGTGAAGGGCTTCTTCCTGCCGCTGATGTTCACCTATTTCTGCGACAACCTGAACAAGCTGTTGCACTACGACTTGAAGCTGCTGCACGACTTCCAGGGGATCTACGACTGGACCTACTTCACGATGTATTTCATCGACGTCAGCCTGGTGTCGATGACCTACCTGATGGCGCTGCGGGCGACCGATACCCACATCCGTTCCACCGAGCCGACGATGTTCGGCTGGGTCACGGCGCTGGTGTGCTATCAGCCGTTCTGGTCGCTGATCAGCCGCCAGTACATCGATTACGACACCGGGCTGTCGTGGGGCGCGTGGTTCCACGACATACCGTGGGTGTATGGGCTGTGGGGCTGCCTGATACTGTTTACCGTGGTGGTGTACGTCTGGGCGACGATCGCGTTCGGTGCGCGCTTCTCCAACCTGACTCATCGCGGCATCATCACCAACGGCCCGTATCGCTACACCAAGCACCCTGCGTACCTGGCGAAGAACCTGTCCTGGTGGCTGATCTCGACGCCGTTCATGCTGACCGGCAGCGTCGAGGGGACGCTGCGGCGCTGCCTGCTGCTCGGCCTGTTGAATCTGATTTATTACTTTCGCGCCAAGACCGAGGAGCGGCACCTTTCGCTCGACCCGGTGTACCAGCGCTACGCGCAGTGGATCGACGCCCACGGGCTGCTGCGCGGGCTCAATCGTGTCCCGGGCATCGGTGCGCTGGTGCGCTGGCGGCCGAAGTTTGCCGCCTATTCCCCGCCGACGCCGTTCAGCGAGTCCTGAAGCCTCAAGCGCCGGGTCCGTGCGCGTTGCGGACCTGGGCGCTGGCGCCCAATCGCTCTTCGGGCGCGCCGCCGCGCGGGTCGCGCAGCCACAGGGTGCGCGTTGGATAGGCGAATTCGATGCCGTTGGATGCGAACGAATGCAGCACGCTGCGATTCACCTGGTCGAGCGCTGCCGGCAGGGTGCGCCCGGGCGTGTTCTCGACGAAGAAGCACACTTCGAACAGCAGTGCCGATTCCCCCAACTCGCGCAGCATGCAGTGCACGAAGCGCGTGCCCGGATACGTAGCGACCGCGTCCGCCACCAGCTTCGGCACCATCTCCAGCTTTTCCGGCGGCGTGGCGTAGGACAGGTTGAGCGTGAACAGCGCGCGCCGCTCACTGGCGCGTCCCAGGTTTCGCACCCGGCTCTTCACCAGGTCCGCATTGGCGATGACGATCTGCTCGCCGGTGAAGCTGCGCAGGCGCGTGCTCTTGATGCCGATCTGCTCCACCGTGCCTTCGAAGGTGTCCACCCGCAGCGTGTCGCCGATGACGAATGGCTTGTCGAGCGCGATCGACAGCGAGGCGAACAGGTCGCCGAGAATCGCCTGCACCGCCAGTGCGATGGCGATACCGCCAACGCCCAGGCCGGCAATCAGCGGCCCGACATTGACGCCCAGGTTCTCCATCGCCAGCAGCGCGACGACCATCCAGATCACCAGGCCGAGAACGAACAGCACCACGTCCATGGTGCCGGACAGGCGCGCATCGCCGCTGCGCGTCTCGCGCCGGTGCAGCGCGAAACGCGCCGCCGCCGCAGTCCAGATGCCGATCTGCAACCACACGCCGACCACGATCGCGACATGCAGCGCCTGGTCGATGCCGGCGGGCAGCGTGAGGATGCGGTCGGCCGCGTACAGCGCGACGATCCACAGCACCACGCGGCTGGTGTGATCGGCCAGGTGCGCCACCAGCGCCACCGCCAGCGGCGGGTCGTGACTGGTGTAGCGCTGGCGGCGCGCGCGCAGGTAACCGCGCACCACCGGCAGCACCGTGAAGATGAGCACGAACGCGAGCGCGGCGTACAGCCAGGCGCTGGCGCTGTTATCGAGCAGCATCTGGTGGGCGAGTTGCGACCAGTTGGACGGCCAGTTGGACATGGCGCGGGATGATAGCAACACCGCTGTCACCGCACCGCTATCGGCACCGGACCGGAGGCCGATATTCGGTCGCTAATCGCTCAGAGGTATCGAGGCACACAGCGCAAATTTAATTATCAAATTTGCACTGTGTGCCTCGATACCTCTCAACGGTTGTCGCTCGACTATTGGACTCCAGCACCGCGCCGATCGCGGTGGTGGTATCAGTCCTGATCGTCGATGTCGTCCATCCCGAGCTCTTTGAGTTTACGGGTCAGCGTGTTGCGGCCCCAGCCCAGCAGCTTCGCGGCCTCCTGTCTGTGGCCCTGGGTGTGCCTGAGCGCCACGCGGATCAAAGTCTTCTCGAACGCCGGCAGCGCGTCATCCAGCAGCGGCCGCGGCGGCGCCAGCGCCTGTCGGTCGGCCCAGGTGGCCAGCGCGCCGGTCCAGTCCTGGTCGGCCGGTGCGTTCGAGACCGCGCCGATGATCTCCGATGGCAGGTCTTCCGCCCGGATTTCGTTGCCCGGCGCCAGCACCGTGAGACGGCGGCACAGGTTCACCAGTTCGCGCACGTTGCCCGGCCACGCATAGGCGCTCAACTTCTCGGTCGCGTCCTGGGTCAGCGTCTTGGGTTCCACGCCGAGCTCCTGCGCCGCGATGCGCATGTAGTGTTCCAGCAGGTCCGGCACGTCCTCGCGCCGCGCGCGCAGCGGCGGCAGCTCGATACGAATCACGTTCAGGCGATGAAACAGGTCCTCGCGGAACAGGCCGAGGCGCACCCGGTCCTCGAGGTTCTGGTGCGTCGCTGCGATCACGCGCACGTCGACGCGGATCGGAGTCTGGCCGCCCACACGATAGAACTCACCCTCGGCCAGCACCCGCAGCAGGCGCGTCTGCAGCGAGGTCGACATGTCGCCGATCTCGTCCAGGAACAGCGAACCGCCGTCGGCCTGCTCGAAGCGGCCGCGGCGCAGGCTGTCGGCGCCGGTGAAGGCGCCCTTCTCGTGACCGAACAGCTCGGACTCGAGCAGCTCGGCCGGAATCGCCGAGGTGTTGAGCGCGATGAATGGCTTGTTGGCGCGCGGGCTGTGCTCGTGCAATGCGCGCGCCGCGAGCTCCTTGCCGGTGCCGGAATCGCCGGTGATCAGTACGTTCACGCTCGAGCGCGACAGGCGGCCGATGGCGCGAAACACCTGCTGCATTGCCGGCGCGCGGCCGAGCAGATCCGGAATGGTCGGCGTCAGCGCGGTGACGACGTCGCCGTTGCGCACTCCGGCCGCCGCGGCCCGCTTCACCAGGTCCACCGCCTGGTCGATATCGAACGGCTTGGCCAGGTACTCGAACGCGCCGCTCTCATAAGCCGACACCGCGCTGCCCAGGTCCGAGTACGCGGTCATCACGATCACCGGCAACTCCGGGTGCGCGTCATGCACGCGGCGCAACAGGTCGAGGCCCGACTGGCCGGACATCCGGATATCCGTGATCAACACATCAGGGGTGTCGTTGCGCAGTGCCGCCAGCGCGGGCTCCGCGGCATCGAAGGCCTTGGGCAGCATGCCGCCGTTCTTCAGCGCCCGCTCCAGCACCCAACGGATCGAGGTGTCGTCGTCTACCAGCCAAACACGCAAAGGTTGTGCATTCATTCTGTGCCCTCGAGCGGCAGTAACAATGTAAATACGGTGCAGCCCGGACGGCTCTCGAACTCGACGATGCCGCGATGGCGAGTTACAAGATCCTGGGCCACTGCCAGTCCCAAGCCGGTGCCATTCGGGCGGCTGGTGACCAGTGGATAGAACACGCTGCGAGTCAACTCCGGCGGTACGCCGTGCCCGTTGTCCTCGATCTGGATATTCGCCACCAGCCGGTGGCGCTCGGTGCCGATATTGATGTTCGACATCACGCGCGTTCGCAGCGTGACGTGGCCGCCAGCCGATTCCACCGCCTGCAGCGCATTGCGTGCGACGTTGAGCAGCGCCTGGATGATCTCGTTGCGATCGAACAGGCCGCTCGGCAGGCTCGGGTCGTAGTCGCGGTCGATCACCACACCGGACGGCGCCTCGCTGCGCAACAGATGGAACACGTGCTCGCACAGCTCGTGAATGTTGACCTGCGTCATCTGCGGCGGGCGCGAGGGCCCCAGCATGCTGTCGACCAGCGCACGCAGGCGATCGGCCTCGTTGATGATGACCGTGGTGTATTCCTTGAGCGCGCCGTTATGCAGCTCGCGATCGAGCAGCTGTGCCGCGCCGCGCAGGCCGCCGAGCGGATTCTTGATCTCGTGCGCCAGCTGGCGAATCATCAGCCGGCTGCCGTCCAGTCGCGACAGCATCTCGCTCTCGCGCGTGATGCGCTGGCGCGTTCTGGCGTCGGCCAGCTCCAGCAGCAGATGGGTTCCGGTGACCTGGCCTTCCAGCGGCGTCGCGGTGACATCGACCACCACCGGATCGCGCTTGCCGGCCAGCCCGGTCGGGATCAGCAGAATTTCATGTCCGGCGCAGGTTTCATTGCGTTCCAGCGAGCGGCGCAGGATGCCGTCCAGCGCCAGCGGATCGGCAAACAGCTCGGTGATGGGACGGCCGCGGGCTTTGTTCAGCCCGACCGCAAGCAGATCCTGTGCACCGACGTTGGCGTAGACCACGCACAGGTGGCCATCGAGCACCACCACGCCGGTGGACAGCACGTCGAGCAGGTCGGCCGGATCGAAATGCGACAGCGGCGAGGGTGCGAACTGCTCAAGCGCCACTGTGCGCCTCCAGCGTGGGCGCCCACAGCAGCCGCGGCTGCGGCTGCGGTTTCTGCGGCTGCGACCTCTGCGGCTGTGGCTTCAGTGCCCGCGGGCGGGCGAGGTGGGAGACAGCAGCGAGGGCTGCTGCACGTAGAAGGTCAGCGTCGAGTGGCACACCTGCTTGCCGTCGGCGTCCTGCACCGCAACATTGACCGTGTGGGCGCCGCGAACCGGGGCCGTGACCTGATACTGCAGGCGACCGGGAGTTATCGGGCTCAGTGCCGCGCCGTCCACGGTTACCGCAAGCTGGTCGGTCGGGCGCAGCTCCGGCGTCAGCTGCACCGACACCGGTACCGATTCCGGAGCGAAGAACGAGGCCTCGGCAGCCGGCTGTACCACATTGCAGGCCTGGTACGGGCCGTCCGTGTCCTTCGGCGCCGCTGCCGCCTTCGCCCCTGCTGCCGCCGGCGGTGCTGGTGCCTGATAGGTTTGCGCCGACTGCAGCTGGATCACCTGCGCGCCCGGCTGCGGCGTGTCGGAATAATGCACTACACCCTGCGCATCGACCCAGCGATAGGTGGTGATGGTTTGCGCTGCGGCGCTGCCCGCCGCAAGCGCCAGCACGGTCAGCACGGATAGCGCAGTGAGCGCGGCAAGACTCAATGAGACGTGGCGTTGCATCGGTCGCAAGCATAGCCCTGACCGGGCCTGCCGGCACACAAAAACGTCTGGCGACGCAGGTGACGCAATGCCGGGTGTCGATGACCGCCGCGGATGCCGCGCCACGCCTCATTGTTACCTCTATACGCTGTAGTACATGTCGAATTCGACCGGATGGGTGGTCATGCGCAGGCGCGTGACTTCCTGCATCTTCAGGCCGATGTAGGCATCGATCACATCGTCGGTGAACACCCCGCCGCGCTTGAGGAAATCCCGGTCGTGATCCAGGTGCTCGAGCGCCATGTCCAGCGAGTGGCACACCGTGGGGATGTGCTTGGCCTCCTCGGGCTCCAGGTCATACAGGTCCTTGTCCGCAGGCTCCCCCGGGTGGATCTTGTTCTGTATCCCATCCAGCCCCGCCATGAGCATCGCGGCGAAGGCAAAGTACGGATTGGCCGTGGAGTCGGGAAATCTCACCTCAATGCGCCGCGCCTTGGGGGAGGACACCCACGGCACGCGAATCGAGGCTGAGCGGTTTCGGGCCGAGTACGCCAGCATCACCGGGGCTTCAAAGCCCGGCACCAGGCGCTTGTAGCTGTTGGTGGTGGCATTGGTCAGGGCATTGATCGCCTTGGCGTGCTTGATGATCCCGCCGATGTAGTACAGGCAGCTCTCGGACAATCCCGCATACTTGTCCCCGGCAAACACGTTCTTGCCATCCTTGGACAGCGACTGGTGCACGTGCATGCCGCTGCCGTTGTCCCCCACCAGCGGCTTTGGCATGAAGGTCACGCTCTTGCCGTAGTTCGCCCCCACGTTCAACAGCGCGTACTTTAAGATCTGCACCTCATCGGCCTTCTTCACCAGAGTGTTGGCCCCGATACCGATCTCGCTTTGCCCGCCGGTGGCCACCTCGTGGTGATGCACCTCCACCACCAGCCCCATCTCCTCGCACGCCTTGCACATCGCAGCTCGTATGTCATGAAACGCATCCACCGGGGGCACCGGAAAATACCCGCCCTTGATCCCCGGCCGATGCCCCTTGTTGCCCGCCTCGTACACCGTGTCCGAGTTCCACGACCCCTGCACCGAGTCCACCTCGTAGAACGCGCTCCTCAGGTCCTGTCCCCAGCGCACCGCATCGAAGATGAAAAACTCATTCTCCGGTCCAAACAGCGCCGAGTCGGCAATCCCGGTGGACTTCAAATACGCCTCCGCTCGCTTGCCCAGCGAGCGCGGATCGCGCTCATAGCCCTGCATCGTGGCCGGCTCGATCACATCGCAGCGGATGTTGACCGTCGCCTCCTCGAAAAACGGATCCATCACCGCCGTGCTCGCATCGGGCAGCAAAATCATGTCCGACTCGTTGATCCCCTTCCATCCGGCGATCGAGGAGCCGTCGAACATCTTGCCCTCAACAAAAAACTCCTCCGTCACGTAGCGCGCCGGAATGCTCACGTGCTGCTCCTTGCCGCGCGTGTCGGTGAAGCGCAGATCCGCCCACCTCACCTCCTTCTCCTTGATCATCTTCACTACATCGCTTGAACTCATGTCGCCTCCGTTAGTCGAGCGTTCTGCCGGATTGCTCTTCCGGGATACTTGTTATTGCGCTGGGCGGAGCTTCATTGCACTGTGCATGCCAACCCCAGTGTGCTGAAATCGCCAATGGATTCAGCGGAGTACGAAATATCCGCGCCTGTTCCGGGCCACCGATGCACTAGTATAGTGCGCTGGCAAAACCAGTGCCCCGTTTTCGTGCAACGACTTCCCGGCCTCTGCCCCGCGGCGGGGCACAAACGTTGCGCCACGCGCGCCTCGCATATACTCGCGCCTGCCCCAAACCAGCTCGATCCCGATGAAAACCACGAAGATCGGCCCCAAGCCACGCAGTTTTCAGGACCTGATCTTTACCCTGCAGCGCTACTGGTCAGAGCATGGCTGCGTGATCCTGCAGCCCTATGACATGGAGGTCGGAGCGGGGACGTTCCATACGGCGACTTTCCTGCGCGCCATCGGGCCGGAACCCTGGAGCGCCGCCTACGTGCAGCCTTCGCGACGCCCGACCGACGGCCGCTACGGCCAGAACCCGTTCCGGGTGCAGCACTACTACCAGTTCCAGGTGCTGATCAAACCCTCGCCGCCGGACTTCCAGCAGCTGTACCTCGACAGCCTGCGCGCGCTGGGCTTCGACCCGCGCGTGAACGACGTGCGCTTCGTGGAGGACAACTGGGAGTCGCCGACGCTCGGCGCCTGGGGCCTGGGGTGGGAGGTTTGGCTCAACGGCATGGAGATCAGCCAGTTCACCTACTTCCAGCAGGTCGGTGGCCTTGAGTGCCGGCCGGTGTCCGGTGAGATCACCTACGGACTCGAGCGCCTGGCGATGTACCTGCAGGATGTCGACAGCATGTTCGATCTGGTCTGGACCGAAGGCCCGCAGGGCCGCGTCAGCTATGGCGACGTATTCCTGCAGAACGAGGTCGAGCAGTCGAAGTACAATTTTGATTACGCCAACGTTGCGGCGCTGATGCGCGATTTCGATGAACATGAACAGGCGTGCAATGACCTGCTCGCCGCAAAACTTGCGCTGCCGGCCTACGAGCAGGTGCTCAAGGCCTCGCACATCTTCAACCTGCTGGACGCGCGCCGCGCCATTTCAGTGACCGAGCGAGCGCGCTTCATCCTGCGCGTGCGTACGCTCTCGCGTGGTGTCGCGCAGGCCTACTACGCCAGCCGCGAAGCCCTGGGGTTCCCGATGCTGCGCGGCGCCGGCGCATCTGCCAGCGTCGCCGCTAGCCTTACAGGTGCGCTGGCCGTGGATCAGGCGCGCGCATGACTGCGGCCGTGCCGCGCGCGCGCATCGAGCGCCGCGATCTGCTGATCGAGCTGGGCACCGAGGAATTGCCGCCCAAGGCTTTGCGCGCGCTGGAACTCTCATTCGCCGAGGGCCTCTCCACGCGCCTGGCGCAGGCCGGACTCGTGGTCGCGGCTCTGCAGTCGTTTGCCACGCCGCGCCGGCTCGCGGTGCATATCCGCCGGCTCGCCGTCCGGACCCCCGATCAGCTCATCAAGCGCCGCGGGCCGCCGCTGACTGCCAGCTTTGATGCCGCCGGCGCGCCCACCCGCGCCGCGACCGCCTTTGCCCAGAGCTGCGGCGTGGCGCTGTCGGCCCTGGGCCGCGAACGCGATGTCAAAGGCAGCGAGTACCTGTATTTCGAGGGACTCAAGGCCGGCGCTGCAACCGCCACGCTGCTGCCAGCTCTGCTACAGCAGACTCTGGATGCGCTGCCGACGCCGAAGCGCATGCGTTGGGGCGCGGGCGATGCCCAATTCGTGCGCCCGGTGCACTGGCTGCTGCTGCTGTTCGGGCGCGAGGTGATACCGGCTTCGGTGCTCGGCGTCGAAGCAGGTAGCGTGACTTTCGGCCACCGCTTCATGGCGCCCAAGGCGCTGCATATCGCCTCGCCCGCCGGCTACGCCAAAACGCTATTCACGCGCGGCAAGGTGATCGCCGGTTTCGATGCTCGGCGCGAGCGCATCCGCGCGCAGGTCGAGGAGCTTGCCGGCACACTTGCCGGCCGCGCCATCGTCAGCGACGCTCTGCTGGATGAAGTCACCGCACTGGTGGAATGGCCGGTGGCGCTCGCGGGCCAGTTCGAGCCGCGTTTCCTGACGCTGCCGCGCGAGGTGCTGATCGCAACGCTGCAGGAACACCAGCGTTACTTCGCGGTCGAAAATGATGCCGGCCTGATGCCGTGGTTCATCACCATCAGTAACATCGACAGCCCGGATCCCGACGTGGTGCGCACCGGCAACGAGCGTGTGGTGCGCCCGCGCCTGGCGGACGCGGCGTTTTTCTGGGAGCAGGATCGCAGGCAGCCGCTGGCCGAGCGCCGGGCGGCGCTCGACGCGGTCACTTTCCACGACAAGCTCGGCTCGCTGGGCGCGCGCACCGACCGCATCGCGGTGCTCGCAAGCAGCATCGCCGCGCAGATCGGCGCCGACGGCGATGAGACCGCGCGCGCCGCACAGCTCGCCAAGTGCGACCTGCTGACGGCGATGGTGGGCGAGTTTCCGGAGCTGCAGGGCTGCATGGGCCGCTACTACGCGCTCGCCGACGGTGAGGCGCCGCGCGTCGCCGACGCGATTCGCGATCACTACCTGCCGCGCGCGGCCGGCGATACGCTGCCGGCCTCAGGCGTGGGCGATGCGGTGGCGCTCGGCGACAAGCTCGATACGCTGGCGGGAATTTTCGCCAGCGGCGGCAAACCCAGCGGCACGCGCGATCCTTTCGGCCTGCGGCGTGCGGCCATCGGCCTGCTGCGCATCGTTCTGGAACATCGGCTGGAGCTGAACCTGGTCGAGCTGATCGACCGCGCCGTGCGCCTGCAGCAGATCCCCGGCATCGAGGCCGAGGCGCCCACGGTGAGCGCCGACATCTACGACTTCGTGCTGGAACGAGCGCGCGCGCAATACCTGGAGCGCGCCGCCGACAACGGCATCAGCACCGAGATGTTCGACGCCGTGCTTGCCACCCGGCCGGCGTCACTACTGGATTTCGATGCGCGGCTGCGCGCCCTGGTGGCGTTCGTGGCGCGCCCGGAAGGCTTAAGTCTCGCCGCCGCCAACCGGCGCATCGCGAACATCCTGCGCAAGTCCGATCCGTCGGCCGCCAGCTCGCAGCCGGTAGTGGCCGAGCTGCTGCGCGAGCCGGCCGAGCGCGAGCTGCACGACGCGCTGCAGGCGCTGCGAGGGCAGGTGCGCGAGGCGGTGACGGCGCACAATTACGCGCTCGCGCTCGACCTGCTCGCGGCCTTAAGGCCGGCGGTCGATGCGTTTTTCGATCAGGTGCTGGTGAACGATCCGGAAGCCGCGCTGCGCAACAACCGTTTCGCACTGCTGGCTGAGCTGCGCGCGCTGTTCACCGGCATCGCCGACCTGTCGCGCCTGCCGGGCTAAAGCTGTGGCCGGCGATGCCCGCCCCGTCGGCTCGCTCGTATTCACGGCGTTTTTTCTGTTGTGGACGTTCGTGTACGCGATCTTTTTCGTCGTCGCCTGTACCGTGCTGCCGTTCCGCGGCCGCTTCGCGCTGGCGCGGATCTGGGCGCGGGTCATCCTCGCGGTGCTGCGCTGGACCTGCGGCCTCGACTATCGGGTCGAGGGCGGCGAACGGCTGCCGGCCGGCAACCACATCGCGCTGATGAAACATTCCTCGAGCTGGGAAACCGTGGCGCAAGCGGTGCTGCTGCCGCCGCATGTGTGGGTGCTCAAGCGCGAGCTGACCTGGATCCCGTTCGTCGGCTGGGGCATTCGCCAGCTGCGCGCGATCGCAGTCAACCGCGGCGCGGGACCTGCCGCGGTGCACGACGTGATCGAGCAGGGCAAGGCGCGACTGGCCGAAGGCGAATGGATCGTGATCTTTCCGGAAGGCACGCGCATGCCGCCCGGCGAGACACGCAAGTACGGGATCAGCGGTGCACTGCTGGCGTCGCAGACCGGGCGGCTGATCGTGCCGGTGGCGCACGACTCCGGCTATTACTGGCCGCGCCGCGGGCTGTGGAAGAAGCCCGGCACCATCCGCGTCGTCATCGGTCCGCCGATCGATGCCACCGGGCGCAATCCGCGTGAGGTGAACGCCGAAGCGCAATCATGGATTGAAGCGCACTCCACCCATTCGGCCAAACCGGCACGCCCTGAGCCAGTAGAGGACCAGTAACTCAGAGAGGTATAGAGACATGCAGAGAATTTTTGATAATAAAAATTCTCTGCATGTCTCTATACCTCTGAGAGATGCCGATTCTCTATTGGCTCTTGGCGGCCGGTGCGGTTTGGCCGAAGAGGTGTTTGCGCTCATCGTCCGTGATTGCGCTGCGGTCGCGCACATACGCTGGCGCCACGCCCTCGTAGGTGCGCACGGTCGCGGGTCGCGCCGCGATGGCGTCGAACCAGCGCTTCAGGTGCGGGAAATCGCCCAGGTTCTGGCCCTGCGGCTTGTACGGCACGATCCACGGATAACAGGCGATGTCGGCGATCGAATAGCGGCCGGCGAGGAATTCCCGGTCGGCCAGGCGCTGGTTCATCACGCCGTAGAGACGGTTGACTTCCTTGGTGTAGCGCTCGATCGCGTACGGTATCTGGGTCGGCGCATAGACCCGGAAGTGACCGTTTTGGCCAGCCATCGGACCCAAGCCCCCGACCTGCCAGAACAGCCACTGCAGCACTTCGGCGCGGCCGCGCACGTCGCTGGGAATAAATTTCCCGCTCTTCTCGGCCAGGTACAGCAGCATCGCGCCGGACTCGAACAGCGACAGCGGGGCGCCGCCGTCGGGCGGATCGTGATCCACCAGCGCCGGGATCTTGTTGTTCGGTGATACCTTGAGAAACTCGGGCCGATGCTGTTCGCCCTTGCCAAGGTCGACGGCAATCGCGCGATACGGCAGCGCGGATTCTTCCAGGAACAATTTGAGTTTCAGCCCGTTGGGCGTCGGCCAGAAATACAGATCGATCATTGCGTTCTCCTGTGCAGGCACGCATGTTGGCGCGCTGAAGCTGCGCGCGCTGTCGGACGGTGCCGGGTATCACCGCTGCTGCGGCCGGTTCACGGCGCCGGCGGATTTTCCTTCAGCCACTGCATCGCCATATGCACGCGGGTGCGGCCGCTCGGGTGATCGAACAGCAGCAACTCCTCGAGCCGGCCGGGCTCGAGTTTTCGGTAGGCGGACAGATGCATCGCCGCTTGGGCGAAGCCCTGCGGTTCGCGGGCCGCGTTCAGGCCGAAGATATCCGCTTCGCTCTCAGCCGTCCGAATGATCGAATTGATGACCGGGGTGGCGAGCAGTCCCAGGATCGAAAGCAATGCCACCGCCAGCGGCAGGCCGGCGATGTCGGCCCGGTCGCGAATGCCGGTGCGCGCCGCCAGACGCGGCAGTACCCGATCGAAGCTCCACTGCAGCGCGAGCAGCAGCACCAATGACAGCACGCCGAAGTCGATCACGTGGCGCCATTCATGGTGCAGCACGTAGTGGCCCATCTCATGCGCCATGACGGCGCGAATTTCCGGCAGGCTGGTGTTGTTGAGCAGGTTGTCGTTGAGCGCGATGCGCGTGGTGCCGAGCGCTCCGGCGACGTTGGCGCTGATACGTGTGGTCTGCTTGGAGGCATTGAATACGTAGACGTTGTCGGCCGGAATCCCATTGGCACGTGCCAGCGACAGGATCGAGTCACGCGTCGGCCCCTGCGGCAACGGCGTGTAGTCGTTGAACAACGGAGCGATGAACACCGGCTCGATGACGATGAAGAACAGCGTGAACACTGCCAGCAGGCCGCTGCCCCAGAGCCACCAGGCTTGTCCGGTGCGGCGCACGATCCAGTACAGCAGCGCAACGAGCGGCGCGACCAGCACGATCGTGACCACCAGTGAAATACATTGCTCGCCGAACCACGGCAGGAAGGTCTGCGTTGCCAGGCCGTACTGGTGCTCGCGGAAGAACTCCTGATAAATCGTCAGCGGCAATGTCAGCAGCCAGGTCAGCAGCAGGTACACCACCGCGTACAGCAGTGTCTGCAGGCCGCGGCGCGAGCTCACGCGCTCGCTCCAGTTTCTCAGCCGCGCCGAACGTCGCCCGGACAGCAGCAGTGCCGCCACGCCCAGGCCCCACAACAGATTCCACAGCAACAGCCAGTAGCCGCCCTCGAAGTAGGCGTTGGACCGAAGGCGCTGCGCGCCCGAAATCGTATCGAGCCAGGCCTGTGTAGCGGCGTTGATGTCGAACGACGCCGACCATTGCGCCGCGGTTGGAATATCCACAGTGATTACTCGACCAGGGGCGGCGGCGCGCCGCCGCCCCTGGCCCGGCGATGACTACTGACAGGCCTTACCGTGATCGGGACGGTTACCCTGCGCCTTGGCTTCGGCTTCCGACATGTACGCCCCGCTCTTGGTCTTGCCGTACCAGCGGTCTCCCTGGCAGTGGTAGACCTTGCTGCTGCTGTTGACCCACACCAGGCCAGGCCCACCGCCGGCAGCCGGGGTGGCCGGTGGCGTGTAGCTGCTGGTCTTGGGCGGAGTGGAAGCAGTCTTGGGCGGCGACGGCGGCGTCGGCGCAGCGGGTGCCGCAGGCGCGGCCGGGGCGGGAGCAGCGGTGCTTCCCGTGGCGGCGGTACCGGTTGCGTACCAGGTCTGGATGCCCTTGTGACCGTGACAGGCACCCTTCTTGGTGGGATTAGTCCAGTAAGTACCGTCCTTGCACAGTCCGGTGGCTCCGGCGGGTGCGTCGGCCGGGGCCTGCGCCAGGCTCACGGTCGGCAGCATCAGCGCGACCAGCGTAAGGCCCGCCACAAGCGCAGCCGATTGCATCATTCTCGACATACATGTCTCCCTATATCGGTGTTTTTGAAAAGCGCCGCCCATCGTGCCTTCGGGCGGGCGGCGCAGACTCTAAAGCACCGACCCGCGCGGGGCTAGCGCATCGACGCGTATTCGGGTGCGCCCCTGAAAGCCGGGGGCGGCAGTTCGAGCGCGCCCCGGACCGGGCAGGCCTGGCGGTAAATCTTCTCGGTGGCGGCCGACGGTTCGGTACCGAAATGGCGCATCAGCATCGCGCGGCAGCGCAGGAACGCGGCTGCGACCGCGGCTGACTGGCCCTCCTGAGCCAGGCATCGCATCAGGCCGCGGTGCACGTCCTCGCAGGTGGCATCGGCTTCGAGCGCCATCAGGTACAGATCGATGGCGGACTGGGTGTCGCCGATGCGCTCGTAGCCTTGTCCCAGCTGCAGCACCGACTGGAAGAATGTGCGCCGCAGGCGCGCCCGCGCATCCGACGCCAATGAATGTTCAGCATCGCTGAGGAACATGCCGCGATAGAAGCGCAGTGCCCACAGCAGCTCGGTCGGGTCACGGGCTGCCGCGACCGCGTGTTCGAACGCCCAGGCGTCGACCCAGCAGTCCTCCGGATCGAGCGCCACTCGTACCGCATCGACTTTGACCGCCGATTTGCGTCCCAGCAGCCGGCGCAGCTGCAGCACCGCGGCATACAGCGCCTTGACCCCCGACCACTGCTCGAGTTCCGGCCATAGCATCGCGCGCAGCGCCTCCTGGCTGACCCCGACCTTGCCACCGGCCAGCAACGCCTTGAGCAGTAGCAGCGACTTTCTCGGCGCCTTGAAGACGAAGCG
The DNA here is from genome assembly GCA_963805965.1 of uncultured Gammaproteobacteria bacterium. GTDB lineage: Bacteria > Pseudomonadota > Gammaproteobacteria > Steroidobacterales > Steroidobacteraceae > FEN-1191. The sequence goes on from CAWDVQ010000006.1 coordinate 460,271, forward strand.
CAGCGGAGCTCCGTCCAGCACCATGTCGAAGCGACCCAGGGTGTAGATGTTGATCGGTCTTGAATCCGCACTTTGCATGTTCATGGAACGCGTTCTCCCCTTTGTTGGCGTACGTCCCCTGTGTACGAATTCGCGACCGGCTAGTCCTCAGGGTGATCTCAAGGATTGCTCAAGCATTTCTCAACGCTGAAAAATCAGGCGCTTACTGCATAGCGGGCGCGGCATATACTCGGTTCGGGTTTTGCTGGACATAAGCGATGGCAGGCCAATCACGAGCGCTGCTGCACATTGGCGACTGGGTCGTGGACCCCAATACCGACACCCTCGCCCGCGGCAGCGAGATCGCCAAGCTCGAGCCGCGTGCCATGCGGCTGCTGCTGCTGCTGGCGCAATCACCCGGGGCCGTCATCAGCGTCGACCTGATGCTCACCGAGATCTGGCCCGGGGTGATCGTCGGCCCGGCATCGGTCTACCAGGCCATATCGCAGCTGCGCCGCGCGCTGGCCGACACCGACCCCGAGCCCACCTATATCGCGACCGTCCCGCGCAAGGGTTATCGACTCATCGCGCCGGTACATCCGGTAACGGCATCGACCGGGCCACAGGCCACCGCAGCGGCCGTCGCGCCCGCGGCACCGACGGCGGCATCTGCGTCTGCGTCGGCAGCAGCGGCGCCGCATCTTGCCGGCGACACCACACCTGGTGTGCCGAAACGCCGCCCTCTGCCGCTCGCCTTGGCAGGCGCCGCGGCGCTGGCCGTACTGGCACTGCTGGCTGCCGTGCTGTGGTCGCCGCTGCAACGCTATTTCGCCGCCGCGCCGGCCACGCCGTCGATCGTGGTGCTGCCGTTCATCGACATGACCGACGCGAAGCAGGACCAGGCGTTCTGCGACGGCTTGACCGAGGAGCTGTCGAACTGGCTGGCGCAGATCCCGACGCTGCGCGTGGTCGCGCGAACTTCCGCCTTCGCCTACCAGGGCCGGGAAGTGGACGTTCGCACCATTGGCCGGGAGCTGGGCGCAAGTCACCTGCTGGAAGGATCGGTACGCCGCTCGGGTAACCAGCTGCGCATCACCGCGCAGCTGGTCAGTACGCGCGACGGCTTTCACCTGTGGTCCGCGAACTTCGATCGCCCGATCGACGATGTGGTGAAAGTGCAGGAGGAGATCGCGCGCTCGGTGGCGGACAACCTGGAGATTCGCCTGACCGAACAGACCGGCCAGGGCTTTGCCGCGCGGCGCGGCGGCACGCCGCAGGCCTACCAGCTCTATCTGCTGGCACGGCATCACCAGCAGGGCCTGACGCGCGACGATAACGACCGCGCGATCGACCTGTACCAGCAGGCGCTGGCACTGGATAAAAATTTCGCATTGGCTTACACCGGCCTGGCCTCCGCCTACATCAACCAGTCGTACCTGAACGGCCTGTCCATCAGGGACGTCGCAGACAGGGCCGAGCCGCTGCTCGCGACCGCTGTGCACCTGGACGCGGATCTGCCCGATATCTACACCGCTCGCGGCGCGCTGCGCAGTGACCAGGGGCGCAATGACGAGGCGCTGCGCGATCTGCGGCACGCAATTGATCTGAATCCAAACGACAGCGATGCACTGACCGAGATGGGGTACCTGTACATCTACAATGCACGCCCGCGTGATGCCCTGGTCAGCTACAGCGCTGCCGCCACGCTCGACCCGCGCAATTTCAACCTGCAGGCGCGCCGCTGCATCGCGTTCACCGACATGGCCCGTTTCGACGAGGCCGAGCTGGCCTGTGGTCACGCACGCGCGCTGGCGCCCGGCTCTTCCTGGGCCCTGGTGGCGAGCAGCTGGCTCGACTGGGCGCGTGGACGCATCGACGATGCGCTGCAATGGAATGCACAGGCGCTCAAGGCGAGCCCGAATGAGTTCACGTTGTACAAGGATCGCAGCAATATGCTGCTGTCGCTCGGCCTGCCCGCCTCAGCCCGTGCCGCACTCGAGCGCTCGCGTCAGGCCGCGCCCAGTGACGAGGCGCTGGCGGTGCGACTGGCGCTGATCCGCTACTACGAGGGCGGCGCGCCGGCACTGCGCGCGCAGCTGACCGGCACGCACTTCGAGACCTCGACACGGGCGGATACGCTGCTGCTCGCGGCGCGCCTGCAACTGCTGCTGCACGATGCGCCCGCTGCCAGGCGGCTGCTCGATCAGGCATTGACGGCCCCCGATCTGGGCCGCGATACGCTGGATAATGCCTGGATTGAACGCGAGGGCGAATCGAACGAGCTGGCGCTGGCGATCACCGAGCTGTGGATGGACGACCGGCCATCGGCGCTGCACCGGCTGGATGCACTGGCCAGCAGAGTTCAGGGCCTGATGCAGGCCGGCGTCGAGCGCTACGGTGCCTACAAACTGCGCGCCGAAGTGCTGGCTCTGCGCGCCGACGCCGACGGCGCGATGCTGGCAATGCGCCATGCCGCCGACCTCGGGTGGCGCGACGCGATGCAGGCCGAACACGACCCTGCGTTCGAAGCGCTACGCGTGCGCGGCGACTATCGGGCGCTGATCGAGCACGCGAAACAGCAGAACCTGCAGATGCAGGCCAGGATCGGATCGCCTTAAGGCGGGTTTCGGTGCGGGCCCGGGTCGGTGGCGTCTTCGGCGTGGTAGCCGACTGAGATCTTGTTGTTGTTGAGCTTTGCGAGCATCAACTTCAATACCGCTTCGATATCGATCAGCGCCTGCTCCAGCGAGCGGCCCTGCGGCCACTTGGCGGCGGCCAGAACCTTGTCGACATCACGGGCAATGGCAGAATTTGTCTGAGACATGCGGTTTCTCCCAGTGGCGCCAGTGCGCCTGCGGCGCCTTTCAGATATCCAGATTCATTACCGACAGTGCGTTCTTCTCGATGAACTCGCGCCGCGGTTCGACCTGATCACCCATCAGCGTGGTGAAGATCTCATCGGATGCGACCGCGTCCTCGATGCGCACCTGCATCAGGCGCCGGGTGGCCGGATTGATCGTGGTCTCCCACAGCTGCTCGGGATTCATCTCGCCCAGGCCCTTGTAGCGCTGGATGGTCTGGCCCTTGCGCGCCTGGTCGAACAGCCAGGTCATCGCCTGCTTGAAGCTGCCGACATCCTCGCGCTCCTTGGCGCGCGTGACGTGGGCGCCCTCGCCGATCAGGTCGGCCAGCGTGCGCGCCAGCTCTGCGATGCGCTGGTATTCGGCCGACTCGAAGAATTCCCGGTGCAGCATCTTCTCGGTGGTCAGCCCATGCTCGGTCTTGCGCACCACGATACGCGGCGGATGGCCGGCAGCTCCGGCGCGCAGTTCGAGCTGAAAGTTGCGCCGGCCATCGCCGCGCGCATTGAGCCGCGTCTCGAGCTCGGCCACCCAGCGCCGCATGAAGTCGGCGTTATCGCTGTCGCCCGGCTTGACCTGCGGGATGTAGATCATCTGTTCCAGCAGTCGCTCGTCGTAGCGGCGCGACCAGCGGCGAATGATCGCCTGAACTTCCATGTAACGGCGTGCCAGCATTTCAAGCGACGAGCCGCTCAATGCGTCGGCAGTGGCACTCACGTGCAGCGTCGCATCCTCGAGCGCGCTGTTGAGCAGCAGCGCATTGAGCTCGTTGTCGTCCTTGACGTAGATCTCCTGCTTGCCGTGCTTGACCTTGTACAGCGGCGGCTGCGCGATGTAGATGTGACCGCGTTCGATCAGCAGCGGAATTTGCCGGTAAAAGAAGGTTAAAAGCAGCGTGCGTATGTGACTTCCGTCAACATCCGCATCTGTCATAATTATGATACGGTGATAGCGTAATTTTTCGATATCAAATTCATCGCGCCCGATACCGCAACCGAGTGCGGTGATCAGGGTGCCGACTTCCACAGATGAAAGCATCTTGTCGAAGCGCGCTTTCTCGACGTTGAGGATCTTGCCCTTGAGCGGCAGGATCGCCTGGGTGCGCCGATCGCGCCCCTGCTTGGCCGAGCCGCCGGCCGAATCGCCCTCGACGATGAAAATTTCCGACAGCGCCGGATCCTTCTCCTGGCAATCGGCCAGTTTTCCCGGCAGGCCTGCGATATCGAGCACGCCTTTGCGGCGCGTCATCTCGCGTGCCTTGCGTGCCGCTTCGCGCGCGCGTGCGGCCTCCAGAATCTTGGCGACGATGGCGCGCGCTTCCTGCGGATGCTCGAGCAAAAACTCGGAGAGCTTCTGCGCCACCGCGGTCTCGACCAGGCCCTTGACCTCGGACGACACCAGCTTGTCTTTGGTCTGCGAGGAAAATTTCGGATCGGGCAATTTCACCGACAGGATCGCGGTCAGTCCTTCGCGTGCATCGTCACCAGTGGTGGCGATCTTTTCCTTTTTAGCGACTGATTCCTTCTCGATGTAGTCGTTGAGCGTGCGGGTGAGCGCGGCGCGAAAGCCCGACAGGTGCGTACCGCCGTCCTTCTGCGGAATGTTGTTGGTGTAGCAGAACATGCTCTCCTGGTAGGAGTCGTTCCACTGCAGCGCGACCTCGACCGTGGCTGTGCCCTCCTGGGTACGAAACCAGAACACGCTGTCGTGAATCGGCGTGCGCGAGCGGTTCAGGTGTTTGACGAACGCCTGCAGGCCGCCGTCGTGGGCGAACACATCGGACTTGTTCTCGCGTTCATCGATCAGCTCGATACGCACCCCGGCGTTGAGGAACGACAGCTCGCGCAGCCGCTTGGCCAGGGTGTCGTAGTTGAACTGGATGTTGGTGAAGATCTGCGCCGAGGGCCGGAAGCGGATCGTGGTACCGCGCTCAGCTGTTGGCCCGATCACCGCCATGGCGGCGACCGGTTCGCCCAGGTGGTATTCCTGGCGGTACATGAAACCGTCGCGGCTGACCGTCAGCAGCAGGTAATCGGACAGCGCATTGACCACCGACACCCCGACGCCGTGCAGGCCGCCCGACACCTTGTACGAAATGTCGTCGAACTTACCGCCCGAGTGCAGCACGGTCATGATGACCTCGGCTGCCGAGCGGCCTTCCTCGGGGTGGATATCGACCGGGATACCGCGGCCGTTGTCCGAAACGGTCACCGATTCGTCGGCGTGGACCGTGACCACGACCCGGTCGCAATGGCCCGCCAGCGACTCGTCTACCGAGTTGTCCACCACCTCAAAAACCATGTGGTGCAGACCGCTGCCGTCATCGGTATCGCCGATGTACATACCGGGTCTTTTTCGCACTGCATCAAGGCCCTTTAAGACTTTGATTTTACTGGAATCGTAGACGTCCGATGCACTCATGAAAAGACTCGTAAATTCATCCGGCCATTATAGCTGTTTTGACCTCCTTATGTTCCACGTGAAACACCTGGTCTGGAGTGCCCAGCGGGGTGTCTTCGGGTCGCAATGCCGTCACCACCAGCTGGCCGCCGATCGCTGAAACTGCAGTCAGTAGCGCCTTGGTATGAGAGCGATCGAGCTCCGCCGCCGGGTCGTCCAACAGCAACGTGGGCGCGCGCCCGGCGACCTCAGCAACGTAGCGCGTCATCGTCAATGCCATCGCGGAGCCGATCACTTTTTGCTGACCGCGCGACACCAGGTCGCGTGCCGGATGCCCGTCGAGGCGCAGCAGCACATCGAAACGGTGCGGCCCATAGGAGGTGCTGCCACGCTCTTTGTCGCTCGCCATATGCGACGTCAGCGCCGTCCCCAGATCCTGATCGCGACCCCAGCCCTGGAAGTAACCCAGTGACACCGGCGCGGCATCGAGATCATGCAGAGCCGAGGCCCAGTACGGTTGCAGCGCATCGACCAGGCGCGCCCGCGCGTCGTTCAGCAGCTGCCCGAGCCGTACCAGTTCCCAATCCCACAGCGTCGCTTCGGAGCCAGTCTTGAGCGCCGCATTGCGCTGGCGCAGCGATCGGTTGTAAGCCTGCCAGTGCCGGACGAAATCTGGTTCCACGTGGAACACCGCCCAGTCGAGCCACCGACGCCGCTGCACCGGTCCCTCCTCCACCAGCCTGTGGATCCCCGGGTCGATGACCTGAACCGGGAAGCGTTCGGACAACGCCGCCAGGGACCTGACATCCTCACCGTCGATCCGGGCCGTCAGGCCACTTACGCGGCTGCAGCCTAGGCCTATGCTGTGGCTGATATGGTCGCGCGCCTCAACTCGCCCGAATACCCGCAATTCCTGCGCTGCATGCGCAATCAGCTGTTCCGTGTGGCGGGTCCTGAAGGAGCGACCGCGACCGAGCAGGTAAATTGCCTCCAGGATGGTGGTTTTGCCCGACCCGTTGTCGCCGGTGATCAGATTCAGGCGCGGATGCAGCGTCAGTTGCGCCCGCGGGAGGCAACGCAGGTCCTCGAGCCGTAGCTCGGCCAGGCTCATTCAAGCCACAGCGGGCTAGAGCCGCATGGGCATGACGACATACTTGACGCTGCTGTCGCCCGGCTTGCGGATCAAACAACTGCTGTTGGCATCGGTTAAGCCCACCTCGACCGTATCGGCATCGATCGCTGCCAGCGCATCCAGCAGATAGCTGACGTTGAAGCCGATTTCGATTTCCTCGCCGCTGAATTCGACTTCAAGCTGGTCCTCAGCCTCTTCCTGCTCAGGGTTGTGTGCCTGGACCGTCAGCAGCCCGGGGGCAAAGGTCAGCCGCACGCCGCGGTATTTCTCGTTCGAGAGTATTGAAGTACGTTGCAAAGTGGCGCGCATCGCCTCGCGCGCGGCGGTCATCACCCGCGGCGGCAGCGACGGGATCACGCGGCCATATTCTGGGAACTTGCCGTCAATTAGCTTCGAAGTGAAGCGAACTTCTCCGATCTGGACACGAATGTGATTAGTTCCGATGGCGATTTCGATCTCGCCCTCTCCATCCAGCAGGCGCTGCAGCTCCAGTACACCCTTGCGCGGCAGGATGATCTGCTGCAGCTCCCGGGCTTTGCCGCCAAGCTCGACTTCACACCAGGACAGGCGATGCCCGTCGGTGGCCACGGCGCGCAGCGCCTTGCCATCGGTTTCCAGCAAGGTGCCGTTCAAGTAATAGCGCACGTCCTGCTGGGCCATCGCGAAGTGCGTCTTGTCGATCAGCCGCCGGCAGTCATGCGCGCGGATCTGCAGCGTGTGCTGTGCGTTGATGTCTTCGATCACGGGGAATTCGGTGGCCGGCAGACTCGAGAGCGAGAAGCGGCTGCGGCCGCCACGCAGCACCACCTTTTCTCCCTCACGTGTCAGCGTGACGTTGGTCTTGTCGGGCAATGTGCGCACGATATCGAGCAATTTGCGGCCCGGCACGGTGATGTCCCCGGCTTGCTGCACGCTCACCTCTGCCGCTGCTACCAGCTCGACTTCCAGATCGGTGCCAGTGACGCGCAATCGATTGTCGCGCGCGCTGAGCAACACATTCGACAGGATCGGCATCGTCTGCCGTCGCTCCACTACGCCGATGACGCTCTGCAGAGCCTCGAGCAGATGTTCGCGCTCAGCTGCGACTTTCATGTGCGGATACGTCCTTTGTTCTCTTAAGTATTCTTTCTTAGAAGAAGATCAGTGATAGATATTAAGCCTGTGAACATTGCGAAAAACAGCATCGGTGGCGGCTTTTGCGCCTGCCGGTAGCGTTTCGCGATGGCCCGCGACTCTAACAACCTTTGCGGCTGCCTGTGGGCGGACTGTGGGTAACCTTATCCACATATTCCTCCACAGGAATCTCACCTCATCCAGTCAGGGTTCTCAACAGGTTTGTATAGTCTTCCTGGATATGCTGCTCGGTGTCGCGCAGCTCCTTGATTCGCTTGCAGGCGTGCATCACCGTGGTGTGATCGCGGCCGCCGAAGGCATCGCCGATCTCCGGCAGGCTGTGACTGGTCAGCTCCTTGGCCAGCGCCATCGCCACCTGGCGCGGGCGCGCTACCGAGCGGCTGCGGCGCTTCGACAGCAGATCCGCCACCCTGACCTTGTAGTAGTCGGCGACGGTTTTCTGAATGTTCTCTACGGTGATCAGGCGTGCCTGCATCGATAGCAGGTCCTTCAGTGCCTCCTTGGTGAACTCGAGCGTGATCGGATGGCCGGTGAAGCGGGAATTTGCGATCACGCGCCGCAACGCGCCTTCCAGTTCGCGCACGTTGGAGCGAATACGCTTGGCGATGAAGAACGCGACTTCCTCGGCCAGCTCCACACCCGCGGCCTGCGCCTTGCCGATCAGGATGGCGACACTGGTCTCGAGCTCCGGCGGCTCGATCGCCACCGTCAGGCCCCAGCCGAAGCGGGATTTCAGGCGCTCTTCCAGGCCGTCGACCTCGCGCGGGTAGCGATCGCAGGTCAGGATCACCTGGTGCTGGCCCTCGAGCAGCGCGTTGAAGGTGTGGAAGAACTCCTCCTGCGAATGCTCCTTGCCGGCGAAGAACTGGATGTCATCGATCAGCAACGCATGCAGTGAGCGATACGCTGTCTTGAAATCATTGATGCGGTTGTGCTGCAGCGCCCGCACCATGTCGCTGACGAAGCGCTCCGAATGCACGTAGGCCACACGGGCGTCCTTGTCGCGCGCAGTGATCATATGGCCGATGGCATGCATCAGGTGGGTCTTGCCCAGGCCGACGCCGCCGTAGATGAACAGCGGGTTATAGGCGCGTCCCGGATTGCCGGCGACCTGCAGCGCCGCGGCCTTGGCGAAGTGATTGCTCTTGCCCTCGACGAAACCGTCGAAAGTAAAATCAGGATTGAGCGGCACACCGACCGCATGCGGCGCGTTTTTCATCGCCCGCACCGCGGTAGCGCCGGCGCTCAGCGGCGCGCCGCTCGGCACCGCAGGCCGCGAGCCGACCTCGACGTTGATCGCCACCGGTTGGGTAATCCCGAGGTCGCGCAGCAGCTCGGCCAGGCGCGCCAGCAGGTGAGTGCGCACCCAGTCGACCACGAAACGATTGGGTGCCAGCAGGCGCAGGCCACCGTCGCCTTCCAGCGCCTGCAGCGGTCGAACCCAGGTGTTGAAGTCCTGCTCGGGCAGCTCGTTTTCGAGCGCACGCAAGCAGCGCGACCAGAGCGACGCTTCCAACGATTTGCTTCCCGGGAAAAAGGGCCGAAAGTCTATACCCGCGACCACAGCGCCGGAAGCGTTTGTCGGCGCCGGCGGTGCATCGCGCGGGCCGCGCGGCAATTCCCGGTGACCTCGGACATATCAGCATGGATTTCCCCGCGCTTGCGTCTCCTTCCGACCAACCCGGAGTCAAGCTACCGCTTGGGGTCAAACCCAGACACTGGCGCGGATCCGGCTCTTATTGACACGCCCGGCGGCGAACCGTACCCTGCCGAGCCGTTTTTCGGTCGCTTTTCAGAGCCTTGAAATCATGAAACGTACGTATCAGCCGAGCAAGGTGCGCCGGGCGCGCACCCACGGATTTCGGGCCCGCATGGCGACCAAGAGCGGCCGCAGGGTGTTGGCTCGCCGCCGCGCGAAGGGCCGCAAGCGCCTGACGCCGTAGATGCCGTGGCCGTTGCGGTGATGACAGCCGCGTCCGCGCGCTCCGCCGCTACCCCAAGTCTCAGGTTGCCGCCCGAGCGGCGCATGCGGCGTCCGGCCGAGTTCAAGCGCACCTACGCGGCAGGCAAACGGCTCGGCAATGAGTTCTTCACCGTCAACGCGCAGGCTAATGGCCTGGGTTCTGCCCGGCTCGGGATGTCGATCGCCGCACGAATCCTGCGCCGCGCGGTCGACCGTAATCGTGTACGGCGTCTGATTCGGGAGAGTTTTCGTTTGCATCAACTGGGCCTGCCGGCGCTCGACCTGGTGATCGGTGCGCGCGTGGGAGTGCTTGCTGCCGATAACGCACAGCTGCGAGGGGCCCTGGAGAAACTTTGGCAGAAGGTAAATTCCACATGCGAGCGCTGATCCGGCTGCTGCTGCGCGCCTATCAACTCACGATCAGTCCGCTGTTGGGACCGCGCTGCCGCTTCTATCCGTCGTGTTCGGCGTATGCGCTCGAGGCCGTGGACCGCTACGGTAGCCTGCGCGGTGGTGCCCTGGCGCTCAAACGCCTGGCGCGCTGTCACCCATTCAACCCCGGCGGCTACGACCCGGTACCCACGCCAAGCGCCGCGACCGTTGAGGCCTGCCATGCCCACGACCATTAGTCCCCGGCTGGCGCTGTGGGCGCTGCTCGGCATCGCGCTGTTTCTGAATTATCAGATGTGGTCGCACGACTACCCGGAAGTCCCCGCGGTCGCCAGCGCCGGCACCAGCACCGCACCTGCGACGCCGCTCGATAGCGCGGTGCCGACCGCCACAGCGCCGGGTGGTAGCCTTCCGGGTGGCCCTGCGCCGAATGGCGCCCCAGCCGCCACCGCCGAGGGCACGGCTGCAAGCCCGGCGGCGGGTGCCGCCGGCACTGCCGCCGCGGACAGCGCGCACGGCCTGGTGGCTCATGCGCTGGTCGCAGACTCACCCACCGCTCCCAGCGTTCATGTGGTCACCGACGTGCTCGACGTCGAGGTCAGCCTGGCGGGCGGCGAGCTGCGGCGCGTGGACCTGCTGGCGTATCCGCAGACCAAGGAGCGGCCGGATATCCCGGTGCGATTGCTCAGTCGCGATAGCGCCGACTCGCTGTTCGTGCTGCAGAGCGGCCTGGCGCCGGTCAACGACGAATTCGCCCCGACGCACCAGGCGCTCTACAGCACCGACACACGTGAACTGCGCCTTGCACCGGGCCAGGACGAACTCAGGTTGCCGCTCACCTGGAGCGACGGTCATGGTGTCACCGTCACCAAGACGCTCACATTCCGGCGCGGGCAATACCAGATCGGGCTCGACTATCAGATCCACAACGCATCGGCCGCGCCCTGGAGCTTCGCACCGTACGCGCAGATCCTGCGCTACAACACCCCGATCGAGCGCTCCTATTTCCGGCCCGACAGCTACGCGTTCAAGGGCCCGGCGATCTACGACGGCACCAAGTACCAGAAGTTCGACGTGCAGAAGAACCCGGTGCTCGACCAGTCGATCAAGGGCGGCTGGCTGGCAGCGCTGCAGCATGATTTCGTGGCCGCGATCGTGCCGCCGGCCGATGCCGCCTATCGATACCAGCTGCAGACTCAGGGTAATGAATTTCTGCTCAAGGCCCAGGGGCCCACCGCGGTGGTGGCGCCGGGCGCCAGCGCCACGACGCATGAAGCGCTGTTCGTGGGTCCCAAGATCCAGACGCAGCTCGACGCCGTGCAGTCGCATCTGGACCTGGTGGCCGACTACGGCACGCTGCGCATCATCGCAACGCCTTTGTTCTGGCTGCTCGATCACGTGCATTCGCTGGTCGGCAACTGGGGCATCGCGATCATCATCGTAACCATGCTGCTCAAGCTGCTGTTCTATCCGCTGGCCGAGGCCAGCGGCCGTTCGATGGCGAAGATGAAGGCACTGGCGCCGCGCCTGAATATCCTGCGCGAAACCTACAAGGACGATCGCGAGAAGCTCAATCGCGGCATGATGGAGCTGTACAAGCGCGAGAAGGTCAATCCGCTGGCCGGCTGCCTGCCGATGCTGATCCAGATCCCGGTGTTCCTGGCCTTCTACTGGGTGCTGCGCGACAGCGTCGAGCTGCGGCAGGCGCCGTTCATTCTCTGGATCAATGACCTGTCGGCCAAGGACCCGTGGTTCGTACTGCCGGCGATCATGGCCGTGGCGATGTTCATCCAGTACAAGATCAACCCGCAGGTCGGGGATCCGGCGCAGCAGAAGATCTTCATGATCATGCCGCTGGCGATGTCGGTCACGTTCGCGTTTTTCCCCGCCGGCCTGGTGTTGTACTGGGTCACCAACACGGTCCTGTCGATCCTGCAGCAGTGGAACATCAATCGTCGCATCGAGGCCGCCATCAGCGCCCGGCGGTGAGCGACACGATAGTCGCGGCCGCGACACCGCCGGGCCGCGGCGGCATCGCGATCGTGCGCGTTTCGGGAGCGGCCGCGCGCGACATCGGTGAGCGCCTGCTCGGCCAGCTGCCGCCGCCGCGCATCGCCACCACGGCGCAGTTTCGCGACGGCGAGGGCAACGCGATCGATCACGGCCTGGCGCTGTACTTCCCGGCACCGCATTCCTATACCGGCGAGCACGTGCTGGAACTGCACGGTCACGGCGGTCCGGTGCTGGTGGAAGCGCTGATCCGCCGAGTGCTCGAGCTGGGCGCGCGGCGCGCGCAGCCGGGCGAATTCACGCAGCGCGCCTACCTTAACGCCAAGCTCGATCTGGCGCAGGCCGAGGCGGTCGCCGATCTGATCGATGCCGCGTCGGTAGCGGCGGCGCGGGCGGCGCTGCGCTCGCTGGAAGGCGAGTTCTCCAGTCGCGTGCTGGCCTTGAGCCAGACGCTCGGCGAGCTGCGCGCCCGGGTCGAGGCGGCGATCGATTTCGCCGACGAAGAAATCGATGTGCTCTCGGACCGCGCCTTGAGCGCACAGCTCGCGGTGGCCGCGACACAGCTGCAAGCGCTGCGCGCCGCGAGCCGTCAGGGGCGGCTGTTGACCGAGGGCGTGACCGTGGTGATCGCAGGCCGGCCCAACGCCGGTAAATCCAGCCTGTTGAACCGCCTGGCGGGCCACGACGCGGCTATCGTGACGGCAACCCCCGGCACCACGCGCGATGTGCTGCGTGAACGCATTGTGCTCGACGGCATGCCGCTGCATGTGCTGGATACCGCCGGACTGCGCGCTGCCTCGGACGCGATCGAAGCCGAAGGCATACGCCGTGCGCGCGACGCGATGACGCGGGCCGACCTTATCCTGTTCGTGATCGATGCCGCGGCCGACAGCCGGGCGACGGGCTACTTGGAGGAGCGCGCGCTATTGCCGCCTGGAATACCCGTGACCGTGGTGTTCAACAAGATCGACCTGGTAGCGCACGATACCGAGCCAGGCAACCGCGGTGACCCGGCGGTGATGCTCCCAGGGGCGACCATCATGTGGCTTTCGGCACTGACCGGTGAAGGTCTCGATGCACTCTCAGCGCATCTGAAGGCCCGCGTGGGTTTCGAGCCGGAAGCGGTAAGCGCGCTCTCCGCGCGGGCGCGGCACCTAGAGGCACTGGCGCAGGTCGATGCTTACCTGGCGGCGGCGGCGCGGCTGCTCACAAAGCACAACGTGCCGGAGCTGGTGGCCGAGGAGCTCAAGCGCGCGCAGCAGGCGCTGGGCGACATCGTTGGTGCGGAGAGTTCCGATGAACTGCTGGGGCGCATTTTCGCGCGGTTCTGCATCGGCAAATGAAAACCTGCCACATCCGGCAATTGGGAGGATTTGCTGCCGGGGCCCGAGCTCCGCATATTGTTTCTCAAATGGTCCAGTGATAGCTGTAAATCGCGTACTACTTGGAAGATTGGAAACAATAATAGATAGCCGCTGTGCGCGTTGCACAGCAGGCGGCGCACCCGCAAACTCCGCGCCCCATGCGATTCGCCCAGTCATTTGATGTCATCGTTGTCGGCGGCGGCCATGCCGGCACCGAGGCTGCGCTCGCGGCCGCGCGCATGGGCGCCGCGACGCTGCTGCTGACGCAGAGCATCGAGACGCTGGGGGCCATGAGCTGCAACCCGGCGATCGGCGGCATCGGCAAGGGCCACCTGGTACGCGAGATCGATGCGCTCGGCGGTGCCATGGCGCGCGCCGCCGATGTGGCGGGCATCCAGTTTCGCACCCTCAATGCCAGCAAGGGTCCGGCGGTGCGTGCGACGCGCGCGCAGGCCGACCGGGTGCTCTACCGCCGGGCGATTCGCCGCCTGCTCGAGAACCAGCCCGGCCTGTCGCTGTTCCAGCAGGAGGCCGCAGACCTGGTGATCGAAGGCGGACGCGTGTGCGGCGTCGTCACGCTGACCGGTATTGTGTTCGAGGCCGCGAGCGTGGTGCTCACGGTCGGCACCTTCCTCGCCGGCCGTATCCATGTCGGTCTGGACAATTACGCCGCCGGGCGCGCCGGCGATCCGCCGTCGCTGCGCCTGGCCGCAAGGCTGCACGAGATCGCGCCGCGTAGCGGCCGCCTGAAGACCGGCACGCCGCCGCGCATCGATGGCCGCAGCATCAACTATAGTGCACTCGCCGTTCAGCATAGCGACACGCCGCTGCCGGTGTTCTCGTTCCTCGGTCGTGCCAGCGAGCACCCGCGCCAGCTGCCCTGCCACATCACGCACACCAACGAGCGCACCCACGCCATCATCCGTGCCGCCCTCGACCGCTCGCCAATGTTCACGGGTGCGATCGAAGGCGTCGGTCCGCGCTACTGTCCCTCGGTCGAGGACAAGGTGCATCGCTTCGCCGACAAGAGTTCGCACCAGGTGTTCATCGAGCCGGAAGGGCTGGATACGCACGAGGTGTACCCGAACGGCATTTCGACCAGCCTGCCGTTCGATGTGCAGCAGGAGCTGGTGCGCAGTATCGCTGGCTTCGAGCGCGCGCACCTGACCCGGCCCGGGTACGCGATCGAATACGACTTCTTCGACCCGCGCGACCTCAAGGCATCGCTCGAGACCAAGAGCGTCGAAGGCCTGTTTTTCGCCGGCCAGATCAACGGCACCACCGGCTACGAGGAGGCGGCTGCACAGGGGCTGCTGGCCGGCATCAACGCCACGCTCGCGCGCCGTGACACGCCAGCATGGGTGCCGGCGCGCAGCGAGGCCTACATTGGCGTGCTGGTCGATGACCTGGTCACCCGCGGTACCGCCGAACCGTACCGCATGTTCACCAGTCGTGCCGAGTACCGCCTGCTGCTGCGCGAGGACAATGCCGACGCGCGGCTGACGCCGCGGGGCAGGCAGCTCGGACTGGTCGACGACGAGCGCTGGGAACTGTTCGAAGCCAAGCAGGCTGCGATTGCTGGCGAGCTGGCGCGACTTAACGCGCGGCGCTTCAAGCCCGGCCAGATCCCGCACGACTGGGCGCAGCGGGTACTGGGCGGCCCGGCGCCGGTGCGCGAAGTCAGCGCGTTCGAATTACTGCGCCGGCCGGAAGTGGCCTACCAGAGCCTGGTCGAGCTCGATGGCGCGCTGGCGATCCAGCCACGGGCGGATGATCGCCTGGCGCTGCAGGTGCAGCGGGACCTGGAAGTCCAGGCGAGCTACGGCGGCTATATCGAGCGCGCGGCTGAAGAGATCGAGCGCTCGAGCCGGCAGGAACACACGCCGCTGCCGGCGGATCTGGACTACGCCGCACTCGCGGGCCTGTCGAACGAGGTGCGCCAGCAGCTTGCTGCAGTGCGACCGGCAACGCTCGGCCAGGCCGCGCGCGTACCGGGGGTCACGCCGGCAGCGGTGTCGATCCTGCTGGTGCATCTGCGCCGCCACAGCCAGCGCCACCGCGGGCGCAAGCACGAGCCCGGCGCGGCCGATCCGGCGCGACGGTCCCGTTAACGCTACCGGCGAGGCGCTTAAGTCGCCTCACTGACCGTTTACGATGGGTTAGCGCTAAGATCCAGACCACAACGACCGTCAGGGAAGGGGGTGTGTCATGGCAATCGCATCGCAGTTGCTCAAGCACAAGGGGCGCGTGATTCACAGCGTCGCACCGGACGCTCCGGTGCTCGAAGCGATACGACTGATGGCCGAACACGGCGTCGGCGCTTTGCTGGTGATGTCGGGCGAGCAGCTGATCGGCGTGGTCTCGGAACGCGACTACGCGCGTAAAGTGATACTCAAAGGCCGCTCATCCAACGACACACCGGTACGGCAGATCATGAGTTCGCCGGTCCTGACGGTGCAGGCGGATCAGTCGGTACACGATTGCATGCGCATCATGAGTGAGAAGCGCATCCGCCATCTGCCGGTGGTCGATGCCAGCGGCGTCATCGGCGTACTGTCGATCGGCGACCTGGTGCGCTCGGTACTCGAAGAACAGCAGCGCACCATTGCGGATCTGGAGCAGTACATCCACAGCTAGAAGAGCACCCGCGCCCGCAGTGGCGGCGGGCGCCTGCGACATCGCTACCGGCCGCGCGTGGCGCTGCCGGCGCAACCGCGGCGGATCAAAAATTCAAGCCGCTCAACAACTCAAACAATAGCCACCGACAGGGAGACAGTCATGATCAATTTTCAGCGCACCGGCAGCATCGCTCCGGGCAAAGCCATTCCGGCGATGCTGTTCGCGCGCGAAGTGGCCGCATTCATCAAGGGCAAGACCGGACTGGAGATCAAGATCGGTACGCCGATCGGTGGCAACCCGAACCGGATCGCCTGGTTCGTGCAGTATGAAAACCTCGCGATCCTCGAGGATACCCAGGCGAAGCTGATGCTGGACCAGAAATACATGGAGCTGATCGCCAAGTCGGCCGACAACTTCATCGCCGGCTCGTTGCACGACGAGATCTGGCGCCTGCCCTGAGAGCGCGGCCGCGGTCGCTGCCGCCGCCGCCGCGGCGGGCGTCATTTGCGCCAGAACGTGGGTGTGAACAGCACCGCGAAGGTGATGATCTCAATGCGGCCGAGAAACATGGCCGCGATGCAGGTCCAGCACTGGAAGTCGTTCAGCGCGCGGTAAGTGCTGCCCGGTCCCACGACATTCAGGCCCGGGCCGACGTTGTTGATGCAGGCGACGATGGCCGAAAACGCCGAAATGAAGTCCAGGCCCGAGATCAGCAGCGCAAATACCAGCACCACGATGGTGATGAAATATAAAAAGATGAACGCCAGCACCGAATAGACCACGCCGTTCGGGACCACCTGCCCGGCCACCTTCAGCGGCGCCACCGCCTGCGGATGCACCAGCGTGAACATCTCGCGTAGCGACTGCTTCATCAGGATGAGCGAACGGAACATCTTGATGCCGCCGCCGGTGGAACCGGTATTGGCGCACAAGCTGCTCAGGAACAGCATCCACATCGGTGCGAATACCGGCCAGGTGCCGTAATCGGTGGTGACGAAGCCGCTGGTGGTGGCAAGCGAGATTACGTTGAAGGCCGCGAAGCGCAGCGAGCGGAACGGGCTGGTGTAGACATTGTTGATGTTGATGAACACGGCGATGCCGATGACGCTCGCGAGTATCAGCAACAGCATCCAGCGGGCCTCGGGATCGCGCCGGTAGGCGCTGAAATCGCCTTTACGCAGCGCGATGAAATGGGTGGCGAAATTCATCGCCGCGATCAGCATGAAGATCATCAGCACGAATTCGATCATCGGCGAATCGAAGAAACCGATGCTGGCGTCATGGGTCGAGAACGCGCCGAGCGACATGACCGAGAACGCGTGGCAGATGGCATCGAACAGCGACATGCCGGCGCCCCACAGCGCGACTGCGCAGGCGGCGGTCATGCCGGCATAGACGACCCACAAGGTGCGCGCGGTCTCGGTGATGCGCGGCGCGAGCTTGGCATCCTTGACGGTGCCGGGAGCACCGGCGCGATACAGCTGCATGCCGCCAACTCCCAGCAGCGGCAGAACCGCCACCGCCAGCACGATGATGCCCATGCCGCCGAGCCAGCTGAGCGCATGGCGCCACAGGTTGATGCTGTGCGGAAGCTTGTCCAGACCGGTGAGTACCGTGGCGCCGGTGGTCGACAGGCCCGACATGGCTTCGAAATAAGCCCTGGTGAACGACAGGCCAGGAAGGTCGAGCAGCAGCGGCACCGCCGCGACCGCAGCGATCAGCAGCACGGTTGCAGTTACCAGCAGGTAGGCATCACGCGACTTCAGGTCGAAGCGAAAACTCTGCGTCGCCAGGCGCAGCAACAAACCGCCGACGATCGCGATTCCGGCGCCGGCGATGAAGCCGCGCAGCGGCGCCAGCTCGCCGTACACCAGCGCGGTGATGATCGGCAGCACGAAGTACAGCGAGAACCAGTTCAGCAGCGAGCCAAAGATATTCAGTACGCCGAGCACCGAGCGCATCGTTTGCCTTCCTAGGCCTCGGTCTGGAACAGGCGCTCGACCGCGTCGATATGCCGCCGATCGGTGAGGAAGATGATCACGTGATCTTCGGTTTCCACCTTGGTGTCGTGGTGCGCCATGATCACGTTCTCGCCACGCACGATGGCGATGATGCTGGCACCCGCCGGCAGCTTGATCTGTTCCAGCCGCCGGCCGACCACCTGCGAGCGCTCCTCGTTGCCGTGAACCACGGCCTCGATGGCCTCGGCCGCGCCGCGGCGCAGGGAGTGCACCCGCACCACATCGCCGCGCCGCACGTGCGCGAGCAGCGAGCCGATGGTGATGGTCTGGGGCGAGATCACGATATCGATGCTGTGATTTTCCATCAGCTCGCCGTACGAGGGGCGGTTGATCAGCGCCATCACGCGCTTGGCGCCCAGTCTCTTGGCCAGCATCGCCGACAGCACGTTGGCCTCCTCGGAATTGGTGAGCGCGGCGAATACATCGGCGCTGTCGATGTTTTCCTCCACCAGCAGTTCCTCATCGGCCGCGTCGCCGTTGAGCACGATGGTGTTCTCGAGCAGCTCGGATATGCGCCGCGCACGGCGCGCATCGCGCTCGATCAGCTTGACCTGATTGCTCTTCTCCAGCGTGCGCGCGAGCCGAAAGCCGATATTGCCGCCGCCCGCGATCACCAGGCGCCGCACCGGGTCCTCGCTGCGGCGCAATTCCGCCATCACGCGCCGCAGATCGTCGGAGGCGGCGACGAAGAAGATCTCGTCGTTTTCCTCGATCACCGTGTCGCCGGCCGGCCGCACCAGCCGGTCGTTGCGGTAGATCGCCGCCACGCGCGTCTCAGTGTCGGGCAGATGCTCGCGCAAGGTACGCAATTCCCGCCCCACCAAAAGCCCGTCGCGGCGCGCGCGCACGCCGACCAGCTGCACCCGCCCGTCGGCGAAATCCACCACCTGCAGCGCGCCGGGGTAGGACAGCAGCCGTGCGATGTATTCGGTCACCAGCTGTTCCGGGCTGATCCACACATCCACCGCCAGCGCGCCATCGGTGAACAGCTGCGCGCGCGTGGTGTATTCGGGCGCACGCACTCGCGCGATCTTGGTCGGGGTGCGGTACAGCGCATGCGCGATTTCGCAGGCGACGATGTTGACCTCGTCGCTGTTGGTCAGCGCCACCAGCACGTCGGTGTCGGCGATGCCGGCCGCTTCGAGCACCGCCGGATAGGAGGCGTAGCCCGCCACCGCGCGGATGTCGAGCCGATCCTGCAGATCGCGCAGGATGTCCTCGTTGTTGTCGACCACGGTGACTTCGTTGGCCGGCTCGCGCGACAGGTGGAAAGCCGCAGTCCGGCCAACCTGGCCGGCCCCCAGTATCAGTATCTTCATCAGCCCTTGCGCTCCGTCGCCGCTACATCACTTCCAGATTCGCGTACTGCAGCATGAGCCATTTGGACCCCTGCTGCTCGAAATTCACCTGTACGCGCGCGTGTGGTCCCTGGCCTTCGACCGTGAGCACCACGCCTTCGCCAAATTTGCCGTGGCGGACGCGGGTTCCGAGCCGCATGCCGTCACTGATGGTTTCCATCAGCGCACCGCGCCCCAGGGCGCGCCGGCCGCCCGATGCTGCGCTGTCGGATGCCGGCGCGTGCGCAATGCGGATCCGCGGCCGCACTTCCTCGATCATCGCCGGTGGAATCTCCTGGATGAAACGCGACGGCGAGTTATAGCTGTCCACCCCGTGCAGCCGTCGCTGCTCGGCATAGGTGAAATACAGCTGCTGCATCGCGCGCGTCATGCCGACGTAGCACAGGCGGCGCTCTTCCTCCAGGCCATCCAGGTCGTTGATCGAGCGCTGGTGCGGAAACAGCCCGTCTTCCATGCCGCACAGGAACACCAGCGGAAACTCCAGTCCCTTGGCCGTGTGCAGCGTCATCATCTGCACGCAGTCCTCCCAGGCGTCGCCCTGGGTATCGCCGGATTCCAGCACCGCGTGCGACAGGAAGCTCTGCAGCGGCGGCAGGTCGCTGTCGGGCTCGAAGCCGCGCGCGGCACTGACCAGCTCGTTGAGGTTCTCGACCCGAGCCTCGCCGCGATCGGCCTTGTCCTTCTGATGATGCTCGAGCAGTCCGCTGGCGTTGATCACGTGATCGACCTGCTCGTGCAAAGTCAGCCCGACGATTGCCTGCGTCAGCTGCTCGATCAGCTGCATGAAGCCCAGCAGCGCGGCTGCCGCGCGCCCGCCTTCCCCGGCGGAGACCGCGGCTCCGGCTGCGCGCCACAGGGAACTGCCGGCGCCGCGCGCCGCGTCGCGAATGTTGTCCACGGTCTTGTTGCCGATGCCGCGCGGCGGCAGGTTCACGATGCGCTCGAACGAGGCATCATCATCGCGATTGGCGATCAGGCGCAGGTACGCCAGGGCATCCTTGATCTCGGCGCGCTCGAAGAAGCGCAGGCCGCCGTAGACACGGTACGGTACGCGCGCGCTGATCAGCGCCTCCTCGAAACTGCGCGACTGTGCGTTGGAGCGATACAGGATCGCAGCTTCGCGCCGCAGGCCGCCGCGCTGGCTCCACTCGAGGATGCGGGTCACGACGAAATCGGCTTCATCGCGCTCGTTGTAGGCGGCGAACAGCTTGACCCGCTCGCCGCCGGCCTTGCTGGTCCACAGCGTCTTGCCCAACCGGCCGGTGTTGTTGGCGATCAGCACATTGGCGGCATCGAGTATCCCGGCGGTGGAGCGATAGTTCTGCTCCAGGCGGAATAGCTTGGCTTGCGGGAAATCCTCGCGAAACTTGTGCAGGTTCTCGACTCGCGCGCCTCTCCAGCGGTATATGGAATTGTGAGTTACCACTCCATTGGCGACGAAGTTATGCGTTCGCTCGATATTGAGGTCATATACCGCCGCCTCGGCGTCCACGTGCTCAATGCGTTCGACCACGTCAAACTTCCCCGACTCAGTGGCCATGACCATGCCGGGTCGGATCGCGGCCGCATTGATGAAAGGCAAGGAGCGATCGAGAATAAGTCCCCGCACGACGTAGTGCGCGTCCAATTTGTCGCGAATTCGGCCGGCGATTTTCATTAGTTCGCCGAAATCACGCCGCGCTGTTTCGAAGCGCCAGCTTCGGCCGCTGCCACGGCTTTTGGCAGGCCGTACGCTCAGGCCCAGCTCCTCAAGTAAGACGCGATCAGCCGTGTTCACCGCGGCGATCGCGATGCTGTGCATCGGATTCGTGCCGCGGCGGTCGGCACACAAGGTAATCACAATGTTGCGGCGGTCGGAATTCCGGCTCCGCGGTCGGTGGTGCGGGCGATCCGGATCCAGTCCGGTATCCTCAAGCAATCTCAGCGCCGCATCGGTCGTATTCAGTGAGTGAAATATCCTGTCGATATGCTCTCGATCGTGCACCAGGCCATTGCGTGCTTTGCCCTTGCGTGGGGAAAACGGCAGTGTCGGTAAACCGTAGCTCAGGGAGGTAAGGGTTTCGTCCGATCTGGCTTCATTCTCATTGCGATGCGTGCGGATGACCCATGCGGCATCCGCATGTTCGTGTATGGCCCGTTGTTTGAAGCCCACCATGGGCTTGGCCTGACCGGCCGTATATACTTGCGAGGTACCCAGACGATAGCCAATGCCCGCTTTGTGCATCAGGTATAGAAAATAGGTCTGGGGTGTCTCGCCCAGTACATAGCCGGCAAAGTGAGTGTGTTCAGGCGTGGTACTTATCACCTTGCCCGATCGCAAGAGCAGGCGGATCATGCGTCCCCGCCGGTGCCGGACGAAACGTTCCGTCACTTTGGCGGCGCGCAGATCACCGCTGCCATAACTCGATAAAACGCTCTCGCCTGGCAACACCGCCTCGATCGGCTTCCTTGAGCGGTCGGCCATGGTAACGGCCGTCCCTGCGGCCACACACTGGTCGTCGTCGCCGACAACGAACGCCGCGCCTTCAGAACCCACCAGCAGCCGGATCCAGGCGTATTGAATCGAGTTGGTGTCCTGGAACTCATCCACCAGCACGTGGCGGAATCGGGCCCGATAGTGACGCAGCAATTCCGGTTGGTCGCGCCACAACTCGAATGCGCGCAGCAGCAACTCGGCGAAGTCGATCACGCCCGAACGCGCGCAGGCTTCCTCGTACTGCTCGTACAGCTTGATCAGCTGCAGCTGGGTCGGATCGCCGCCGCCGGCGACATGTTTGGGGCGGCGGCCTTCATCCTTGTGCTTGTTGATGAAGTACTGCACTTCGCGCGGTACCCAGCGGTTCTCGTCCAGGTTCTGGGATTTCAGAAGTTTCTTGATCAGCCGCAGCTGGTCTTCGGCATCCAGGATCTGGAAGCCCTGCGGCAGCCCGGCTTCGCGCCAGTGCAGGCGCAGCAGCCGGTGCGCGATACCGTGAAAGGTGCCGAGCCAGAGCGCCGAGCCCGGGCCGCCGAGCAGCTGTTCGACCCGGCCGCGCATCTCCCCGGCCGCCTTGTTGGTGAAGGTCACGGCCAGGATGCTGTGCGGCGAGACGCCCTCGGTCTGGATCAGCCAGGCGATGCGGTGAATCAGCACCCGGGTCTTGCCGCTGCCCGCTCCGGCGAGCACCAGCACCGGCACTAGCGGCGCCGTCACCGCTTCGCGCTGGGCATCGTTCAACGGGTTGAGGATGGGGGAGAGGTCCATGAGGGCCGCGAATTCTACCGCAGGAGAGCGCCTGATTACTCGACGCAAGCCAACCGAAATGGCCGGCGCGCCTACCAGCGGTTGCGCAGCTCCCGCAGCGCGAGAAATACCTCGCGCGCACCCGGATCCGAATGCCAGTCGGGCCTCACTTTTCTCAGCTCGGCGATGACTTCCGGGTTGTCGAGGCGGAAGAACACGTTGAACTGGTGCTCCTGCGCCAGCGTCGTGACCGGCATAGCTTCTGCTGCCAGATCGCGGCATCGGCGCATCATGTCGCGCGCGGCGGCGTTGGAGGGTTCGCGGTCAAGTGTAAAATCGAGATTGCGCAACAGGTATTCATGCCCGGGAAACACCCGTGTCGCTGTCGGTAGCTGCGACAGGCTGCCGCTGAAGGTGTCATACAGCAGCATTGGGTCCCCGCCATGCAGACAGTTGCCGGCGCCGGCATTGAACAGCGTGTCACCGGAGAACAGCGCCGGCGCAGCATCGCCGGCTGCCTCGCCGTACAGGCACAGGTGCGCGCGGGTGTGGCCGGGTGTATCCATGCAGGTGAGTTGCACCGAGCGGCCGACGCGCACCAGGTCGCCACCGCCAAGGCCATGCGTGACACCGCCGATCCGCTCGGCTGCCGCCTTGTGCGCCAGTACCGGCGCGCCGGTCGCGGCCACCATCGCGGCGTTGCCGCCGGTGTGGTCCTGGTGTTCGTGGGTGTTGAAAATCTGGGTGATGCGCCAGCCCAGTTCGCGCGCCCGCGCAAGACAGGACTCCGCGTTGAGCGGGTCGACCGCGAGCGCCTCGCGGGTCTCGGGACAGGCGATCAGGTAGTGAAAGTTACGACCGCGATTGGCCGCCCAGACACGTTCGATCAGCATGGCGGTTACCTCGGTATGTCGGCGCGACGCGCTACCATGCCCGCCCGGGCCGACGATTTCCTGCCGTCAATTGGACAATAATAAGCGCATGAGCCGCGTTGTCATCTTAGCCATTGTACAAAAGGCCGCCCGCGTCAACGCCAGCACCATCGTCAGCATCCGCAGCATCGCCGCCCGCACCGGCTGAAGATGCCGGCATACGTCGTCTACATCGTGCTGATAGCGGCACTGCTCAACGCCAGCTGGAACGCGCTGGTCAAGAGTGGCGGCGACAAACTGCTCACCACGGTCATGATCACCACCGCGGCTGCCGGCGTGGCGGCGGTGGCATTGCCATTCCTGCCACAGCCTGCGCCCGCAAGCTGGCCATTCATCGGTGCCTCGGTACTGTTGCAGACGCTGTATTACGCGCTGCTGGTCTCCGCCTACCGGCACGGTGACATGAGCCATGTTTACCCGATCATGCGCGGCGCCGCGCCGCTGATCGTGGCCGCGCTAAGTGCTGCTCTGATCGGCGAAGCCGTGACTGGTGCCCGATGGCTGGGGATCGGCCTGATCTGCGGCGGCGTACTGGGAATGGCACTGCATCGCCCCGAGCACTCGGTTTCGCACCGTACCGCGACCGCGTTTGCCCTCGGCAACGCCTGCGTGATCGCAAGCTACACCCTGGTCGACGGCTTAGGCGTGCGCCGTTCCGGGGCGCCGGCGGCGTATGCGCTGTGGATCTTCCTGCTCAACGGAGCTGAGCAGTTGCTGCTGATATTGATCTGGCGTCGGCGCGAATTCGCCGCCTACCTCAACGGCCGCCGGCTGCAGGCCCTGGCCGGCGGTGCCGCCACCGTGGCGTCCTATGGCATTGCGCTGTGGGCCATGACCCTGGCGCCGGTGGCGCTGGTCGCAGCGCTGCGCGAGACCTCGATCCTGTTCGCGACCGTCATCTCGGCGCTGATGCTCAAGGAGCGCGTGACGCTGCAGCGGCTGGCTTGCATCGTGCTGATCATCGGCGGTGCGGTGACACTGCGGGTCGCCTGAGCAGTCCGGACGCAGGCAGCAGCCAGTCGCCGATCATCGTTGAGGTTGTTGAGGTTGCGGCAGGCCGTTTTGTGGCGCTGAACCCGTTCCGGAGTAGTGTTTACCGTCGGTCGTGGTGATGGACCATTGGCGCGAATCCGCCGCGTGATTGGTCTCGGACAGCGATGAGGGTGGCGGCGATGGCGGGAGCGTCGGCAAATCCGGGGGCGGCGATGCGGCGGGCGTATTGGTGTGTGCCGGTGCCCCCGCAGGTGCCGTGTGCATGGGTACCGCGTCGCTGAAGGCTTGCAGCGCCGCGCGTGCCGCCAATAGTTTGAGGCCCGTGATCGCGAGCCACGCCAGGACGGTGCCCGCTGCGATTTGCAGAATTAACTTCATCTGTTTACCGGAGTTCGAATTGCTGCGGGACTCGCAGTTTGCGCTGCTACAGTTTTTTGCTCGCTCAGCCCAGTGTCGTCGGCAGATAGTGATCCAGCAGCAGCGCCAGGAACAGCCACATCAGGTAGGTGATCGAGAAGCGGAACATGCGCATCGGCTGCTCGTCGCGCGGCGCGAATTTGAGCGCGATCGCATGCCACAGGAAGCGCCCGTTGAGCAGTATCGAAGCCGCGAGGTAGATCAGGCCGCTCATCCCGGTCATATAGGGCAGCAGCGTGATCACGGACAGCAGCACGGTATAGAGCAGCACGTGCAGGCGCGTGAACTCAACGCCGTGGGTGACAGGCAGCATCGGGATGTCGGCCTTGGCGTAGTCGTGGCGACGCGCAATCGCCAGCGCCCAGAAATGCGGCGGCGTCCACGCAAAGATGATCAGGAACAGCAGCAGCGCCTGCGGGTCGATGTGGTTGGTCACCGCGACCCAGCCCAGCACTGGAGGCGCGGCACCGGCGGCACCGCCGATGACGATATTCTGCGGCGTCGCGCGCTTGAGCCACACCGTGTAGACCACCGCGTAGACGATCAGCGATGCGAACGTCAGCGCCGCGGTCAACACATTGACGAACGCCACCAGGATCACCATCGACATCACGCCCAGCAGCAGCGCGAACGCCAGCGCCTGCGCCGGCGCCAGATGGCCCGTGGGCAGCGGCCGCGTGCGGGTGCGCGCCATGCGCGCATCGATGCGCCGGTCAAGCACGTGATTGATGGCGGCGGCCGAGGCCGCCGCCAGCGCGATACCGAGATTGCCGAATATCAACGCGTCCAGCGGCGGCAAGCCGCGCGATGCCAGCAGCGCTCCGACCACTGCGGTCAGCACGATCAGCGCCACCACGCGGGGCTTGGTGAGCTCGAAATAGTCGCGCCAGCTGGCAGTGGCGGCGATGGCGTGGACGTCGGGGTGGCTCATGGGCGATGGCGAAGAAGATTAGCTGGTGAAAGTAACCGGCGCCGATCGCGGCCACAGGGACCGGTTCAGCGCCAGGGTGGCTAACAATAGCAGGGCGGCGCCGGCATTGTGTGCCGTGGCGAGCCATAGGGGAAAGCCGTGCAGCACCATCGACACCCCGATGGTCAGTTGCAGTGCCAGCAGCAGCAGCAGCCCCATGGCGGCAGCGGCAGCGCTGCCGCCCAGGCGCAGCGCCGCGATCGCAGCCGCCAGCAGCGCAAGGCTGGCCACCAGTGCGCCCAGGCGGTGGCTCAAGTGAATGGCGACACGCGCGGGGTTGGCCAGCACGCCGCCCTCGTAGTTCACTTGCGGGTCGGCGCGCGGCGTCTGCCACGGCATGAATGCCGCGCGAAAATCGGCCTGCGGCCACCAGCTGCCCTGGCAGGTAGGCACATCGGGGCACGCCGTGGCGGCGTAGTTGCTGCTGGTCCAGCCGCCAAGCGCGATCTGCAGGCTGATTGCGATCAGGCCCAGCAGTGCCAGGCGCCGCGCGCTTGCGGCTCGCCGGGTGTGCAGAGCGGCGCTTGAATGGAGTAATCCGCCCTGCGTCCGACGCAGCGTCAGCACCAGCCACCACAGCAATGACAGCGTGGTGAAGCCGAACAGCAGGTGCAGGCTCACGAACAGCGGCTTGAGCAGCCGCGTCACCGTCAACATGCCGAGCGCGCCCTGCAGCAGCACGATCGCAAGCAGAGCGATCACAAACCAGGGCGGCACGATGCGCTCGCGTCGCCAGGCCAGCCCTAACGCAGTGAGACAGATGATCAGGGTACCGAGTGTGCCGGCAGCATAGCGGTGCAGCATCTCGCGCCAGGCTTTGCCGATCTCCAGCGGCCGCCCTGCGATCGGCGTGCTCGCGGTGCGCCCATCGGCGGCCGCACCCGCGGGCGTCAGATGGCCGTAACAACCGGGCCAGTCAGGGCAGCCGAGGCCGGCGTCGCTGAGCCGCACGTAAGCGCCGAGCACCACCACGCACAGGCACAGCGAGAAGGCGGCAACCGCGATAGCGCGCACCCATGCGGAATGATTCATCATGCGGGATCGATTCATGGCGTGCGCTATCCGATGTGCGACAGCGTCAGCAGCTTTTTCAGGTCGTTACGCAGCCCCTTGGGATCATCGCGGGCGTCGTAACGCAGCATCAGGTTGCCGCGCGGGTCGACCACGAAAATGCTCGAGGAACGCCGCTCGGAAGGAAATTGTGCGAGCAGCGCCGCGCCCGCCGCGCCATCCGCGTCCAGGGTGATCAGTCCCGGCTGCTCACGCGCCAGGTAGCCGCGATCACAGCAGGCGGCGGTTACCAGGAATACACGCTGCACCCGCGGCGCGAGGTCAGCCAGTCCGAGATGCGTCTGGCGCATGAAATACAGCGTGCTGCGGCAGTCGGCGTCGCAGTCGCCGCTACTGGCATATACCAGTGACCACTTTCCGGTCAGTACATCGGCTGCGGCCAGTGCGTCGCCGCCAGGCGCCGCGCCAGGCGCCGCGCCGGGCGTCGCGACGACCTGCGGCAGCGCGACGAGCGGCAGCGTATGGGCAGGTTCGATCAGCTCGCCGTGATTGGTGCGGGCGGTAGGGCGCCAGTCGGAGCCGTAATACAGCGCGAACGCCAGCAGCAATGGCGCGAAGAACAGCAACAGCAGCAGCAGCAATATGCCGCGCTTGGGGCGCGTGGCGCCGGCGCCGGGCGGGGCGCTCATCGCGTGCTCCGTTGCCAGTTCATGTAGCCATATAAGCCGAGTGCCAGCGCACCAAACGCCCACCACTGGATCGCATAGGACAGATGGCGTGCGGGTCCAAGACCCGACGGATGCCAGTCGCGCAGATAACCCTGCGGCTGATCGGGGTTGAGCAGCAGCTGGCGACTCTGCAAAGGCTGGCCGAGTGCCGCGGACAGATCCGCCATGGTCGGGAAGCTGGTGAGCTTGGGCCATTTGCCGCCCGGCGCCGGCGCCACGTGCCCCAACGCGATGCCTGCGACCGGAAGATCATCCAGCCGGCCGACCGGCGTCTGCGCTGCGTTGGAATCGAGCAACACTTGCGGCAGCTGGCTGCGACTCGCGGTCAGCGGCAGCCAGCCGCGATTGACGATGACGGTGCGGCCATCGGCCAGCCGCAGCGGCGTCAGCACTTCGTAGCCCGGCCGGCCCTCATGCGACATGTTGTCGAGCACAAACTGATGCTCGCCGTCGTAGCTGCCCTGCAGCCGCAGCTGCGTATAACGCGCAAACTCAGCAGTGCTGTGGGTACCCAGATCGCCCACCGATTGGCCGCCGGCGCCAAAGTCAGCGGCCAGCGCCTGCTTGAACTGCGCGCGCTGCCATTGCCAGCGGCCGAGTTCGACGAACAGCAGCAGCGCCGCCAGCGTCAGCAGCGTCATGGGCCAGGTCGCGGACCAGCGGAAACGGCCGATTTCGAGTGTCAGCGGCAAGCCAGGAGCTCCGTCGGGAATCACCCATTGTGCAGCCGGGGCTCTATCGAGTACAGGCTTGCATCGCCGCCGGCCCTTATAATTGGCCGATGCAACTAATCCGGATCCTGATCGTCTGTTTCCTGGCCGCGATCCTCGCAAGTCTCGGTACTGCGCTCTATCACCTGTCCACCGGCCGCGGCGACTCGAACAAGATGATGCGCGCCCTGACGTGGCGGATCTCGCTGTCGGTCGCGCTGTTCGTGCTGCTGATGATTGCCTGGCGCGCCGGGCTGATCACCCCGCACGGGCTGGCGCACTAGTTCGCGCTCTTTCCGTTCCAGACTGACAGCAGCTCGGGCGATGCCTGGGCACGCACGCCGTTGTCATTCAGGATGTCGTCGGTGGCGGCGAGCAGGCGGATGGTCACCATTGAGATCTGGTATCAGGCTCGTGCGCTCGGGAAACACCCCCGCTAGGATTCTCGACGAACCTTCAACCGAAGCGAGCGCGTGAACGAGAGCGGCATGAGGGCAACTATCTCTCCTCACGGATTTTTCTAGGTGCGTGTTTCTGCCCACTTTCCCCAGAAATGCAGTGCCGGGACGCGACATCCATGTCGCTTAGTAGCTTCTCGCGGCGGATCTTTTGCGCGCTTGTCGCACACCGGTTACGCGCTGGCGGCGCCGGCCCTCGGCGCCCGTGGCATCGGTGGCATCGCCGCGCGGCGCGAACAGGTAGACTGCGTCGCCATGAAGACCGCACCGGCCGCCAGGCGCCAACGCGCCACCGTGCTGCAGGAACTGCAGCGGCGTGAGCCGGTATTTCATCGGCTCGAACCCGGCGCGACGCGTGCCGATCTCGAATCCATGGCCGATCCGGAGTTTTGCGAGGTCGGCGCCTCAGGCCGCCGCTACGGCCGTGAGTACGTGTTGGACGTGCTGGAGAAGCGATTCGAGAATCCGGGCGAGGACATCTGGGAAGTGAGCGATTTTCACTGCCAGACGCTGTCCCGCGATACGTACCTGGTCACCTATACGCTGCTACAGCAGAAGCAGCGGCTGACGCGTAGATCCAGCATCTGGCGCCGCAGCGGCCAGGCGTGGAGGATCCTCTATCACCAGGGCACGGTGGTCGAGGCGGATTGACTACTCCGTGACCCGCACGGAGTCGACGAAATATTCAGTGTCGCCAAAGCACGAGCTCGGCAGCCACTTGTGCTGCGCGTAGTGCATGGTCACGCGCTTGCCGAGGCTGGCATTGATCTGGTCCGCGACCGCGTCCGCCGGCACCGTGAAATAAAACTTCTCCGACACGGTACCGGGCATCGTGACCATCGCCATCTCGCCCTCCCAGGTCTTGCAGGCCCAGCCCTTCTTCGAAATCTTCTGCACGAAACCGGCACGCTCGCCGGTAGAGTAGGCCCAGTGCAGCGACAGCCAGCTGTAGCCGGCGAGCCCCGCGATCGCCAGCACCAGGAATATGATCAGTATCTTCATCATTTGCCGGTCCCTCGCGCTGCGCCTGCCGACAGCGGCGCAATTATGCCTCTATTTCGCCGGTGGTGAGTAACCGCGGCGGCGGCGTACACTCTTACGTCCGGCAATACGGGCGGGGCGCGATGGACCGTTTCACTCAAGCATCGACCACTGACATCGACGACGGCGCCGACGTGCATTCCTCGACGCGCGCTTTGCTGCACGACACCGCGCAGCGCGCGGCGAGCTACCTGGAATCGATGGCGCGGCGCCCGGTAGCGCCGAGTGCCGCGGCCCTGTCGGCGTTGCCGCGACTGGACGGCCCGCTGCCTCTGCAGGGCATGGATGCGCAGCAGACGCTGGCTATGCTCGATGAGCTGGTGTCTCCCGCCACCATGGCGATGGCTGGGCCGCGCTTCTTCGGTTTCGTGATCGGCGGTTCGTTGCCGGCCGCGCTGGCGGCGAACTGGTTGGCCGCGGCCTGGGACCAGAACTGCGGCTACTACAGCATCACCCCCGGCGTGGCGCGCCTGGAGCAGAGCGCGCTGCGGCGCCTGGTGGCGCTGTTCGAACTGCCGGAGCAGACCGCGGCCGGCTTCGTCACCGGGGCGACGGTTGCCAATTTCACCGCGCTGGCCGCGGCGCGAAATGCGGTACTGACGCGAGTGGGCTGGAATGTCGAGGCCGACGGCCTGTTCGGTGCGCCGCCGATCACCGTCATTGCCGGCGCGGAAGCGCACCCGACGCTGCTCAAGTCGCTGGGCATGCTGGGCCTGGGCCGCTCGCGCATCGTGCGCGTGCCGGTCGACGGCCAGGGGCGCATGCGGCCCGATGAGCTGCCGTCCATTGCAGGTCCCACGATACTTTGTCTTCAGGCCGGCAACGTGAACACCGGCGCCTTCGATCCGTTCGTCCCACTGATCGAGAGCGCGCATCGCGACGGCGCCTGGGTGCATGTCGATGGCGCTTTCGGCTTGTGGGCCAAGGCCACCGCGTCGCTGCGGCATCTGGCGCAAGGGCTGGAAGCCGCCGATTCCTGGGCGACCGACGCGCACAAGTGGCTCAACGTGCCGTACGACAGCGGCCTGGCGTTCGTGCGTGAAGCGCAGGCGTTGCAGGCCGCGATGGCGATCACCGCCGAGTACCTGCCGCAACCCGGAGTGGAGCGCAATCCCAGCGATTTCACGCCGGAGCTTTCCCGGCGTGCGCGCGGCGTGGAAGTATGGGCGGCGCTGCAAACGCTGGGGCGCGCGGGGATCGCCGAAATGCTGGAGCGCAACTGCCGCCAGGCACGCCGCTTTGCCTCCGGACTGTCCGCCAAAGGTTACGCGATCCTCAATGACGTGGTGCTCAACCAGGTGCTGGTGTCGTTCGGCGACGATGCGCGCACGCGGCGCGTGGTCGCACGGCTGCAGGCGGACGGCACCTGCTGGTGCGGCATCACGGTCTGGCAAGGTCACACCGCGATGCGCATCAGCGTCTGCAACTGGTCGACCGGCGACGCCGACGTCGAACAAAGTCTCGAGGCGATGTTGCGCGCTGCTGCGAGCGTCTAGCGGCAGTGCCTGACGCAACGGCGACAGCGCCACCAGCGCCACCAGCGCCACCAGCGCCACCAGCGCCACCAGCGAGGCGAGGATTGTTGCCAGCTGGCATAGCAATGCGAAGGCCTGGACGGCTGCGGTGCGCGAGCGCCGCATCGACAGCCGCACGCTGGTCACCGATCGGGCGATCATCGACGCGGTGCAAAGCCGATCGCCGCGCCACGTGCTCGACATCGGCTGCGGCGAGGGCTGGCTGGCCCGCGCGCTCGCCGCCAGCGGTATCGACGTGGTCGGCATCGATGTCGTTCCCGGGCTGATCGCACAGGCGCAAGCGCTCGGCGGCGGCGAGTTTCGCGTCGCCTGCTACCAGCAGGCGGCCGCCGGGACGCTCGGGTTCACTGCCGACGTCGCGGTGTGCAATTTCTCGCTGCTGGGAAAGGAATCGGTGGCAACGCTGTTCGCCGCGATACCATCGCTGCTGAAACCCGGCGGGGTTTTTATCAGCCAGACTTTGCATCCGGTGGAGGCCTGCGGCGAGGCGCCGTACCGCGACGGCTGGCGGGAAGGGTCCTGGGCCGGGTTCAGCGATGATTTCACCGACCCGGCGCCGTGGTATTTCCGCACGCTGGCGAGCTGGCTGGCGCTGTATCGAAGCCATGGACTGGCGCTGCTGCAGCTGCGCGAACCTCTGGATCCGCGATCGCAGCGGCCGGCATCGGTAATTTTTATTGCCGGCGTGACGGAGTGTGCAAAAGCTTAGCTTGCAATCGCCTTAATATGGCGCACACGCAAAATACAATGCAACCACCATGGCGAAGCGAACCTATCCGCTGCGAATAGAACCGTGGAGCGCTGTCCGGATTGCCACGCACGGCGAGACCTGCACCAGGGCGGTAGCGATGCGCGACAAGCGCCTGCTGGCGCGCGATGCGCCGGCGCTGCCGTTGAAGGGCTGCACCATGTCGGCCAGCTGCAAGTGCATCTACCGCCACTACGCCGACCGTCGCGCCGGTCCGCGCCGCACGGATGCGGTAGCCGAAACCTGGACACCCGGCACGCCGGGCGAGCGGCGCGTATCCCGCGGCCCGCGCGGCCGTCGCGATCCCGGCTGATCCCGGCTGTTCCCGGCTAAAACCGGCCGCAACCGGCCGCAGCGCCGGCGGCACTCACCAGCGAATGATCTGTAGCCTTATAAAAATGCATAAAATGCATCGCGATAGCGACTTGCCGGGGGTAAGCGTGCATCGAATCGTGGTTTGCGCCCTGGGCCTCGGGCTTGCCGTAGCCGCTGCCGCCGCGACCCCGGCATCAGGGCCGGGCGGGGCGACCCTGATCTCCGGCATCGATTCGCAGTACGCCGACGACGGCGTGCGCATCCAGGATGATTTCTACCGCCACGTCAACGGCAAGTGGCTGGCGCTGACGCCGATTCCGGCCGACAAGAGCGCCTATGACTCCTGGTATGAGCTGGCCGACGACTCGCAGATCCAATTGCGCGGCATCGTCGAGGGGCTGCTGCAATCGGCCGATCCCGCGGACCCCGATCAGCAGAAGATCGCTGACCTGTACGCGAGCTACATGGATGAGGCGGCGCTGGAGCGGCTGGGTCCGACGCCGCTGGCCGCGGAGTTCGCGCGCGTAGACGCGCTGCACGGCAAGCAGCAGATCGCCTCGCTGATTGCGCACTTCAACCAGATCGGTGTGCCGGCTCCGTACTCACCGAATGTGCACCAGGACGCCAGGGATTCGACCCGCTATGTGTTCGATCTCGGCCAGGACGGCTTGGGCATGCCGGACCGCGACTACTACCTGCTGAACGACCCGCAGCTGAAGCAGACGCGTGCGCTGTACGTGCAGCATGTCGCGAACACGCTGCGCCTGGCCGGAGATGACGAGCCTGCGCGCCACGCCTGGCAGATCGTCGATCTTGAGACGGCGCTCGCCCGGCTGCAGTGGACCAAGGTGCAGAACCGCGATCCGGTGAAGACTTACAACAAGGTCGCGTTCGACAAACTATCGCGTCTGGTGCCGGGCTATGACTGGAAGGCGTACCTGGCCGACTCGGGGGTCGCGGGCCGGACCGATTACCTGGTGATCCAGCAGCCCAGTTACCTGACCGGGTTCAGCACACTGCTCGCGGGCACGCCGCTGTCGGTGTGGAAGAATTATTTTCGCTGGCACCTGCTGAGCGAGTTCTCGCCCTACCTGAACAAGCGTTTCGTCGACCAGCGCTTCTCCTTCTACGGCACGTCGTTGCGCGGCATCCCGCAGATCAAGCCGCGCTGGAAGCGCGGCATCGATCTGCTGGAGGAGTCGATCGGCGAAGCGCTGGGCCGCATCTACACCGCGCAGTATTTCCCGCCCGAGTCCAAGGCGCGCATCGACCAGATGGTGCGCAACCTGCTTGCTGCCTACCGGGCAGATCTCGAGACGCTCGACTGGATGAGCCCGGAAACCAGGCAGAAAGCGCTGGCGAAGCTTGCCCTGTTCACTCCCAAGATCGGTTACCCGGCGGTGTGGCGCGACTACAGCGCGCTGCAGATCAGGCGCGATGACCTGGTGGGTAACGTGCTGCGTGCCAGGGTGTTCGACTACCAGCGCAACCTCAACAAGCTCGGCAAGCCGATCGATCGCGGCGAGTGGTTCATGACGCCGCAGACGGTCAATGCCTACTACAACCCGGAGATGAACGAAATCGTGTTTCCGGCGGCGGTATTGCAGCCGCCGATGTTCAACGCCAAGGCGGACGATGCGGTGAACTACGGCAGCATCGGCGCCATCATCGGTCACGAGATCAGCCACGGCTTCGACGACCAGGGCAGCCAGTACGACGGCAACGGCAACCTGCTCGGCAGCCCCGGCTGGTTCACCCAGGCCGACTTCGAAAAATTCAGGGCCAAGACGCACGCGCTGGTGCAGCAGTACGGCGCGCGCGAGCCGGTACCCGGCTACCACGTCAACGGTGAGTTGACCCTGGGCGAGAACATTGCCGACAACTCCGGTGTCGCCATCGCCTACAAGGCCTACAGGATTTCACTTGGCGGCGCGCCGGCGCCGGTGATCGATGGGCTTACCGGCGACCAGCGTTTTTTCATGGGATGGGCGCAGGTGTGGCGCGGCCTGACACGCGACAGCGAAACCATCGTCGAGCTCAAGACCGATCCGCATTCGCCGGAGATGTACCGCGGCAGCATCCCGTTGATGAACCAGCAGGCGTTCTACGACGCCTTTGATGTCAAGCCAGGCGACGGCATGTACCTGGCGCCCGAGCAGCGCGTCAGCGTGTGGTAGTCGGGCGGCGCAGGCCGCGAGCGTTCTAGCCGTCGAGCGCGGTCACGGCGACGTCGACGTAGAGACTGGCGCCGGGCTGGCCGAAGAACGTACCTGCGACCGGCGACACGACGTCGGGCCGGCGCGCGACGGCCACGGCGATGTGCTTGCCGCCCACCATCTCACCGAGCGTGGGATCGAAGCCCTTCCAGCCCGCGCCGGGCAGATAGACCTCGGCCCAGGCATGGGTGGCGCCGCTGCCGGTATGCGGCGCATCAAGGTATCCGCTGACAAAACGCGCCGCGAGCCCCAGGCAGCGCGCCGCGAACATGAACAGGTTGGCAAAGTCGCGGCACGAGCCTGCGCCGCGCGCCAGCGTTTCGGCCGGGGTCTGCACGCCCGGATATTCGCGCGCCTGGTACTTCAGGGTCTCCTTGATGTCCACGCTCAGGCGTTGCAGCAACCCGTAGGTCTGCACCTGTTGGCCGAACTGCCAGCGCTGGCTGAGCCAGCTGCGCAGTGTCTCCTGCTCCACCGGCGCCTGCGCATCGACCAGGTACGGCCGCAGCACCGCAGCGGTGTCCGGATCGTAGCGGAACGGGTAATTCACCGCCTCGTCCGCCACCACGAAATCCAGCGGCGCATCGTCGAAGTGCTGCACCACTACCTCGCTGTCGATCATGAGCTGCCTGGCAGGCAGCGCGAAGTTCGCGATCGCTACCGAATTGTCGTAGATGTCGCGCAGCCAGTGCACTGTGGCGATCGGTGAGGTTTCGAGCAGCGAGGACTCGATATGAAGTTCGTGGCCCTCGCGTGGGCGCAGCAGCAGCCGGTGGGGACCTAAGCGCACCGTTTCGGGGAATTCGTACCGGGTGCGATGGACGATCCTTAAGCGCCGCATCAGCGATCAGCAACCATCGAGCGGCTGCCTTAAGGTTTGCGAGTCCGCAGGCGACCGCGCAGCTTGACCACTTCGGCACGCAGCTCGCTGTTCTGCTGGCGCGCGTTACGCTGTCGCAACCATAGAATGGCGCTGGCGGCGATCAGTATCACCAGGGAAATTTCGAGCCACACCAATGTAAGCCTCCGGACGATCGCAGGTCGTAAAGCTTACTCCTAATCCCCGCCGGCGCAGCCCCTGTCGCCAACGGCTATTTGCTAAGCTCGAGAGGGTTTCAATGTCCTACAAAAATCAACTGTTCAACGCAATCTGATGGATGGCCTGCCCACTCCGCGCCGTTACCTGGCGATCGTGGCGATATGTTGCGGCACCGCGCTGGCGGTGATCGATGGCTCGGTGGTCACGGTCGCGCTGCCGACGCTGGCGCACGACCTGGGCGTGCGTCCGTCAGCGGCCGTGTCGGTGGTCACCATCTATCAGCTGGTGCTGGTGATGACGTTGCTGCCGTTCTCCGCGCTCGGCACCCGCATCGGGCTGCGGCGGCTCTATCAGTACGGCCAGCTGGCTTTCCTGCTGTCGACCGTGCTGTGTTTTTTCGCCCGGAGCCTGCCGCTGCTGTTGCTGGTGCGCTCCTTGCAGGCGCTGGGCGCGGCGGCCGCGCTCAGCGTGTCGAGCGCGCTGATCCGCTCGACCTATCCGGCACGCCAGCTGGGGCGCGGCCTGGGGATAGGCAACGTCGTGGTGTCGAGTTCGATCGTGATCGCCCCGACGCTGGGCGGACTGGTGCTGTCGGTGGCGAGCTGGCCGTGGATCTTCGCCGCCGCGGCGCCATTGGCGCTGCTGTCGCTGCTGCTGGGCGCCCGCTCGCTGCCGGAACCGCAGCCGCGCGACGATCCCTACGATGTGCGCGCCGCGGTGTTGTGCGCGCTCACCTTCGGCCTGATCATCTCGGGGCTGGAAAGCGCGGTACATGGCGGCGCGGCGCTGATCGCCGCGGCGCTGGTCGGCGGCGGCGCGCTGGTCGGGGTGGTGTTCGTACGGCGCGAGCTGACGTCGAAGATTCCCATGCTGCCGGTGGATCTGCTGATGCGGCCGGTGGTCGCCTGGTCTGCGCTCGGCGGTCTCGCGGTGTTCATCGCGTCGATGATGGTGATGGTGTCGCTGCCGTTCCGGCTGCAGCAGCATTACGGCTTCCCGCCGGGCGAGGTCGGGGCGCTGCTCACGCCCTGGCCGCTGGCGATCCTGCTGATCGGTCCGACCGCCGGCATGCTGTCGGATCGCTTTCCAGCCGGGATCCTGGGCGGCATCGGCATGGCGATCGCCACCATCGGATTGTTGTCGCTGGCTTTCCTGCCCGCACAGGTATCGCACTTCGATCTGGTGTGGCGCATGGCGCTCTCGGGCGCCGGCTTCGGGCTGTTCGTGGCGCCGAACGCGCGCGTGATCATCCATGCCGCGCCGCACGAGCGCGCCGCATCGGCGGGCGGCCTTATTTCCACCACGCGCTTGACCGGCCAGACGCTCGGGGCAACGCTGCTGGCCGCACTGCTGTCGCTCGGGGTCGGCACCGGACCGGTGCCGGCATTGCTGGCCGCCGGCCTGGCGGTGCTGGCCGGAATCTGCAGCGTTGCGCGCCTTAAGAATCGGAGCTGACTAAACCTAAGACCCCGGCGGCGCTCTCAAAGCAGTACTCGACCTTGCCCGCGGCGTCGCCGGATTCAATCCAGGTCCATTCGCAAAAGCGCACGCGGCCGTGCCGGTCCATGGTCAGGATGCTCGAACAGCGGGTGCCGTATCCGGGCGCGCGAACGAAGGCGCTCGACAGCAATCGCTCCCACGCAACGCTCACACCGGTGCGCGGCAGCAGCGCGTCGTCGGCCTGGCGTTCGTCACGCAGCAGATCGAGCAACGGCTGCTCATCCGGCAGGTGCGACAGCGCGGCGCTGAGCGCCGACTTGGCGTTCTGCACCTTGGGCCAGGGCGTATCCAGCAGGTGATTCGACAGGCCATAGACGCCCGGGCCCAGCAACCGGCCTTCGCCGGCGACGCTCTCGAACACCGCCAGCTGCTCGCCGTCGCTGAAGATCAGGTTGAAATCGTTGTAGTTGCCGGCGCTGGATCGCAGCTGCTGCAGGGCCCGCTGCGCCGGCAGCCGCGCGGCCAGGGTGGCCGGCACCAGTTCGCCGCGACTGGGCGCCGCGCGCTGGGGCCGTGTCGGATCGCGGAAATTGGTGAGCGCGGCAAAGCGTCCGTCGCGTGCGACGCCCAGCCAGGTGCCGCCGGCGGACAGATCCCGGCCGGCCAGGATCGCAGGCGTGGTCCACCAGGCGGCGGGAGCCGCGGGTCGGGCATGGTATTCGTCGCGATTGGCCGCCAGCAGCAGCGGATATTCCGCATGCGCACGCCACGCTACGAGAATCAGGCACATGTCAGGTCACCGCCGACATCCATGACGAGCTGTCCCGACAGGATCAGACTTGCATGCTCACAGCGTCGCGCTGCCGAAGGTGTCGCAGTCCGCGACCCGTCCGTTGGCGAGGCCGCGCTTGAACCAGCCGACGCGCTGCGCGCTGGTGCCATGGGTAAAAGTGTCCGGCACTACGCGCCCCTGTTCCTGTCGTTGCAGCGCGTCGTCGCCGATGTGCGAGGCGGCGTTGAGCGCCGATTCGATATCGCCCTGATCGAGCCAGTGCTTTTCCGCCTGCGAATGAAACGCCCACACGCCGGCGAAGCAGTCGGCCTGCAATTCAACCCGCACTGAGGTCGCATTGGCCTGCACCCGGTTCTCGCGCGCTCGCAGCGCGTCGACCTTGGCGGTCGTGCCCAGCAGGTTCTGCACGTGATGGCCTACTTCGTGCGCGATCACGTAGGCCTGCGCGAAGTCGCCCGGCGAGCCGAGCTGATCGCGCAGCGTCTGGTAGAAGCCGAGGTCGATATAGACCTTGCGATCCTGGGGACAGTAGAACGGGCCCATCGCGCTCTGGCCGGTACCGCAGGCGGTCGGTATCGCACCGCGAAACAGCACCAGATGCGGCCGCTCGTAGGTGCGGCCGGCTTGCGTGAATATCTCGCCCCATACGTCTTCGGTGCTGGCGAGAATGGTCGATACGAAGCGCGCCAGCTGGTCGTTGGCGGGCGGCTGGCGGGCCGGCTGGCTCGGCGCCGGTGCCGATGTCGTGACGTTGCCGCCGCCGCTGAGCAGCCCAAGCACCGCCATCGGGTTGACGCCGAATATCCAGCTGCCCACGAGCACCAGGATGACCCCACCCACGCCCAGGTGAATGCCGCCGAAGCCCATGCCGCCGCCGCCGCCGGAATCGTCGCGCCGATCTTCGACGTTATCGCTCTCGCGGTTGTCTTCCCAGCGCATCCTGCAGCACGCCCGTGTCAGCGCGTCTGCGGGCGATCGAATTCGAAGAACTTGCGGGCCGCCCGGATGTACGCCTGCGGCGCCTCTTCGAAGAACAACAATGAAGTTCCGGTGGTAAAGCAATAGCGCTTGCCGTCGTCGCCGCTGACCCAGTTCATCGAGCAGTCGGTCTTGATGTGCTTGCCGGCTGCCAGTCCGACCGGGTCCTCGTTGGCGAATTCGCCGTGCATCGCCGACGGCGGCACCACGGCTTTCCAGATGCCGCCTGCGGGCGCGCCCTGATCCACCGCGAACGCGGCCGCGCTGGCACAGGCGGCGGCGCACAGGGTCAGCGCGGTTGTCAGGCGATGGCGGTTAAGGAGTTTCATGACCGCTATATTGCACTCATCCGGCGGCGCGGTTCAAACCGTCGGGTTCATCTGCGCCAGCAGCCTGGCGCTCTGCTCCTCGGAGCGCTTGTAGGCCGGACGCTGCAGCAGCCGGCCGAGATAGGCTTGAAAAGCCGGCCGTGGGTCGATGCTCTTGGTCCGCATGCCAAAGCCGATCTGCGCGCCGATGTAGACGTCGGCGGCGCTGAAGCGCTGCTGCAATATGTAAGGACCCGGCGTGATCGCCTGCTCCAGCGCCTGCATCACGTCTTCATACCGACCGTAGCCCAGCGCGGAAGTTCGCTCCGGTGCCGGGCGCGACAGCATGCGATCGATGAGCGCGGAGTCGAGACACCCGGCTCCAAAGAACATCCAGCGCAGGTAGCTGCCGCGTTGCGGCTCATCGGCGGCTGGCGCCAGTCCCGCCGCCGGGAACGCATCGGCCAGGTAGGCACAGATGGCGCCGGTTTCGGTGACCACCGTGCCCCGATGCACGATCGCCGGCAGCTTGCCCATCGGATTCACTGCCAGGAACGGCGGCTGCTTCTGTTCGCCCTTGGAAAGGTCGATCAGCTCGATGCGATACGGCGCACCGACTTCCTCCAACATCCAGTGCACCACGCGCGCACGTGACAGCGGGTTGTAATACAAAACGATTTCATCGCTCACAAGATCATCTCCTGTCAGTTCAGCTGCCCACTTTATTCGGATCGCGCCACACGCGCTCGAACGGCAGCCGCCACGCATGCGGCGCGACCAGCTGGTGGATCGCGTTCGGTCCCCATGAGCCGGGGGCGTAGGGGCGCACCGCCGGCGGGCTTTCCAGTAACAGCGTCGATACCTCCCACAGCCGCTCGATGCCCTCGGCGGTGGTGAACAGCGTGTGATCGCCGCGCATGGCGTCGAGAATCAGGCGCTCGTAGGCCTCGAGCACATCGCCGATCAGGCCGGTGTCGTGCATCGCGAACTGCAGGCTCAGCTTGTCCAGGCGCATGCCCGGCCCGGGACGCTTGCCGTAGAACGACAGCGAGAGTTTCGCCGCGTCCGCCAGGTCGAAAGTCAGGTGGTCCGGCCCCAGCGCCCCGACACCCGAACCGGCGGGGAACATGCTCTTGGGCGGCTCGCGAAAGGCGATCGAAATAATGCGCTGCCCCTCGGCCATGCGCTTGCCGGTGCGCAGGAAGAACGGCACGCCGGCCCAGCGCCAGTTGTCGATCGAGCATTTCAGGGCGATGAAGGTCTCGGTGTCGGACTCCGGTGCGATGCCGGGCTCGCTGCGGTATCCGGTGTACTGGCCGCGCACCACATCGGTCGGCCTGATCGCCAGCATGCTGCGAAACACCTTGTTCTTTTCCTCGCTGATAGGCGCCGGCTCCAGCGCCGTCGGCGGCTCCATCGCCATGAAGCCCAGGATCTGGAACAGGTGCGTCACCACCATGTCGCGAAACGCGCCGGTGGCTTCGTAGAACGCGGCGCGCTTGCCCAGGGCGAGCGTCTCCGGCACGTCGATCTGCACGTGATCGATGAAGTTGCGGTTCCATATCGGCTCGAACAGGCCGTTGGCAAAGCGGAACGCCAGGATGTTCTGCGCCGCCTCCTTGCCGAGGAAGTGATCGATGCGGAAGATCTGTTCCTCGGCGAACACCTCGTGCAGCCTGGCATTGAGCGACACGGCGCTTGCAAGGTCGGTGCCGAAAGGCTTTTCCATGATGATGCGGGAGCGCTCGACCAGGCCGGCGTCGCCCAGCATGCGCACCGCGGACAGAGCCGCGCCCGGCGGCACGCTCATGTAGTGCAGCCGGCGGCTCTCACCGGAGAAGCTCTGCTCCGCTCGATCGACGGCGGCTCTGAGCGCCGCCGCACCCGCAGCCAGCGGTACGTAGTCCAGGTTCTGCGCAAACGTGTTCCAGTCTTCATCAGCCATCTTTCGGGTCGAGAACTCGTCGAGTGCCTTGCGGACGAAGTCACGAAAGCCGTCGGCATCGAGTTCATCGAGCGAGACGCCGATGATCCGGCAGCCGGGGATGAATCCGGCGGCCGCCAGATGAAACAGGCCCGGCAGCAGCTTGCGGCGCGACAGGTCACCGGTGGCGCCTACCAGGACTACGACTTGCGGATGGCGCGGACCGACCCCGGGTGGAACCTTCTGCACGGTGGAATTCCTTTGCTGTTGACTGACGCCGCGCAATAACGTTAGCGATTGTCATCGGTCGGCGCCACCAGATCGTGGAAAGCGAGCCGCTGGCGCCGCGATTTTGGGATACTGGAGCTACGCGACTTCATCGCCAGGTGCCGCCGATGCGAAATACTGTGCCACTGACTTCACTGCTGGCTGTAACAATTGTCATATTGGTGGCCTGCGCCAGCACACCGGGCGCCCCGGAAAAACCTGCAGCGCCTGTGGATCCGGCCCTGACGGCAGCGGTCGCGAGCCCGTTGAGGCAGCCGAGTGAGACGGCACGCGATCCGGTGCGCCATCCGGTCGAAGAGCTGACGTTCTTCGGGCTGGCGCAATCGCAGACCGTGGTCGAACTGTGGCCCGGTGGCGGCTACTGGACCGACATCCTGGGGCCGTATCTCGCACCTCATGGCCACTATTACGTCGCGCTGCCGAAGGCGGGCGTCGATGCCGATGAGGATGCGCCGGTGCCACGATGGCGCAGGCGCTTCACCTCCCAGCCTGAGCGCTATGGCAGCATCATCCAGACCACGCTCGGCCGGGACAGCTTCGACATCGCGCCGCCCGGATCGGCGGACCTGGTGCTGACGTTTCGCAACCTGCACAACTGGATGCATGGCGGCTATGCGAGCGAGGCCCTGGCGGCCTGCTTTCGAGCGCTCAAGCCAGGGGGAATCCTCGGCATCGAGGAGCATCGCGGACGCAGCGACCTGCCGCAGGATCCAAAGGCGAAGGACGGCTATGTGCGCCAGGATTACACCATCACGCTCGCGCAGCAGGCGGGCTTCAAGCTGATCGGCTCATCTGAGATGCTCGCCAATCCGCGCGACACCAAGGATTGGGTCGACGGCGTCTGGACGCTGCCGCCGACGCTGTCGCAGGGCGCCCAGGATCGTGAGCGCTATATCGCGATCGGCGAAGCCGACAATTTCGTGCTCAAGTTCATGAAGCCGCTGCACTGACGGTGGAGCGCACCGCCCGGCGGGCGGCTCATGTCCTGGTGCGCGTTTTGCCCATGAAGTCGCGTTTACCGATGGGCAAGCCCTTCCAGCGCAGGATGTCGTAGCTGGTGGCGGCATGGAAATAAAAATTGGGCAATGAGAACGACAGCAGGAAGTTCTCTGCCGTGTAGTCCCGATGATTGGCGCCGAAGGAAAAGCGCATGTCGCGGCCGAGAAAACCATCGACCTCCGCGGCGTCGATCGTTGCAAGCGCGCCTAGTGATTCCGTGATCCTTGCCTTGAGTGCGGCAAAGGTCTCGGGGGGTGCAGATGTGTCGGGCGAGAACACGCCCTTTCGAACGCCTTCGATGGCGCCCAGCGAATGTACCGCCGTGGACTTGACCTGGTAGGCGAGGGGAAACATATCCGCGGCAAGACGCGCCTGAATCAGCTCCTGTGGCGCAATGCCCTTCTCCTCGCAAAAGGCCTGCGCTTTGTCGAGCAGGGTGGATACGGCGCCGAGGATCTGCTGGAAGCTGGGAATGGTAGCGGCGTAGAGCGAAAAGGCCATGGCGCACCTCGAAGAATTATCTGTCAGGCGAGGAAAGGTAGTGCAGGAACGGGCTAGTTGCCAGTAGCAGTCGAATGGCTGATAGCGCAGGCTGTAACTATTGACAGGGTGTGCCGAGGCACCGGCGCCGGTAGGATGTCCCGCCATTGGTGGGCGCGCTCTGCCGCCTGGAAGATGCTTTGACCGAAATACGCTGCCGCGTTGTAGTGTTTCTTCTGACGCTTCTTCTGCCAGCATGCACCACCGCTCGAACGCAACAACGCCACTTCAAGCAGGCGGTCACCGCCCTTGCGCAGAGGACCGATGCCGACTCGCTGGCGGCTGCGGCGGTGCTCTCGTCATTCATTCGACCACAGCCGCGCCAGGACTCAGCCTACGCGCTGCTGGTTCGCGCCGTGGCAGCGGCACCCGAGCGCGCCGATCTGGTGTGGCTGAGCATCCAGGTTTGCCGGGATGTTCCCGCCTGCGATCCCGAACCGGAAGTGGAACGCCTTCGCCTACTGGATCCGTCCAATGGCGCCGGCTGGTTGAATGCAGTGGCTCGTGCCAATTCATCCGACGATGAGGCCGCGAAGATCGCCGTACTGTCGGAGCTGGCTCGGACGGAACGTGTCGATATCTACTGGACGGCGCTCATCGTGCACCTGACCCGTGCGCTCGCCGATACACACCTGGTCCCGCTGTACCAGGCCCTGGTCGATGTCATTGGGGTAGTCGGTGCGCGAGCAGTTCCGGCTTACATGCCCATTCTCAGTGTGTGCAAGGGCGAACGACTCGATAACGATGAAGTGCTCCAGGACTGTCGGCGAGTCGCGTCGGCCTTCGAGCAGGGGGATACTTTTATC
Source organism: uncultured Gammaproteobacteria bacterium (assembly GCA_963805965.1). Classification (GTDB taxonomy): domain Bacteria; phylum Pseudomonadota; class Gammaproteobacteria; order Steroidobacterales; family Steroidobacteraceae; genus FEN-1191. Next base: position 503,914 of record CAWDVQ010000006.1, read on the forward strand.
ACTGAGATCGTCGGCCTGGTAATCGCACAGCGCGTTTGGCCCGCCGATTCCCCGCAATGGAAGGCTGCGGCTGAGCAGTTACGTGTATCCCGATACCGGACGCAGACCGGATCCGATTACGCACTTGATACGTGGCTTCACTCCCGATGGGCGCAGGAGTACCTGTCGCTGTGCGAACAGAATCGGCGCGAGCAGGATGTTGCGCTTGCCGAGATCGTCAAGGCGAGCGAGAGCCCGGATCCGCCACCCGGTTGGACTTCGCAGTTCGGGAACTGATGGGTCTGCGCCGAGCGCTCACCCCGGCGCGCCGGTGCTGCGGTCGGCCAGGCGCATCACCGCGGTGGCTGCGCCAACGAATTCGGATGGCATCATCACGATGGTCATGGTGTTCTGCTCGGCACCGACTTCGGTCAGCATCTGCATGCGGCGCAACTCGATGGCCATCGGTGTCTGCGCCATGCGCGTCGCGGCTTCGGTGAGTTTCAGCGCCGCTTCGAATTCGGCCTCCGCCTTGATGATGCGGGCGCGCTTTTCACGCAGCGCCTCGGCTTCCTGCGCCATCGCGCGCTGCATCGACTGCGGGATCTCCACGTCCTTGATCTGCACCCGATCGACCGCGATCCCCCAGGGCTCGGTCACCTTGTCGACCACGTTGGCGAGCATGGTCGACAGCTTGTCCTGTTCCTTCAGCAGCTCATCGAGCGAGTGCTGGCCGATCACGTTGCGCAGGCTGGTCAGGGCCGTCTGTCGTACCGCATCCTGAAACTGCGACACCTGGATGATGGCGCGCTCAGGATTGACTACCCGGTACCAGACCACCGCACGTACCTTTATCGGCACGTTGTCATTGGTCATGGTTTCCTGCGGTTCGATGTCCTGCGTGATCACGCGCACGTCGACTATCTTGAGACGATCCACCAGCGGAATGATCCAGGTCAGCCCCGGCGTGCGCGTCGAGCGGTAGCGGCCAAGCCGGAAATGCAGGCCGCGCTGATATTGCTGCAGCACGCGCATCCCCGCGATGATGAAGGCCGGGATGATGAGTAGGTAGATCATTATCCGCTTTCCTTTCTAGGGCCGTGCGGTGCCAGCGCCGCGCGGCCGCGACCTCGCTGCCGCGTCAGCCGGCGCGCGACGCCGGGCGGTCCACGGCACGTACCGTGTAGCCGCCGGATTTCTCATCTGGCTGCAACTCGAGGAAACCGCGCTTCTGCGCCTCGGCCAGCAGGTCGTTGAACGAACGAAAGCCATGCGCGCGCTCGTTGAACCCCGGGTGCCGCCGCTTGATGGCCTGCTTGATCATCGATCCCCAGATCGGCTCGTTCTCGCCGCGCTCCTCCGCCACCGCTTCGAAGGTCTCGACTACCAGGTCCAGCGCCTCGGTCCGGTCGGGACCCTTGTTATCGCCGTTCTTGTCGCCGTTGGGCGCCGGGCCGGCGGCCGCCGCGGCTGTTGTGCGGCGGCGGGCCTTCGACGGCTCCTTGCGTACCAGGTCGTCGTAGTAGATGAATTCATCGCAGTTGTTGATGAACAGGTCGGAGGTGGAATTCTTGACCCCGACACCGATCACGATCTTGTCGTTCTCGCGCAGCTTGCTCACCAGCGGCGAAAAATCCGAATCGCCGCTGATGATGACGAAAGTGTCGACATGGCCCTTGGTGTAGCACAGGTCGAGAGCATCCACGACCATGCGGATGTCGGCCGAGTTCTTGCCCGACTGGCGCACGTGCGGGATCTCGATCAGCTCGAACGCAGCCTCGTGCAGGCTGCGTTTGAAGTCCTTGTAGCGATCGAAGTCGCAGTACGCCTTCTTTACCACGATGTGGCCCTTGAGCAGCAGCCGTTCGAGCACTTTCTGGATATCGAAGCTGGGGTAGCTGGCGTCGCGCGCCCCAAGCGCGATGTTCTCCAGATCGAGAAACACGGCCATCGTGGTGTCGGTGGTCCTGACGTTCATGCGGTTTTCCATGGCAGATTGAATCATGATCCGTCCGGCGGCTCATGGCGAGCGGCGAACGGCGAACGGCGAACGGCGAACGGCCAGTGCGGCCAAGGATGTACTTATCCTCCCGGCCGAGCCGCAATGTCAATCGAGGTTACGGGGGGAAATCCTGCACGGCACCGAAGGTGCCCGGGGCAGTGGCATTTTGCAGCAGCACGCCCGGATGGTTGGTGATCACCCCGTTTACCGTCGGCTGCGTCGGCCCGGTCCCGATGACGATGTCGACCAGGCCGTCGCCGTTGACGTCGGCAATCGCGATCTGGTTGGCATTCGACACCGCATAGTTGGTGGCCGGCAGGAAGGTCCCTTTCGCAGCCGGATTCTGCAGCAGCACGGTCACGGCATTGTCGCCGCCGATGACGATGTCAGGAAAGCCATCGCCGTTGACGTCGGTTACGATGATCGAACGGGCAAGGCTTCCCATCGCAGTCGGGTAGCTCACCGGTGCCAGGAACTGGCCGTGATTCGCCGCATCCTGCAGCAGCACCGCCACGATCGGTGCTGAACCGCCGGGCGGGCCCGGATCGGTGATTATCAGGTCGTTCAGGCCGTCGCCGTTGACGTCGGCGATCGCGATCAGGTTGGCACCGTAAAAGGCGGCAGGCGCGAGCTCCGGATATATCGTCACCGGCGCGGCATAGGTGGTAGTCCCAACCGCGCCGGTGTGGAATAGCAGCTCAACCCCGACATTGTCGGTCAACGCGACGTCGGGGATGCCGTCACCGTTGAGATCGCCGACCGCAACCCAGTTGGCGCCCCCGGTATACAGGGGGATTGGAGCGGCGAAGGTCCCGGGCGAGGTCTGTAGGAATAGCGACACGTTGTAATCAGCCGAAATGAGGTCGGGCAGGCCGTCGCCATTCATGTCGGCGATGGCGACCTGCGAGGCGCCGGGCGAGGACAGCACCAGGGGTGCATTAAAGGTACCCGGGGTGGCCGCATCATTGAAGAACACAGACAGCGATCCGTCCTCGAAGCTGGCCGAGACGATGTCAGGCAGGTGATCGCCGTTGAGGTCGGCCGTGGCAAGATACAGCGGGTTGTCACCGGCACTAGTGAGCACTGGCGCCGCGTAGGTGCCGGCACCCGTGGAAAGGTAGGCCGCAAGGTTCCCCGGAAAGGGCGCAGACCCGCTCTTGACGGTATTGGTCGCCACGATCGAGGCAAAACCATTGCCGGTGAAATTGCCGGCCACCAGCCCGTAAGAGACCTGGTAGGGCGTATAGCCGGGCGGGGGGAAATAGCAATTGAAGCAGTGGTCATCACCGCCGCAACTGCTGAGCCCGGCGATGACGGCGAGCAGCGCCCACGGCCGCAGCGCCCGTGAATGGTTCAATATGGTGGTTTCCAACATGAAAGCTCTCCCCCGGCAGCATCGCCTCGGTAGTCCAACCGATAAGCAACTATAACGACTCAAGCCGGATGACGTTGACTTGCGCTCACAGCCCAGCTCCGTAGCCACCCGGCGACAGCGGTAAACCGGCGACGTCGGTGCCATCATGCACACATGAAAAAGACAGCGGCCGATACCGTCATTCTCGCCGGCAGCGCCCGCGGCAGGCCCGGGGGCTGCAAGCTGCTGGCTGCGGCGCCGCCGCAAGAGCGTTTTCAGGTAACGGTGCGCATCCGCATCCCGCTGACGGCGCCGTCGCTCAGCGAGCATGTGGCGGCATTGGGATTGCAGGCTCCGAGGCAGCGACAGTATTTGTCACGCGAACAATTCCTCGGGCGCTTTGGCGCTGATAGCGGCGATGTAGCGCAGGTGGAAGCGTTCGCGCACACCCATGGGCTGACCGTGGTGCGGGTCGATATCGCGGCACGCAGCCTGCGCCTGGAAGGAACGGTGGCGCAATTCAGCAGCGCCTTTGGCGTCAAGCTGCGGCGCGCCAGATTCAGCCGCGGCACGTTCAGGCACGGCACTTACCGCACTCGCAGCGGCGAGATCCGCATCCCCAGGCCGTTGCAGGGGATCATCGTTGGCGTTCACGGACTGGATAACCGTCCGGTAGCGCGTGCGCATTTTCGCCTGCGGCGCAAGACCAAGCGTGCCGCCACCGCCCACGCTGGAGCCGCAAGCTTCACACCGCCGCAGCTCGCCGCGCTGTATGGCTTCCCCAGCACCCTGACCGGTGCCGGACAATGCGTGGCGATCATCGAGCTCAACGACGCTGATAGCAGCGGCAAGCCCACCGGTGCCGGATACCGCACTTCCGATCTGCAGGCATTCTTCAAGAAACTCGCAATTCCGATGCCGGCGGTAACCGCGGTCGGTGTCGATGGCGGTGCCAATCTGCCGGGTAAATCGCAGGCCGATGGAGAAGTGGCGCTCGACATCGAAGTCGCCGGCTCGATCGCGCCCGGGGCCAGCATCGCGGTGTACTTCGCGCCCAATACCAGCGGCGGGTTCATCGATGCCGTCAAGGCCGCGGTGCACGACAGCGTGCGCAAGCCTTCCGTGGTATCGATCAGCTGGGGCGGTCCGGAGGATCCCAACGGCCAGCTGACCCCGCAGTTTCTCGACGGATTGAATGAGGCGCTGCAGGCAGCCGCGGCGATGGGCGTCACGGTGTGTGTCGCCGCCGGCGACAACGGTTCGGCCGATATGGGCAGCGATTGGGACGGCAAGCCGCACGCGGATTTTCCGGCCTCGAGTCCGTATGCCGTCGCCTGCGGCGGTACCACACTGGTGGCTGCGGGCGGCGCGGTCAGCTCCGAATCGGTGTGGAACGACGGCCAGAGCGGCGGTGCCAGCGGCGGCGGCGTCAGCGATTATTTTGCGCTGCCGTCGTACCAGAACTCGACTGCCGTACCGTTGTCGCCGACCAGTTTCAAGGGCCGCGGCCTGCCTGACCTGGCCGCCGATGCCGATCCGGACAGCGGTTACCAGATCTATCTCGATGGCAAGTGGCAGGTCATCGGTGGTACCAGTGCCGTAGCGCCACTGACCGCCGGCTTGCTGGCGCTGATCAATCAGCAGCTGCAGCAGAAATTCTCGAAAACCGCCGGCCAGGTCAATCCGCAGATCTATGCGCGCGGCGGCGGCGCCGCTTTCCGCGACATCACGGTCGGCAACAATGACATCGAGGGCAACCTCAACGGGGAATACAGTGCGCACGCCGGCTGGGACGCGTGCTCGGGATTTGGTGTACCCATTGGGGCGAAGCTGCTGCAGCTACTCAGTGCCTGATGCCTGAAATCGAGTTCGCCATAGCCGGTGCCGGTGCACTTGGCTCCATCATCGGTGCCCACCTGGCGCGTGCCGGACACTCGGTACTGATGCTGGTGCGCGAGCGGCGCGCGCAGCAGATCGCGCAGCATGGACTTTGCATCAAGGGGCTGCTCGAGTTCTCGCAGCCGGTGCCGACCTTGACCGAAGCATCCCGGCTCGCTGGCGCCGCGGTGCTGATCGTTGCCACCAAGAGCTACGCCACCGAGGCGATAGTTGCGTCGCTGCGCGGCGCCGCCATCGGCGTGGCGTTCTCGGTCCAGAATGGAATGATGAAGGATGACGTGCTGGCCGCGGCCTTTGGACGAGGGCGCGTGCTCGGCTCCCTGGCCGATCTGAGTGGCGAGATGCTCGGCGATGGCGCGGTGCTGTTCACCCGCAACGTCAATCTTTTCGTCGGCGAACTGGACGGCGGCGACAGCACGCGCGCGCACGACATCGCCAGGACCATCGATGCCGCCGGCGTGCGCGCGCACGCCGATCCCGACATTCTGGGTCTCGAGTGGTCGAAGTTCGCGGCCTGGGCCGCGATGATGGCGTTGTCGGTCACCACGCGCGCGCTGACCTGGAAATACCTGATCGATCCGGCAACCGCGCAGGTAGTGGTAGGCGTGGTGCGCGAAGTCGGCACGCTGGCCGCTCGCCTCGGGGTGCGGTTGTCCGACCGTGCGGTGCTGCCGGTTGCAAGCATCTGCCGCGAATCGGACCAGGACGCGATCGCGCTTCTGCAGAGGTTCGGGCTCGAGATGAAATCGGCCGCGCCGCTGCACCGCATGTCGACGCTGCAGGATCTTGAAGCCGGCAGGCCGCTGGAAGTGGAAGAGACCCTGGGTTATGCGGCGCGCAAGGCGGCGGAACTCAAGCTCTCGTTGCCGCTGCTGGATTGCTTCTACAGCCTGGTGGCGGGTATCGACCGCATTCGCGGCTAGACATCATGGCCCGCGCTTGCGAGGCGGGCATCCAAGGTTAAGAGGAAAAGGTCTGCCTCCAGCAGTACCGTGGGTTGCGCACGCGAGTGCGCCGAGCCACATGTAGAACGCATTTGGGCGTGGTCTACAAGAAGCACAGGAGGCAGACCATGGATGAGATTATCACGGGTTTTGTCGGATTGGATGCACACGCGGAGTCGACGGCGATAGGGCTTGCGGAGGCGGGTCGTGCTGCGCCGCGGTTCGTGGGAACTGTGGGCGCGAAGCCTGCGGAGCTGATGCGGGCGCTGGGCAAGCTCGGCAGGCCGGGATCGCTGCTGATCGTGTACGAAGCGGGTCCGTGTGGATACGTAGTGGCGCGGGAGCTTGCGGCGGCGGGCTATCGGTGCGAGGTGATCGCGCCCTCGAAGATCCCGCGCAAGGCGGGTGATCGGGTCAAGACCGACCGACGTGATGCGCTGCTGCTGGCGAGCCTGGCGCGAGCGGGGGAGTTGGTGGCGGTCACGATCCCGGATGAACGCGATGAGGCGATCAGGGACTTGAGCCGCGCGCGCGTGGACGCGGTACGAGCCCGGCTCAAAGCCCGCCAGCAGCTCAAAGCGCTGCTGCTGCGCCACGGCCGCCGCTACAGCGGCAAGACCTCCTGGAGTGCGGCCCATGAGCGCTACCTGGCGCAGATATCGTTCTCCCACCCAGCCCAGGACATTGCCTTCGCCGAGTACCGACAGGCGGTCGGGGAAGGCGAAGCTCGCGTGGAACGACTCACCTTGGCGCTCACACAGCAGCTCAAGGACTGGCGCATGCAGCCGCTGGTCAGCGGCATCATGACGTTGCGCGGGCTCGATCTGATTGCCGCGAGCACCATCGTGGCTGAACTGGGGGATCTCAGGCGCTTCGCCCGCCCGCGAGAGCTGATGGGCTATGTCGGGCTGGTGCCGAGTGAGTACTCCACGGGTAGCAAGCGGCGGCAAGGGGCGATCACCAAGACGGGCAATGGGCATGTGCGCCGGGTGCTGATCGAGGCGGCGTGGAACTACCGCTATCCGGCCCGTCTCAGCCGCACCTTGCAGCTGCGCCAGGAAGGCCAGCCGGCTGTGATCCGCGAGATCGCCTGGCGTGCGCAGCTGCGCCTCGCGCACCGCTACCGGCGCCTCTCAGCGCGAGGGGTGCAGTACAACAAGCTGTGCGTCGCCATCGCGCGTGAGCTGGTCGGCTTTATCTGGGATATCGGCCGCCACATCAGCCCGATTGCGTGAACCGCTCGCACGCCAAGCACGGAGCACGGCAATGACGTAACTGCACTCACACCGGATCGGGAACGCGATGCGCGGATACGGTGAGGGGAATCCTCGAACCGGCTATGTGGGCATCCATCGCGATGATCCCCGACGCTAGAAAGAGGCAGCCCCGCGACGGACCGATGAAATGCGGTACTCAACCCGCGGATATCAGCATGATCCATCGTCGCTACAAGCCCCGCGCGTCGCGTTCCCCATCCGGTGCGATCCAGATCCCAGGACCATCCCTACGCGCAAGATCGTGAGAGCCCCCCTCGCGCCAGTTGACAGGCGCGGGCCATATCAGCCGTTGCGCTGGCATGCGCCGGTGCGATACGGGCATGCAGGTCTATAGTAACGATAGAGGTACAATTGATATCATGTGAGCATCTTTTGATCCTCTGAAGCTACATAAGGCGCCTCGGCGGCTCGTCTCGGTCGCGAGTAGCGCGCGAGCTGCTCGAGTTGTGACCCGGTTCGCGATTTTCCAGCCGCGGCCGCGCCTTTGACGTTTCGTTAAAGAAACTGCGTGGTTGCTGCCGACAGCAAGCCGCTAGCGTCGGCTAAGGTCAAATAAGTAGAACGGGCCACCTCGGGTTCGCGCGTTCCCATGTCGACTTCAAAGGCTGAAGAGCAACGCATGCAATTCCAGAGCAACCCGCGGCGCTGTGTGCTGATCATCGACGACGACGCTGCGTTCACGCTGCTGGCCAGCGAGACTCTGCAGCAGGCCGGTTTCGATGCCAGAAGCGCCGGCAACGCCCGGGAAGCCGTCGCCGCATTTCAAAGCCAGATACCCGACCTGGTGCTGCTCGACGTCGAATTGCCGGGCAGCAACGGTTTCGAACTGTGTGCGACCCTGCGCCTGATGAGTCCGGGCGTCGACGTTCCGATCGTCATGGTCACGGGCCACGACGACACCGCATCGATCGCCCAGGCCTATCAGGTAGGCGCAACCGATTTCATCCACAAGCCGGTGCTGTGGCCGACCCTGGCGCATCGCATCAGCTTCATCCTTCGCGCGCGCGACAATATGCGCGCGCTGCAGGTGAGCGAGCACAAGAACCGCGCATTGCTGCAGGCGCTGCCCGATACGATTTTCATCGTCGATCGGGACGGTGTGCTGTTGCAGCACATCACCGGCGATGACAAAAGTCATCGCGCCAGCCTGGTCGGCAAACAGCTGGAACAGGTGCTGCCGGCAGGCGTGGCGAGCGCTGCGCGGCAGGCCGCCAGCGGTGCCAACGGCCGCGATCCGAGCACCTACGAATTTACCGTTGGACGCGGCAAGGAGCAGCGTTCGTTCGAGGCACGATTGCGCCCGCAATCCGACGGCACGCTGCTGATCGTGACCCGCGACACCACCGAGCGACAGAAGGCAAAGGCCCGCATCGAGTATCTTGCCTACTACGACATCCTGACCGGACTGCCCAATCGCCAGCAATTCGTGCGCGAGGCGGGGGGCGCCACGCACAGCGCCAGGCAAGCCGGTCGCACCATGGCGCTGCTCTACCTGGATCTCGACCGCTTCAAGCGCATCAACGACAACCTCGGTCATTCGGTCGGCGATGCGCTGCTGAAGAACGTCGCGCGCAGGCTCGAGCAGAGCACCAAGCCGTTCGATCTGGTGCCCCCGCCGCCTGACGACCGGCGAGCGACCCAGGCGCGCGTGGCGCGGCTGGGAGGCGACGAGTTTGTAGTGCTGCTCACCGATGTCGCCGACGAGACGCAGACCGCGGCGGTAGCCAACCGCATACGCCAGTCCCTGGCGGAGCCGCTTGACTGTGGCGGCCATCGCCTGGTGGTGACACCGAGCATTGGTATCGCGATGTATCCGCAGGACGGCACCGACATCGAGGACCTGCTGGTGAAGGCCGACATGGCGATGTACCAGGCCAAGGACCAGGGCCGGAACGGTTTTGCGTTTTACGGCCATTCAATGGCGGTGCGTTCGCTCGGGCGCCTGGAGCTGGAAAACGACCTGCGCACGGCATTCCAGAACGGCGACTTCCAGATTTTCTACCAACCGAAGGTCGACCTTTCCAGTGGCGCAATCATCGGCGTGGAGGCGCTGCTGCGCTGGCATCACGCGACGCGCGGCTGGATCGCTCCCGACGTATTCATCCCGGTGGCGGAGGAAACCGGCCTGATTGCGGAGCTAGGCGATTGGGTGATCCGCGAATCCTGCAAGCAGCTCAGTGCCTGGGCCGGGGATGGCCTGGGTCACCTGTCGATTGCCGTCAACGTGTCGGTACAGCAGTTCGCCCGCGCGGATTTCGTGGAGTCGGTGTTGCGCGCGCTGTGGCAGTACGCCGTCAAGCCCGAACAGCTTGAACTGGAGATTACCGAAAGCCTGTTGATGAGAAACGTGGACGACACCACCGCCTGCATGAAGCGCTTTCGCGCCGCGGGCGTAACGCTGTCGATCGACGACTTTGGCACCGGTTATTCCTCGCTCGGGTACCTGCGGCAGTTCCCGGTCGACTCATTGAAGATCGATCGCTCCTTCGTCAAGGATCTGCACACCAGCGATGATGACGCGGCCATATGCGCCGCCATCATCGCGATGGCGCGCGAGCTCAAGCTCAAGGTGATCGCCGAGGGTGTCGCAAACGCAGAACAGCTCGAGTTCCTGCGCACCCATCGCTGCGATCAGGTGCAGGGCTACCTGATCAGCCCGCCGATCCCGGTGGCCGATCTGGAGCGGCTGCTACGAAGTCCGCCATACGGCGCCAGCAACCAACACGCGGCAGTCAATCGGCCGCTGGTGGACGCTAGCTCGTGATGCAGTGGCTCAGCAACCTCACTTTGCGCGCCAAGCTGCGCGTAATAGTGGTGTATGCGGCAGCGGCGGCAGTACTGATAGCGAGCGCGATGTACGCATCGGGCGAAGTGCTGACGCTGCGTCGCAGCCAGGCCGAGCAATTGCTGATGCTGGTGAGCGCGGTGGGCGAAACCGCCGCTCCGATGCTCAAATCCCCCAACGCGGCGCCGCTACGCAAGACGCTGGCGGCGCTGCACGCCAATCCCGACATTCGAGCCGCGGCACTGTATGACGCCGGCGGCAAACTGCTGGCCGATGCCAGCTTTGGCCCGGAAACCGGCTCCTCGCCGGAGCGGCTGCGTGCCTGGGCGATCGATGCGGCAGGTGCCCTCGCAATGCCGATCCAGTTCAATGGCCTGACCGGTGTCCAGATCCACGCGCCGGTGATGCAGGACGGCGTGCGGCTGGGCACGATCCACGCCGAGGCCCGGCTGACGCGGCTGTACGGGCTGCTGGCGGGCTCCCCGCAGCACATGCTGGCGGGATTCCTGCTGGCGTTGGTCGTGGCGTATGCCCTGTCGATCCGCCTGCAGCGCTTCATTGCCGCCCCATTGCGCGAGCTGGCGCTGGTGGCGCGCAACGTCTGCGCCAGCAAGAACTTCTCGCTCCGGGCGGAGAAACGTACCGAGGACGACGTTGGCGCACTGATCGATGACTTCAACGAAATGCTGGCGGAACTCGAACGGCGCGATCTGACACTGCGGGTGAACCAGAATGACCTGGAGAAACGGGTGCGCGAGCGCACCGTGCGCGCCGACGCGGCGGTGGCCGAAGCACACGAGGCGCGCAAGCGCGCTGAAGGCGCCAGCCGCGCCAAGAGCGAGTTCCTGGCCCGCATGAGCCATGAGATCCGCACGCCGATGAACGGTGTGCTCGGCATGGCGGAACTGCTGCGTCATTCGACCACGCTCGATGCGCGCCAGCGCCGCTACGCCAACACCATCCACCAGTCCGGCAGCGCGCTGCTCGATATCATCAATGACATCCTCGACTTCTCCAAGATCGAAGCCGGCAAGCTCGAGCTCGACCGCGCTGCGTTTTGCCTGCGCGACATCGTCGAGGATGCGGTCGATATCCTGGCCGAGCGTGCCCACAGCAAGGGACTGGAGCTGGTCTGCGATATTCCGGCGGAATTTGACACCCGGGTGTGCGGCGACGGCCAGCGTCTGCGGCAGGTGATCATCAATCTCATCAGCAACGCGGTGAAATTCACCGAACGCGGCGAGGTCAAGATCAAGGTGCGCCACGAGGGCTCGGGACTGCTGAATTCGACCTTCCGCTTCGAGGTGACCGATACCGGGATCGGCATCAAGCCTGAGAGTTGCGCGGCGATATTCGAGTCATTCGCCCAGGAAGACAGCTCGACCACGCGCCAGTACGGTGGTACCGGACTGGGGCTCGCGATCTGCAAGCAGCTGGTGGAACTGATGGGGGGTCAGATCGGGGTTTCCAGCACGCCCGGGACCGGATCGACGTTTTATTTCTCCATTCCGCTGCCGGCCGATCCGACGGCTGCGCGCGAGCGGCGCAGCACGGTACTCAATCGTGCCCGCATGCTTATCGTTGACGACAACCAGACCAATCGCGAAATCCTCAGGCATCACCTGGCGAGTTGGGGTGTGATGGTGACCGAGGCGAACTCCGGCCAGCATGCGATGCAGATCCTGGACAACGCGCTGTCCGGTCAATTCGACGTGCTGATACTGGATGCCCAGATGCCCGACATGCAGGGTGCGGCCCTGGCGTCGCAGATCCGCGCGCGCGCGGAATTCGCCGATGTGCCGTTCCTGATGATGAGTTCCGCCCTGTCGGGCGCCCCGACGCCGGACACTTCGGTAGCCGGGGCCACTGCCTGGCTGAGTAAGCCGGTACGCAGGGCGCAGCTGCACGCCTGCCTGGCATCGCTGCTGACCGACCAGTTCGTGGTCGGACGCGCGGGGCCCGACGGTGCCCGGCACGCTGGCGTCGCGGCGGGGCCAACCAGCGGCAAGACCTCGCGCGTACGCCGGGTTCTGCTGGTCGAGGACAACCCGGTGAACCAGGAGGTGGCCCTGGCGATGCTGCAGGAGATCGGCGTCGAGGCCGCTGCCGCGTGGAGCGGCGAGGAAGCGCTGGAGAAACTGATCGCCGAGCGCTACGACGTGGTGCTGATGGACTGCCAGATGCCGAAGCTCGACGGCTACGCCACCACCAGCCGCTTCCGCGATTGGGAGAAGGAACATCAGCGCACGCGCACGCCGATCGTGGCGTTGACCGCAAACGCGCTGGCCGGGGATGCCGAGAAATGCTTCGCGGCCGGCATGGACCGCTACCTGAGCAAACCGTTCAGCAGCGATCAGCTGTTCCAGGTGCTCGAGTCCTGTGTGGCTGACGGCGAGCCGGCGGCGAGTGCGACCAGTGCGGCGAGTGCGCCTGCGGCCAGGCTGCAAGACGCGGTGCTGGATCGCCAGGCGCTGGGACGCATCCGGGCACTGCACCGGCCCGGGGGGCCAAACCTGCTGGCTAAAGTGCTGGGTCTGTATAGCTCCAGTTCCCAGGCACTGACTGACGCCATGCGCGCCGCGGCGACCTCCAACGACGCGGAGAGCATCCGGCAGGCGGCGCATGCGCTGAAATCAAGCAGCGCCAATGTGGGCGCCATGGCATTCGCGGACCTGTGCAAGGAAGTGGAACTCGCCGCCGCGGCTGGCAAACTCGATCACGCCCGCGTGCTGGTCGACGGCCTGCTGGCGGAGCATCGCAAGGTGCTGCAGGCGCTCGACGCCCAAAACATCGCCGCATAGCGCCAGCGTCTCGTTTGGTATCGTTCTGCTCTAGAATCGCAGCCAAGCGACCGGGCCATCGCCTGAAGATCGGCTTGAAGGTCGTCCCAAGGAGAACCAACAATGAACCTACGTATTGCCGTGCCGCTCCTGGCCAGCGTGCTGCTGCTTGGCGCCGGTATTGGCCACGCCGCCGACCCCGCCCCGACGCCCGCAAATCCGCTCGACGCCGTTCCCGACAAGATGCCGTTCAGCACGCCCTATGGCACGCCGATCTCGCTGCAACGTGCCCAGGCCGTGGCGCAGGCCGCGATGGCGGAGGCCGTCAAACGCGGCTGGCAGCTCAACATAGCGGTGGTGGATTCCGGAGCGAATCTGGTGACCTTCGTGCGCATGGATGGCGCCCAACTGGCCTCGATCGCGATCTCGGAGCACAAGGCGCGCACCGCCGTGAAGTACCGCCGGCCGACCAAGGCGTTTGAAGACGCGGTGCAGAAAGCGGGTTTGAACTACGTGCTGACGCTCGACGACATCGTCGCGTCGCGCGGCGGCATCCCGCTGATCGAGGATGGCAGGCTCATTGGCGCGATCGGCTGCTCGGGCGGCACCGGCTCACAGGACGAGGTGGTGTGCGGCGCGGCTGCCGCAACGATCAATAAGTAGGGATCGGGGCCGCCACTGGCATTGACGCGGAAATGCCGGATTGCATCCGAAGATTGGCGGCTATTGAACCGCCCGTGTAACAAACGCGCTAGAGCTTTCGGTGGGTGCCGGTCACGCGCAAGCGCGGCAGTTCCAGAGCGCTGCGCAGGAATGCAAATGCCTCGGTCGCCGGCATCGGCCTGGCGATCAGGTAACCCTGGATCGAGTAGCACTGTTCCTGCGCCAGGAACTGCCACTGTTCCTGCATCTCCACGCCTTCGGCGACTACCTGTAGTCCCAGCGCCCTCCCCAACGCGATGGTCGCGCGGCACAGCGCTGCATCGTAGGCATCCACTGCGCAGTCCTTGACCAGTGACCCGTCGATCTTCAGGCAATCGACGTTCAGCAGCTTCAGGCGCGCCAATGACGAGTGTCCGGTTCCAAAATCGTCAATCGACAAGGTAATACCGAGTGCCTTGAGCCGCGCCAGATGGCGCTCGGCGACTTCCGGGGATCTCATGGCGGCGGATTCGGTGATCTCGAGTTCCAGCAGATGCGCCGGGACGCCGGCGGACGCCAGCACCGCGGCGATGCGCTCGGGCAGGGTCTCGCGCGCGAGCTGCAGCGGCGACAGATTCACCGATAGGCGCAGCGGTTCGCCTCCGGTGTCGAGCCAGTTGCGCAGGTCCGCGCAAGCGGTTTCCAGCACCCACTGACCGATCGAGTCGATGCGGCCCGTTTCCTCCGCAATCGGAATGAACACAGCGGGCGCAAGCAGGCCGCGCGTTGGGTGATTCCAGCGTACCAGGGCCTCGAAGCCCACCGGCCGCCCGGAGATCGTGTCCACGCGCGGCTGGTAGTGCAGCACCAGCTCCTGGCGTTCCACGGCGCCACGCAGCTCGACCTCCAATGCCAGGCGATCGACGCTGCACGCCATCGATGCGTCGAACATGCGGTAGGAATCGCCGCCCTGGTATTTGGCCGCGTACATTGCAAGATCGGCGTGCTGCAGCAGCGTCGACCCGTCGGTACCATCCTTGGGCGACACCGCCACACCGACACTGGCGGAGGTGTAGATGACCCGCCCCGGCAGGTTGATGTTGCCGTGCAGTTGTTCGAACACATTGGCCACGATGTTGTCGACCGACATCGCCTCATCGAGGTCCGGGAGCACGACCACGAACTCATCGCCGCCGAGCCGCGCGACGATGTCGCAGTCACGTACGCTGGCGCGCACGCGGCGCGCAACCTCGGCCAGCAGCTTGTCGCCGATGTCGTGACCGAGCGTGTCGTTCACATGCTTGAAGCGATCCAGGTCGATCAGCATCACGGCGCAACGGGTATTGGCCTCGGTAGCCCGTGCCAGTACCTGGTCCAGCCGGCCCCGGAATCCCAAGCGGTTGGCGAGCCCGGTGAGCGGATCGTGATAGGCGAGGAAGGAGATTTCCCGTTCCGAGCGCCGCAGTTCCTCGCGTATCTTGACCTGCTCGGTGATGTCGGCCTGAATGCAGACCCAGCCGTGCAGCTCCCCACGCGGCCCAAGCAGCGGACGCGCGTCCGTGTCGAGCCACCACTCCCGGCCGTCCTTGCCGCGCACCAGGATCTCAAAGCGGATGCCGCGCCGCGCGGCCAATGATTCGCGCACGCGCGCCACCGTGCCAGGATCGGTGCGCTCGAAATACAGCAGCGCGCTGGTGTTCTGCCCGATGGCTTCCTGGGCGCTATAGCCGGTCAGGCGCGTGAAGCTTTCATTCACCCACACCAGGCGCCGCTGCGCATCGTTGATCGTGACCGAATATCCGGTCCGGCGGGCGACCAGCGCCAGCCATTCGGCAGTCGCGCCGTCGCCGATGCCCAGTCCGAACGGCGAGCCGGCGCTCGACCCGCGCGGCGCGGCCGATATCAGCCATGTGACCGTCCAGGTGGCGGCAAACAGCAGCAGCAGCTCGAGCAATTGCACCGGGTTCCAGGGCGCGCCGCTGGCGACGCCATAGGCGGCAAGCCCGATCGCCACCAGAATGCTCAGCAGCCAGATCGTTGGCAGGACAAAGCGACGGCGCGCAAACCGGGAACCGGAGAATTTGCCGGCGGCGTCGGTCTCATCGGGACCCCGGTCGTGCAATGCCATCAGCCAGCGTGGACTAAAACTCAAGCTGACGTCTGTGCGGCCTCCGACAATTTTGTCTTTTTTGAATTTCCGCCGTTGGTGGGGCACTCCGAAAGCCTCCCAAACGGAGGGTCGACGAGCGTGAACCGGCGCGCACCAGGCCGGGATGCTGCGATGCAGCAGCCGTTCAAGCAGTGAGCAGCCGGGCCTGATTGCCGGATAATGAGACGCCTTACGCTGGGGACCACCTAATGAACATCAGAAAGCTACAACAGGGGCTCAAATATCGCGGCCGGGTCGAGGCGATTCGCCAGACCTATCACGTGTTCGAGGCGTCGGATTATTTCTTCGTGCTGTCGTTTGCGTTGTCGAAATCCCGCCGCGCGTCCGGATACTTCAACGTCGTCAGCACCGCGGCGGTCGACTATGTGCAGGGACGTCTGGGCGGCAAGAGCGGTGTGACCGCCAAGGATGTGGTCGCTGCGGCACGCCGCACCAAGCATGTTCCAACCAGCCTGATGGCACTGACCATCCTGTATGTGCTGGTCGGCCTAGGTCAGGCGCGGATCACGCGCTCCGGCGAGCATCGACAGCTATTCTTCGCCGTACGCAAGCGGCGGCTGGCCAAGTCCTAGCGCCGATAGGCGCGCGCTCTCACGACAGCCCGATGATCGTGCCGCTGTCGTCGATGTCGATCCTGGCCGCTGAAGGTACCTTGGGCAGCCCCGGCATCGTCATGATATCGCCGCAGATCATGACGATGAACTCGGCCCCGGCGGCGAGCTTTACCTCGCGTACGTTCACGGTGTGGCCCGATGGCGCGCCCAGCACCGTCGGATCGGTCGAGAACGAGTACTGGGTCTTCGCGACGCACACCGGGAAGTGGCCGTAGCCCGCATCCTGCAGCTGTTTGATCTGCTCGCGAACCTTGCGGTCGGCACTGATGTCGGCGGCGCCATAGATCTTGGTCGCGATGGCCTTCATCTTTTCCCACAGCGGCAGTGATTCCTCGTACACGAACGTCATGGTCGATTCACGCTTGTCGGCGATGCCGACCACCGCCTGTGCCAGCTCGGTCGCGCCCGCCGAACCGTCGGCCCAGTGGCGCGCCAGGATCACCGGTGCGCCGTGCTGCGCCATCTTCGATTTCAGCAATGCGATCTCCGCCTCGGTATCGAAGCTGAAGTGATTGATGGCAACGACGCATGGCAGTCCGTAGTGGTTGCGCACGTTGGCGACGTGGCGTTCCAGGTTGGCGAGGCCTTTTTCCAGTACCGGAAGGTTTTCCTTGTTCACGTCGCGCAGATGGCTGCCGCCGTGGTACTTCAGTGCCCGCAGCGTGGCGACGATCACGGCCGCGGCCGGTCGCAGCCCGGCTTTGCGGCATTTGATGTCGATGAACTTTTCGGCGCCAAGATCGGCGCCGAAGCCCGCCTCGGTGACCACGTAGTCGGCCAGCTTGAGCGCCGTACGCGTGGCCAGCACCGAATTGCAGCCGTGCGCGATGTTGGCGAATGGACCGCCGTGCACGAAAGCCGGGTTGTTCTCCAGGGTCTGAACCAGATTTGGCTTCAGCGCCTCCTTCAGCAGCACGGTCATGGCGCCATGCGCCGCAAGATCGCGGGCGTGGATCGGTTTGAAGTGCCGGGTGTAGCCGACGACGATATTTCCCAGCCGGTTTTTGAGATCGGCGATGCTGGTAGCCAGGCACAGGATCGCCATGACTTCCGATGCAACGACGATGGTGAAACTGTCCTGGCGTGGATAGCCGTTACCCGGACCACCCAGAGCGATGGTGATGTCGCGCAGCGCGCGGTCGTTCATGTCCACGACGCGCTGCCAGGTGATGCGGCGTATGTCGAAATCGAGCTCGTTGCCGTGATGGATGTGGTTGTCGATCAATGCTGCGAGCAGATTGTTGGCGAGCGCGATGGCGCTGAAGTCGCCGGTGAAGTGCAGGTTGATGTCTTCCATCGGCACCACCTGGGCGTGACCGCCGCCGGTAGCGCCACCCTTCATGCCGAACACCGGCCCGAGACTCGGCTCGCGCAGGCAGATCACGGTTTTCTTGCCGATGCGGTTCAAGGCATCGCCGAGACCGATGGTAGTGGTGGTCTTGCCCTCGCCAGCCGGCGTCGGGCTGATGGCGGTGACCAGGATCAATTTGCCATCGGGCCGCGATTTCAGGCTGTCGAGATACTCAAAGCCGACCTTGGCCTTGTAGCGGCCGAAGTTCTCCAGGCTCGCCAGCGGAATGCCGAGCTTCTCGGCGATTACCGTGATCGGCTCAAGCTTGGCTCGCTGGGCAATTTCAATATCCGAAAGCACTGATCGCTCTCCCGTTGCTAGAGTTCATGGGGCGGTAAGGGCCGACGGGCGGCAGCTGATGCCGCCCTGGCAGGCGCCGCCGCGCGTGATTTGATGTCGGTATGGTACCCCAAACCTCAGCCGCGGCCGTCCTCTTGCCGGGTCAGCGCTCGCGACCTGAGGAAAAAGGCGCGACCGCTTCCGCCTTGAACGTCGGCAGCGTCTTGACGCTGCGAATCACCGGCAAGCGCCAGGCGATGAACGCCAGCAACAGGGCGGCGCTGCCGGAAAACCCGAGCGTGGCGCGCAGGCCGTAGTGCTGGCCCAGCCAGCCACCCCACAAAGCGCCCGGCCCGGCCGGCAGCAGGATCAGCCAGCGCATGGTGCTGGTCATGCGACCCAGCATCCGGGCCGGGGTGACCGATTGCCGTAACGCCAGGAAGTTGATGAAGATAAACACCGCTCCGAAGCCGTACATCAGCAGCATCAGCGGAAACGCGGCGACGCCATAGGTATTGAGCGGCGCAAGCGCGAGCAGCAGCCAGCCGGCACCGCAGATTCCGAATCCGGACACGAGGACCGGACCGGGCCCGAAGCGACGCGCGAGACGATGACCGACGGCGCTGGCCGCAATGGTACCAAGCCCTAAAGCCACATAGCTCAGGCCGACTTCACGCTCCGACAGGCCCAGCAGCCGCGTGGCGAACAGGATCTGCACTACCGTGGCGGCCTGGCTGCACAGCTGCCAGCTGCCGACGCAGCTCGCCATCGTGATCAGCAGTTTGTGGCCGCGCACGAAATACAGCCCTTCGCGCATCGCCGGCCAGAACGCCGAGTTGACCGCGCTTGGGGTCTCCTTCACCGGCACCCCGCGCAGTATTGATGCCGACACCAGCAGCAGCAGGGCATCGGCCAGCAGCGCCAGCGGCGCGCCGGTGAGCTTGATCAGCGCGCCCGCCGCTCCCGGTCCGGACACCTCGGCGGTCGACTGCGCCAGCGCGTTCTTGGCATGCGCTTCCACCAGCCGCGCGCGCGGCACGATCTGGGTCAACACCACCTGCGCCGCGCTGCCGGCGCTGGTGTTCACCGCTCCGATCACGAACCCGACCACATACAGCCAGGTCATGGACAAGGCGCCGAGCCACCAGGCGATTGGTACCGACGCTACGGTAAGAGCGACGCTGATTTCGCCCACCACGTATACCGGTAACTTGCGTACCCGGTCGAGCCATACGCCGGCTGGCAGCGAGAAGAAAATGAACGGCGCAGTCTCCATCGCGGTGAGGAAACCCATCTGAGTCGGGGAAGCGCGCAGCAGCACCGCCGCCGTCAGCGGCAACGCCAGCAGCGTCACCTGTCCGCCGAACGAGGAGATGAAAATGGAGGTCCACAGTCGCCGATAGGTTGCGTCGCGCAGCAGATCGGTCGGAGCCAGCGCAAAGCGGCGCAAAAACGCAGTCACTTAGGTGAGTTCCCATCCCGCAATGCTACATTCTAATGGCGAATCGCCGGCCGCATCGCCTGCGATGGAAAACGAATGCTTGTCAGCCAGCGATGACAATCCAGGCAATGCAGAGCGCAGCGACCGCGCGCCGGCACGCATATTGTTCGTCTGCATGGGCAATATCTGCCGCTCGCCGACGGCCGAGGCGGTGTTCCGGTCACTGGCGCAAACCTCCTGGCCCGATCTGGCGGTGGAAGCCGATTCGGCCGGTACCCACGGCTATCACGCCGGTCGTGCGCCCGACGAGCGCGCGCAGCGGGTGGCACGCGCGCGCGGCATCGACATGTCGGCGCAGCGTGCGCGCGTGCTGGAGGTGCATGACTTCGATCGCTTCGACCGCATCCTGGTGATGGACCTGCAGAACCGGAAAGCGGCGCTGGCGCTCGCCCCTCCCCGGCAGCGTCATCGCGTGCAGCTGTTGCTCGACTACGCGCCGCAGCTGGGCCTGCGCGAAGTTCCCGATCCCTACTATGGCGAGCTGGCGGACTTCGAGCGCGTTTTCGATCTGTCCGAGCAGGCGGCCAGCGGACTGCTGCAATCGCTCGCGAGCGGGCGTTAGCTTGCCGCAAGCGCCCAGTGCGCGGCGTGGCGGGCGTGGATGTCGGTGGTGTCGAACAACGGCACCGCCGAGTCCTGCGGGCCCACCAGAAGCGAGATTTCCGTACAGCCCAGGATGATGGCTTGTGCGCCCTGAAGCACCAGCTCGGCCATGATCCTCCTGTACTCGGATCGCGATCCGTCAATGATCCTGCCCAGGCATAGTTCGTCGTAGATGATGCGATGAATGATTTCACGATCCTGCAGGCTGGGTACCAGCACCTGCAGGGCGTGGCGCTCGCGCAGCCGGCCCTGGTAGAAATCCTGTTCCATGGTGAAGCGGGTGCCGAGCAGGCCCACGGTCGAGAAACCAGCCTGCTTTATTTCCGCGGCAGTTGCGTCGGCGATGTGAAGCAGCGGAACCCGGACCGCGGCCTCGATCGCGGGAGCGACCCTGTGCATGGTGTTGGTGCACAGGACCAGAAAATCCGCACCCGCGGTCTCGAGCGTGCGTGCACAGTGCGCCAGCAGCGCGCCGGCCGCCTGCCAGTCTTGCGCCTGTTGCAGCCGTTCCACATCGTGAAAGTCGACGCTGTAGAGCACCAGTCTCGCGGAATGCAGTCCGCCCAGTCGCTGCCTGACGCTCTGATTGATCTGACGGTAGTACGGCAGCGTGGATTCCCAGCTCATGCCGCCGATGAGGCCGATGGTTCGCAACTCTATCCCTGCTTCTGTTCGGTTACTGCTCGCCATCCGCAGCCTCGTTCGCGCTGTCCTGGCGCGGACGTGCAAAACCACGCCGCCCGCCCTGGAAGAACTCCAGCAGGCTGCGCGCCTCGGCGCTGATGAACGTGCCCTGCTGCAGGGTTGATGCCGCGATCTCGCGCAGGTTGCCCACCGGGGCGGCAAGCGCGCGGAAGGCGCGCTTGATTTCGTTCATTACCGCCGGCGTAAGACCGCGTCGCCGCAGGCCCACGACGTTCAGGCCGATCACGGCATTGCGTTCCGTCGCCATGCAAAAAGGTGCGATGTCGAGCGAGATGCGCGCGCCGCCGCCGATCATGACCCCCTCACCGATGCGGCAGAACTGGTGGATCACGGCTCCGCCGCCCAGAAAGGCGCGATCCCCGATCTGCACGTGCCCGGCCAGCAGCACCGCGTTGGCGATCACCACGCGGCTGCCGATGCGGCAATCGTGCGCCACATGGCATGCGGCCATCAGAAAGCAATCCGGACCAACCTCAGTGGACGCGCCGGCCTTGGTGGCGCGACTGATCGTGACGTGTTCCCGGATGATGGTGCGCGCCCCGATGCGCACGCCCGACTGCGTCGCTGCGTCGAAGCTCAGGTCCTGCGGGTCGCCGCCGAGCACGGCGAATGGATGAACTACTACCGCTTCGCCGAGTTCGCAGTGCCGCGTAATCACTGCGTGCGCGTGGATTACGCAGCCGGCACCGATCCGGGCACCATGGTCGATCAGCGCAGTCGGATGTATCTGCATCGCTAGCGCACGGGCGCATTTGCAGTCGTCGCCCGCTCGGTCTGCCAGCCGCCGCCGAGCGCGCGGTACAGCTGCACCACCGAAAGCTGCGTGTTCAGGCGCGCGGCCGAGAGCGACAACTCGGCACTGAACAGGTCGCGGTCGCTGTCGATGACGTTGAAATACGACGCGTAGCCGACACGGTAACGCGCCAGCGCGATGTCGTCGGCGGTGCGCTGGGCCGTGACCCAGGTCTGTTCCTGGGTCTGCACCTCGGCATACTGGGCTCGGGCAATCAGTGCATCCGAGACCTCCTGGAAGGCGCTCTGCACGCTCTTCTGATATTGCAACAGCGCCTGGCGCTTCTGCGCATCGGCCAGCTCGAGCTGGTAGAGACTGCGTTGCGAATCCAGCAGCGGCTGCAGCGCGCTGCCGCCAAACGACCACAGCCGCGCCGGGCCGGTGAACAGGCTGGAAAGCGCGGTGCTGGCGACACCGCCGGTGCCGGTGAGCGCGATGGTGGGGAACAGATTCGCCTTGGCAACTCCCACCTGGGCATTTGCGGCCACCAGATTCTCTTCGGCTTCGCGCAGATCGGGTCGGCGCGCAAGTAAGCTGGAAGGCAGGCCGGCCGCAGGCACCGGCGCTGCGCCTGCGCCGGTGGTTGCATCCAGCGTCGGCAACGGCGTACGCAGGACGGCATCCGGGTTGTGCCCGAGCAGCACACTGAGCTGGTCCTCTGCCAGCCCGATCTGGCGTCGCAGCTCGGGCAGATTGGCCTTTGCTATCGCCAGTTGCCCCACGGCTGTAGCGACATCCAGTTCCGACACGGTGCCGCGATCGTGCTGCGCGCTGGTGAGATCGACGAACTTCTGGCGCGTGGCGATGGTGCGATCGGTAATCCGCAGCTGCTCGTCGAGTGCCTGCAGCGTGAAGTAATCAGTGGCCACGCCGGCCACCAGTCCCGCGATCACGTCCTGTCGGGCGAAATCCGATTGCAGCAGCTGGGCGCGCGCCGCTTCGGTCGCGCGTCGGTATTTGCCCCAGAAATCGACCTCATACGACAGACTGCCTTCCAGCTCGAATACATTGCTGATCCGCGGTATGCCGGGCAGCGTTTCGAATTGCGAAGTCCTGGCGCGTTCGGCGCCCGCCGATACCGACAGCTGCGGCAGCTGCTGCAGGCGCGTCGCGCCCAGGATGGCGCGCGCCTGATCGACGCGCGCGGCGGCAATGCCAACATCGAGGTTGTTGGCCAGCGCCTCGCGGATCAGCTGCTGCAGGCGCGGATCCTGGTAGACCTGCCACCAGCCCTCGTCGGCCAGCGAGGCGGCGTCGGCGCTGCTGGCGAAGCGGTAATCCGCCGGAGCCCTGGTGTCCGGCCGCCGATAGTCCGGACCCAGCTTGCAGCCGGCGAGCAGCAGGCCCGAAGCGGCTGCGATCGCGACTGTGATCGCACTGACCATCGCACGGTCACGGCCCCGCGGCGCCGCTGTCATGGCGGCGTGGCCGACGATGTTGGAGACGATGCCGGGGGTGGCGATGTGGGCGTCGACGTGTCGCGCGGCGCAATGCCGCGCAGCCGCTCGGACACGCTCTGCATCAGTACGTAGAACACTGGAATCAGAAAAATCCCCACCAGCGTCGCGGCGCTCATGCCGAATACCACCGCCGTACCCAGCACCTGACGCGCGGAGGCACCCGCGCCGGTGGCGATCGCCAGCGGCATGGAACCCAGGATGAACGCGAATGAGGTCATCAGGATCGGCCGCAGCCGCAATCGCGCGCCCTCGATGGCCGATTCCACCAGTGGTTTGCCGCGCTCGTATTCGAGTTTGGCAAACTCAACGATGAGGATCGCATTCTTGGCCGCCAGGCCGATCAGCATCACCAGGCCAATCTGCGCGTAGATGTCGTTCGCCATGCCGCGCAGCGTCAGGCCGCCATAGGCGCCGAGCATCGCGAACGGGATGCCGAGCAGCACCGCGAACGGCACCGCCCAGCTTTCGTATAGTGCCGCCAGCACCAGGAACACGAACACGATCGCCATGCCGAAGATCGCGCCGCTCTGTCCGCCCGAGAGCTTCTCCTGGTAGGTGGTGCCGGTCCAATCGTAGCCATAGCCGTCGGGAAGGTTCTGGCCAAGATGTTCCATCGCCAGAGTCGCCTGGCCGGAGCTGTAGCCGCTGGCCGGTGAGCCGTTGATGGTCACGGCGCGAAACACGTTGTAGCGCTCGATGTATTCCGGCCCGGTCTTGGGTTTGATCGTCACCAGGGTCGACAGTGGCACCATGTCGTTCTGCGCGGTTCGGACATACAGCCCATCGACCGAGTCGGGCAGATTGCGCGCGCCGGCGTCGGCCTCGGCGGTGACTTTGTAGGTGCGGCCGAACATGTTGAAGTCGTTGATGTAGGTGCCGCCCAGGAACGTCTGCAGCGCGGAGAAGATGCTGGAGATCGTCACACCGAGTGTCTTGGCGCGCTCGCGGTCCAACACGTACTCGATCTGCGGGGTCTTGGTGCTGAACTGCGTGAACACCCGCGTCAGGGCCGGCTCATGATTCGCCTGGCCGACGAAATCGCCGAGCACCCCGGCAAACCGGTCGATGTCGCCGCCGCCGCGGTCCTCGAGGATGAATTCGAAACCGCCGGCGGTGCCGATACCGGGAATCGGCGGCGGATTGAGCGCCAGCACGGTGGCCTCCTTGATGGCGCCGCCGATGCGGTTGGCGCGCGCCGCTACCGCCGCGGCGCCGTGGGCCGCGCCGCGGCGCTGCGCCCAGGGCTTGAGGATCATGAACACCGTGGCCGCATACGAGGAGTTAGTACCGGTCAGCAGGTTCAGACCGGTGATGGCAAACACGTTTTCAACTTCCGGCTGCGCCAGCATCTGCTTGGCGAACGCGGTAGTGACCGCCTCGGTACGCTGCATCGACGCTCCGAGCGGCAGTGACACCAGTCCGATCAGGTAGCCCTGATCTTCATCCGGCATGAAACCGGTGGGTCGGCTCCATACCAGCCACAGTGCGGCCACGGTCAGCACCACGAACACCACCATCGACAGTGCGGTGCGACGGATGGCGCTGCGCACCGTGCTGGTGTAGCGGGCCGTGGTGCTGCGAAAGCCGCGGTTGAAGGCGCCGAAAGCGCGTCCCAGCAGGCCCGGGAAATGCGACTCGGCAGTGGGCTTGAGCAGCAGCGCGCACAGCGCCGGGGTCAGCGTCAGAGCGACGATGCATGAGATGCCGACCGACACCGCCAGCGTGAGGGCGAACTGGCGATAGAACTGTCCCGTGAGCCCGCCGAGGAACGATACCGGCACGAACACCGAGATCAGCACCAGCGCGATCGCCAGCACCGGTGCTGTGACCTCGCGCATCGCGGCCTTGGTAGCTTCGGGCGGTGACAGCTTGCGATTGTCCATGATCTGGGTGACCGCTTCGACCACGACGATGGCGTCATCCACCACCAGGCCGATCGCCAGCACCAGCGCGAACAGTGTCAGCGTGTTGAGCGAGAAACCCAGGGCCGCGAATGCGCTGAATGCGCCCACCAGCGACACCGGTACCGCCAGCATCGGGATCAAGGTCGCGCGCCAGCTCTCCAGGAAGATGAACACCACCAGCAGCACCAGCAGGCCCGCTTCCATCAGTGTCTTGACCACTTCGTGCACCGACTCGGCGACGAACAGTGTGGTGTCGAACGGGATCGAGTAATGAATGCCCTGCGGGAAGGTCGGGGCCAGCTGGTCCATGACCGCTCGCACGCCGCGCGCCACATCGAGCGCATTGGCGTCGGGTAACTGATAGACGCCGATGATCGCGGTCGGCACGCCGTCGAGCCGCGAGGAGCGTGAGTAGTCGGTGGCGGCGAGTTCGATGCGCGCAATGTCCTTGAGTTGCACGATGGCGCCGTCGCTGCCGGTGCGCACCACGATCGCGCCGTATTCCTCCGGCGTGGTCAGCCGCCCCTTCACCGAGGCGACATACTGCATCTGTTGCCCCGGCGGCGCAGGTTCGGCCCCGAGCGTGCCGGCAGGCGCGACCACGTTCTGTTCGTTCAGTATCGTGCTGATGTCGTCGGTGGTGACGCCGAGGCGCGCCATCTTTCCGGGATCGAGCCAGATCCTCATGCCGTAGTCGCGCGCGCCGAATACCACCACCTGGCCGACCCCGCGCACGCGCGCCAGGGCGTCGAATACGTGCAGCGTGGCGAAATTCGACAGGTACAGGTAGTCGTAGCGCGGATTATCGGAGCCGATCGCCACCGCCAGCAGGATCTGTGGCTGGCGCTTGGCCACGACAACGCCCTGCTGCAGCACCTGCTGCGGCAACTGGCGCTCGGCGATCGCCACCTGGTTCTGCACGTCCACGGCGGCGATATCCTGATCGGTGCCGACGGCGAACGTGACCGTCAGCGTATAGCTGCCGTCGTTGGCGCTCTTGGAA
Source organism: uncultured Gammaproteobacteria bacterium (assembly GCA_963805965.1). Lineage (GTDB taxonomy): Bacteria > Pseudomonadota > Gammaproteobacteria > Steroidobacterales > Steroidobacteraceae > FEN-1191. Next base: position 529,959 of record CAWDVQ010000006.1, read on the forward strand.
TCCATGTAGATCATGTGCGGCACGCCGTTGACCTGCTCCTCGATCGGAGCGGCGACCGACTGTTCGATGGTGGCCGCGTCGGCGCCCGGGAAAACGGTGGAGACGATGATCGTGGGCGGCGTGATCTGCGGGTAGCGTGCGATCGGCAGCGCTGCCAGCGATACCGCGCCGGAGATCGTGATGATGATCGCCAGCACGGTCGAGAAGATCGGCCGGTCGATGAAGAAATCGATCATGCCCGGCTCCGGACCTCATCTCCCGCTGTCGCTCGCCCATTGCTGGTGGAAGCCTGGGGAACTGCCGGCCCTGCCGGCGTCGTCGGCGCCGCCAGCGGCGCAGGTATCACCAGCGGTGTGGCCTTGACCGGCGTGCCGGGCTTCAGGCGCTGCACGCCATCGACGATCACCACCTCGCCGGCCTTGAGGCCCTGCTGCACCTGCCAGTCGCCGCCGACACGCAGGCCCATATGCACCTCACGCTGCTGCGCCTTGCCTTCGGCGTCCACGATCCAGACGTAGTTCTGTCCCTGCTGATCCAGGATCGCGCGTTGCGGCAACACGATCGCATTGGGATCCTGCTGCTGCGACACCTGCACGCGCGCGAACTGACCGGCGTGCAGCAGGTGCTGCGGGTTGTCCACCTCGAGCCTTATCGCCAGCGTGCCGGTGCGCGCGTCGACCGCCGGGTCGATGAAGTTGAGCTTGGGAATGAGCGGATAGAGCGAGCCGTCGGCCAGAAACAGTCGAAATGGCGGCGGCGTGGTCACGTCCTGGTTCGGCGCGCGCCCCAGGTCGCGCTGCAATGTCAGCATGCGCCGCTCGCTGATGCTGAAGTTCACGTACATGCGATCGGTTTCGTAGACCGTGGTCAGCAGCGTGCTGTTGGCGGTGACCATGCCTCCCAGGCGCAGTTGGGCGCGGCCCACGACACCGTCAATCGGACTTACGATGGTGGTGAAGCCGAGATTGAGCTCGGCCGCCCTGACCGCGCCCTTGCCGGCTTCGATCGAGGCCAGGTTGGCCTTGTTCCTGGCTACCGCCGCATCGAGTTCCTGCTGGCTGACGGCATCCAGTTTCTGCAGCGATTCGGCGCGCTCCAGATCGCGCTGCGACTGCACCAGCGCCGCCTCGCTTTGTGCCAGGCCGGCTTTCGCCTGGGCGAGGGCCGCGATGTAGGGCTCCCGGTCGATCACGAACAGCAGCTCGCCGGCCTTCACTCGCTCGCCTTCGTTCGGCACCCGCTTTACCAGTTCGCCACCGACGCGCGGCCGGATCTCGACCGCGTTGATGGCTTCGGTCTCGGCCACGAAGTCCTCGGGAAAGCTGGTCGCTTGCGGGTGCACGGTGACGGTCGCCACCTCCACCGGGTGCGGCGCGGGCGGCGGGGGCTTGGAACACGCGGCGCACAGCAAACCCAAAGCCACGAGCGCGGTGATCCGATGTTCCTGGACCGAAGCGGCACGATGGAAACTGGTCATTGCCGATTCCTTTGCGAGGCCGATCCACCCAGGCACTAGCAGCGCGAAGCCGCCGCGGCGCGTGCCGGAATCGCGACTCTACCCTGAAGTAAGAGATACGGTCACGTGTGCCGGCACGGGCCGATGGGTGTGTCGGCGCACAAACGTACAACGCGCCGGCGCAGTAACCGGCCGGCTGTCAAGAACTACAAGGTTAACCCTGGCGCGCGAACTGCGCGCCCACGCGCAGGCGCGTGTGCTTACAGCCAGTAGACGAAAATGAACAACCCCAACCACACCACGTCCACGAAATGCCAATACCAGGCCACCGCTTCGAAAGCGAAGTGATGTTTGGGCGTGAAGTGTCCGCGCAGCACCCGGAACCAGATCACCATCAGCATGATCGCGCCGATGGTCACGTGCAGGCCATGGAACCCGGTCAGCATGAAGAACGTCGAGCCGTAGATGCCGGTCGAGAGCCGCAATCCCAGTTCCCGGTAGGCCTCGCCGTACTCGTGTGCCTGCAGGCCGACGAAGGTGAATCCCAGCAGGAAGGTCAATGCCAGCCAGAACTTCAGCGCCGTGCGGTGACTGGATCTGAGTGCGTGGTGCGCCAGCGTGACGGTCACGCCGCTCGACAACAGGATCAGGGTATTGACCGCAGGCAGGCTGAAAGCCGGAATCACCTCGAAGGTGCCGTCGGCGCGGCCGCCGATATGCGCCGGGCCATTGGTCGGCCAGGTGGGATTGAAGTTCTTCCACAACACCAGCTTGTTCACCAGCTTGACACCTTCGCCGCCGAGCCAGGGCACGGCCAGGTCGCGTGCGTAGAACAGGGCTCCGAAGAAGGCCGCGAAGAACATCACCTCCGAGAAGATGAACCAGATCATTCCCATGCGGAACGAGCGGTCGACCTGCGCGTTGTTCAACAGGCCGTGCTGGTTCTCGCCGATGACGGTGCCGAACCAGCAGAAGAACATGGTCGCGAGCAGCGCCGCGCCCGGGATCAGGACCCAGCCGCCGGCCCATTCATTGAGATAGAACGCACCGCCCATCATCAGGCAGAACAGTGCTACCGAGCCCAGGATCGGCCACGGGCTGTTGTGCGGCAGGTAGTACTTGGTGGAACTGGCGTGCGCGTGCGTGTCTGACATCAGTCTCTATCCTGTGGTGATACTCGCGGCCTCAACCGGGGTTGCCGCTGCGAACGGGGACGTCGTAGAACGTATAGGCCAGGGTCAGGTGCTCTATATAGCCTGGCAGGTCGGGGTCGACGAAGAAGCGCACCGGCATTACCCGCTGCTCGTCGCGTTTGAAGGACTGCGGCGTGAAGCAGAAGCATTCGGTCTTGTGAAACCAGGCGGCGATCTTCGAGGGCACGATATCCGGCACCGCCTGCGCAGTGGTGTCATGCCCGGTCAGGTTATGGGCAAAGAAATCCGCTTCGTACAGCTGGCCCGGATGCACCTCGAGGGATTTTGTGATGGGACGAAATTCCCAATTGCCGATGCTGGGCAGATTGGCAATGAAATCGATGGTGACGACCCGATGCTGGTCGATCGCATCGTTGCCCTGGGCGTAGGCGCGCGTCAGGCTCTTCTGATTGCCCAGGCCGGTGATCGAGCACAGCACGTCGTACAGCGGCACCAGCGCAAAACCGAAGGCGAAGCTGCCGGCGACGAACATCGACAGCTTGAACACCAGCCCGCGGTGCCTGCCGGGCGTGTTGTCGGGGTTGCTCATTTCAGCCCGCGCACTACCGCATGGACGATGAATGTGGCGTACACCGCCAGTGCCAGCAGGCCCAGCAGCAGTGCATTGCGCCGCACTCGCCGTCGTTGCGCCGGATCCATCGCTAGTCTCGCCTGTGCACTCATGCGACCTGCCGGGCCGGCACTCTATCGATGTTGATGATCAAGGCCGGCGCCATGCGGCGGCACGCCGTGATCGAGCGTTTCCATGCTCGGCGCCTCGACCCAGCTGTGGTAGGGCGCCGGTGAGGGCAGCTGCCACTCCAGCCCGATCGGCGTGTCCCATACCTTGCTGGTGGCCTTCGCGCCGTAGCCGTGGGCGCACTTCCAGATCAGGTACGGGAACAGGAACTGCGACAGGCCGAAGCCGAAGCCGCCGATCGAGGACACCATGTTCCAGTCGGTGAACTGGGTGGCGTAGTCCGGAACGCGGCGCGGCATGCCGGCCAGGCCCAGGAAGTGCTGCGGAAAGAACAGCACGTTGACGAAGATGGCCGACAGCCAGAAATGCCATTTGGCGAGCGTCATGCTGTACATGTGGCCGGTCCATTTCGGCAGCCAGTAATACACCGCGCCCATGATGGCGAAGATCGCACCGGTCACCAGCACGTAATGGAAATGCGCCACCACGAAGTACGTGTCCTGGTACTGGAAATCGGCCGGCGCGATCGCGAGCATCAGGCCGGAAAAGCCGCCGATCGAGAACAGGAACAGGAACGCCAGCGCCCACAGCATCGGTGGCTCGAAGCTCACCGAGCCGCGCCACATGGTGGTGGACCAGTTGAATACCTTCACGCCGGTCGGGATCGAGATCAGCATGGTGGAGAGCATGAAGAACAGCTCGCTCGACAGCGGCATGCCGACCGTGAACATGTGGTGCGCCCAGACGATGAACGACAGGAACGCGATCGACGCGGTGGCATACACCATGGCGTCGTAGCCGAACAGCGGCTTACCCGAGAAGGTCGGGATGATCTCAGAGATGATGCCGAAGGCCGGCAGGATCATGATGTAGACCTCGGGATGGCCGAAGAACCAGAAGATATGCTGGAACATCACCGGGTCGCCGCCGCCGGCGGCATTGAAGAAGCTGGTACCGAAGAAGTGGTCGGTCAGCAGCATGGTGACCGCACCCGCAAGCACCGGCATCGCGGCGATCAGCAGGTAGGCGGTGATCAGCCAGGTCCAGACGAACAGCGGCATGCGCAGCAGCGTCATGCCGGGTGCGCGCATGTTCATGATGGTCACGATGACGTTGATCGCGCCCAGGATCGAGGAGGCGCCCATCAGGTGAATTGCGAAGATCATCAGCGGCAGGGCACTGCCGGTCTGCAGCGTCAGCGGCGGATACATGGTCCAGCCGCCCGCCGGGCCGCCGCCAGGCACCAGCAGCGTGGATAGCAGCAGCGTGAAGGCGAACGGCAGGATCCAGAAGCTGAAATTGTTCATGCGCGGCAGCGCCATATCGGGGGCGCCGATCTGCATCGGTATCATCCAGTTCGCCAGTCCCACGAACGCCGGCATCACCGCGCCGAAGATCATCACCAGCGCATGCATGGTGGTCATGGTGTTGAACAGCGCCGGATCCAGGAACTGCAAGCCGGGCTTGAACAGCTCCAGGCGGATCAGCATCGCGAACGAGCCGCCGATGAAGAACATGATGCAGCTGAACACCAGGTACAGCGTGCCGATGTCCTTGTGATTGGTCGTGGTCAGCCAGCGATTCCAGAAGCCGTGCGGCTTGTGATCGTGGTGTTCGTGCGCGGCGGCGCTGTGTTCGGTGTAGGCCATTAAACTGATCTCTCCGGCTTGAGGATTTTGCTACTTGACGGTCGGGCGCTGCGGTTCAACCGGCGCTGGGCTGCGCGGCGGAAGTCGGCGCCTGGCTGCTGGCAGTTGGCCCGGGCGCGGGCGCGGGATTGGCCGCGGGGCTTGCGGGCGGCAGCTTGAGCGCGGCCTCCTGGTCCTTGAGCCAGGCATCGAAATCCGCCTTGCTCTTGACCTCGAGCACGATCGGCATGAAGCCGTGGTCGCGGCCGCAAAGTTCCGCACATTGGCCGCGGTAGGTGCCGGTCTTGTCGGCGTCGATATCGAACCACGCCTCGTTGATGAAGCCTGGAATCGCGTCCTTCTTGATTGCGAGCGCCGGCACCCACCAGGAATGAATGACGTCGTTGGCCGTGATCAGCACCCGCACCTTGACGCCGGCCGGAACCACCAGCGGATGATCCACCTCGAGCAGGTAGTTCGGCACCGAGAACGGATCGACGCCGGAGCCGAGCTGGCGGGCGCGATTGCTGTCGCGCGCCAGCGTCGACAGGATGGTGACGCCGGTATCGGCGTATTCGTAGGCCCACTTCCACTGATAGCCGGTGACCCGGATGGTCAGGTCGGTAGCCACCGGATCCTCGGTCTGCACCAGTACCCGTGCCGCCGGCACCGCCATGCTGATCAGGATCAGTACCGGCACCAGCGTCCAGATGATCTCGATCTTGTTGCTGTGCAGGAAGTGCTGGTCGGCGACCGCGCCTTTCGATTTACGAAAGCGCACCATCGAGTAGATCATGAAACCGAACACCACGATCGCAATGCCGACGCACCACCAGAACATCAGCATGTGCAGCGAATAAATCTCGCGCGACATCTCGCTGATGCCCGGTGTCATGTTCAGCGTCCAGGCCGCCTGGGCGGCGGGGGCGGCCAGCAACAGGGCTGCGACAGCCGGCATCGCAATGAGAACTCTCGGGAATTTTTTCATCATTCTGGTGTTAGACCTTGGCGCTTACTTTTCCAGGGGCGGTGATTCATTGATACGACCTACCGAACGCATCAGCCTTGCGGCCAATGCCCGCCGTTCCTCTTCTGTCAGAAAACTGCCGACCTCGTACGAGCGGCCATGCGACTCAATCGTCAGGCGGCTGGGATGCAAGTGCGTATCAGCGCGCCGCAGTTTAACCTGCGCCCAATGCCGCGGGAACACGACTTGCTCGCGCCGTTCCCGCCACCGTGTGTCAACCTCGACCCGCTGGTCGGATACGGTGATGGTCTGGGAGTAGTGCCGGCGGCGCAGGCTGGCCCGCAAAGCCCAGCCTAGCAGCAGCATTTCCGCGCCTGCAAACGGAAAGATCGGCCACAGTCCCTTGAGCGCCATGACCAGCGCGATCGAAAACGATACCAGGCAGGTGCTGGCGAAGAACAGCGTCGCGCCTCGCGGCGTGAGCGAACAATTCGGCGATAACTGGATCGTCAGCACATGGTCCAAGTTCAGACCTATCGTCGGATGGTGTCAGCGGTGAATGAGCCATCGTACGATGCGCTGTTTTCCATCGCAAGGTCAGGCACTTAAGTGCGTCGATGCGGCCGCGCCGGCTGATCGAACAGCCTTGCGACCGCGGCACTTACATGACCGGCGTCGCCATCGGTGGCCACGCTGTACGGCAGCAGCGCCAGTCTTGGCACACCCAGCAGCGCATCGAGCGCGGCGAGATTCTCATCCAGCGCCGGCATGTCCGCCTTCAGCACGCTGCCGATCCACCCGGCAAGCCGCAGGTTCGATACCCCGATCGCCTGCGCCGACAGCAGCGCATGGTTCAGGCATCCCAGGCGCAATCCCACCGTCAGCACCACCGGCAGCGCCAGCCGCTGCGCGATATCGGCCATGGTGCCGCACTCGCCGATCGGCGCGAACCAACCGCCGGTGCCTTCCACCACCACCGCATCGCAGCGTGTGGCCAGGCGCTCGTAGGCCGCCGCCACCCGCTCCGGCTCGATCCGCACGCCAGCCCGGCCCGCAGCGATGTGTGGCGATACGCCCCAGTCAAAGCAGTACGGATTGACGTCCAGACGGTCACACTCCGGTGGGGATAATGCCGCGATCGCGACGACATCGTCATTGATCAGGTCGCCAACAGCGCAGAACCCGGCAAATATCGGCAACTCCGCGGCTGTGACCGGACGGGTGCCCGTGGCGACCGGCTTCATCCCGGTAGCCTTGATACCGCGGCTCTGCAGGCAGCGCAGCAGCGCCAGCGTTACCCGCGTCTTGCCGACGTCGGTATCGGTACCGGCAATGAAAATGCCCTGGCTCATGGGCTCCTGCGCTTGAGCGCTGTCAGCGGCACCAGATGCTCGCCCGCGGATGCGGCATCGGCACCGGACGCGGCACCAAACGCCGCGCCGAAGATCACCTCGAACGTGGCCGGCAGGCCGGTCGCTGTGCGCCGTGTTTCATACGCTGTGACCATGCCCTGCAGCCGGGCGCGGCCGGTCAGGCCGCGCGAGCGGTCGCGTGCCGCGTTGCGAGCGCCGATGCACTGCAACTCGCGCATCAGTGCGTGCACGTCGGGGTACTGCAACCGATGGCGCTCGACATCCATCACCGGCTCCTGCAGTCCGGCATGCATCAGCGCCGCGCCAAGTTGCGGCATGTCGGGGAATTGGCTGACGTGGACGCCATGGTCGACGCTCTCCCAGGCCTGGCGCAGCTCATGCAGTGTATCGGGACCGAAGCTTGCGAACACGAACACTCCCGCCGGTTTCAGTACGCGTGCCACCTCGCGCAACACGATATCGGGCCGGTCGCACCACTGCAGCATCAGATTGCTGTAGACCAGATCGATGCTGCGAGCGGCCAACGGTAGCGCGTAGGCGTCGGCGCACACGCGCTCGAAACGTCGTCGCGGCCAGCCCGGACGGGGTGATGCGTTCAGCATGCCAGGTGCGATATCCAGCGCGACGATGCGGGCCCGCGGGTAACTGCGGTGCAGCGCCAGCGAGCCCTGGCAGGTGCCGGCACCCAGATCGAGGATCGCCTGCGGTGCCAGCGCAAAGAACCGCAGCCGTTCCAGCAGCTCGGCGCGCACCCGCTGCTGCAGCTGCGCGGCAGCGTCGTAGCCGGCAGCGGCGCGATCGAAGGAGCGGGCCAGCGCCCGCCGGTCGAGCGCGAAGCCAACCGGTGCCGGGTTGATCGCGGCCGGATCGCTCATGGCGTCGCACGCACGCCGGGGCTGTGCCATCGCGGCGCGTGTTCGTGCGTGAATGCCAATAGCGCAGCACTCACCTCGCCTGGATGCGACAGGAATGGTGCATGCCCGGCGCGCCGGATCGTCAGCAGCTGTCCCTGCGGCAGCAGCTGCGAGAGCGCCTGCCCGGCCGCAGGCGGCGTCACGCGATCATATTGTCCGGCGATCACCAGTGCCGGGACCTCGATGCGCCGCGCCAGCGCGCGCAGATCGTTATGTTCGAGCATCTCAAGGCCCGCGGCCAGCGCAGCGGGCGCGGCGCTGCCATGCCGCCGCAGCGAGTCCTTCAATGTCGCACGCACCGCAGTGGCGTCGGCGCTGCCGCGCAGCTGCAGCTCGATGAAATCATCAATGGTCTGCCCGGCGTGGTGCGCGAGTTGCGCGCCGAACTGCCGCAGGGTCGCGCCGCTGAGGCCATGCGGCCAGTCATCGGCGCGCACGAAGAGCGGGCTGGTCGCGATCAGCACCAGGCGTTGCACCGCCAGCGCCGGTTCGGCCGCCAGCTGCAGCGCCAGCTGCCCCCCGAGCGACCAACCCACGAGCACGGCGGCGCGCGGCACTGCGGCCGCAAGGCCCGCCAGCTGTTGTTGCTGCGAGCTGCCGGCACTCCACGAGCTCGCGCCATGTCCCGGCAGATCGATGGCCGTCACCTGATGATGCTGTGCGAGCGCTGCGCGCAGGCCGTCGAACGCGCGCAGGTTCATGCCCCAACCGTGCAGCAGCACCACAGGCGCGGCCGTATCGCCGCTGCCACTGCTCTCCGTGTAGAGTGCGCCGCTCGCGGGCGCCGCGCTCATGCAGCACCCCGTTCGCGCCACAGTGCGCCCAAAGTCTCGGCCAGCGCGTCCACATCCTGCTCGCGGTGCATGGCCGACAGTGTGATGCGCAGCCGCGAGGTGCCGGCCGGCACGGTCGGCGGACGGATCGCTGCAACCCAGAATCCGGCGTTCATCAGCGCCTCGGACAGCGCCAGCGTCCATGCCGCCCCGCCCACGATTACGGGCTGAATGGGCGTGGTCGACGCGGTGAGCGGCACACCCATGGCGGCTGCCGCGGCGCGAAAGCGCAGCGTCAGGCTATGCAGCCGTTCACGCCGCCAGCCTTCCTGCTGTGCCAGCCGCAGTCCGGCGCGGCTGGCCGCAGCCACCACCGGCGGCAACGCGGTGGTGTAGATATAGGTACGCGCGCGCTGTATCAGGTAGTCGATCAGGTTGGCATCGGCGGCGACAAAGGCGCCGAAGGTGCCAAACGCCTTGCCGAGCGTGCCGACCAGGATCGACACCGCGCTCGCGGCGACGCCGGCTTGCTCGAGCGTCCCGCGCCCGGTTCTGCCAAGCACCCCCAGGCCATGCGCGTCATCGACCATCAGCGCGCAGTCATGCTGCTGCGCGAGCGCCGCCAGTTCGGGCAACCGCGCCACGTCGCCGTCCATGCTGAACACGCCGTCGGTCACGATCAGCGTCGCGGCGCCGCTGCCACCGTTGGACTTGTGCGGCCCGCTGCTGTCAGGTTGTACGCGCGGTGCCTGCAGCATCTCTCCGGCGTGCGCCACGTTGCCATGCGCGAAGCGGCGTAGCCGCGCACCCGACAGGCGCGCCGCATCGAGCAGCGAGGCATGATTCAGGCGGTCGGCGAGCACCGTGTCATGCCGGTCGGTAAGAGCGCCGATGACGCCGAGGTTCGCCATGTAGCCGCTGGAGAACAGCAGTGCGCGCTCGCGGCCGACGAACGCCGCCAGTTCCTGCTCGAGCGCGTGGTGCTCGAGCGAGTGGCCGCTGACCAGATGCGCCGCCCCGGCGCCGAAACCAAAGCGGCTCATGCAATCGGTGGCGGCGCGGATCAGCTCCGGGTGATGGCTCAGGCCCAGGTAGTCGTTGCTGCAGAAATTTCGCAGCAGGCGCCCGCCGACCCGTACCGCGGTGGGATCCCCCGGTTCGGGAAATGCTTCCGCCAGCCGGCGGCGCCGGCCGGTGTTCTGCGCCTCGAATGCCGCCAGCTCGCGTGCGAGCAGCTTCGGATCAAGCCGCACCGGGCACAGCCGCGGCGCCCTCGGCGCGCATCCCGAGCCGCGCCAGCAGCGCCCGGTCGTGGGTGACGTCGGGATTGCCGGTGGTCAGCAGCTTCTCGCCATAGAAAATGGAATTGGCGCCGGCCAGGAACGCCAGCGCCTGCATCTCGTCGCTCATGCCGCTGCGCCCGGCCGAGAGCCGCACGTGCGCCTTGGGGATCATCACGCGTGCGGCGGCGATGGTGCGTACAAAATCCAGCGGATCGACGTCCCCGGCCCCGGCCAGCGGCGTGCCCGGCACGCGCACCAGCTGGTTGATCGGCACGCTCTCCGGATGCTGCGGCAGGTTCGCCAGTGTCACCAGCATCTGCGCGCGATCGCGGGTGCTCTCACCCATGCCGACGATGCCGCCGCAGCACACGTTCATGCCCGCATCGCGCACCGCGGCCAGAGTGTCGAGCCGTTCCTGGTAGCTGCGGGTCGAGATCACCTGGCCATAGAACTCCTCGGAGCTATCGAGGTTGTGATTGTAGTAGTCGAGGCCGGCTTCCTTGAGCTGCTGCGCCTGCTCGCCGCTGAGCATGCCGAGCGTGGCGCAGGTCTCCAGTCCCAGCTCGCGCACCGCGCTCACCATGAGTGCAATCTGTTCCAGGTCACGACGTTTGGGCGAGCGGTAGGCCGCGCCCATGCAGAAGCGCGTGGCGCCGGCGGCCCGCGCCGCACGCGCCCGCTCCAGCACCTGCGGCAACGGCATCAGCGCTTCGCTGTCGACCCCGGTGTGATAGCGCACGCTCTGCGGGCAGTAGGCACAATCCTCCGGGCAGCCGCCGGTCTTGATCGACAGCAGGGTGCTCATCTGTACCGTGTTGGGCTGATGCCAGGCACGGTGCACGCGCTGCGCGTGGTAGATCAGATCGGCGAACGGCTGCGCGAACAGCGCCTCCGCCTGCGCCAGCGACCAGTCATGGCGCGGCGCCAGGCCGATATCGGTGTTGCTACCGATGGCATTGCCGTTGCCGTTGCTGCCGTCTGCCATAGCGTGTACCCGTGCTGAAAACCGCCAGCCGATCTTGGTAGGCGCCAGTCACGCTGTCAACCTGGCAACGGCCTGCAGGTTGACGTTTGCCCGGTTGTTGGCCACCGCTGCGCCCGTGTTCAGCGCAAGCCAATGTTCAACGAAAGTTCTCAATGCTGTAACACGGCACCTCTAGCGTGGGGCTGCGCGCTGATTGCAGCGCCTGGCAGTTTCATAAAAAAGCTCGAGGGAGACCTCCATGATGAGACTTACAGCGGCCATGGTGGCCAGCATTGGCCTGCTTGCGGCAGCGGCGGCGGTGCATGCGGATAATGAGATTGCCGAGACCGGACACCAGGTCAGGCATGTGCTGCTGATCAGCGTTGATGGACTGCATGCACTCGACCTGTCCAACTTCGTGGCGACGCATCATGACTCGACGCTGGCGGCGCTCAGCCGCCATGGTGTCACCTACACCAACAATTCGACCTCGACTCCCTCGGATTCATTCCCCGGGCTGGCATCGCTGGTGACCGGAGGCTCACCGGTGACTACCGGCCTGTGGTACGACGATACCTATAACCGCGTTCTATCGCCGCCGATGCTGACCGACGGTCTGGGAAATCCGGGCGGCAGTTGCCCCGGGAAGATCGGCACCAATGTCGCGTGGGATGAAGCGGTGGATATCGACCTCACCAGGCTCGACGGCGGCGGCGGCATCAACCCTAAATTCCTGGTGCGTGATCCGAGCAATGGCTGCAAGACGATCATGCCGCACCAGTACCTGCGCGTGAACACGATCTTCGAAGTGGTCAAATCCCATGGCGGGCGCACCGCGTGGACCGATAAGCATCCCTCGTACGAATGGACCAACGGTCCGAGCGGCCAGGGCGTGGACGACTTTTACGGTCCCGAGATCAATTCCATACCGGTGGCGCTGCCGGATATCCCGGGGTGCGAAACCGTACCGTTCCCGGATACGGCGCCCGACGATGGCTGGACCAACAGCTTTGACGACATCAAATGCTACGACTCGCTGCACGTGATCGCCGTGATCAACCAGATCGACGGCTACAACCATGACCGTTCCAAAAGGGTGGGAGTACCGGCCTTGTTCGGTACCAACTTCCAGTCTGTCAGTGTCGGGGAAAAACTGGCGACCGACCCGGTCAGCGGTATCGGCGGCGGCTATAGCGATGTACGGGCTGCCCCGAGTCAGGGCCTGGCGGGCGAACTCGATTTCGTCGATCAGTCACTGGGGTTGATCGTCGGCGAACTGAACAAGGAAGGACTGATCAATTCCACGCTGATCATCATCAGCGCCAAACACGGACAGTCGCCGATCGACATCACGAAGCGCAGAGGCATCGGTGGCGGCCAGCCCACGGCCACGATCGGCTCCGCGGACGCATTCGACATTTCAGACGACGGCTCACTGATATGGCTCACCGACACATCGCTTGCCCCGGGCGTGGTCGCGACGCTCAGCATGCCGAGCAATCAACAGGCGCTGGGAATCCAGGAAATCTTCGCCGGCCATTCGCTGCAGAATAAATTCAATTCGCCGGGCAGCGATCCGCGCACCCCCGATATCATCCTCAAGGTGAATACCGGCGTAATCTTTACCGGCGGCCCCAAGATTGCCGAGCATGGCGGCTTCAACGAGGACGACGTACACACCGCGTTGCTGGTGTCGTTTGCAGGCATGGAACCCGCTACGGTCAGGAGCGCGGTCACCAACCAACAGGTGGCGCCAACGATCATCCAGGCGCTCGGCTTCGACCCGGGCGAACTGCAGGCGGTGCAGAAAGAGCAGATCCATGTGCTGCCGTTTCTGTTCAGCGGCGAGGTCAACAACAGCGTGCCGGCTTTCTGACCAGGGACGGCGGGCCGCTGAGTAATCGGTTATCGCAGCACCGCGCTTGTCAGGGCTGGTCTATTTAACGCGCACTGTATTGCAGCAGTATGCCGGCGAACACCGCGAGGCCGACGTAGTTGTTGTTCTGAAAAGCCCTGAAGCAAGCATCGGGCTCGCGATTGCGGATCAGCCATTGCTGCCACAGAAAACAGCACGCCGCGGCGATCAGGCCGGCGTTGTAGCCGTCGCCGAATTTCAGCGTGCGACCGATCAACAGGAGCGAGAACAGCATCATCAGCTGCATCGCGGCGATCATGAATCGATCCAGGTCGGCGAACAGGATGGCGGTCGAGCGCACGCCGATGCGCAGGTCATCGTCGCGATCGACCATCGCGTACATGGTGTCGTAGACGCCGGCCCAAAGGATCGCGGCCACCAGCATCAGCCAGCCGATGCGCGGCACCGTGCCCAGGGTTGCGGCGAACGCCATCGGCACTGCCCAGCCGAAGCACAAGCCCAGGTACAGCTGCGGCAGCGGGAAAAAACGCTTCAGCAGCGGATAGGTGATGGTGAGCGCGGCGCCGGCAAATGCCAGTCGTACGGTGAATGCGTTGAGCTGCAGCACCAGCAGCAGCGCCGCGGCCACCAGCACGCCAAATACCGTCAGCGCCTCCGCCGGTGAGATCGCACGCGTCGCCAACGGACGCGATCGGGTGCGCTTGACGTGTGGGTCGATGTTCCGGTCCACCAGGTCATTGATGATGCAACCGGCGCTGCGCATCAGTACCGCGCCGGCGATGAAAATCGCGAGCAGTCGCCGTTGCGGATGACCTTCGGCGGCGATCCACAGCGCCCACAGCATCGGCCACACGAGCAGCCAGGTGCCGATCGGCCGATCCAGGCGCAACAGCTGCGCGAAATCGCGCAGCCGCCGCATCGAGCGCGACAGGCGTACCGGCTCGATCGCCGGAGCGAACAGTGGCGCGGGTTTCAGGACTTCGACCGCCGGTTGCGCTGCCGGCTCGCTGCTCGACGTCACCGCAGCGGCTGAGGTCGACGCAGGCGCAGGCACCGGCAGCACCGGCGTGGCGGTGCGCGTCGGCGTTGCAGCGATACGCTGCGCCGCGGCTTCCGCGCGCGCGGCCCCGGCCGCCGCACCTGCCGCGGCCCATGCCTGCGGGGCTGCGGCGCCTGAGCGCGGCATCGCACTTCGGACCGCAGCTGTGGCGGCCGGCATCACGGGCGGTCGTGTGATCGCGGGCACCGGGGCTGATGGTGCGGGCGCGGTTGCGGGCGCGGGTGCCGGCGCTGCTGGCGGCGCTGGCGGCAACTCAGCCGCCGGGCTCGTCGGCGGCGTTCCAGCCGGCTCGGGCACCAGCGCCAGTTCGAACTGCTGATCACCCGACGCGGCCATACTGCTCCTGTTCACCGATCCAGCGCGCTCGTAACGCGGCGACTCGCTCCGGCATCGCCTGCAGCATCTGGTTCGCCGTAGCGCGCACCTCATCCAGCAGATCGGCGTCGCGCGCCAGGTCCGCGACCCGCAGTTGTGCCAGACCAGTCTGGCGCCGTCCCAGCAACTCACCCGGCCCGCGCAGTTCCAGGTCACGGCGTGCGATGCGAAAGCCGTCATTGGTATCGCGGATCGCCGCCAGCCGCGCGCGCGCCATCTCGGACAGCGGTGAGCGATACAGCAGCACGCAGCTGCTGTCCTGCTGCCCGCGGCCGACGCGACCGCGCAGCTGGTGCAGCTGCGCCAGGCCCATGCGCTCCGCATTCTCGATCACCATCAGGCTGGCATTGGCCACGTCGACGCCGACCTCGATGACGGTGGTCGCCACCAGCAGCTGCACCGTACCGGCGGCAAACAGCTGCATGATGCGGTCCTTGTGCCTGGACGGCATGCGTCCATGCAGCAGTTCCACGCGATGCGCCGGCAGCGCTTCGGCCAGCGCGGCCGCGGTCTCCTCGGCGGCGCTGGCGGCGAGCTCCTCCGATTCCTCGATCAGTGGGCATACCCAATAGGCCTGCCGGCCGGCGCGACAGGCCTCATCAATGCGCGCGACGATCGCAGCGCGTTTCTCTTCCGGTACCACGACCGTGCGTACCGGGGTGCGGCCCGGCGGCAGCTCATCGACGATCGACACGTCGAGATCCGCATACAGCGTCATGGCAAGAGTGCGTGGAATCGGTGTCGCGCTCATGATCAGCTGATGCGGCGTGTACTCTCCCGGGCGGCCCGCGACATTACCCTTGGCGGCCAGTTGCAGCCGTTGCTGCACGCCGAAACGATGCTGCTCATCGATGATCGCCAGCCCAAGGTTGCTGAAGCGAACGTCGTCCTGGAATAACGCATGCGTGCCGACACACAGCTGGGAGGTGCCGCTGGCGAGGGCCTGCAGCGCGCTACGGCGTGCGCGTGCGGGCTGAGAGCCGGTGAGCAGGCTCACCGTGATGCCCAGCGCATCGAACCACGCCATCAGCGAGCGGGCGTGCTGCTCGGCCAGCAGTTCGGTCGGCGCCATGAATGCGACCTGCGCGCCGCTGCCGATGGCGCGCGCGGCCGCTGCCGCCGCGATCACCGTCTTGCCGCAGCCGACGTCGCCCTGTACCAGCCGCGCCATCGGTATGGCAACGCCCAGATCGCTCTCCACCTCGTCGAGCACGCGCCGCTGCGCGCCGGTCAGACTGAACGGCAGCGCGGCCAGCAACCGGCCGGTCAGGCCCAGCGGATCGGTGAGCGCTGCGGCCTGGTCACGCCGCAGTCGCCTTCGCAGCTCCATCAGCGACAGCTGATGCGCCAGCAGTTCCTCGAATGCCAGGCGACGCTGCGCCGGGTGGCGTCCGGCCGCCAGTTCAGCCAGCTGGGTTCCCACCGGCGGGCGATGCACGAACTCCAGCGCCGCGCGCAGCGTCGGCAGACCGGCGCGGCCGAGCAGACTTTCCGGCAGCAGCTCGGCGACGCCGCCGGTGTCCAGGGCACGCAGCGCGCGATCCACCGCCGCGCGCAGCCGTCCCTGCGTCAGCCCTTCGGTGGCCGGGTAGATCGGCGTCATGGTCTGCGGCAGTGCTTCACCCAGGCCGACGATGCGGCGGTACTCGGGATGCACGATCTCCAGTCCCAGCGGACCGCGCCGCAACTCGCCGTGGCAGCGCAGCCGGGTACCGCGCGCCAGGCCTTCACGCTGGGCATTGGAAAAATAAAAAAATCGCAGGGTGAGAGACCCTGAGCCATCGGCCAGGCGCACCAGCAGCGTGCGGCGGCGGCGGAACACGATCTCGGCCAGCAGCACCTCGCCTTCCACCACGGCGCGCATGCCGGGCACGAGCGCGCCGATGGGTACCACGCGCGTGCGGTCCTCGTAGCGCAGTGGCAGCACGAACAGGATTTCGTCCGGATGCGGGGCGCCAAGGCGCGCTGGCTTCGGCGCCAGCGCACCGCTCGACGCTGGCTGCTGTGGCAGCGCGCGTTTCAGGCGAGGCTGAGTATGCACTCCACTTCAACCCGCGCACCGCGCGGCAAAGCAGCGACGCCGATCGCGGCGCGCGCCGGATAGGGCTCGTTGAAATAGGTCGCCATGATCTCGTTGACCTTGGGGAAATGCGCCAGGTCGGTCAGGAACACGCTCAGTTTCACCACGCTTGCCAGTGAGCCGCCGGCCGCCTTGGCGATGGCGGCGACATTGTCGAATACGCGGCGAACCTCCGCCTCGATGTCACCGCTGACCAGCTGTCCGGTGGCCGGGTCGAGCGGGATCTGTCCCGAGATGTAGACCGTGTCGCCCACGCGCACCGCCTGGGAGTAGGTGCCGATCGCCTTGGGGGCGAGGGGAGTCTGGATGATTTGTCGCTGCATGGTGCTGCCTGGGGCTCTATATAAAGGTGGCGGTATAAAGGTAACGGTTGCCTGCGCAGGCGTGGCGGCCATGGCCGCCACTGCCGCTGGGGTCAATTATCTTCGTATTTGCCGTCGTCGGCTCGTGCTCGTGCATGCGTATGCGTCGATATGGTCCGAGTGGTGCGCAGCACGTCCGGCATGTGCCGCACCACCCGCATCACGCGCGCCAGGTGCTTGCGGTCGGCGACTTCCAGCACGAACACCTGTGCCGAGGTCTCGGCGTCGCGGGTTTCGATGGTCACGTGGATGACGTTGGTGTGGGTGCCCGCGATCGCAGCCGACACCGCCGCCAGTACCCCCATCTTGTTCACCGTCTCGATGCGGATCTCGGACAGGAACAGCCGGCCGGGCTTGTGCTGCCAGCTCACCGGCAGCCATTTCTCCGGATGCTTGCGGTAATCCTCGACATTGGAGCAGGTCTCGCGATGGATCACGATGCCGCGGCCGGTGCTCATGAATGCCAGGATCGGGTCGTTAGGCAGCGGATAGCAGCAATGCGCATAGCTGACCAGCAGGCCCTCGGTTCCTGCGATCGCCAGCGGTCCGGCCGCGGCATGCGCCACGTACTCGCCGGGTGCCCCCGGAATCACCGGCGGCGGCTCGGCGATCTGCGCCCGATCCGCCGGCAGCAGGCGGCGCGCCACCAGCGGCGCCAGGCGCTCGCCCAGCCCGACCCGTTCGAACAGCTCCTGCGTGTCCTTGAGCGCGAACTCGGTCAGCGCCGAGCGCAGCGCCGCCGGGTCGACCGCGTCGAGCTTGACCTCGAACTCGGCCAGCGCCTGCACCAGCAGGCGTTTACCCAGCTCCACCGCCTCGCCGCGGCGCAGGCTCTTCAGATAGTGCCGGATCGCCGAGCGCGCCTTGGCGGTGACGACAAAATTGACCCACGACGGATTGGGCGTTGCGCCCTTGGCAGTGATGATCTGCACCGTCTGGCCGTTGCGCAGCACGGTGCGCAGCGGCGTCAGCCGGCGATCGATCTTGGCGGCGACGCAGCGGTTGCCGATGTCGGTGTGTACCGCGTAGGCGAAATCCACCACCGTGGCGCCGCGCGGCAACCGCAGTATCTCCCCGCGCGGCGTGAACACGTACACCTTGTCCGGAAACAGGTCGACCTTGACGCTCTCGATGAATTCCTCGGAGTTGCCGCCTTCCTCCATCTCCACCAGGTTCGACAGCCACTTGCGGGCGCGCTCCTGCTGCGCGGAACCCTCCAGCTCGCCTTCCTTGTACTTCCAGTGCGCGGCGATGCCGGACTCGGCCACCCGGTCCATGTCCTCGGTGCGGATCTGTACCTCGATCGGCACGCCATTGGGGCCGAACAGGGTGGTGTGCAGGGACTGGTAGCCGTTGATGCGCGGGATGGCGATGTAGTCCTTGAAGCGACCCGGCATCGGCTTGTAGACGCTGTGCACGACGCCGAGCGCGCGATAGCAGGTGTCGACTGCATCGATGGTGATGCGAATCCCATAGACGTCGACGATCTCGGACAGCATTGCCCGCTTGCGGAGCATCTTGCGATAGATGCTGAACAGGTGTTTTTCGCGCGCTTCCACCCGCCCGGGAATCGCGGCCTTCTTCAGCGCCGCCTCGAGCTGCGCCCGGATCTTGTTGAGGAATTCCTTCTGGTTGCCGCGGGCGCGCTTGAGTGCGCGCTCGATCACGCGGTAGCGCTGCGGATACAGGGTCTGGAAGCCCAGGTCCTCGAGCTCGAGCTTCATCGCATACAGGCCGAGCCGCTCCGCCACCGGCGCATAGATGTCGAGCGTCTCGCGCGCGATGGCGCGGCGCTTGGCCGGCGCCAGCGCATCGATGGTGCGCAGGTTGTGCATGCGGTCGGCCAGCTTCACCAGGATCACGCGCAGGTCGCGCACCATCGCCAGCAGCATCTTGCGGAAGTTCTCGGCCTGCGCTTCCTCGCGATTCTTGAAGCGGATCTGATCGAGTTTGGTGACGCCGTCGACGATCTCGGCGACGTCGTGGCCGAAGCGGGCCGCGATATCGGCCTTGGCGATCGGGGTGTCTTCGATGACGTCGTGCAGGATTGCCCCGACGATGGTGTCGGCATCGAGATGCAGGTCGGCGAGGATCTCGGCCGCGGCCACCGGGTGCGTGATGTACGGCTCGCCCGACACGCGCTTCTGGCCCTGGTGCGCGGCGGCGCCGAACTCGGCGGCTTCCCGGATGCGTTCCACCTGCTCGTGCGGCAGGTAGGTGGCGACTTTAGTCAGCAGCTCCTTGACACCCGGCGTGCCGCGTTTCGCGCCGGGCAGTAACCCCAACAGCGAAGACGCATAGTCCACAGCCGCCTCGTGTGCGAGCCCTCAGCGCTCTAGAGCTCGCGATCGACCAGCCCGAACTGCGGCGCGCGGAAGGTCGATTCAGGATCGGGTTCGGGGACGATCGATTCCTGCCGCGGTTCCGGTTCACGCAGCATCTCGGGCGTGATGTTGCCGGCGGCGATCTCTCGCAGGGCCACCACCGTCACCTTGTCATTCTCGATTGGCACGGTCGGCTCGGCACCGTTGGCGAGGCGCCGCGCGCGCTGACTGGCGAGCAGCACCAGCTGAAACAGGTTATCGACATTCTGCAGACAGTCTTCAACGGTTACGCGAGCCATGGCTTTAAGATTTCCTGAAAATACCGGGGGTTGCCGTGCGAGTGTACTTCATTGGCGCTCGCTCGCGCCAGCCGATTCGCCCCCGCGAAGACGCCCGCCGACCCCAGCGGCCGCAGGCCTGTCGTGGCATTAACTCCAGGAGCCAGAAGCAGTTGGCGGCATTTTCATCGCCCGCGGGCCGCACTATCGCTGTGTTGCCAAGCGTTGAGGCATACGCGACCATTCCGAGCGGCGCGGCAGGGAGATGCGAATGGCCGAAGGTATGCTTGGCGGCATCCTTGGGGGTGAAGCTGGCACGACGGGAATCGAGGCGCCACAGTCGTTGGCAGGGGCTGAGGCGTTTGCCGCCGCGGTCGCGGAGCGGCTCTCGACCAGCGATCCGCAGGTCGCGCGCGATACTTCTGATTTCCTGAAGAAGCAGGCCCAGCTCCTCGAAACGCAGCGCCGCCACCTGGAACAAGAGCACGCGGCGCGGCTGCAGTACCTGACGGGTCAGGCACGTGAGGTGGACATCCGTCGCTTCGAGCTGCGGCTGCGGGTGGGCTTCCAGCTGTTCATCGCACTGTTTGCGACCGTGATCGGCATCGGGCTGGGGCTGCTGATTCACGACGCCCTCACCTCGCGCCGGGTGGTCATCGAACCGTTCGATGCTCCGAGTGCACTGGCTAGCCGCGGCCTGACCGGCAAAGTGGTCGCGGCGGGCTTGCTGGGTGAGCTCAATCGACTGCAGCTGGCGACCCGATCCTCGGCCGCAAAACGCGACCTGGCCAATGCCTGGTCGGCCGACATCCAGCTCGCGCTGCCGGAAGCGGGCATATCGATCAGCGAACTCTCGCGCCTGCTCAAGGCGCGTTTCGGTCACGACGTACACATCAATGGCGATCTGGTCGAAAGCGAGAGCGGCGCACTTGAATTGACGGTGCGCGGCGACGGCGTGCAGCAGAAGACTTTCAGTGGCAATGTGAATGAGCTGGCGCGACTGACCTCACAGGCCGCCGAATATGTCTATGGCCAGTCCGAGCCGGCGCTGTACGCCTCGTATCTGAGCAACGAGGGGCGCGACACCGAGACCATCAGCTTCTGCCAGAGCGCCTACACCGGCGCCAGCAAAGCGGATCGCCCGTACCTGCTCAACAGCTGGGGCATCGCGCTGCAGAACATCACCGGAGCAGTGCAGGAGCCGCTGGGGTTATTTCGCGCCGCGGTGAAGATGAAACCCGACTTCTGGGTCGGGTACAACAATATCCAGAATGCGCTGTGGGTGCTGGGCGATGAGGAGGGCGCCTGGCGTGCAGGTGAGGAGCTGCGCCGGGCCGCCGGCGGGCGCCCGGGCCGGGCACCGGATAAGTACTACCAGAACTGGGACGAGATCACATGGAATATGCCGCTATGGCTTGATGCCGTGATCGAGGATGCGGACACCAGCGCCGGAGCCGGAACGCTGACGACGGCGGTCGGTCCCAGCCTCGCCGATATCTATGCACGCATGCACGACGCGCCCGCGGCCGAGCTGGCACTGAAAACCACCAAAGCGGACGCCAACGACCCTACCATCGGTGCCATCACCCATTTCGTGCGCGGTATGTTGGCGGCCGAGGCCCACGACACGGTGCGTGCGGCGAGCGAGATGGAAGCTTTTCAGCAAAGCTACGCCAGCCCGATCGTGTCCTCCAATTATCCGGGCTACGACTGCTGGGTGGCGCCGGCGGAAGAGGCCATAGGCCGTCCCGCCAGGGCGGATGCGGTGATTGCGGCGGCGCGAACCTACGTCGACTGCTATCGTTTCCGCGGTGACGCCCTCGATGACCGCGGAGACTGGCCCGGTGCGCAACAGGCCTACGCTGCCGCCGCGGCCCTCGCCCCCGATCTGCCTGCGGGGTACTACTCCTGGGGTGTCGCGCTGGCCCGGCACGGTGACCTGGATGGCGCCGCCGCCAAGCTCAAGGTCGCCAACCAGCACGGGCCGCACTGGGCCGATCCGCTCAAGGCCTGGGGCGATGTGCTGGTCAAACAGGGCCATGCCAGGCAGGCGCTCGACAAGTACGACGAGGCTCTGAAATACGCTCCCAACTGGAGCGCGCTCAAACTGGCGCGCGACCTTGCGGCAAAGCAGAAGACTTGATTGAACGACCACCGGCCACTGCTATCGCCGCCGCCACCGGCTGTTGGCGCCGCCGCGGCGTAGGCTAGCCGGGACGCACCAGGGTCGCGATCAGCGGCTTGAGTTCCGGCCGGTTGGAACGCAGCTCGCCGCCGCCACCATCGAGAATGGTGCTGACGTCCAGGGCCGCCTTCTCGAACTGGTCATTGACCACCACGTAGTCGAATTCGTCGTAGTGCGACATATCGCTCGATGCCTCGGCCAGCCGTCGCGCGATGGTTTCGGCGCTGTCGGTACGCCGCTCGCGCAGCCGCTGCTCGAGCGCGCCGCGCGTAGGCGGCAGAATGAAGATGCTGGTGCTGTCGGGCATCGCCTTGCGCACCTGGCGTGCGCCCTGCCAGTCGATCTCCAGCAGCACGTCCTTGCCGGCGGCGAGCTTGTCGCGCACCTGCGCGGCGCCGGTGCCGTAGAAGTTATCGAACACCTGCGCATGCTCGAGGAAGGCCTGATGCCCGATCAGCTCGTGGAATTTCGCCGGCGTGACGAAATGGTAGTCGCGGCCTTCGACTTCGTTGACGCGCGGCTTGCGCGTGGTGTGCGACACCGACACCAGGAGATTCGGCCGCGCGGCGAGCAGGCTGGCCACCAGGCTGGTCTTGCCCGCGCCCGAGGGCGCCGAAATAACGAATAATTTACTCATGCGCGGTGCCGGCGCTCACTCGATATTCTGTACCTGCTCGCATTGGAGGCGCGCAAGCATCTGATTAATATAAGAATAACTACTTTGCAGTCATCGCTAGCTACACGGCCAGCTACAGGCGCCAGTGCCTCGTAAGGCGCTTCATGCGGTTCCCGACCTTACGCCACATACAGTTTACTCAAGGCGCTGAGTAAAAATACTCAATGCCCTGAGTAATTTGCTGGTGGAATTCATCGCCGATTGATTCGGTTGATTGGCCGATACGGCAACGCGCGTTCAGCCGGACAACGAACTTGCGTTCAGTCGACGATTGAACTTGCGTTCGCTGTGGGAACTGACCTGACGGCAGAGGGATGAGATGGCACGAGCAAAGAACTCCAAGAACGACACCACCGCCAACCTCGGCTTCGAGGCCAAGCTGTGGGCCGCCGCCGACGCGCTGCGTAACAACATGGACGCGGCCGAGTACAAGCACGTCGTGCTCGGCCTCATCTTCCTGAAGTACATCTCCGACGCCTTCGAAGCCAAGCATGCCGAACTCGATGCGCAGAAGGCCCAGGGCGCCGACCCCGAAGACCGCGACGAATACCGCGCCGCCAGCATCTTCTGGGTGCCGAAGGAGGCGCGCTGGCAGCACCTGAAGGCCAACGCTCCGCAGCCCACCATCGGCACGCTGGTGGATGACGCGATGTCCGCGATCGAGCGCGATAACCCCTCGCTCAAGGGCGTGCTGCCGAAAGACTTCGCCCGTCCCGGCCTCGACAAGCAGCGACTCGGCCAGATCATCAACCTGGTCAGCGATATCGCGCTCGGCGTCGCTGCCGATCGCGCGAAGGACATCGCTCGGCCGCGTGTACGAGTATTTCCTTTCGCAGTTTCGCCAGCGCCGAGGGCAAGAAGCGGCGGCCAGTTCTACACGCCCTCGCACGTGGTGCGGGTGCTGGTCGAGATGCTTGCCCCCTACAAGGGTCGCGTCTACGACCCTTGCTGCGGCTCGGGCGGCATGTTCGTGCAGAGCGAGAAGTTCATCGAGGCGCACGCCGGCAAGCATCGGCGACATCTCGATCTACGGACAGGAGTCGAACTACACGACCTGGCGCCTGGCCAAGATGAACCTCGCCATCCGCGGCATCGACGCGCAGATCGCGCACGGCGACACCTTCCACAGCGACAAGCACCCCGACCTCAAGGCGGACTACGTGCTCGCCAACCCGCCGTTCAACGACAGCGACTGGCGCGGCGAGCTGCTCAAGGACGACAAGCGCTGGGTGTACGGCACGCCGCCCGCAGGCAATGCCAACTTCGCCTGGGTACAGCACTTCATCCATCACCTCGCTCCGACCGGACTCGCCGGCTTCGTGCTCGCCAACGGCTCGATGTCATCGAACCAGTCGGGCGAGGGCGAGATCCGCAAGGCCATCATCGAGGCCGACCTGGTGGACTGCATGGTGGCGCTACCGGGCCAGCTCTTCTACTCGACGCAGATTCCTGTCTGCCTATGGTTTCTCGCCCGCAACAAGAAGAACGGCCGCTTTCGCGACCGGCGCGGCGAGACGCTCTTCATCGACGCGCGCAAGCTCGGCTCCCTGACCGACCGCGTGCACCGCGAGCTGACGCGATGACCGACATCGCGAAGATTGCCGGCACCTATCACGCTTGGCGCGGAGACAAGGACGCGGGCGAGTACGCCGACGTCCCCGGCTTCTGCAAGGCGCGCCACGCTCGAAGACATCCGCAAGCATGGCCACGTGCTCACGCCCGGCCGCTACGTCGGCGCCGAGGCCGCGGAAGATGAC
Source organism: uncultured Gammaproteobacteria bacterium (assembly GCA_963805965.1). GTDB lineage: Bacteria > Pseudomonadota > Gammaproteobacteria > Steroidobacterales > Steroidobacteraceae > FEN-1191. The sequence continues at coordinate 554,183 of CAWDVQ010000006.1, forward strand.
GGCGAGCCTTTCGAGGAGAAGATGAAGCGGCTCACAGCGACGCTGCGGGAGCAGCAAGCCGAGGCCGCAAAGCTGGATGCTGCAATTGCCGCCAATCTCAGGGAGCTCGGGTATGGCGGATGACGGATACAGCAATCCAACCCATCTCCCATCGGCACCTTACGGGTGGGGTACTGCCGCAATTGAAGAACTGTGCGAAAAGGTTACAAGTGGTGCTACACCGCTGCGTAGTACCTCAACATTTTACGAAGGCGGGGTTCACTCCTGGTTTAAGACTCAGGAACTCAAGGATTCCGCGCTCTCGGATGCAGAGGAGAAAATTACCGACGAAGCACTCGCACAGACGTCAGCAAAACTCTTTCCGAAAGACACTGTTCTGATGGCCATGTACGGCGATGGAAAGACAATTACCAGTCTCGGGATTCTATCCAACGTAGCCGCAACGAATCAGGCCTGCTGCGCGATGATTCCTAACCGCTCTCGATGCGAGCCCAGATTCCTCTTTTACGCCCTCAAGTATCACAGATCTGATTTTCTGCGAATTGCCAGCGGCGGAGCACAGAGAAATCTCAGCGGAAAACTTATCCGTCGATTTGCGATCAATACCCCGCCACTAAACGAACAACGCGCCATCGCCCAGATCCTCGGCACGCTGGACGAAAAGATCGAGCTGAACCGGCGGATGAACGAGACGCTAGAGGCTTTGGCGCGGGCACTCTTCAAGTCGTGGTTCGTGGACTTCAACCCCGTCCGAGCCAAGTCCGATGGACGCGATCCCGGTTTGCCCGAGACGCTTGCGCACCTCTTCCCGGATGCTTTCGAGGACTCGGAGCTGGGAGAGATTCCAAGGGGGTGGGGGGTGAAGAGTTTAGATGCGATAGCGCAGTTTCTGAATGGCCTGGCACTTCAGAGGTACCCGCCTAAGGACGATCGATCTCTTCCGGTCATCAAGATTGCCCAGCTCCGCGCCGGCAACACGAATGGTGCGGATCGAGCCAGCATCGATCTGGACCCGGCCTATGTAGTCAATGACGGGGATATTCTCTTCTCGTGGTCCGGTTCCCTGGAGTGCGTTCTCTGGGCTGCTGGATCCGGTGCATTGAATCAGCACCTCTTCAAAGTTACATCGGTCGAGTTCCCACAGTGGCTCTGCTACCTAGGTGTTCACACGCACCTCGACAATTTCCGTCATATCGCGGCTGGCAAGGCAACGACCATGGGCCACATCCAGCGACATCATCTTTCGGACGCTAAGCTCGCGGTTCCCCCTAAGTTTCTGCTGGATGAAATGAACTCGGTGTTCGGGCCGATCATAGAAAGCCTCTGGCGACGCGATGTGCAATCCAGGTCTCTCGCCACTGTCCGCGACGCACTGTTGCCAAAGCTCATCTCGGGCGAGGTGCGACTGAAAGGTGCTGAGACATCTTTCGGGAGGCTAGGCTGATGGCCAACTCTCGACGATCACGGCGCGCCTACTCCGTCTCCGGCGAGCTGCTGACAAAATCTCGCGAGGCAGCATTGGCCGCTGTTCAGATCTTCAATAGCCCATTGATCACCTTCAAGTCGGAAGTGTTCATCGTCTTGATGAATATTGCGTGGACGTACTTGCTTCACGCGCATTATCGGAAGGAGCGAGTTGAGTATCGCTATTTCACGAAGACAGCAAAGCGCAGGGTATTCAACAAGACTAAGGCTGGTGCGCATAAGCATTGGGAGCTGGAGCGTTGTCTGAGTAACGATGTGTCTCCAATCGACAAGGACACGGCGAACAACCTCCTGTTTCTCATCGGGATTCGTCATGAGATTGAACATCAAATGACGTCGCGTCTGGATGCGTCCCTCAGTGCCAAATTCCAGGCCTGCTGCCTTAATTACAACGCGTACGTAAAAAAGCTCTTCGGAGACAAACACGGAATCGATAAGCACCTGGCGCTGAGCCTTCAGTTCTCGTCTATCTCGCGAGAGCAGGCCGCTACTTTGCCGCTGCCAGAAGCGATGCCGTCGCACATCAAGGGGTTCGTCGATGCCTTTGAACGAAATCTCTCTGAGGACGAATTCAACAGCCCCCGCTACGCCTACCGCGTTCTGTTCGTCGCGAAGACCGCAAATCGCAAGGGGCAAGCTGATGAAGTCATTGAATTTGTGAAGGCAGATTCAGCGCTGGCTGCCGATGTAAACAAGGCCTACGCAGTGATTCGCGAAACGGAGCGGCCCAAGCACCTGCCGAGCGGAATTTTGAAGCTAATGAAGCAAGAAGGCTATAACCACTTCACGATGCACGATCACACGACTCTGTGGCAAGAGGCAGACGCGAAAGCCGGTAGCAAGGGGTTTGGGGTTCAGGTAGAGAAGGCTTGGTACTGGTACGACAGTTGGGTGGATTTCGTTCGAAAGCATTGCGAGAGCAACGCGGTTAGGTACAAGGCTAAGGGATGAGCCGCACATTCACCGAATCTGTCGTCGAAGACGCCGCCCTCGCCTGGCTCGAAGCGCTGGGCTACGGGATGCTGCACGGCCCGGACATCGCCGCGGGCGAAGCCGGCGCGGAGCGCAGTGACCCAAACTATCGCGACGCCCTGCTGGAAGGCCGGCTGCGCCAGGCCCTCGTTCGCCTGAATCCGGACCTTCCGCCTGAAGCGATCGAGGACGCTTACCGCAAACTCGCGCGCGCGGATGCACCGTCGCTCGTGGAACGCAATCGCGCGGTGCACCGGATGCTGGTCGATGGTGTCACCGTTGAGTACCGGCGCAACGACGGTACTATTGCTGGGGCGCAGGCCCGGATCATCGACTTCGACACGCCGGCGAACAACGACTGGCTCGCCGTCAACCAGTTCACCGTTTCCGAAGGGCAGCACACGCGGCGGCCGGACGTTGTTGCTGTTCGTGAACGGGCTGCCGTTGGCAGTGATTGAACTCAAGAACCCGGCCGACGAGAACGCCACGTGTGGTCGGCCTTCCAGCAACTCCAGACCTACCAGGCGCAGGTACCGGCGCTGTTCGCGACCAATGCCGTGCTGCTCGCGTCCGACGGAGTGCAGGCGCGCATCGGCTCACTCGGCGCGGGCAAGGAGTGGTTCAAGCCCTGGCGCACATCACGGGACGCGAGGATGCACCCTCGCAGCAGCCGGAGCTTCAGGTGATGCTGGAGGGTGTGTTCGAGCAGCGGCGATTTCTCGAGCTGCTGCGCTACTTCATCGTGTTCGAGGATTCTGCAGCTGCGGGCGGCGGTGACGGTAAGCTCGTAAAAAAGATGGCCGGTTACCACCAGTTCCACGCTGTGAATGCGGCGGTGGAGGAGACCTTGCGCGCCGCACAAGGGGTAACGGCAGGCTGGGTGGCGGACGCGCCTGGGCGGTACCAGCCGGGCCAGCGGCCCGGCGGCGAGCCCGGCGACCGGCGCGTCGGCGTCATATGGCATACGCAAGGCTCAGGCAAGAGTTTGACGATGGTCTTCTATGCGGGGCGCTTGGTCCTGCACCCGGCCATGGCCAACCCGACGATCGTGGTGCTGACCGACCGCAACGACCTCGACGATCAGCTGTTCGGTACCTTCGCGCGCTGCCGCGACCTGTTGCGCCAGCCGCCGGTCCAGGCCGCCGACCGCGCCGATCTGCGCGCGAAACTTGCCGTCGCCTCCGGCGGCGTGGTGTTCACGACGATCCAGAAGTTCTTCCCCGAAGAGAAAGGTGACCGGCACCCGGTGCTCTCGGAGCGGCGCAACATCGTCGTTATCGCCGACGAGGCGCACCGCAGTCAGTACGACTTCATCGACGGCTTCGCGCGGCACATGCGCGACGCGCTACCGCATGCGTCGTTCGTTGGCTTCACCGGCACGCCGATCGAGAAGACCGATGCCAATACGCGCGCGGTGTTCGGCGATTACATCAGCGTCTATGACATCCAGCGCGCGGTATTCGATGGCGCGACCGTACCCATCTACTACGAGAGCCGGCTAGCCAAACTCGAGCTCAAGGACTCCCAGCGGCCGAAGATAGACCCGGAGTTCGAGGAAGTGACCGAGGGGGAGGAAGTCGAGCGCAAGGAGAAGCTCAAGAGCCGGTGGGCGCAGCTCGAAGCGGTGGTCGGCTCGGAGAACCGCGTCAAACTCATCGCCGCGCGACCTGGTGGAGCATTTCGAGACCCGGCTTGCCACGATGGAAGGCAAGGCAATGGTGGTGGTCATGAGCCGGCGCATCTGCCGTCGAGCTGTACCGCGAACTCGTCGCGCTGCGTCCGGCTTGGCATGGTGACGGGGATGATCAGGGCACGCTCAAGGTGGTGATGACGGGCTCAGCCTCGGACCCGCTCGACTGGCAACCTCACATCCGCAACAAGAAGCGGCGCGAGACGCTGGCGGAGCGGTTCCGCGACGCTCGGGACCCATTCCGGATCGTAATCGTGCGCGACATGTGGCTCACCGGCTTCGACGCCCCGAGCCTGCATACGCTGTACGTGGACAAGCCCATGCGCGGCCACGGGCTGATGCAGGCGATCGCGCGTGTGAACCGCGTGTTCAAGGATAAGCCCGGCGGCCTCGTGGTGGACTACCTGGGGTTGGCTGACGAATTGAAGCAGGCGCTGGCGACCTACACCGAAGCCGGTGGCAAGGGCGAGACGGCGCTCGACCAGGCCGAGGCCGTGGCGCTGATGTTGGAGAAGCACGAAGTCTGCCGTGGCCTCTTCCATGGCTTTGATTGGGGCAAGTGGCTGACGGGCACGGCCCCCGAGCGGCTCTCCGTGCTGCCCGGCGCGCAGGAGCACATCCTCGCGCAGCAGGACGGCAAGAACCGCCTGCTACGCGCCGTCACCGAACTCTCACAGGCCTTTGCGCTGGCCGTGCCTCATGAGGAGGCTTTGCGGATACGGGACGACGTCGGGTTCTTCCAGGCCGTACGCGCCGTACTAGCCAAGAATGCGGCCGGTGATCGACGTACCGACGAAGAACTCGACCACGCCATCCGCCAGATCATCTCCAGGGCGGTGACCAGCGAGGGCGTCATCGACATTTTCGCGGCCGCGGGCCTCAAGAAACCCGACATCAGCATTCTGTCCGATGAGTTCCTCGCCGAGGTACGCGGCATGCCCCAGCGTAACCTCGCTATCGAACTGCTGCAGAAGCTGCTGCGTGGTGAGATTAAGAACCGAGCGAAGCGCAATGTGGTACAGGGACGCTCCTTTGCCGACCTGCTGGAGGCCTCGCTGCGCCGCTACCAGAACCGAGCGATCGAGACGGCCAAGGTCATCGAGGAACTGATTCAGCTTGCCAAGGACATGCGCGCCGCCAACGCCCGCGGCGAAGCTCTGAAACTCAGTGACGACGAACTCGCGTTCTACGACGCCCTCGAAGTCAACGACAGCGCCGTCAAGGTGCTCGGCGAACCCACGCTCGCCGGCATTGCCCGCGAGCTCGTTGCCACGGTCAAGAAGAATGTGACGATCGACTGGACCATGCGGGAAAACGTTCGCGCCCAGCTGCGCGTGATCGTGAAGCGGATACTGCGCAAGTACGGCTACCCGCCGGACAAGCAGGAGAAGGCGACGCAGCTGGTGCTGGAGCAGGCGGAAGTGCTGTCCGGGGAATGGGCGCTGGCTTAGGCTGTACGGACGAAACAGCGGATGCGCTATTGGTGGGTTAACCAGAACCGGACCTTCCGCCAGGAGATCGAGGGCGGCTATCTGTGGTCGCCGAAGCGCAACAAGAACGGTCACCGCAATCCTTTCTACGAATTCATGCGTGAGGTCGCTCCCGGGGACATCGTGTTCTCGTTCTGCGATACGCGCATTGCCGCGCTCGGCATCGTCAGTGGCTATTGCCGCGAGAGCCCGAAGCCGGAGGAATTCGGCGCCGCCGGCATGAACTGGAGCCAGATCGGCTGGCGGGTCGGCGTCCGCTGGCAGCGGCTCGCCAATGCCGTCCGTCCCAAGGATCATATCGCCCGACTGCGTCCGGATCTGGCCAGCAAGTACGCTCCGCTGACCCCGGAGGGCAACGGACTGCAAAGTGTCTACCTGACGCCAGTCAATGTGGGCCTGGCATCGACGCTGTTTGCGTTGATCGGCAATGAGGCTTCGAGCGTGGCCGATGTCGGACAGGGAGATCAGCAAGATCGAACGCGACTCGCCGGCGCCCGAGCGGGACATCGAGGAATGGGAACGACGCGTCGAGGTTGCTATCGCCACCGACACCGCGATTCGCGAGACCGAGCGGAGTGCGCTCGTCCAGGCTCGCCGTGGTCAGGGGCTATTTCGCGACAACGTGCGCTCGATCGAGCACGCCTGCCGCATCACCCAGGGTTGAGCGCATGGAGCACCTGATCGCCAGCCACGTCCAACCGTGGCGTGACAGCAGCAATGAGCAGCGGCTTGACGGCGAGAATGGGCTGCTGCTGACCCCGACTGTGGACCATCTATTCGACAAGGGCTTCATTTCCTTCGAGGACTCCGGGCAACTGATCGTGTCCCCGGTGGCCGATCAGAGATCCTTGAAGCGCATGGGCGTCGACCCCGAAAGCCGCGTGAACGTCGGTGCATTCTCGCAAGGCCAGCGCCGGTACCTGGAGTTCCACCGAGAGAACGTGCTGCGCATGGCGCGGGGTATCGCAAGACCCGATCGTGATCGATGAAATCGCGGAATGCCACGCGACCGACCTGGAATGACGTCAAGGCAAAGCTGGCCGAATTCGATCGCGCCGGCATGATCGGACTGATTCAGGACCTGTATGCGGTCAGCAAGGACAATCAGGCGTTCCTGCACGCCCGCTTCTCGCTGAGCGGCGATGTGCTGAAGCCCTACAAGGCCGCTATCGATCGCTGGCTGTGGCCGGATGTGTTCAAGAATCAGTACACGTCGGTCGCCAAAGCCAAGAAGGCAATCTCGGACTACAAGAAGGCCATCGGCCACCCGGAGGGCCTGGCCGAGCTGATGGTGTCCTACTGCGAACGGGCGGCGGGCTTCAGCAACGATGTTGGATTGCAGGACGAAGGATACTTCAACGCTCTGGTTCGGATGTTCGAGCAGGCGCTAAAGGTAATCGGCACGCTGCCGGAGAGCGACGGACTCGAACTGTTCGCTCGACTGGATACGGTGCGTCGCACCAGCCACAACTTCGGCTACGGCGTGGGCGATGACATGGATGATCTTCTCGCCGAGCACGCAATCGATGGCGGACCGTGATGAGCGGAGGTCTGGTGCGCCACCGCGTCGGTGCAGTTCAAGTCGCGCCGGCGCGATGGTGCTCGATGCGCCTCGCGAGCCAATGCTGCACTTCCGATTCCACCCAGCCCACGGCGCGCAAACCTATGCGCACTCGGGTCGGGAATCGGCGTTCGGCCTCGAGCTGGTAGATCATCGAGCGTCCGAGGCCGGTGACCTTGCAGACTTGCGGGAGCCGAAGTATCTGGACGTGGGCTGTAGTCGCGGTCGTGGTCGTGACGGATTGAGCATTCATACGTGTGATGCCACCGTGTGGGTCGGTTAAATTGAGGGCAAGCTGTCACGTGAAGCAAGGCTACGACTTTTCGCCGCAAGATGGAGGAAGCGATTCGCGGTAAAATCAGGGCGGATTCAAACGCTCGGCGCAACGCAGGCTCGAAACTTATCAGCTGGAGTCTTGAATCCCAAAGTCTTCCTGGGTCGCTGGTTCAGACGAAGTGCGACGCTGTCCAATTGCGATTGGGTGAAACCCGACAGATCCGCGCCTTTGGGGAAGTACTGTCGCAGCAACCCGTTGGTGTTCTCATTGCTACCCCGCTGCCAGGGACTGCTGGGGTCACAGAAGTACACCTTCACGTCCGTGGCCACCGAGAAGCTCGCGTGCTTGGACATCTCCTTGCCGTGATCCCAGGTCAGGGATCGGCGCAGCGACTTGGGCAGCTTACGTACATGGCGCGTCAGAGCGGCCACGACGTTCTCGGTCTTGTGGTCGGCAACTTTGATCAAAGCGGTGTAGCGCGAGTGACGTTCCACCAGCGTGATGATCTGGCTGCTCTTCGTACCGCAAAGCAAATCCCCTTCCCAGTGACCAGGAATGGCTCTGTCTTCGACCTCGGCGGGACGCTCTCGAATCGAGATCGTGTCTGGGATCTTGCCGCGCAGTTCTGCGCTTGCGCTCCTGCGCGCATAGCGGAAACGTCGCCCGCTGCGCAAATGCATGATCAGCTCCTTCTTCAGCACTCCGCGAGCCTGGATGAACAGGCTCTTGTAGAGCGTTTCATGCGATATCTGCATGCTCTCGTCGTCGGGGTATCGGATCTTCAGCCATCCCGAGACCTGCTCGGGCGACCACTCGAGGGCCAGTTTACTCGCCACTACCTGGCGCAGCCTGCCGTTCAGCGCGAGCCGGCAGGGCTTGGGCCGAAGGGCCGACACTGAGGCCTCATAGTTAGCGTGATTAGCCCGATAGCGTGTGCCGCCGCCGTGCCGGGCGATCTCGCGGCTCACGGTTGAGGGCGCGCGGCCTAAGCGTCTGGCAATCGAGCGAAACGACTCGCCTGAACTCAAACCGCGCGAGATCTCCTCGCGCTCCACCATCTTCAGCACAACTGCCCGGATGCGCCCAGATGGAGCGATGCCTCCGCGTATCGCCAGCTGCTGATACACCGGCGATGAATTACGCTTCAACGCCTGGCAAATCTCGCGAATGGAATACCCGGCCTTCCACCTGCGCCACATATCGACCTTCTGCTCCTCAGTGAGGCCGGGACGTCCTTCCTTTAGCATTGGCACCACCTTCTATTGCCCATGTTAGATCAGATGGTGTTGCGCTCATCGATTGAATCCGCCAGCGATTCACCAATTCCATATCCCACGTCCGGCCGCGAGCCGGTGAATTGGCATCATCGCGTTGCAACGAGACGCGGCGATCGGTCGATGTGATGTTTCGCTGAATTTTGAGCGGATTGCAGGATAGGCGTCGAGCCGCTGTCGTTAAACAATGTCGGCCATGTCTGCCGACCAATTCATCGCAGCGCGGGTTTCATCAGAGACCAAAGATCGCCTCAAGTCGCTGGCGGGCAAGCGCCAGCTCAGCGAGTCCGCGCTGCTGAAGGACCTGTTGGAATTGACCCTCGGCGGTCCCGCCGTGCCGGCGCCCGACGACGCCGAACCGATGGTCAAGGTCGCCCGCGGCTCGCGCCTCTATGTCCGGCTGCGCCCCGACGATCAGCTGCTCCTGGCAGAGCGTGCCGCTGCCCGGCGAATGGCGGCCGCCACCTACGTCTCGGTGCTGGTGCGTGCGCACCTGCGACACCTGGCACCCCTCCCGCACGACGAGCTGCGGGGGCTCAATCGCGTGGTCGCCGACTTGGGGGCCATCGGCCGCAACCTCAACCAGATTGCTCGCGCGACCCATCAGGGCGCTCCGGCATCCGGACCTCACCGCGGGGACGTTCTGGCGATGCTCGAGGTCTGCGAGGCCCTGCGGGATCACGTCAAAGCTCTGCTGAAGGAGAATGCCGTGAGCTGGAAGGTGGGGTATGCCGAATCGAATCCCTGAAGGACCCCTCTTTGAGCTGGTGAGCCATGGTCGACGCGGCCCAGGGCGGCGTGACCGCCTGTCGCCGACACAGATCCAGCAGATTGCGCGCACCGTCGCGCGCACGCCGGAAGTCATGGTCAAGGTATTGCCGGCCGGCGCCAATTCGGTGGCGGCGGTGCGCCAGCACCTGGCTTACGTCGGCCGGCAGGGGGATGTCGAACTGCTGACGGATGACGGGCAGCGGCTGCAGGATCCTGACGCCGCTGCAGACCTGGTCGAGGACTGGGATCTTGACTTGGCGGAATGCCAGTCGGGTCTTGGCGGTGTGAACGGTCGGCGGGCACCGAAGCTGGTGCACAAACTGGTGTTCTCGATGCCGGCCGGCACGCCCGCGGACAAGGTTCTTGTTGCGACGCGGGAGTTCTGCCGCGAGCAGCTGGCGCTCAAGCACCGTTATGCCCTGGCGCTCCATACCGACGAGCCCCATCCCCACGTCCACGTGATCATTAAGGCGATCAGCGAGCAGGGCGAGCGGCTGAATATCCGCAAGGCCACGCTGCGCCACTGGCGCGAGGAATTCGCGAACCAGTTGCGCCGCGTCGGCGTTGAGGCCAATGCGACGCCGCGCTTCGTTCGCGGTGAAACGCGCCCGCGAAAGTCCGACGGCATCTACCGCGCCGCTCGGCGTGGGGCGTCCACGCATATGCGCGAACGGGTCGAAGCGGCGGCGGTTGCATTAAGGACGGCAGATCGAGTCGGTGAGCCCGCCAAACTGCGGCTACGCGAGACAAGGCGCGAACTTGAACGGGGATGGCTCGTCACCAGCGAGGCGCTGAGAAGCCAGGGTCAGATCGCGCTCGCGGAGCAGACCCGGCAATTCGTTCATAGCCTGCCGCCGGCGAGGACGGAGCGGGAGTGGCTCAAGGTGGGATTGGTTGAACAGGCCCGGCGGGAGCGTGCACCCCGTGAGGTGGAGAGGACGCGGTGACATGCATCGGGCCGGGTTGTAGAAATGAGTTAGGTCGGCAGCAATGTGCCGTGACTGGTGTGGATGATCGTTATTTTAGGTTCACGGTCTAACCTAAAATAACGCTGGCGCTTGTTTTAGGTTCCTTGCTCGCGGTTATTCAATATTTTGTGCCAATACCTTAGCCTGCCAGCTCATCCAGAAACTCGCGTAGCCCATGCCCCCGAAGCCTCAACCCGTCGCCCTACGTATCGAGCTGCTGGACATTGCGCCCCTGATTTGGCGCCGCGTGCTGGTGTCCAATCAATGGACGCTAGCCAGCCTGCACAGTTACCTGCAGTGGGTCATGGGATGGATGGATACGCATGCCCATGAATTTGACATTGGCGCCGGTGTCGTGGCGCCTGACTGGTGGATTCACGAAGTCGGCATGGATTCGGATACGTCCAATTACCGCGATGAGCGCCGAGTCTCGGTGGCGGCCGTCGCCGCGGAGGTGGGGCTCGGAGGAGAAGTGGAATACCGCTACGACATGGGAGACGGCTGGCGGCACCGGATCGTCATCGAGTCAACGCCTACGCAATGGTCAACTGGTGAGTTGCCGCTCCCCACCTGCGTGGCGGGTGAGAACGCCTGCCCGCCGGATGACGTCGGCGGCCCGCATGGCTACGCGCTGTTCCTGGAAATCATCGCCGACCGTGACCATGAACAACATGAAGACATGGTCCGCTGGATCGGCGGGGTCTTCGATCCGAAAGGGTTCGACCCGAATCGACTCAATCGCGACTGGAAGGCTGCAAGGGCTCGCCGCTCCAGGGGGTAGTCCACTGGACATTCGCGGAAGTCATATGCTATATGCATACAGCATATGACCAGGCGTGCCCCCAAAAGTGACCCCGTCGCGCTGCGCCGCGGTGCTGCACGGCAATGGGTGTTAAAACCGCAGGACGTAGCGGTCGCGCTCAAGCTGGTCATCCTCGGGCCGGAACGACTGGCCTACGCCGCCTTGGGCAAGGCCATGCATCTCTCACAATTCGAAGCGCACGCCGCCGTTCAGCGCCTGATTGCAGCGAAGCTGGCGGTGTCGATTGACGGCGCAATCCGACCCATCGCGGCATCCCTGCGGCGCTTCCTGATCAACGGTGCTCCATACGCCTACCCGCCCATCCGCGGAGAGGTGGTCATCGGAACGCCCACCGCCTATGCGGTACAGCCCCTGAAAGACAAGTTCGGCCCAACGTCGGACCTGCCGCCTGTTTGGCCGGATCCGAACGGCAGAGTACGCGGCCAGACACTCTTGCCGCTCTACCCCGGCTTGCCATCGGCGGCGAAAGAGGACAGCCAATTCTATGAATTGGTGGCGCTGCTCGACGCTCTACGAATTGGCCAGGCACGTGAACGCGAAATGGCGGGCAAGATACTCGAGGCACGCATCAAGTGAACGCGAACGTGGGGCCTCACCCGAATACGGAATTGCTCGACACCATGGTCGGGCTGCTTGGGGACCTTGCTGCCGATCTTGTTTTCGTTGGTGGCTGCGCAACCGAATTGCTCGTAACCGCGACCCGTGCTCAATCAGTGCGTGTGACCACGGACGTGGACGTCGTCGCCGAAGCCACAACAATCCGGGAATACAATATCCTCGAAGCGCGCCTGCGCGAAAAGGGGTTCGCTCCAGACCCGGAGGTCATTTGCCGCTGGAATGTCGCGGGCATGCAGCTCGACCTCCTGCCTTCAGGCCCGGACGTCCTGAGTTTTCATAACCGGTGGTATCCACAGGCCGTTCAAACTGCAGTGCCACGTCAATTGCCGAGTGGCCGCACCATACGGGTTCTCACCAGTCCCTTGTTTCTCGCCACCAAAATGGAAGCGTTCCTGGACCGCGGGCAAGGTGATTTTCTCGCAAGTCACGATCTGGAGGACATCATTACGGTCGTGGACGGTCGCCCGGAACTAGCCGATGAGTTGGCGGCCGCGAACCCGGAAATCCGTGAGTACCTGCGTAGCCGCTTTGCCGATCTTATTCGCCAGGACGCGTTTCTCACTGCGTTGCCAGGACACCTGCCGGGTGATGTCGCCAGTCAGGCACGTTTGCCCGCCCTGCTCGCAACGCTGAGGCGCCTTGTATCCGACGACTCCTTACTAAATCAATGACGGGGAACTTGGAGGCCCGTGACAAAGCGGTGGCGACTGAATCCAACAAACAAAGCCACACGCAAGAGGCTAAAGGTTGGTTCGAGATCTCTTCTTCAAGATCGGCACGACCTTCGCCTGCCCACGTTCCGCTTGGACGATGAGCACGGACCAGCGCTCGAGTGCTGCGCGCTTTTCATTGAAATAGTCATGGCGATCGTACGTCCCTTCGACGCCCCGGAGCTTATGGCCGAGACAACGTTCGGCCACTTCGCGGCGAATGCCGAGCGCGGCCAGGTGCGTGCGCGCGGTCCGGCGTAGATCGTGCAGTGTGAAATGGCGCAAACCGTGCTTCACTCGTTGAAGAGCAACATTGAGTGTGTCGACGCCGACGTGAGGTACCCGCTCGCGAGGATCCCGGCGACGCTTCGGGAATACGTACTCACTGTCAGCCGCGAGCTCGCGTAAGCGCCGGAACCAATCGACGACACCTGGGACCAGTGGAATCTCGAGGGCCTCACTCGTTTTAGTCCGGGCTGCCGGCAGGTGCCACACCGCTCCAAAGGGCGAAAGTGCCTCGAGATCGAATTCCTCCCAGCGTGCGCCCAACAATTCGCCCTTGCGTACACAGAGTGCCAGCAGCAGCTTGACGGCCAGAAGGTTGTCCTCGCCGAAGCTCGGTGTCTCGCGGATCTTCTCGAACAGTAGCGCGAGTTCGTCACTGCTTAACGCGCGGCTGCGCGGCCGTTCGGTCCCACCGGCGTCCAGGCGGGGCGAGAAGTCGGCGGCGGGGTTGCTCAGGAGGAAACGACGCCGTACACCGAAGGCGAAAATCCGACGCGTGAAGCGCAGCAAGTCGTTGGCGGCGGTGGGAGCGCGGACTTTGATCTCATCGAGCACACGAGCCACGTCGGCGGGCGTAATTTCACACGCCGGCAAGCGCCCGAGCTTCGGCAGCAGGTACTTGTCGAGATACCGCCGCGGCACGGCGGGGTGCTTCAGCCCGCGCGCCTGGACCTCGGCGCGATACCAGTCTTCGCACAGCGACTTGAACGATCCCTTCTGCCGCTCCTCCGCCAGCGCTGCGCGACGGACGGCCAGTGGATTCTGCCGCTTGTCGAGCAGCACACGCGCCTGGCGCGCTTCGATGCGTGCTTGCGCCAGCGGCATGTCGGGATAGTTGCCGAGGGTAAGCCAATGTTGTCGGCCGGCGAAGTGGTAGCGCAGCGTCCATGAGGCACCGTCGCGCGTTTGCTTGCGCAGGTAGAGTCCGTCGCCGTCGCTGAGCAGTACCGACTCGCCCGATCGGTGTGCCCGCTCGACGCTCAGTGCTGTGAGTTTTGCGCGTGCCATTTCGCCCCCAGTTTTCGGTGGTTCGTGGAGTGCCGTAGGCACTGCACGAACCACCTTGCTCGTCGAATAGTAGCTACGGATCTAGCTACAACTCAGCTACCCCATTAGCTACAAGTGTAACTCAGAGGGGCTTGGAGGCTAGCGGACAATTCTGGTGAAAACAGCGAGAAACTCAGTGGTTTACGGCGATTTCCCCGGAGGTCACCGGATGTCCCCGGAAGTCATTCGATGTTCTGTACCTGCTCGCGCATCTGCTCGATCAGGACTTTCATTTCGACCGCGGTGCGCGTGGTTTCCAGATCCTGTGACTTCGACGACAGCGTGTTGGCCTCGCGGTTGAACTCCTGCATCAGGAAGTCCAGTCGCCGGCCGGCGGGTTCATCGCCCGCCAGTGTGCGCGCTGTTTCCACCAGATGGCCGTCGAGCCGGTCCAGCTCCTCGGACACATCCAGGCGCTGCAGCATCAGCAGGATCTCCTGCTCCACCCGCTCCTGGTCGACCTGGGCGCCGAGCTCGCGCAGCCGTTCCTCGAATCGCTGGCGCACCCGGCCCTGCGCCTCCGGCAGACGCGCGCGCACCGAGCCGACCATGCCGGCCAGTAGCGCACAGCGCTGGCTGATCAGGGCACCGAGCCGCTCGCCTTCGCGCAGCCGCGCGCGCGCCAGTTCGGTCAGGGTTTCACCGAACAGTGTACGCACCGTGCGCAGCAGGCTGTCGGTATCGGCACTGTCCTCGCGCAGGATGCCGGGGAAGCGCAGCAGCTCGATCAGATCGACCTGCGCGCGTCCCGGCACGGCCGCCGCGAGTTCATTCACCCGCGCCAGCAGGCGCTCGAGCGCCTCCTGATCGATCTCAAGCCGCGCACCGCCCGCGGGCACCGAGCGCTGCTGCAGCGTGCAGTCGACCTTGCCGCGCCGCAGTTCGCGCGCCAGCGCCTGGCGCAGTTCGGGCTCCAGGGCGCGACAGCTGTCGGGCAGGCGCAGCGTCGCATCCAGAAAGCGGTGATTGACGCTGCGGATTTCGCACACGAGCGTGCCAGAGGGGCCGGCGAACTCGCGCCGCGCAAAACCCGTCATACTTGCGATCATGGGGAAGATATTGGTGTATAAAGCGCCGCGAAGTTTAGCGTAAAGCGCTGGAGCTCGCTTGCGGGTCGAATATGCAGAACTGAGCCTGCAGGGGGGGCGCGATTCCAACCAGGATCGCGTCAGCGTTGCCGTGGCCGAAGAGGCGGCGCTGCTGATCGCCTGCGACGGCATGGGTGGCCACGCCGAAGGCGAGCGTGCGGCCGAGATCGCGCAGCAGACGGTGGTCGAGCGCTTCTGGCAGGCGACACAGCCGCTGCTCGATCCGCTCGGGTTTCTGCACCTGGCGCTGGGAGCCGCGCACGGCAGCGTGGTCGCGCTGGCGCCGCGCCTGCCGATCGAGCAGCGACCGCGCGCCACCTGCGCGCTGTGCGTGGTGCAGCAGACCTCGGCCTATTGGGCGCACATCGGCGACAGCCGCGTGTACCACCTGCGCGCCGGCCAGGTGCGCGAACGAACGCGCGATCACAGCCATGTCGAGCTGCTGATGCGCGAGGGCGTCATCAGCCCCGGCCAGATGCAGAATCACCCGATGCGCAATTTCGTCGAATCGTGCCTCGGCGGGGAGGCGATATTGCCGGAGATGGCGTTGAACCCGCGCCGCTCGCTGCTGCCGGGGGACCTGCTGCTGGTGTGTACCGATGGCTTCTGGGCCAATCTGGATGAAACCGTGATCGGCAGCGCGTTCTCGACGCTCGGGCTGTCGCTGGGGGATACACTGTCGGCGCTGTCAGCCCAGGCGGTGCTCAATGCCGGCGGCGGCAGCGACAACACCTCGGTGGCGGCGCTGCGTTTCCTCGAGTAGCGTTCCCCGAACAGGAGTTCCCCGACTATGCCTTCGCGCCGAGACGGTCGCGGTGCCGACGCTCTTCGGCCGGTGCGCTTCACGCGTCGCTTCACCTGCCACGCCGAGGGCTCGGTACTGGTGGAGTTCGGCGATACGCGCGTGCTGTGCACTGCCAGCGTCGATGAGGGCGTGCCGCCGTTCCTGCGCGGCAAGGGCCAGGGCTGGGTGACCGCCGAATACGGCATGCTGCCGCGTGCCACCCACACGCGCAGCCCGCGCGAGGCCGCGCGCGGCAAGCAATCGGGGCGCACGCAGGAAATCCAGCGCCTGATCGGCCGTTCACTGCGCGCGGCGGTGGATCTCGCGGGACTGGGCGAGCGCACGCTTACCATCGATTGCGACGTGCTGCAGGCCGACGGCGGCACGCGTACCGCCTCGATTACCGGTGCCTACCTGGCCATGGCCGATGCCTGCGACAGCTTGCGCGCCCGCGGGTTGTTGTCCAACAGTCCGCTGCACGGGCAGGTGGCCGCGGTGTCGGTCGGCATCGTGCGCGGTGTGCCGATGCTGGACCTTGATTACGCCGAGGACTCCGAGGCCGAAACCGATATGAATGTGGTGATGAACAATGGCGGTGCTTTCATCGAGGTGCAGGGTACGGCCGAGGGGCACGCGTTTCGACGCCATGAGCTCGACGCGCTGCTCAATCTGGCCGCCAGCGGCATTGGCGAGCTATGTGCCCTGCAGGCCCAGGCACTGGAGGCCTGAAGTCACCGCCAGCGCGGCCGGTGAAACTGCTGCTGGCCAGCGCCAATGCCGGCAAGCAGCGCGAGTTCGCAGCGCTGCTGGCGCCGTTGGGGCTGGAGCTGGTAGTGCAGGGGACGCTCGGCATCGACAGTATCGCCGAGGCCGGCACCACGTTTGAGGAGAATGCGCTGCTCAAGGCGCGCCACGCCGCCCGCCGCGGCGCGATGCCGGCGCTGGCGGATGATTCCGGGCTGGAAGTGGACGCGCTCGATGGCCGGCCCGGTGTCTGGTCGGCGCGCTACGCCGGCGCCGCTGCCAGCGATGATGACAATAATGCGCGCTTGCTGGCGGAACTGGCTGGCGTGCCCTTGGCGCGACGCGGCGCGCGCTATCGTTGCGTGCTGGCGCTGGTGCGCGATGGCGCCGATGGCGCGCCGCTGATCGCCCGCGGCAGCTGGGAAGGCCGCATTGCCACGGTGCGCGCGGGCGGCGGCGGGTTTGGTTATGACCCATTGTTCATACCGGAAGGGTACGAGCTGACCGTGGCTGAGCTGCCGGTGGCGCTGAAGAACGCGCACAGTCACCGTGCCAAGGCGCTCGCGGCCCTGGTAGACGCACTTCGAGGACTTGAGTGAACCACGAACCAGCATCCATCCCCATGCTCATGCCGCAGCCGCAGCCGCCGGCGCTGCCGCCGCTATCGCTGTACGTGCATTTCCCATGGTGCGTGCGCAAGTGCCCGTACTGCGATTTCAATTCGCACGCGCTGCAGGGTGCGCTGCCGGAGGCGGATTATGTGGCGGCATTGCTGCGCGATCTGGCGCTGCAGGCGCCCGCCGCGCAGGGCCGGGTGCTGGGAAGCATTTTCCTCGGCGGCGGCACGCCCAGCCTGTTTTCACCCGCCGCGCTGGCGCAATTGTTTGCGGCCGTGCGCGGGTTACTCGAACCAGCCGCCGACCTCGAGGTGACGCTCGAGGCCAATCCCGGCACCATCGAGCGCGGGCGTTTCGCCGACTATCGCAGTGCCGGTATTACCCGCGTTTCGCTGGGCGCGCAGAGCTTCGACGCCGCCCAGCTGCAACGCCTGGGGCGCATCCATAGCGCTGTGGATACCGAGCGCGCGGTCGAGGAACTGCACGCGGCCGGCCTTGCGAATTTCAACCTCGATCTGATGTTCGGCCTGCCGCAGCAAACGCTGGCGGAGGCGCTGGCCGACGTCGAGCGGGCGCTGGCGTTGCAGCCGGCGCATGTATCGCACTACCAGCTCACGCTGGAGCCGGGAACGGTGTTCGCGGGCCGACCGCCGCCGGGCATGCCCGACACCGACCGCAGCGCCGACATGCAGCTCGCCTGCCAGGAGCGGCTGGCGGCAACCGGCTACCTGCAATACGAGGTCTCGGCTTATGCGCGGCCGGGCGCGCGTTGCCGCCATAACCTCAACTACTGGCAGTTCGGCGACTACCTTGGCATTGGCGCCGGCGCTCATGGCAAGTACAGCCGGATCGAGCATGGCCGGCTGGTGATCGAGCGCAGCGCGCAGCCACGCGAGCCGCGACGCTATCTGGCAAGCGTGGCCGCGGCCAGCCCGCGCTTGACGCTGCAGGCGGTGCCAAACGCCGAGCTGCCGTTCGAGTACCTGCTGAATGCGCTGCGCCTGAACGAAGGTTTCGAGCAACGCGAGTTCGAGCTTCGCACCGGCCTTTGCTTCGAGCAGGTGGCGGAGCGGCTCGGGCAGGCGCGGCGGCGCGGACTGGTCGAGTGCAGCGCCACGCGCTGGCGCGCGAGTACGCGCGGCTTCAACTTCTTGAACGACCTGCTGGCGGAATTCCTGCCGCCGCGGGGGCCGCTTTATACACAGCGGACCGAGGCCGCTCACTCAAATTAGCCGATTACGTCCTATATCGGTCATAATGCGCGATGATAGGCCAGTAACTCATTGATTTTATAGCCTGAAACATATTGGTCATTTTTTGTTCAAGTTGGTAATTTCGCGCTTTTTGCCGTTCTGCGCCGCTGCCGCAAAGCGCTTACGCACAGAGTTATCCACAGAAACTGTGGATAATCGCGCGGCTCCCAGGGCGGTGCGAATGGCGTTAGCGAGGCAGGCCAAACAGTTCTTGTGGGGTTGGCGTGTCGGGGCTAGACTGCGCGGCCTTTTTTGTTGCCGGCCTTGCAAAGCGGCCACTGCGCCTCAAGGTCGTGCGGGAAGTGAATGATATGAAAGCCTCGATCCATCCTGAGTACCAAGAAATCACCGTTACCTGCAGCTGCGGTAACAGCTTCAAGACGCGCTCGACCGTCGGGCACGATCTGAGCCTGGACGTGTGCTCGAACTGCCATCCGTTCTACACCGGCAAGCAGAAGATGGTGGACACCGCGGGCCGGGTCGACAAGTTTCGCAAGAAGTACGCCGGTATCGCGGGTACTGCGAAGAGCTGAAGCCCCGAGCACTTGCGCCTGTAGCGGCCGCGCGAGCTGGCGGCCGGTGCGCAGCGCCGGGCTAGTGCCTTGATTCCGCGCGCCGACCATGTAACGCTGAAGCGCTGACCGGCGCGTTCTGCGGCGGTTGCAAACCAAGGACCGCGCGGATGGCCAGCAAGAATTTCGAGCTCAAGAATCCCGACTCGGGCTTGACCACCTCGCTGCCGGTGCGCAGCGGCACCATCGGCCCCGATGTGCTCGATATCTCCAACCTCAATCGCGATCACGGCGTGTTCACCTACGATCCGGCGTTCGCGGCCACTGCCTCCTGCGACAGCAAGATCACCTATATCGACGGCGATGCCGGCGTGCTGCTGTATCGCGGCTATCCGGTGGAGCAGCTGGCCGAGAAAAGCACTTTCATGGAAGTCGCCTATCTGCTGATCTACGGCGAGCTGCCCAGCGCCAGGCAGCTGGCGGAGTTTTCCGGCAGCATCGGCCGCCACACCATGATCAACGAATCGCTGCTGCGATTTTTCAACGGTTTTCATCACGATGCGCATCCGATGGCGATGGTATCGGCGGTGGTGGCGTCGATGTCGGCGTTTTATCACGACTCCACCGATATCCATGATCCGCGCCACCGCGAAATCTTCGCGCACCGCATCGTGGCCAAACTGCCGACCATCGCGGCCGCCGCGCACAAGCACTCGCTCGGCCAGCCGTTCATCTACCCGCGCAACGATCTGGACTACTGCTCGAACCTGCTGAGCATGTTCTTTGCCGTGCCGTGCGAGCCCTACAGCATCGATCCGATCGCCGCGCACGCGCTGGACCTGCTGTTCATCCTGCATGCCGATCACGAACAGAATGCCAGCACCTCGACCGTGCGCCTGGCCGGCAGCACCGGCACCAGCCCGTACGCGGCGATCTCGTGTGGTGTTGCGGCCCTGTGGGGCCCGGCGCATGGCGGCGCCAACGAGGCGGTGCTGGCGATGCTGGAGCAGATCGGCCGCGCGGAGAACATCCCGAAGTACCTCGCCATGGTGAAGGACAAGTCGAGCCACTTCCGCCTGATGGGTTTCGGTCACCGCGTGTACAAGAACTTCGATCCGCGCGCCAAGATCATTCGCGAGACCTGCCACCAGCTGCTCACCAAGCTGGGCCAGAAGGACAATCCGCTGTTCGAGCTGGCACTGAAGCTCGAGGACATCGCCTTGAAGGACGAGTATTTTGTCTCGCGCAAGCTCTACCCGAACGTCGACTTCTATTCCGGCATCATCTACAGCGCGCTCGGCATTCCGAAGTCGATGTACACGGTGATGTTCGCCATCGCGCGCACCGTGGGCTGGGTGGCGCACTGGCTGGAGATGATCAGCGATCCGAACATGCGCATCAGCCGCCCGCGCCAGCTCTATACCGGGCCGGTGCGCCGCGACTACGTGGCGGCCGCGGAGCGCAAGGCGCCACTGCCAGCCGAGCAGCCAGCGGGAGCAACCTCAACATAGAGAGGTATCAACCCATACAGAGCAAATTGATAATCAAATTTGCTCTGTATGGGTTGATACCTCTGTGTGCTGACGATCCTTCCGCGGATGGTTAGTCGTCGAGCAGCGTCTTGAGCTCCGCGGCATCGGCACGCCGCATCGGCTTGCCGTCCACGGGACTCACTGGTGCCTGGCGGATGCCATCGAGTGGAAACACCGTGGCATCGACGCGGCGGTTGTCGACCGCGAAGCGCAGGCCCGGATAAGCCTTGGTGCGATCGGCGTCCAGGCGCACGCGCCGTTCGGTGACCTCGTGCGCGATGCCGCGATCCATCAGTTGCAGCGTGACGTGCTCCGCGCAGTCGGCAAACAGATGTAGCTGGATGTCGGCATATTCCGTGGCGGTGCCGGTGAGCACCGGCCCGACCAGGCGCGGCTCGAACTGGCGCAGCCCGTGCATGGCATGCAGCGCGGCACGGCGCTGCTCCTGCAGGCTCTGCTCATGACCGCCGGCATCGAACAGGCGCTGATATTCGGCCAGCGCGTCTTCGATTTCGGTGTTGCGCGGCAGCGCGCTGCTGTCGGCGACGCCCAGGCGCTCGGCGGCCTTGCGCTTGGCGGTCAGGAAGTCGTGGATGCCATGCTGCGCCATGATGCGCGCCGCCTCCTGGGCGAGCGCGC
Organism: uncultured Gammaproteobacteria bacterium; assembly: GCA_963805965.1. Lineage (GTDB taxonomy): Bacteria > Pseudomonadota > Gammaproteobacteria > Steroidobacterales > Steroidobacteraceae > FEN-1191. The sequence goes on from CAWDVQ010000006.1 coordinate 575,323, forward strand.
GGCGCAGGTTGCCGTTGCGGGGTGAGGCGCGGCGATTCATAGATCAAAGCCCTCGAGTCGGTCCGTCGACGCAGGCGGCAGCGTATCAAAACAGCGGTTCACCGCTACCTGGCACGCTCTGCGTGCCGGTTCCCGGCGGCGAATTGGCGTTATTCGCGGCCGGCGGCAGGTGGTCTTCCATGAACGTCTCATAGATTGCATCGGCATCGTTGGCTCCTGCCAGGGCTCCGGTCCGGGGCGAGATGCGCAGGCTCACCAGTCCGGGCGGCATCGGGCGCGGCCGATCCGGCTGGCCGCGCAACGCCTCGCGCATGAAGTTGATCCAGATCGGCACCGCGGTACGGCTGCCTTCCTCGCCCTCACCCAAGGGACGCTCCTGGTCGAAACCGACCCAGACGGTGGCGACGATATGGCGGTTGAAGCCGTTGAACCAGGTGTCCTTGGCTTCGTTGGTGGTGCCGGTCTTGCCGGAAATGTCCTTGCGATGCAGGGCCATGCCGGCGCGGATGCCGGTGCCGCGGGTAATCACGTCCGCCATCATGTCGTCCATGATCCACATATTCTGCGGCGAAATCACGCGCGGGGCGATCAACGCCGGCGATGTCAGCGGCGGCAGCGGATTGGGCGGCGCCAGATCCAGATCATTGCTGGCAGCGGGCTGGGCACTGGCGGTTGCGGCGGGTGTGACGGACATGCTGGCCGAGGCGGCCGCAGCCGCGGCCGCGGCCGCGTCGCTGCTGCCCGCGGCCCCGGGAGTCACCGCGACCGGTGGATCGCAGCTCTCGCACACCACCCGCGGCCTGGACTGATACACCACCTGGCCTGCGGCGTCTTCGATCCGATCAATGAAATAGGCGTCCACCTTATAGCCGCCATTGGCGAACACGGCGTAGGCGCTGACCATTTCGAGTGGTGTGGCCGGCAGGCTGCCGAGCGCGATGGTCATGTCCTTGGGCATGTCCTCGGCGTCGAAGCCAAACTTGCTCGCATAGTCGATCGCGGTCTGGATGCCCAGCTGCCGCACCACGCGCACGGTGACCAGGTTGCGCGAATGCACCAGCGCCTCGCGCAGCCGGGTCGGTCCGGAGAAGCTCTTTTCGTTGTTTTCCGGACGCCAGATCTTCTCCTGGCCGCTGTCGTCGTACACGATCGGCGCATCCATGACGATGGTGGCAGGCGTGAAACCGTTCTCCAGCGCCGCCGAGTAAAGGAACGGCTTGAAGCCCGAGCCCGGCTGGCGTCGCGCCTGGGTCACGCGATTGAACTTGTTGTCGAAGTAATCGAAGCCGCCTACCAGCGCGGCGATCGCGCCGTCGTTCGGGTCGAGCGCCACCAGTGCGCTTTGCGCCTCCGGCAGCTGCGCCAGCGCCGCCATGCCTCGGCCGTCGCTCACCACGTACACCACATCACCGCGCTGCACGACGTCCTCCGCGTGCTTGGGCGCGGGGCCGACGCGGGTCTCGGAAATGCGCCGGCGCGCCCACGACAGGCCGTCCCACTCGATCTGCGCGAATCCCATCGAGCGTATGTAGACGCGCGCCGCCATCGGCGCCACCGACACCACCAGTGCCGGATGCAGATCGCCGATCTCGGGTACGTCGGCCAGCGCGGCGTCGAGCTTGGCGCGCGCGCTGCGTTCATCGAGCGTGAGCTTGAGCTGCTTGAGCGGACCGCGATAGCCGTGCCGGCGGTCGTATTCGATCAGGCCGATGCGAACCGCGCGATTGGCAGCGGTCTGCAGCCGGCCATCGACCGTGGTGAACACCCGGTAACCCTGGTTCACCGCATCGTCGCCGTAGCGGCTCACGATCTCGGCGCGCGCCATCTCGGCGACGTACGGGGCTTCAACATCATATTGAATGCCGTGATCGCGCGCCTCGACCGGCTCCTCTCCAGCGCGCTGCGCGGTGGCGGCGTCGATGTAATTGAGCTTCTGCATCTGCGTCAGCACGTAATGGCGCCGAGATTGCGCCGCCTTGGGATTGGTGATCGGGTTGAAGCGCGACGGCGCCTGCGGAATACCGGCAAGCGTGGCCGCCTCGGCCACCGAGAGTTGATCGAGCGGTTTGCCGAAATAGGTTTCCGCGGCCGCGGCCACGCCATACGAGCGTTGGCCGAGAAAGATCACATTCAGGTAGGTGATCAGGATCTGTTCTTTGCTGAACTCATGTTCCATGCGATAGGTGAGAAATATTTCCTGCAGCTTGCGACGGATGGTCTTATCGAAGCTCAGGAACATGTTGCGCGCCGCCTGCATGGTGATGGTGCTGGCGCCCTGGGAGAAATCACCGGAGGTCAGATCCACCACCGCGGCGCGCAGCACGCCGCTGTAATCGAAGCCGTGGTGAGTGAAGAAACGCTGGTCTTCGGCGGCGACGAATGCCTCGCGCACCAGTACCGGCACATCGTCGTACGCCACGGGTACGCGGCGTTTCTCCCCGATCTGCGCAATCAGTTCGCCGCTGCGGGTGAAGATGCGCAGTGGCACCGGCACGCTGCCACTGCGCATGGCATCGACCGTGGGTAGCGATGGCGACAGGTAGATATAGCTGGCCAGCAGCGCGTATGCCCCCAGGACCACGATTCCGAGGCATACGACGATCACCAGCCCGACGATGCGATAAGTGCCTATCTTCAGAAATTAAGCCTCTATATTCCGCTATCGTCCGCCATCGTCGAGTATCGTAACAACTCCATGCGGGGTCGTTTGCCGCCACTGGCGCGTAGAACCACTGCGACGATGCAGCATAGCAGCGCACTGTAGAAGAGCGCAGGGTGCGGAATTGCCCGCCGTCCGGTCAGTGTGGAAGTTAGACCTCCATCACGCCGAACGATTCAGCCCGCAGTTTAAGGTTAAGGCGTGAGCGGTCGTGCAGGCGTGCTGCCGACGTCGTATTCACGTTTTGGCTGACAGATATTTCTGACATAATGAGACTGGGTCGTCCTAAAACGCGCGTAGCCTACTGAAAGGTCTCGAAAAAGTGTTTCTATTATCGCGCAAGTATCGCCAGCTGCTGGGGTTGGACATAACCACTTCGTCCATCAAGCTCATAGAGTTGACGATGGGCGGCGGGCAATACCGGGTCGAGTCGTACGCGGCCGAGCCGACGCCGACCAATGCCATGAATGAAAAGACCCTGGTCGATCCTGAGGCCGTGGGCGAGGCGATTCGGCGCGCCGTGAAGCGCTCCGGGGCCAAGAGTCACGAGGTCGCGATCGCGATCAGCGGCGACGCCGCGATTACCAAGGTCATACAGATGCCGCGCGGGCTGCGCGATTCCGACCTGGAAGCGCAGGTCGAGATGCAGGCCGATCAATACATTCCGTTTCCGATGGACGAGGTCAGCTACGACTTCGAGGTGCTCGGCCAGTCGGAAAAGGACGGCGACTCGGTCGATGTGCTGCTGGTGGCTTCGCGCACCGAGAACGTCGAGCAACGCCGCGCTGCGGTGGCGGCGGCCGGGCTCACCGCGCGCATCGTGGATGTCGAAGCGTTCGCGCTCGAAAATGCCTGCCGCCTGATGACCCACCAGATGCCCGACGGCGGCATCGATCATTGCGTGGCGGTGGTGGATTTCGGCGCCAGCAACACTACGTTCAGCGTGCTGCGCAATCTCAAGGTCATCTACACCCGCGACTTCGCCTTCGGCGGCCAGCAGCTGACCGAGGAAATCATGCGTACCTACGGGTTGTCGATGGAAGAGGCGGGCCGTGCCAAGAAGGAAGGCGGCCTGCCGGGCAATTTCCAGGCCGAAGTGCTCGATCCGTTCATCGACGACATGACGCAGCAGGTCAGCCGTTCGCTGCAGTTCTACCTGGCCTCGGGCAGCGGGCGCGAACAGCCGGACAAGATCCTGATTTGCGGCGGCTGCGCCAACATCGCCGGCGTCGCCGACGTGGTGCAGAGCCGCGTGGGCATCAGCGCCGAACGCGGCGATCCGCTCGGGCAGATGAAATTATCCTCACGCGCGCGCGCTCAGGCAGTGCAGCGCGATGCCACCGCGCTGCTGACGGCCTGCGGACTGGCGTTGCGGAGTTTTGACTAATGCCGCGTATTAATCTGCTTCCCTGGCGCGACCAGCAGCGCCGCGAGCGCAAGCTGGCATTTTTTGTCGCCCTGATCAGCGCCGCGGCGCTGGCGGGCGTGGCGGCCTTCATCGCCTACCTGCTGCTCGGCTCGATGATCGACGCGCAGGAACACCGTAACGATCGGCTACGCGCCCAGATCAAGGTGCTCGACAAGCAAATCGAGGAAATCAACGATCTGGAAGCACAGAAGCAGAAATTCATTTCGCGCATGCAGATCATCGAAAAGCTGCAGCGTTCACGTCCTGAAGTGGTGCACCTGTTCGACGAGCTGGTAAAGGAGATGCCCGACGGCACCTACCTGACCTCGGTCAAGCAGAGCGGCACCAAGCTCAAGCTTGACGGCGTGGCGCAGTCTTCCACCCGGGTATCGGCGCTGATGCGCAGCATCTCCGCCTCGCAATGGCTGAAGGATCCCGAACTGGAGGTGGTCCAGACCAAGAGCGATACCGCCGGCAGCAGTTTCGTGCTCGATGCGCAGCAGATCACGCTGTCGGATGCCAATGACGCCGACGGCACCAAGCGGCTACGCGCCGCCGGGGGCGCCAAATGAGCGTGATGGACGAACTGCGGGCGCTGGATCCGCGTGACCCGGGACGCTGGCCGTTCGCGGTACGCGCCGCTGCGGTCGGGGTGTGCTTCCTGGCGGTGGCGATCGGCCTGATCTACGTGTTCGTGTGGCAGAGTCGCATGCCCGACCTGCAGCAGCGCGAGGACACCGAACAGCAGCTGCGCAACGAATTTCGCAACAAGCATTCCAAGGCCATCAACCTTGCGATCTACAAGCAGCAGCTGAGCGACATAGAGAAATCCTTCGGCGCACTGTTGCGGCAACTGCCGAGCAAGACCGAGGTGCCCAACCTGCTGGTGGATATCTCGCAGACCGGCCTGGCGGCTGCGCTGGAAGAGAAGCTGTTCCAGCCCGGACAGGAAGTGAAGAAGGATTTCTACGCCGAACTGCCGATTCACATCCAGCTCACCGGCAGCTATCACGAATTCGGAGCGTTCGTCAGCGGCATCGCGGCATTGCCGCGCATCGTCACGCTGCACGACATCCAGATCACGCCGGTCAACAAGGACAAATCAGCCGCCTTCGATCAGCTGCAGCTCGACCTGACCGCCAAGACCTATCGGTACCTGGACGACGACGAAATTGCGGCGGCGGAAGCCGACAAGCGCAAGGCCGATCAGGCCAAGCATCACGCCGCGGGAACCTAGCGATGACTGAACGATACAACAGCGCCGCAACAGGGCCGCTGGCGCGCCTGGCAGTGCTCGCCGCGCTGATGGTCGGCCTGCTGGCCGGCTGCAGTGGCCGCGATGCCGACCTGGATCGGTTCATCGATGCGACCAAGAAGGAACCCGGCGGCCGCGTCGAACCGCTGCCGGAGGTCAAGCCGTATGAGGCTTTCACCTACACCGACCAGGATCTGCGTTCGCCGTTCGTCCCCGGCGGCTCCGGCGGCATGGCGGCCGGACTGCGCCCCGACAGCAAGCGCAATCGCGAATTCCTGGAACAATTCTCGCTCGACACGCTGAAGATGGTCGGCACGCTGAATCTGGGCGGAAACCGCTACGGCCTGGTGTCGACCAAGGACGGCCGCGTACATCGCGTGGTAGTGGGTGAGCACATCGGCACCAATGACGGCAAGATCACCGACATCACGCCTTCAAAGATCGCTTTGGTAGAGATCATTCCCGACGGACTGGGCGGCTATATCGAACGGCCTGCAGCCCTGGGGTTGAACGAGTGATCGGCAGGGAGACACATCGAATGAAACGGTCCATTCTTCATACGCTGCGCGGACGCAGCACCTGGCTGGTGCTTGCCTGGGCTGCTGCCGGGATGCTGCTGGCACCGGGTGCACGCGCCGCCGACACCGCGCCGGCTGCCGCAGCCGCCAATACCCTGCAGACCATCGATGTGCAGACCCTGAGCGGCAGTCAGCTGCAGCTGACGCTGCATATGTCCGGGCCGGCGCCCGAGCCGCTGTCGTTCACCATCGATAAGCCGGCGCGCATTTCCCTCGACCTGCCCAATACCACGCTCGCCCTGCCCTCGCGCCGCATCGATGTCGGATCGGCCGGCGTCGACACCGTGCTCGCCGCCGAGGCCAATGGCCGCACGCGCATCGTGCTCAATCTCGACCAGCAGCTGCCCTATCAGACCCGTGTCAGCGGCAATGACATCGTGGTGCTGGTGGGAGCCGCCAGCGACACGCGCGCTGCCGCCCGAAATTCTGCCGCCGCCGCTGCCCCGCAAGCTGTGGCCAGCGCGGCTCCGGGTTCCGGCCGTGCGATCAAGAGCATCGATTTCCGGCGCAACGAGAGCGGCGGTGGCCGCCTGATCGTGCGCCTGTCGGATCCGCGCACGCCGATCGATCTGAAGCAGCAGGGATCGCAGATCCTGGTGAGCTTCGCCGGCACGGATCTGCCGAAGAACCTGACGCGCCGCTACGACACCATGGACTTCGGCACGCCGGTCACCGGCTTCGATGCCGAGCGGGTCAACAACGACGCCCGCATCGTGATCGATGCCAGCGGCAACTTCGAACAGCTCGCCTATCAGTCGGACGATCAGTACGTGGTCGAGGTCTCGCCGGTACGCAAGGCCGCGGCGGCCAACCCGACCGATCAGAAGAAGGAATACAAGGGTGAGAAGCTGACGCTCAACTTCCAGGACATCGAGACGCGGGCGGTACTGCAGCTGCTGGCCGATGCCAGCGGCCAGAACATCGTGGTCAGCGACAGCGTCCAGGGCAGTGTCACGCTGCGACTGCAGAACGTGCCGTGGGACCAGGCGCTCGACATCGTGCTGCGCACCAAGGGCCTGGATAAGCGCCAGGAAGGCAATGTCATCATCGTGGCGCCGGCCGACGAACTGGCGGCGCGCGAGAAGGCCGATCTGTCGGCCAAGAAGGACATCCAGGCACTCGAGCCGGTGCGCTCGGAGTATCTGCAGGTCAACTATGCCAAGGCGGCCGATATCGCGCTGCTGCTCAAGGGGGGCACCGGCGGCAGCGCTGCCAATTCGGTACTGTCCTCGCGCGGTAACGTGTCGGTCGATGATCGCACCAACACGCTGTTGCTGCAGGACACCGCCGATCGGCTGGCCGACGTTCGTCGCCTCGTGACCACGCTCGACATACCGGTCAGGCAGGTGCTGATCGAGTCGCGCATCGTGATCGTTACCAACGATTTCGAGCGCGACCTGGGTGCGCGCTTTGGCGTGACCGCCACGCGCGCCAATGGTACCAACGGACTGTATGAAACCACCGGCACCGCGGCCGGCGTTGATACCGGCATCAGCTCGGCGCTCACCAACCTGACCACCAACGGTACCGTGTACCCGGTCAGCCTCCCGACCGGCGCCACTGCGACCAATCGTTACAACGTCAACCTGCCGGTTACCGACCCCGGCCGGCAGCATCGCGCTCGGCATCCTCGGCTCCGACTTCCTGGTCGACCTGGAACTGTCGGCCGCGCAGGTGGAAAACCGCGGCACGGTAGTGGCCTCGCCGCGCGTGATCACCGCCAACCAGAAGGAGGCGACGATCTCGCAGGGCGTGGAAATCCCGTACCAGCAGTCCGCCTCCAGCGGCGCGACCACGATCGCGTTCAAGGACGCGGTGCTGTCGCTCAAGGTCAAGCCGCTGATCACGCCCGACAACCGCATCATCCTGGATCTGAAGGTCTCGGATGACAGCGTCGGCCAGGTGGTGGTGGCCTCGGGCGGCGTCAATGTGCCCTCGATCAATACCCGCACCATCGAGACCCAGGTGGTGCTCGGTGACGGCCAGACCGTGGTGCTGGGCGGCATTCTGGAGACCACGCAGAGCCTGCAGTCCACGGCGGTGCCGTGGTTGGGCGAAATACCGGTTTTGGGAAATCTGTTCAAGCAGACCACGCGCGTGAACGACAAGGATGAGCTGCTGATTTTCATCACACCGAAGATTCTGCGCGAAGGGGTCAGCGTCAATTGATCGGCTGCCGGGGAATCAGACCGAATGCACATAGACCGACAGTTCAGGTGAATACGATGCGTAAAATTGGATGGATCATCATACTTGGCATGCTCGGTGCGGCTGCCGGCTGCGGCGGCAACGGCACCAGCTCGTTTGCCACCCTGTCGTCCAGCAGCAGCAGCAGCAGCGGCGGCACCACGGCCACGGTCGCGGCAGTAACGGTATCGACCAGCCTGCCGCAGATCCCGTCCAACGGGTCGCAGAACGCCACCATCACCGCGTTTGTACGCGATGCTAACAACCAGTTCATCGTCGGGGCGCCGGTCGTATTCAGCACCACCTCCGGCGGGTTCACCTCCCCGAGCGCGGTCACCGACGCCAACGGCCAGGCAACGGCGATGCTCGGGACCGCGGGCGATCCGACCAATCGCGCCATCACGGTCACCGCAACCGCGGGTAAGCAATCGGCGACCGTCACGGTCGGCGTAGTCGGCACTCAGGTGTCGCTCAGCGGTCCGACGAGCCTGATCCAGGGCGCGCAGGGCACCTATACGGTGTCGTTGACGGACTCGGCGGGCGCACCGATATCGGGTAAGTCGGTGGCCGTAGCATCGAGCGCGGGCAACACGCTCAGCTCGGCGACCCTTACCACCGATACCAGTGGCCACGCGACGTTTACACTGACTGGTACCAATGCCGGTAACGACACCGTGACCGCCACGGTGCTCGGCCAGACCGCGCAGACCGTCGTTTCCGTCAGCAACCAGAGCTTCGCCTTCACTGTACCCAGTGCCAACGCGTTGATCGCCCTGGGGGTGACCCAGACGGTGACCCTGGTATGGGCCACCGGTGGCACTCCCCAAGCGGGCAAGGTCATTACCTTCTCGACTACCCGCGGAACGTTTAACGGCAGTACGACCGCCACGACGGCCAATGCCACGACCGATGGCACCGGCACGGCCACGGCGACAATTTCTGCGATGACCGCGGGCCCCGCGATCATCACGGCATCATCGGCCGGCGTATCGGCGCAGGTGCCGGTGACTTTCGTTGCTACCGATCCCAGTGCGATCGATCTGCAGGCCAGCCCATCGACCGTGCCCCTGGATGGACAGAGCACGATTACCGCCATCGTTCGAGACGCCACCAACAACCTGGTGGAAGGCCAGACGGTTTCCTTCCAGCTGTCCGACGTGACCGGCGGCCAACTATCGGTTGGCTCGGCGGTGACCGACGACCAGGGCAAGGCACAAACGGTGTACACGGCGAGCGGTACCTCGAGTGCCACCAATGGCGTGACGATCACCGCGCTGATTCAGGGTACGACGGTACCGTCCACGACGGTGGCCCTGACGGTCGGCGGCCAGACGGTGTATCTGTCACTGGGCACCGGCAATACCATCTCGGCGGATAGCACCAATACCCAGTTCATCATGCCGTACATCGTCCAGGCCCAGGATGCGGCCGGCAATGCGGTCAACAACGTGACCGTTACGCTCGCCATCCATTCCGTCCTGTACGGCAAGGGTGGATACGTGGTGTACAACAATGCGTGGGTACAGACCGGACAGCCCGGTGGCGGCCCGTACACGACGACGGCGCCCCCCGGTATCACCGTGTGCCCGAACGAGGACGTGGCTGGAACCGGCATCTACGAGGCAGCTGAAGACACGAACAACAACGGAAAGCTGGATCCGGGCAACATTGCTGCGGTGTCCCCTGCCACCGTCGTGACCGGCCCGATTACCAACTCGGGTACGACGATCAACGGATCGGCCCAATTGACGGTGACCTATCCCCAGGATCATGCGCTGTGGGTGCAGTCGGTACTCACCGCCACTGCAACTGTGTCGGGTACCGAGACCTCGACCACCTCCAAGTTCTGGCTGCCGATGCTGGCCGCGGATCTCACGGCGACCACGGTTTCCCCGCCGGGTATCATCAGTCCCTACGGCGACGATGCTCCCACAGGCACCGGGGGTTGCGCGAATCCGAACTGAGGGCGCGCGGCGATCGTGACCGGGAGGCGGCGCGCCGGCAGTGCGCCGCCTCCCAAGCCTCCATCGGGTGCGCGTGCACGAGGACAGTGCTGGTACGGCCCGGCCCACAACCGCCTATGCGCATATTGCTGGTGGAGGACGATGAGCTGGTCGCAGACGCGGTCATTCGCGGCCTGTCGTCAGCCGGATTCCGGGTTGATCACGCCGCCAGCGCGGAAGTTGCCCGAAGCGCGGTTGCGGTCGAACACTTTGATCTGGCCGTGGTGGATATCGGATTGCCGGGGGCGGACGGCCTGACATTGCTCGCGCGCCTGCGCAGCGCCGGCAGCGCGATGCCGGTGCTGGTGCTCACCGCGCGTTACGCGCTGCAGGAGAAAATCCGCGCCTTCGACCTGGGCGCCGATGATTTCCTGATGAAGCCGTTTGAACAGGCGGAACTGGCCGCACGCTGCCGGGCGTTGATCCGGCGCGCGAGTCAGGTGCCCAGTGGCGCGCTCAAGCTCGGACGCCTGCAGATCGATCTGCTCGGACATCAGCTGCAGATCGACGCGGTTCCGGTGGAATTAACCAAGCGGGAATGGCTGGTGCTGGAGAGCCTGGCGCACAACGTCGGGCGCGTGGTGACCAAGGAGCGGCTGCTGCAGGCACTGGCAGGCTGGGAGCAGGACCTGACCGCCAACGCGGTGGAGACTCACATCTCGCGGCTGCGGGCGAAACTGGGTGACGCGGCGGTGATTCGCACCGTGCGCGGCCTGGGGTACCGGCTGGATGAGACCTCAGGGCGAACCGCATGATGACGATTCGGCAGCGCCTGCTGCTGCTGCTGTTGCCGGCACTCGCCATTCTGATGCTGCTCGGCGGCGTGGCCGACTACTGGATCGCCGTCGCCACCACGCGCAACGCCTACGACCAGGCGCTGGCCAGTGTCGCGGTGGCCGCCGCGGCCTCACTGCGTTCCGACGACGGCAAGCTGCAGATTACCGCCGCGCAGCGCGCGGCGGTAACGCGCCGCCCGGAATCCGAGGGCAATGCGCTGTACTCGATTACCGGACCGGGCGGTGAGCTGATGGCAGGCTCGGCAAATTTGCCGGCTGCAGCACCGGGCGTCGGTCTGCACAGTGACAGCGTGACGTTTCGCGACGCCGAGTTTCAGGGCCTGAAACTGCGGGTCGCGAGTGTTCGCACCAGGACCGACGCCGGTCTGGTGACGGTCAGCGTCGCCGAGACGCTGCAACGGCGCGCCAGTACCCAACGGGTGATGCTGCTGGGCAAGCTGCTGGTGGATTTTGCCGAGCTCGATGTGACGCTGCTGCTGATATTGATCGGCGTCTATTTCGGCTTGCGGCCGCTGTCGCGGCTGCGTGAGCAGGTGGAGGAGCAATCCAGCAGCACGCTGCAGCGTTTCAATGAGGCCGATGTCCCCGGGGAACTGCGGCCGCTGATCCTGGCCCTGAATCATCTACTGGAGTTGCGGCATGACGCGGCGCTGTCGCAGCGCCGTTTCGTCGCCGACGCCGCGCACCAGATGCGCACCCCGGTGACCGGATTGCTGGCGCAACTGGAACTGCTGATACAGGCGCCGGCGGCAGGGGCTGTGAACAGCGAACTCACCACGATCAATCGCGGCGTGCAGCAACTGGCGCATACCGCCAACCAGTTGCTGGCGCTGGCCAGGGCGGAACCGGTATCGGCGGTGGGCGAGAGCTTCAAGCCAGTGGCGCTGCGGCCGCTGGTTGAGCAACTGGTGGAACGCAACGTCGATCGGGCAGTCAGCGCCGGCCTGGACCTGGGCGCCGATGCGCAAGCCGCGCAGGTGACTGGCGATGCGTGGCTGCTGGAGGATCTGCTGGGCAACCTGATCGACAACGCGCTCAAATACACCCCCCGCGGCGGCCACGTCACGGTGCGCAGCGGCGTCGACCATGGTTACCCCTTTCTCGAGGTGGACGATGACGGACCGGGCATTGCAGAGTCGGAACGGTTGCGGGTGCGCGAGCGCTTCTATCGGCTGCCAGGGTCGCCCGGAACGGGCTGCGGTCTGGGCCTGGCTATCGTTGATGAGATCGCCCGGGCGCACCACGCGAGCTTCACCATCGGTCTGCCCCCGCAGGGCCAGGGAACGCGCATGCGCATCCGCTTTCCGCCCGCGACATAAGCGGCCTGTTTCTGTGAAGCAGCCCGCAGTTCTCGCCCACAGTGTACCAAGCCAGCCAAAAGTCAGGCTGGCGCAAGCTTGCATGGCTACTCTGGGCGCCATGAGAACCGCGTCCAATGCACGTCTGAACCTGCGCCCTAGCGCGGGATTCACCATGATCGAGATCGTGGTCGTTATGAGCGTCGTCGGGATTCTGCTGGTCATCGGCGTACCCTCGTTCAAGTACATGACTACCGCCAATCGAATTTCGTCCGAGGTCAACGGCCTGATAGGCGACATGCAGTTCGCGCGCGCCGAAGGCATCAAGGAGGGCCACCAGGTGATCGTCTGTGCAACCACTGACGGGGCGACCTGCAACAACAGCAACGCCTGGCAGGGCGGTTGGGTGGTGTGCTCCGACTTCAACAATGACGGCAAATGCGATGCGGGTGATCCGGTGTACCGGGTCCAGAAGGCATTTACCAGCACCGATACCTTTGCCGCCAGCGGCAACACTTCAGCGGTACTTTTCAACCGCGAGGGATTTGCGATCGGACTTCCGGGCATCGTGACGATCACGCTGCACAACTCGACCAACGTTCCCGCCTATACACGTTGCCTTGCGATCAGCGCGGTCGGCACGCTGCAGGTGCAGAGCGTCGGCGTGGGGAATTGCACATGATGCGCGCCAGGTACCGTAGCGGCGGTTTCAGCCTGGTCGAAGTGATGATCGCGTTGATCATCATATCGATCGGCCTGCTCGGCATCGCCAAGTTGCAGGCGGTGGCGCTCTCGAGCACCGGCACGGCCGGCAAGCGCTCGCTCGCGGCCGTCGCCGCGTCGAGTATCGCGTCGGCGATGCACGCCGATCGGGCCTACTGGGCCGCATCCACGGCTCCCGTCACCACCACGTTGTCGGGTACCACCATCGCATCGTCCACCGGCCCCGGCATGGCGTCCGGTGTCGACTGCTCGCAAGTGCCGAGCCAGCCGTGCTCGCCGGTGAATATGGCCGCCTACGACCTGACCAGCACGGCGCAATCGCTGAACACCATATTGCCCAGCTACACCGCGACCATCACCTGCGTTCCGGGCACGCCCCCAGCCGCCGTACCGCCTGCGACCACGCCGACGACGTGCACCATTACGCTGACCTGGACCGAGACTGCGGAGGCTGCGAACGCGCAGGGTGTGGTGGCGGCCGCCACGCCGTCGGCGATGCAGAAACCCGTCTATGTTCTTTACGTAGAACCATGAGCACCAAGACACCAACCCTTGCGCGTCAGCCGGCACGTTCCCGGGGCTTCACCCTGGTCGAAATGCTGATCGCGATCCTGATCGCTCTGTTCCTGCTGGGCGGAGTGATGACGATCGTGCAGGACACTCGTCGCGCCACCAGCTCGCAAGTCCAGTCCACGCAGCTGCAAGACAGCGTACGGTTGGCGATGAGCATGCTGAGCGCCATCATCCAGACCTCGGGCTACTTCGCCGATCCTTTGGGTACCCCTCCCGCTAACGCATTGGTTACAGCGGCCCCGTTTGCTGCCGGGCAGGCAGTCAGTGGCACGGGCGCGTTCACCGCCGCGGCGCCCGGCGATACCATCTCGGTGCGCTACCAGACCAACTCCGGCGACGGCATTCTCAACTGTGCCGGTACCGCAAACACTACCGGCTTGCCCGTCACCTACGTGAACACGTTCAGCCTCGACGCTGCGGGTGACCTTCAGTGCACCCTGAACTCGGGCGGAGTGGTAGCGCCACCGATCGTGCTGATCCCGGCGATAACCACCGGTCCCAATCAGCTCAAGATCACCAATATGCAGATTCTGTACGCGGTTCAGACCAACCCTACCCCTGCCGGTCAGTGCGACACGTCCATGCTCAGCGCTAATCAGTGCGCCGACGGCTACCTGGATGCCGCGCAGGTGAGCGCCAAGACCATCAATGGCCAGACGGCGTGGGACTACGTGGTCGCGGTGCGCGTCACGCTGAGTTTCCTGAATCCTCTGGGCGGGCCGGATCTTAAATTCACCCGCGTGATCGGCATCATGAATCGGATGGGAGTCGTATCGTGCTCGGGTACCTGCACATGAGTGACACACACGGAAAATTCTCATTGCGGACGGCGCCATCGGGCCAGCGCGGCATCGTGCTGATCTCGAGTTTGCTGCTGCTGATGATCGTGACAATCTTTGCGATCAGCATGTTCCGCGGCTTCGGCATCGAGGAGCGCATCGCGGGCAACACCCGCGACAAGGAGCGTGCGCGCGGCGCGGCGATGACCGCGATGCAGTATGCAGAGTGGTGGATTACCCAGAACAACTTTCTCACCTGGGGTCCGTGCACGGCGGGCCTATTAAACGCGAACGCCAATCAGGGTCTGATCTGCCAGAAGAACACTGGCCTGAACGTCGTGGTGCCGGATGTCACGGTGGTACCGTGGACCAGCGGTGTCACCGAATTCGGTACCGTGTATACACCGCCCAACATGAATACCACCAATGCCGCGGCCCCGGATTACTATTTCCGGGCGCCGCGATTCACGATCACCTTTATCGGCTACTTCGACCACCACTTCGGAGGTTGCGGCAACTTGTATCAGATTGATGCCTGGGGCAATGGCACCAGTCCCAATACGGTCGCGGTGGTCGAGAGCACCTTCCAGGCCTTCATTTCCGGTTGTTAGTAACGGCTGTCCATAACGCCTGTTGCGGAGATTGAAATCTATGAACGCTAAATTCTCGGCACGATTATGCGCGATGGCGCTCGTCGCCCTCACTCCGGCGGCGGCGTTGGCGCAGCTCACGATCCAGGATAACTTCACCGGAGCGTCGTCGACCTTCAACTGGCAGACCTTCAATGGCGCCTGCCTGACCGCGGGTAACAACACCGGCACTATCCCGGCGTGTTTCGGCCTGGCGTATTACGGCGGCGAGCAGCTGGTCGGCGGCAACACCGGGCTATTGCCCGATGCCGCGGGCAACGGCGCGCTGCGCTTCACCAATGGCCGCCCCGGTGGTTATAACCAAAGCGGAGCCATGGTCTCCAATTTCACCTTTCCGACCGGGCAGGGGCTGCACGTGACCTTCGCCACCGCGACCTATCGCGGCGACTCCGGCGGCGCTGGCGGCGATGGCGCCGACGGTATCAGCTTCTATCTGATGGATGGTGCCCAGCCGGCCGGCATCGGCGCGTTCGGCGGCAGCTTGGCGTACACCTGCTCGAACGCCAACACGCCGCACGACGGTCTGGTGGGCGGCTACATCGGCTTAGGGCATAGATGAGTTCGGAAATTTCTTGAACGGCCAGAACGCTGGAGCCCGGCTATGCCGGCAGCAACGTGGCGACCGGTGACAACACGGCACTGGGCTACGGCTATCATCCGGGCCGCATCGGCATGCGCGGCGCCGGCAGCATTGCCTGGACCGCGCTGCATAGCCCTCAATTCCGCCTACTATCCGGCCACGCTGTCGGCCGCCAATCAGCAGGCTGCGGTGCAGGACACCTGCCGCACCGGGTTCCTGTGGAACTACTCGAACCCGTCCAACCCGGTGCAGACCACGACCGCGGTAGCCGATTACGCGCCGATCCTCAATGCCTACAAGGAGCTGCCCAATGGCTTTCAGATCGCCAACGAGGGTGCGCTGACGCGCGGTGCTGCGACTCCGATTACCTACGATCTGAAGATCACGCCGGCGGGCCTGCTGAGCCTTTCCTACAGCTACAACGGCGGTGCCAGCCAGCTGGTCATCAACGGCCAGGACATTACCGCCTCCAATGGCGCCCTGCCGGCCACGTTCCGCTTCGGCTTTGCCGGATCGACCGGCGGCGACACCAACATTCACGAAATCCTGTGCTTCAAGGCGACGCCATTCGAGCAGTCGTCGAGTTCCGCCGGACTCAACCAGCAGCAGGCCGCGCAGGTCAATACCGGTACCCAGGTGTACCTCGCGTTCTTCGACCCAAGCAACTGGTCCGGGTCCCTGACGTCGCAGAACGTGCTTTACAATTCCGCCACCCAGACGGTGAGCATCAGTTCGGTCGCCAATTGGGACGCCTCGTGCGTGCTCACCGGCGTCCCGTCCGGGCAGAAATGTTTCGCCACCGGTGTCAACGGCGCGACTGCCGCTGAGCCCCCGACCAGCCGCCAGATCATGACCTGGAACGGCACTCGCGGCATTCCATTTGAATGGGCCAGCCTTACCAGCGCTCAACAGAACACGCTCGACGCCGGCGATGCGACGCCGTTCAACGCCAACCGGCTCAACTACCTGCGCGGCGTGCGCACCAATGAGCAGAACACATTGGGCGTTGGCCTGTTCGGCGCACGCGTGAGCGTGCTGAGCGACATCGTCGATTCGAGCCCGACGCCGGTCGGCCCGCCCAGTCAGCCCTACCCGACCAGATGGTCGGACGCGACTGATCAGCAGCCCGAGCCTGCCGGAGAACGGCGGCCAGAGCTATACCAGCTATGCGCTGGCTCAGCAGAGCCGACTGAATGTCGTATACGTGGGAGCCAACGACGGCTATCTGCACGCCTTTCGCGCCGGCTCCTTCGATTCCAACGGCAACTTCGTCAGCGGCGGCAGCACGCCGAACGACGGCTATGAAGTGCTGGCCTACATGCCGGGCGCGGTGGTCAACACCATTCACAATCCGACCAATCCGGCGCTGGATTACGCCAATATCCAGTACGGCCACAACTTCTTCGAAGATGCGACGCCGGGCAACGGTGACCTGTTTTATGGTGGCCTGTGGCATACGTGGATAGTGGGCGGTCTTGGGCCTGGCGGTTCAGCGATCTTTGCGCTCGACATCACCAACCCGTGCAGCGCCTTCACCGAGGCCAATGCCGCCAGCGTCGTGATGGGCGAGTGGAACCCCAGCACCATCACCTGCACCAATTCCGGCAGCTGCGGCACCAGCCTCGGCAACACCTACGGCACACCGCAGATAGTGCGTTTCCATAACGGTATGTGGGGCGCGGTCTTCGGTAACGGTTACGGTAGCGCCAGCGGCGATGCCGGCATCTTCGTGATGACCGTCGATCCGGCCAGTGCCGCAAAGACGTTCTATTACTTCAGTACCGGCCAGGCCGGTACGCAGCGATGGCATCGCTTACGCGGCGCCGCTGGATATCGATGGCGACCACATCGTGGACTATATTTATGCCGGCGATCTGCTCGGTAACGTCTGGCGATTCGATGTGACCAGCAGCAACCCGGCGCAGTGGGGCCTGTCCACTCCGTCGCCGCTGTTCAAGACGCCCGCGGGCCAGCCGATCACGACGGCAGTGGTGCCGCTGTTCACCTTCCAGACCAATGGTCTGCCGCGTGTCATGGTGGACTTCGGCACCGGGCGGCAGATCCCGCTGACCAACTCGTCGCCGACCAGTTATGCGACCGGTAGCCAGTCGTTGTACGGCATCTGGGACTGGAACATGAGCAACTGGAATTCGAAATCGCCGGCAGCAGATCGCGAGCCTTGGCGCACCGCAGTCCGTTACCCTGGCGACTCTGTCGGCGCAGGCGGTACTGGCAACCGTGACGTCGGCCGGCTGGCAACCAGTTCCGGACCATCACCAGCAACCCGGTATGCTGGGGCGGTTCGACCACCTGCAGCAGCGGCAGCAACAACCAGTTCGGCTGGGTGTTGCCGCTGCCGAGCGCGGCCGAGCAGGTGATCTTCAACCCGACGCTGCAACTGGGTGTATTCCTGGTGAACTCGACGATTCCGCCGACCAACAGTCCGTTTCAGTGCGTGGCGACCACTACCACGGGCTGGACTTACGGCATATCGCCCGAGTAACGGCGGTACGTTCACCAACTCGACCTTCGGCGACACCGTCAACAGCTTCGTCAGCTACAACAGCCAGCAAGTCGGCGCGGAGAACACCAACGGCACCGGCAGTACCTCGGTGGTGCTGGCCGGCGGCCACAGCTTCCTGGTGATGCAGACCAGCGCGCCCGGCAGCAGTGGCGGCACCGGCGGCGGCAGCAGCGGCGGCAGCAGCGGCGAGCACCAGCGTCGGGGCGGCCGGCGCGGCGCCGCCCTTCAACATGGCCCGAATCCGCGCAGCAGTCGAGTGACCTGGGCCGAGAAACGTTGACACGTCAAAAGGCGATTACCCATGAAACCCAGACATATCCCATGCGCGGCGCCGGCCCTCATCGGGCTTCACCTTGATCGAGCTGATGATCACGGTGGCGATCGTATCCATTCTGTTTGCGATCGCCGTGCCCTTGTACGCCAAACAGGTGCAGCATTCCCGCCGGGTTGATGCACGTACCGCGGTGCTGGATATCGCCGGTCGCGAAGAGCGCTACCTGAGCCTGCAGAGCAGCTACACCACGGTGCCGGCGAACCTCGGCTACTCGGCCACCGCGGTGGCGTTTCCGATGACGGTTGGCAGCGGCTACTACACCGCCAATGTAGTCGGTGGTTGCGGGGGTTCCGCCGGCGCCGCCGACCTACACCGTGTCGGCGAGCGCGATCGCCGGCACCAGCCAGGCCAAGGATACGCAGTGCCAGTACTTCAGCGTCGACAGTACCGGCAAGCAGTTCTCCTCCGCCAATGTGGGCGGTGGCGGCGCCGATACCTCGGCAATCTGCTGGCAGTGAGCTCGCCTACGGGGCGCGTGACCGCCATCGGCGGGCCCTATATGATCAAGTGCTCGACACGCGAAGCACGGCATGCTCGGCAAACACAGTATTTTTCTCATTGGCCCGATGGGCTCGGGCAAGACCGCAGTAGCCAAATGCCTGGCGCGGCTGCTCGGCTATCCGTTCTACGATAGCGATCACGAGATCGAGCAGCGCTGCGGCGCCGACATCCCGCTGATCTTCGAGCGCGAGGGCGAATCCGGCTTCCGCCGCCGCGAGCGCGAGATCATCGCCGAGCTCACCGCCCGCCCGCGCATCGTGCTCGCCACCGGCGGCGGCGCCATCCTGGACTCCGATAACCGCCGCGACCTCGCCGGCCGCGGCTGGGTGGTCTACCTGGAAACATCGATCGAGCAGCAAGCCGAGCGTGCCGGGCGCACCCGCCATCGGCCGCTGCTGCATGGTGCCGACCCTAAGGCACGGCTGGAGGAGCTGATGCGCGCGCGCGAACCGCTGTATCGCGAGATTGCCGATCTGCACGCGTCGACCGACCGGCGCCGCGTACGCTCGGTCGGCGAGCACATCCTGCAGCAATACCGGGCGTCATTGCGACAGCCGGCGGCAAGCGCGAATGGTTGAGCCGGCTGCGCGCGGAGCGGCGGCGCTATACTTGCGCCCATGCAGACACTCACAGTCAGCCTTGGCGATCGTTCCTACCCGATCCTGATCGGGCCCGGGCTGCTGCGTTCGCGCGAACTGCTGGCGGCGCATACCTCGGGCCGCGATGCGGTGCTGATCAGCAATACCGTGGTTGCGCCGCTGTACGCGCAGACGCTCAAGCACAGCCTGCAAGGACAGCGCGTGGTGGAAGTGATCCTGCCCGATGGCGAGCAGCACAAGACGCTTGCCACCGCCAGCCGCGTATTCGACGTCATGATCGCCAATCGCGTCGGGCGCGATGGCATCGTGCTGGCGCTGGGCGGCGGCGTCATCGGCGATCTGGCGGGCTTCGTCGCCGCCTGCTACCAGCGCGGCGTCGATCTGATACAGATTCCGACCACGCTGCTGGCGTACGTGGACTCGTCGGTGGGCGGCAAGACCGCCGTCAATCATCCGGGCGGCAAGAACATGATCGGTGCGTTTCATCAGCCGCGCGCGGTGATCGCCGATACCGACCTGCTGCAGACGCTGCCGGACCGCGAGCTGCGCGCCGGGTTGGCCGAGGTGGTCAAGTACGGCCTGATCTGCGACCCGGCCTTCTTCGACTGGATCGAGGCCAACATCGACGCACTGCTGGCCCGTTCATCCGACGCCCTGGGCTATGCGATCCACCGTTCCTGCCAGATCAAGGCGCAGATCGTGGCGCGCGACGAGCGCGAACAGGGCGAGCGCGCGCTGCTGAACCTCGGCCACACCTTTGGACATGCGATCGAATCCGCGACCGGCTACGTGGACTGGCAGCACGGCGAAGCGGTCGGCGCCGGTATGCTGATGGCGGCGGAGATGTCGCAGCGCCTGGGCGATATCGACCCATCGGTGGTGGCGCGGCTGCGTGCGCTGCTGCAGCGTGCCGGCCTGCCGGTGGCTGCGCCGCGCATCGGCGCGGCGCGTGCGTTCGACTACATGCGGGTGGACAAGAAAGTCCACGCCGGCCGCGTGCGGCTGGTGCTGCTCAAAGGGCTCGGAAGGGCGATCGTCACCAGCGACTATCCGGATGCCGCACTGCGCGACACGCTGGCGGCGCATTTCGGATGAGCGATGCCGGGCTGGCGGTGTACGCCGCGGACGATGCGCGCAGCCGCGGTCGTCGCTACGCCGAGCCGCCGCCGCAGTACCGCGGCGAATTCCAGCGCGACCGCGATCGCATAATCCATTCAAGCGCATTCCGGCGCCTGGCGTACAAGACCCAGGTGTTCGTCAATCACGAAGGCGACCTGTTCCGGACGCGGGTGACCCACTCGATTGAAGTGGCGCAGATCGGCCGCTCCATTGCACGCGCGCTGGCGCTGAACGAAACACTCGCCGAAGCCATCTCCCTGGCCCACGATCTCGGCCACACGCCCTTCGGTCACGCCGGCCAGGACGCCCTGAACGAGTGCATGCGCGACTATGGCGGTTTCGAGCACAACCTGCAGTCATTGCGCACGGTGGATGAGCTCGAGGAACGCTATGCGCTGTTTCCGGGCCTGAACCTCACTTTTGAATGTCGCGAAGGGATCCTCAAGCACTGTGCCTTATCCAAGGCGCGCGAGCTGGGCGATGTGGGCGAGCGCTTCCTGCGGCGGCAGCAACCCGGACTGGAAGCGCAACTGGCGAATCTCGCCGACGAGATCGCCTACAACAATCACGATGTCGACGATGGCATCCGCGCCGGCCTGATCACGCTGGAGGAAGTCGCCCAGCTGCCGCTGGTGCAGCGCCAGTTTGACGAGGTCATGCGGCTGTACCCGACCCTGTCGGGCCGCCGCCGGGTGCATGAGACGGTGCGGCGCATGGTCAATGAAATCGTGATCGACGTGATCGAGTCGAGCCTGACGCGGATTCGGGCCGCGCAGCCGCAGGACATCGACGCCGTGCGTTCGCGCACCGAGCCGCTGATGGGCATGAGTGACGCCATGCGGGCCCAGAACCTGGAGCTCAAGCAGTTCCTGCGCGAACAGGTTTACCGGCACCAGCGTGTACTGCGCATGACGACCAAGGCCAAGCGCGTGGTGAGTGCACTGTTTGTCGCTTTCATGGACGAGATCAAGCTCATGCCGGCAGAATATCGCGACCAGGCGGCGCGTACCGAGCAGCGCGACGGCGCCAGCGGCCGCGCCCGGATCGTCGCCGACTACATTGCCGGCATGACCGACCGCTACGCGATCCTGGAGTATCAACGCCTGTTCGACCCGGCCGAGAGGACTTAAGGTGCCGGCAACGCAGCTGCTACAATACCGGTCATGGCTACGGAAGTCGCACCGCAGGAGCGCCTGATCGTCGCGCTGGACGTGGACAGCCACGCCGAGGCGCTGCGGCTGGTGCGCGAGCTGGGCAACGACGTCAGCTTCTACAAGGTCGGGCTGCAGCTGTTCATGGCGGAAGGCCTGACGATCGTCAGGCGTATCGTTGACCAGGGCAAAAAGGTCTTCCTGGACCTGAAGATCGACGATACGCCGCGCACGGTCCAGGAGGCGGTGCGCAACAGCGCCATCGATGGCGTCGAGTTCTTCACCTTGCAGGGCAATGCCGCCACCGCACGCGCCGCGACCGCGGGGCGCGGCCAGCGCTCGTCGCCAAAATTCCTGCAGGTGACCTATCTGTCCAGCTGGGATGGCAGCGATCTGCTCGAGCAGCTGAACATCGAGCCGGGCGCGGGCAAGCCTGCGATCGACGACCAGGTGGTCAGCCGGGCAAAACGCATCATCGAATCCGGCTGCGATGGCGTCATCGCATCGGGTAGCTCGGTGAGCAGGCTGCGCCGCGAATATCCACGGCTGCTGATCGTGACGCCGGGAATTCGGCTCGCCGGCGGCAGCAGCGACGACCACAAGAGATCGATGACGCCGGTTGAGGCGATCGCGGCAGGTGCGGATTACCTGGTGGTGGGGCGTCCCATCCGTTCCTCGGACGACCCGAAGGCAACGGCGCGCAACATCCAGCAACAGATCGAGCAGGCGCTGCGCAGCAAAGCGGCCTGATGGGCCAACGGCGAACGGCAGCTTCTGGGCGAATGGCGGAAGGACTATCCGGTCTTGATCTGCGTCCGCCGCCTTGGGGGAACTAAGGCCCTTGCTGTAGAACCCGGATCGATCGAAGCAGCAAACCCGTCGCTTGCCGTCAGCGAGCATCGCGCAGGCATTTTTGACACGACGTGCGCGCGTTTCAGGCTGTTTGGCGGAGACAATCCAGTGAATCCAGTCTCTTCGCGCAATGGGGGTGATGTCGGACCATACCGCATGCGCCTGCGGAGCCTTTAGCAGCGCCTTGTGGAGATCTGACGGCACCTTGGGTTCCGGCTCCTTCGCCGCCAATGCGATTTCAAGCGTTACGAGATCACCTACGCTTGTGCGCGCAGCTTCACGCAACCTGCGGCTGACCTTGAGCCAGTGCCCCTTGTGGCCGTCCGGCTCGAGCGTGGCTCGAAACGGAAAGCCATTGATTGTGCCCTCAACCGTCGTCAGACCCCGCGACGGAAGCTTCGCGCTGGCGCTCGTTGGCAACCTGAGAAAGGTCCATGAGCTGCCCCTGGCTGCTGCAGCGGGCTGCAGGTGTTTCGCTTTGAACCGAATACTGCGAGCGCTCTCAGCCATCGGCTCTCCGCTACCGGCCCCGGCGCGCCGCCTCGATTGCGGCAATGTCTATCTTCTTCATTGGCATCATTGCTTCGAACGCGCGCTTCGCCGCGGCTGGATCGCGGTCCGAGACTGCGGCAATGAGCACGCGCGGGGTGATCTGCCAAGACACGCCCCACTTGTCCTTACACCAGCCGCACTGGCTTTCCTGGCCGCCATTTCGCACGATCGCGTTCCACAGGCGGTCGGTTTCGGCCTGGTCGTCGGTCGCGATCTGAAACGAGAACGCCTCGTTGTGCTTGATGTCCGGGCCGCCGTTAAGTCCGACGCAGGGTATGCCAACCACGGTGAACTCGACCATCAGCACATCACCTCGCTTGCCGCCGGGATAGTCGCCCGGCGCGAGATGGACCGCGCCCACGGCGCTGTCGGGGAAGGTTTCGGCATAGAAGCGAGCAGCGTCCAACGCAGCGTCGTCATACCACAGGCATATCGTGTTCTTGTTGGCCATCGTCGTACTCCTGTGAGGGTCGCTCTAAGCTCTGGACCTCGATGCTGGCGCAGGGGCGAGCGGTGGCGCTATCCACGCGCGCTGGTGTTGAGCCGTAGGAAGGCGCCCACTAAACCGGGCTGCGTGCGACTGCTTTGCCGGTTGCAAAGCGAGGCGTTTCCAATTCTAGCCGGCGTCGCGCGCCGTTTGGTAGGCCTCGATAAGCGGCTGTAGTTCCTGACGGCGGGTGAGACTTTCTGCCGGCCACAGGGACTCGCGGTCGTAATATTCCGAGACTGATGGAACGTCGGCCGGAAGCTGGAACCAGGGCTGCTTCGTTGTGGTAAAGATGTGTATGTCGGGCGGGAGGTGATCCGGCGCATCAAGGCTGCCAACACGGACAAACCGAATGACGGGACCAGCACTGTAGTAGTTACTCCATACGGCGATCCGGCATTTCGGGCAGCGGGAGATCTTCTGGCCTCTCCCGCTGTGAGTTGGGGTGTCGATGATTTCCGGTTGTGCACCTAGATTCACCACACGATCCGACTCAATCAGTGCATTCAGTGCAAATGATGCGCCGCTCTCGCGCTGGCACCATCGACAATGGCAACAGTGCACAAACAGAGGTCGCGTCTGCATGCGGTAGCGAACAAGGCCGCAGTCGCAGCCGCCGTCGAGTGGAAATGCGCTATTCATCATCACGCATATACTCTCCGAGCGGCCCTCGATCAATCCGTGACGCGCCGTTCTCCCGTGATCGTTGATCGCCTATCGCAATAATGGATGAAGGCGCCCACCGCAGCGCCCTCCCGAGTTCACCCAAGGAGTTTGCGCCGGTGAATGATTTCAGATTGGTTTATCCCATGTTCGCACTGGTAGCACTGAGCGCCACGGTTCTGGTGCTGCTGTTTCGGTCACGCGTTCGCGCGGTCAAAGAAGGCCAGGTGACGAGCGCGTACTTTCGGATCTACCAAGGTGAGCGGGAGCCAGAGCATGCAGCCAAGGCTTCACGCCATTTCTCCAATCTTTTCGAAGCGCCGACGCTTTTCTATGCCGCCTGCCTGGCCGCGATGATCACGCACGATGCGAGCACGGGGCTCCTGGTTCTGGCCTGGCTCTACGTTCTCGCGCGAGCAGTCCATGCCTGTGTCCACATGGGCAGCAACCGTTTGCGGCATCGAATACGGGTGTATTTCATAGGGTGGCTGTTCCTGGTGGGGATGTGGCTGCAGATCGTCGTTCACACCGCTGCGGTTCATACATTCGACCCCAAATAGGCGAAAGGCTGCAAATAACCGGTGCAGCCACTAATGAACGGGTCAATCGGCTACTGGCCTGCCCAAGGACTGTAAAGAGTTGCGGTGCGTTCTGCGCTGGCCCTCCATCCCTTCGAACTCAACGAACTGCGTCGTCGTCGCCCAAAGGTAGTCCCCGAACAGAAATGGCTCGAACTGCGCAGCTCCGGCAAGCGGCAGAGGTGCAATCTTGGCATCAGCGCGCGCCTCATAGAAGAATGGAATCGAGCGGCGCTCGCGCCCCGCCCCGATTACCCGATGCTCCGTAGCCCTAATTCGCCCTCCGCACCATTGCTCGAGGACCTTGCCAAAATTCACCGCGAGGGTTCCATCCTGTGGCGGCACGTCGATCCAGTCACCGTTGCTGTGGCGTGCCTGCAACCCTTCAACGCCGTCCTGAGCGAGCAGGGTGAGAAATCCGGAATCGACGTGGGGTTTACCGATCAGGTAGCGACGCTCACCCGCGTGCGTCACCCACAGATGCGAGTCCGATTCAGCCCTCGTATCAATGTCGTCGCGCACGGGATAGCGGATCAGCCGCAATGTCGACAGGCCCCGCTCGAAGAAAGCATCGAAGTATCGCTCCGGAAGTCCGAGGCCGCGCGCGATCGAACGCATCAACGCGTTGGAGATTCTCTCCATACCGCGGTAATAGGTAGCGACGACAGAGCGCCAACCGGGCAGAGCGCCCTCCGGGGGGAGTGGCGTCGCCTCCCGAAGCGCATCAGACGCGTCGACGACGCTGATCCCATAAGCTACATCGCCCCCCATATCGATGCCTTCCTTTGCGGTCGGGAATCCCCTCTGCAATGGAAACCAGCCCCGGTACAGGTTGGAGTGCGTCGGGTCAAACTTGTGGCGCCAAAGCGGCCGGATTTGCTCCAGCGGCAAGTCGAACAAACGCACTAATTGCGAGCGCACAGACGCACCGACGGGCACATCCTCGGGAAGCGCACGAATCAGCATGAACCCACTGTGCGCCGATGCCGCCATGACGGCCTGGTCGGTTTCCGCACGGGCATCTGTGTCCGCGCCAAACAATGCACTTACGTCGATCGACGGAATGAGATCCTGCACACCGGAATAATACTACAGAGATTCCTTGCGCCAACTACAGCCGCTGGGTACTGGGCAGCACGTCATGACATAAACGGGAAATAGATCTTGCACTGCGCAGGAAGAATCCCTTGCCGTACCGAGATGGACGTAAGTATCCGCCTCATTCGCGTTCCATGCTGAATTCCGCACATTAAGCCACATTGAGTTTTGCTCGGCCTGAGCGCCATTGACAGCCCGTTTGCGAGTTGCAACTGCAGGCGAGAGAATGGCAGCGCGGAGGTAACCATCATGGTTCACACGATCGTTGACGGAACGTATAGGCAAACCAATCTGACAAGCGAATCTTCCGAGTATCTCGCCAAACGTGAGGAGCTGCGGTCTGGCCGAGATAGCGCTCATGCGTCAGCGTGAACGCGTAGCAGAGCTACGCCGCAATCTTCCTGTGGGCGCTGTCATTAAGGACTATCAGTTCCAGGAGGGCCCGCGCGATCTCAACGCTGGTGACGCGCCGGTGCGCAACGTGCGTCTCAGTGAGCTGTTCACCAATACCGGTCGGGCGTTGGTCATCTATCACCTTATGTTCGGAAAGAAGCAGACCAAGGCTTGCCCCATGTGTACCGCCTGGATCGACGGCGCCAATGGCGTAGCCCATCACCTTGCTCAGAATCTTGACTTCGCGGTGGTCGCTGCAGCCGATATTCCTACTTTGCGCGCGCACGCTCGCACGCGTGGCTGGAACAAGCTGCGCCTCCTCAGTGCCGGCAGCAGCAGTTTCAAATACGATCTCGGCAGCGAGGACCGCGAAGGCGCTCAGGACTCAACCGTTTCCGTTTTCACGCTCGATGCCAAGGGTGCCTTGCGTCACTTTTACACAGCGCATCCGAAAATGGCCCCAGACATCGCGCAGCGTGGTATCGACCTGCTCGCTCCAATCTGGCACTTCATGGACCTCACCCCGCAGGGTCGTGGGAAGTGGTTCGCCAGCCTTGCTTACGGGACCGAAGTCCCCGTGCTGTAAAGCGCCGACGGCGCCAGGTCCAGTCCCCAGGACATCGCGAGCCTGGTGAGTTCGATATCGTTCGCGACATCGAGCTTGCTCTTGATCTGGTAGTGCAGGTTGTGAATGGTTTTGACGCTCAAATGCAGCCGTCGCGCAATCTCCTGCTCGCTGGCGGGCGAGACCAGCATGCACAGCACGTCGAACTCGCGCGGCGTCAGGTCTTCCAAGGGCCGACGCTGTCCTGAAAGTCGCGCCAGCGCCAGGGCCTGCGCGATGTCCGGGCTCAGCACCTGGCGGCCGGCCAGCACATCGGCGATGGCGCGCAGCAGCACATCCGGCGGGCTGCTCTTGGTGACGTAGCCGAGCGCTCCGGCGCGCAATGCAGCCAGCGCCATGTCCGGCGACACGTGCATGCTGAACACCAAAACGCGCGCCGCCCCATCGGCGCGCAGGATGCGCTGGATGGCGTCCAGGCCGCTGCTGCCGGGCATGGCCAGATCGGTGATGACCAGGTCCGGATGGTGCCGGCGAAACATCGCATAGGCTTCATCTGCAGTTGCCGCCTCCCCGATGACGGTGAAGCGTTCCTGTTGCTCGAGCAGATGGCGGTAACCGGCGCGAACGATGGCGTGATCGTCCACCAGCAGCAGCCGCGCCGATGGCCCGTCGCTCATGGCGTCATCATCGGCAGGCTCGCCTGCACGGCGAACTGCACTGCGGACATTTCGACGGAAAATACTCCGTGCAGTGCACGCACGCGCTCGGCCAGGAGTTTCAGGCCCATCCCGGTGCCGGTGCCGGCGCGCGTGTCCTGCACCCCCGCCAGGTCGTTCGTCACCCGCACCTCGAGCCATTGCGGCTGCTGGCGGATGCAGACGCGAGCGCTGCGGCTGTCCGGCGCGTGGCGTGCGATGTTATTCAGGCATTCCTGCACCACGCGATAAATGCACGGCGCGTACTCATGATTCGGCATTTTATCCGCGCCGGGATCGGCATCCAGCACGACGCGCGGGCCCTCGTGCAGTCTGATCTGCCAGGCCGCGACCAGATCGGCCACAGCCGAACGTAGTCCCTGCTGCGCCAGCGGAGGCGTGCTCAACGCTTGCAGCATGCCGCGCAGAGAGGACAACATCTGTTCGATACCGGTCTCAAGCGGCAGCATGTCGGCTTCCGTCAACGCATCGCCCCGGCAGACGCTGTGCCGCAGGCTGGCGCTCACCGCGCTCAGCGCCGCCACGCATTGTCCGAATTCCTCGTGCAGTTCGTGCGCCAGTTCGCGCCGTTCGTGTTCCTGGACACTGATCAGGCGTGCAGTCAGCTGCGCGCGTGCCGCGTTTGAGTCCGCCAGTCGTTGCGCCAGCCGATTGATGCCGCTGCCAATCAGCCTGAATTCGCGCGGCCGTAACACCGGCAGGCGTACCTCGTTCATTCCGTCGCCGAGTTGTTCCACCGCCGCCACGATGGCGGCGGTCGGCCGCAACGCACGCCCGACCACCCAGAAGGCGAGAATGTCGAGCGCCAGCAGCATCACCGCGGCAAGTCCCAGCAGGTCGCGTACGCTGCGCCACTGGTGCCGCAGCAGACTGGCGTCGTCCGACTCCACCCTCAGGGTGCCGACCGCAATGCCATAGACCGTGATCGGGCGCTGCAATGAAATATGCCCGCGGCCCAGCGCCCCCAGGATGCGTGCGATCCAATGCGGAACAGCGCTGCCGGGCGCAGACGGGGCGCAGCCCCAATCCGAAACCGATCCGTCCAGGGCGCTATAGCGCAGGCACATCGGTTCGGGAAAACGCGCCGCCGCGCCGCCCAGGTCCGGTTGCCGCGCATCCAGATCCAGCGATACCCAGCGTCTCATGACGTCCGCCGCCACCATGGGCTGCAGCTGGTCGGCTACGGCCGCGATGTCCTGCGCCGCGCGCCGGCCGGACTGACCGACCAGGTAGACCGACACCGCCAGCCAGCACAGCAGCCCCATCGCCGTCATGCGGATCAGCAGCAGCAGTTTCAGGTTCATCAGTTCATTCTAATGAGTGTGGCAAGCGCGGATACAGGCTGCTGACGCCACGGGCAAAACCGTGCCCGCGGTCGGGCAAATTGCCCTGGCCGGCGGCGCTCCCTTAACGCTAGTGTCGTCACTCAAGGCCATGAGTGCGCCGCAATCGGGAGCAGCATTTTGTTGTACATAACCGGCAATCGCATCACCTCGCTCATCGGCGGCATCGGCCTGGCGTGCCTCGGCCTGGCGTGTCCTGGAGTTGTGTTGCTATCACCGCAATCCGCGCAAGCCGCGGAGGCGCCGGCTGCCGGTAAAGCGGCGCCCATCAAGATCGCGGTATTCGATTTCGAGCTGGAGGACGTCAGCCCGGCGGCGTCACAGCCGGGGGCGGGCGGCGACACCGCGGCCAGCATGCAGAAAGTCACCGGCGAGGCGCGCCGGCTGCTGGTGCAGTCGGGACGCTATAGCGCTGGTGGACGTCAGCAAGTCCGACGCGAAACCGGTGATCGAAAAAACTCTGCGCGACTGTGATGGCTGCGAGGCCGGCATCGGGCTGCAGCTGGGCGCCGACCAGGCGATGATCGGCGTGGTGCGCCGAGCCACGATGACCGACTACTATGTGTTCATTGAGATCAGCGACTGCCATACCGGCAAGGTGATCAACCAGCAGGCGGTGAATTTTGCCGGCGGCGCTGACGGTTGGGCGAGCGGTGTCGGTATGGTGCTCAGGCACACGGTGCTGGCGAGCGACAACCCGGTCGGCGACAAGTACTAGTAAAGGTTGCTGCTGACGAGCGCCGCTGGTGCTGCGCTAGCGCGCCGCGTAGTCCCATTCGTCGCTGCCGGCCTGCAGCAGCGCGTCGCGGTCCTCGGGCAGCAGATAGCGCTCGCGGATCAGCGCATCCAGGGCACGGGTGTAGCGCTGCAGATAGTCCGCCTTGTCGCTGTAGCGTTCGGCGATGGACGCGCGCGGGTCGCCGACGCGTGCGCGCGCCGCCTGGTCCCTGGCGAATGGCAGGAACGAGCCTTCGAAGGCCACACGCTGATGCGCAGCGCCGATGGAGGGGTCGCGCAGATTCCATGGCGTATAGGTTGCCAGCGGCGCTGCGAATTCCGGCAGACGAATGCCGCCGAGCTCGTTCCCATCCTGATCGACTTGCGGTACCAGCACCGCAAACGGCTGGCCCACGAGCGGCGGCTGCAGATCCTCCAGGCCCTGCTGCCAGTGCGGGCCGAAGTCCAGGTGCCAGGCCTGGCTGGGATCGCGCGCAACGTTGACGCCCGGGATCGCCGGAAAGGCGTAGCGGTCGATCGGCACCAGCGTAGCGTCATCGATGCGCGGGTAGCGGCTGGCAGGCGGCGGCGCCGTGCCGCGCAGCCATGCGTCCATATTGGCGATCATCGCACGCCAGAAGTACCTGACCGGCAGCGGGCTCTGCGGCTGCTGGCCCAGCAGGTCGCCGCTGCCTTTAGCCGGCGGCCAGTCGCCGCTGAAGTGCTGCAGGCCGGTGAAATGATAGACCCGCACACTGGGGGAGAGCTCGACGTCGTGTTTGCCGTCAGGACTGGTAGTGATGAGCGATGCCACGCGTCCCCAGTATTCGTGGCTGGTATTGGACAGGAAAATCCTGGGTACCACGCCTTCGGCGGTGGCGCGCAGCAGCAGACCGTCGCGCTGGTGCGTAACCGGATCAATCTCGGGAAGATCGGTGAACGGAAACAGATCGGTCGGAAAAAAAATCGACGATGTGGGCTCGGCATCACGCGAGGGTTGCGCGAAGCGGACATTAAAACTGCCGCGTCCGGCGCCGCCGACGTGTGCCAGTACGCCGTCGAGCGCGATGCGTCCCTGCTCGTCTGCATTGAAACCCTGGTAGAGCATATCGCGCAGGAACCGGGCGTCCTGCGAGATGCCCTCGCCGATGACGCGCTGCGCGGGCACGATCGCGCCGGGCGAGTGCTTGACGTAGGAGGCGAAGTCACGCACCGCCGCAAATCCCAGGCCGGCGACCACCGGATCGGCCACGGCATAGATGTACTCGTAGATCTGGCCGGCCTTGAAGCCGCCGTTGAGATGAATATGGCGTGAACTGGGCGTCAGCCTGCCGTCGACCAGGTGCGCAAAGGTCCAATGATCCCGCGGGATCAATTGCCGGTCCGCGGTCGGCGACGCTCGTACCGTGAGTGAATTGCGCGGATCGTCCGGATCCGCCACCGGATATTCGCTGCCTCCCGGCGTGCCGACGATGATATGGCCGAGCGCTATGTCCGGCAGATCCTGCGGCGGCATGAAGTCGCCGCGCAGCAGCCCGGTAATGGTGCGGCCGTTGTCCTTTGCGATCGGCGCGTACAGTCGCTGCGCATCATCGCCGATGGCGTCCCACTGCCAGCCCAGCGACGCATACGAATAGCCATGGCGCAGCAGCCAGCCGTCACCGGCGCTGCTGCCCACGTTCCAGTCGCCGCCGTCGAGCATATGCACGATGCGCGCCCGGCCGCGATTGGGGACCTCCAGCAGCAGCGTCGCGTTCGCGCGCGCGGCGTCCTTGGGGCGCAGGATTGTGACGTCGGCCGAGAACTCGACCGCGCCATCTTTAAGGTTCACCGCATGCTCCAGGTCGACAATCCGGCGGTTGTGCGGATTCGCCACCGCGACTGAAAAAATCACCCGCCCGGTGATGCGCTCGTAGCTGCCACGCTCGCCGAAAGCGCGGCCGCCCAGTACATCTTCACGCGAGGTGACTTCGACGCGCAGCACATGGGCGAAAGCCGCGGACGCGGCGATGCACAGCAGTGCGGCTGCGAGAATGAGCCTGGCGCTAAAGCGGTTCGGCATCAGGGCGCGCTCTTGAATCCGTGGCATTGAACCAGCCAGAGGCATGTGACGAACGGAGAGACATAGCTATACAAAGAATTTTTATAATCAAAAATTCTTTGTATAGCTATATCTCTCCATGCGATTCCTGTCTGCGACGGCTCGATGCTCGGGTTTCAGGACGCCTGCATGTCCGACCGCATCTTCGCCAGCTCATCGCGCAGCTCGCGCCGCAGTATCTTGCCGACATTGGTCTTCGGCAGCTGTTCGCGAAAGTACACCGCCGCCGGGCGCTTGTAGGCGGTCAGGTACTGGTGCGCATAGTCCTTCACCGCCTGTTCGGTCAGCGATGGATCCTTGCGCACGATGAACAGCGCCACGAGCTCGCCGGAATGCTCGTCGGCCTGCGCCACCGCGGCCACTTCCACCACGCCCGGACACTTGGCCATCTGGTCCTCGATCTCGTTCGGATAGACCTTGAAGCCCGAGACGATGATCATGTCCTTCTTGCGATCTTCGATGAACACGAAACCGCGTTCATCGAAACGCCCGATGTCACCGGTGCGCAGCCAGCCTTCCGGCAGCATCACCTTGTCGGTCTCCTCCTGGCGCTTCCAGTAGCCGCGCATCACCTGCGGACCGCGCAGGCAGATCTCGCCGACCGCGCCGATGGGAAGCACGCGCCCATCGTCGTCGCGGATCGTCAGATCGGTTGAAGGTACCGGCAGGCCGATCGATCCGGTGAACCTGGCGTCCGGTCCGGTGAGCGGGGTGACGCAGCCGACCGGCGAGGCTTCGGTCAGACCCCAGCCCTGGCTCAAATTGCAGCCGGTGATCTGTTTCCAGCGCTCGGCAACGCTGCTCTGCAGCGCCATGCCGCCGGCCAGTGAGCACACCAGGCGTGAGAAATCCAGCTGCTCGAAACCCGGCGTGTTCATCAGCGCATTGAACAGCGTGTTCACGCCCATGAAGAACATCGGGGGATGGCGGCGCAGGTCCTTGATGAATCCGGCGAAGTCGCGCGGGTTGGCGATCAAGACACCGGTGCCACCGAGGGATGCGAACAGCCAGCAGTTACCGGTGAGCGAGAAGATGTGATAGAGCGGCAGGGCGCAGACGAAGGTGAGCTTATCCAGCGCCACCTGCTGAAACCAGGCGCGCGACTGCAGGATATTGGCCACCATGTTGCCGTGGGTCAGCATCGCGCCCTTGGCGACGCCGGTGGTGCCGCCGGTGTACTGCAGGTAGGCCAGGTCGCTGTGATCCAGGGTGACCGGCAGCATCCGCAGCGTGCGCCCTTCGGCGACGACGTCGCGGAAGCTGTGGGCTTCGGGAATGACCCAGCGTGGCACCTTCTTATGCACACGGCGCAGCACCAGGTTTACGATCGGCCCCTTGGGCCAGTGCAGCATGTCGCCGACACCGGTGACGATCACGTGCCGCACGCGCGTTTCCGGTAGCGCCTGCTCGAGCGTTGCTGCAAAATTTTCCAGCACCACCACCGCCGCCGCGCCGGAGTCGTTGAGCTGATGCGTAAGCTCAGTGGCGGTGTAGAGCGGATTGGTGTTGACCACCGTAAGGCCCGCGCGCAAGGCGCCGAACATCGCGATCGGATACTGCAGCAGATTCGGCAGCATGATCGCGATGCGATCGCCGCTCTTGAGACCGGCGCGTTGCTGCAGCCAGGCGCCGAAGGCGCGCGAGCGTCGGTCGAGCTCGCGGTAGGTCATGGCCGTGCCCATGCTGTGGTAGGCGATGCGCTTCGCGTAGCGGCCGCAGGCGTCTTCGATCAGCGCCTTGAGCGAATCGATCTCGAACGGATCGATGTCGGCAGGTACCGCGGGCGGATACTGCGGCAACCAGAATCTATCCATTACCGTTAGCCCCCCAATCAGTGCTCGGTTCCAAGTGCTCAGTGCGCGCCGCCGCTTGCTGCGGCCGGATGAGCGGCGCTGCGCAGCAGCGACTCTAGTTTGGGCCAGACGTTGTCCAGCAACAACGGCTGGCCGGCCTCGTTCGGATGCATGCG
Organism: uncultured Gammaproteobacteria bacterium; assembly: GCA_963805965.1. Taxonomy (GTDB): domain Bacteria; phylum Pseudomonadota; class Gammaproteobacteria; order Steroidobacterales; family Steroidobacteraceae; genus FEN-1191. Next base: position 609,075 of record CAWDVQ010000006.1, read on the forward strand.
GTCGGCCTGCATCAGCGCCGGGTCGAGTGCCACCCGATCGAGCAGGAACGGTACCAGCGAGAGCTTGTGTGCCTGCGCCAGATCGGCGTACATGTTCAAAAAGCCGCTGGTATAGCGCTCGCCATAGTTGGGAGGCAGGCGCATGCCGAGCAGCAGCACCGTGGCGCGGCGCGCAAGCGCCAGCGTGATCATGTGGTCGAGGTTGTCATGGGTGCTGCCCAGCGGCAGCCCGCGCAGCCCGTCGTTGGCGCCGAGCTCGAGGATCACGATCCGCGGCTGTTGCACGTCCAGCGCATGCGGCAGACGCGCCAGGCCCCCGGCAGTGGTCTCGCCGCTGACGCTGGCGTTTATCACACGAAATCCGTACCCTGATTGCGAGATCTTGCGCGCCAGCAAGCTCACCCAACCCTGCTCGACGCGGATCCCGTGGCCGGCACTGAGGCTGTCCCCGAACACCAGGATCGCCGGGGATGCCTGGTCGGCGCGCGCCGACGGCGACGCGAGCGCCAGCAGCAGTGCCAACAGGAATCCCATGACGCGTGACATCGTTCTCGAAGCCCGGAATTTGAGCAAGCAGGTTAGCAGCCCGGAAGGCCCGCTGACCATCGTGCGCAATGTCTCGTTCAGTGTCACGCAAGGCGAGTCGATTGCGCTGGTTGGGCCCTCGGGTGCCGGGAAGTCCACGCTGCTGGCGATGCTTGCGGGCCTGGAACTGCCGAGCGCCGGTGACGTGGTGCTGGCGGGGCAGGCGCTCGGCGCGCTGGACGAGGACGGCCGTGCGCGCCTGCGGGCCGAGCGCGTCGGCTTTGTGTTCCAGTCGTTTCATCTGCTGCCGTCCCTGACCGCGCTGGAAAACGTCATGCTGCCGCTGGAACTCGCCGGCCGCGAGGATGCCCGGACCGCGGCCAGCGAAATGCTGGGCCGTGTGGGTTTAGGTGCGCGCGCGCGCCATTACCCGCGCCAGCTGTCCGGCGGCGAGCAGCAGCGCGTCGCCCTGGCGCGCGCCTCAGTCGGCCACCCCACGGTATTGTTCGCCGACGAGCCTACCGGCAATCTCGACACCGCGACCGGCGAGCGCATCGCGCAGCTGCTGTTCGAGCTCAATCGCGGCTCGGACACGACGCTGGTGCTGGTGACGCACGAGGCCGCGCTGGCGGCGCGCTGCGATCGCGTGCTGTCGATGGATGCCGGCGCGCTGCTGCGCGATGTCGCCGGCGCCGGGGCGCATTCTCATGGGTAGCCTGGTACTCGCGCTGCGCGCGTTGCGCCGCGAATGGCGCTCGGGCGAGCTTGCCGTGCTGTGGCTGTCGCTGACCATCGCCGTGGCGGCGCTCAGCGGCGTCGGCTTCCTGGTCGATCGCATCGGTCACGCGGTGGAACTGCAGGCAAGCGAGGTGCTGGCGGCGGACCTGCGCGTGGAGTCCGACGCACCGATCGGCGCCGATGAGCAGGCCGAGGCGACGCGGCTGGGCTTGAAAAGCGCGCACCTGACCATGACGCTGTCGGCGATCTTCAATGGCGACGCCAACCAGCTCGCCAATGTGCGCGCGGTGAGCGCCGGCTATCCACTGCGCGGTCAGCTGAGCGTCGCGGATCGTCCGTTCGTCAGCGGCCGCATCACCACGGCGATTCCCGCTCCCGGGGAGGCGTGGCCAGATTCCAGGCTGGCCGCGGCGCTCGGTGCCGGACTCAACAGTGAACTTGCGGTCGGCGCTCGCTCGCTGCGTGTCACCCGCATCCTGATTTCGCGCCCGGATCAGAGTTCAACCTTCGTGGAGTTCGCCTCGGCGCTGCTGATCAACGAGGCCGATCTGGCCGCAACCAAGCTGATCCAGCCCGGCAGCAGGATCAAGTACGTGCTGCTGCTGGCCGGCGGCGGCGCGCAGCTCGACAGCTTCCGCCGCTGGCACCAGACCCAGGACGCTCGCCACGAGCGCGTGGAAGACGTCGCCGACGCCAGTCCCCAGATCGGCGATGCCAGCAAACGCGCGGCGCGCTTCCTGGCGCTCGCCAGCCTGGTGGCGGTGCTGCTGTGTGCGGTGGCCATTGCGATGAGTGCCCGCAGCTATGTGCGGCGTCACCTGGATGCAGTCGCGCTGATGAAAACCCTCGGCGCCACGCGCCGCCTGGTGCTCGCGGTCAACCTGTGGCAATTGCTGCTGCTGGCGGCGGTGGCGAGCGTGCTGGGTGCGGCGGCCGGCTGGCTTACGCAGCTGTGGCTGGTACGGCTGCTGCAGGGACTGCTGCGCGCCGATCTGCCGCCGGCCGGGCCGTGGCCGGCGCTGGTGGGTTTCATCATTGCGCTCGCGGTGCTGGCCGGTTTTGCGCTGCCGTCGCTGCTGCAGCTGACGCGCGTGCCGGCGCTGCGCGTACTGCGCCGCGATGCCGGACCGCCGGCGCCAGGCTTCCTGGCCGCGGCCCTGCCGGTACTGCTGGCGATCGCCGGTGTGGTGTACGGCGCGCTGGGCCAGCTGTCCTTGAGCCTGTGGTTTCTGCTGGGACTCACCGGCGCGGTGGTGGCGCTGGGTGTCGCGGGAGCGCTGCTGGTGCGAGCCGCGGCGCGGGTGCGTGGCTCGGCCGGGGTCGCATGGCGCTACGGCATCGCCAATCTTGCGCGCCGGCGAACCGAAAGCATCACCCAGATCGTGGCCTTTGGCCTTGGCATCATGCTGCTGCTGGCGCTCGCGATCCTGCGCGATGACCTGGTGACCGACTGGCGCGCGAGCCTGCCGGCCGATGTGCCGAACTATTTCTTCGTCAACATCGCATCCGATGTGCGTGCGGATTTCGAGCACGAGCTGCAATCGCAGGGCGCGCAGTTGACGCGCATGCTGCCGATGATCCGTGGCCGGTTGCTGACCATCAACGAGCGGCCGCTGTCGGAGCTGCATTTCCCCGGGGTGCGTGGCCGCGGCTTTGCCGAGCGCGAGCAGAACCTCACCTGGTCGGCCGAGCTGGGCGATGACAATCGCATCGTCGAGGGCCACTGGTGGAGCGCGGCGGATACGGGTAAGCCGCTGGTGTCGCTGGCGGTGGAGTACCAGGAGTCACTGGGCTTGAAGCTCGGCGACCGGCTGCGATTTGACGTCGGCGGCGAGAACTTCGATGTCACCGTGGCGAGTTTTCGCAAAGTGAAGTGGGACAGCTTCCGGCCGAATTTCTTCGTGATGTTTCCGCCCGGACTGCTGGATGCGAGCGCGGGCACTTACATGACCAGCGCCTACCTTCAGCCCACGAGCGGCGCCATGGCGCAACTGGTACACCGCTTTCCCGGCGTGTCGATCTTCAACGTCGGGGATCTTTTGGCGCAGATCCGCGCGGTGGTCGACAAGGCGGTCAGTGCGGTGCAGACGGTGTTTCTGTTCACGCTGCTGGCGGGGCTGACGCTGCTGCTGGCGGCGGTGCAGGCCAGCCGCGAGGAGCGTTTATACGAAACTGCAATACTGCGCGTGCTCGGCGCGAGCCGCAGCATGATCCAGACCAGCGTGCTGGCCGAATTCGCGCTGCTGGGCGCGGTCGCGGGCGTGCTGGCGGCGAGCGGCGCGTCGCTCGGTGGTGCCTGGCTGGCGCATGCTCTGGAGCTGAAGTACCGCTTCAACGCCGGCCTGTGGATCGCAGGCGTCGTGGGCGCGGTGGTGGTGGTCGGGGTTGCCGGCTGGATCTCGACCCGCTCGGTGGTGCGGGTGGCGCCGCGCTCGGTGCTTTACTGAAATCAGCGCCTGGATCGACGCGTTCAGCGCGTGAAGCCGATGGTCACCCAGGCCTGGGGCACCGTTTCTCCGCGCCAGGTCAGGCCCTCGATGGTCAACTGGTAGGCGCCCGGGCCCAGCGCCGTGCTGTTGAGTTCCAGGTGCAGATTGCCGTTGGAATCGCGCTGCATGTTGTGCAGCACGCCGACCCGGCCCTGGTCTATGCGATCGACGGTGACCTGGAAGGCAGTGAACTGTGACCATGACAGGTCGAACTTCAGGTCCGCCATCTGCGCATCGCCGCCGCCGATGGTGACCAGGCTGCGCTCCGACGGTCCGGTGCGGCTCGGGATCACGGTGATGGTGCGTGTGGACTTCGCCGGATCGAGCGGTTGCGCGGCCACGCGCTGCTGCAGGCTGGCGATGGTGCGATCGCGCGCCGACTGCTTGCTGTGCATCACCAGGCTTGTGACTGCGAGCGCCAGTGCGAGCAGCGCGGTGCCAATCAGCACCGGCAGCTGTTCCCACCACTGTTTGGGGCGTTGCTCCCAGGGCGCGGCGCGACCGCCCGCTTCGAGCAGCCGCAGCGCGGCGCTGATGCGATCGGTCAGCGAGATTTCATCCAGCAGCTGCGGATTCTCGCGGCAGAAACGCTCGAAGTCCTGCGCGCCCTTGAGTGGCAGCCGGCCGCCGATATAACGCTCGACGATCTGGTTACGGGCGATGAAATCGCGATCCATCGCCTGGCCGGCGGGCACCCCCGGCAGCATCGGGGACGCTGCGGGAACCGCCCCAAGCGGGCTTTGAAGCGCTGGTTGCATGGCTGCCATGGTGCCGCGCGACCCGCGTTTGCCGGCGGTGCCATCTCACAGTTCCGCCGGGCGGCGCGCTAAGATCGCGAATTGCGTCACATTATCGACTCAGCCGCACAGCGCACTTGCGCTATGTTGCAGGCCGGCGGTGGCTTTGGGGCTATGGTGTAGAACGGTGGCGAAATCTGACCCAGGTAAGCCGGACAAAATCAAACCGCTTGGCGGCGGTGTGAAGCACGATGCGCGCGGCAATGCCGTGTGGCAGTGGGCAACCGAGACCGCGCGCCATGCGGTTGCGAGCACCTCGCAACTGCTGCGCCGGCTGGACGTGTCGAGCCTGTCGCTGGAAGAGCTGAATGAAGACGAGCACGTGCCAAAGACGTCGAAGTCGCAGGCCAAGGCGCCAACTACCCGCCCCGCCGCGCCCGCCAAGGCCGCCGCTCCGCCATCCAGGGAGCGCGGCTTCAACCCCTACGACGGCGCTGCGATTGCGCGCGCCGCGACACAGAAGAAACCGCAGCCCGCGCCAGTCAAGCGCGTAAGCGCGCCCTGGTGGCGGCGCCTGTTTCAACGCCGCTGACGACCCGCATCGATCGCCCCGTGTACCAGGCACCCGTCAGAGATCTGCGCTTCGTGCTGGACGAGTTGCTGGGCGTGGCGACTCTGACCGCGTTGCCGCGCTACCAGGAGTTCTCCAGCGAGCTGGCCGCATCCGTGATCGACGAGGCGGCGCGCTTCGCGCAGGACGTGCTGGCGCCGATCAATCGCATCGGCGACAGCAGTGGCGCGAGTTTTCACGATGGTGTGGTGCAGATGCCGGCCGGATTCCGCCGCGCCTACCAGCAATACGTCGAGGGCGGCTGGACGCAACTCGCCGCGCCGGCTGAGTTCGGCGGCCAGGGCGCACCGCTGGTGCTGGCGGTCGCGGTCGAGGAGATCGGCTTTGGTGCCAACCTGGCTTTCATGCTGTGTCCGCTGCTGGCGCGCGGCGCCGCCGAGGCGCTCGAGGCAGTGGCAACGCGGTCGCTGCAGGCGCTGCTGCTGCCGAAGATCGTCTCGGGCGAGTGGACCGGCACCATGAATCTCACCGAGCCGCAGGCCGGTTCGGACCTGGGCGCAATCCGCATGCGCGCCGCCGTCGACGGCGACAGTTACCGCATCAGCGGCCAGAAAATATTCATCACCTACGGCGAGCACGACCTGGCGCCCAACATCGTGCACCTGGTACTGGCGCGCATCGAAGGCGCGCCGGCCGGGATCAAGGGCATCTCGCTGTTCGCGGTGCCCAAATTCCTGATCAACGCCGATGGCAGCCTCGGCGAGCACAACGACCTGCGTTGCGTGTCGATCGAACACAAGCTCGGCATCCATGCCAGCCCGACCTGCGTGATGTCGTATGGAGACCGCGGCGGCGCCACCGGTTACCTGATCGGCGAGCCGCATCACGGCCTGGAATACATGTTCATCATGATGAATTCCGCGCGCCTGTCGGTCGGCGTGCAGGGCGTCGGCCTGGCCGAACTGGCGCTGCAGCAGGCTTCCGAGTGGGCGCACAGTCGGGTTCAGGGTCGTCCGGCCGGAGCGAGCGGTGCGGCGGCCGCGACCATCGCGAATCATCCGGATGTGCGGCGCATGCTGCTGACGATGAAGGCCAACGTCGAGGCGATGCGCGCGCTGGCGCTCTACACCGCCTGCCAGCTGGATCGCGCGCGCGCCGAGCCCGACGAGGGCCGGCGCGCCGCCAGCCTGGCGCGCGGCGAGCTGCTGATCCCGATCGTCAAAGGCTGGTGCACTGACCAGGCCTCGGAACTGGCCTCGCTGGCGGTGCAGGTGCACGGCGGCATGGGTTTCATCGAGGAGACCGGCGTGGCGCAGACGCTGCGCGACGCGCGTATCACCTCGATCTACGAAGGTACCACCGGGATCCAGGCCAATGACCTGGTGGGCCGCAAGCTCGGCCGCGACCGGGGTGCGGCCATGACCGCGCTGCTGGGCGACACGCTGCGCGAGCTGAACGAGCTCAAGGGCGGCGATACCACCATGCGCAGTGTGCGCAATGCCACCATCGAAGCCATCACCATGCTGCGCGACGCCACCGAAGCGCTGCGGGCGCAGGTGGCGGAAACGCCGGCGCGCGCCTACGCGGTGTCGGTGCCGTACCTGCACCTGTGCGGCCGCGTGCTCGGCGGTGCCATGATGGCGCACAGCGCCGCGATCGCCAGCGCCAGACTCGCCGCCGGCGACGGCAGCGATCAGAATTTCTATCGCGCCAAGCTGCAGACGGCGCGCTTTTACGCCGAGCATCTGCTGCCGCAGTCCTTAGGCCTGCTGCGCATCATCAAGTCCGGCGGCGCCAGCGTCGCCGAGGCGGATCCGGAACTGCTCTAGTGCAATTGCTCCAGCGTTAGCTTTCCGCCGCCGGAGCACCGAGCACCGGCACCATGTTGGCGAGCAGGAATTCGACGAACTGGCGGATGGCCGGTGATCCGGCGCGCTCGACAGCGTATACGGCCTGCAGCTGCAGCGGTGCCGCCACCACCCAGTCCGGCAGCACGCGCTCGAGCTTGCCCATCGCCAGGCCCTGGCGGCACAGAAACTCCGGCAGTACACCGATCCCGAGGCTCGCCGCCGTGCTCGCGTGCACCAGCGCCGGATCGTTGACCTGGAGTGCCGGTCGCAGACGTATCTGCTGCTCGTCGCCATCACGGCTGCCGCGGTCGCGGCGGCCGGCGCCCTCGCGCCGCAGGCGCAGCGTCCCGGAGACATCGAGTGCGCGCAGCACGCTGTGGTCGGCCAGCTGCGCCGGGGTTTTCGGCCGCCCGTGGCGCGCCAGATATGCCGGCGTCGCACACAACAGCAGCGGCGGGCTGCCGAGCGGCGTGCGCGTCAGCGCCGGGTGAGCGGTGGCCGGATGCTGTGCAGTGTCATTGCACACCAGCAGATCCCAGTCCTCGCCCGGACTCTCGGGCAGCGTGTCGACCACCACCACCTGCAGTTCGAAATCGGCATAGCGTTCCAGGAAGCGCGGTATCAGCGGTGTCACCAGCAGCCGGCCGTAGCCTGGGTCCACCATCACCCGCAGCCGCCGCTTGTCGGCCGCGGGCGGCGCGAAGCGCGCCCTGACAGCCTCCACTTCCGCCAGCAGCCGCTGGCTGTGCGGCAGCAGCAGTGCGCCGGCCGGCGTCAGCGACACGCGTCGGGTGGTACGTATCAGCAGGCGCGTGCCCAGGCGACGCTCGAGGCTTAAGATGGCCCGGCTGACGGCGACCTTTGGCACCCCCAGCGCGTGCGCGGCGGCGGTGAAGGACTTGAGTTCGGAGACGTGCGCGAAGGCAGCCATTTCCGAAGCCAGCCACATATTGTTTCTCTCTCGATGCCCGGGGAGACTCCTGGGCCGCATACTGTGCCAATCAGGGAACAATGACAAGTATGGAGCGTATCCCCGAGCCGGAGCTGATGGACGATCCGGAACAGGCCCTGGCCTATTCGCGGGCCGATTTCAGCGCCACGCACGGCGCCCGGGTCGACATGTTTCGCAGCCTGCTGCCGCGCCTGGCGCTGACCGGCCCGGTGCTGGATCTGGGCTGCGGCGCGGGTGACGTACTGCTGCGCTTCGCGCGCGCCTACCCCGGGGCGCACTTCGTCGGCATCGACGGTTCGCGGCCGATGCTGGCCCTGGCGCAGGAGGCGATCGAGGCCGAGCCGGCGCTGCATGATCGCGTGCGGGTGCGCTACGGCATCATCCCGCACTGCCAGCTGCCGCAGGAGCCCTGGCGGCTGATCATGAGCCACAGCCTGCTGCACCAGCTGCACCAGCCGCAGGTGCTGTGGCAAACCATCGCGGACTGCGCCGACAGCGCCGACAACGGTTGCGCGGTGTTCGTAGCCGACCTGCGCCGTCCGGCGAGTGAGCTCGATGCGCGCCGCATGGTGGAGACGATGTCGAAGGATGAACCGCAGATTCTGCAGCGGGATTTTTTTAATTCACTGTGCGCCGCTTTCGAGCCCGACGAAGTACGCGAGCAGCTGGCCGCCGCGGGGCTTGCGCGACTGCAGGTGAACGCCCAGGACCCGTTTCACATGAGCATCTGCGGACTGCTATAACCGGAGCAGGAGACATTCAAAGTCAGGATGTACCTGAGAGGTGTAGTGCTATATCACGGCATTTTTATAATCAAAAATGCCGTGATATAGCGCTACACCGCTAAAGTAGCTCCCGGCTTTAGATGGCTGCTTCGCCGGTCAGAGCTGTCAGACGGGGTTCTCGAGGCTGAACATCTCGTTGGCGTCATCGTAGGCGAACGCTTCCGCGTAGCGCGCCAGGCTGATCACGGCGCGCAGCGTCTGCTCGGCATCGTTCTCGCCCATGAAGTCCTCCAGCTCGTCGATGAAGCGGCTCTTGCGCGCCGCATGCGAGGCGCGCTCATCGAGCACCCGGCGGATGTGGGCTGCGAGCGGCACGTAGTTGAGCAGATGGCGTGAAAAGATCTGCTTGCGTACGTGCAGATCGGAGTGGGCAAATGACATGCCTTCGGGCGTGAGCTTGATGTCGCCGCCTTCGACTTCGGCAAAGCGCATCATCTGCAGCGTCTCGGCTACTGGGAAGAGTTCATCAATCTCCATCTGCAGATCGGACGCAATCTTGGGCAGATCGGCGGTGCCATTGAATGGCGGCGCCGCGACGGTTTCGACCAGGCCGGCCAGCAGGTTCGAGGACACGCGCGGCAGCACGCTGCCGATGCCTGAGCCCGGGAAACGCTCGGCCTTCGAGCTGCGCGCGTCGCCGGAGCGGCGCGAGGTCATCTCGACGTAGATCTTCTCCACCAGTTCGCGGAAGGTTGGATCCAGGCGCTTGCGCGGCTGCGGCAGCGTCACGTCGATCTCGCTCAGGATGCGGCCCGGATTGCTGCCGAACACCAGGATGCGATCGCACATCAGCACCGCCTCCTCGATGTTGTGTGTCACCAGGATCACGCCCTTGATCGGCATCTGGCCTTCGGCCCACAGGTCGAGGAAGTCGGTGCGCAGCGTCTCGGCGGTCAGTACGTCCAGCGCCGAAAACGGCTCGTCCATCAGCAGGATGTCCGGGTGCACCACCAGCGCCCGGGCGAAGCCGACGCGCTGGCGCATGCCGCCGGACAGCTCGCGCGGATAGGCCGACTCGAAGCCGTCGAGTCCGATCAGGTCGATCGCGGCCAGCGAGCGCTTGCGGATCGCGGCCTTCTCCATGTGTTGCGCCTCGAGGCCGAGCGCCACGTTCTCGTACACCGTGAGCCACGGGAACAGCGCGAAGCTCTGGAACACCATCGCGATCCCGGAGGCGCAGCCGGCGATCGGTGCGCCGCGAAACGCCAGGTCCCCGGAGCTGGGCTCGTCGAGGCCCGCGATCAGGCGCAGCAGCGTGGACTTGCCGGAACCCGAGCGTCCCAAGAGGCCAACGATCTGCCCCGCCTTGAGCGTCAGGTTGACGTGCTCGAGTACCAGCAGTTCCCCGCCGTCGGGCTTGCGGAACGATTTGCAGACGTTCTCCACCGCCAGCAATTGCGCGGTAACCAGTTCCGGTGCGGTATTCATGCGTGCTCCCGCGCTTTCAGCTCAGTCGGTACTTGCGTTCGGCGAAATAATACAACGGCCGCCAGAACGAACGGTTGATGGCGACCACGAACAGGCTCATGGTCGCAATGCCGAGAATGATGCGATGAAAGTCGCCGGCGGTGGTGGCCTCGGCGATGTAGGCGCCGATGCCGTGGGCCTTGACCTGCACGTTGCGCCAGCTGGCCAGCTCCGCGACGATGGCCGCATTCCACGAGCCGCCCGACGCGGTGATCGCGCCGGTCACGTAGAACGGCAGCACCCCGGGCAGCGCCACCTTGCGCCACCACAGGAAGCCGCGCAGGCCGAGGTTCGCCGCCGCGTAGCGCAGCTCGGTCGGCATCGCCGCCGCACCGGCAATCACATTGAACAGGATGTACCACTGGGTGCCGAGGATCATCAGCGGGCTGAGCCAGATATCGGGGTTCAGTTTCCAGCTGACGATGCCGTAGATGGCCAGCGGGAACAGCAGGTTGGCCGGAAACGCCGCCAGGAACTGCGCTACCGGCTGCACGATCTCGGTAGCGCGCGGCCGCAGGCCGACCCAGATCCCGATCGGCACCCACACGAGGCTCGCGACCCCGATCAGCACCATGACGCGCAGCATGGTCAGGCTGGCAAGACCCGCCACCTGCACGGCTTCGTGCCACGTGGTCTCGCCGATCAGCACGCGCGCGATGCGCCACAGCGCCAGCCCGACCAGCAGCACCAGCAGCACATACCACAGCAGGTCGGCACGCCGGCCGACGCGCGTGGCGGTGGCGGTGGCGGTGATCAGCAGCTGCGGGCGCGGCGCCGTGCGGCTGGTCCAGCGGATGATGGCGTTGAACAGCGTTCGCAGCGCCGTCATCAGCCGCGAGCGTTGCAGCATGGTCAGCGCCCAGGATTCCGGCACGTGGCCCCCCTGCTCCTGGTCGAAGCGGAAGCGATCGCCCCAGACCACCAGCGGGCGGAAGATCAGCTGGTCGTACAGCAGGATCACGATGAACATGGTGGCGATCGCCCAGCCGATGGCGCGCAGCGAACCCTGTTCGATTGCCAGTGCGATGTAGGATCCGACCCCCGGCAGCGCGACGCTGGTCTGGCCGACGGTCATGGACTCCGAGGCCACCACGAAGAACCAGCTGCCGGACATCGACATCATCATGTTCCACAGCAGCGCCGGCATCGCGAACGGCACCTCGAGCCGCCAGAACCGCATCCATGGTGTCAGGCGGAACGACGCCGCCGCGTCCTCCAACTCGCGCGGCACGGTGCGCAGCGACTGGTAGAAGCTGAACGCCATGTTCCAGGCCTGGCTGGTGAAGATCGCGAAGATCGATACGAACTCGGCACCCAGCACGCGCCCCGGCGCCAGCGACATGAAAAACACCACGGTGACCGAGATGAATCCCAGGATCGGCACCGATTGCAGGATGTCGAGGATCGGCACCAGCAGTTTTTCGGCACGCGGACTCTTGGCGGCCCAGGTGGCGTAGGTGAAGGTGAACACCAGCGACAGCGCCAGGGCCGCGAACATGCGCAGCGTGGTGCGCGCGGCGTAGAACGGCAGGTTGACCGGATCGAGCGACAGCGGCTGGCTTGCGAGCTTCGCCAGCGGCTCGAACAGGCCGCGGCTGGCCTCGGCGAAGAAGGTCAGCAGGCCGATCACGACCACGATCGCGACCAGATCCCAGCGCGTGGCGACGTCGCGTACGAAGGCAAAGCGTTGCGATCGGTCTACCATTCCTGTCGTTCCGTCGGGTTGATCGAATGTACGTGCGCGCGCATCAGCAGCGCGCGCGCTGTTAGTTTTGCATAGCCATCTTACAATTTCTGCAGCGTGGTCCGGCGTCTAACGCCGGTAGGCCGCCGGCGGATCGTTCAGGTGATCCAGGTAGCGACGCCGCTCTCCGATGCTAAGCTGGTGCCAGTCGAGCTTTCGGCCCAGCTCCCGGCGCAGCTCCGCATCGGTGACATGGATGCTGCGGCCATGGCGCGCACTTACCCCCTCGCGCAGATGCCCGGTGCGGCCCCGACGCAGCAGATCGGTCAACGCCGCAGCCACGCTCTCGCTGCGCGGCAGCTCGCTGTGCTCGCAGCGCAGTGAATAGCTCTTCACCCCGGGCAGCGTGGCACAGCAGCTGGCGACGGTGCCGTCGCCGGCGGAACTGACCTGGTAGCGAAACTGCGCGCCGCGACGCTCGACGCCGGTGACGGTGCGTTGACCGGTGCCAACGATGGAATAAAAACGCTGATCAGGTGCGGCCAGATGCTGGCTGAAGTCGCGCGCGGCGCGCAGCAGCCGTAACGCAGGGCGCGCCCCGGTGTGCGGCCAGCAGTCAGGATCGAACAGGTCGAGCGCCGTGCCGTGCGCCGGCAACAGCTGGTAGAGGCTCATGAAACCGCGAAACGCCCGTCGGGTGAGCGTGTCGGCGTCGTGCACGCGATCCATCGCGGCCAGCCGACCTACGATCGGGTAGGTGGCGCGCAGCGCCTGCACGGCCGCGATCGAGCCGCCGTGCGGCGCGCCGATGCCGATCAGTCGGGTGATGCGCTCGGCGCCGGGCGCGTTGCCATAGTGCGCCAGTGCTGCACGCGCCAGCAGTGCACCCATGCTGTGCCCGACCAGCGCCAGCTGCCCGGCAGCATCGGCAGCCAGCTTGAGCATCAGCGCCTGGCCCGACGCGAGCACATCGCCGCGCCAGTCGTAGTCGTAGAGCACGACGTCAAAGCCGGCGGCCGCCAGCCGCAGCTTGAGCGCCAGGTAGCTGTAGACGATGGCGCCCAGTGGCTGCACCGGCTGCGGCTGTCGCCGCGTGGACGGCGAAGGCTTCCCGGGGGTGATGCGCGGCAATCGCAACTCGGTGAGCCGGCCGTTGACGATATCGTCCGGGTCGATCCACAGCAGGTCGGGCGGCTCGCCCGCCGCCCGCAATCGCCCAAGCTGCGAGCCGAGGATTCCAGGCAGAAGGTAAACCTTCAGTCGCCCGCGGCGCGTGCGACGTCCGCGCACCACGGCCTGGGCCTCGCGCGCCAGCGCGCTCAGCGTGGAATATTCCGCGGGCCCAAGATAGGCCGCGAGCTCGCGCCGGTGGGCTCCGCCCGCGAGCGCGCGCTCCAGCTCGGCCTCCGGCCAGCACATGCGGTCGTAGACCGACACTTGCGCGCCGTGGATCATTGGTCGAGGTCAGGCGCGCCCAATCCGCTGTGGCGCACGATCTGATCGCACACCGCCGCGATCACCGCGCCGCGCGCGCTGCTCTTGCGCCAAACGGCCCCGATCTGGCGGCTCGGCACGGGCTTCGCGAACGGCCTGATCGCCAGTCCCTTGGCGGCACCATAGGCGCCGTGCACCGCCAGCGCCGGCAACAGCGTCACACCGGCGCCGGTGGCGACCATCTGGCGCAAGGTCTCGATGCTGGTGGCGCGAAAATCCTGTTTTTCCTGCACGCCGCTGCGGCTGCAGACCGCCAGCGCCTGGTCGCGCAGGCAGTGGCCGTCCTCCAGCAGCAGCAGCGTCTCGCCCTTGAGGTCCTCGACGCGAATGCGCGTGCGCGCCGCCAGCGGGTGGCCGGCCGGCAGCGCCGCCACGAACGGCTCCTGGTACAACGCGCGGGTCGCCAGTCCTTCCATGTGCACCGGCAGCGCCAGGATGCCGAGGTCGATGTCGCCGTTGTGCAGTCGCTCCAGCATCGGCTCGGTCTGATACTCGTACAGCATCAGTTCCAGGCGCGGCAGCGCCTTGCGCATCTTCAGCGCCACCAGCGGCAGCAGGTAGGGGCCGATGGTGGGCAGCAACGCCATGCGCAGCTGCCCGGCCAGCGGATCGCGCCGCGTTTGTGCCAGGCCGACGATCGCATCGGCGCTCTCGAGCATGGTGCGCGCACGCGCGGTGATTTCCTCGCCGGCGGCGGTGAGCGTCACGTGCCGCGGCCGGCGTTCGATCAGCTGCACACCCAGGTACAGCTCCAGCTTGCGCAGCTGCGCCGACAGCGTCGGCTGGCTGACAAAGCACCGGGCGGCGGCGCGGCCGAAGTGGCGCGTGTCCGCCACCGCCACCAGGTAACGCAGGTCCTTTAGCTTCAGGTCGCTCATGGATTATCGATATATAGCATCTATCGACGTCATAAAGTCAATTGATTGGACCATACGGGGGCGCAGTCGCACTATGCGCCCCACGGGCCGGCAATGAAGGCCGGGCCGCCAAAAAAACGTAAGTCCCCACTCGTGCTTCAAGGAGATTGGATATGTTGGGTTTAGGACAGAAATTCCCCGCCTACGCGCTCACCGGCGTGGTCTCGAACGATCCCGCCAAGGCGTTCCAGCCGTTCAGCAGTGCCGACCAGGCGGGAAAATGGCAGGTCGTGTTCTTCTGGCCGAAGGACTTTACCTTTGTATGCCCGACGGAGATTGCGGCCTTCGGCAAGCTCAACCGTGAGTTTGCGGACCGTGGTGCGCAGGTGTTCGGTGTCAGTACCGACAATGAGTATGTGCACCTGGCGTGGCGCAAGGAGAAAGAGGAGCTGCGCAATCTGCCGTTTCCGATGCTGTCGGATATCAAGCGTGAGCTTGCCGGTGCGCTCGGCATTCTGGATGCGGAAGCCGGCGTGGCACAGCGCGCGACCTACATCGTCGATCCCGATGGTGTGATCCGCTTCGTCTACGTGACCGATCTGTCGGTCGGCCGCAACCCGGCGGAAGTGCTGCGCGTGCTCGATGCGTTGCAGACCGACGAGCTGTGCCCGTGCAACTGGCAGAAGGGCCAGGACACCCTGAAGGCGGCCTAAAGCCATGAGCACTACTACTCTGGACCTGATCCGCGATTCGATCCCGGACTACGCGCGGGACCTGAAGCTCAATCTCGGCAGCGTGCTGACGGAAGCCGGGGCTCCGGGCCTGAACGATCGGCAGATCTGGGCGGTGGCGGTGGCGTCCGCCATCGCCTCACGCAACCTCGCATTCACGCGCGCGCTCGAGGCCGCGGCGGCTGAGCATCTGGACGCGGCCCACCTGCAAGCGGCCCGCTCGGCTGCGGCCATCATGGGGATGAACAACATCTACTACCGCTTCCTGCACCTGGTCGAGGATGCCGAATACCAGGCGATGCCGGCGCGGCTGCGGATGAACATCCTGGCTAATCCGGGCATCGACAAGCTGGACTTCGAACTGCTGTCGCTGGCGGTGTCGGCGGTCAACGGCTGCGGGCTGTGCATCAGCTCGCACGAAAAGAAACTGCGAGCGCACGGCTACACACGCGAGATGATCCAGAGCGCGGTGCGCATTGCCGCCGCGGTGCATGGGGTAGCAGGCGTGCTCGAGTACAGCGAGGCTCAGGGTGCAACGGTGACCGACGCCCAGGCGGCGTAAGGCTCATTCACCCGGTACCAGCATGAGATCGAGCGTATCAGGTACGCGATTGCGGCCCTGCCAGCCCCACGCTGGCAGGGTTTCTTGTTGAACTCGATGACGCCATATGTGGCCTGGCGAACACAGCGACAAGCAAATAACCAGGTAACCTTAAGTCATCACGCAGTGTGCGAGCGGCGCGCGATCTATCAGCGCATTGCACAAAAGACGCTGAGCGCTGTTACCAACACCAGTGATGCACCGCACAGTATTTACCTGCAGCGAGTGCTCTCATCAGTTGATGCGGCTAGCGCGTAGAGTGCGCTGCGGCAGATGTGAGCTGTAGCAGATGTGAGCTGTAGCAGATGTGAGCTGTAGGAGATGTTAGCTGTAGCAGATGTGAGCTGTAATAGTCGGCAGTGCTACTAGCGCTCGCCCGACGTACAATCTGCGGCTGCATACACGATCGATTCTTGCTGCGACCGGAGCACAGAGCAACTCACATTACTGATTTTCAACCAGGCCAGCAGCAGTTTGCTGCGAGAGAACAAGGCGCGTGAATAGCGGGCGTTGTTTCCTGGAGAGTCAACTTGGTGGCGGATCTATCGCGCCAGCTGTGGGATGAGACCCCCGACGCCGTACTTGCGGTCACGGCAGGGGGCGAAGTGCTGTTCTGGAACCACGCAGCCGAGGCCATCTTTGGTTACTCCAGCGCCGAGGCGGTAGGACACACCTTAGCCGAGCTCATCGTCCCGGCCGATCGGCTCGAAGAAGAACGCAGCGTCCGGGAAAGCGCGGCCAAGTCGGGCGTCACCGTCTATGAGTCGGTGCGTCGGCGCAAGGACGGCTCGCTGGTGCACGTGAGCATCTCGAGCAAAGCCGTGATCGACGCCGACGGCAACTTAAGCTTCATATGCCACACAAAAAAGGACGTCACGCACCTTAAGGTGCTGCGGGACTCGAAGCTGGTTGAGACCAGATTTCGGGACCTGCTCGAGTCGACCCCGGATGCCATCGTGATGGTCAATGTCACCGGGCGCATCGTGCTGGCCAACTCGCAGGCGGAAAAGGTGTTCGGCTACAAGCGCAGCGCGCTCGTCGGCATGCCGGTCGAAATGCTCCTGCCGGAACGTTACCGCGCCGGCCACCACGGCCATCGTGCCGGCTTCTTTGCGCAACCGCGCACCCGCACCATGGGCGTGGGCCTTGATCTCTACGGCCTGCGTAACGGCGGCGAAGAGTTTCCGGTGGAGATCAGTCTCAGTCCGCTCGTTACCGAGGAAGGCACCATGGTGATGAGCGCGGTGCGCGACATCACCGATCGCAAGAAGGCGGAACAGAAATTCCGTGGCCTGCTCGAATCTGCACCCGACGCCATGGTCATCGTCGGCCGCGACGGCAGGATAGCGTTGGTGAACAGCCAGACTGAACTTCTGTTCGGTTACCGGCGCGAGGAGCTGCTCGGGCAGATGGTCGAGGTGCTGGTGCCGGAGCGCTATCGCAGCAAGCACCCCGAGCAGCGGCATGGATTCTTTGCGAAGCCGCGGGCGCGCTCATGGGGGCGGAACTGGAGCTCACGGGTTACGACGCGACGGCACGGAATTTCCGGTCGAGGTCAGCCTGAGTCCGCTGGAAACGGAAGAGGGCATGTTCGTCTCGAGCGCGATCCGCGATGTCACCGACCGCAAGCGCTATGAGCAGGCGTTGCACGACGCCAACCGCCTGAAAAGCGAGTTCCTCGCGAACATGTCGCACGAACTGCGCACGCCGCTCAACGGCATCATCGGGTTCTCGGAATTCCTGATCGACGGCAAGCCCGGGGAACTGAACGCGAAACAGAAGAGCTATCTTTCCGATATTTTGGGCTGCGGCCGCCATCTGCTGAAGCTCATCAACGACATCCTGGACCTGTCGAAGATCGAAGCGGGCAAACTGGAATTTCATCCGGAAACCTTCTCCCTGATCGCCGCGGTGAGGAGGTGCGGGCGGTGGTATCGACCATCGCCAGGGACAAGGGCATAACAATAGGCCACGATCTGCGTGCCGGCATCGACCTTGTGACCCTGGACCGCCAGCGATTGATACAGGTTCTCTACAACCTGCTCTCCAATGCGGTGAAATTCACCGACAAAGGCGGTGCGGTGTTCATCAGCGCCGAAGCACATGGCCCATCAAGCCTGTGTCTTCGCATTCGCGATACCGGTATTGGCATCAGCCCGGAAAACATCTGCAACCTGTTCGTTGAGTTCCGGCAGCTCGACGCGGGTCCCACCCGTCGCTACGCCGGCACCGGGCTCGGGCTGGCGCTCACCAGGAAGATCGTGGAAGCACAACTCGGCACGGTCAGCGTCGAGAGCAAACCAGGGCAGGGCAGCATCTTCACCGTCATCCTGCCGTTCGCCGCCGCCGCCGCGTCAAGCCGAGCCGGTCGGCCGAGTCGATCGCAGGCATGAAGCCGCGCATCCTCATCGTCGATGACAACCCGATAAATCTGCGGTTGGCGACCGATGTGTTGGAGGCGGCGGAGTTCGACATTATTCAGGCGGTGGATGCCGAGCAGGCTCAAAAGCTATTGATCGACTTCATCCCGGACCTCATCCTGATGGACATTGCTTTGCCCGGAATGGACGGCCTGACGTTCACCCGAAAGCTCAAAGCCGATATGCGCCTGCGCCTGGTGCCCATCGTGGCGCTGACAGCCTCAGCGATGAAGGGCGATGATCGCAAGGCAATCGACGCCGGCTGCGCAGGCTACATCACCAAACCGATCGATACGCGCGAATTTCCCCGGCAGGTGCGCTCGTTCCTGCTGGCGGCC
This sequence comes from uncultured Gammaproteobacteria bacterium, assembly GCA_963805965.1. Taxonomy (GTDB): domain Bacteria; phylum Pseudomonadota; class Gammaproteobacteria; order Steroidobacterales; family Steroidobacteraceae; genus FEN-1191. The sequence continues at coordinate 627,314 of CAWDVQ010000006.1, forward strand.
CCGCGGCGAGGGGTTCGTAGGCGAACACCGTGACTTTGCTGATCGCGGACGATTCAGCGGTGAATATGAAGCTGCTGCGTGCGCAACTGGAAGCAGAGGGCCATGAGGTGATGGAAGCGCGCGACGGCGTGGAAGCGCTCGAAGTGCTCAACCGGCAATCAGTCGACGCACTGATTTCCGATATTTTCATGCCTCGGATGGATGGCTATCGGCTGTGCCGCGAGATTCGCAAGAGCGCAAATGCCAACGCCGGCATGGCGATCGTGCTCTACACCGCGACCTACAGCTCGGCGTCCGACCGCCAACTCGCCGACACGGTCGGAGCGGATTTCTTTCTGATCAAGCCGGCGCCGATCGCGGACATCATCAGCGCTGTCAATGAGGCGCGGAAAAAGAGCAGACACAGACAGCAGTCATCTGCGGTCACGTCCGATGATTCCTACGTGCTCGAGCAGTACAGCGCGGCACTGGTGCACAAGCTGGAGGACAGGAATACGAACTGCATGACGCGCTGGCGGTACTCAACACCGCGCAGGAGCACATGCTCGAGCTCAACCGGGATCTGGAGATTCGCGTCGAAGGGCGCACCGCTGCGCTGCGGGCAACCAATCGAGAACTGGAGGCCTTCTCGTCTTCCGTCTCGCATGATTTGCGTGCGCCGCTGAGCACCATCGAGGGCTTCGCGCAATTGCTCAACCAGGCTGCCGGGCCGCAGCTGAGCGCTGAGCATCGCGAGTTGCTGCAGTACATCGTCAGCAGTACCAAGAAGATGGGCCAGATCATCGAGGCGCTGCTCCAGTTTGCGCGCAGCAGCGACTCGGAGCTGGGGTTGGTCGAAGTCGATCTGGAGCAGCTGCTGGATGACGCCATTGCGGCAACGCAGGCAGATACAAGCGGCCGGCATATTCAATGGCGGCGCTCACGTCTGCCACCAGCGCTCGGGGACGCGGCATTGATACGACAGGTGTTGGTCAATCTTCTGGGCAACGCCATCAAATACACCCGTGGCCGCGATCCGGCAGTGATCGAAGTCGGCAGCCGCAAAGGGCGCCAGCACGAAGTGGTGGTTTTCGTGCGCGATAACGGCGTCGGTTTTGACATGCAGCACGCGCACAAGCTGTTTGGCCCGTTTCAGCGCCTGCATCGGGCGAGCGAGTTCGAAGGTACAGGGATCGGCCTTGCCAACGCTCACCGGATAATCACCCGACTGGGCGGTGCCATCTGGACCCAGGCGGAGGTCGAGCACGGCGCGACATTCTTCTTCAGCCTGCCGATGGCCGCGGGGTCTTCATGACGACGCGGATTGCACGGATCGCATAAGCGAATCAGGGCCATGGCAAAGATCCTGATCGTGGACGACATCGCTACCAACCGGCGGCTGCTGGTGGCTATCCTTGAACAGGAGGGGCACCAGGTATTCCAAGCAGTCGACGGCGTAGACGGCTTATCAGTGGCCCGCGGCGAACTCCCGGATCTGGTCATATCGGACATTCTCATGCCCTCGATGGACGGCTACGAGTTTGTGCGGCAACTTCGTGCCGAGCCGCAGCTGAGCAATACACCCGTCATCTTCCATACCGCTCATTATCACGAGCGCGAAGCCCGCCAGCTTGCGCAAAGCTGCAACGTTTCCTGTGTGCTGGTAAAGCCATCCAGCGTTGAGCAGATCCTTACGGCCGTCCGCACAGCCCTGGCCGGCACACCCGCGCAGTCTGCCGTGATCGGCACTGCGGAATTCGACCGCGAGCACCTGCGGTTGCTCACCAACAAGCTGTCGCAGCAGACCGATAAGCTGCGAGCCGCGAATTCGCGCCTGGCCGCTTTGAACGCGCTGAATGTGCAGCTGGCCTCCGAGCGCGAGGCACCGGTGCTGCTTGAACGCGTGTGCCAGGAGGCCAGAAATCTTCTGGGCGCAAGCTACGCAGTGCTGGCTGTCAGGGACATGAAGACGGATCAAACGCTGCTTTTTTCGACCAGCGGGCTGAACCTCGGCGCCAAATCTCAGGTTCCTCCCACGGTCATCTCCGGGCCCTCGGCAAGGTGGTCACCGAGCGCCGCTCATGGCGCGCGGCGCGAGGAGAAGCACAAAGCGTCGCCACAGGGTTGCCGGACGGGTATCCGCCTGCCAGCGCGGTTCTCGCGGTCCCTTTGTCGTCGCTGTCCCATACCTACGGCTGGCTCTGCCTGGTAGACAAGGTTGGTGCCGAGGGTTTCAGTGCCGAGGACGAACGAGTGCTCTGCATCCTCGGCGCCCAAGTCGGCCGCATATATGAAAATGGCAAACTGTATCGTGAGATCCAGAACAGCGAAGAGCGGTTCCGGCAGCTGGCGGAGAATATTCCGGACGCCTTCTTTGTAATAGCGGCCGATTACTCCAAGACCTTGTACGTCAGCCCCGCGTACGAGCAGATATGGGGCCGCCCCTGCAGCATGGTGTACGAAAACCCCATGGCCTGGGCAGACGCGATTCACCCCGACGATCGTGATCGAGTGCTGAATCAGACTCGATGGGATCGGGGCGGCAGCGTTACCGATGACACTTTCGAATTTCGGATCATCCGACCCGATGGCACGATTCGCTGGGTTATGACCCGGACATTTCAAATTCCCGCAGGTAACGGCGCTGCGCGTTCCATCGGGGTTGCCACCGATGTCACCGGCCGGAAACTCGCGGAGGCCAGGGTCGAGCATCTCAATCGGGTTTACGCGATGCTCAGTGGGATCAATTCGTTGATAGTCAGGGTAACCAGCCGCGACGATCTGTTCAGGGAAGCGTGCCGCCTGGCAGTTGAAACGGGCCAATTCAAAAGCGCCTGGTGCGGCTGGAACGATGCCAGCGGCAATGTCACTCCAGTTGCCTGGGCCGGCGATGCACCCGATCTGCGAAAATCGACGTCATCAGAGACGGATTCAGAATCGCATACCGACACCGTGTTCATAAACGTGTCGCGGCTGCGACAGCCGATCATCTGCAGCGATCTCGGCAATGCCAAGACAAGCGTGCTCGATCTCGAAGCGATGATTCAGCGCGGCCACCGCGCGATGGTCGTCCTGCCGCTGGTGGTGGGGAACGAGTCGGTTGGTTGTTTGACGCTCGTGACCGACGAGCACGACTTCTTTGACGATGAGGAAATGCTGCTGCTGAAGAATTGGCGGGCGACATCTCCTTTGCACTCGACCACCTGGGGAAGTCGCAAAGACTGAACTATCTCGCCTACTACGACGAGGTCACCGGACTTGCAAACCTGACTTTCTTCCATGAGCGGCTCACACAGTACCTGCAGAGCGCGAGACACGACGGCCGCAAACTGGCGCTGGTCATCGTGAATCCGCAGCGCGTGGCTGCGATCAACGATGCCTTCGGCCGGCATGTCGGGGACCGGGTGCTCAAACAGATTGCCGAGCGATTCAGTGACTGCGTGGGCGATTTCAATCTGGTCGGACGCGTCAGCGCGAATCACTTCGCCGCCGTGCTGCAGGACGTGGTACATGAAGGCGATGTAGCCCGTATCGTTGAAGACTGGTGGCGGCGCTGGTTGGATGCGCCCTTTGTCATAGATGGCCAGGAGCTGCGATTATCCGCGACCGCCGGCATCGCGATGTTTCCCGCGGATGGCGACGATGCCGCGGCATTGTTCAGAAACGCCGAAGCGGCACTCAAGAACGCAAAAGCAAAGGCCAAAAAGCATCTGTTCTACACGCCAGGGCTGAGCGAAGGGATCGCCGAAAGACTGGCGTTGGAGCACAAGCTCGTCCATGCGCTGGAGCATGAGGAATTTGTCCTGCATTACCAGCCCAAGGTGGATCTGGAAACTCGACGGCTCACTGGCGTCGAGGCGCTGATCCGTTGGAATAGCCCGGAGCAGGGACTGGTGCCACCTGGCAAGTTCATTCCGGTGCTGGAAGAGACCGGATTGATTGCGCAGGTTGGACTTTGGGTATTGCGTCAGGCGTGCATCGACCGGTCGCTGTGGCTGGAGCGGCGGCTGAAGGCTCCGCGTGTGGCGGTCAATGTTTCCGTGGTGCAGCTGCGGCGCGACGATTTCATCCGCACCACCGCCAACATCATCAAACTGTCCGGCAGCGAGGCGGGTATCGACATGGAGGTCACCGAATCACTGATCATGGGCGATGTCGGCGAAAGCATCGAAAAGCTGGCGGCGCTGAAGGAAATGGGGGTACGCATCGCTATCGATGATTTCGGAACAGGATATTCCTCCCTGGCATACCTGGCGAAACTGCCGGTCGGAGAGCTCAAGATCGACCGATCGTTTGTTGCCGCCATGCTCGAGGATTCCAGCGCCATGACTCTGGTGTCAACCATCATTTCACTGGCCCACGCGCTGAAGCTGGAAGTGGTGGCCGAAGGCGTGGAGACGGAGGAACAAGCGAAGTTCCTGCGCCTGCTGCGATGTGACCAGATGCAGGGATATCTGATCAGCAAGCCGCTTTCGTTCGACGACATGACGGCTTTTATCGGAAGGGCGGGAAAGTAGTTCCCCCAGCGGAACATGCACTCGCAGCGCTCAGCCGCTGATCGCAGCGAGGGGCCCTTTCAATGTGCCGCGTTCGGCGCTGGCGGCGTGCCCATGGCCTGGAACAGTGCCGCGGTGTCGACCAGGCGCGATGCGGTGTCCTGGATTTCCGACAACGTGGCGTTCTGCCAGCGCTGTTCGCTGGCGATCGTGGAAGGGTAGGAGACCGCGCCGAGCGCAAGGCGGCTGGTGCTCTCGGTGAACGATTGCCGGGCGGCTGCAGCTGCGGTGTGCGCGGCCTGTAGCGCCAACGCGTCCTGGTTGAGCGCGGTCAGCGAGTCGGCGACGTTCTGGAATGCGTTGAGCACCGTTTGCTGGTATTGGGAGACACTGGCGTCGTAGTTGGCCACCGCCGCCTTGCGCTTTGCGCGCAGCGCTCCGCCGTGAAACACCGGTTGTGCCAGCGTGGCGCCGGCGCCCCACACTGCGGCCGGGCCGGTGAACAACGAGGCGCTATGAAACGTCGCTGAGCCGTAGTTTGCCGACACGCTGATTTGCGGAAACAGTTCCGCGGTCGCCACTCCGACTTGCGCTGCGGCCACATGCACCGTGGCTTCGGCCGCCAGCACGTCGGGGCGCTGATGCAGCAGGTCGGACGGGATGCTGATCGGTACCTCGTCAGGCAATTGGAATGATGCCAGCGGCAGCGCCTCCGGGGCCTGATCCGGCGTGCGGCCCAGCAGCACCGCCAGTGCGTGCCGGGCACGCAGCGCCTGTGCGTGCAACGCCGGCACTGTCGCGTCCAGCGCCGCGGCGCTCTGCTGTGCCGTGAGCACATCCTCGTGGGTTGCGGCGCCGGTGCGGTAGGCGCGCTCGGTGAGGTCCGCCTGTTCATGCGCCAGCTGCGCTTGCCGCTCGCCGACCGCGAGCGATGCCGAGATCGCCGCGGCGTTGACGGCACCGATGACGATGTTCGCGGCCAGCGCACGCTGCGCGGCGGCCAATTGATACGACTGCAGATCCACCTGCGCCGCCGCCTCGCGCACGCCGTAGCGCACGGCGCCGAACAGGTCGAAGGTGTAGCTCAGTTGCAGCTGGCCGGCGAACACGTCGTACAGGTTGGTCGGCGGTCCGAAATCCGGAAAGCCGAGCGCGCGCTGGCGGCTGACCTGGCCGCCGGCATCGATCGACGGCAACAGCGAGCCGCCCACCTGCGCCCGGTATTCCTGGTGCACTGCCTCGAGCGTGTGTCGTACCGCAGCCAGCGACGGGTTATTGCGCAGGCCTTCGTCCACCCAGGCGTCCAGCGTGTCCGAGCCGAACTGCCGCCACCATTGCGGTACCGGCTGAGCGCCGAGCGTGAAGCGTTGCGCGACGCCATCGGCCGCCACGCTTGCATCGGGCACGCCTTGCGCGGCGTAGGTGTTGGTGGTGGCGGGAGCTGGCGGATTCTTCAGTGGCGCGAAAGCACAGGCGGCAAGCGCCAGGACGCCCAGGCCCAGCGTGACACTGCGCAGCGGATCGGCGCGGCTCATCCGACGGGTCGCGCTACTGCCGCGGCGTGTCATGCTGCAACCCCCGCTGCCGGCTCATCGGCGCGCACGCGAAACCAGGCGGCGTACAGCGCCGGCAGAAAGAACAGCGTCAGCACCGTGGCCACCGTGATGCCGCCCATGAGCGCGGTGGCCATGGGCCCGAAGAAGTTACTGCGCAGCAACGGCGTCAGGGCCAGCACGGCGGCGGCGGCGGTCAGCGTGATCGGCCGGAAGCGCCGCACCGTGGCATCGACGATCGCGTGCCAGCGGCCGTGGCCGGCGCGGATGTCCTGTTCGATCTGGTCGAGCAGGATCACCGAGTTGCGCATGATGATGCCGAACATGGCGATGGTACCGAGCATGGCGACGAACCCGAACGGCTTGCCGAACAGCAGCAGCGAGCCGATCACGCCGATCAGGCCCAGGGGCGCCGTCAGCACCACGATCAGGGTACGGCTGAAGCTTTGCAACTGCACCATCAGCAGTGTCAGCACGGCAATCAGCAGCAGCGGCATCTGCGCGTTGATCGAGCCCTGCGCCTTCTGATTCTCCTCCACCGGGCCTCCGACCTGGATCCTGTAGCCCACCGGCAGGTGGCCGCGCAGCGCGTCGAGCTTTTTGTCGATCGCGTTGGTGACATCCAGTCCCTGCACGCCATCGCGGGTTTCCGCCTGCACGGTGATGGAAGGCTGGCGGTCGCGCTCCCAGATCACGCCATACTCCAGGCCGTAGCGCACGCGTCCGAGCTGCCCGAGCGGGATCGCCTCGCCCGACGGCGTCGGGATCGCCAGCCGCTCGATCTGATCGGGATGCACGCGCTCGCCCTCGGGTGCGCGCAGGTCGAGCGGGATCAGCTTGTCGCGCTCGCGGTATTTGCTGGTGGTATAGCCCGACAGGCTCATGTCGAGGAATTGGGCGATGTCCTGCGAGCTGATACCCAGCTGGCGCGCCTTGACCTGGTCGATCTCAAAGTGCACCGAGCGCTCGGCCGGTTCATCCCAATCGAGCTGCACGTGGCGCGTGCCATGCTCGGCGCGCATGATCGTGGCCACCTGTTCGGCGATGCCGCGTACCGTGGCGATATCGTCACCGTTGACACGAAATTGAATCGGATATCCGACCGGCGGTCCGCTCTCCAGGCGGCTGATGCGACTGCGTACCGCGGTGAAGTCGCGCGCCAGCAGCGTATCGAGGTAAGCCGCCAGGTGCTCGCGCCGTGCGACGTCCTTGGCGGTAATCACGAACTGCGCGAAATTGGGCTGCGTCAATTGCTGATCGAGCGGCAGGTAGAAGCGCGGTGCACCGCTGCCGACGAAACTGAAGTAGTTCTCGATCTCGGGACGATCCTTGATGGCGGCTTCGAAGCGCTTCACCTGCGACAGCGAGGCCTCGATCGATGCGCCCTCCGGTAGGCGCATGTCCACTATCAGCTCTGGCCGGTCGGAACTGGGAAAGAATTGCCTGGGTACCAGAGCGAAGCAGGCCAGGGCAAGCACGAACAAGCCGACCATGAGTCCCAGCACCAGAAATCGGCGCTGCAGGCAGAAATCCACCCAGCCGCGAAAGCGGCGGTAGAACACGGTGTCATAGATATTGGGTTCGCCGTCGTGGTGCACGAGCGGCGGTGGCGGCGCCGGCGGCGCACGCCAGCGCTGCGGCAGCAGGCGGCGCCACCACTCGCCCCCGGCCGGCGGGCGCGCGGCGCCCTCGGGCAGCAGGTGATAGCCCAGCAGCGGGATCACCACCACCGCGGCCAGCCACGACAGCAGCAACGCGATCGCGGATACCTGGAAAATCGAGCGCGTATATTCCCCGGTGCTCGACTTGGCGAGTGCGATCGGCAGGAATCCGGACACCGTTACCAGGGTGCCGGTCAGCATCGGAAACGCAGTGCTGGTGTAGGCGAACTCGGCGGCGCGCACCCGGCTCCAGCCTTGCTCCAGTTTCACCGACATCATCTCGACCGCGATGATGGCATCGTCCACCAGCAGGCCCAGCCCCAGTATCAACGTGCCGAGCGATACCTTGTCCAGGCCGATACCGAGCACCTGCATGAACAGCGCCGTCGCTGCCAGTACGAATGGGATCGATATCACCACCACCATGCCGGTGCGCAGTCCCAGACTCAGCAGGCTCACCAGCAGCACGATGGCCACAGCTTCCGCCACCGACTCGAGGAAATCGTGCACCGAATGCGACACCGCGCGCGGCATGCTGGTCACGTCAGCCAGTTTCAAGCCTGCGGGCAGGCGCTGCTGCAGCACGCCGGTTTCCCGGTCCAGCGCCTTGCCTAGCTTGATCACATCCCCGCCGGGCTGCATGGTGACGCCGATCCCAAGCACCGGCTGCGCCATGAAACGCATCTGCGGATCGGGCGGGTCGTCGTAGCCGCGGCGGATGGTCGCAATGTCGCCGAGGCGGAAGCTTTGATTGCCGATGCGCAGCAGCGTGTCGGCGAGCGCGTCGGGGCTGTCGATCTGCCCGCTGGGCCGCACGAACACACGGTCATCGGCCGTGGTTATCACCCCGGCCGCGCTCACCGCGTTCTGCGTTCCGATCGCCTGCGCGATCTGCTGCGGACTGATGCCGAGCTGCGACAGCCTGGCATTCGCCAGCTCGATGTAGATGCGCTGGTTCTGGTCGCCGAAGTAGTCAACCTTGGCTACGCCGGGCACGCGCAGCAGTTCGGCGCGCAGCTGATCGGCGTAGTCATGCAGCTGCGCCGGCGTGTAGCCATCGCCTTGCAGCGCATAGACATTGGTGTAGACGTCGCCGAATTCGTCGTTGAAGTACGGTCCCTGCACACCCGAGGGCAGCTGGTAGGCCATGTCGCCGACTTTCTTGCGCACCTGGTACCAGGTCTCGGGCACGCGCGCGGCCGGTGCGGAATCCTTGATGTTGAAGAAGATCAGCGATTCGCCGGGGCGCGAGTAGCTGCGCAGAAAATCGATCAGCGGGGTTTCCTGCAGCTTCTTCGCGATGCGGTCGGTGACCTGCTCCTGCACCTGTTTGGCATCGGCTCCGGGCCAGAAGCTCTGGATCACCATGACCTTGAAGGTGAACGGCGGATCCTCGGATTGCGACAGCGCGCTGTACGAGAGCATGCCGAACAGCGCCACCATCGCCATCAGGAAGAACACCAGGGCCTGGTGCTCCAGCGCCCAGGCCGAGAGGTTGAAGCCGCCCCGCAGCGGGGAACCGGTGGGGCTTGCCGTGTTTGACGGATCCGCAGGGTTCGCCGGGGCGACACCGGCAGCATCGCTCATTGCGGACTGTCCTCGGGATGCGGCGGCGCCACCGGCTCGACCTTCTCGCCGGCCGCTACGGCGTGCACGCCCTGCATGACGACGCGTTCACCGGGTGCAAGGCCGGCGCTGATCAGTACGCCGCGCTCGCCGTAGCGCCGCACGGTCACCGGGCGCAGCTCCAGCGTGGAATCAGCGGGCCGTACCACCCAGACCGCGGGCTGTTGCTTGTCGTGAAACAACGCCGTGGCCGGAACACGCACCTCGCGGCCGATATCGTCCCTGGGTGCGAGGGCTACCTGGGCCGTCATTCCCAGCGGCAGTTGCTGGCCGTCCGCATCCAGCGCCAGCTTGACGCGATAGGTGCGCGCCTGTGGATCGGCGGCAGGGGAGATGTCGCGCACGTGAGCTGAATAGCTCTTGCCCGGCATTGCCGGCAGGGTGACGGTCGCGGCCTGTCCGACGAAGACGCCGCCGAGCTGATCCTCAGGGACACCGACGAACACATCACGCTCGCCGGACCAGGCGAAGCCGAACACCGCCTGCCCGGCGGCGACCACCTGGCCGACTTCGGCCTGCTCACTGGTGATCGTGCCATCGTGTTCGGCGACCAGCGTGTCGTAGCGCAACTGGTTGCCGGCCAGTGCCAGTTGCTGGCGCGCCTGGTCGCGCGCCGCCAGTGCCGATGCGTAGGCATCGTGAGTCTGATCCAGCTGCAGCTGGCTGATGAGATTCTGCGCGCTCTGCGCCTCATCGCGATCGCGCTGCTGCGTGGCGAAAGTGAGCCGATGTTCCGCGGCATCCAGCGCTGCCTGTGCCGAGGCCTGCGTCTTGAGGGCATCGGCGTCGTCGAGTTTCGCCAGCGCCTGGCCCTGCTTGACGCGATCGCCCAGCCGCGCGTAGCGCGCGGTGAGCTGGCCGGGCACCCGAAACGACAACGGCAACTCGTAGCGCGAATGCACCTCGCCCGGAAACTGGCTCGTCAGCGAGGCATCGACCGCCTGCACCGGCAACGCGATCACCGGCTGCGCGACCTCGGGCTGCGGCGCCTGCCGGCCGCAGGCGCACAGCAGCAGCAGCGCTGCGGCAATAAAGGAGTGCCGGCCGGAAGATCCAGTCCCCGACGCACGGCTGGCGCTGCGCTCACGATCGCTCACGGGCTACTCCTGCTTCCTGGTCCTGTCCTGGAATCCTGGAACCCCAACCACTCCATCGTATCCGATAATGCATCCTAATACATAGTTGTATTTGAAATCGCTTCCGCATCCTGATGCCGGATCGTTGGACGTGATAGCATGGGCGGATGGCGCGCAAAAGACTGACCCGCGAGGAGAGCCGTGATGTCACGCGCCAGCGCCTGCTGGAAGCGGCGGCGGTGATCATCGCCAGGAAGGGACTGAACGGCGCCAGTGTGGAAGACATTGCGGCCCACGCTGGCTACACGCGCGGTGCGTTTCATTCGAATTTCCGCAGCAAAGCGGATCTGTTCATCGAACTGCTCAAGCGCGATCACCATGACATTCAGCAGCACCTGCAGCAGATATTGAGTGCCGGCCTGGCGGTCGAGGATATGCAGCGGCAGTTGCAACTGTTCTACAGCCAGGTGTATCGCGGCAACATCAGCTACGTGCTGTGGGCCGAAGCCAGGCTGCAGGCGCTGCGCGATCCCAGGTTTCGCGTGCGGCTGAACGCGCTGCTGCTGGAGAAGCGCGACATGATCGCCTACTTCATTGGCCAGTTCAGCCAGGTGATCGGCAAGCCGCCACCGGCTCCCGCCGGCGATCTGGCCTTTGCCACCATGGCGCTGATCGATGGCATGCGCTTCTACAACGCCTGCATGCCGGGCGTGCTGCCGGATGCCAATGTGCAGGCCGCCCTGGCGGCCGTGTTCAGCGCTACGTTCTTCGATTGAAGCGCGTTGGCTCACAGCTGCCGGGTCGGCTGGCGGCGGCAGCACTGCTGCTGGCGCTGGCGCAGGCGCGAGCCGCGGATGTGCCTGCGCTTACGCTGTCGGACGACGAGCAGCACACGCTGCAGCTGGCGCGCCCGGCGCAACGCATCGTCAGCCTGGCGCCCGGCGCGACCGCCATGCTGTTTGCGGCCGGGGCCGGCGAGCGCGTGGTCGGCACCAGCGCATACTCCAACGAGCCGGAGGCGGCCAAGCAAATCGAGCGCGTCGGGGATGCGCAGAGCTTCGACCTGGAGCGCATCCTGGCACTGCATCCCGACGTGGTGGTGGTGTGGGGCGGGGGCACCTCACCGACCCAGCTGGCACGCATGGAAGGCGTGGGGCTGCACATCTATCGGCATCGCCTGGCGCGGCTGGATGATATTCCGGCCAGCCTGCTGCGCTTTGGCCGTCTGGCAGGAACAGAAGCTGCCGCGCAGGCGGCGGCTGACCAGTTCACGCAGCGCATCGCGGCGCTGCGGGCCCGTTATCTGCAGGCCACGGCGGCGACGGTGCTGATTCAGGTGTGGGGTCGACCGATCTATACCGTCGGCCGCACCGAAATCATGACCGACGTCATTCATGCCTGCGGCTACCGCAGTCTGTATGAGGATCTGGCCGAACCGGGACCTGCGGTGACGCTGGAGTCGGTGCTGGCGCGCGATCCGCAGATCATCCTGGCGCTGCCGCCGGATGCGGCCTCCGGCCGCGACTGGGTGGCTGCCTGGCGCACTTTCCCGTCGATGCGGGCGGTGCGTTCCGGGCGCGTGATTTCCTGGACCGATCAGCGCCTGAGCCGCCTGGGCCCGAGCATTGTCGATGCCGCCGAGGAGCTGTGCCGCGCCTTGCGCGAGCCACCGCCGCCAGGGCAAGCACCGGCGGAACCGCGTTCTTGACGCGCGGCGGCGCGGCTCGCCATACTCTGCCGACTATGTCAGCAACCGTCCTGTCCGCCGGTCCGTGGTGGTGGCGCAACTCCGCAAACGGAGTGGGCGCTGGACGTTGCTGCATGTCTTAAACCGCATCTAAAGGTACAAGCAAACACCAGACCCATCTCCGGAAAACTCCGGGATGGGTTTTTTTATTATTATCATGAAGCCGCCTTTCGACATTGCCGGCGATTTCGACACTCCGGTGTCGGCGTTCGCCAAACTAGCGCCGTTCGAGCCGCGCTTCCTGCTCGAGAGCGTCGAGGGCGGCGAGCGCATCGCTCGTTATTCCTTCATCGGTTTCGGCGACGTGCTGCAGGTACGGCTCGATGAGCAGTCGTTCGTGCTCGGCGACGAGCGGCGCGCGGTGCCGCGCACACAGGCGGAGCTGCTCGACGGGTTGCGCGCGGCGTTGGGTCGCCTGCCGTTACCGACGCCGGCGCTCGGGCAGGTGCCGCTCGCGGGCGGGCTGGTGGGATTCACCTCGTACGACACGGTGCGCTTTTTCGAGCGCCTGCCGCAGCGCCTGCCGGTGCTGCGCGGCGTGCCGCTGCTGCATTATCTGGCGCCGCGCTCGCTGCTGGTGTTCGATCACGTCAGCCGCGGCATCGCACTGCTGCACGCGGGCAGCGATGCCGAGCGGGAATCGCTGCGGCGCGAGGTGATCCGCGCGCTGCGCGGCGCGGTGCCGTTCATCCGTTCGGGCGGCGGCTTCAGCGTGCCGGTCCCGGCACTCACGCGCGATGAGCACATCGCCGGCGTACTGCGGGCACAGGAGTACATCGCCGCCGGCGATGTCTACCAGCTGGTGCTGTCTTCGCGTTTCTCCGGCCGCCATGCACTCGATCCGTTCCAGGTCTATCGCGCCCTGCGGCTGATCAACCCTTCCCCGTATATGTATTTCTGCCGCCTCGGCGACCTGACCGTGGTGGGCTCCTCGCCCGAAGCACTGGTCAAGCTCAACGGCCGCCAGGCGGAGCTGCGGCCGATCGCCGGCACGCGGCCGCGGGCCGACGAGCCGCAGCTCGACGCGCGCCTGGAAGCGGAGCTGCGCGCCGATGGCAAGGAAAACGCCGAGCACGTGATGCTGGTGGACCTGGCGCGCAACGATCTGGGCCGCGTCGCCTGTGCCGGCAGCGTGCGGGTGGAACCCTACCGTTCGATCGAGCGTTACAGCCATGTGATGCACATGGTCAGCGGAGTGCGCGGTGAGCTTGCCGCCGGGCGCGATGCCTTCGACCTGTTCGCCGCGACCTTTCCCGCCGGTACGCTGGTAGGCGCACCCAAGGTGCGGGCGATGGAGATCATCGAGGAACTGGAACCGGTGCGGCGTGGCTTGTACGGCGGCACCGTGGGCTACTTTGGCGCCCAGGGCGACATGGACCAGGCGATCACGATACGAACACTGGTGTTTCATAACGATGAATACAGCTACCAGGCCGGCGGCGGTATCGTGGCCGACAGCATCCCGGCGGCCGAGCATGCCGAGGTGCTCGCCAAGAGTGCGGCGCTGCGCGGCGCGCTGAAACTCGCGGAGGAAGGCCTGTGAGCGCGCGCCTGCTGCTGATCGATAACTACGACTCCTTTACCTATAACCTGGTGCAGGCGTTCCTGGTGCTCGGCGCCGACGTGCGCGTCTATCGCAACGACGCCATCACCATCGATGCGGCGCGCGCGCTGCAGCCGACCCACCTGTGCATCTCGCCGGGTCCGGGCACGCCGCAGCGCGCCGGCGTGTCGATGGCGATGGTGCAGGCGTTCGCCGGGCAGATTCCGGTGTTTGGCGTGTGCCTCGGGCATCAGGCGATCGTCGAGGTGTTCGGCGGCAAGGTGGTGCGTGCCGGCCGGCTGATGCATGGCAAGACATCGCTGGTGGATCACGACGAGCGCGGCGTGTTCCAGGACATCCCGGCTGGCTGCGAAGTCGGGCGTTATCATTCGTTGATCGCAGAACCGGATTCGATGCCGGATGAGCTTGAGGTCAGCGCGCGCACTTCCGAAGGCGAGATCATGGGTGTGCGGCACCGGCGCCTGATGGTCGAAGGGGTGCAGTTTCATCCGGAAAGCGTATTGACGCCGGACGGACCGGCCATGATGCGCAATTTCCTGCGCTTTTCCGGCGGCGAGCGCCGCGACGACTGACGCTCACCACCATGACCGACGTGGTAATGCTGCGCGCGACGCTCGACCGGCTGCTCGACGGGGAGAACCTGCTGCAGGCGGAGGCGGCGCATCTGATGACCGCGCTCACCGGCGAGGACCTGGCGCCGGCGCTGGCCGGCGCACTGCTGGCGGCGCTGCGCGCCAAGGGCGTCACCGCCGACGAACTACGCGGCTTTGCCGGCTCGATGCGCGCGCTGGCGCGCCGGCCGCAACTGCCGGAACCGCTCGATGCGGTGGATATCGTGGGCACTGGCGGCGATCGCTCGGGGAGCCTCAATCTTTCCACCGGCGCGGCGCTGCTGGCCGCCGCTTGCGGGCTGCCGGTCGTGAAACACGGCAACCGCGCCATCTCCAGCAACGCCGGCAGTGCCGACGTGCTGCAGGCGCTGGGGCTGCCGCTGCCGCTGGATGAAGCCGCGGCCGGTCGCTGCTTTGCGGCGCTCGGGTTCACGTTTTTGTTTGCGCCGTACTATCACGCCGCCACCAAGAACATCGCGCCGGTGCGCGCGGCGCTGGGCGTGCGCACGGTGTTCAACCTGCTTGGACCGCTGTGCAACCCGGCGGCCCCGCCGTACCTGGTGATCGGTGCCTTCAGCCGCGCGAGCGCGGAACTGATGGCGAATGCGCTGGCCGGCAGCGGCATCCTGCGCGCATTTGTGATTCATGGCGCGGAAGGCTGGGATGAGCCGACACCGATCGGCGGCTTCACGCTGTTCGATGTCGGCGCCGAAGGTGTGCGCTGCGAGCTGCGAACCCCGGCGGACTATGGGCTGCCGCTGTGCGAGGCCGGCGCGCTGGCGGGCGCCGATGCGGCCCACAATGCACTCGAACTCAAGCGGGTACTGGGCGGCCGGGTGACCGGCGCGCACCGCGATGCGCTGCTGCTGGGTGCCGCGCTGGCGCTCGAGGTCACCGGCCGCGAAACCTCGCCCACGCAGGCAGTGGCACGTGCGGCGCAGGCGATCGACGGCGGCGTGGCCGCGACGCTGCTGTCGCGCCTGGAACGTTTCGGTGCGGATGAAAAACTGCGCGGGAGCGAGCGCGCATGAGCACGGATTTCCTGGCGGCGATGGCGCGCTCGAGCCGCGAACGGGTGGCGCGCGAGCGCGAGCGCTGTCCGCGCCAGGAACTGCAGCTGCGCGCGCGGGCAATGGCGGCGGCGCCGCGACTGCGGCTGTCCCCAGGTGGCTTCGATCTGATCGCCGAGGTGAAACTGCGCTCGCCGGCGGCCGGACAGTTGAAGGACGGCGGCGAGGACATCGTTGCCCGCGTCGCCGCCTACGCCGATGCCGGCGCCGCCGCGATTTCCGTGCTCACCGAGCCCACCCGCTTTGACGGTGCGCTGTCGCATCTGGCGCAGGCGGCATCGGGGCTGGCGGGCCGCATTCCGGTCATGCGCAAGGATTTCCTGGTGGATGACTACCAGGTGTATGAGGCGCGGCTGGCGGGCGCCGGCGGCGTACTGATCATCCTGCGGATGCTTTCCGGGGCCGAACTCGAAGCGCTGATCGAGGCCGCGGGCGAGCTCGGGCTGTTCGCGCTGCTGGAAGCCTTCGATGATGCCGACCTTGCGCTCGCCGCTGCCCTGGTGCGCGACTTCGGCGCGCGCTGCCGACTGCTGGTGGGGGTGAACTGCCGCGACCTGGTGACGCTCAAGGTGGTGCCCGGCCGGCTCGAGGAGCTGGCGCCGCTGCTGCCGGACAACGTGCCGCGTGTGGCCGAAAGCGGTGTCGCCACCAGCGCCGATGCGGCGCGGGTCGCAGCCGCCGGCTATGACGTGGCGCTGGTAGGCAGCGCGCTGATGCAAGCCGCCGATCCGTTGCAGCTGGCGGCGTCGATGCTGGCGGCCGGGCGCGCTGCGGCGAGACCGCGGGCATGTGGCTGAAGATCTGCGGCATGACCAGCGCCGATGCGGTGGCGGCGGCGCTGCAGGCGCGGGTCGATGCCATCGGTTTTGTATTTTCACCGTCGGTACGGCGGCTGGATCCCGAGCAGGCGGCGCAGCTGGTGGCTGCTGCGCGCGATCGAGTGGCCCTGGTCGCGGTGACGGTGCACCCGGAACAGCTGCTGGTCGATGAGATCCTGCGCGTGTTCAAACCCGACGTGCTGCAGACCGATCTGCAGGATTTCGATGTGTTGACTCTGCCCGACACGCTGGCGCGACTGCCGGTGCTGCGCGCCGGTGTCGGCTCCGGCGCTGCCTTGCCGCGTCGCATGCTGTTTGAAGGCGCGCGCAGCGGTAGCGGCGAAGCGGCAGACTGGAATACCGCGTCAAGGCTGGCACGCATGAGCGAGTTAATCCTGGCCGGCGGCCTCAACGCGCACAATGTCGGCGCCGCCATCCACGCGGTGCGACCGCATGGCGTGGATGTATCGAGCGGGGTCGAGTCGGCCCCGGGGCGCAAGAGTGCACACATGATCGCGGAATTTGTCGATGCCGCGCGGGCGGCATTTCAGGGGATAGCTGATGATGAACGTTGAAACGGCGGCGGAACATGAACGCGTGCTGACGGACCTGCTGGCGGGCCGTTATCCGGATGAGCGCGGACGCTACGGGCCATTTGGCGGCCGCTATGTGCCCGAGACCCTGATCCCCGCGCACGAACGGCTGGAGCGCGGCGCGCGCCGCTGGCTGTCGGATCCTGACTTCCAGGCGGAGCTCAAGCGCGAGCTGTCCGACTGGGTTGGCCGGCCCACGGCGCTCAGTCCGGCGCCGCATCTGTCGAAGCGCTGGGGTGCGCAGGTGTGGCTCAAGCGCGAAGACCTGGCGCACACCGGTGCGCACAAGATCAACAACGCGATCGGGCAGGCGCTGCTGGCGCGCCGGCTCGGCGCCAAGCGCATCGTGGCCGAGACCGGCGCGGGCCAGCACGGGGTGGCGAGTGCCGCCGCCTGCGCACGCGTCGGCCTGCCGTGCACGGTCTACATGGGCGCGGTCGACATGGAACGCCAGGCGCCCAACGTCGGCCGCATGCGCCTGCTCGGGGCCACCGTGGTCCCGGTCACCAGCGGTGATCGCACGCTGCGTGCGGCGATCGACGAGGCGCTGCGCGACTGGGTGTCGGATCCGACCGCGAGCTATTACCTGCTGGGGTCGGCGGTCGGCGGCCATCCTTATCCTTACATCGTG
Source organism: uncultured Gammaproteobacteria bacterium (assembly GCA_963805965.1). Lineage (GTDB taxonomy): Bacteria > Pseudomonadota > Gammaproteobacteria > Steroidobacterales > Steroidobacteraceae > FEN-1191. Next base: position 644,739 of record CAWDVQ010000006.1, read on the forward strand.
CGTGAGCTGCAGGCGGTCATCGGGCGCGAGGCGCGCGCGCAGCTGCTCGAGCGCAGCGGCGCTCTGCCCGATGCGCTGTTTGCCTGCGTCGGCGGCGGCTCCAACGCGATCGGCCTGTTCCATGCATTCTTAGGCGATCGCAGCGTCGAGATCATCGGCGTCGAGGCCGGCGGCCGCGGCTCGGGCCTGGGAGATAATGCGGCCACGCTGGTCAATGGCCGGCCCGGGGTGCTGCATGGCAGCTATTCGATGCTGCTGCAGGACCGCCATGGCCAGATCCAGGAGACGCATTCGATCTCCGCTGGACTGGATTATCCCGGCGTCGGCCCGGAACACTCGCTGCTGAGTTCGATCGGTCGGGTGCGCTACGAGGCCGCGAGCGATGATGAGGCGCTTGCGGCGGTGCGCGAGTGCTGTGAGTGTGAGGGCATCCTGCCGGCGATCGAGAGTGCGCATGCGCTGGCCGGCGCCCGGCGCTGGGCCGCGCTGCATCCGGGGGCGCGGATCCTGATCGGGTTGTCGGGCCGCGGCGATAAGGACATGCTGACGCTGACCCAGACCCTGCTGTCGCAGGTCGAAGCAGGCCGGCCATGACCGCGACGCCGCCGACCTTGGCCGCCGCGCCGCGCGAACGCATCGTGTCGGCACTGCGCGCCGCGGCCAAGCATGGCCAGCCGGCACTGGTGGCATTTCTGACCGCCGGGTTTCCCAGCCGCGGGAAATTCCGCGAACACCTGAGCGCGGTGGCCAGCGAAGCCGATGTGGTCGAGATCGGCGTGCCGTTCTCTGACCCGATGGCGGACGGCGTCACCATCCAGCGCGCAAGCGAACAGGCGCTGCGCGCCGGAGTGACGCTCGCCTGGATACTGGACGAGCTCGGCGCCATGCCGCCGCTGGCGACGCCGCTGCTGCTGATGAGCTATATGAACCCGCTGCTGGCCTTCGGCCTGGCGGCGCTGGCCGAGCGGGCGGTGCAGGTCGGTGTCTGCGGCTTCATCGTGCCGGATCTGCCCTTCGACGAGAGTGAGGAGATGCGCGCGGCACTGGCGCCGCATGGACTGGCGCTGGTGCAGATGGTTACGCCGGTGACGCCGCCGGAGCGGCTGGCGAGGGTAGCCGGCGCAAGCCAGGGATTTGTCTACGCGGTTACCATGACCGGCACCACCGGCAACAACGTCGCGGCCCCCAAGGATATCGCCGAGTATCTGGAACGGGTGCGCGCGGCGGCGAGCGTACCGGTGTGCGCCGGTTTCGGTATCCGTGCGCGCGAGCAGGTCGAGGCGCTGCGCGGCATGGTGGACGGCGTTATCGTAGGCTCGGCGCTGGTGGAAGTGCTGGAACGCGGAGAATCACCGCAGCAATGGCTGGCGACGCTGCGGCCGGCACGCCGTTGAGAGCCTAAGCTACCGGAGCTTGCGCGGTGCCCAGTCTGACGGTCAACGAGCGCTTCTGCGGCCCACCCGGATGTGCCAACGGCGGCTATTTCGCTGGCCTATTGGCGCAGTTTTCCCAGCAGACGGTGCGGGTACGCATCGAACGGCCGATCCCACTGCAGCTGCCGCTCGAGGTGCGCAGCGCCGAGGCCGGCGAGCTTACGCTGCTGCGCGACGAGGAGATCCTGGCGCGCGCGCAACCCACGGCATTCGAACTCGCAGTCCCGCAGCCGCCGGATTATCTGCGGGCGCTGGATGCGTCACGCCATTTCATCGGCTTCGGCCGTCATGCCTTCCCCGATTGCTTCGTTTGCGGCACCAATCGCGGACGCGGCGACGGGCTGCGGATCTTCGCCGGGAACTTGGGCGGCCATGACCAGGTGGCCGCAACCTGGGTGCCCGACGAGTCCTTGTCCGCCGGTAACGGCAAGGTACGGCCGGAGTTCATGAGTGCCGCACTTGATTGCCCGGGCTACTTTGCCGCTCGCAGCGACGGCGTGGCGATGCTGCTCGGCGAATTCAGCGCCCATGTCGATCGCTGCGTGCATATCGATGAACCGTGCATCGTGGTCGGCTGGCGCATCGCTGTCAGCGGCCGCAAATACGAGGTCGGCACCGCACTATTCGACTATGACGGTGACCTGTGCGCGCGTGCGCGTGCCCTGTGGATCGAGCCGCGGCCGGCCGCCGGGATCGTGCGCCAGGTATAGCCATGCGCCCCACGCGGCCGATGCTGGTGTATGACGGGGATTGCGGGTTCTGCGGCTACTGGGCGCGCTATTGGCACCAGCTCACCGGCGAGGCCGTCAGCTACCGCCCGTTTCAGGAGGTCGCGGCGGACCATCCCGAGATCCCGCTGGCCGATTATCAACGCGCGGTGCAGTACATTGCGCCCGACGGGCGACATGCGAGCGCGGCCGAGGCCAGCTTCCTGACGCTAAGCCACGCCCGCGGCAAGGCATTCTGGCTCGCGCTCTACCGCACTCTTCCCGGCTTCGCCGCCATCGCGGAACGCGCCTACGCCTTCACCGCCGCGCATCGCGCGGCGTTCTATCGCATCAGTTTGTTTCTGTGGGGGGCTGACCACGAACCACCGCGACACGATCTGGTCGCACACCTGTTCCTGCGCCTGTTTGGGCTGATCTACCTGGCTGCCTTCGTCTCCTTTGGCGTGCAGGCCATGGGACTGATCGGCAGTCATGGCATCCTGCCGCTGACCGAGCTGGTCGACGACATCGGCGCGCGTGTCGGTCCGGTGCGCTTCTACTGGATGCCGATGCTGTTCTGGTGGAACGCCAGCGACGTGGTCATCGAGGCGGTGTGCTGGCTTGGTGCCGGACTGTCGCTGCTGCTGGTATTGAATGTCCTGCCGCGCCTGAGCCTGCTGCTGCTCTACCTGCTGTATCTGTCGCTGCTGTATGGCGGACAGGACTTCATGACCTATCAGTGGGACACGTTCCTGCTGGAGACCGGCTTTCTCGCGCTGCTGATGACCTTTAACAGGACCTTAGGGCTCTGGCTGCTGCGCTGGCTGCTGTTTCGCTTCATGTTCATGTCCGGCATGGTCAAGTTGCTGAGCGGCGATCCCAACTGGTGGAACCTGACGGCGCTGTCGTTTCATTTTGTCACGCAGCCGCTGCCGACGCCGCTGGCGTGGTACGCCGCTCATCTGTCCCTGGGCACGCTGAAATTCCTGACCGCGGCGACATTTTTTGTCGAGCTAGTGCTGCCGTTCCTGATCTTCTGTCCGCGCCGGCTGCGCTTCGGCGCCGCTGCCGGCATCCTGATACTGCAGAGCTGCATCCTGATCACCGGCAACTACAACTGGTTCAACCTGCAGACCATGCTGCTGTGCCTGCTGCTGTTCGACGACGCGGCGCTGCGCAGGATATTGCCGTCGCGCCTGCGCCGGCTGTTGCCCGCAGGTGTGCAACGCACATCGCCGCCGCGGGCGATGCGCCTGATCGTCGGCACGCTGGCGGTGCTGATCGTGTTCTGCAGCCTGGTACAGATGGATTTGCGCTTCGGCGGCCATCCGCCGGCGGTGGCGCAGAGCGTCGACAGCATTTTCGAGCCGTTGCACATGGTCAGCGCATACGGTTTGTTCGCCGTCATGACCACGCAGCGCGATGAAATCGTCATCGAAGGTTCGTCCGATGGCGCCGATTGGCGCGAATACGAATTTCGCTACAAGCCGGGCGACTTGGCCCGCCGGCCGCGCTGGAACATCCCGCACCAGCCGCGCCTGGACTGGCAGATGTGGTTCGCAGCGCTCGAGGATCCGCGGCGTCTGCAGTGGTTTGCACGCTTTCTCAAGGCGCTGCTGGAGAATCAGCCGGCGGTATTGGCACTGATGGCAAACAACCCCTTTCCTGACCAGCCGCCGCGCTATGTGCGCGCGCGGTTCTACGAATACCGCTTTTCCGACAGCGTGGAAAAGGCCGGCGGCCGGTGGTGGCACCGGCACCTGCTGGGGGTGTACTACCCGGAGGTGAGCCTCAAAGGCGAATGAGGCAGTCGCCGCGTTAACTATTGTCGAGGAGTCTCGGGCCGCGGCCATTCTGTGATTGCCCGAGCGTATCATCGCATGTGAGGCACGCGTCGCGAGCAATGAAAATGTTACCGAATCGAGTCACCAGTGTGGCCCTGGCCAGCGCGCTCGCGCTGCTGCTGCAGCCTTTGGCCGAGGCCGCCACTGGCGGCTACGCGGCGCTGGTCAAGCAGGTGGCGCCGAGCGTGGTCACGGTGCTGGTTGAAGAACAGGGCGAAGGCGCCGCCCAGCGTGCGGTAGAGCGCGCAACCGCCGACAACCAGGATAGCGATGCGCGCGCGTTCATTCGCCGCATGCTCTCCGGGCCAGGCGGCGGTAATCCGCCGCCCGGCGCCAACGCATCTGCGCTGGGCTCGGGATTCATCATCAGTGCCGACGGACTGATCGTGACCAATCGCCACGTGGTGGTGGGAGCGCGTTCGGTGCGCGTGAAGCTCCCAGACGGTCGCGAAGTCCCGGCCCAGGTCATAGGCGTGGACGCGACGACCGATATTGCGCTGCTGCGGGTGAGCGCGGGCCGGCTGCCGGCGTTGCACCTGGGATCTTCCGACAAGGTTTCGATCGGCGATCCGGTGGTCGCTATCGGCAATCCATTCGGCCTGGGCCAATCGGTCACCGCCGGTATCCTGTCCGCGCGCGGTCGGGTACTCGAAGAGGATCCATACATCGACTTCCTGCAGACCGATGCGGCGATCAACCTGGGCAATTCGGGCGGGCCACTGCTATCAACGGACGGAGCGGTGGTGGGTGTCAACACGGCGATACTGACGCCCAGCGGCGGCTCGGTCGGTCTCGGGTTCGCTATTCCCGCCGAAACCGTGACCTCCGTCGTCAAGGAACTCCAGGCGCACGGCAAGGTGAGCCGGGGCTATCTTGGAATCGAAGTACAAGCGATGACGCCGGCACTGGCACGAGTGCTGCTCGGCCGGGATTCTCCTGCCGGGGTATTGATCACGGCCGTTGAGCCGACCGGGCCGACTGCGGGCGAGCTCATGGTCGGGGATGTACTGCTGAGCGTTAATACCACTGCTGTAACCATTGCAACGCTCGGGAAAATCATCGTGCGCCTGGCGCCCGGCAGCACGGTGAACGTGTCGGTGATGCGCGAGGGCAGCGAACTGCCCATGGCGGTGACCATCGGTCAATTGCCGGATCCGCCCGAGGAGTCCCTGCAGTCGGGCGGCCCGGACACGTGGGTGCCGAATCTCGATCTGGGTGTGGCCAAGGCCACGGCGGACATTCGCAAGGCTCTCAAGGCGCCAGACGAAGTCGGCGGACTTATCATTACGCAGCTACGCCACGATGGCGCCGGAGCGATGGCCGGCCTGAAAATCGGTGATCTGATTACGCACGCCGGAACCAAGCGGCTGGAGGATGTCGCGGATCTTGCGACGGTGAGCAAGCCATCGTCCAGCCAGCCGTTGCTGCTTCGTGTCATTCGCGCCGGCTCGCCTGGATTCATCGCGGTCACGGGAAGCGACGAGCACTGATGGGACAACGTCACGACGTGGAGTATCCTGCGGCTGCAATCGCAGATCATCACTGCCGCTTAGGAGTACGCCATGACAGAGAAGCCCAAGCGTGACCAGAAACCCTGGCAGCCCAGAATTGAGCGCCAGCCGGAGTTAAATCCGTTCGTAAGTCCGCTCGATCCCACCGGTGCCCTGGAAAATCCGCCGCCGCTGGCCGACGAGGAAGATGAGGAAGGCGAATCGGAGTCCTAGGCGATCGCGATCCTTGAGCGGAGGATGATCGGGCGGCGCCGCGCCGGCACCCCAAGCACACCAGGCAAGTCTGCGACCGGGCGTAAGCGCCGCTTCCGCCTGTCACGCCTGTGGCCGAGCGAGCGCCTGCGACGACGCGGGTGGCGCGCCTTCCGCCGCGCGCCGGCGCTGATGCAGGTGATCTTCAGCGTCGTCGTGGTGCTGACGCTGGCGATCATCATCAACTGGATCTATCAGGTGATCCGCAAGCCGACCGAGCTGTTTTTTCCGGTCAGTGCGACACTCTATAAGACCCCGACAGAAACCTGGAAGCAGTACGCGACGCTATTCAGGCGATATTCCACGCCCGTGATGACACCGGAACTGCTGGCCGCGATGGCGCAGGCGGAAGGTTCCGGCAATCCCGTGGTTCGCACCTATTGGCGCTGGTCGTGGACCACGACCCAGCCGTTCGAGGTCTATCGCCCGGCCTCGAGCGCGGTCGGGATGTATCAGATCACGGACGGGAATTTCGCCGAGGCGCGGCGCCTGTGCATCCGACATCACGTCGTCGTGGACGACGGGCCATGGAATGACTGGCAATCGTGCTGGTTCAACAGCTTCTATGCCCGCGTGCTTCCCGGCGATGCCGTCGAACTGACATCGGCCTATCTCGACCGCAATGTGATGCTGATCCTGGAGCGCCATCGAATGGTATTCGCGCCGCTGCAACTCAAGCAGCAGCTGGCGGCGGTGATTCACCTGTGCGGCGCGGGCGCGGGCGATGACTATGCCCGTCGGGGTTTTCAGCTGGGCGCCGGGCAGCGCTGCGGCGACCACGAGGTGCGCGCCTATGTTCGGCGCATCGAGGCGATGAAGGCGGTGTTCGATCGCCTGAGCGCGGAACAGCCGCCTTGAGTCGCGGCAATTTATAACCTGCATGTCACTCGGCGGCGACTGCATTGTCATGGCAGGCACTCATAGGATCGACCTTAACGGAAAGGCGTCGATATTGAAGGAGAGCGGCAATGGCGACTTTGTGCCTGGGCGAGGTCAATGGATCAGCCCCACTGTTGCGCGACTGGCTCGGCGGCGACTGGGCGCTGCTGTTTTCCGATCCGGAGGACTTTCAGGACCAGGGGCTGGAACGCGACCGGTGGCTGGAGATACTGCGCGATGAGTTTCGTGTGCGCGGCGTACGGCCGGTCGCCTGCAGCCAATCCGCTGACGAGGGTGCCGGCGCCGATCACAGCTGGGCCGGCGAGTTGATCTGCGATTATCGGCTGCTGCGCCTGCAGTCCGCGGCTGCGGACGACAGCGTCATCGATCTGCCGGCGCGCAATCTGCGCGCGGATATCCTGGGTCTGCCGCCGCGCTTCGTGCTGATCATCGATGAGTCGCTGACGCGGCGCGGAGTGCTGAAGTACAGCGCCGGCCGCAGCAGCGTCTCGCCGCTGGATCTACTCGCCTCGATCGACGCATTCCGGCGCAGCTCGAGCTTCGCCTTCGCCTTCGCCTTCGCCTTCGCCTTCGCCTGCACCGGCGCCCAAGCGCCGGGTGTGGCAATCGGCCGCCGCCTAGCATTCAACCGCGGCGCTCCCAACGGGACGCGCCCCCCGGGGGGCGCCGACCCCGGCCGTCCGGGGCCGGTGACAAGTCGGCTACATACCGAAACAAAAAGTCGTCATGGCAAATCGCTATTGGACCGTCGATGGCGCGGTGTCTATCGTGGTTTGCCTGCAGCGCCGCCCACGGCGCTAACACGTATAACGACGAGCGGAGCTCACATGACAGAGATTGCACAGAGCCAGGTCCACGCGCCCAAGCGCGATTCGGTCTGGTCTGAACTCATCCGGAAGGATGACTGGTGGGCCATCTGGATCGGTCTTGGCCTGGTGGTGGTCGCGGCCGGACTGGTGGCGAATGGCAGCAGCCTCAAGTGGCTGGCCGTTGCGCCGCAAAAATGGAAGGCGTGGCCTGAGGCCGTGACCCAGGTGCGCGATCATGCCGCGCAGTACCTGGCGCTGTTCGTCCTGTTTGCGACGTTGTTCGGGATCGGTGTCACTGCGCTGGGGTACAAGCTGTCCCGCTTCCTGCCGGCGTTCGCGCTGGTGTTCGTGGTGTCGCTCGGACTGTATCTGCTCGGTCAATGGGACCAGGCGGCGCACTACAATCTCGAACCGCCGCTGGTCGCGTTGCTGCTCGGCCTGGTCATCGCCAATACGGTCGGTGTTCCGCAGTGGGCCGATGCCGGGCTGCGCGTGGAGCTGTTCATCAAGACCGGCATCGTACTGCTGGGTGCAAGCCTGCCGCTGACGCTGATCGCCTGGGCCGGGCCGGTGGCCATCGTGCAGGCGGCGATCGTGTCGCTGGTGACTTTCGGAGTCATCTACTTCACTGCCACGCGCCTGGGGCTGGATCGCCGGCTGGCGGCCACGTTGGGCACCGGCGGCGCGGTGTGCGGTGTATCCGGTGCGATCGCCACCGCCGGCGCCGTGGGCGCGCGCAAAGAACATGCCTCGATCGCGATCTCGCTGGTGATCGTGTGGGCCATCCTCTCGATCTTCATCCTGCCGCTGCTGGCGCGCGGACTGCAACTGCCGACCGGCGTCGCGGGGGCGTGGATCGGCACCTCCGAGTTCGCCGATGCCGCCGGGCTGGCTGCGGCACAGGCCTATGGCGGCTACGCCGGCCACGTGGCGGGCATCAGCGGTACTCCCGAGGCCGCAGTCAATGCGTTCACGCTGATGAAAGTCATCGGCCGTGACGTGTGGATCGGCGTCTGGGCGTTCGTGCTGTCGATCGTCGCCACCACGCGCTGGCAATCGACCGGCATCCACTCCAAGGCCAACCCGGGCGAGATCTGGCGGCGGTTTCCGAAATTCGTGCTCGGATTTCTCATCGCGTCGGCGATCGTCACGGTGATTTCCAGCGGCTACAGCTATGCCGACTACAAGAAGATCGTGCAGCCATCGCTGGTGGCGCCGCTGCAATCGCTGCGCGTCTGGGCCTTCACTTTCACCTTCCTGGCAATCGGCTTGACCACGCGCCTGCGAGAGTTCGTCAGCGTCGGCGCCAGGCCGTTCTATGCCTTTACCGCAGGGGTCGCGGTCAACATCGTGCTCGGCTACGTGTTGTCGACCCAGGTGTTCGTCGGTTTCTGGACCCGGTTCGGCCAATGACACGCAGTGCGGCGCGCGTCGGAACTGCAGTCGAGCAGAGCTGCGGTAGCTGCCGATACTTCTGCCAGTCGCCGCACGAGATCGAGTCGCAGCTGCCGGGCATCCGCAGTCTTGGATCGGCTCATGCGTCGGTGCGTGCAGCGGACGGCATCTGCCGGCGGCATGATCGCTATCTGGGAGCATCGTTCCACTGCGCCGACTACGAGCGCCGGATCTGATCCTGCCGGTGGGCGATGCCGCACGCCCGGCACGGGCCAGAGCCTGTCAAAGAGCCGGCTTGGCGCCGGGGTTGGTTTGAGCCTGTTGCCATCGCCGACACCATCCGCGAACATGGCCGGCGCTGTACGACCTGAAACGTACCAACCCTCGCTATATGGCCACCGCTTCCGATCACTACGACGATCACCTCGGCCGCATATATGCATGGATGATCGGCGACATCGAGGCCGCGATGGCGCGCAGCACAGCCGAGCTGGACGCGATGGGACTGCCGGTCGTTCGACCTGCCACGGCAATTGATCTGGGAGCAGGCATCGGCTTGCACGCGCTGCCACTGGCGCGGCGTGGATTTTCCGTCACGGCTGTCGATGGCTGCCAACAATTGCTGGATGAACTGCGGGCGCGTTGCGGCTCGCTGCCAGTCGCAACCGTAACAGCCGATATCGTCGAATTTCCTGATTCGGTGCCATGCCCGGCAGATGTCATCTTGTGCATGGGCGATACCCTGACCCACTTGCCGGATGTGGCCGCGGCCCAACGGCTGTTGGCCAATGCCGCGCGCTCCCTGGCCATGGGCGGGAAGTTTGTCTGCACCTTTCGCGATTACGTTTCCTCGCCGCTGCAGGCGGAACGCCGCTTCATCCCGGTGCGCAGTGACGACAAGAGGATCCTGACCTGCTTTCTGGAGTACTTCGACGACCGCGTAGTCGTGCACGATGTGCTGCATCAGTGGGAGGATGGTCGTTGGCGCCAGACTGTAAGCAGCTACCCGAAACTGCGCCTGGCGCCGCATTGGGTCGCATCGCAACTGATGACGCACGGGCTCGAGACTCGCCAAAGTGCAGGCCCGGGCGGCATGGCCTGCGTCGCAGCGACCAGACCATAGTCACACACAAGGTAGTTCTCGCGGAGACCCGAGGATGGAGACAAAAACCGTTGCCGCCGCCGGCATGTTTGCCGTTAGTCTTTTCAGTGCCTATGCCGTCCGGGCACAGACCGCTTCCTTCGATAGCTTCGTCAAGAGCTATTACGACGCCGAGTACGCCGCGCACCCGGCAGCGGCGACGTCCGCGGGGATTCACGACTACGATTCGAAGCTCGACGACATGAGCGCTGGCGCGGTGGCCCGGACCGGTGCGCGTCTGCACCAGGCGCTGGCGACTCTGCAAGCGATGGATCCGCGCGGGTTAAGCCCGGGGGATCGCGATGACCGTGAAGTGCTGATTGGCCACATCAAGGGCGAACTGCTCGATGACGAGGCCATCCAGTATTGGCGCAAGGATCCCGGCCGCTATAGCCGCGTCGCGATTTCCGCCGTGTTCGAGCTGGTGCACCGCGATTTCGCGCCGCTCGCTGAACGCATGCGGTCGGCGATCGCACGGGAACGCGAGATTCCAGCGGTACTTGCCGCCGGCAAGGCCAACATAGAGCACCCGCCGCGCGCCTTCGTGGAGATCGCGATTCGCAACATCGCCGGCTCCATCCACTTCTATCAAGACGCCGCACCGCGCGCCTTCGCTGCGGTCGATGACGCGGAGCTGAAGCGCGATTTCGCGGCCAGCAACGCGGCAGCGGTCGCCGCCCTGGAAGACTACAAGGCTTATCTGGAGGCGCAACTGGACAGTGCCGATGGCGATTTCGCGCTCGGATCGGATGTCTTCGTCCAGCGCCTGGCCGACAACGAGATGGTTGCACTGCCGATCCCGAAACTTCACGCTATCGCTTTGCGCCAGTTGCACCGCGATCAGGCTGCCCTCAAGGCCGCGGCGCACCGGGTGGACGCCTCGAAATCGGTCGCCGCTGTGGCCGAGCAGGTGCGCAGCCAGCATCCGAGCGCAGATGCGTTGCTGTCGACTGCCGACGCGGATCTGTCCGGTTTACGCGCCTTCGTCAGCGAGCATCACATCGTGACGATCCCCGACGGGCCGGCGCCGACGGTGCAGGCCACGCCGGAATTCATGCGCGCCACGGTCTCTGCGGCCATGGACTCGCCCGGTCCGTTCGAACAGCACGCCACGCAGGCTTTCTACTACGTGTCGCCACCCGACGCCGGCATGACGGGAGAGAAGCTCGAGGATTATCTGAAAATCTATTATTTTGCCGGCCTGGAACTCATTTCGGCGCACGAGGTCTGGCCGGGCCATTTCGTGCAATACCTGACCCGTCGCAACCATCCGGAGTGGTCACTCGCACGGCAGCTGGCGCACGCGCAATCCACCGCGGAGGGCTGGGCGCACTACGACGAGCAGATGATGATCGATCAGGGACTCGGGCACGGCGATCCGAGGATGAGGGTTGCGCAGCTCCAGGAGGCGCTGCTGCGCGATTGTCGCTTCCTGGGCTCGATCGAACTGCATACCGGCGGCAACAGCGTGGACGACGTGGCCCAGCTGTTCATGAGAGAGTGCGGTTCGCCGCAAGCCGAAGCGCGCCGCGAAGCCTATCGGGGCACCGGCGATCCGGGTTACCTCAACTACACCATCGGCAAGCTGGAGATACTCAAGCTGCGCGAGGATTACAAGAAGAAGATGGGCGCGAAGTTTTCGCTGACGGAATTCCATGATCGATTCCTGGCTGCCGGACTGGTGCCAGTGAAGATCATTCGACGCGAGATGATGGGCGTGGACGGGCCTTTGTTATAGCGCCGGGGATTTCGCCGAATCACGCATTGCCGTTGGCGGCCACCCAATCAGCCTTCAGCAGCGAGTACTGAAGCATATCGTGGTACTGACCCGCCCAGTAGCCTCCCTGGCGCAGACGGCACTCTTCCACAAAGTGAACGGCTCTCAGTAATTTGCGCGACGGCTGGTTGTCCGGGTGAACCGGCGCTTCGACCCGATTAAGATTCGTGGTCCGAAAGGCCCATGACAATGCCATCGACAGAGCCTCGTGCATGACCATTTCATGAGTTCCGCGTCGCCGTGGATCGCGAACAGCGCCGGCGCGTCATCCGTGACCACTTCTCGAAGGAGCAGGCGGGTGGTTTCAAGGGCGGGAAAGACCTCCTGGAGTTGCATATTAGAGGTCAATTCGGAAGCGCAAACCGTCGGCGGCACCGTATTGCTCTGGTTTGCGAAAGCGCTCCACCAGCACGCCGCCATTTGTCAGCACGACGCGCTGAGACGGCTCATTCGTCGGGTCGGTGGTGATTTCCACGTATCTCAAGCCTGCGGCCCTGGCCTCAGGCAGCAGCTGTCGAAGCGCCTCGGTTGCGTAGCCGCGGCGCTGTTTCCACGGCACTACCGTGTAGCCGACGTGGCCCAGGCAGTACGAGGGCAGCTTGCTTGTGCCGGGGGACCATCTAAAGCCGATGCTGCCGCAGAACTCGCCGTCCCAGATCCATTTTCGGTAGCCGGGCAGACGAGCGACCAGGGAGCCGTCGGGGAGCCTGATCGGCGGCCCAGCGCCTTCCTTGTCCACGAGCCCGGCGAGAAAGGCGGGCGAATCCGTGGCGATTGCCTCGAGCTCCTCGGCGGCCGCTTCAGGGCGCACATTGTCCGGCGACCATCCGCGTTGCAGGGCCGCAATGTAGCCTGACAAGTAGATCTGGGCTGGCCAGACCAGTGTCACTCTACTGGCGCGATCCTTCACTACCCGGGTTTGCCTTGTGCGGCGGCGTGACGTTGGGCGAACCAGTAGCCCGCGACCAGCGTCTTGAGATCGTCGATCGCGCCGCTGCGTACGCGGTCGATGAATATCTTCGCCGCCAGGATGACCGTCAGGATGTCCTCCTGCTCTTGCGCGTTGCCATGAACGCCACCCGCATCACTGGTGTCCACTGTGCCGTACACGATGGATATTTTCTCGGAAGTGCCGCCGGAGCTGACGTAGGCGCCCGGATGAATGAGCATTGGAGTACTCAGAACAAGACCGGTCTCCTCCCGCATCTCCCGAACGGCGGCATCGAGCGGCGACTCATCGTTCCCGATGGCGCCCGCCACGAGGTTGTCCCGATATGGGTACTCGCCGGCCACCATGACGCCGGGGCGAAACTCGTTTCCGAGCACGACTTCATCGCGGGCCGGGTCGTGGCCAAGCACGGCGACCGAATTGCCGCGCTCCATGACTTCCCACGAGGTGTGCATGATCCCGCCGCCGTGTTTCTCGACGTCGATATCGTATTTGCACACCCGAAGGAACCCTCGGTGCAAGGGCGTTTCGCTGCGAATGACCGCCCTGAGTTGTCCTGGTGTCACTTTACAACCTCAGCCGAACTTGGCCTTCATGCGCTCGAATAATTTCGACAGCTGCAGTACCACGCGTTCGTGCGTTCCCACGCCGATCTCGTCGTTGCCGTTAGTCGCGCGAATCGAGAACTCGACGCGCCGCCCGTCAACCTTGGTCACCTTCGCTTCGCCGACGACGCGTTGACCCACGGGCGTCGGCGCCAGATGGCGTACGTCCACACGTGTGCCGAGCACGCTCTCACCGATATCAAGATATGGTTTGATCGCGTTGAGCGCGGCGTTCTCCATCACCATGATCATCACCGGCGTCGCCAGGACCGGCGGCAATGTCACATCCTTGAAGCGGCTGGCGAGATGCTCGGGCAGCACGACCAGACTGAAGGAACCCGTGGCGCCGACCGGTATCGATTTCATGATCTTTCCTTGCAGTTGAATGGCGGGCGATGCTAGTGAAGTTCTGCGCCGCCATGCTCTTCAATGAATTTCACCAGCGCAGCGCCCATCAGGCGATGGTCCGAGAGGTTGGGGTGATTGTCGCAACCGGTCAGCTCGAGCGGCGGAAACTGCAGCATATAGAGCCGCTGGTCACCTGCCGAGCGCAGCGAGTCGACGATTGCCGCCACTTTCTGGTTGGCCGGGTTGTCCGCGAATGCCGGCTGTATGACGATGATCAAACCGTTCGGCCCGAGCCGTGCGCGTAGCCCGGTAAGCAGCTTGCGGTAGCCGTCGGTGAACTGTGTCTCCAGCTGTGCTGCTGTCCAGGCTTCATCGGCCGCTAGCGGCGAGCCAAAGTCATTGGTGCCGATCCGCACCACGGCCACCTGCGGATGCCAACTGGAGTCGCGACGACGGGACGCGGAGTCGGACTGCAGGGTCAGGCCGGCATAAGTCGCATAGTTGGTGCCCTTCCAGATGCCGTGCCAATTGCGCACCACCCCGATGCCATCCATCGCATTTAGCTGCCAGTCCGCATGCAGCTGGTGCGCGGCGACGATCGCATAGCTCTGGCTTGCATCGCTGCGCGCCGCTACCTCCTCGTCGGTGCAGTCCACCGTCGTGGACAGATCGCCGTAGCCGGTGGTACTGGAGTCCGCAATGAATTCGATCTGGCGATCCGGTTTTGGTGGCAGAGCCAGCCACGTGCCATCGATGCCCTTGCTGAAGCCGAAAAACAATCCGGGAGCGTGAGGGGTGGCGCGCATGCGGATGACTTCGATAACGTGATTTCCCGCGGTGAGTCCCAGATACCAAGTCGACAGGCGAGTTTGCGAGGGCGGGATGGGTAGCATGGCAAGTCCATCGATCGTCACGCCATATCCGACGGAATCCAGTGTCGTAATGCCCACGCGCGGGCCCGAGAATGCAGTGCGCCAGGCAACACCCGGCCAGGTGACTCGCCATACGCCCGCGCTAAGTTGCGCCCGGCCAATCAGCTGCACGTCAGCCGCGTCGAGTGGCGCAGCATTGGGCGCCGCGGGGTCTGGCGCCGCCTCAGCCTCGAGGCAGGTGGCAGCGGCCAATACCAATAGGCCGAGGGCAGTACGAAGGGAGAACGCGCGGTGAGACCGCATTGAGAGTCAGACTCGACGCTGCAGCCAGGCCGACAGCCAGCTGATCAATCCTGCGGCGCCTGCAGCTGCCCCGAACCAGCGCGGGTAGAGCCGCAGCCCGAACCACAGCACGGCGCCGAGCAGCAGCACTGCGCCGATGAGGATGCGGTCGCTGCGCCGGCGCTGCTCGGTGAGCGCGCTGCGCAGCTCATCGAGCGCGTGCGTGTCGACCGGCACCCGCAGCTTGCCGTCCTGCGCCTGCTCGACCGCACGCCGCGCCAGCTGCGGCAGCGCCTTGATGACATCCAGCGCGTCGGGAAAGCCGCGCCGCAGTTCGCGCAGTACGGTGCGCGGGCTGACGCGCTCGCGCATCCAGCGGCGCAGTACCGGGGTTGCGGTCTGCCAGATGTCGAGTTCCGGATACAGCTGGCGTCCCAGGCCCTCGACGTTCAGCAGAGTCTTCTGCAGCAGCAGCAGCTGCGGCTGGATCTGGCCGTTGAAGCGCCGCAGTGCCTCGAACAGCCGCAGCAGCACGGTGCCGAAGGAGATCTCCTTCAGCGGGCGGTCGAAGATCGGCTCGCAGATGGTGCGCACCGCGGATTCCATTTCGTCCACACGCGTGTCGGGGGGCACCCAGCCGGACTGCACGTGCAGCGTCGCGACGCGGCGGTAATCGCGATCGAACACGGCAAGGAAATTCTCCGCCAGGTAACGCTGGTCGCGCAGGTCGAGCGTGCCGACGATGCCGAAATCCACCGCAGCGTAGCGCGGCATGGCCGGATCCTCCAGCAGCACGAAGATATTGCCCGGGTGCATGTCGGCATGAAAGAAATTGTGGCGGAACACCTGGGTGAAGAAGATCTCCACACCATTTTCCGCCAGCCGCTTGAAATCGGTGCCCAGCTCGGTGAGGCGCGCGATGTCGCCGATCGGAATGCCGTGGATGCGTTCCATCACCAGCACGTCCGTGCGGCAGTGATCCCAGTAGATCTCCGGCACGTACAGCAGCGCGGAGCCGGCGAAATTGCGCTTGAGCTGCGAAGCGTTGGCGGCCTCGCGCATCAGGTCGAGCTCGTCGAGCACGGTTTTTTCGTACTCGCGAACGATCTCCATGGGTTTAAGCCTGCGGCTCGGCGCCCACCAGCGCTCGGCCATGGCGGCGATCGTATAGAGCACCTCGATGTCGAGCTCGATCGTGGCCTTCATGCCGGGCCGCAGCACCTTGACGATCACATCGCGGCCGTCCGGGAGTTTTGCCGCATGCACCTGCGCGATCGAAGCGGCGGCCAGCGGTGTTTCCTCGAAGTCGCGCAGCCGCGTGTCGAGCGGCGCGCCGTAGGAGCGCTCGATCATCGCGCGCGCGAGGGCGCCCGGGAATGGCGGCACGTTGTCCTGCAGCTTCGCCAGCTCGTCGGCGATGTCGGCCGGCAGCAGGTCGCGCCGCGTTGACAATGCCTGGCCGAACTTGACGAAGATCGGGCCCAGCTCGATGAGCGCGAGTCGCAGGCGCGCGCCGCGTGACAGGTCCGATCCGCGCTGGAACCAGGTCCAGGGCGAGATGAAAAACACGAACCGCAGCGGCCGGTACAGATGCGTCGCGCGCACGAAATCATCCAGCCGGTGGCGCACCAGCACGCGCTCGATCTGGATCAGCCTGGCAAGCACGCGTAATCGCATCTAAGGTGGCATCTTTCTAAGGTGGCATCTTCAGGGTGGCGCTGCGCTGCTCCAGGAGCTGCACGCGTGCCTCGATGCGATCGAGGTGTTCGCGCACCGTGTCCACCCCGCGCAGGAAATGCTCGGCCTCGGGCCGCGACACCAGGTCACGGCTTTCGTGCGACAGGTACTCGGCGACGTTCTGCACCGAGGTCCAGGCGGCATTGCCCGTCCAGCCGGCCGCGGCGCGCAAGCCGCGCATCGCGAGGTGCGCGCCGCTGCCGCCGAGGATGCGCGCCATGGCGGCCTCGAGGTCGGGTTTGAGCAGGCCGCCGAGTTCGCGAAACTGCTGCGCGATTTCGGTGTTGCCGGAGATTTGGACATCGCCACGCTGGATCACTGCCTCTCCATCGCTGCCGGCCAGTGCCAGCAGCGACAGCGGGGCGCCGATGATGGTCGCGTCCGCCTGTGCACCCGACGGCGCGCCAGCGGCCGGACGACCAGCGGCGTCTTCCGGGCGCAGCGCCTTCAGCGACCGGCCGGTGGACTCGATGACGCAGGTCCAGGGCGTGCCGCTGACCGTGATCGCCAGCCGGCGTCCCTGGAGCCGCCCGATCAGCTCGGTCGCACGCGGCGAGTCGGCCATGGCCCGCGCCACCGCCCGATCAAGCAACCGCTCGATCACGACATCAGCCGCCGCTGCCATCATCAATACCGGTAGCCGCGGTGCACGGCCACGATGCCACCGGACAGGTTGTGGTAGCGGCAGCTTTCCAGGCCGGCGGTTTTCATCAGTTCAATCAATGCCCCTTGATCCGGGTGCCGGCGGATGGATTCCGCAAGGTAGCGGTAACTCTCGGCATCGCCCGCGACCGCGCGCCCGAGCCACGGCAGCAGATTGAACGAATAAGCGTCGTACAGGCGGCCCAGCGCCGGCAGCACCGGTTTGGAGAATTCGAGCACCAGCAGCTGTCCGCCCGGCTTCAACGCCCGGCGCATTGCCGCCAGGGCGGCGGCCTTGTCGGTAACGTTGCGCAGTCCGAAGCCGATGGTCACGACGTCGAAGCTGCCGTCGGCGAACGGCAGTTGCTCGGCATTGGCCTGCACGTACTGCAGATTGCCTACTAAACCGCGGTTGGTCAGGCGATCGCGGCCATGCTGCAGCATGCTGGCATTGATGTCGGCCAGCACCACCAGCCCCGATTTACCCACCTGGCGCGCAAGTCCGGCCGCCAGATCGCCGGTGCCGCCGGCAATATCCAGCGCCTGATCTCCCGGGCGAAGGCCGGTCAGCGACAGCGTAAATTGCTTCCACAGCCGGTGCGCCCCGGCCGACATCAGGTCGTTCATCAGGTCGTAGCGGTCGGCGACCGAGTCGAACACGGCGCGCACGCGCCGGGCCTTGTCGCGCCACGGTACCTGCTGGAAGCCGAAGTCGGTGCTGCCGGGAGGATCCTGGGTCATGTCAGATACCATAATTTATGGAACGAACGAGGCATTCTATGGGCGACGGGCCGCCGCCGCATGCACTGTGCATGCCACCATAGTGCGCTGGCGCTGCCGCGGGTTGAAAGGACCAAATTGGTCTTATTTATGTCGCGTGGCCTGATTCGTGGGCTGATGTCATCGATTTGGACTCGTTCAAAAACGCTGGCAATCTTTGCAAAACTCGCCCAGAATCCCGCCCCGGTTGATGGCTCAAAAGGCCGCAACCGAGTGGGGGTCTTGTGAAGATTTGGCCGGGTGAAAAACGCCCGGCCTTTCTTTTTGGTGCCGCAGAAATTTCAAACTGCGACGGATCTGCTGCTCAGCGCGACTTCCCGTCGCGCGCCGCGCGTTGTACGCGGGCGCAGTACTCGCTCCACATTTGTTCGCGCTGCGAGCCGAGTTGGTGCAGGTACTTCCAGGTGTACAGACCGGTGTCGTGGCCGTCATCAAACACCAGTTTCACCGCGTACTGTCCGACCGGTTCCACCGCGGTCACGACGACGTTCTCCTTGCCTAGCACCAGCACGCCTTCGCCAGCGCCATGCCCGCGCACTTCGGCCGAAGGCGAGTGCACGCGCAGATATTCAAACGGCAATTCGAAGCGGCTGCCGTCGGCGAAGCTCACTTCGAGCACGCGCGAGCGGCGGCGTAATTTGATTTCCGTCGGTGAGATATCAGACATACGTCATTCGCATCCTGGCGGTTGATTTGCTATACAAGAACTTATGAACCCTACCGACACGGGGAACCCGGACTATTTCCATCGGGTCGTGGATTGTCAGTGGGCGTGCCCGGCGCACACCGACGTACCAGAGTACATCAGGCTGATCGCGCAGGGTCGCCACACCGACGCCTACATGCTGAACCGGCAATCGAACGTGTTCCCCGGCATTCTTGGCCGGGTGTGCGACCGGCCATGCGAGCCGGCCTGCAGGCGCACCCGCGTGGAGAACAAGCCGGTGGCGATCTGCCGCCTGAAGCGCGTGGCAGCGGATCTGAAGGGCGAGCTCAACGGTTTGTTGCCGAAAGCCCCCGCCGTCGGCAACGGCAAGCGCATCGCCTGCATCGGCGCCGGCCCCGCCTCACTCACAGTGGCGAATGATCTGGCGCCGCTGGGCTACGAGGTCACGATCTTCGAGCAGAACGCGGTGCCGGGCGGGCTGATGCGCAGCAATATTCCTTCGTTCCGGTTGCCGCAGACGGTGCTGGACGAAGAGATCGGCATGATCCTCGACATGGGCGTGGCGCTCAAGCTTACGTGCCCGATCGACAGCCTCGCGGCGCTGCTCAAGGACGGCGGCTACGACGCGGTGTTCGTCGGTTCCGGCGCGCCCAAGGGCAAGGAGCTCGAGCTGCCGGGACGGCACGACTCGGATCGCATTCACATCGGAATCACCTGGCTTGAGTCGGTGGCCTTCGGCCACATTGGCTCGATCGGCGAGCGGGTGCTGATCATCGGTGTCGGCAACACCGCGATGGATTGCTGCCGCACCTCGCTGCGCCTGGGCGCTAACAGCGTCAAGGTCATGGCGCGCAAGCCGCGCGGCTTCTTCAAGGCGTCGACCTGGGAACTGGAGGATGCCGAGGAGGAGAACGTCGAGATCATCGTCAATCATTCGCCCAAGTCGTTCGTGATCGAGAACGGGCGGCTCACCGGCATGCTGTTCGAAGAGATGGAATACGAGCTGCTGGACGGCGTCATCAAGCGCGAGCGCGTGGTGGGCGAGGTGGTGATCGGATGCGACGACGTTATTCTTGCTATCGGCCAGGAGAATGCGTTCACCTGGATAGAGCGCGACATCGGCATGAAGTTCGACAAGTGGGACAAGCCGGTGGTCGATCCGGTCACGTTTCAGTCGACCCTGCCGCAGGTATTCTTCGGCGGCGACGCGGCTGCCGGCCCCAAGAACATCATCTGGGCGGTGGAGCACGGCCACCAGGCCGCGCTGTCGATCCATAACCTGTGCAGTGGAGCCGCGGTGAGCGAGCGGCCGCGGCCTGGAGTGACGCTGTCGAGCCGCAAGATGGGCATGCACGAGTGGTCGTACAAGAACGACTACGCGCCGCTGGAGCGGCGGCTGATGCCGCACGTGTCGCTCAAGGAGCGCTTCAAGAAGCTCAACATAGAAGTGGAGCTGGGGTTCACGCCCGAGCAGGCGGCACAGGAAGCGCAGCGCTGCCTGAACTGCGACATCCAGACGGTGTTCGAGGCCAAGCTGTGCATCGAGTGCGATGCCTGCATTGACATCTGCCCGGTCGACTGCCTGACCATCACCCACAACGGCGAGGAGGCGGATCTGCGCGCACGGCTGCGCGCGCCGACGACCGAGCCGACGCAGCCGCTGTACGTGTCGGCGGCGCTGCCGCAGACCGCGCGCGTGATGGTCAAGGACGAGAACCTGTGCGTGCACTGCGGCCTGTGCGCCGAACGCTGTCCGACCGCGGCCTGGGACATGCAGAAGTCGACGATTCACTGGCCGCAGGCCGCCGATGGGGGGGCTTCATGCCGGGCGCCAAACCTCAAGACCGCGTAAACGACTTCGTCGTCAAGATTGCCACCGTCAACGGCACCGGCTCGGCCAGTGCCAATGGCCTGTTGATGAAGGCCATCTTCAGGAGCGGCGTACCGGTGGTGGGGAAGAATTATTTCCCGTCCAACATCCAGGGGCTGCCGACCTGGTACGAGATCCGGGTCACTCGCGATGGCCACCGCGCCCGCGCCGGCCACACCGACATCATGATTGCGCTCAACGCCGAGACCTACGCCCGCGACCTGGCGGACCTGGCTTCCGGCGGCTACTTCATCTACGACTCCACCTGGCCGCGCGCCGCATTGCTCAAGCGCGACGACGTCACCGTGATCGGCGTGCCCCTGGCGCGCCTTTGCAACGACAACTTTCCGGGCGTGCGCACCAGAATACTGATGAAGAACATCTGCTACGCCGGCGTGCTGGCGGCGCTGTGCAACCTCGATCTGGAGATCATCCGCACGCTGCTCACCGAGACCTACTCGAAGAAGGCCAAGCTGCTGGATGCCAACATGAAGGCGATCCAGCTCGGCTACGACTACGCGCGCGAGCACTTCGCCTGCCCGCTGCCGCTGCGGGTGGAGAAGATGGATGCCACCGCCGGCCAGATCATCATCGACGGCAATACCGCCGCGGCGCTGGGCTGCGTCTATGCGGGCGCCACGGTCGGGGCCTGGTACCCGATCACACCTTCCACCTCGCTGATGGATGCCTACAAGGTGTTCTGCGACAAAATGCGGATCGACCCGGACACGGGCCGCAAGAACTACATCATGATCCAGGCCGAGGACGAACTGGCCTCGATCGGCATGGTGATCGGCGCGGCCTGGAACGGCGTGCGCTCGTTCACTGCCACGTCCGGCCCCGGCCTGTCGCTGATGCAGGAATTCCTGGGGCTGGGCTACTACGCCGAAGTGCCTACGGTGGTGTTCGACATCCAGCGCGTGGGACCCTCGACCGGCATGCCGACCCGCACCCAGCAGGGCGATCTGCATTCGGCGGCCTACGCCTCGCACGGCGATACGCGGCAGGTGTGCCTGTATCCGGCCAATCCGGAGGAGTGCTTCGAATTCGCGGTCAAGGCGTTTGATCTGGCGGAACGGCTGCAGACGCCGGTGCTGGTGCTGTCGGACCTCGATATCGGCATGAACGACTGGATGTGCCCCGAATTCAAATGGGATGAGAGCTATCAGCCCGATCGCGGCAAGGTGCTCGATCTGGAACAGATCAAGAAGCTGGATCGCTTCTGGCGCTACTACGATCACGACAATGACGGCATCCCGCAGCGCACGCTGCCCGGCGTGCATCCCAAGGGGGCCTACTTCGCCCGCGGCTCGGGTCATTCGCAGTACGGCGCCTACACCGAGGATTCGAAGGAATACCAGCTGGTGGTGGACCGGCTGCGCAAGAAATGGCTCACTGCCGCGCGGCTGGTGCCGAAGTCGGTGATCGAACGCTCCGACGTCAAGACCGAGATCGGCATCGTGTCGCTCGGCAGCGGCGACGCCGCGGTGCACGAAGCGCGCCTGCGGCTGGCGGCGCAGGGCATCCACACCGACTACCTGCGGGTGCGCGGCTTTCCGTTCAGCGACGACGTCGAAACGTTCCTGCAGGCGCATCGGGTCAATTTCGTGGTGGAGCAGAACCGCGACGCGCAACTGCGCTCGATGCTGATCATGGAGACCGGCATCGAGAAGACCCGCCTGCGCTCGATCCTGCACTACAACGGCATGCCGCTCCCGGCGAGCTACGTCTACGACGGCGTTGCCTCGTGGATCACGCCCGAGCGGCCGGCCGCGCAACTGGTGGGCTGACATGACGTTCATGAAGAAACCGCAGATCGCGCATCTGGAAATGCCGAAGAATGCGCTCGGGCTCACGCGCCGCGACTATGAAGGCGTCAATTCCACGTTGTGCGCCGGCTGCGGCCACGACTCGATCACCGCCGCGATCGTCGAGGCCTGCTGGATGGATTCGGTGCGGCCGCAGGACGTGGTCAAGCTGTCCGGCATCGGCTGCTCGTCCAAGACCACCGCGTACTTCGTCGGCGGCGGCCACGGTTTCAATTCGGTGCACGGCCGCATGCCTTCGATCGCGACCGGCGCCAACGCCGCCAACCGCGACCTGACCTACATCGGCGTGTCCGGCGACGGTGACACGCTGTCGATCGGGCTGGGCCAGTTCTGCCATGCGATCCGCCGCAACCTCAACATGGTGTACGTGATCGAGAACAACGGCGTCTACGGGCTCACCAAGGGCCAGTTCTCGGCCTCGGCCGACGTCGGCAGCACCGCCAAGAAGGGCGAAGTCAACAACCAGCCGCCGATCGATCCGGTGCAGCTGGCGATCACGCTCGGCGTGTCGTTCGTCGCGCGCAGCTTCTCGGGCGACAAGGCCCAGCTGGTGCCGCTGCTGCAGGCCGCGATGCATCACCAGGGCTTCTCGCTGATCGACGTGATCTCACCGTGCGTCACCTTTAACGATCACGAGGGCTCGACCCGCAGCTACGCCTACACGCGCGAGCACTACGATGAGATGGTGCACACCGACTTCGTGCCGCCGGCGAGCGAGATCGCGGTCAGCTACGCCCCCGGCGAGACCACCGCCGTCAGCATGCACGACGGCAGTCGCGTGCTGCTGCGCAAGGTGGAGCCGCAGTACGACGCTACCGATCGCGCCGTGGCGCTGGAGACCATCCAGCAGCGGCTCAAGCACGGCGAGTACCTGACCGGACTGCTCTACATCGGCTCCGATCAGCCCGAGCTGCACGCGCTCAATGGCACCCCCGACCTGCCGCTGAATCAGATTCCCTACGCCAAGCTCAATCCTGGCCCGCAGGCGCTGGCGAAGACGCTGGCGAAATTTCGCTGATCAAGTGGGCCGCCCGGCTCGCTGTCAGTGGCATCGTCGTGGCGCTGCTGGCGGTGGCCGGCTACCTGGTGCATACGCGCCTGCCGCGCGTGGAGACGGCGGCGCGTATCGGCCAGGTGCGTATCTATCCGGCGTGGCTCGCCACCACCAGTTTCGTCTACCTGTTCTCAGGCGCGCGAGGCTGGAGCGCCCCGGATGAGGAGAGCGCGCGCGATTTCGCGCGCCGCGGCAGCTTCGTGGTCGGTGTCGATACGCCGCAGTTCCTGAGCTTCATGGATCATGCCGAGAGCGGCTGCGTCTACCTGCCGGGACAGCTCGAGGACTACAGCCGCGCGCGCCAGCGCGTGGCCGACAGTGCGCAGTACCTGGCGCCGCTGCTGCTCGGGCACGACGTCGGCGGCACGCTGGTCTACATGGCGCAGCTGCAGGCGCCCCCGGTGGCGTTCAACGCCGCGGTGGCGATCGATCCGTCGAGCGAGATCGCCCTGCACCGGCCGTTTTGCGATCACCCGGCGATCACCCCGCCGGCGCCACCCGGGAACAATGTGCCGTTGCGCGTGCTGCTGGACGCGGACGCCACCCCGGCGCAGCGCGAGTTTGGCCTTGAGATCCCCGGCGATGCCGGGGCTTCCGTGGTGGCGGGAAAAACGCTCTATGCCTCCTACCGGGCGGCGCTGGCGAATATCGCCGCCGAGCGCCGCGACAGCGGCATCGGCGATCTGCCGCTGGCGGAGGTTCCTGCAGCGCATCCCAGGGGCGATGCGTTCGCGATCATCTATTCCGGCGACGGCGGCTGGCGCGACCTGGACCGCAGTCTCGCCGATGTGCTGGCGGACAAGGGCATGAGCGTGGTCGGGGTCGACGTGCTGCGCTACTACTGGAAGCAGAAAGCACCGGGCGCGGCGGCCAGTGACCTGGGGCGCATCATCCATTACTACCAGAAGCACTGGCAGCTCAAGCACGTGGTGCTGATCGGTTTTTCCCTCGGCGCCAACGTGCTGCCGTTCCTGGTCAGCCGCCTGCCGCCGGAGCTTGCGGCCGACGTCAGCCTGGTGTCGCTGCTGTCGCCCGAGCGCACCACCGCGTTCGAGGTCGAGACCACCGGCTGGCTCGGAGTGCACAACAACGCCGGCATGCCGATCGGCCCGGAATTGAAAAAATTACCGGGTGTGCACCTGCAATGCATCTACGGCACCGACGAGGGCGCCGACAGTCTGTGTACCACCCCGGCTGCGACTGAAATGGGTGCCGCGGTGATCGCCAAGAGCGGCGGCCATCATTTCGATCACAACTACGATGTGCTTGCCGACCAGATCCTGGCGGCGGTGCCGCAGTGACGCGCCTGACGCTGGGGTCACTGTTCCTGCTGGCGCTGCTGCTGGGCGCCGACACGGCGCAGGCCGTAGCCCAGCCGACGCTGTGGCACTGGGCCTCTATTCATGGCCATCGGATGTACTACGCGGTGCGCGGCAACGGGCCGACGCTGCTGCTGCTGCACGGCGGCGGCGACTCGGGCGAGCATTCCTTCGAGCGCCAGATCGATGCGTTCTCGCTGCACCATCGGATCATCGCCCCCGACCAGGTCGGCCACGGCCATACACCGGCGGTGCCGGGACCGCTGAGCTACACATTGATGATGCAGGACACCGCGACGCTGCTTGCGACGCTCAAGCTGACACAGGTCGATATCGTGGGCTTCAGCGACGGCGGCATCCTGGGGCTGATGCTCGCGGTGCGCCACCCGGAGCTGGTGCGCCGCCTGGTGATCAGCGGGGTCAACATTTCACCCTCGGGGCTGACCGCGGAGCAACTGGAAGGGCTGCGCGGCGCACAGACCGCATCGCCGAAGACGCTGGACGAAAAGCTGGCCAGGTTGTGGCTGACTTCTCCCACCGAGAGCGAGCTTAGCCTCGCGCTGCTGGCGAAGATCGAGCAGCCGGTGCTGGTGATCTCCGGCGATCGCGACGCGATCACGCTGGAACACACGCTGCAGATATATCAGACCTTGCCCAATGCCGAGCTCTGCGTGCTTCCTGGTACCGATCACTCCACGTTCGCCGGCCGGCCGGAGTGGCTCAATCCGATCATCAGCGATTTCCTCGACCGGCCGGATCGCGCCAGGAGCGCCGCACATTAAAGATTGGCCATCGGATCGATATTTTTTCGCCATATAGAATTCACATTAATATCCATGAACAAGTGGTGAGATAGCGGAACTTCGCAAGCTGCGTGCCGTCAGTCGTAAAGCGACCGGGCATTCATGGGCGCAATCACTGGAGGTTCACGTGAATCCACCTTTTCTGTTGGCACTTCAGCCCAGCGCGCTACCGGCATTGTCACCGCGCTCACGCCCGCATCAGCCGCAGCTGCGGCGGGCCGATCCGGCGGTGCGCGCAATGAGCGACTTCCTGGACGACCCGCCGCGCACCATCGCCGAGGATGCCGGCCTGGAAGAGGTGGTGGATCACATGTTCCGGCTCGGCGTGCGCGTCTTCCTGGTGGTGCGCGATCGCTCGGTCATCGGCCTGATCACCGCCGAAGATGCCGACGCGGCGCGGCGCGCGCACCAGCGCGGCGGCGACGCGGCGCATGAGCTGCGCGCCGTCGATGTGATGACGCCGGCGCTGGAGGTGCCGGCGATCGACTGGCAAACGCTGCAGGAGTCGCGCATCTGCGACCTGATCGAGATCTTCGAAGGCAGCGGAGTCAGGTATCTCGTGGTGCTGCAGACCGAGACCGCCAGCTGGAGCACAGTGCGCGGGCTGATTCACCGCCAGCGGCTGGAGCGAGCGCTGAGGCGGGACTAGCGCCCGCACCAGATCATCGAAATCGACGTAATGCCGCTGTTGAAACAGGTGATCGGCGATGCGTCGCATGGGATTGGTGTGCGCCCGAAGCAGGGCCTGGCGTGGGGCGATGCGGCCTGCCGATTGCACGACCATCGTTGAACTGAGCAGTCAACGCCCGCGCTGCACCATTTGGAGCACGGCAGCGCTGCGCGGCTTGGACCATGAACCGTCCCTGCTGTGACACTGCTCCCAACTGCAGAGTCGGGGGACGGCACACAGCCATGTCTGCGTGCGTTGGCGTACATACTTTCGGGCGCTGTCTGTGATTGACTCACGGGATAGCCAGAAATGGTAGGCCGCCAAAGAGTCCGCATTGAACCACATACTCCTGATCCAGGACGACGCGCCCAAGGCCGAGGCCATCGTGGAGGCGCTGAATAATTCCACCGATGCATCCATCCGGGTCGAATGGGTCAGGAATTGCTCACAGGCCCTGGAACAACTGCAGGGCATCGCGGCGATCTTGGTCGATCTTTGCCTGCCCGACAGTCGGGGCATAGAGACCTTTGATCGGCTGTTTCTCGCGGCGCCAAACATTCCGATCCTGATCCTGACCGATCCCGAGGACGAGCAGACGGCCAAGCTGGCGGTACAGCGTGGCGCGCAGGATTATCTCTTCAAATCCCGGCTCGACGCCTACCTGTTACCCAAGGCACTGGTGAGCATGATCGAGCGCGCGGCAAATACCGAGGCGTTGTTTGAGGAGAAGGAGCGCGCACAGGTGACGCTCAACTCGATCGGGGACGCGGTCGTGAGCACGGACGTCGCGGGTAAAGTCACCTTTCTCAACGTCATCGCCGAAGGTCTGACAGGCTGGTCGCAACAGGAAGCATCGGGTCATCCGCTTGAGGAAGTGTTCCGAATCGTCGATGCCACGACGCGGGAAACGGCTCAAAACCCTATGATAATGGCGATCAGGGAAAACAAGACTGTCGCCCTGCCTCCCAACTGTGTCCTGATCCGGCGCGACGGCGCAGAGGCGGCTATAGAGGATTCGGCGGCCCCAATCCATGATCGCCGCGGAGCCGTAACGGGTGCCGTCATGGTGTTTCACGACGTCAGTGTCGCGCGGGCGATGACACTCAGGATGTCCCATCTCGCCCAGCACGACGCTCTCACCGACCTGCCCAATCGAGTGCTGATGAACGACCGGCTGGTGGAAGCGATTGAACTGTCCTGCCGGCACCGGCGAAAACTGGCAGTGTTGTTCGTGGATCTCGATCACTTCAAGCGCGTCAACGACTCGTTGGGCCACGTCGTGGGCGATCGTTTGCTGCAATCGGTGGCGTGTCGGATATTTACCTGCGTACGCAGCTCGGACACCGTCAGTCGCCAGGGTGGCGATGAATTCGTGATTCTGCTGTGGGAAGTCAGGCGCGCAGAGGATGCGGCCATTGCCGCGGAAAAGATCCTTCACGCGCTCCGCGAGCCGCACCACATCGGCGAGCATGTGGTACATGTCACCGCGAGCCTCGGTGTCGTCACCTATCCCGACGACGGCGCGGATGCGGAGACGCTGTTGAAAAACGCGGATTTCGCGATGTATCACGCCAAGTCTTGTAGGCGCGATAATTACCAGTTTTTCAAGCCGGAAATGAACACGCGCGCTGCCGAGCGGCAAGCGGTCGAGAGCGAGCTGCGTCATGCCATCGAACAGCAGGACCTGTTGCTGCATTACCAGCCGAAAATGGATCTTGGCACAGGGGCAATAATAGGTGTGGAAGCTTTGATCCGCTGGCGTCATTCGCAGCGCGGGCTGGTGCCACCGTCACAATTCATCCCGGTGGCGGAGGAATGCTGCCTCATCGTACCCATTGGCCGTTGGGTGCTGCGCGAAGCCTGCCGCCAGGCGCGCGCGTGGCAGGACGCGGGACTACCCACAATCCGCATTGCGATCAATGTCTCCGCGCTGGAACTGCGGGCGGCGGACTTCGTATCGAATCTGGTCGGCATCCTGGCGGACACCGGCCTTGCGGCAAGTGACCTGGAGCTCGAGTTGACCGAGACGTCCCTGATGCAGGATTCGGATTCCACCATCACCGTGCTGCGTGCGCTCAAAGACATGGGGGTAAATCTGGCGCTGGATGATTTCGGTACCGGCTACTCGAGCCTGAGCTATTTACAGCGCTTCCCCATCGATACATTGAAGATCGACCAATCGTTCGTTCAAGGGCTCCCCACCGATGCCGGCGCGGCCAATATCGTCACGGCGGTGATCAGCATGGGCAACAGCCTGCATTTGCGGGTGGTCGCGGAAGGCATCGAAACGCGGGAACAACTCGAATTCCTGCAGCAGCACGATTGTCCCGTGGGCCAGGGCTATTATCTCAGCAAGCCGGTACCGGCGACGGATTTCGGCGAGTTGCTGGAACGCGGCGTGCCGGAGAGCGCAGCCGCCGCCTGATTGACCTGCACCGGGCCGGGAAGGCGACGCCTGGTGGGTATGGCGGGCCCACACACGCACGCCCATCCGGTTTATCATCCGGCGAAATGATCAAGCCAGACGTCGCCATCGCCACCTTCGAACAGTGCGCGACAAGCACCTCATGTCGCGCCACATTCCCTGATTGATGCCGCAACGGTCGCTTGCATGACGATTCTCGGAACACCGCTGACCGCGTCGGCGACGCGGGTCATGCTGCTGGGCTCGGGCGAGCTCGGCAAGGAAGTCGCGATCGAACTGCAGCGCTTTGGCTGCGAGGTGATCGCAGTCGACCGCTATGCCAATGCGCCGGCGATGCAGGTCTCGCAGCGCAGCCACGTGATCGACATGCTCGACGGCGCTGCGCTGCGTGCCGTGGTGGAGCGCGAGCGGCCGCAGCTGATCGTGCCGGAGATCGAAGCGATCGCAACGCCGATGCTGCTGCAGCTGGAGGCCGAGGGCTTCCGGGTCATCCCGACCGCGCGCGCCGCACGCCTGACGATGGATCGGGAGGGCATACGCCGGCTGGCCGCGGAGGAGCTGAAGCTTGCGACGTCGCGCTATCGATTCGCGGGCAGCGAAGCCGAGTATCGCGCCGCGATCGCAGACATCGGCCTGCCGTGCGTGATCAAGCCGGTCATGAGTTCGTCGGGCAAGGGCCAGAGCCTGGTGCGTAGCGAAGCCGAAATCGAAGCCGCCTGGCAGTACGCGCAGCGCGGCGGCCGCGCCGGTGCCGGCCGCGTGATCGTCGAGGGGCTGGTGCGCTTCGACTATGAGATCACGCTGCTCACCATCCGCCACGCCGGTGGCACCAGCTTCTGCGAGCCGATCGGACACCTGCAGGTCGACGGCGATTACCGCGAGTCCTGGCAGCCGCAGCCGATGTCGCCGCGGGCGCTGCAGCGTTCGCAGGACATTGCTGGCGCGATCACCGCCAACCTCGGCGGCAGCGGACTGTTCGGCGTGGAGCTGTTCATCGCCGGCGACGAGGTCTGGTTCAGCGAGGTGTCGCCCAGGCCGCACGATACCGGACTGGTGACGTTGATCTCGCAGGACCTGTCCGAGTTCGCGCTGCATGCGCGCGCCATCCTGGGATTACCGATTCCGGCGATCCGGCAGCGCGGTCCAGCCGCTTCCTGTGCCCTGCTGGTGGACGGTAACTCCACCAGCATCCGCTACACCGAAATCGAGCGCGCCCTGGCTGCACCGGATACCGCGCTGCGATTGTTCGGCAAGCCGGAAGTGCGCGGTCACCGTCGCATGGGCGTGTCGCTGGCGCTGGGTGCGAACATCGACGAGGCGCGCACCAAGGCGCGCGCGATGAACGAGACCTTAAGCGCCGGCGTGAAGCTGGACTAGGACGGCGCCGTGCCGGAGCTGCCCGACATCACGCTCTACCTGGAAGCGCTTGGCCAACGCATTCTCGGCCGCCAGCTCAAGGGCATCACGCTGATCAATCCGTTCCTGCTGCGTACCGCGACCCCGCCGATCGCGAGCGCGGCCGGACGGCGCGTCGAGCGGCTGCGGCGCGTCGGCAAGCGCATCGCCATCGGACTCGAAGGAGATCTGTGGCTGGTGCTGCACCTGATGATCGCCGGACGGCTGCACTGGTATGCCAGCGGCAGCAAGGTGAGCGGCCGCGCCGCGCTGGCGCGATTCGAATTCGACAGCGGCACCCTGACCTTGACCGAGGCCGGCAGCAAGCGCCGCGCCTCGTTGCATCTGCTGGCCGGGGACGCGGAACTGGCGCGCATCGATCCGGGCGGCCTGGACGTGTTCGCGGCCGACCTGGCAGCGTTCGGTGCGCGCCTGACGCTGGAGCATCACACGCTCAAACGCGCGCTCACCGATCCGCGGCTGTTCAGCGGTATCGGCAACGCCTATTCGGACGAGATCCTGCATCAGGCGCGCCTGTCGCCGCTGGCGATGACGCACAAGCTCACCGATGTCGAGGTCGAGCGCCTGTACGACGCGGTGCAGGAAACGCTCGAGCGCTGGACCACGCGGCTGCGGGAGACCGGCGGTGCGGCATTTCCAGAAGGCGTGACCGCATTTCGTCCCGGCATGGCGGTGCACGGTCGCTATCGCGCGCCGTGCCCGGTGTGCGGCACGGCGGTGCAGCGCATTCGTTACGCCGATAATGAGACCAACTACTGCCCGCGTTGCCAGACCGAAGGCCGCGTGCTGGCCGATCGTGCGCTGTCACGCCTGCTCAAGGACGACTGGCCGAAGACGGTGGATGAGCTCGAGCGTACGCCGGGCTGAATGCCAGGCCTGCGGCGAGCTGCGCTATATTCTGACATGACGTGAAAAGCGTGGGGCACGAATGAGTGACTCGACCAGTCGCTGGCGATTCAATGGGGTGCGGGTGGTGCGCTCGAATGAGCTGGACGCCAACACCGCACAGACCCTGGGGATGCAACGCCGCGCCGCGATCACGACCGATCGCACCGGAGCCAGCAAGCTGTGGGCCGGAACCGTGACCATCGATGCCAAGGCCAAGACCGGGCCGCACCATCACGGTGACCTGGAAAGCGTCATTTACGTGGTCAACGGCGTCGCACGCCTGCGCTGGGGCGATCGGCTCGAATTCGTCGCCGAGGCCGGGGCGGGTGATTTCATCTACGTGCCGCCTTATGTGCCGCACCAGGAGATCAACGCCAGCGAGGATCTGCAGCTGCACTGCGTGCTGGCGCGCAGCGGACAGACCGGCCTGGTGTACAACCTCGAGATCGATCCGGCAGAGGTGCCGGAGGTGGTGCGCTGGATCGACGATCTGCACAAATAGGAGCGTTATCGAAGGTTGTCATCGAACCATTTGTTGCCGTAGTACAGCCCGACACCACTTGCAACGGCCCCAAGAATCACCGCCGCGGCGAGATTCAGCTTGGCTCCGAGCCACCAGCCCAGCGCTCCCAACGCGGATGCACATCCCCACCCGATGATCGCTCTCAAGGTCCGAGATCCCTCCTGTTTGACGGCATCGCCCGACATTATTCATCAGTCGGTCTGTGATTTGCCGCACCTGCGTCGGCCGACTGGCACGGCGCATCTTACAAAAACCGACGGTGCTACACTGCGCCGATAGCTTTAGCAGCGAAGGGCAGCGCATGAACGCAGGACGCTTGGTCGGCATCGTATTGATCGCGGCAGGAGTGCTGGGACTTATCTATCACCGCTTCAGCTACACCAAAGAGTCACATGAGGCGAAGATCGGATCGCTGGAGCTGTCGGTACAGCACAAGGAAAACGTGGACGTCCCGGACTGGCTCGGTGTCGGGGCCATCGTGGCCGGCGCGGCATTGCTGCTGATTGGCGGGCGTAAACCCTGAGCTGACCGGCCTCGCTTCTGCATGAGCCTTTCGGCGCCCGCGCGCGAGCGCCTCACCCTGGCGCCGCCGTTGTGTCTGTGGGTGGTGCTCAGCAGCGCACGCGAGCTCGTCGTTCAACACGCGAGCCAGCGAGCGGAGTCGACCGGGGAATGAGCAGCGCCGAAAATCAATCCGCAGCGATGAATTGGCGCAGTTGGATGGCATTTGCGGCGCTGGGAGTGATCTGGGGTCTGCCGTATTTCTTCATCAAGCTGGCGCTGCAGGGACTGTCGCCGGCCACGATTGCCTGCGGTCGCGTGGTGCTCGCCACGCTGATCCTGCTGCCGATCGCCTGGCGGCGCGGCGCCCTGCGCGCCGTAATGGATCACAAGCTGGCCGTCATTGCATTTGCGCTGATGGAATTTGCGGTGCCCTTTTCGGCCATCTCGCTCGGTGAGCGCTGGATCAGCTCCGCGCTCACCGGCATCCTGATCGCAACCGTACCGCTGACGGTGGCGTTGCTGTCGCGCTCCTTCGGCCTGCAGGAGCGGCTGGGCGCGTGGCGGCTGGCCGGGCTGCTGCTGGGATTCGTCGGCGTCGCAACGCTGCTCGGGTTCGGCACCATATCCTGGCCACTGGGCTGGGCCGGCGTCGGCTGCATGCTGCTCGCCGTGGTCGGCTATGCGATCGGGCCGCTGATCATCCAGCGCTACCTGCGGGATATCGATGCGTTCGGTCCATTGGCCGCAAGCCTCGCGGTGGCGAGCGTGGTGCTGCTGCCGGCGGCAGTGTGCACGTTCCCGAGCCAGCTTCCCGCGCCGCTGGTACTGTGGTCGCTCGGCGTTCTGGGGGCGGTGTGCACAGCGCTGGCGATGCTGCTGATGTTCTACCTGGTCGGCCACGCCGGCGCATCGCGCGCTTCCGTGATCACCTACATCAACCCCGCGGTGGCCACCCTGCTCGGTGTCACCGTGCTGCATGAACATCTGGGTGTGGGCGGATACATCGCCTTCGCGCTGATCCTGCTCGGCTCATGGCTTGCGACCCGGGGCAGCGCGGTGGCTTCGGAAGACGTCCACCGCGCAGCCGAATCCGACTAGCGGGGTGCCTCGGCGACCAGAAGGACCGGCAATGGCGTTCTGTTGTTCGCGTTGTAGATGGCGAACAACGCCGGCTGGTTGATCGCACTCACCGCCTGTGCGATCGCCTTGCGAATGCAGGGCGACTCACGCAGCCGGGCTGAAAAGTCGGCGTCCTCCGGGACCGAGCAGACGCTTGCGGCCGCCGCGCGGATGCGGCCGTAGAGAACCGCCGCGCCTTGGGCCTTCGAAATGTTGAGATCCCGGTATGTCACCACGCGACTGCGCAGGTCGGCGACGTCGTCGGCGCTGCAAACAGCGCTGAAGCCTGCGGTCAGGGTTCCCAGGATTGCGGCGGCGATCAGGCCGCGAAAGCGGATGGAAGTGCTCGTGGTGCTGGTGGTATTCATGCTCGTCTCCTTGAGTACGGTGGGGGCTGATTCGGTGAGGCTGCGCGTGGCCGCCGGCTGCGCAGCTGCCACCGAATTCACTGCCTCACCCATACAGACACCGCCTGCGAGCCAAACCCGACATCGTGATTGCGGATTTCCTCGCGGTTACCACGAGCGCGCCTGCGCGTGATCAAATTGTTCTTTTGAAACAGCCAGTTGCATTCGCAGCGACACATCCGCGACCAGGGTGCGCGGCCGCAGTACGCACCCGATCAAGATTGACCCGGGGCTGGAATGGCAAGGCCGGAATCACTAGACTGCGCGCGCGCTGCACTGGCGCACCCCCAAAGCAGGAGTACAGCCACGTGGGCAAAGGTGATCGCAAGACTCGTCGCGGCAAGATCTATCGTGGCTCGTTCGGCAAGAGTCGGCCGAAGGATCCGAGCAAGAACAAGAACACCAAGAAGAAAGTGACCGGCAAGACCGGGACGTCGAGGAAGTAACAGCCCGGCGTATAGCGCCTCGCGCGACCGGATCCAAGCCGTCCGCGGTGGGCTACGCGCCTACTGCGCCGCTTGCAGTTCGTCGTCGCCGCGCAGCTTATGGTAAGTCGCTGCCAACCAGATTCGAAAAGCAACGGAACGTGAACCGCTGACCAACATCGAGCGCGCATTTCCCAGATAACAGGCTAACCAGATTCTGCGATTAGCCCCGGGAAATATGAGCGCGCCGCGACCGGTCTCGAATTCATTAATCCCTGCGCTACTGCCAGCGCTTCGAGCGTTCAATCGCTGGCGCGAAACACTTGCCGCTCGCCCGAGCTTTGGAATCACATCGCGCCTGATGATCGCGTTCATTGGCGTCGGCGCGCTGCTGCTGGCGGCCAACTTCGTGGTCGAAGAAAGCGTAATGGTCGAAAAGACCACCGAGATCACCCGTATTGCGCCTGCTCCTGCCCCGCCCATAGCGCAGCCAGTCATCGCGCCCACGCCCGCAGCGGTCGTAGCGCAGCGGCGCGTCGTGACTTCCGAGCCGCTGCTATCAGTTCTTGATCGCTTCGAGCGGGCGGCACAGAGTCGCATCGCAGCCAAAACGGAGCAGAGTGAGGCGGAATATCAACAGTCCAGCTCCGATCTGGACACTACCGCGCGTGCTTTTGTAACTCAGGCGGCGTCGATTTCCGGCAAGTCGTTCCAGAAACTCTCCTCCGGCATCGACGATTACCGCACGCACGCGGCCGAGGTTGCGCTGATGGCGGACCATCAGCAGACCGTGGTCGGCGAATATTCGACTCTGTTCGAAAATCTGTACGCGCGCGTGAATAACTCGGTGAAGTCGGCCTGGACGATATTCGGTCGCGTGGTCGCGCGACAGTCACTGTTGCAGCTGAGCTCGGATTTCGACGACCTGCGGCGCGGCTTCACCACGCTGGCATCAGCGGATGATGCGCAGACACCGGACATGGTGCTGTTGCTGAAGACCGAGCAGACCATCGTCGACAATCTTGCGACCAACGAGGCCGGCTTCAGGCGCTCGCAGGGCGATCAGTGGTATATCCACATGCGCGACGATGTCACGCGGCTGGTCTCGCTGCGCGGATCGTTGCTGCTGTTAAACCGGCAGCTGCACGCCCGTGCCAATGACCTGTCGGAAGAGGCGAAGTCGGTGGCGCTGCTGGTGCCGGAGAAGGTCGAAACCCCACCGCTTGCCGCCGCCGCCAAGGGAAAGAGCGTTGGCAATGAGGTTCACGGCCGTCAGGTGCCCGGGGCTGCATCCGCCGTGGTGCCGGCACCCGTCGTGCCCGGGGCGGAGTTACCGGAGGCCGCAGAATCGACTCCTGCCGTGGTGGAGACGCAGTCGGTCAAGACACTGCCTGCACCGGATCACCACAAACGCGTCCTGATCGCGCGGATCAGCGTTGCGTTCTTCATAATTTTCTTCGCAATCGTCGTCGGCACCGTGCTCAGCGTCGTGCGGCCGGTACGCCGCCTGCGAGACGCCACGGCGCGCCTGGCGAAAGGCGACAGCGCCGTGCGGGTGCTGCGCGGTGGCATCAAGGAGCTCGATACGCTCGCCGTGTCGTTCAACGTCATGGCGGATGAGCTGGCAGTGGCCAAGGCCGCTGCCCACGACTACCAACGGAGCCTCGAGGCCAAAGTGGAGGAGCGCACACGGCAGCTGAAGGAACTGGCAGAGCGCGATCCGCTCACCGGCTTGCCGAATCGCCGGGAACTGTTTGCCCTGCTGAATGCCGCCATCGAGCGCGCCCGCCTGAAGGCTTGTCGTGTGGGTGTGCTGTTCCTCGATATCGACAACTTCAAGTACCTCAACGACAGCATGGGCCACGCGTTCGGCGATCGTGTGCTGGTGAGTCTTGGACAGCGCCTGCAGGAGGTGACCCGGGCATTCGGTCTGGCAGCGAGATTGGGCGGCGACGAATTCACCGTGGTGCTGGAGGATGCGCACAGCATCGACAGCATCGAGTTGGCCGGCCAGGACGTGGTGCAGGCCTTTCAAAAGCCGCTATCGGTTGACGGTCGCGAATTGATCGTCAGCATCAGTGTAGGGGCGAGCATTTTCCCCGACCACGAAGTCACGGCCGAGGCGCTGCTGAAGGCGGCCGACATCGCCCTGTTTCGCGCCAAAGCGTTGGGGCGCGCTCAGCTGTGCATGTTCACCCCGGAGCTGCTGGAAGCGGCGGCGGCGAAATTCTCGACCGAACAGGGCCTGCGCCGCGCCATCGAGCGAGGGGAATTCGAGCTTGTATTCCAGCCGGAAGTCCACGCCCAGACCCTGGAGACCTCGCTGGTGGAGGCATTGATCCGCTGGCGTACCCCGGACGGCCAGGTCGCCACGCCCGGAGAGTTTCTGGCGATCGCGGAGGAATCGGGCCTGATCAACGAAATTACCGATTGGGTA
Organism: uncultured Gammaproteobacteria bacterium; assembly: GCA_963805965.1. Taxonomy (GTDB): domain Bacteria; phylum Pseudomonadota; class Gammaproteobacteria; order Steroidobacterales; family Steroidobacteraceae; genus FEN-1191. Next base: position 681,079 of record CAWDVQ010000006.1, read on the forward strand.
CTTCGATCGGCCATTGAAGCGGCGTCCGCGTGGCATCACGGTGCGTGGCCCGAGGCGCGCGTCGCCATCAATGTTTCCCCGCGTGATCTGCTCGACAACCGCTTCGTCGATCGGGTCACCGAGCTGTTAGAGGAATACCGCCTGCCGGCGCATTGCATCGAGATCGAGCTGACGGAATCGGTGCTGCAAACCGGCACCGGCACCATCAGCGCGCTGCAACGGTTGCGTGCCCAGGGCGTGGCAATTGCCCTGGATGACTTCGGTACCGGGTATTCGTCACTGGCCTCGCTGGAACAACTGCCGCTCACCCGTATCAAGCTGGATCGCAGTTTGATCGCCGGCATCGACACCAATCCGCGCTCGGCGGCGATCGCGCGCGCGATCATCGGCATGTGCCAGGGCCTGGGACTGGAGATCACCGCGGAAGGTATCGAGCGGCCCGAGCAGTTCGCGCTGCTGGTGGGGCAGCCGGCGATGTACCTGCAAGGCTACCTGCTGGCCCGACCGCTCGCTCGCGACGACGTGTTGAGCGCGCTACGCAACATCAATGCGCATACCCAGCAGTTGCTGGCGCGGGCCCAAAGCATGGGTGCGCCGGGTGAGCGCAATTTGTCGGCACTGCCGATGCTCGGCCTGACGCAGGCCGGATAGGCGCTACAGGATGTAGCGACTCAGGTCCTCGTCCTTGGCGAGACTGCCCAGGTGCTGGTCGACGTAGGCGGCATCGACCTTGAGGCCGGGGTCGGAATGGCCGTTCGCGTTGCCGAGTTCGTCGGCATCATAGGAGATCGTCTCCAGCAGTCGCTCCATGACCGTGTGCAGGCGGCGGGCGCCGATATTCTCGGTGCGCTCGTTCACCTGGCAGGCAATCTCGGCGATGCGCCGCACGCCATCGGGCGTGAACTCCAGCGTCACCTGCTCGGTACGCAGCAGCGCGCGGTATTGCGCCGTGAGCGACGCATCCGGCTCGGTCAGGATGCGCACGAAGTCCTCCACCTTGAGCGAGTCGAGCTCGACCCGGATCGGGAAGCGGCCCTGCAGCTCCGGTATCAGATCGGAGGGCTTGGACATGTGAAATGCCCCGGATGCGATGAACAGCACGTGATCGGTCTTGAGCGAGCCGTATTTGGTATTCACGGTGCAGCCCTCGACCAGCGGCAGCAGGTCGCGCTGCACGCCTTCGCGTGAGACGTCGGCGCCCAGAGTTTCCTGGCGACGGGTGATCTTGTCGATCTCGTCGATGAACACGATGCCGTTCTGCTCGGCATTGGTCAGCGCGCGTGCCTTGAGCTCCTCCTCGTTGATGAGCTTTCCGGCCTCTTCCTCCACCATGATCTTGAGCGCTTCGCGCACCTTCACCCGCCGGGTGCGTGTGCGGTTGCCGCCCAAGCCCGACAGTACCGACTGCAGCTGCTGCTGCATCTCTTCCATGCCGGGAGGCGCCATGATCTCCACGCCCATCGGCATTGCGCGCACTTCGATCTCGACCTCGCGCTCGTCGATTTCACCGCGGGTGAGCATGTCGCGCAGCTTATTGCGCGTCTCGGCATCGCGCGGCTGGGGCGACTCATCGGTCGAGAAGCCCATCATGCGCGGCTTGGGCAGCAGCGCATCCAGCACGCGCTCGAGCGCAGCATCGCGCGCGCCGTCACGCACCCGCGCCAGCTCCTGCTCGCGCGTCATCTTGACCGCAACATCGGCCAGCTCCTTGATGATCGAATCGACCTCGCGGCCGACGTAGCCCACCTCGGTGAACTTGGTGGCCTCGACCTTCACGAACGGCGCCTGCGCCAGGCGCGCCAGCCGTCGGGCAATTTCCGTCTTGCCGACGCCGGTCGGACCGATCATCAGGATGTTCTTGGGGGTGATCTCCTGGCGCATCGGCTCGTCCACCTGCATGCGTCGCCAGCGGTTGCGCAGCGCAATCGCGACCGCACGCTTGGCCGCCGCCTGCCCGATGATGTGCTTGTCCAGCTCCTGGACGATGGCGCGCGGGGTCATGAGCGCAGCTCCTCGATCACCAGGTTGCGGTTGGTGTAGATGCAGATGTCGGCGGCAATGCCGAGCGAGCGTTCGACGATAGTGCGCGCGTCGAGCTCGGTGTTCTCGGTCAGCGCGCGCGCGGCCGCCTGCGCATACGGGCCGCCGGAGCCGATCGCGGCCGCGGCGTATTCGGGCTCGATGACGTCGCCGTTGCCCGATATGACAAACAGATTCTGCGGATCGCCAACCAACAGCAGCGCCTCGAGCCGACGCAGATAGCGATCGGCGCGCCAGTCCTTGGCCAGTTCGATGGCCGCGCGGGTCAGGTTGCCGTATTTCTCGATCTTGCCCTCGAAGCGCTCGAACAGCGTGAACGCATCGGCGGTACCGCCGGCAAAACCCGCCAGTACCTTGCCGTTGGACAAGCGCCGCACCTTGCGCGCATTGCCCTTCATCACGGTATTGCCGAGGGTTACCTGTCCGTCGCCGCCGAGCACGATCGCGCCGTCGCGGCGCACTGCCAGAATTGTCGTTGAATGGGGATCGAATGCATTGTTCATGGGGGTTGGCTCAACCGCGGCGTTTGGCACGCGGGTGGGCCTTGTCGTATGTCTGGGCTAGATGCTGGAAATCAAGGTGGGTGTAGACCTGGGTGGTGCTGATGTTGGCGTGCCCGAGCAGCTCCTGCACACCGCGCAAATCACGGCTGGATTCAAGCAGATGGGTCGCAAATGAATGCCTGAACATGTGCGGATGCAGGTGCAGGGCTAAGCCCGCGGCGCGCGCATGAGCAGCTACGCGCAATTGCACCGCGCGTGCGCCCAGCGCGGCGCCATTGCGCCCGACAAACACCGCCTCCTGGTCCTGCGCTGCAAGTCCGGTGCGCGCGGCGAGCCAGCTGCGCAGCGCCTTGACTGCCATCGAGCCCACCGGCGCGATACGCTCCTTGTGCCCCTTACCCAGCACCCGTACCTGGCCAAGCTTGAGATCCAGATCGCGCAGCTTGAGGCCGGTCAGCTCAGCCAGGCGCAGGCCGCTGGAGTAGAACAGCTCCATCAGCGCCAGATCGCGCACTTCCAGGGCGTTGTTCGGCTTCCTGGACAGCAGCTGCGCCATCTGGTCGACGTCGAGGGTATGCGGCAGGTGCCGCACCGGCTTTGGCGCGCGCACGTCGAGAGCCGGATTGCGCTGCAGTGCCCCTTCACGCTGCAGGAAGTTGAAGAAGGTGCGCAGCGCCGCCAGCCGGCGCTGGATGCTGCGGCCCTGCAGACCGCGCGCATGGCTGCGGGCGGCGAAGCTGCGAATGTGTTGATGATCGAGCTGCGCCCAATCGCAAATACCGCTGCGATCGCACCAGTCGCGCAGCGCTGCCAGGTCGCGGCGGTAGGCCGCCAGGGTGTGCACCGACAGGCGCCGTTCGGTGCCGAGGTAGCGCTCGAAGCGCGCCAGCCACTCGCCCGCCTGCGCAGTCATGCAAGCAGCCGGCCCCGGCATGCGCGACGCCGGGCGCGGTGGGCTCAAGCGCGGCCGAGCGCGTCGGTGATCAGCTCGCCCATGCGCCACAGGAACTCGGTGCTCATGCCGGGGTGGAAGCGGTCGCGGTCGACACTGCCCAGGGCTAGAAGCCCCGCCGGCACCTCGCCGCTGAGAGGAATCAGCGCCACCGAACCGATGTTCGGCGCCTCGAGGCCAAACAGGAATTCGCGCTGGCTATCGCGAATCTGGCCGCAGCGCGGCTTTGCGGCGGCGAACAGGCTGTCGAAGCTGCGAAAGGCCGGATCGTCGGCGGCCACGCGCCGCAGGAACTGCTGCGCAGTCTCGTCCTCATCCGGCACGCCCTGGCACGCCAGCACCAGCACCGTGTGGAAGGTGTCGAAGTCTTCGCGCAGGCTGGCTTCGATTTCGGTGATCGCGGGTGCGGCACCGCTGGTGCGCAGCAGCCGGCGCGTGAAGCGGTGGATCTTCTCCGCCAGCACGTTATTGGCGCGCGCAACATGCACGAACTCGGCCAGTTTCTGCTCCTGCCCCTGGATCTTGTCGCGCAGCACTTCGACCTGGCGCTCGATCAGCGATACGGTGGAACCGGTACGCGGGTGCTGCAGTCGCAGTCGCGCCAGCAGCTGTGGGTGGTGTTCGAAGAAATCGGGGTTGTGATGCAGGTATTGCACCACGGCCTGTTCCTCGATGGTTTCAGCCGCTATGCCGCGCACCTGATTGCTAGTCATCCTGAATGCTCTCCGCTAGCCCGACCTGCTGTTAGATCTCGACGCGTCCTTCGAAAGCCTGCTGCGCCGGCCCGGTGAGCCAGATCGACTGGCCTGGGCCCTCCCAGTGTACGCTCAACGTGCCGCCCGACACACGTACCTCGACATCGGCTCCGAGCAGCCCGAGGCTGCGACCGACGGCCACGGCCGCGCAGGCACCGGTGCCGCAGGCCAGGGTCTCGCCGACACCGCGCTCGTATACACGCAGCCGGATCTGTCCGGCGTCGATGATCTGCATGAAGCCGACGTTCACCTGACGCGGAAAATGCGGACTGGCCTGCAGGGCGCGGCCAATGTGTTCCACCGGCGCGCTCTCGACCGCTTCGATGCGCAGCACCGCATGCGGATTGCCGATCGACACCGCACCGAACTCGATGTTGCGGCCGCCGGCACTGATGGTGTAGGTCGCGGCTGGCGCCGGCGCATCGAATGGCAGTGATCGCGGATCGAAGTCCGGCACGCCCATGTCTACCGACACGCGGCCATCGGCCAGCACGCGCGCGTGCAGCACGCCGCCGATGCTATCCATGCTGAGCGTGCCGCCGTTGCCTTGACCGCGCCGATGCAGCAGCGCGGCGACGCAGCGCGCGCCGTTGCCGCACTGCTCGACCTCACCGCCGTCGGCGTTGAACACACGATAGAACACGTCGGTGCCGCTGCGCCGCGGTGGCAGCAGTACCAGCGCCTGGTCGAAGCCGATGCCGCCATGGCGGTCGGCGAGGGCACGCCATTGCTCTGCGCTTGGCAGGCAGTCGTCGGCCGGCAGATTCAGCACGATGAAATCATTGCCCAGGCCATGCATCTTGGTGAAATCGATGCGCATGGAGGGAAGAATACAAGATCCGCGCTATGTCGGATCCTCACGGCCCGGGAGGCGGGCGGCGGGGAGCAGGCTGCGGGCCTGCGGGCGCGGTGCGCCTGCGGGACGTTACTGGCCCTTGCAGGCCTCGTCCATCTCTACTTTATGTGCCACACGCGACTTCTCGGCGTCGTCATCGGACAGGTACTGGCGCTCGCCGTCCGGGCCGGTCGTATAAATGCGGCGCGCCTGCACCGACTGGTTGTAGATATCCGTGGCCTTCTTGCACTGCTCGGCGCGCGTCTGGGCGACCTGGTTCTGCACCGAGCGCGCCGTGGCTTCCTGTTCGAGCTGCTGATGGATCTGGTCGCCACTCTGGACGGCCGTGGACGACTTGGTGCCGGCACTGGCCGACGGGGCGGACAGCGACGGCGTCGGCGTACGCCGGTTATCCAGACGGACCAGCTGCGCCCCCGGGGTGGGCGTGTCGCTGTACTGCACGTGACCCTGGGCATCGACTGATCGGTATACGTCGGCTACTGCCGCGGATAGCGGCAGCCCCATGAGAATGGCAATCGCGATAGCACGATGCATGGCTTGGCTCTCCACCTTTCGAATGCGAGTATCAGCCCATCCTTCACGGCTGTGGGGTGAACTGTGTCACATTCAATAGCGGATGGCCCCGCGCGGTCAAATCCAGGCTTTCCGGGCCGCCGGGGCGCTCCAATTATTCGATGATTATTCGATGCTTTCGCCGTGTTGCGAGATATCGAGGCCTTCGCGCTCCTCATCGGCAGTCACCCGTATGCCGATCGTCAGGTCGATCAGCTTGAGGATGATGATGCTCATCACGAAGCTCCACACCAGCGTGGCGGTCACGCCCTTGAGCTGCAGCAGTACGCTGCCGGTGGAGCCGCTGATCTCCTTGCTCACCAGAGCCCCGGTGAGCAGCGCCCCGACGATACCCCCGATGCAGTGCACCCCGAAGGCATCGAGCGAGTCGTCGTAGCCAAAGGCGCGCTTGACGGTGGTGGAGGAGAAAAAGCAGATCACCCCGGCAGCCACCCCGATGATCACGGCGGAGTCCGGGCCCACAAAGCCCGAGGCCGGGGTGATGGCCACCAGGCCCGCGACCGCCCCTGAGCAGATGCCCAGCACACTGGGCTTACCCTTCACCAGCCACTCGGTGAACATCCAGGCCAGAGCGGCCGCCGCGGTGGCGATGTGGGTGGCGGCAAAGGCCATGCCCGCCCGCCCGTCCGAGGCCACCGCGGAGCCGGCGTTAAAGCCAAACCAGCCCACCCACAGCAGCGATGCCCCGATCACCGTGAGGGTAAGGTTATAGGGGGCCATCGACTCCTTGCCCAGCCCCTGGCGCTTGCCGAGCATCAGGGCGGTGGCAAGACCTGCAATACCGGCATTGATGTGCACCACCGTGCCGCCGGCGAAGTCCAGTTGGGTGGCGGCAAACCAGCCCGAGGGCTCCCACATCCAGTGCGCCACCGGGCAGTACACCACCAGCAGCCATATCCCCATGAACCACATCATGGCCGAGAACTTCATGCGCTCGGCAAACGAGCCGCAGATCAGAGCCGGGGTAATGATGGCGAAGGTGGCCTGGAACATCGCATACACGGTCTCGGGGATGGTGACCCCCAGGTGCGAGACCGACACCTTCATATCATCGTGCATGTACACCACCCCGTTGAAGAAGGCGCGGCTGAAGCCGCCCAGGTACGGGGTGCTGCCCGGGGTGAAGGCGATCGAATAGCCGATCACCCACCACAGGATGGTCACCAGACAGGTGATGGCAAAGCTTTGCATCAAGGTGGCCAGAATGTTCTTCTTGCGCACCATGCCGGCGTAGAACAGCGCCAGTCCCGGGATGGTCATCATCAGCACCAGGGCGGTGGAGGTGAGCATCCAGGCGGTGTCGCCGGAGTTGATGTCGGTGAACTTGGCCAGGTAGGGCTCGGTCGGGGCCGCCGCCGCGGGGGCGGCAGCGGCAGGGGCGGCCGCATCGCCACTGGCGGCAGCGGCGGGCGCCGCGGCGGCGGCGGTAGCGGCGGCCGGGGTTGCCTCATCGGCCACCACCGGCAGGCTCGCCGAGCTCACCGCCACCCCCAGCAGCAGCACCGCGAGCGCTGCGGCGAGCGGGCGGGCTGCTGAGCAATGATATTTTTCAGCGTCCCTGCGGAGCGTTGGTTCCATGCGCATGACTTGCGACTCCCAGTATTTTAGGTGGCTGCGGTGCCGGTTTCCCCGGTGCGGATCCGGATCGCCTGTTCAAGTTCGCCGACGAATATGCGCCCGTCACCGGTACGGCCGGTGCGCGACACATTGGCAATGGCCTCGAGTACCGGTTCGACGATGGCATCATCCACCGCGATTTCGACTTTGGCTCGTGGTCCGAATTGAGCTTCGTACACCTCGGTCACGGTGACACCCTGGACACCCAGCTGAGCGATGGCTTGCCGCAGCTCGTCCAGCTTGAATGGCCGCACGACCGCAGTGATCATTTTCATGACGTGCATTTCGCAATGATCGAACCCCGAATCCGGAGTGCCGTGGAGATCCCGCTGCGCGTATTCTTGGTCTGGTCCATGAATGCCCGCTGGAGCGACGGTGCAGAAACTGTGCCACGGTCAAAACTGGGCAAATCCGCGGCTTGTGCCAGTGGCCAGGCCCGGACGCGCACCATTATGGATAGCATGATGTTAAGGGGTGTGCGGTTTCGGGGCAAAGCGTAGCGTGAACGGTGCCGGCAGCGGCAAAAACAGGCAAAGGGGATCGGGTATGGACAACTTGCGCATCGACGAGATGGCGCGGCGGCTGTTCGAAGGGCTGCCCGAAGCGGCTCGCACCATGCGGCGCGACATCGAGAGCAATTTTCGCGCGGTGCTGCAGTCCAGCCTGGGCAAACTCGATCTCACCACGCGCGAGGAATTCGAAGTGCAGACCAAGGTACTCGAGCGCACGCGTGCGCGCATCGATCAGCTGGAGCTGCGCATCGTGACGCTGGAGCGGCGCCTGGCCGAGCTTGAGGCAGCATTGCCGCCACTCTGCGACTAGAGCCAGGCCGCTTACCTGCAATTGCCGCACGCGGCTGGCTGACGAGCCCGGTGCGATGAGCCTGGCGCGAATCTTGAGTCGCACGCAGCTGGGCCTGGCGGCGCCGCTGGTGCAGGTGGAGCTGCACCTCGGCCGCGGCCTGCCGGGGTTTGCGATCGTGGGACTGCCGGCACCGGTGGTACGCGAGAGCCGTGAGCGCGTGCGCGCCGCGCTGTTGAACTCCGGGTATGAATTCCCCGCCGGACGCATCACCGTCAATCTGGCTCCGGTGGAATTGTCGAAGCAGGGCGGACGCTTTGACCTGCCAATCGCCTTGGGTGTGCTGATCGCAAGCGGCCAGGTGCCGCAGCCGCCGCGCGTCTTCGAGTGCTATGGCGAGCTGGGGCTGGCCGGCGAGCTCAGGCCGGTCAACGGGCTGTTCCTGGCCGCGCTGCATGCCGGCAACGCCGGTCATGCGCTGATCGTCCCGGTTGCAAATGGCGATGAAGTGGCGCTGAGCGGTCACGCCGCGGCCTACGGCGCGGCGAGTCTGCGCGAGGCGGCTGCGCGGCTGTCGGGGACGGGATCGAGTACGGCATTGCGCCCGCGTGCGATCGACGGCACAACGGGCGCCAGCATCGATCGGGCGCCCCCGCGACTGCCGGCCGTGCTGAGCGATGTGGCCGGTCAATGGCAGGCCAAACGCGCCCTGATCATCGCCGCGGCCGGCGGGCACAGCCTCCTGATGGTCGGGCCTCCGGGCAGCGGCAAGAGCATGCTCGCGGCACGACTGCCGTTGCTGCTGCCGCCGTTGGCCGCTCCTGAGGCGCTCGAGGTCGCCGCGATCGCCTCCGTGTGCGGCTTGCAGCTCGATCCCGGCCGCTGGATGCATCGTCCGTTTCGCGCCCCGCACCACACCGCTTCGGCGCATGCCATTGTCGGCGGCGGTCCACGCGCGCTGCCCGGTGAGATCAGCCTGGCGCACCAGGGCGTGCTGTTCCTCGACGAGCTGCCGGAATTCGACCGGCGCGTGCTCGAGTCGCTGCGCGAGCCGATGGAGACCGGTGCCATAACCGTGGCCCGGGTGGGATCGCGTCTGACGCTGCCGGCGCAGTTTCAGCTGGTGGCGGCGATGAACCCCTGTGCCTGCGGTTACCTGGGCGACCCGGTGCAGGCCTGTCACTGCACTCCCGCCGGCATCGAGCGCTATCGGCAGCGCATCTCCGGGCCGCTGCTCGATCGCGTGGACATCCGTATCGAAGTGCCGCGGGTCGCGATCGAGGATCAGGTGCGCGCGTTGGCGCCGCCGCCGCCGCGGCATGCGGTGTCAGTGCCGGGCCCGGCCGTAAGTCCGGATCCGGCCTCGCAGGTGCGGGCGGCTCGCGCGCGGCGCCTCGCGGCATCGGGCGCGCTGAGTGCACGCCTGTCGGTGCCGCAATTACAGGCCTGTTGCGCTCTGCCATGCGCATCCGAGCGGCTGCTACGACGCGGCAGCCAGCAGCTCGGATTGTCGGGCCGGGGAGTGCATCGCTTGCTGGCGATCGGCCGCACCATTGCCGATCTTGCGGGCAGCGAACTGATCGAACCGCAGCACCTGGCCGAAGCCATGCAGCTGCGCCGCTCGCTGCCGGGCAGCTGACGGGCGCGCGGTTACTGCGCCAGCGACACCATGTAGTCCACGCCCTGTTTGACCAGGTCGTCGGGCAGATCGGTGCGACCGCCCTTGGCCGGCATGATGCCGGTCTTGCCGGTGAAGCCGTTGAGCGCGTGCTGATACAGAGTGACCTTGCCCTCGGCAATGCGCGGTCCCCAGGCCGCCTTGTCGCCCGCCTTGGGTGCTCCAGCGAGGCCGGTGCCGTGGCAGGTGGTACACACCGCCTGGAACAACTCGGCGCCGTTCTTCGGCACCGCTGCCGCCACTGCCGGACCCGCACCCGCCGGCGCCTTGATCGCCATGGCCGAATTGTCCTGGCCGGCGACCGCCTCCTGTGTCATCGGCTGGATGTTTTTCTGCAGGCTCGCCAGGTACATCGGGTCCTTGTAAACGTCGACCACCTGCGTGCGTCCCGCGACCGCGCGCGCCAGGGCCAGCAACAGGATGGTGATGGCGACCAGAATGCCGATCACGACACTGAACATGGTGATGAACTGGGAATCCTTTTTGCTCACGGGTGCCAACCGATATCGTAGTAGTAGGTAGTCGCGAAATTATAGCCTATGGCGGCACCCTTGCTGCGGGTCGATCACAGTGCCTTGCGAAAGGTCAGATTGATACGGCAACGGCCCGTGAGTGGATGCTCGCCATCAGCCAGCGCCGCGACACCATGGAAGGCCAGGCGCTGGGCGCCACCCCAGACCGCGACGTCGCCATGCACCAGCGGCAGGCGGCGCGCGCCATCGGTGCGGCGCAGGCCGCCGAACAGGAACAGCGCCGGAAGGCCCAGCGATACCGACACCACCGGCGAGCGCAGATCCTGCTCATTGCGGTCCTGATGCAGGCTCAGGCGCGTGCCCGGCGCATAGCGATTGACCAGGCACGCATCGGGTTCAAAGCCGGCGAATCCGGCCAGCGCGGCGCAGCGCTCCGCCAGGGCGCGCAGCACCCCCGGCATCGGCGGCCATGGCCGGGCGGTGTCCGGATCGAGCGCCTCATAACGATAGCCGCGCCGATCGCTGACCCAGCCCACCCGGCCGCAGTTGGTCATCGCGACCGACATGCGCAGGCCCCCGGGTGTGAGCATGTGGCGCAAGGGTGCGGCTGCAATCACCGGTTGCAGCGCCGCCAGCAGCGCCGGTGCCGCATCCAGGGCAGCACCCGGCAGCACTAGCGCCGCGTCTGTGATGTGCTCGCGCGCGGCGCGCGGCAGCAGCGATTGCGTGACCAGATCGGGGCGGTGCGAGCGAGCGCGGCTGCTCATCGCGCGTCGTGGAACACAACGCCCAGGCTATAGCGCTCGCCGTCACGCAGCCGGCTCACGCCATGACGCATGGTCAGCCGATGCACCCCGCGGGCGCCGCGACCGGGGCGATGGCGGGAAGCAAAAATGATCGCATCGCCACGCTCCAGCGGCACCACTTCAACGCGCGACTGGGCGCGCGGCTTGCCTTCGGTGAGTACGAACTCGCCGCCGTGGAAGTCGATGCGTGGCTCGGACAGCAGCAGCGTGAGCTGCAGCGGGAACACCTCGTCGCCGTACAGGTCCTGGTGCAGGCAATTGAAATCCCCGGCGGTGTAGCGCAGCAGCAGTGGTGTCGGCCGCCTCTGGCCGGCGCCGTGGCAGCGCTCGATGAATGCCGCATGATCGGCAGGGAAGCTCGCTGCCAGCCGCAGCTCTTCGTGCCAGCGGTTGGCGATTTGCGCCAGTGGCGGATACAGGCCGCTGCGCAGCTGCTGCACCACAGCCGGCAGCGGATAGGCGTAGTACTGGTACTCACCGCAGCCGAAACCATGCTGCGCCATGATGATGCGGCTGCGAAACAGCGGCGCGCGCGCGTAGCCGGCCGCGAGCGCGGCGCACTCGCTGGCCGACAGCAATCCCGGCACGCGCGCGAAGCCGCCGGCGTCGAGATCGCTCCCCAGTTGTGGCCACGACAGCCGCGCGATGCGCTCGGGCAGCGATGCGCTGGCGGCAAGCTCCGGCGTCGCGTTCATCGCATCGGCGCCTCGCGCTCGAGCAGCGCGCGCTTGCGGCTCACGCCCCAGCGATAGCCGCTGAGCGAGCCGTCGCGGCGGATCACGCGGTGACAGGGGATCGCGACCGCCAGCATGTTGGCCGCGACGGCGCCAGCAACTGCGCGCACCGACCCGGGCAGTCCCAGGCGGCGCGCGATGTCACTGTAGCTCACGGTGGTGCCGGGACGGATCTTGCGCAGTGCCTGCCAGACGCGATGCTGAAAAGCGGTGCCGCGCAGATCCAGTGGCAGCGCGAAGCTGCGTGCCGGTGTTTCCACCAGGCCGGCGACCTGGGCCAGCAGCCGTTCGAATTCCTTATCACCGCCGATCAGCTGCGCCTTGGGGAACCGGTCCTCCAGATCGCGCAGCAGCGCCGCCGCGTCATCCCCCAGCAGGATGGCGCAGATGCCCTTGTCGGTCGCGGCCACCAGGATCGAACCCAGCGAGCAGGCACCGATGGCAAACCGGATGCTTATTCCTTCGCCGCCGGCGCGATAGCTGCTGGCCGTCATGCCCAGTGCGGCTGCACTGCCGGCGTAGAAGCGGCCGTTGGAGCCGAAACCTGCGTCATAGATCGCGCCGGTGATGTTGTCGCTTTGCTGCAGCTGATCGCGCATGCGCTGCGCACGCTGCGCCGTCGTGTAGGCCTTGGGTGTCATGCCCATATGGCGCGTGAACACGCGATGAAAATGAAACTTGCTCATGCCGGCTGCGCGTGCGAGGGCCGCCAGATCCGGCATGGTGTCGGCACCGTCGATCAGGCGGCAGGCACGCGCCATCAGCTTTGCGTGCGTTCGCGTCAGCCCCTCGCCTTTGGGGTCGCAGCGCTTGCAGGCCCGAAAACCGGCACGCTCGGCCGCCGCCGCGCTATCGAAGAAACGCACGTTGCTGCGCAACGCGCGCCGCGCGCCGCACGACGGACGGCAAAATACCCCGGTAGTACGTACCGCATAATAAAAAATTCCATCGGCATCCGGCTCGCGCCGCGCGATCGCCGCCCAGCGCTGCGTGTCGGTGACATAACTGCGCTTGTGGTCTGGCATGGTTGCAGGGTTCATGGTGTGCTTGTCCTTGATTGGCCTGGCGCGGATCCTGGCAGCACCGGGCCGGCGCGGCACTCTGACTCTTGCTTTCGAATTCGCCTCCACTTGAAAACAGCACCTTCTTAAAAAGAGCATCCTCTGAATCCAGCCCAGCGCAACAACCTCGTCATCATCCTGATCCTGGGTGCGCTCAGCACCATCACCCCATTCGCGATTGACCTGTATCTGGCGGCGATCCCGCAGATCGCACACGATCTTGGCACCAACCCGGCCCGGGTCTCGATGTCGATCGCCAGCTATTTTATCGGACTGGGGGCCGGGCAGCTGTTCTACGGGCCGATACTCGACCGCTACGGGCGCAAGCGCCCGTTGTACGCCGGATTGCTGCTGTACGTGTTCGCCGCTATCGGCTGCGTGGCGGCGAACACGGTCGAGGTGCTGATCGCGCTGCGGCTGCTCCAGGGACTGGGCGGCTGCGTGGCGCAGGTGGCCGCGATCGCCATGGTGCGTGACTTCTTCCCGGTCGAGCAGAGCTCGCGAATCATCTCGATGCTGATCCTGATTCTCGGCGTATCGCCGCTGCTGGCGCCGAGCGTGGGGGTGATCGTGGCCGCGACGCTGGGCTGGCACTGGATATTCCTGCTGCTGGCGATCATCGCCGTTGCTGTCATGGTCTTGGTGGCGCGCTATCTGCCGGAAGGGCACACCCCGGACCCGGGCATTTCCCTGAAGCCGCAACGCATCGCCGCGAGTTTCCTGGCAATCCTGCAGGACGCGCAGTTTCGCACCTATGCGCTGGCGGGAGCGTTTTCGTTCTGCGGGCTGTTCGTCTACGTCGCCGGCTCGCCGATCATTTTCATGGACATGTTTCACGTCAGTGCGCGCATCTATGGCGGCATCTTCGCGCTGCTGTCGATCGGATTCATCGGTGGCAACCAGGCCAATATCTGGCTATCGCAGCGGCATCAGGACCAGCGCCTGTTCCGCATCGCGCTGTACTGTCAGGCAGTGGTCGCGATCGTGTTCCTGATCGCGGTGCTGCACGGTGTCGGCCTGGCGGCAACCATCGTGCTGCTGCTGCTGTTTCTGTCGTGCGCCGGGATCACCTATCCGAACGCGGCGGCGATCGCGATGGCGCCGTTTCGCAGGAATGCCGGCAGCGCTTCCGCGATGCTCGGTTTCCTGCAGCTGGGCGTCGGCGCGGTGGCCTCAGCGGGGGTTGGTGTGCTCAATTCCAGGACCAGCGTGCCCATCGTCAGCCTGATGAGCGCCACGACGCTGATCGGCCTGGCGATATTTCTGTTCGGCCAGGGGCGCGCCGCGCGCGAGCGGCATCGCATCAGTTGAGTTGAAGGGCGCAGGTGGCACGCGGCGCAGTCAGGGCTTGGGCTGAAACTGCGGATCCCCCATCTGCCACAGCGAGAACGACCACAGGTCCGCGGTCTGGTTCTCGCCCTGGCTGGCGTTGGAGCCAAAGCCGTGGCCGGCATCGTAGTCGATGCGCAGCAGCACCGGCCGGCCGCTGCTGGTCGCCGCCTGCAAGCGCGCCGCCATCTTGGTGCTCTCCCAGGGCGCGACCCGCGGATCGTTGGCACCGGTAGCGAGCAGTACCGCCGGGTAGGCCACGCCGTCGTGCACATGCAGGTACGCCCCCATCGCGTACAGATCATGAAATCCCTGTTCGGTCTTCACCGAGCCGAATTCCACAATGTTCGGTGGCCCGTTGGGTGTCAGCTCCCAGCGCAGACTGTCGGATACGCCCACCTGATCCAGGATCACGCCAAATAGGTCCGGCCGCCAGGTCAGCGCGCCACCGACGGTGATGCCGCCGGCGCTGCCGCCCCGACCGGCAAGATACTTCGGCGCGGTGTAATGCTGGTCCACCAGATACTGCGCGCAGGCGATGAAGTCGAACACGGTATTGAGCTTGGTGGCTTTCTGCCCGGCCAGATGCCAGTCCTCGCCGTACTCACCGCCGCCGCGCACGTGCGCCACCGCCATCACATTGCCGCGCTCGAGCCACGCCAGCGCCGTGGGCGAGAAGCCGGGATCGAGCGACAGACCATAAGCGCCATAGCCGGTGAGAATGGTCGGATGGCTGCCGTCGAGAACCAGCCCTTTGCGATGCAGGATCGACAGCGGGACGCGCGTGCCGTCGTAACTGAGCGCGAACACTTCTTCCGCTTCCAGCTGCGATACATCGACACTGCTGGGCGGTATCAGCCCGGTATCGGTCGTGGTGCCGCTGCCTGGGTCGTAAGTGAACAGCCGCGCCGGTTGTACCCAGCCCTGGATGTCGAACAGCGCACCGGGTTGGCGCACGTCGGTAATCGGTCCCTGGATGCTGCCATCGAACGGCAGCGGCACCGGCCGGCTGTCTTTGCCGTCGAACGACACCCGCAGCAGCCGCGACACCGCGCCGTCGCGCTCATGCACGTACAGCGCATCGCCGGCAATGGCGAATCCACTGATCACCCCGTGGCCTTGCGGGACGATGACCTCGGCCCGGGCAATATCGGGATGCGCCAGCGACGTGCGCAGCAACCGAAACCGCGGTGCACCGTGCTGCGACAGGAAATACAGCTGCTCGCCGTGCAGTGCGAATTGGGTCACGCCATCGGCGACGTCGGCCACTTTGTGCCATGGCGTGCCGCTGCCGCGCACGCTCTGCAGCGGCGCTACATACAGTGTCGACGGGTTGATGTCGGCGTTGTGATTGGCCACCGCGAGCGCGTATGGCGAATCCGGCGACAGCTCGATGAACGTGACCTGTCCTTCCGGCACCTCGAGTGCAGCGGCTACGCCGCGACCGAACACCACCGGATCGCCGTCACCGCTGCTGCGCGTGCCCAGCGTGTGCAGGTAGGTACGGGCGTTGTAGAGCGATTCGGTGGCGCGCAGTTGCGGGGTGAGCTTGGCGTAGCGATCGTAGAAGAACGATCGGTTGTCCGGCCGCCAGGAGACGATGCTGTTGGAACTGCGGTCGATGGCTTCATCCAGCACCCGGCCGCTCGCCACTTCCAGCACGTGCAGCACGCTGTCTTCCGAACCACCGGCGGAGATGCCGTAGGCGACGTAGTGCCCATCCCACGATGGGGTGTAGAAATCCAGCGCAAAGTGAGTATTGCTGCCGGCACCGAGCGTCGCGGGATCGAGCAGCAGATGTTCCTCGCCCTTGAGGCCATCGCGGTAATAAAACTTGGGCTGCTGCGCGCCGGGTTCCACGATGCGATAGAAATAGCGCTCACCGCGCCGGATAACGCCGCGGCGACTCAAGTCCGTATTGTTGAGCGCGTGAATTCGCTGCAGCAGTGCAGCGCGGCCCGGCAGCCGATCGAGCGTTGCACGCGTGTACCCGGCCTGCGCCTTCATCCAGGCCTGCACCTCGGGATCGTCGAGGTTTTCCAGGTAGCGGTAGTTGTCCACTACCTCGGTGCCGAAGTAGCTCTCGGTTACGGGGCGTATCGGGGCCACGGGCGGCTGGTCGGCCGAGAAGGCCTGCAATGACGTTGCCGCGGCGCAGGCCGCAGCCAGGGCGATGACGGGCGCACGCAGGCGCGCGGTGATGTGCACGGTGAACCTCGCTATTGAAGATTGTCCGAGCGGTCCGTTGTCATTCACACCGTCGGGCGGATATTTTCCAGGTGACGCACTGCCTGTGAATCACAGGCGCGTTCGACTCCGCGTATCAAAGGGTTGATGGATCCTAGACTACGCGCGGGCGCGCCACAACGGGCGATAATTTTTGGAAATCGCCATGTACACAGATCCGGTTTGCGACCGGATCGGGGATTGACTGGAGTAATATCCGCGCCAGTTTCATCGTTCATCGGCAGCCAAGTGCCGTATTACGCGAGATTTTCGTTCAGGGTCGATACGCTTAGTGAATCGATATTTTTCAGGGCCACCGAGCGATCATTTCGATGGCCTGCGTTTCTTCAACCCGGATCACCCCGACACCGATCGCGGCCTTGGTGACCTGCTGCGCTGGAAGCTGAAGGAAACAGCCGCCGCGTGGCCGCGCTCAGTCCCAGCACGGCAGATCGTTCCCGAGGCGCGCGTCGACGCCCTGCGAGTGACCATCGTGGGCCACGCGAGCGTGCTGATCCAGGCGGGTGGTCTGAATGTCCTGACGGATCCCGTGTGGTCGCAAAGAGCGAGCCCGCTGTCGTTTGCCGGCCCGCGGCGTGTGTGGTCGCCCGGAATCGCCTTCGAGTCGTTGCCACGGATCGACGCGGTACTGCTCAGCCACAACCATTACGATCATATGGATCTGGCGACGCTGCGCCGGCTCCACATCGAGCACCATGCGCTCATGGTGGCGCCGCTGGGGAACGATGCGATCCTGCGGCGGAAAATCAACGGCGTGCGGGTGGCGGCTGGCGACTGGTGGGACCGTATCGACATCGGCAACGGTGGCGAGGTGACGATCGTCCCGGCCTATCATTGGTCATCGCGCAGCGGACGCGACCGGCGCATGGCGCTGTGGTGCGGCTTCATGCTCAGCACCGCAGGCGGCCGCGCCTATTTTGCCGGCGACACCGGTTATGGGAACGGGCGCATCTTCCGTGAGGTGCGCCAGCGGGTCGGTCGTCCCGATCTGGCCCTGATTCCCATCGGCGCCTATGCGCCACGCTGGTTCATGCGCGCGCAGCACACCGATCCCGACGAAGCCGTGCAGATCCTGGCGGACGTGGAAGCCGCGCGCGCGGTCGGCATTCACTGGGGTGTGTTCCAGCTTACCGACGAGCGTCGGGACGAGCCGCCCGAGCTGCTGCTCGAAGCCCTTGCGCGCCGAGGAATCGCTGAAAACCTATTTCCCGCCGGAGAGCCAGGACTGAGTTACCAGCCGGGTGAAACCGGATAGGGCTGGCCGCGCGACAGCGGCCGCCAGGCCAGCGCTCGTTGCCCGCAACCACATGGTTTTATTTGGAATGGCGCGCCCGGCGGGATTCGAACCCACGACCTGCAGCTTCGGAGGCTGCCACTCTATCCAGCTGAGCTACGGGCGCACGCGGCGCGGCGCGCAAGATTACCGCAAGCACGGCTGCCAAGGCGAACCTGGCATTCCGATCGCGGCGCGTCGTTGCCGCGCCGCGTGCTCGTCAGTGGTGCTTTTCGTTCGCCGCCAGGTCGTTGATCAGCTGGATCAGATTCGCCTGGCCGCCGGCCATGCCGACGTCGCTCTCGTACTTGCCGGCGATCACGATGCTCGGCACGCCCTCGATCCGGTCGCGCCGCATCAGATCGTCGGCTTTCTGCAGATTGGCCTGCACGCCGAAGGAATTGTAGGCGCTCATGAAATCAGTCTCGCTGATGCCGTTGGCCTTGGCGAAATGCAGCTGATCCTGCAGCGTCCCCTTGTCATCGTCCGGCGCATACAGCGGATCGCGCTGTTGATGGATCTGGTCGAACACCGTGCTGTTGAGCTGGTCGACCTTGCCCAGTGCCTGCAGCGTGTAGAACAGCCGCGCATGCGCGCGGTGCACCTCGCCGAACATCACCGGTATGCGCACGAATTCGATGTAGGGCGGCTTGTCCTTGAGCCAGTTCTGGATGTACGGCTCGAGCACAGCGCAATGCGGGCAGCCATACCAGAAGAATTCGATGACTTCGATCTTGCCGGGCGGGGCATCGGTGGGTTGCGCCGGCGAGAGTACCTTGTAGTTGGTGCCGGCGACCCATTTGCCGGCCGGCAGCTGGCCCTCAGGGGCCAGCGCGGCGACCCGCTCCAGCGCCGCCTCGCCGCTGTCGGTGGACTTGCCGGTATCCAGCCCTTCCTGCTGCGTCTTCGCAGCCACCGCCACATCGCTCACGCTCGCTGCCGTCGCCGCAGCCTGAGCGGCGGCGGCCGCCGGCGTCGGCGCGCCCGCGGGTGCAGTGGCGCTGGTGGCGGCATTGGTGCCGGTCGGCGCCGGGCTTTGCTCGCGCGCGCAGGCGCTCAGGCTCGCGACCAGCAGCAACAGTACAAGGGTAGGTTTCATAAGCGTGTTCAGCGCATGCCCTGGACGTAGGAGGCGAGATTGCGGATGTCCTGCTGCGTCAGGCGGCCGGCGATGGTGTGCATGATCTCGGCGTTCGGACCGCCGTTGCTGTCGCCCTTGTCATTGCGCGTGTAGCGCTTGTCAGCGGCGTAGTCGCTCAGCTGCGCGACGGTATAGACCGCGTGCTGCGCCCGCAGCACCGGATAACCCGCGGCCGGATTGCCGCGGCCGACCGGCCCGTGGCAGGCCATGCAGGCCGGGATATTGCGTGCGCGATCGCCGCCGCGATAGAGCTGTTCTCCGGCCTGCCAGTAGGACGGGTCGGCCTCGAGCCCGGCGGACACCTGCTGCGCGAAAAACGCCGCCAGGTCCTGCATGTCCTGATCGCTCAACCCCGCGGCCATGGGCGGCATGACGCCGCTGGCGTCGATGCGCGTCTTATCGTGAAAATGCTGCAGTTGGCCGTGGATATAGGCCGCGTTCTGGCCGGCAAGATTGGGCCATTGGGGGTTGACGCTGTTGCCATTCGGGCCATGGCAGGCGAAGCAGGCAGCTGCCTTGGGGGCGCCTGCCTCAGCCGAACCCTCGGCCAGCGCAATCGGGGTGAGGCACACCGCCAGCAGCAACCCGGCCCAGCGCATCATCAGCATCATTTGCAGTCGGCTCCCGTCGGACGGCAGTTTTTCTTTGCACAGCAAAGGGATCGAAGAATTGTACACTAGCCGCCCGGCCCGCGCCCCGAGCCTTAAAGTTCACAGCACGCCGCGTGAGCGTCTATCCCAACGCGCAGTTCCTGTTCAGTGCGGCGGCGGCGGCCCAGTTCCCGGCTGACAGCGGCGCCGAAGTCGCGATCGCCGGCCGCTCCAATGCCGGCAAATCCAGCGCCATCAATGCCATCACGGCCCGTCATGCGCTGGCGCGCACCAGCAAAATGCCCGGCCGCACGCGGCTGCTGAATTTCTTCCAGCTCTCGGAGGGCAAGCGGCTGGTGGACCTGCCGGGCTACGGGTTTGCCGCCGGGCCACCGCCCGAGCGCGATGCCTGGGCGCAGCTGATCGAGGCGCTGGCGCAGCGTGAATGTCTGAAGGGACTGCTGGTGGTGGTGGATGCGCGCCGGGGCCTGATGGCAGCGGATCTGCAGTTGCTGGGCTGGGCCGAGGGCATGCAGCGGCCGGTGCACGTGCTGCTGTCCAAATCCGACCAGTTGAAGCGCGCCGAGGCGCGCACGCTACTGGCGCGATCGCAGGCGCAGCTTACGGACCGGGGCTCCGTGCAGCTGTTCTCCGCCCGCGCCGGGCTTGGCATCGACGAGGCCCGACGTACCATCGATGGCTGGCTGCAGAGCGCTCGCTGAGGGCGCGCCGCCGACGTCGATGGCCGAGGCAGATCAAGGTGGCGCGTCCACGATGCCTGTACATCTGTACAGGGGACCCGCGGCGGCGTCAGCGGCGCCTATCTGCCCCTTGATCTGCCGCCAGCCCGCTTCACATGTTAGCGACGATCCCCAGATGGATGTCCTTGGGCGTCAGCCCCGCCAGCATCGACGGATTCGGCACGCTGGTATTCAGGCGGGTGACCTTCGCTTGGTAGTTTACCTCGCAGGTCGACCGTGCCAGCAACGCCTGGCCGGCGTTTCGGGCTTCCATCGTCACTTCCAGGGAGATGCCTTCTCGCAAATATGGGAGTCTTCTTCCCACGCTCGGCGGCACGCGGACGTGAGCCTTGGCGGCGCTGCCGGGAGCGATTTTGGCCATAAAAGCGTCGGCACAGGCATTCAGGGCCTTCTGGTCGTGAATCAACAGCCCCGATGTCTGCCCGCCGTGATCAACAATATCGACATCGGCAAATGCTGTGGCCATGCCGGCCGTAAGGGCCAGCGTTCCGGCCGCGAGAGTGATCAGTGATTTCATGTCGATTCTCCTTGAATTCAAAATTGCCGCCGGAGAGACCCTCGGCCTGCGCACGCTGTGCACACGGTGCGAGGGCGAACGCGGGAGATATTCGGCGCGCGAAGTGCACGTTTGAATCGCAGCAATTGGTGAGCGCATCGACCGGGCCGCTCGCCGCTCGAGTCATTGGATTCGATGAGGTACCGTTACCCGCGCCTGCAGGCGCCCGGATCGCAAGCCGAGCGGCGCCGCGTCACCATTTCTGATGACGCTGCCGCGTGGCTATCCAAGCTAGAATCGGTGCAGTGTGAGCGACAAGCTGAACCCAAACGGCGGCGGGAACGCGCACAGATTCATCGTCGGGCGGGCGCGCGAACTGGATGTATTTCGCTCAGCGTTCAAGCGCATGCTTGCCGGACGTCGCCAGCTGCTGCTGATTTCCGGCGAGCCCGGGATCGGCAAGACCTGCTGCGCCGAAGCGCTCGCCGACGTGGCCGAGGACCAGGGCGCGCTGGTGCTTTCGGGGCGTTGCCATGAGGAGGCCGGGGCGCCGCCCTACTGGCCCTGGGTACAGATCCTGCGCGCCTATGTGGACGCCTCGTCACTCGACGAGCTGCGCCTCACGATGGGTGCGGCCGCGAACGATATCGCCGCCCTGGTGCCCGAGCTGGTGGATATCTCGCATCGCCCGCATTCGGCCACCGGCGCGATGGGGGATGCGAACATCGCGCGCTTTCGCGTCTTTGACGCCGTGCGGCAGTTCTTTCACCAGGCCACACATCAGGTCCCCATTACCCTGGTGCTGGACAATCTGCACTGGGCGGACGCGCCCTCGTTGTCGTTGCTGGAGTTCCTGTGCCAGGAATTGCTGCGCAGCCGACTGCTCATTGTTGGCACCTATCGGGATAGCGACGCCTCGGCGAAATCGCCGTTGATGAGCACCTTGGGCTGCCTGAGACGCGATCCGGACGTCGAGCGCGTGCACCTCACCGGACTTTCCAGAACCGCGATCGGCGAGGTGGCCGAACACTTGTGTGAAGTCAGCCTGTCCGAGGCTGCGCTCAAGATGATCTATCAACGCACGGATGGCAATCCGCTGTTCGCCATCGAACTGATCAAGGTGCTGATCGACGAGAGCGCGGGGGGCGAAATCGGCGCCATACCGGCACGAATTCCCGCCGGTGTACACGAAACCATCGGCCGACGCTTGATGCGGCTTTCCGATGCGTGCAACGAGTTGCTCGGCGTCGCGGCTGTGCACGGCCGGCAATTCAGTGCGCACGAGATCGCGGCCACCACCGGCCAGCAGGTACAGCAGGTGCTGAGCGCGCTCGAGCCGGCGGCACGGGCGGGCATCGTTCAGTCGAGTGCCGAGGCCCCAGGCAGCTACCAATTCACCCACGCATTGATCCGCGACACGATCTATGAGGATCTGGCCGTGGTTGATCGGCTGCACCTGCACGCTCTGGCCGGGGACGCGCTGGTCAATATTCATGCCGCGCAGCTTGAGTCCACGCTCAGCCGTATCGCACATCACTACTACGCAGCGGCCGCCATGGGCGACAACGACAAGGCTGTCAGTTTTGCGCTGCAAGCCGCCGACAGCGCGGTGCGGATGTATGCCTACGATGACGCCCTGCTGCATTACGACCATGTCATTGAGATGCTGGAGCGCAGCGGCAAGCCGCCCGACGAGCGCCTTGCCCGTGCCTACATCCTGAAAGGCTCGGCGTTGTACCGGCTGGGACATCCCCAGCGTTCCATCGAAGTGTTGCTTGCAGCGGTCAATCGGACGCGTGTGTTGGGAGTCGAGTTGCTGGTGGACGCCTTGATGCTGCTGGCAATGTCTTCAAGACATGTGGAGCAACAGCATTTCGTGCCCTTGCTCGACCGCGCATTGGCGCTGCTGCCGGAGGCCGACTCAGTTGCGCGCGCGAAGGCACTGGCGACACTGGCGTTCGCACAACGAGCCGCGCTGGACAATTCGCGCACTCAACTGCTGGTGGAACAGAGCCTGGCTGTGGCTGCTCGCTGCTGTGACGCCGCGGCGCAGTGCGCATGCTACGTACTCGCCGCTATGGCGCTGCGCGGTAAACCCGAGAACCTTCAGCGCCGCCTGTTGCTGGGACAGGAATACATCAGCATCGCCCGCACCACCGGCAGCGTCGATCTGGTGGCGGAAGCCTATCACTGGCAGGCGCTGAACTATTTCGAAGCCGGACAACTGGAGGAGCTGGAACAGCTGCTCGGACACTACGATGCTCTCAGCGCCGCGCGTTTCGGCTTGCATCAATACCATACGGGCGCCAATCGCGTGACTCTGGCGCTGCTGCGCGGTGAATGGGCGGATCTGGAAAGCCGGATCGAGGCGTTGTTGCAGATCGGGATGAAAACGCGGCGCGATGATGCGGATGGGGTGAATGGCGCCCAGATGTTTGCGCTCAACCGCGACCTTGGCCGCTTGCACGCATTGGCGCCGCACATCACCAAGATTGCCGCTGATGCAACCGCGCACATCTGGGAGCCGGGTCTGATGCTCATATGCGCCGAGACCGGGATGTTGCCCGAGGCCGGAAGGATCTTTGAACGTCTCGCCGGGCAGGATTTCCGCGAAATCAGTCGGGACGATATGTACGTGACCTGCCTGGTGTTCTGCGCGGAGACCTGCTGCACCCTGGCCAATGCGGCTCGCGCCGAGACGCTGTTTCAGTTGTTACTGCCGTACACGCGACAGACCTGCAACCATCCGACCGCAGTGTGCTTCGGCGCTGCGGACCTGTACCTGGGGATGCTGGCCTGTTGCGCGAACCGGCCGGAGATCGCGCGCGAGCACTTCGATCGCGCGCTGGCGCTCAATCGCGCCATGCGCGCCTGGCCATTCCTGGCCAGGACGCTATTTCGCTACGGCGCGTTCCTGATGACACGAACGTCAGAGGCAGAACGGCGGCAGGGACGGCAGCAGCTGCATGAGGCCGAGCAACTGGCGCGTCGACTAGACATGGCGCGCCTGGTGTTCGATATCGACGCCTTGCTGCACGCGCGTGATCGCGGAGTCACGTTTCCCGACGAACTCACGGCGCGCGAAGTCGAGGTGCTGCGACTGCTCGCGCTCGGGCGGACCAACAAGGATGTATCACTGGTGCTGGCGATTAGTCTCAATACCGTCGCCACGCACGTCCGCAACATCCTGAACAAGACGCAGTGTGCCAACCGTACCGAGGCGGCCGCCTACGCAATCCGGCACGGACTGCAAGTCTCTGAACCGACGTCAATTGCCCTGTAATCGAAGGAATCGAATGGGAGATCAGCATGCCGTTATTCATGATAGAGAGAAACTTCGCCGATGCATTTAACGCATCGGCCGCGGACTATGCGGCGGTGGTGCAGATAAACGACCAGGCCGGCGTCAAATGGCTGTATTCGTTCCTGTCGGCCGACAAACGAAAAACCTACTGCCTGTATGAAGCGAAAAGCGGCGATGCGATCCGGGAAGCCGCCAGGCGCGCCGGTCTGCCGGCGGATATCGTCATCGAGCTTGCCGGCGAACTGCGTCCAGACTTGCTGGTGGCCGCCACATAAAAAAGGCCCCGGTAGTCCTGATTAGGGGGTGGACTACCGGAGCCCAGAGCAACCCGGCGCGGGTCTCTACGCGCCGGATTTTTACCCGCTTTAGGGAGGGAAGCGGGGAGTGGATTGCACTCGTTTAGTTGGAGGCGCCGAACTCCAGGAAAGTTTCAGCACCGAGGTGAAATTTATTTAACCTGGAATCAAATAAAATCAAGAACTTGACGGCGCTGCTGTAGCGCCGCCACGACATCGAAGCGGCGCTTATCCACCGCGGCGCCTCACTTTCCGCCCATCGCTAGTGCGCCTGGTCCCAATTCAGGCCAGTGCCGATTTCGACCTTCAGCGGCACCGCAAGTTGCGCCGCACTGCTCATGCGCAAGCCGACCTCAAGGGCTGCCTGCTCGAGGTAATCCTCGGCGACCTCGAGGACCAGTTCGTCGTGCACCTGCATCAACAGCTTCGCGTGTACCTCGGGGCGCTGGCACCAGGCATCGATCTCGATCATGGCGCGCTTGATGATGTCGGCGGCGGTGCCTTGCATCGGCGCGTTGATGGCGCTGCGCTCGGCGTACTGCTGCAGCTGGCGATTGCGCGAGCGGATCTCCGGCAGGTAGAGCCTGCGGCCGAACACAGTCTCAACGTAACCGTCGCGCCGCGCCTGCTCGCGCGTGGCATCCATGTAGCGCCGCACGCCCGGATAGCGCGCAAAGTACAGCTCGACGTAACTCTGGGCCGCGCCGCGTGCGATCCCCAGCTGGCGCGCCAGGCCAAAGGCGGACATGCCGTAGATCAAACCAAAGTTGATCGCCTTGGCAGATCGGCGCTGCTCGCCGGACACCTGATCGAGTGCCACGCCGAACACTTCAGCCGCGGTCGCCTGGTGGATGTCGCGGTCCTCGGCGAACGCGCGCAGCAGGCCCTCGTCGCCCGACAGGTGCGCCATGATGCGCAATTCGATCTGCGAGTAGTCGGCTGCCAGCAGGCGCTGGCCGGGCGGGGCAATGAATGCCTGGCGGATACGGCGCCCCTCTGGACTGCGGATCGGAATGTTCTGCAGGTTCGGGTCGGTCGATGACAACCGGCCGGTGGCGGCGACCGCCTGGTGGTAGGAGGTGTGTACGCGCCCGGTGGATGCATCGATCTGCTCCGGCAGCCGCTCGGTGTAGGTGGAGCGCAGCTTGGCCAGGCCGCGATATTCGAGGATCAGCCGCGGCAGCGGGTAACTCAGCGCGAGCTCCTCGAGCACATCCTCGGCGGTGGATGGCGTGCCGCTCGGGGTCTTGCGCATCACCGGCAGCTGCAGCCGCTCGAACAGGATCTGCTGCAGCTGTTTGGGCGATTCGAGATTGAACGGCGCGCCGGCCTCGATATGCGCCAGTGCTTCGATCTCGCGCAGCCGCAGCGCAATCTCACCGCTCTGCGCGTGCAGCATGGCGCGATCGATCAGCACGCCGTGGCGCTCCATGCGCTGCAGCACCGGCACCAGCGGCTGCTCGATATCCAGGTACACGCGCGCCAGCGCCGGCACCCGTTCCAGCCGCGGCCACAGCACCCGGTGCAGCCGCAGCGTCACGTCGGCGTCCTCGGCCGAGTATTCCGCGGCTTTCTCCACGCTGACCTGGTTGAACGTGATCTGCTTGGCGCCCTTGCCGGCGACGTCCTCGAAGTGAATGGTGCGCATGCCCAGCAGGTGCGCTGCCATCGAATCCATATCGTGCCGGGTCGCGGTGCTGTTGAGCACGTAGGACTCGAGCATCGTGTCGAAGCGCTGCCCGCGCAGCGCTATGCCGTAGTTCTGCAGCACGTGGATGTCGAACTTCAGATGCTGGCCGACCTTGCAGTGCTTGGGATCTTCCAGCAGCGGGCGCAGCGCCTCGAGCACCTGCAGGCGATCGAGCTGCGGCGGCGCGCCGGCGTAGTCGTGCGCCAGTGGCACATAGGCCGCATGCCCGGGTTCGATGCAGAACGACACGCCGACGATCTCGGTCGTCATGTAGTCCAGGCTCGTGGTCTCGGTGTCGAAGGCAAACAGCTCGGCGGCGCCCAGCGCGTCGATCCAGCGCGACAGTGCCTCCCAGTCCATCACCGTCTCGTAGCGCCGCGGTATGCTGGCCAGAGCCGCCGCCGCCGGATCGGCCGGCGCGCTAAGCTCGATGCTCGCAGCGCTGTCCTTGGCTGCCGCGCCGTCGAGCGGCGCTGCCGGGACGCCGGCGCCAGGCATGGCCTCAGCCGCGAGCGCGGCGCCGGCCGCAGCGCCGGCCGCGACGGCGGCGCTGGTCTCCAGTTGCTGCAACAGCGTGCGCAGCTCGAGTCGGCGGTAGAGCGCACGCAGTCGCGTCACGTCGGCCGCGCGGCGCACCAGGCCGGCCTCATCCAGCGGCAGCGCCAGATCGCAACGGATGGTGGCGAGCTGTCGCGACAGCGCCAGCGTCGTCAGGCCGGCGCGCAGGTTGTCGCCGACCTTGCCTTCGATCTCGTCGGCGTGAGACAGCAGCCCATCCAGCGTGCCGTATTTGTTGAGCCATTTGGCGGCGGTCTTGGGGCCGACCTTGTCGATGCCGGGGATGTTGTCCGAGCTGTCACCGACCAGCGCCAGGTAGTCGATGATCTGTTCCGGAAACACGTCGAACTTGGCTTTGACACCGGCACGATCGAGCACCGTGTTGCTCATGGTGTTCACCAGCGTGATGTGCTCATTCACCAGCTGCGCCATATCCTTGTCGCCGGTGGATATCAGCACCTGCTGGCCGGCGGCGGCGGCGCGCGCGCCCAGCGTACCGATGACGTCATCGGCTTCGACACCATCGATACGCAACAACGGCAGGCCAAGGGCCTGCACCGCCTCGAGCAGCGGTTCGGTCTGCGCACGCAGATCATCCGGCATCGGCGGCCGGTTGGCCTTGTACTCGGCGAACAGGTCATCGCGAAACGTCCTGCCCGGGGCATCGAACACCACACCGATATGCGGCGGCTCGAATTCGCGCAGGAACTTCAGCAGCATCGACAGCACACCGTGCACCGCGCCGGTCGGCTGGCCGGCGGAATTGGTCAGCGGCGGCAGCGCATGGAATGCGCGGTACAGATAGGACGAGCCGTCGATCAGCACCAGGTCCGGTCGTGTGGGTAGCGGCATAGGGGCGCACGATAAGCCAGCCGGGCTCGCGACGCACCTGCGGACACGGTTTGCGGCGGCCACCCCAACTCGATGTCGCGAAATGCGATTTCAAGTTCGCGAACTCATTTGTAGTGAGCTCGAAGAGAAAGTCCTTGTCCCGAGGACTGTTCGACCGGATAGCCAGCTATTCGCTCAGAAATGCCAACAACCGGCGCCATCGGCCAGAACCCGACATCGGGTAGCCTAAAATTCTCGCCAGAAAGCCGACACTCAAAACTGTGCCGAAAGGCTTGAGTTTGAAATAATGCGCTTCGGAATCAATATGGAGTTGGCGGCATGAATACGGATGAAGGAGAAATTAGAAATCTCGTTACCGTTTGGATGGCCGCAACCAAAGCCGGCGACGTCGATACAGTCCTGTCATTGATGGCGGACGACGCCGTTTTTCTCGTGCCAGGCCAGCCCGTCATGCATAAGGCCGAGTTCGCGGCGGCCGCCAAGTCCATGTCAGGCCCTGATGCACCCCAGTTTGATGGGACGAGCGAGATCCAGGAAATCCAGATATGTGGTGAGTGGGCTTTCATGTGGACGAATCTCACCGTCATCGTGACACCGCCTGGCGCTGCGCAGCCTATTACCAGAGCGGGGAATACGCTTACGGTTTTCCGGAAGCATGGAGCCAGATGGCTGTTAGCGCGCGACGCCAATTTGTTAACGACCGTGTCGCGTCCATAGCGCACTGAGGCGACGATCGAGGAAGCCAAAGGGTGGCCTACTAGCGGACGTAGTTGAAAGGCAGTTCCGGGTCAAAAGTGCTCGCGGTTTTTGTAGGGGTGTCGCCATGGGATTTAGCGCAATAGCGGCGCGAGACATGCACGGACAGCGAAATGGGAGCGAGAAGTTCAGTGTCAGTATCCGCATTGGAGAGCGGTACCGCGTCAACGATGTCGCCTGGGCGTATCCCGTCGCCGTCGAAGGCGTGGACGAAAAACGTGCAGACATGCACGGGATCGATTCTTGGCAAGCACTGATGCTGGCAGTGAGCTTGACTCGAAGCAAGGTATATTGGCCCGATGACCCCGCGCTAGAATTGCCCCGGCGCAATATCTTCTGGGAAGATGGGCTTCGTAGTCCTGTGCAACTGCGGACGCTGGCATGAAATATATGGTTATTGAGCACTTCAGGAATCGCGACCCGCTGCCTGTGTATCGTCGATTCCGCGACCGAGGACGCATGGCGCCCGAGGGGCTTCAGTACCTCTCGAGCTGGGTGGATGAGAAGTTCGAGCACTGCTTCCAACTCATGGAAGCAGTCGACCGTGCTCTAGTCGATCAGTGGATGGCGAACTGGAGCGACATTGTCGACTTCGAGGTTTTCCCCGTAGTAGCGTCGGCGGAAGCGGCCCAGGGAATCGCAGACCGGCTGTGACGACAATCTCGATCTAACAGCTGTTTTGCCTATCGGGAGCCGGCAGTTTGACACGGTTGCGGCCCTGTAATTTCACCGATCTACGGGAGGGGTTTCAAATCCGCGAGGACGGCCCAGAACCGCTCGCCGTTCGACTTCTTGATCCAGTACTGCGTGAACTGATTTGCTGGTGAACACAGACCGCCGACAACAACGCCTGCGCCTCGCTCGCCCTGCATGTGCGCGCCAACCTTCAGCTTGAAACAATCGGGCGGGCTGGAGGATGTCGGAACACCCGGTTTGAGCAGCGATGGTTTGGAAAGGACGCCCATACTCGTGAGTTCGAATACCGGATCGATGGGCAGGTTTACAAACGGTCCGATCCCGTGAACCTGAAGCACGGTTTCGACTTTCGCGTACCCGAAGTGCGCCATTTTCTTTGGCACAAATCCCAAAGCACCCGGCTCCATGGTTTCCAATTCAGCCATATTGACGCGAGAACCCATTCCCAGAGCCCAACTCCCCGTCAGCACGGTAATGTTCTCGTCTTCCGGATGCGTGTGCGGCAGTACGACGTAGCCTGCGTCGTGGTGAATGCGGATCACGAAGGGTTGGCCAGGCCTGTCCATGTCCCCCACGACCTTCTCGATCCATTGCTCGGACGGGATCTTGATCAGCGGCGCGACGCCGCCGTGGGTTAGTACTTGAGATTGCGCATCGGTTCCAGCGACCAACAGGGCCACGCACAGAAGATTGAACGGCGTTTTAATTGAAATCACGGGCGATCTCGACCGGTAATCGCGCATTATGCGCGAGCAACAGCGCACTCGGAAGCAGACATTCACGACGGTCGCGTTCTTGGTCAGGAAGCGTCCTTCGGCCGATCCACGGGGCTCAGGATCGCTGGCCGGCCCAGTTTGCATGGAGGACCGCCCTGCAAAGCGCTGCGCTCGCGTACATGCCGCGCGCTGAGGCGCGAACCTACAGCGATATCTATGCCCGCCTGGCGGAGGTGAGCGAGGAGTCCTTGGCCGAGTTCCACGCCGTCATTAGCGCAAAAAGCTATATGCTTCAGAGAACTGATCCCTCCACGTTCAATTCAGAGCAGATCATCCAGGCCTACGCTCGCGTCTCGGATGCCGTCACAAGCCTATATCTCATGGGCGTCGGGGAGCGCAATATCGCCCGCCTTTACAGCGACTTCCACAGTCCCCCAACGGACTTGGAACTCTATGCACTCATTCCGCCAGTGCCGGCGACGCAAGACATCGAAGCCGTTCGTGAGATCGCCGCCCCCATGGGCCGTGAGAAGTAGAGATCCTGATTGCTGCCGCTCACCGAGGGCGGGTTCGGGTCACGAACGTCCCTTTACTCGGAATGATCGCCCAATACCTGCCGTTCGCAGGCGGCCGGTATCGTGTAGACATCGGATCAGTTAATGCCGGCTTTACAGGTATGCTCGGTGCGAACGGTGTCTGTTCTTGGGCGACAAAGCTGCGGAGTGAGTCATCGGAAGCCAAAATGCCACGGCGCAGCTTCGCGGCTGCAATGGGTCCTTTGGCGAGGCAGGGGGATTCGATTATGAATATTCGCGACGTGGACAAAGTCGACGCGCCGATGTGTGGCCGTATCCTCTATGACGCTTTCACAAATCTCGCGAAACAACACAATTTTCCACCAGACTTCCCTTCTCCCGAGGCCGCGACGGGTCTCGCGTCTATGCTGATCGGCGCTCCAGGATTCTACGGCGTAGTCGCCGACGAGGCCGGGAGAATTGTCGGCAGCAACTTCATGGACGAACGGTCGCCCATTTTTGGAATCGGTCCGATTTCCGTCGCTCCAGATGTGCAAAACCACACTATCGGCAGACGCCTGATGAGTGCCGTGCTCGATCGAGCAGCGGCACAAGGAGCGGTGGGGATCCGCCTGGTACAAGCGGGCTACCACAATCGCTCGCTTTGTCTCTATACGAAGCTCGGATTTATCACCCGCGAACCCCTGTCGCTGTTGCAAGGACCCCAGCTCAATGCGAGGTTTCGCGGTTACGATGTCCGCCTGGCTGAAGAGCGAGATGTTGAGAGCTGCAACCAGTTGTGCCGCGAAGTTCACGGCTTTGACCGGGATCGCGAGCTTCGCGATGCGATTCGCGCGCGCTCGGCAACTGTGGTCGAACATTTGGAAGAGATCACCGGATATGCGACGGCGATTGGCTTCCTTGCCCACGCCGTGGCCCGGACAAATCAAGATTTGAAGGCTCTAATAGGTGCGGCAGGAGAATTTCCTGGCCCTGGATTTCTGTTACCAACGCGCAATCACGACGTTTTCGAATGGTGCCTGAACTGCAAGCTGAAGCTGGTCTTCCAGATGACGTTGATGAGCACTGGTCTCTACAACGAACCCGCCGGTGCTTACCTGCCGTCGATCCTGTACTGAAGGCCTATTGGAGATCCTTGCTGTGATCGGTGAAGGGCCGCGCAGCAGGAGAACTCGTGTGCGCCCAGCGCGCGGGACGCCTGACCGGCGCCGCGCTGCTTCC
Source organism: uncultured Gammaproteobacteria bacterium (assembly GCA_963805965.1). Taxonomy (GTDB): domain Bacteria; phylum Pseudomonadota; class Gammaproteobacteria; order Steroidobacterales; family Steroidobacteraceae; genus FEN-1191. Next base: position 712,390 of record CAWDVQ010000006.1, read on the forward strand.
GAAGTATTTGCCTTGGTGTACATTGGAGCACCGCGAAGCACCCTATCAGCGGTGTGTGGGCGAAACAAAACCTGTAGCAGGCTCGAACATGAACTTGATTGAACCGATCCTGGCCGACGTTGCCGCGATTCAAACCCTGCGGCGCGATATTCATGCGCATCCGGAACTGTGTTTTGAGGAGCAGCGCACCTCGGACCTGATCGCTGCGAGCCTCACCGCCTGGGGCATTCCGGTGCATCGGGGCCTGGGGAAAACCGGGGTGGTCGGCGTCGTCAAAAACGGCAGCAGCAAGCGCGCCGTGGGACTGCGCGCGGACATCGACGCACTGCCGATGACCGAGCACAACCAGTTTGCCCACGCCAGCGTCAATCGCGGCAGGATGCACGCCTGCGGCCACGACGGCCACACCGCGATGCTGCTGGCCGCGGCCAAATACCTGTCCGCGCACCGCGATTTCGATGGCACCATCTACCTGGTGTTCCAACCGGCCGAGGAGGGCGGCGGCGGTGCGCTCGAGATGATCAAGGATGGCCTGTTCGAGCGCTTTCCGATGGAAGCCATATTCGGCGCTCACAACTGGCCGGGGCTTGCCGTCGGCCAGTTCGCGCTTAAATCCGGGCCGGTGTTTGCCTCCAGCAACGAATTCAAGATCACCATCCGCGGCAAGGGCGCGCACGCGGCGATGCCGCACAACGGCGTCGATCCGGTGCCGGTAGCCTGCCAGATGGTGCAGGCGTTCCAGACCATCATCACGCGCAACAAGCGACCGATCGATCCGGCCGTCATCTCGGTGACCATGATCCAGGCGGGCGAGGCCACCAACGTGGTGCCGGACTTCTGCGAACTGCAGGGTACGGTGCGCACCTTCACCGTGCCGGTGCTCGACATGATCGAGCGGCGCATGCGGCAGATCGCCGCTGCAACCTGCCAGGCGTTCGAAGCCAGCTGCGAGTTCGAATTCGAACGCACCTATCCGACCACCGTCAATCATCCGAGGGAAACCGAGTTCGCGCGCGCCGCGCTGAGCGAGCTGGTCGGAGCCGACAACGTGAAGGAGTTCGAACCCACGATGGGCGCCGAAGACTTCAGTTTCTTTCTGCTGGAGAAGCCGGGCTGCTATTTTCTGATCGGCAATGGCGATGGCCAGCATCGCAGCGGCGGTCACGGCGGCGGCCCGTGCATGCTGCACAACCCGAGCTATGACTTCAACGACGAGCTACTGCCGCTGGGCGGTTCGATGTGGGTGCGGCTGGCGGAGAAGTGGTTGCGCGAGCCGATGGCGGTGTAGCGGCAGCAGCGGCTCGCTTCACGGACCGCGACGCGCGCGGCCCACGAGATAGCCGGCGGCGAACGGCAGCGCCAGCAGCACCAGCGCCATCGCGATGACGATGAGCAGCGCTTCATGCAGCAGGCGCCGCGCCTGCTCACCGGCTTCGGCGATGACCTGACCGGCGATGTGGGCGGCATCTGCGCTCACCGCCGCACGCTCGACGTCCAGCGCCTGCATGGTGGCCTGCCGCTCGCTGCTCATGGAGCCCGACAGTGTCCTGCCTTCCGTGTGCAGCGCGCCGATCATCTCGGCGAAGGAGGCGTTGAAGCGCGTATCGACATCGCGTACCACGCTTCTGACCAGCGCCGGGCTCTGTTCGGCCACCCCCGACAGCGTTGCCAGGTGCTCATCCAGTCGCCGCAGTCCGGCCTGCAGATCCCCGGCGCTCAGCCCGGACTCGAGCACCGCCAGCTGCGCATTCCAGGTCATCTGTGACGGTCCGGTGTCGCCGTACATGCGCACCAGATCGCCCGCGTTGGCCAGCGCCTCGGGGACCGTGCCCAGCGTGTCGACCAGCCTGACCTGAACGCCGCTGTCCTGGGACCACAGGTCCATGATCGATGCGCGCGCGAACTGCAGGCTTTCAATCGGATGCGCGCGCGCGTAGTCGTCGACGAAGCGCCGGTCGTGGTCGAACTCATCGGCCGTGGTGAGCCGCCGCGCCAGATCCTGCGCCTGTGCGGCGAGTTGTTCCGCCAGCGACACGGCCAGGGGTTGCTGGGCGGCGAACACGGCGCGTCCGGCGCCCTCGGCCAGGTACTGCTGCATCTGCACCGACAATGCCCAGGTGTCGAGCAGTCCCATCATCGGCACCACCTGGCTTGCGGCACGCTCGCTCTTGGCCGAGGCGGCAATCTTCCAGCGCAGCGCGTTCATCCGTACCGCAGGATCCGCGCTGGCGGCGGCGATCTGATCGGCGCTCTGTTCCACCGCGGCGATGAAGTGTGCGGAATACTCGTGCGTCAGCAGCCGCGCGTTCAGATCGCGCGCCGACAACGGCTTTTCCGGGCTCTTGATCGAAATGAGCGAACAGCTGGCAATGCCCGCGAGCAGCACGGCGCCTGCTGCCGCGCGCGTGAGCGGGCGCAGCCATGCGGCACCACGGTACGAATAGAGCCCCCGGTCAATCACGGCACGACTTCCTGTCTGATTATGTCCCATATGCGCCTGCAGCCTGGAACAGGTCAACGACTGCCACGCTGGCGCGCTCATCATTAGAGTCACGCGCAGCCGCGCGTCAAGGGCCATGAATTACCGTGTCGCTGGATTACACCTCTGCTGTTGCCGCCAATCGCTTCGGGCTGGGCGCCCGACCCGGCGAGCTTGAGCTTATCGGCGCCGATGCGCGCGGCTGGCTCGAGGCGCAGCTGCGCGGGCCGGCACCGGCCCTGGCGGCAACCGGACTGCGTCCCTCGGCCGATATTCTCAGCGACGCGGCGGTGATCCGCCAGCAGCTGCAGGCACAGCGGCGCGCCGGAGCGGGCAAGCTCACGGCGGAGCCGGAATCGACTTCGGTGCCGTCATCGGCTGAGGCGCTGGCCGCCGTCATGCGCCTGCCGCAGCTGTTCCGGCCGATCTACATCGCCGAGGTGCAGGCGCGGCTGCGCAATGCGGTGATGACCGAGCGGCCGTGGGTGGAGCGGCTGGTGTACTTCTGGAGCAATCATTTTGCGGTGTCGGTCGACAAGCTGGCGGTCATGGGTGTCGCCGGGAGCCTGGAGCGCGAGGCGATACGCCCGCATGTACTGGGCAATTTCCGTGAACTGCTGCTCGCGGTCGAGCAGCATCCGGCGATGCTGCTGTACCTGGACAACCAGCGCTCGGTCGGACCCAATTCGGTGCTGGCACAGCGCGCGGCGCGGCGCGAGAAGACACTGGGACTGAACGAGAACCTGGCGCGCGAGATCATGGAACTGCATACGCTGGGCGTGGACGCGGGCTACACGCAGGCCGATGTCACCAGTTTCGCCAAAGTACTCACCGGCTGGTCGCTGGGCGGCGGTTATGGCGCCGGACGCATGCAGGACGGCGTGAGCGGGCTGTTCATGTTTCGTCCGGCGCTGCACGAGCCCGGCGCACAGACGGTATTTCATCGCCGCTACGATCAGACCGAGCAGGCGCAGGGACGCGCGGTGCTGAATGACCTGGCGCTGGCACAGCCGACTGCGCGTCATATCGCGACCAAGCTGGCGCGCCACTTCATCGCCGACGATCCGCCACCGGCCGCGGTAGCGCGCATCGCGCAGGCGTTCGAGCGCAGCGGCGGGGATCTGCCGCAGGTGTACCGTGCTTTGGTTGCGAGCGGCGAGGCCTGGCAGACGCCGCTGGCGAAATACAAGACGCCGCAGGACTACCTGCTGTCGATCTATCGCGGCCTGCAGTTGCCGGTCGCGGACGGGCCGAAATCGATTGCAGCATTCGATCTGCTCGGACAGCGCCAGTTCGCTCCCGGTTCACCCGCCGGGTGGGCCGATCGCAGCGACGACTGGGACGGGGCTTCGGCGCTGATGAAGCGCATCGAATTTGCCGATGCGCTGGCGCAGCGGCTGGGCGGCACGCGCGCCGTCGCTGAGCTCGGTCCACAGCTGCTGGGGGCTACCTATAGCGAGGAGACGCGCCTGAGCCTTACGCGCGCCGCCAACGATGGACAGGCGTTGACCCTGCTGCTGACGGCGCCTGAGTTCCTGCGACGGTGAGGCACTGAACATGAATCGCGATAATCCGGCACCCATCAATCGACGCTCGCTACTCAAGCTCGGCCTGGCCGCGGGCGGCGCCGCACTTGCGGCCCGCTACAGTTTCGCGGCGCCAGCGGCCAGCCCGTCGCGCTTCGTATTCATCATCCTGCGCGGTGCGCTCGATGGATTGTCGGCGGTGCCACCGTACGCCGATCCGGATTACGCGCGCCTGCGCGGCGAGCTGGCGATCGCAGCACCCGGGGCCAACGATGGCGCGCTGGCGCTCGACGGCTACTTCGGCCTCAATCCCGGCCTGAGCTTCCTGCACGAAGCCTATGGCGCGCATGAACTGCTGGTGCTGCCGGCCGTGGCCACCGCGTATCGCGAGCGCTCCCACTTCGACGGCCAGGACGTGCTCGAGAGCGGCGTGACGCAACCGCACGCGACGCAGAGCGGCTGGTTGAATCGCGCGCTGGTGAACCTGCCGGCGACGGCTCGCCGCGGCCGCGAGAGCGGTGTGGCGCTGGCGCAGAACGTACCGCTGGTGCTGCGCGGCTCGGCCGAGGTGGCGTCGTGGTCGCCCTCGGTGCTGCCGGATCTGGACGATGACACCATGCGCCGCATCGCCGATCGCTACGCCAGCGATCCGCTGCTGGCGCGGCGGCTGGCTGAGGCGCTGGCCACCGGCGGCGAAGTCGACCAGGCGCCGCCGCAGGCGATGGGCAGTGATGGCGCGGGCGCGACGGGCGCGACGGGCGCCGCGGGCGCGGCGGCGATGAGTCCGGTGGTGCGCTCGACCGCCGGGCGTTACGTCGAGACGGTGCGCACCGCGGCCGGCTTCCTGCGTCGCGACGACGGGCCGGCGGTGGCGGTATTCGACACCACCGGATGGGACACGCATTTCAACGAGGGCGGCGCGCAGGGACAGCTGCGCACGCGCCTGGCGGTGCTCGATCAGAGCCTGCGCACGCTCAAGGAGAGTCTGGGCGATGTCTGGGGCCGCACCGTGGTGTTGCTGGCCACGGAGTTCGGCCGCACCGCGGCAGCCAACGGCACCCGCGGCACCGACCATGGCACGGCCAGCGCCGCATTTCTGCTCGGCGGTGCGGTCGCCGGCGGCCGCGCGCTCACCGACTGGCCGGGCCTGTCGGCACGCAATCTGTATCAACAGCGCGACCTGAAACCCACGCTCGACGTGCGCTCGGTGATGAAGAGTGTGCTGCACGAACACCTGCAGATTGCCAGCGGCGCCTTGGACCGGGACGTGTTTCCCGACAGCAGCGGCGCACCCTACATCGCCGGCCTGCTGCGCAGCCACGAGGCCTAGGCGGCTGGCGAAGTGGACGATGGCGGCGTCGTGCCGGGCGGCTGCGAGTCCTGCGGCTGCGAGTCCTGCGGCTGGGCGTTCTGCGGTTGAGCGTCCTGCGGTTGCTGGCCCTGCGGTACCTTGGATTTCTTCTGGCTCGGCAGGTACAGCTGCCCTTTCTGCCCGCAGGCGCTGAGCGCGCCGCCGGCAACTACCAGCGTGATCAGTGCCGCGATCAGCACCAGGCGGCTGCGCGGCGCGCCGCTGTGGGCGGTCGCAGACATCACGGCGTCGGCGGCGGCAGTGGCATGGCGCTGCCATCGCGTAACGACAGCCAGCCGCGCACGATGCGGTAGATCACCCACAGGCCGACCAGTCCCATACCCACGAGGCCCACCAGGAAGCCGAGGCCGGCCAGCAGTATCAGCGGTATCGCGATGATCAGGCTCACCAGGATCCACAGCCAGGCGTACCAGAAAGTGCGGATCTGCCAGCGAAAGTGCGATTCCAGCCAGGTACCGTGGGTCTCCGAGCGGCGCGCGTAGTTCATCACCACGGCAATGATCGAGGGCAGACCGAAGGCGAAGCGCAACGCGACCGCGTGCGCGGTGAACAACGCCGTGATCACCGACAGCGAATGCAGTCCATACATCCAGTGGGTGTATTCCACCAGGCCGCGCAGCCTTAAATCGGTGGCGTCCGGTGGAGTGGTGGCAGTGCCCGGTCCAGCGTTCATTGCGATCAGTCCTTGCGCGGGTAGCGCGCCGCCACCCGCTGATAGGCCTCGCGAAAGGGTATGCCTTCCTTGACCACCAGTGCAAAGGCTTCTTCGGTGGCATGCACCGACGGGTCGAGGCGGATGCGGTCGGGGCGGAATTTGAGCGCGTCGAGTGCCGCCGCCATGATGTCGAGCGTTGTGATGCTGATGTCGATGCCGCGGAACAGCGGAAACTTCAATAGCTGCAGATCGCGCTGATAGCCGGAGGGCAGCTTGGCACAGATCGACAGCGCTTCGGTCAGGCAGGCGAGCGCGGTGGCGCTGCGCCCGCGCACCAGTTCGAACAGATCGGGGTTGCGCTTCTGCGGCATGATCGATGAGCCGGTGGTGAAGGCGTCGGGCAGCTCGATGAAAGCGAACTCCTGGGTATAGAACAGCAGCAGGTCGGCCGCCATGCGGCCCAGGTCCTGCATCAGCAGCGCCAGTTCGAACAACAGCTGTGCCTCGGCCTTGCCGCGTGACAGCTGCACCGAAGTCACCGGTTGCTGCGTGATGTCGAAGCCCAGCGCGCGCGTGGTCGCGTCGCGATCCAGCGGTAATCCGGGCGTGCCGAAGCCGGCGGCCGAGCCGAGCGGATTCTTCTCGATGCGCCGGTGGACGCTCTTGATGCCGCGGGCGTCGTCGCTCAGTTCCGCCGCGTAGCCGCCGGCCCACAGGCTGACTGAACTGGGCATGGCCTGCTGCATGTGGGTGTAGCCCGGCAGCGCCGTGGCGCTCTCGCGCTGCGACAGGCGATCGAGTGCCGCGATCACCGCGTGCGCGCCGGAATCGAGCTCGTCGATGGCATCGCGCAGGTACAGCCGCAGCGCGGTGAGCACCTGGTCGTTGCGCGAGCGGCCCAGATGTATGCGGCCGCCGGCCGGCCCGATGCGCTCGGTCAGCCGGCGCTCGAGCGCCGTATGGCCATCCTCATCGCCCAGCTCCACCCGCCACACGCCGCGCTCGTGCTCCTCGGCCAGCGCCGTGAGTGCGTCGCGTATCAGCGCAAGGTCTGCGGCCGACAGCAGCCGCTGCGCGTGCAGCATCTGGGCATGCGCGATCGAGGCGCGCACATCGTAACGCACCAGGCGTTCATCGAGCGCGAAGTCTTCACCGGCGGTGTACGCGAGTACCCGCGCATCGAGCGGCGCGCCCTTGTCCCACAGGCGGGTCATGCGAGCTGTTCGGCCGGGGTGAGTGCGTTGACGTCAGCCACGATCAGGGTGCCGGTGCCCTCGTTGGTGAACACTTCGGACAATATGCTGTCGGTGGCGGCGTAGGAGATCACGTGTACGCGGCGCACGCCGCCGCGAATCGCAAACTCGATCGCCTTGGTCTTGGGCAGCATGCCATCGGCGATGCTGCCGGCATCGCGCAGGCGCGCCAGTCCGGCCAGGTCGGTGTAGGAGATGATCGACGTCGGATCGTCAACGCGCTCGAGGATGCCGGGCGCGCCGGTGCACAGGATGAGCTTTTCGGCGCCCAGGGCAGCGCCGATGGCCGCGGCCACGGTGTCGGCGTTGATGTTGAGCAGCGTGCCCTTGTCATCGGCCGACAGCGGACTGATCACCGGCATCAGCCCGTTGTCCAGGTGCTGGCGGATGATGCTGACGTCGACCGAATCGATGTCGCCGACGAAACCGAAGTCGACGCTCTCGGTGTGGCCGGCAAGCTGCATCGGCGGGCGCCGATGGGCACGGATCAGCCCGGCATCGACGCCCGACAGGCCGACCGCGCTGATGTCCAGGTCGCGGCAGATGGCGAGGATGCGGGTATTGATCAGGCCGTTGAGCACCATCGAGGTGGCATCGATCGACTCCTGATCGGTAATGCGCCGTCCCTGCACCATGCGCGTCGGCACGCCCAGCGCCTCGGTGAGTTCGGTCAGCTGCGGCCCGCCGCCGTGCACCATCACGACGCGCACGCCGAGGTAATGCAGTATCGCGATCTGCTCGATCAGCGCGCGCGTCATGGCGGTGTCGCCGAACACGGCGCCGCCGGCCTTGACCACGAATGTCTTGCCCTTGTAGAGGCGGATGTAGGGCGAGGCGCTGCGCAGTGCGCGAATCATCGCCGCGTGATCGGATCGATGCAGGATCATGTCGGTCGGGTCACTCCGTTGGCTTGAGCAGTCGATACAGCACGGCCATCTGCGCCGGCAGGCGGTTATAGGCCTGGCGCAGCACCACGCTGCGCGGCCCGTCCAGCAGGCTGTCGGCGAGCGCGACATTACGCCGCACCGGCAGGCAATGCATCAGGCGGCAGTCGGCGCGTGCGCCGGAAAACCACGGCTCGCCAAGGCACCAGTCCTTGAGTGGACGGCGCGCGGCGGCGTCCGCCGCCTCATTGCCGTAATCGGCGGTAGCGGCCCATTCCTTGGCGTACACCACGTGCGCGCCCTCGAAGGCTTCGCACCGATCGCTGGTGGCGCGCAGCGATCCCCCGGACTCGGCGGCCGCGCGCTGCGCCTTGTCGATGATCGCGCCGGGCAGTGCGAAGCCTTCCGGCGCCAGCACCACAACCTCCATGCCGCGCATCGCCGCCATGTGCACCGTGGATGCCGGCACCGCCAGCGGCAGGCCGCGCGGATGCCAGGCCCAGCTGAGCACGAACTTGCCATGGCGCGGAATGCCGAGCTCATCCAGCGTCTTCCAGTCGGCCAGCGACTGGCACGGGTGATTGACCGCCGATTCAAGGTTGATCAGCGGTTTGTCCACCAGGCGCGCCATGGCGGTGAATTTCTGTTCGCTCAAGTCGGCGGCCAGGTCCTTGCCGTCGGCAAACGAGCGAATGCCCAGCGCATCGCAATAGGAGGCCAGCACCGGCACGCCCTCGCGCACGTGCTCGGCTGCGGCGCCGTCCATCACCACGCCGTCACGGGTTTCGATTTGCCAGGTGCCGGCTCCCGGCGTGATTACGAATGAAGCACCGCCCAGGCGCGCCATGCCGCTCTGGAACGATGCCAGGGTGCGCAGCGAGGGATTCATGAACAGCAGGCCGAGCACCTTGCCGGCCAGCGCGTGCGGCTCGGGGCGAGCCTCCAGGCGACGCGAGAGCTCGAGCAGGCCCAGGAGCTCGTCGCGCGAAAAATCCGCCAGGTCGATGAAGCGTCGCATGCGGCGGGTCTTCTAAGCGCCGATGTCGAGCAGCGCATCGCGCAGTATCTCGACATGGGCCGCTTCAAGCACGAAGGGCGGCAGCAGCCGCAGAATGTGCGGATCGGCGCTGGTGCCGGCCAGGATGCCGCGCTCGAGCAGTGCGGCGTGGACCTGCTTGGCGGGCTTACTGGTGCGCAGCCCCACCAGCAGGCCCGCGCCCTGATGCGCGATCACCGGGCCGACCAGACAGCGGCTGCGTATCAGGGCCGAGATGCTGCGCACGTTGTCCAGCAGATGTTCGGACTCGATGGCCTCGATCACCGCCTCGATCACCGCGCACGCCATCGGTCCGCCGCCGAAGGTCGTGCCCAGGGCATCGAGCTTCAACGCCGCGCTGACCGGCGGCGACATCAGCAGTGCCGCGCACGGAAAGCCCGCGCCCAGCGCCTTGGCGGTGGTGATCATGTCCGGGCGCACGCCGTACAGTCCGGCGGCGAACGGCTGACCCACGCGGCCCATGCCGCACTGCACTTCATCGAAGATCAGCAGCGCACCGACCTCATCGCAGCGCGCGCGCAGCGCCGCAAGGAATGGCGCACCCAGATCGAACGCGCCGCCCACGCCCTGCACCGGCTCGACGATCACCGCCGCGGTGTGATCGCCCACCTGCGCCGCGATCGCCGCGTGATCAGCGCGCGGAATGAAGCTGACATCGAACGGCGTGCGCGGAAAGCCGTACCATTTGGCGGCCGCGCCCCAGGTGATGGCGCCGGCGGCGGCGGTGCGGCCGTGGAATGAGTGCTCGATGGCGGCCACGTGCGTGCGGCGCGTGATGGTGAAGGCCATCTTCAGGGCGTTTTCGTTCGCCTCGGCGCCGCTGTTGACGAAGAACACGCTGTTGAAGTCCAGGCCCGAGAAGCGGATCAGGCGCCGCGCGGCGCGGGCACGCACGTCCACCGGGACCGCATTGCTCTGGAAACTCAACGAGCGCGCCTGTTCGCTCAGCGCGCGCGTCCACAGCGGATGACCGTAACCGAGCACGGCCACCGCGTGGCCGCCATACAGGTCGAGCACGCGCCCGCCGCCGCGGGTGTGCAGCCACACGCCCTCGGCGCTGACCACCGGCAGCGGATACTGCGAAAACACGGGCGCCAGGAAATCCGGCATCCCGGCCGGCACCCCGGCCGGCACCGAGGCCGGCGCTGAGCTTGGTCGTGCATTCATCTGGATACTCGATTAGCGGTGGATACTCGATTGGCGGGCAAACATTTCAGGTCCAGCCCGGCGCCGGCGCCGTCAGTCCCGCGGTTTCCGGCAGGCCGTACAGGCGGTTCATCCACTGCACCGCGCCGCCGGCCGCGCCCTTGTTAAGATTATCGATGGCGCACATCACCGCCACGGTGCGCCCGTCGCTCACCGCGGACAGCCGTGCATAGTTGCTGCTGGCGACGTCCTTGACGCGCGGCGGCGCATCGCCGACCTGCACGAACGGCGCGTCGGCGTAGTACTCGCGCAGCGCGCCCAGGATGCGTGCGCCATCGCGCGGCGTGCGCAGCGTCGCCTGCACCGTGGCATGAATGCCGCGTGCGAATGGCCCGGAATGCGGCACGAACGCGACCTGCGGCTCGATGCCGGTGGCCGCCAAGCGCGCAGGCGGCGATCTCGGGCGCATGCCGATGCGCGAGCGGGCTGTAGGCGTAGAGATCGCCGTGGCGCAACGGATGATGGGTGCCGTCGCTGGGCTTGCGGCCCGAGCCGGTGCTGCCGGTGACCGCCGAGACGAACAGTTCCGGCGTCGTCAGCTCCATCGCCAAGAGCGGCACGCTCGCCAGCAGTGCCGCGGTGGCGAAGCAGCCCGGATGCGCCACGTGCGGCGTCGTAAGCTCGCGCAGCTGCTCCGGCAGCGCGCAGGTGAAGGCCGGCAATCGCGCCGGGGCGCCGTGCGCATGCTTGTACACCGCCTGGTAGCTTTCCGCCGTGCGATAGCGAAAGTCGGCCGAGATGTCCACCACGCGCGGTTTTTTGCCGGCAGCCTCGGATTTTGTCAGCAGCGCATCGATCAATGCGGCGGCGGCGCCGTGCGGGGCGGCCGAGAAAATGGCGGTCGACTCCTCGCGCTCGACGATGGCCTCGATCTCACGCTGCGACTTGAAAGTCTGCTGCGCATACACCGTGGCCAGGTGGCCGAAGGCCGCGCCCACCGGCTCGCCCGGCCGGCTGTCGGACATGATGCCGGCGAGCGTCAGGGTCGGATGGCCGGCGATCAGGCGCAGCAGTTCGCCGGCCACATAGCCGGTACCGCCAAGCACCACGGCGGGGATCGAGCGCCTGGCTTCCCGGCCCTGGCGCATCAGTCGCCGCCCGCCGCCGCCTGGCGCGCCTGGCGGGCGATGCCGATGGCTTCGATCACGTGATCGCCGAGCGCGGCGGCATCGGACAGTGCGTTGAACGCGGCGACTTTCATCTGCTGCTGGATGATCTCGATGCCCACCTGGTTGTCGGTGGAAGGACCTGTGACCACGCAAGGCTCGACCTGGAAGCGCTCACGCAGCAGTTTCACGCCGCCCCAGGCCGCGACCGGGTCGTTGGCCGAGAGCACCACGCCGGTGAGCGCGCGGCGGATGTCGGCGCATTCCAGGATCGCGTCCACGCCGTAGGTGCCGAGCAGCCCGTCGCCGAGCTCGAACACGATCGCATCAGGCTTGCCGGCCGCAAGCTCGCTCAGCATGGTGCGCGTGAGCGCCGGCCCGGTGCGGGCCGTGGTGGTGACGACGCCCAGGTCGGTGAAGATCATGGTGCGGCGGGCACCGGCGTCCTCGAATGCCAGGATGTCACGCCGCAACGACACGCCGGTGGCCTTGAAGGCATCGACGGTCAGGCCGCGGTGGCGCATGCGGCCGACGATGGCGGCGGCGGCGGCGGTCTTACCGGCTTCCATGCAGGTGCCGGCCAGCGCCACCACCGGCACGCCGCGCGCGTCGAGGGCGGCATTGAAGTCCAGCGCCTTGTAGCCGACGCGCGCCGGCACGCCGATGCGCTCGCCCAGATACGGAAACTGCAGCACCACGCCCAGTACGCGCGCGTCGAACGGCTTGCCCTTGTCGGGAGTGGCCGAATCGCAGATGCCCATCACGCCGCCGATGTTGAGCAGCTGGATGATGTCGCCGGGCTTGAGCACGCTTGGCACGTGGCCGGAATAGCCGAACAGCGCGCGCCGCGGTCCAAGCGCACCGACCACGATGTCGCCCTTGCCGACCTTGGCCATGCGGCCGCTGGCCAGCTCCAGGGTGTTGTAGGTGGGCTTGTTGTTGAGCACCTCGGCCACGATCACCACGCCTTCCTCGGCCGGGATGTCGTCCGACAGGCGCAGTTCCGGGCCAAGCGCGCAGGCCTGGGTGACCGAGGCGATCTTGTCGACGATGACGGTCTTCACGGCTTCACTGCCTTGGTGGACGCGGCGACGGCGGGCGTGGTGGTGCCAGTGGCTGACGTGGCTTCACCGGCGCGGCGATGGAACACGCCGGTCAGCGCCACGATCTTGGAGAAGCCGAGCGCATCGGTCGCGGTCCACTCGCCAGCGGCTTCACCGTACACGCCCTTGGAGGCGGCCATCAGCGAGTAGGGGGAGTCCACGCCTTCCACGAACAGCGAGCCGGTTCGCATCAGCACCCGCACCTCGCCGCTGACGCGCTCCTGCGAGGACAGCAACAGCGCCTCGATGTCGCGGCACACCGGATCGAGCAGCTGTCCTTCGTGCACCAGATCGCCGTAGGGCTGTGCCACCAGCTCCTTGATGCGCTGCTGGCGCGGCGTGAGTACCAGTTTCTCCAGCTCGCGATGCGCGGCCAGCAGGGTCTCGGCCGCGGGCGCCTCGAACGCCACCCGCCCCTTGGTGCCGATGATGGTGTCGCCCAGATGAATGCCGCGGCCGATACCGAACGGCGCCGCCAGCGCCTCGAGCTGCTCGATCAGTTCGACCGCGGTGATTGATTTGCCGTCGAGCGCCACCGGGCGGCCGCGCTCGAAGCGGATGACATGGCGCTCCGGCGCGCGCAGCTTGTTGTAGGCATCGCGCGTGAGTACCCAGGCCTCATCGGGAATGCTGCCGGCCGAGGTCAGGGTTTCCTTGCCGCCGATGGTGACGCCCCACAGCCCGCGATTGATGGAGTAGGCGGCGCCGGTCGGCGGCACCGGCAGCGCGTGGCTCTTGAGGTACTCGAGCTCCTCGCTGCGCTTGAAGGCACGGTCGCGCACCGGTGCCAGCACTTCCAGGTCCGGGGCCAGGGTGCGCAGCGCGACTTCGAAGCGCACCTGGTCATTGCCGGCCGCGGTGCAGCCGTGCGCGATCATGCTGCTGCCGAGCTTGCGCGCCATGCGGGCCACGGTCTGCGCCTGCATCACGCGCTCGGCGCCGACACACAGCGGGTACAGCGCCCCGCGGCGCACGTTGCCCATGATCAGAAAGCGCAGCACCTGCTCGAAGTAGTCGGCGCGCGCATCCACCTGGTAGTGGGCGATGGCGCCGAGTGCGGCCGAGCGCTCGCGCAGCTGCTCGGCCGCCGCGGCGTCGATGCCGCCGGTGTCCACGGTCACCGTGATCACGGGGCGGTGATAGTTCTCGGCCACCCAGGGCACCAGGAACGAGGTGTCGAGGCCGCCGGAATAGGCCAGCACGATAGGCGAGGCGTCGGGTTTCATGGGATATCTCAGCTGCGAAACAGGGTATTGAGTCGTTCGATCAGCCGTCGCTGTGCGCGCGCGTCCGCGGTGGCAATGAAGATGGTGTCGTCGCCGGAAATGGTGCCGACCACTTCCGGCCACTCGGCTTTGTCCACCGCGACGGCGACGCTCTGCGCGGCGCCGATACTGGTCTTGACGACGGTGAGTGATACGCCGGCCGGCCGCACCGCGCGCACGAACGGCGCCAGCGCACCGAAATCCCCATTGGCGCGCGAGATCTCGTCCGGCGGCACCAGATAGCGGCCGCTGGCCTTGAGCACGCCCAGTTCGCGCAGGTCACGGCTGACCGAGGACTGCGTGACGTCGAAGCCGTCGCGCCGCAGCAGCTGCGCCAGGTCGCTCTGCCGATGCACCACCCCGCCGCGCAGGATGCGCAGGATGGCGTTACGGCGTTCGAATTGGTGATGGTCGTTCAGCATGTCGGCTCGTGCATAAATTATCGATAATTATGCATAAACATGCACGAGCTGGCAAGGGCGCGGGTCGCCGCGGATGCCGGGGGCTGCATCGGGGGGGCGATCCGGGAGGCTGCGGGGACCTGCGGGTGCCCTCGAGGCCGGCTGGACTGCGCGCTAACCGGCGCACGCATGTCACACGCGGTTGCCAACTTTTGCACTACCGGCAGATGGTCGCTTTAAGTTATCTTTAGGTACATCTGGGCGCGATAAAATTCGCCACGCGCACCACGCAAAAAAAGGGGAATGCCATGGCACAGGGAAGCTTTCACGGTCGGTTCGTGTGGCAGGAGCTGATGACGGAGGACACCGCGTCAGCGGCCACCTTCTACTCCAAGGTGGTCGGCTGGCACACGCAGCCCTCCGCCGTCGACCAGAGCTACACCCAGTTCGGAGTCGGCAGCAGCTACTACGCCGGAATGATGAAGGTGCCGGATGAGGCGCGGGCCGCGGGCGCCAAGCCGCAATGGCTGCCCTACATCGGCGCCGCCGATATCGAGGCGACGGTGGCGGCGGCCGAGCGCCTGGGCGGCAGCGTCAAGCGCGCCGCGCACGATATCCCGACCATCGGCCGCTTTGCGATCCTGAGCGACCCGCAGGGGGCCGCGTTCGCGGTGTTCAAGCCGGCGAGCGAAGGCACGCTACCCCCCGCGACGCCGCCGCGCGGCAGCTTTGCCTGGATGGAACTGGCGACCAGCAATTACGAGGCCGCGTTCGACTTCTACAGCAAGCTGTTCGGCTGGCAGGTGCTGCATCGCATGGATATGGGACCGCAGGGCGTGTACCTGATCTTCGGCGCCGATGGCGTGCAGCGCGGCGGCATCTACAAACTCAACCAGGAGCGCTCGTCGCGGCCGTACTGGCTGCCGTACGCAGAAGTCGCCAGTGCCGATGCCGCAGCCACCGCGGCCACCGCCGCCGGCGGCAAGGTGGTCGTCGGGCCGCTGGACGTGCCGGGCGGCGGGCGCATCGTGCAGGTCATTGATCCCAGTGGCGCCATGTTCGCGGTGCACTCGATGCCGGCCGCGAAGCCGGCAGCGCCGCCGGCGGCCAAGCCAGCGCCGGCCGCCCCGACTCCACCGAAGCCTGCGCCGGCTGCGCCCAGGCCGGTAGCCGCCGCGCCAGCCGCGCCCAAGCCGGCCGCCCCGACGCCGCCGCCCCCCAGGCCCGCGACCCCACCCGCGACGCCCAAGCCTGCGCCGGCCGCTGCCAAACCGGCAGCTCCGGCCGCGCCTAAGCCGGCAGCGGCGGCGAAGAAGGCCGCCCCGAAGAAGAAGAAGGCTGCGAAGAAGCCGGCTGCCAGAAAGGCGGCCGCGAGGAAGAAAAAGCCTGCCAGGAAGGTGGCGCGCAAGAAGGCCGCGGGACGGAAATCCGCGCGTCGGAGCGGCGCTGCCAAATCGGCCCGCAAGTCAGCGAAGAAAGCGGCCCGCAGGCCGGCCAGGAAGGCCCGCCGCGCGAAGCGCAAACCGGCGCGGCGCAAGAAGTAAGCGTCAGCACATAGCGCTGCCGCACCCGCCGGCAGCGCTATTTCTCGATGGTGAACACCAGGTCGGCACTGCGCTGCGTGCCGGCCTCGGTCTTTATGGTCCAGTGATCGCCGATGGTATAGCGCATCTTCACGGTATTGATGGCCTCGACCAGGCCGACCCCGTAGCTTACGTACAAGCGCGGCGACAGATAGCGGCCCAGCACCAGCGAGGTCTCGTTGGTCATGTCCTGCTCGACCCCGGCCTCGATGTCGAAGCGGCCGCCGATCTGCTGCGCCAGGATGGCGCCGCCCTGCATCAACGCGTCGGAGCGCCCGGCGTTGGCGTGCGCATTCGGATCATTCGCGTTCTGCAGGCTCTCGAGCGAACCGCCGGCCAGCAGCAGCGATACGATCTGCGACTGCGCGACTTCCGGGTCGGAGAAAAAGGTCATGCGCGGCGAGCGCAGCGTGCCGCGCACGTTGATCCCGGCGGTGATGTCAGGAAATTTCTTCACCGCGCGCAGGTCCAGGCCCGGGTCGCTGATGAAGCCGTTGCTGAACAGCAGCCGCCCGCGTTCGATTTCCAGGTTGCGGCCGTAGGCCAGGTACTTGCCTTCCTCGACCTTCAGTTCCCCGCTGCCGCGATTGATGCCGGTGTCGTCGGACTTCACGGTGATGCTGCCCGACAGGCGTCCGGACAGGCCCTGGGTATTGACCGTGACGCGCTCGCCCAGCACCAGCGTGATGTCGCTGAACACCTTGATCAGGGTCTCGTGCGGCGCGACATCGTGCTCGACCAGCACCTCATCGCTCGAGGGCAGTACCGCCTTGGCCAGATGCGCCGGCTCGATGCGCGCGTACGGCAGCGTGACCGTGCCGTGCAGATCGATGCGTTGCCCCTCCAGATGCAGCGCCACATCGGGTGAGGCATCGACCCGGGCCTCGGGAATGTTCAGTACCCGCAGGTCCGAACCCACCAGGTGCAGGTCGCCATAGGGCAGCCCCTGCCGCCAGCGCAAATTACCGCTGACGCTGGCGTGACCGTCGGGTCCGGCCAGGGCGGCGCCTTCGACCATCAGCGTATCGTCGGCGAGTCGGGCGGTGAAATTCACTTCGCGCAACGACAGGTTGATCTGATAGGCGTCCAGCTGTGCGTCGATCACCTTGAGTTCACCGGCCAGGCGCGGCGCACCGGCCGAGCCGGCCAGCGTCAGCTCGCCGGTCACGCGCCCGCGGGCGCGATCGATCGGCGAGACGTAGGCACTGACGAATCCGAGCGAATGGGTATCGAGCGCCAGTTCCCCGGTCAGCGGCCAGTCGTGCCAGTCGGCCTCAAAGCCGCGGGCGCTGAATTTGCCGGCGATGCGCCCGGAATCGCCGGCATCGAGCGCCAGCTCGCCGGTGAGTTCGTGTTCGTTCATCTGCGCGCCGACGGTGCCGGTGCCCAGATCCAGCGTCTCGATGCGGCCGTTGAGGAAATGCTTGTGGATTGCGGCGTTGGCGAGCCTGGCATTCAAGTTGCCGTGCCAGGGCTCGGCGCCGCTGCCGCTGGCAGTGACGGTGATGCCGAGGGTGCCGTCGTACTCGGTGCCGCTGGTCAGGCCCGCAGTCATCGCGCGCATCGGCAGATCGATGGCGCGCAGCTCGACGTCGCGCTGCGCCGGATCGATCGACGCGATGGCGCACAGCCGCGCCGGTCCATCGTGCAGGCAGGATTGATCCAGCTGCAGGCGCTCCGCGGACAGCAGCAGCTGTGACGGCGCCTCGAGGTTCAGGTGCAGATTCTGATGATTGCCGAGCTCGGCGCTGGAAATGCGCGCCTGCCATTGTCCGGCCGCGTAGTGCGCGCCGCCGTGCGCCGCCAGCGTCAGGCCCTCGCCGCGCGCATCGAGCGCCACGCGGTGTTCGGCCGTGGTGCCTTCCAGGCGCAGCGTGAGCTGCTCCAGGCTGTGGTTGGCGATCGTCAGCCCCTGCAGCTGCAGGCTCGAATCGACGCGTCCCGAGCCGTGCGGATCGAAGGCGATGCCGGCGTCGAGCGACGCGAGCTGCACGCCCGCCCAGTCGATATCGCGCCCCTGGGCAGTGGCGAGCAGGGTCGGATCGTGCAGGTCGCCGCGCACACTGCCGCGGGCGCGCAGCTGTCCGCGCGCGCCGGCCTTAAACAGTCCCAGATCGGCCGCATCGAGCGCGAAATTCAGGTCGAGCGCCGCGCCTGCGCGGCCGTCGAGCTCGATGTGGGTGGCGCCGAGCTGCAGTCGAACATCGTTGAACAGCCAGTCGCCGCCGCGGTGCGTGACCTGGGCGTGGCCGGACGTATGCTGGCCACGCAGCGTTCCCGACAGCTCGCTCAAGCTGGCATCGAGATCGCTGTGGGAGTTGTAGCCGCGCCCGGCCGCGGTCAGGCCGAAACTGAGCCGTCCGGCGATGCCCGGACGCAGCTGCGCGATATCCAGGTCGCTGATGCGGCCACGCAGCTGCCAGGAGGGCGAGGGCGCCCAGCGCAGCTCGCCGGACAGCTGCGAGTGTGCACCCAGCGCGTCGATGGCGGCGCTGTCGGCGCTGAAGGCACCGGGTGCAAATCGCCCGTGCAGCGCCACCTGCAGCGCCGGCAGCTCGACGGCCCGCAACTCACCCTGGGCGCCAACCGCATAGGGGCGCAGACCCTGCAGCGTGTAGTTGCCGCGCGCGCTGTGCAGCGGCGCATCGGCTGCAGCGAGCGGCCAGCGGAACTGGGTCCACTCGCCGTGCAGATCGAGCAGCGGTCCGCCGGCCGCCAGGGTGACGCTGCCCTGTGCGTCGGCGATGGCGCCGGAAGTCGCGTGGCGTAGCCGCAGCCGCGACACCGTCAGCACGCGCGCTTTGTAGCGGCCGCTGAAGTCCGCTTCCAGGGGACCTGCGTGCAGGCCCGGTGGATCGACGCTGCCCTGGGCGCTAAAGCCGTCGTGATCGCCCTCCAGCGCAAGGCTGGCGGTGATCACGCCGAGCGCGTTGCCTGCGTTCCACGCCGCCAGCTCGAACTGCCGCACCTGCGCCTGGCCGCGCCAGCGCCAGTGGCTGGTGAGATCGCGAACCTCGCCGTGAAAGGCGGCGGCGAAGGGTTCGGTGACGTCGGCATCGAGCGCGAGGCGCGCCAGATCGCCGTTGATGCGGGCGTTGACGGTCCAGGCCGGCTGACCGGCGGGCTGGGCATCGAAATGCAAGGTGCCGGAAAGGCCAATCGGCTGCAACGCACGCACCTCGCCAAAGGTGCGCGCGTGTACGCCGTTGTAGTCGAAGCTCGCCGAGTACAGGTGCACGATGTGCGGGTACACCATGCCGGCCGCGGTGGCGGAGGTGCCATCGTATTCGTCACCATTGATCGTGATGAGTTGCCAGCGCCGCGCATCGGCGTGCTCGGCATCGATGTGCATCAGCGGCGGCAGGAAATGCGGCTTCCATTCCACCAGCTCGCCGCTGCGCGGCAGCGCGTGCACCAGCAGGCGCCCCATGTGCAGTTCCGGCACGCGCACCGTACGCCAGGCCAGCGGCAGGATCGCCAGCCGGCCGTCGGCGTCGTCCACCTCGATATGCACGCGCCGGTGATCGAAGATCAGCTGATCCACGTGCACGCCGCGCGCCAGTGTGCCGCTGACCCCGCGCAGATGGATCGTCACCGGTCCTAAGCGCCGGTTGAGGGCCGAGGTGACCACCGCCAGGCCACTTTGCGTGTACGCCAGGTAATACACTACCGCCAGCAGCCCGAGCAGCAGCACGGGGATCCATAACAGGTGAATCAGGTGGCGCAATTTCATCCGGCAAAGCCCGCAACCCGGATTCGACGGCGATCGCTCCGGGATATCTAACTCTAGAGTGTGACTTTGCTAGGCTAGCTCGAATGAGGTGACACTGTGAACCAGCATTTGCTCAATCGACGCCAATTCAGTGCGCGCTGTGCGGCCTTCGGTTTGCTCGCGGGGCAAGCCGTCGCACAGGGTGTTGACTCCGGCGCGGCGTCCAGCCCCGCTGCGCGCACCGTGCAGCTGCCGGGCGGCGCTACCGTCCCGGCTCTTGGGCAGGGCTGCTGGCACCTCGGCCAGGGCAGGCATCCGCTCGCGGTCGAGCAGGAGGCGCTCTCCACCGGCATATCACTCGGCATGACGCTGCTCGATACGTCGGGAAACTACGGCGCCGGCGCTTCCGAGCGATTCCTGAAAGCCGTGATCGCCGGTCAGCGCGAGCGCCTATTCCTGGTGTCCAAAGTTGAGAGCAATGAGGTGTCCGGCCATGGCATCGCGCACGCTTGCGCGGACAGCCTCGCTCGTCTGGGCACCGCCTACCTGGATCTGTATCTGCTGCATTCGCCGGTTGCCAGCGCGCAGTTGGCCGGGGTGGTGGCCGCATTTGAAAAACTGCGCGCGGCGGGAACGATTCGCGCCTGGGGCGTCTCCAATTTCAACGTGGAACTGATGCAGGATCTGCTGCGCGTTCCACACGGCGATCGCTGTGCCACCAACCAGGTGGCTTACAGTGTCAACAACCGTGGCATCGAGCGCGAGCTGTTGCCGTGGTGCGATCGGAACCACATGCCGGTGATGGCGTACTCGCCGCTCGGCGGCGACAACAACCTGGTCATCGCCGACCGCACGCTGGCGCAGATCGGCGCCATCCACGGTTGCTCGGCCGCCGCGGTAGCGCTGGCCTGGGTGATACGCAGCGGCAGCGTCATCGCGATTCCCGAATCCGGCTCCCCCGGGCACGTCAGGGAAAACGCTGCGGCGCTGTCGCTGGCCCTCACGCCGCAGGATCTTGAGACTCTAAACACGGCGTTTCCCGCGTAGCAGCGCAGCTGTAACGGCGCCGGCAAGCCGGCGGTTGACACCATACCAACCAGTCGGTATGGTCGCGAGCATGAGCACCGCTGTCACGCACGATTCCAAGACCAGGCTGCTGGACGCCGCCCTGCAGGTGATCCGAGCCAAGGGCTACGCCGCGACCACGGTGGAGGACATCTGCCACGAGGCCGGTGTCACCAAGGGAAGCTTCTTTCATCACTTCAAGAGCAAGGACGAGCTGGCGCTCAGTGCCACCGCGCACTGGGATGCGATGACGGAGAGCTTCTTTGCCAGCGCGCCCTATCACAAGGCGACAGATCCGCTGCAACGACTGCTCGGCTACGTGGATTTTCGCGGCGCGATCCTCACCGGCGAACTGCCGGACTACACCTGCCTGCTGGGCACCCTGGTGCAGGAGACCTACGCCACGCACCCGGGCATCCGCGCCGCCTGCGATCGCGGTCTGTCCCGTCATATCGCCGTGCTGACGCGCGACATCGAGGCGGCCAAGAAGCGCTACGCGCCAAAGGCTCGTTGGAGCGCCGAGAGCGTGGGGTACTTCATCCAGGCGGCGCTGCAGGGTTCCTTCATCTTCGCCAAGGCAAAACAGGGCCCGGCGGTGATCGAGCACAATCTCGCGCACCTGCGCCGCTACCTGAAAACCCTGTTCACCCAGCCCGAGACAGCGAGCGCAAGGAGTCATTAGCCATGGTCACTACCAATACGGTTCGGCTGCATCGCGTGCTGGCTGCAAAGCCGGACAAGGTCTATCGAGCCTTCCTGGAACCCGATGCGATGGCGCGCTGGCTGCCGCCGAACGGCTTTACCGGCAAGGTCCATCAGCAGGATGCAAAGGTGGGCGGCCGCTACAAGATGTCGTTCACCAACTTCAGCACCGGCCACAGCCACTCCTTCGGCGGCGAATATCTCGAGCTGGTGCCGCAGCAGCGCCTGCGCTACACGGACCGTTTTGACGATCCGAATCTGCCTGGGGAGATTCAGGTCACCGTCACATTGAAGCCGGTGTCGGTCGGCACCGAGTTGAACATCGTGCAGGAGGGTCTGCCCGCGGTCATTCCCGTGGAAGCCTGCTATCTGGGTTGGCAGCAATCGCTGCGTAACCTGGCACGGCTGGTCGAGCCGGCGATCCCGGATTGACGGGCAGCCATCGATTCATTCACCAACGAACGAGCGTACCGGAGGGGTCATGACAACGTCAGCACAGAAGAAATTCCTGGTTCTCTATCTTGCTCCGCCCAACGTCCTGGTGGAGTGGGCCAAGACCGATCCTGCGGTAAAGAAGGCCGCTGAGGACAAAATGCGTGCCGAATGGCAACGCTGGATGAGCGAGCACGCAAAAATGATTACCAGCACCGAGGCCGGAGGCAAGACCAAGGCCGTCACCTCAGGCGGAATCAGCGACACCAAGAACGACATCATGCTGTGTTCGGTCATCGAGGCGGAAAATCATGACGCCGCCGCCCGCGCGTTTGCGCAGCATCCGCACCTGCAGATCCCGCAATCCTCGATCCAGGTGATGGAGATTCGCGCGATGTAGCGGCTCGGGCACGCGTAATAGGCGCCCGCTGACATCAACCCCGGCGATTTGGCCGCACCCTTGGTAGAGCACCGGTTCGGTGCCCATGGGTGCGGGGGCTATTTATGGTGATGTCATGTGCGCGCGGACGATCGGCCCCGATGCGTCTCGCTGCCAGCGTGCTGTTGCTGGCGCTCGCGGCGTGCAGCCACTTCAGTGAAGCCACCAAGACTGAAGCCACCAAGCCGCCCCCGGACAAGAGCGCACCACGCGCGCAGTTGTCGATCGGCTACAGCCTGCTCTACCAGGAGGCCGACGGGATTCCGAAGCTCAAGTGGATCCTGATGTTCAAGGACAAGCCCGAGGAGATGGGGCGGGTGACCAGCGATCTGGTCAGCTTTTATCAGCAGCTCGCCGACACCATGCGCAGGCTGTCCAAGCAATACCCGGCCATGCGCATCGACGTGACACCGATGTCCGAGATCGAGGGCGATGAGCGTAAAGCGATTGGCGAGGACACCGCCAAGGACTTTGCCCCCCTGGTTGGCAAGACCGGCATCGAATTCGAGCGCGAGGCGCTACTGATGTTTTACAACGCGCTCAACGAGCAGCGTCATCTGGTCGGGGTGATGGTGGGCCGCGAGACCGACCCGGGTCTGAAGAAGTTCCTGGAGACCACCAGGACCCAGCTCGACGAGCACTACGAGAAGGTCGGGGCGCTGTTGAGCCGCCGCTACTTCACTCACTAAGCTACCTCTTCAGAGGCTTGCTCCAGTCGCTTGCCTGACAGCATTGCGCGGGCTGCCCCGATATAAACTAGCGGTAGCTCATAGAGGAGTAGCCACATGAAAATCGAAGGCAGCTGCCACTGCGGGCAGATCAGCTTTGACGCCGAAGTCAGCCCGGATGATGTGCGCATCTGTCACTGCTCCGATTGCCAGGTGCTCAGCGGCTCCGCCTATCGGGTCAACGTAAAAGCACCCGCAGAGAGTTTCATCCTGCGATCGGGCACGCCGAAGATCTACGTCAAGACGGCAGAAAGCGGCAACAAACGCGCGCACGGCTTCTGCGCCAACTGCGGCACGCAGATCTATTCGGCCGATCTGCTCCAGCCGCGTGCCTACAGCATCCGCGTGGGCACGTTGAAGCAACGCGCCGAGTTACGCCCTACGCGCCAGATCTGGTTTCGCTCAGCGCTGCCCTGGGTCACCGATATCCGCGACGTCGCGCAGAACGATCGCCAGTGACTGCCAGCAGGGGCGTCCAGGCCCGTTAGAGCTTGGGGGAGATATTCAGGTGCAGCCGCGGACCGGGCAGGTGATCGAAGCCCGGCGCACGCAGTGACTGCGCCACGTCCAGGCCGACCGTCACCACCGGCAGCCGCAGGCGAAACCCCAGGCCGACCGAATAGGCCAGCGGGTCGCTGAAGCGATCCATGGCGTTGCCGCCGTCGAAGAAGGCCGCGACGCCGAAATTGCGCGGCAGGTCGCGTTCGATCTCCACCGTTGCGGTCAACAGATCGCGGCCGCCGACCTTGGCCGGCTGGCCGGGGATGATCGCGCCGGTGGTCGGGTTGCGGGTCGGCGCCGTCACGCTGACCGGCGACAGATCGTCGTAGGCGAAACCGCGCACGCTGCGATCGCCGCCGGCGAAGAAACGCAGCTGGCCGGGCAGATCCTCGATGTCGCCGACGGTGGAGGCACCGACCTCGGAGCGCAGCAGCAGATGCCAGCGCGGATTGAAGTCCACCACCCGCTCACCCTGTACATCCACGCGCAGGAAATTGGCGCGCGCGCCCAGCGCGGTACTCGAGCCCTGCAGCTGTGCATACAGGCCGCGGCTGAACAGCGCCTCGCCCAGGTAGCCTTCGGGGATCGAGGCAAACACGATGCTGGGAATCACCATGTTGTCGACCCGTCGGCCCTCGATCGGATCGGTGGTGATGGTATGCGCCAGACTGGTCGACACGATGCGTTGCCAGTTGCCCATGATCTGCGTCACGCTCGGGGCGAAGGCGATCTGCGAGGCGGTGACGTTCTCGCCGTAGTCGGCCTGCTGGCCGAGCAGATCGAGCGAGCCCTTCTCCAGCGCCGGATCGCCGAATGGGATGTCGTAGCGCGCGTCGAACAGCTGCTCGATCTGCGACAGCTCCATCTGCACCCGGAAGCGATGGCCATAGCTGTTGACGCGTGGCACGGTCCAGGCCACGGTGCCGCGCAGGCCGGTGTCGGTACCGTAGCCGGCGCCGAAGGAATAGCCGCGGCGCGCGTTGCTGGCACGGATGGTGATCGGCACCGTGTGGCTTACCGGGTCGCGCTCGCCGGCCTCCACCTCCACGGTGGAATAGTACTGGCTGTCGTCGAGTGCGAACTGGGTGCGCAGCAGCAGCAGCGCGTTGTAGCGCTCGCCCTCGCGGTAACGCAGAAAGCGCCGAATCTGGCTTTCGCGCACCGCGTTCTGCTCGATGGTGGTGGCGCCGAAGAAATAGCGTTCGCCGCTGTCGAGCTCGAGCACGATGTTGGCTTTGTGCGTCGCCAGGTCCACCTGCATCTCGCTGCGTAGCATGCGCGCATCGAGATAGCCGTAGGTGGCGGCCGCGCGCGTGAGACTGCCTTTGTATTGATCGTAGTCGGCGTGGCTCAGGCGCTCACCGCTGTGCAGCGGCGGGTCGGCGGTCAGGCGTTTGAACACCTCGTCCTCGGCGCCCGGCCCGTCGATCTTCACGCTCACGCGATCGATCAGCACCGGCACGCCGGGCTCGATCACGATCTTCACGTGCCAGTGCTTGTCCTTGTCGGGGCCGGAGAGGGTGGAGTTGACCACCGGTTCATAGTAGCCATAGGGGCGCAGCGCCGAGCGCACCTCGTCATCGATGCGGTTGTACAGCCGCCCGATCGCGTCCGGCTGTATCCGGTCGCGATCCGCATAGCGCGCCAGGCTCAACAGCACCAGCACATTGCGCCGCAGGTCGCCATCCACGCCCTCCAGCTCGATGCGGATATCCGCCATCGCCGGACGCATCACCGACATCAGCACGGCGAGCAGGAGCCACGCTGCCGGTGGCCAGCGCCGGTGTGCACGAGCGGGCATGATTCAGGTGTGCTCGCCGGTGCGCTCCTGGATCCAGGTTTCGATCAAGCGTCGCGCGATCGTATAGGGCGGCGGCAGCAGCGCCTCATCGGCGTCGCGCAGCTGCTCGAGCTCGAACCAGCGCGCATCCTCGAGCTCACCATCGAGCGTCACCGGTGTCTCGCGCGCATGCGCATGAAAACCGAGCATCAGCGAGGCCGGAAACGGCCACGGCTGCGAGGCGAAATAGCGCACCCAGCTGACCTCGGCGCCGGTCTCCTCGAACACCTCGCGCACCACCGCATCTTCCAGGCTCTCGCCGGCCTCGACAAAGCCGGCCAGCGCCGAGTAGCGGCCGGCGGCCCAGCTGCGCTGGCGCCCGAGCAGCGCGCGCCTGCCATCGCTCACCAGCACGATGATGGCCGGGTCGATGCGCGGAAAGAACTCGGCACCGCAGCTGCTGTTGGTGCACTCGAGCAGGTGACCGGCGTTGCGCGGCGCGGTCGGCGCGCCACACACGCCGCAATGGCGATGGCGCGCACGCCATATCAGCAGCGCCCGGGCGTACGCCAGCAGTTGCGCCTGGCCCTCGGGCAGCTGTGCCACCAGCGAGCGCAGCTCCTCGAAGCTCGCGCCCGGCACCGACAGCTCGGCGTCGGCGGGCAGATCCGCCAGCACGCAGCGCCGGCCGTCGAACCAGCCCAGCAGCACCTGGCGCTGCGGATCGAGAGCCGCGATCAGCGGGTGTTCGGGGCCGAGGAATGCGATCTGGGTGCGCGGCTCGCGCCGCGCCAAATGCGTCGTGGCGCGCGATATCAGGTAGCGGGTGTCGGGATCCGCCAGCGCCGCCTGGGCCCAGCCGGGATCCTGGCGCTCTTCGGCGCGGCGCTGCAGCTGGGACGGGGCGCTCATTGGGGGCCAGTCTTGCAGACCGCACCGGACACGGGCAACTCCGCCGGAGGACCCCTACGCGCCGTTGAACACTCCGACTGCGCCACCGATAATGAAAACTATCAGCTGTCCAGCACCGTGAAACCCTCGCGTCGCCCTGCACTACTCATCCGGGCGTCCAGGCACACAATCTGCAAATTCTCCGGATTGTGGTCGGCAGCGACTAAAGCGGCGGCCAACTGCAGGCTATCGGCGGAGCGCAGCGGATGTGTCCGAAGCAAGCGCTCCGCAGTGCGCCGCACCGAGTCCGAGGGCACGATCTCATGCCAGCTGTCGGCAAGCTGATGCGCAATCGCCAAGGCGCTGGTAACGTCGTCCGCTGTCAGCAGTCCGTCGCGCTCGCGTCGCGCAAGGGCTGAGGCAATCTCAACGGTGGTTCCCCACCAAAGAATAACGTCTGGATCCCGATCCAACAGACTCATCAATCGCTCTCGCGTCGGCTCATGAGCCAGCAACGAAACAACGGCTGACGTGTCCCAAAACTTCAAGGTTGATACCGCCTCATCGACCTTCATCGCGCTCGGCTTGCAGCGCTTCTAAAATGCGTGAACTGCGCGGCAGTGCATTGGCAAGCGCGGCGCGCAGGCGTGCCGGCGAGAGTGGGCGGGTCGGCGGCCGTGTAAGCCCTTGTGCGCGCAGCAGCGTGAGTCGGTCAGAGCTGCTGCCGGCAGACTCAATGCGCTCCAGTCTCGCGATGGGGACGTTGCGATCATATATGACGACCGGATGTCCGGCGCGGACCTTGCGCAAATACGCGCTCAGATTATCCTTGAGCTTCGAGATAGTAGCCTTTTCCATGTGGCCATAATGGCCATCTATGACACGGAACGCAAGGTCAATGGATCGAGCGCCGCCACGCGCGCCCACTCAGGGTCGACCCGCCACTGGCAGCGGCGCTCCAGCAGGGACGTCGGTGGCTGCGAGTTCGGTGATGCCGTCATCAGATCTCAAGGCCTGCAGACCGCGTGTTGGCGCGACAGGCGAATCATCCGCGCACAATCCACAGCGCGGTGCGCGCAGCGACCAGCGGTCGACGATCAGTGCCGCACCGCAGTCGCGGCAGGCACCCAGCACCAGCTCATCGCCGCGCGCCAGCGTGGTCAGCAGGAACACCGCGTGCTCGAATGAAATCAGCCCCTCCGGAATCAGGCCGCGGTAGGCCTCGTAGGCCTGGCACAGCAGTTCCGCACGCGTAAGGCTGGCGAGTGAGCGCGCCAGCTGCGGTGCCGGTGCATAGGGGAGGGCGCCGAGCAGGCGGCACAGGCTCGCCAGCAGCGCCGCCTCCTGGCGCGCGCGGCCGCTGCGCGTGAAAAACGCCACCTGCTGCGGCGACTTGCCGCGATGGCGCGCCAGCGGCGCGCCGTGCGACTCGCACAGGTAGGAGCGATACAGCTTGCGGATGCGGTCATCGCTCAAGCCGGTCCAGGTACGGATGGTGTGGGTACGTGCTTCGTGGCGGATGAACTGCACCGCGACATCGAAGCGCGAGCGGTCGCGGCTGTAGCGATCGTCCGATATGCGCATGATTGTCTCCCTTGGGCGGCCGAAATGGCTGGAATGTTACTAGTCACAGATTTAGTATGAATATGACAGATATCGACGCGAGCTCCAAGCCTGCCTGCGGCAGGATATTTCTCCCGAATCTGGAGGAATGCCATGTGCGAGGATTTGCATCCGGCGCCGGTGAGCGGCGCCTGGGACGGTGCGCTGCTCGGTCCGGTGGCCGAGGTCAACGAGCAGATGCTCGAATGCCTGCGGCAGATGGCGGCGGACGCGCTCACCAATGCCGCCGCCACCACCACCACGGCCGCGAGCGACGCGGTCCACACCGCTCCCAGGCTGGTGACGCTGCTGCGCGATGACTGGCTGGGGCTGGATGCGACGGCGCAGCGGCGGCTGTCCGCCTGTCCCTACCTGCTGCTCGATGCCGGTTTCGCGCATCCGCAGCGCTGGCAGTGGCTGCTCTCAGCGCAGGTCATGGATGCCCCGGTACGCGCCAGCTACTTTCATGGCCGCGGCGGCGTGGCGCTGGTGCGCCGGACGCTGCTCCTGGCCTGGCATCTGGCGCGCTGCAATCGCGTGGCCGCCCGGGTGATCCTCGGCATGAGTGCGCTGGCGGCCGAACGCATCGGCAACGCCCGGCTGGCGGACCTCGAAGCCCTGGCCGAGCTGGCGCCGGGCTGGATCGTGCCGCGCTGGGAGGCGCAGCCCAATATCTGGCGCCAGCTGATCGGCGCCGCCTGCCGCGGCCAGCCGTTGCTGTTGCGCCAGGCGCAGCTGCGCGGGCTGCAGTTGCTGGCGCGCGCGGCAGGCCCGATATGGTAACTTGCCCGGCCTCATGCTCGCTCTTTCGACTCGCGCCCTCACCAAGGTCTACAAGAACGGCGTCCAGGCCCTGCGTGGGGTCGACCTGGATGTGGAGCAGGGCGATTTCTTTGCACTGCTGGGGCCGAACGGCGCCGGCAAGACCACGCTGATCGGCATCATCACCTCGCTGGTCAACAAGAGCGGCGGCAGCGCCAGCGTGTTCGAACACGATATCGATCGCGACCTGGAGCGCGCCAAGTCCTGCATCGGCGTGGTGCCGCAGGAGCTGAATTTCAATCAGTTCGAGTCGCCGCTGACCATCGTGGTCAACCAGGCCGGCTTCTACGGCATCGCGCGCCCCGAGGCGCGCCGGCGCGCCGAGCGCTACCTGAAACAGCTGCAGCTGTGGGACAAGCGCAACGGCGCCGCGCGCGGACTGTCCGGCGGCATGAAGCGCCGGCTGATGATTGCTCGCGCGCTGATGCACGAGCCGCAGCTGCTGATCCTGGACGAGCCCACCGCCGGCGTGGACATCGAGGTGCGCCGCTCGATGTGGGAGTTCCTGCGCGACATCAATGCCCGCGGCACCACCATCATTTTGACCACGCACTACCTGGAGGAAGCCGAGTACCTGTGCCGCAACATCGCGATCATCGACCACGGCAACATCGTCGAGCGCGATCACATGGCCAACCTGCTGCTGCGGCTGCACACCGAGACGTTCGTGTTCAATACCAGGAATGCGGTGCTTACGGTCCCCAGCGTGCCCGGATTCGTGCTGCGGCGGATCGACGACTTCACGCTCGAGGCCGAGGTGTCAAAGGAGCAGAGCCTGAATGAACTGTTCGCGGTGCTCACGCTGCTTGGCATCGAGGTGCTGAGCATGCGCAACAAGGTGAACCGGCTGGAGGAGATCTTCATGCGACTGGTCGAGAATCGGGGCGTCAATGCTTGACACCAGCGCCATGCCGGCACCCGCGGACACCTCGATCGGGCGCGTGCGCTGGATCGGCTTTCAGACCATCGTCATTCGCGAATACAGCCGCATCGTACGCATCTGGGGCCAGACCCTGGTGCCGGCGGTGGTGACGGCGACGCTGTATTTCGTGATCTTCGGCAGCCTGATCGGCGCCCGCGTCGGCCCCATGGCCGGCTTCGACTACAAGCAGTTCATCGCGCCCGGCCTGATCATGATGCAGGTCATCCAGGTGTCGTACGCCAACGTGGTGTCGTCGTTCTTCGGCGCCAAGTTCGGCAAGCACGTGGAGGAGCTGCTGGTGTCGCCGCTGCCCAACTGGATCATCGTCGGCGGCTACACCGCCGGCGGCGTGCTGCGCGGTTTCATGGTCGGCATCGTGGTCACCATCGTGTCGCTGGTGTTCACGCGCCTGCCGGTGGCGCACCTCGGCGCGCTCGTGGCGGCGGCGCTGCTCAGTTCGATCGTGTTCTCGCTGGCCGGATTCATCAATGCGATCTTCGCCCGCAATTTCGACCAGGTGAACTGGATTCCCACCTTCATCCTCACACCGCTCAACTACTTCGGCGGCGTGTTCTATTCGGTGTCGATGCTGCCGCTGTGGGCGCAGAAGGTGTCGCTCGCCAATCCGATCCTGCATATGGTGAATGCCTTCCGCTACGGCTTCCTCGGCACCTCCGACGTGCACGTCACGTTCGCCTTCGTGCTGATGCTGGCGCTGTCGGGGCTGCTGTTCGCGGTCGCAGTGGCGTTGCTCGATCGGGGCGTAGGCACCCGCGACTAAAGCGCCCATTGGCGCCCCAGAAGCGGGCATTGGGTCACATTTATCAATGACTTGTCATCTTATCTTCACATCTCAGTCACAAGCCTGAAGGGTAGCGTCCCTACTCTGGTGGGCATGACCAGAGCTCAGCTCATCATGGCCCGTTTCGACATGGCCGAGTACCGGCTGTGCCGGCGCCTGAACCGCGGCGCGGGCAGGCCGGTGGTGCGCACCATGCTGCGCGTCGCCAGCCGGCTGGGCGATGGCCTGGCCTGGTATGCGCTGGTCGCAGCCTTGCCGCTGATCTACGGCCGCGCGGCGCTGCGCCCGGCAATCGGCATGGCGGTCACCGGCATCATCGGCCTTGTGATCTACCGCTGGCTCAAGCACAAGCTGGTGCGTGAGCGGCCGTTCATCCGCCATCCCGGCATCACGCGGGCCATGCCGGCGCTGGATCGTTACAGCTTTCCGTCCGGCCACACACTGCATGCGGTGGCATTCACCTGGCAGGCGGTGGCGAACTTCCCCGAGCTCGCCTGGGTGCTGGTGCCGCTCGCCAGCCTGATCGCAGCCTCGCGCGTAGTGCTGGGCCTGCACTATCCGAGCGATGTACTGGCCGGCGGCGCCATTGGTGCCGCTCTGGCACTGCCGGCGCTGTATATTTTCTAGCGCATGCGGGTGCTGTTCATCTCGGATGTCTATTTCCCGCGCGTCAATGGTGTTTCCACCTCGATCCGCACCTTCCGCGCCGATCTGCGCGATGCCGGCGTCGACACCGTGCTGGTGGCGCCAAGCTATGGCGAAGGCACAGGCGCAGACAAGGACGAGCCCGGGGTGCTCCGGGTAGCATCCGGCCGCGTGCCGCGCGATCCGGAGGACCGGCGGATGAAATCCGGCGCACTGCGCCAGGCGCTTGCCGAGCTCGACCCGCAGCACTTCGACCTGGTCCACATTCACACCCCGTTCGTCGCGCACTATGCCGGCGTGCGCTTTGCCGCGCGGCGCGCCATCCCGGTGATCGCGACCTACCACACGTTCTTCGAGGAGTACCTGCACCACTACGTGCCGGTGCTGCCGCGGGTGTTCGGCCGCGCGCTGGCACGCAGCTTCACGCGCTCGCAGGCGCTGCCGCTGGCCGCGATCGTGGCGCCCTCCGAGCCGATGCGCGTGCTGCTCACCGATTACGGCGTGACCACGCGCATCCAGGTGATCCCCACCGGATTGCCGGCCGACCGCTACCTGCCGGGCAATGGCGCGCGCTTTCGTGCCAACTTTGGGATCCCGGCCGATCGGCCGCTGTTGCTGTACGTCGGGCGCGTGGCGCACGAGAAGAACATCGAGTTCCTGCTGCATGCGTTCGTCGCGCTGCGCCGCACGCGCCCGGATGCGATGCTGGTGATCGCCGGCGAGGGACCGGCGCGCGAGCACCTGCAGTCATTGGTGGCAGCACTGGGGATCAGCGCCGACGTGCGCTTCATCGGCTACCTGGACCGTGAAAGCGGACTGGCCGACTGCTATGCCGCGGCCGATGTGTTCGTGTTCGCCTCGCGCACCGAAACCCAGGGGCTGGTACTGCTCGAGGCGCTGGCGCAGGGCCGCCCGGTGGTCTCGACCGCGCACCTGGGCACGGCATCGATCCTGCAGTCGGGTTGCGGCGCGCGCGTCGCGCCGGAGAAGCCGGACGTTTTCGCGCAGGCGATCGCCGACATTCTGGAGGATCCGGCACGGGCCGCGCGCCTGTCGGCGCAGGCGAAGAGCTACGCACAAGGCTGGGCCTCGAACCTCATGGCCTGGCGGCTGGCGGAACTCTATCGCGATCTCACGCACCAGCAGGAAACGCCGGCGGTCGTCGCGGCCTAGAGACAGCGCCGGGCAGCCCGGCGGGCGCGGGCTTGCGCTAAACTCGGCCGATGATGGCAAGACGCGCGCTGGTGGTCGATGACTCGAAATCCGCGCGGGCATTCCTGACGCGGATTCTGGAGCGCTACGAGCTGGCGGTCGACGGCGTCGAGACCGCCGAGCAGGCGATTGAATACCTGACGGTGCAGCGGCCGGACGTGATCTTCATGGATCACCTGATGCCCGGCATGGACGGCTTCCAGGCGGTGCAGGCGATCAAGAACAATCCTCGCACCGCCACCATTCCGATCATGATGTACACCTCCCAGGAGGGTGAGCTGTACCTGAGCCAGGCGCGCGCCCTGGGTGCAATCGGTGTGCTGCCCAAGCAGATCAAGCACGCCGACGTATCCCAGGTGCTGCAACAGCTGCACCTGCTGGGCGAGACCACGCCGGCCCCGGAGCGCGAGCGCGAGATCGTGACCGTCCAGGCGCACGAGCTGCCGAGCGAGGTGGTGCTGCCGCTCGACACCGCGCCGCCGCTCGATACCACCAGTGAGCGCCGCGGCCCCAATCGCCCCAAGGCGCCGCCGCTGCCACCGGATCTGCGGCTGGTGATGGAAGGCATGCTGGCGCACCATATGCTCGATGTGCGCAGATTCATCACCGAGAACCTCGAGAGCAGTGCCGACCGCGTCGTCAGCGACCTGCGCTTGCTGATGGCCGACCAGGTGCCGCCGCCGGCGGCCGGCTTTGAGCGCAGCGCGCAGCCTACGGACTGGAAGCTGTGGCTGGCCGCGGCCGCGCTGGTGGCGGCGTTCCTGTTCGGCCTGCAGTGGTCCAAGCAGCGCGGCGGCGCCGAGGCGCTGAACGAACAGCTGGCCAAAACGCAGCAGCAGTTGAGCGATGCGCAGCAGAATCTGCAGTCGCTGCAGGCAGCGGATGCCGCGGCGGCGGCCAGCGTGCCGGCGCCGGAAGCCGATAACGCCAACGAGCCGGCCGAGCCGGCGCACGGCAGTTCGCTGGCCGAAACGGTGCCGTTCGGCGAGACGCCGCTGGCCGGCGCACGGCTGGAGCGGGTGCAGGGCCTGCTGACGCGGCTGACCGCTTCCGGCTTTCACGGTGCGGTGCAGGTCCGCAGCATCCCGGGCCGCTTCTGCACCGTGACCGGCCCGGCTGGAACGCCGGTGCTGGCCAGCGAGGCGTCGCTTTATTCAAAGTGCGAGCAGGTCGGCAATCCGCGCGACGACAATACCTCGGCCAGCCAGCGCGAGTCGGTCGCCTTTGCCAACATGGTATCCACCGCGCGCGAGAACGCCGGCGGCAAGATCGATGTGCAGATCAGCGTCGGTAATCCCGAGGAAACCATCGCCAGCTACCCGGCGCTCAGCGACACGCTGACGGCAGGTGAGTGGAACCGCGCCGCGGCCGCGAACAACCGCGTCGAAGTGCATTGGCAGCCCACGCACTGAACTACCAGCCCGGTCGGTTACTGCGCAGCGGCCATCTGCAGACGGTGCTCGGCAGTGTCTGGCCGCTGTCCTGGCTGATCCGCCGCCGTGCACGGCGGCTGCGCGCCGAGGCCCGGGAACTGCTGCTCGACTGCGGCGACGGGGTGCGGCTGCAGGCATTTCACACCAGCGCCAGCCTTGACGCCGCCAGCGGCGGCGCACGTCGCGTCGCGATGCTGCTGCACGGCTGGGAAGGCAGCTCGGAGGCGACCTATCTGCTGTCCCTGGGCAGCCTGCTGCTCGCGCGCGGCTACGACGTGGTGCGGCTGAATCTGCGCGATCACGGCGCGACGCATCACCTCAATCGCGAGATCTTTCACTCCTGTCGCCTGGCCGAAGTGGTGGGCGCCACGCGCGCCGTGGCGCAGCTGTTTGCCGGCGCGCCGCTGTATCTGGCCGGATTTTCACTGGGCGGCAACTTCATGCTGCGCGTGGCGGCCGACGCTGGCGCGCCGCAAGCCTTGAGGGGTGCGGTCGCGGTGTCGCCGGTGCTCGACCCGGAAGTCACGCTGGCCGCGCTGGAGCAGGGGCCTGCGATTTACCATCGATCGTTCGTCAGCCGCTGGTCGCGCTCACTACGCCGCAAGCAGCGCGCCTGGCCCGAGCTGCACGACTTCAAGGCCATGCTGCGGCTGGGGCGGCTGCGCTCCATGACCGCGGGTCTGGTGGCTGCCTGCACCGATTTTCCGAGTCTGGCCGCCTATCTCAATGGTTATGCGGTCACCGGCGATCGGCTCGCGACGCTGCGCGTACCGGCGAGCGTGCTTCTGGCCGAGGACGATCCGATCGTGCCGGCGGCGGATCTTGTGCGGCTCGCGGCCTCGCCGCTCTTGACCGTGGTGCGCACGCGCTATGGCGGGCACTGCGGATTTACCGCAGGGGTCGCCGGCCCGAGCGCTGCGGATTATTTCGTGCTGCAGGAATTCGAGCGCTTCGACCGCGTCGCGCAGTAATCAGCCGTCGATCACAGCCGCTCGAGCAGCTTCGGCCAGCGCAGGCGGCCGATCCAGGACGCGGTGCCGATGCCAAGTCCGACCACAGCGCCCAGGCCGGCCAGCACGTAGATGCCATTGGCGCCAAAGCTTGCCTGCAGCCACGGAAACGCCACTGCCACTGCAGCTCCCGCCGCAAACGCGCCGCCGATCAGCGTGCCGAGCGTACGGCGGCGCAGCTGCAGGTAGTCGGCATCGAGCTCGGCCATGCGCGCTCGCTGTTCGCGCTGCGCGAGTGCGCGATGGTGCGCCCGCTCGTCGGCGCCGGAAGCCTGGCGCGAGAGTGCCGCCTGCAGCCGCATCGGGAAGCCGGCCGGCAGCACCGGTGCGATCAGCGCGCGCGCCAGGGCGGCATCCAGCACGGTGTCCAGCGGCTCAAACTCATCGGTGTTCATGGGCTCGTCTCCAGCCAGTGGCCCGGGTCGGACAGGCCGCGCCGCCGCAGCTGCTCGGCCAGCGCGGCACGGGCACGCGACAGGTGGGTCTTGACCGTGCCTTCGGGCATGCCGAGCATGCGGGCCACCTCGCTGACCGACTTGTCTTCATAGTAGAACAGCGTCAGCGCTCGCCGGTAGCGCTCGGGCAGGCCATCCACCAGCTCGCGCAGTAATTGCGAGCCCTCGGCGGGCTCATCCTCCGCGCCGCTGACGGTGTGCGCCTGGAGTTCCGCTTCGGCGGCGACGGCATCGTCGCTGAGCGATGCCAGGTCACGGCGCCGCTCGATCGCGGTCAGGCAGCGATTGCGGGTGATGGTGTAGATCCAGGTGGACAGCGATGCCCGCCCGTCGTAACCGCCGATCGCTTTCCAGATTCGCACCAGGCTCTCCTGTGCGGCATCCTCGGCCGCGCTCGGATCGCGTAACAGCGCACAGCACAGGCGGTACACCTTGTCCTGATAGCGCGCCAGCGTCAGCTGGAACGCCCTGTCAACGGCGCCGCTCTGCAGCAACGCGAGGATGTCCTGATCCTGGGCCGCTTCCCCGGCCGGCGCGCTGTGCATGGATAGTCCTTACCTCCCCCTTGTTACCCGGCGCGCGGCCGATCGGTTTCATGAAACCGGTTGCCCGCGGCGGGGGTATCAAGCACGTCTACCCCATATTCACACGAGGACTACACCGTGGAGCCAAATTCAGTCCCCGAAGGCGTCGTTCCGATCCTCGGGGTGATGATCCCGATCATCGCCATCGTGCTGGGCCTGGGGCTCGGCATGCTCAAGCTGTGGCTGGATTACCGCAAGAAGCGCGAAATCCTGCAGGCCCATCATGCCGAACGCATGGCGGCGATCGAAAAGGGCATCGAGCTGCCGCCGCTGCCGCCGCAGTTCTACGGCTCCGATGTCAAGTCGCTGCCCGCGGATGTGTTGCGCGAGGAGCTCAAAGGACGGCACGTGGGGCTGGCGTACCTGCGCAGCGGCCTGATATGGCTCCTGGTCGGAATCGCCATCAGCGTGGCGCTCTACACCAATCACGACGGTGGCCGAAGCAGTGCCGCCTGGTGGGGCGGCATACCGATCGCCTTCGGGCTGTCCAAGCTGCTGTTCTATTTTATAGCCAACCGGATGAATGCCGGCGCCGACGCGCCCGGCGCCCAGAGCAAACCCAAGGAGTAATCCCCATGAGCACTCAGAAATCCTTCGTTCCAAGCCGCGTCGGCGCAGCCGTCGCCGCCCTGGCATCCGTCGCGATCACCGCCGTCGGCATCGCCGGCGGCATCACGCCCGGCTCCCACGCCGCCACGCCGCCGAGCATCAAGGTGGCGTATGCCGGACTGGATGTGTCCCAGCCGGTGGGTGCGCAGCTGCTGTACCGCCGGCTGCAGCAGGCGGCGCAGCGCGTCTGCGGCCGGCTCGATCCCATCGACGTCGGTGCCTACCAGCGCTGGGAGCGCTGCTACGACGACGCGCTGCACAGCGCCGTGCTGCAGGTGAATGCACCGGAGTTGCTGGCGGTGTATCGCAGCGAGGCCAATCATGGCGGCAATGCCGGCTGAAGCTGCGCTGCCGCAGCGCCGGTCGCGTCCGGCGCTTTCAGGCGCCTGGACGCGGGGCATGCGCGCTGTGCTGCAGCTTGCGCATCGCCTCGCTCATCTCGCGCACCGCCATGGTCTCGATGTAGTGCGCGCCACGCGCCGCCAGTGCCTGTGCCAGCGGCAGATTCTCAACCTCGTAGATCACCCAGCGCCACGGGCCGCGCCACAATGCGCCCTCACCCGGCGGCAGGTCCTCGTGATCGCAGAACAGATATTCGGGTTGCAGCGCTTCGAACTTGAGGCGCGTGTGGGCATCGTAGCGGCTCAACACCCAGCCGATCGGCACCCCGCCGATCTGGCGCACCCGGTGCACGGCCGCCAGGTCGAACGAGATCACCACGCACTGGCTGCGCGCCGGCTTTAACGCGCCCACCACACGCGCCACCACCTGGTCGTGACCGAAGCGCACCAGACTTGCGCGCTTGATCTCGACGAACAGCGTGACTTCGGGGCGCCGTTCCAGCAACGAGAGCACGTCGGTGAGCATCGGAATGCGGGTGCCGCGAAAGCGATCGCCAAAGCGCGTGGGTTCGCCGGCATCCATCTGCGCAAGTTCGCGCGCGCGCAGATCGAACACGCAGCCGGGCCGGCCGGTGGTGCGTATCAGGTCATGATCGTGGATCACCATCGGCACGCCGTCGGCCGACAGATGCACGTCGAGCTCGAGAAAGCGCAGGCCCTGCTCGAGCGCCGAGGTGAAGGCGGGGAGGGTGTTTTCCGGAAAGTCGCGCGCGTCGCCGCGGTGCGCGACCAGATGGATCAGGCGGTCGTGATTCAAGCGGAATTTCCGTACTTTGGCGTCGCGCCCGATTATAGGCGCGCGCCGTCTATGGCGTCTTCGGCGGCGCGGCAGGGGCGCGCTTTTCCTCGAATTCGACCAGCGGCTGATCGCCGGTGATGGTGATCTCGCCATCGATGGTCGCGCCGCGCGCCATCGCGATGCTGCCGGCGATCACGCTGCCGCGGATGACGGCGCTCGCCGCGATCTCAATTTTCCGGCGCACCACGATGGCGCCGGTGATGCGGCCGGCGACCACGGCGCTCAGCGCATGCACGTCACCTTCCCAGTGCGCCTCGGCCGAGATAGAAAGTTCGCCGCCGATGTTGCCGTCGCCGCGCACGTGGCAGCCGATCATCAGCGCGCCAGGGGTCTCGATGTCGCCGGTCACGCGCGAGCCGCTCGCCAGCAGCGACAGCGCCCCGCTCGGGCGATCGAGAATTCGACGATTTGGCTTGTCGTTCACGTTACAATTATTGGCTTAACGACGCGGGGAGAATGTGATGAGGAACACAGGAATCTGTCTGATGGCCATCGCCTTAGGGCTCCTGGCGCTGTCGGGCTGCAGCCGCGAGGGTGCGGACTGGAAGTCCGCGACCGCAGCCGACACCACGGAGGCCTATCAGCAGTTCCTGCAGCAGCACCCGAAGAGCGCCAACGCGGCACAGGCGCAGGCGCGCATGCAGCAGATCGCCGAGGATCATGACTGGCAGGCTGCGGCCGCGGCCGATACCCGCGATGCCTACGAGCAGTTCGTGGCGCAGCACGCCGATAGCAAATGGGCACAGGAAGCGCGCATCCGCATCGAGAACTTCGCGCAGTCGGGCGCCGCCGGCGGCAAGGTGGCCAGCGACAATACCGCGGCGCCGGCAGGGGCTGCGACGACGGCGAGCCAGGCGGCGACGGCGCCCCCGGCCGCGGCTGGAAAGCCGGCCGCCGCGCACGGTGCGGGCAAGGCGCCGGCGAGCGTCGCCGGCAGCAAGGTCGCGAGCGCCAAAGTCGCTAGTGCCAAAGGGGGTCACGAGCATTTCGTGCAATTGGGCGCCTACCACAGCAAGGCGCGCGCGGAATCGGAGTGGAAACTGCTGGCGGCCAAATACCCGTCCGAATTGAAATCGCTCAAGCCGCACATCGTGTCTGGCAAGTCCAAGAGCGGACCGGTCTACAAGCTGCGGGTGGCCGTGCCGTCCGCCAGCGATGCGAGCGGGTTGTGCGCCAGGCTCAAGAAGCACTCGCAGGTCTGTGTACCGGTGACCGCCTGACGCCGTGGGCGTCAGTGATTCGTCAACGACTGACGTAAATTGTCAGGCCTTACGGTGCCGCTTCCTTGGCGCTTGTCGGCAATCTATTGATTTATATCAGTTTTAATGGTTGGCACAGAGATTGCTTTCTCATGTTTGTAAGGTTCTCCCCAACCTTTGCGAACACGCTCCCTGATGTTCGCGCTTTTAAGCGCCGCATGGCTCCCCAGCCTGCGGCGCTTTTTTAATTCCCGTCCCCATTAAGCGCCAGATGCAGACCACAGAATTGCAGGGTTTGAACCCCGCCGATGAAGCGATGGTGGCGGCCGTGGCCGCGCCCGTGCCGCGCTCCTTCGCCGATGCCGCCACCCGGGTGCGTAGCGCCGTGCTGGCCAATGGACTCAACATCATCGTCTGGCCGGACCACAACATTCCCAATGTGGTGCTCAACAACTGGGTGCAGGTCGGCAGTCGCAATGAAGCCAGCGGCACCACCGGGCTGGCGCACTTCTTCGAGCACATGATGTTCAACGGCAGCGCGCGCCATCCGCGCGGCGAGTTCGATCGGCTGATGGAGGCGCAGGGCGCCAGCAACAACGCCTACACCTCGCAGGACGTGACGGTGTACCAGGACTGGTTCCCACGCGCAGCGCTGGAACTGGTGTTCGAGCTCGAGAGCGATCGGCTGGCGAACCTGGCGCTGGTGCCCGAAGTGGTCGAGAACGAACGCCAGGTGGTGTATTCGGAGCGGCGGCTACGCATCGAGGACAGCAACGCGGCGCTGCTGGAGGAGCAGGTGCAGGCCACGGCGTTCCTGGCACACCCGTACCGGATACCGACCATCGGCTGGCCCTCGGATATCCAGTCCTGGACCATGGCTGACCTGCAGACTTTCTTTCGCAGCTATTACGCGCCCAACAACTGCACGCTGATCCTGGTGGGCGCGGTCGATGCCGATCAGGTATTCGCGCTGGCGCAGAAATATTTTGCCGCCGCGCCGGCACGCGCGCTGGCGCCGCCGGTGCGCACGCGCGAGCCCGAGCAGCAGGGCGAGCGGCGGCTGGTGCTACAGCGGCCGGGTTTGAATCCGCTGGTGCACTACGCCTATCACGCGATCGCAGCCTCCGATCCACTCGAGCCGGCGCTGAACCTGCTGCAGACCATTCTGGTGGGCGGCCATGCCTCGCGCCTCAATCGCGCCCTGGTGGAGGAGAAGAAGCTCGCGGTGGCGATCGGCGGCGGCTGGTCGGAGGGCTTTGATGCCAATGTGTTCGTCATTCACGCAACGCTGCCGGAAGGGGCATCGACCCGTAAGTTCGAGCAGGCGCTGGACGCCGAGCTCGCCGCGATCGTGGAGCATGGGGTCAGCGATGAGGAACTGCGCCGCGCCAAGAACATGGCGGCGGCGGATTTCTGGCGCGGCGTGTCCACCATCGACGGCAAGGCGCGCCTGCTGGGCGAATATGCGGTGATGCGCGGCGACTACAGGCTGCTGTTTGCGGCACCGGAGGCTTATGAGCGCGTCACGCGCGCGGACGTGGCCCGCATTGCGCGCCAGGTGTTCGACCCCGACAAGCGCACCATCGGCGTGCTGCTGCCTTGCGCTGGGGAGGAGTCGTGACGGCGACGGTTGCGCTGGAGACCGGGCCGACGACCAGCGCGGGCGTGCGCATTCCGCCGAACCAGCGCGCGACGCTCGCCAACGGCGTGAAACTGATCCTGATTCCACGACACGATGTACCGCTGATCGCCTTTGAGGCGGTGGTGCGCGGCGGTGCCCGGCTCGATGCCGAAGGCCGCGAAGGGGTGGCGTCGCTGAGTGCGGAGCTCCTGACGCAGGGCGCCGGCACTCGCGATGCCTACGCGTTTGCCGATGCGGTGGAAGGGGCGGGCGGCAGTTTCGATGCCGACGTCAACCACGAGGCGATCCTGCTGCATGGCCAGTTCCTGGCGCGCGATCGCGAGCTGCTGCTGAGCCTCGTGGCCGATGCGCTGCAGCGCCCGCGCTTCGAGCCGGTGGAGCTTAAAAAACTACGCTCGCGGCGCATCGAATTCATCAAGGCGGCCAAGGACTCCGAGCCCCAGAGCCTGATCGGCGGCTATGCTCGCGCGCTGCTGTTCGCCGGCCACCCCTATGGCAAACCGACGAGCGGCAGTGAGACCAGCCTGCCCAGGATCGCGCGAGCGGATGTGCTCAAGTTCTATCAGGATCATTTCGGCGCGGATCGCCTGACGCTGGTGTTTGCCGGCGACTTCGATCCGGCGGCGCTCCAGCGTGAGGCAACCGCCGCCTTTGCGTCCTGGCGTGCGGCCGGCGCGCCGCTGCCGCAGCTTACGCCGCCGGTGCGCATGCGCGGCCGGCGGGTGCTGCTGATCGATGCACCCGGTTCGGAGCAGAGCTACTTCTGGATCGGTAACGTCGGGGTGGCGCGCTCCTATCCGCAGCGCGCGGCGCTCGAGGTCGCCAATACCGCCTTTGGCGGCAGCTTCGGCTCAATGCTGGTGCAGGCACTGCGCGTGAAGTCGGGCCTGAGCTATTCGGCGCATGCGGGTTTTCATCGCGGCACGGTGGCGGGCGAATTTGCCATCAGCTCCTTCACCCAGACGTCAAGCACGGCGCGGGCGATCGAGACCGCACTGGGCACGCTATCCACGCTCAAGCAGCAGGGCGTCGGCA
Source organism: uncultured Gammaproteobacteria bacterium (assembly GCA_963805965.1). Taxonomy (GTDB): domain Bacteria; phylum Pseudomonadota; class Gammaproteobacteria; order Steroidobacterales; family Steroidobacteraceae; genus FEN-1191. The sequence continues at coordinate 753,702 of CAWDVQ010000006.1, forward strand.
ACCAGGCCATCGCATCGGTAAGAAGCTATATCCTGGGCCAGTATCCTCTCGGCTTTGAAACCGGCGCCGACTGGGCCGCGGCGCTGGCGGATCTGGATCTCTATCAGCTGCCGGACAGCCATATCGATGACTTCGGCCGCGAACTGGAACGGGTGGACACGGCGTCGGTCAGGCAAGTGGTCGACAACGCCTACCCCGAGCCTTCGGATGTCGATATCGTGCTGATCGGCGATGCGGCGCGCATGCGTGACCAGGCGGGGCAGTTCGGGCCCGTGGCGGAAAAGCCGCTCGAGGCGCCCGACTTCAACCCGCCGCCCCGATCGGCCTGGGGGCGTTAAAAGGAGTGTGGCGATGAGTGCGAACCCGCAGATGAAGCCCCCGCCCGCGCGGCCGCCGTTTCGCGCCGATCACGTCGGCAGCTTTCTGCGGCCGGCGTATCTGCTCGCCGCACGCGAGGCGGCGCAGCGCGGCGAGCTCACCGCCGCGCAGCTGCGCGCGGTGGAGGATCGCGCGATCCGCGAGGTGGTCGCGTTGCAGCAGGATGTGGGCCTTGAGGCGATCACCGACGGGGAGTTTCGCCGCACCTTCTTTCATGTCGATTTCTTAAAGCAGCTCGACGGCGTGGGCGAGAAGGGCGGCATAGCGGTCAAGTTCCGCAAGGCCGACGGTGAGATCGACTACGCCCCGCCGGTGATGCAGGTCACCGGCAAGGTGCGTCATTCGCATCCGATCCAGCGGCGCGATTACGAGTTCCTGCGCTCGGTGACCGAGCGCACGCCGAAGGTCACCATTCCGTCACCGACCATGCTGCACTTTCGCGGCGGACGCGGCGCCATCAGCCGCGAGGCCTACCCGCAGCTCGAGGCGTTCTACGCCGACGTCGCGGCGGCGTTTGCCGCTGAGATCCGCGACCTGGCCGCGGCCGGCTGTACCTATCTGCAGCTCGATGACACCAACCTGGCCTACCTGTGCGATGCCAAGCAGCGCGAATCGGCGCGCTCGCGCGGGGATGATCCGGACCAGCTGCCACTCGCCTATGCGCGGCTGATCAACGCGGCGATTGCCGATCGGCCGGCCGGCCATGACGGTGTGCATTCATCTGTGCCGCGGCAACTTTCGCAGCTCCTGGGCGGCGGAGGGCGGCTACGAGCCGGTGGCGCGGGTGCTGTTCAATGAGCTGGCCGTCGACGGCTACTTTCTGGAATACGACGATGCCCGTTCCGGCGACTTCGCGCCGCTGCGCCATGTGCCGGCCGGCAAACGCGTGGTGCTGGGGCTGGTGACCACCAAGCTCAACCGGCTGGAAACGATCGAGGAGCTGCGGCGGCGGATCGATGAGGCGGCGCGCTTCATGCCGCTCGAGCAGCTGTGCCTGTCGCCGCAGTGCGGCTTCTCGAGCACGGTGCACGGCAACGACGTCGCGGTGGAAATGCAGTTGAAGAAGCTGCAGCTGGTGGTGGAGGCGGCGCGCGCAGTGTGGGGCGAGCACTGAAAGTGTAACTGCCGCGATCAGCTGGGCGCCTGCAGGCGCTGCCAGATGCTCGCCACCAAGCCTTCCGGCAGGCCGGCATCGACCGCCAGCTGCATGGCCTCCTCCGGCTTCAATGCGTTTTCGCTTGCGAGCAGCGACAGCGTGCCCAGTAACTCCCCGCCGTAGAAGGCGTGCATCAACGCCTGGTCGGGGGCGCCCTCGGCATCGTCGATCGCCGGATCGAGCGCTGCCAGCAGTCGATCCGAACTCTGCCATTGCCGCGCGATCCGCAGCGACATCTTCTGGCCGAGCACGCCGACCAGCATCGCGCACAGCTCCGGGCTCGGGCTCAAGCTCAATTCGCGCGCGTAGGCGTCGAGCGTGGCCCGGTAGACCACCAGCGGCCCGAGCGCGTTGAGCAACGTCAGCAGCTGCGCCTCGAAGCGATCCTCACGGCGCGCCTTGGCAGCATAGAGCTCGGCCGCGCGCGAGGCGCGCGCCGTGCGTTCCCACAACAGGGCCGTGAAGCGCGGAAAATTGCCTTCGGTGGCGCGAAACACCGGCTGCATCAGGGCGGTTGCGACCAGGGATTGCAGCCCATCGGTACCGCAGATCACCACCGCGCGCTGGATGGTCTCGATCGGCGTCGATGTGGTGCGGTAGTAGCTGGTATTCGCCAGTCGCAGAGTGTCGCCGGTCAGCACCGGATCCTGGGCAATGATGGTGGCGAGCGTCCCGGCCCCCACGCTCGGATCCTTCATCGAGCGCAGTAGCTGCGGCATCAGTGTCGGGCGGCGCGGAAAGTATTTCTCATCCAGTTTCTGCGCCGACAGCACCGCCTCCACCGCGTCGCGCACCCGGGCGTGTGAGAGCGGCACTTCCCGGCCCGCGGCAGCGCCGAAGGCCAGTCTCCACAGCCGCTCGCTCACGGCTGCGCTGGAACTTTGCACCAGCGCCAGGCCACTCGAAGGGGTTGCGCCCTGCGCCGTGCCCGGCGCGTCTTCGGCCGGAGCGGGCTCTGGACTTGCGGCGGGGATGGGGGCCGGGGGTCGGGTACGGCGGCGCAGCACCATCCAGCCGCACAGCGCCAGTAGAACGAGGCCTGCGCTAACGAGCGCGATCACGAAATCTCAAGTGTCGGGGGCGCCATGCGTCGGGTGTCGACGCCAGTGAGCCAGAAAGCGCGCCCTTCGCCATTATGAATTCTCTGCTCGCTACAATAGTCCGTGCACGGCGTGCTTGTCGACCCGCGAGGGGCCCGTCAGTTGTTCTGCTACTCGAAGCGCTTGCCCTGGTCCGCGAGCCACGCCACTTCCTCTGGCGTGCTTTCCCGGCCGAGCGCGCGGTTGCGATGGGGGAAGCGGCCGAAACGCGCGACGATGTCGCGGTGCTCGACGGAAGCGTCCAGGCTGGCCTTGAAGATGCGCTGCAGATCGGCGGGGGCCTCCTCCACCAGCCGGCGGAAGGCGGCCACCGACTCCTCCTGGACATCGAGGCTTTCGGCGTGCATCAGCGGCATGTAGAAAAACAGCCGCTCGACCGGGTCGAGCGCCGCGTCGGCGCCGATCTGCATGCCGGAGACCGTGAGTGTGAGGGCCTCAAGATCCTGCGCATAGGCGCGCGCGCTGCCACGGTAGATGTTGCGCGAGAACTGGTCGAACAGCAGGATCAATGCCAGGCGGCGGCGCGGGCTGGATTCCCAGTGGGCGAGTTTCCCCTGTTCGGCAATCTGGGTCAGCTTGCCGTAGCGATCGCGGATCAGCTCATCGGTTTGCGGCGCAAGCTCGGGCGCACCCGGCTCGCCGAACCACAGGCGCGAGTGCTGCTGCACCTGCGCCGCGGCGTAAGGGCGCGGCCCGAACCAGAACAGCAGAAGGTCTTGGGCACTGGGCTGGCCAATCATGGCTCATTCGCACAGGCTTTCCAGGTAGCTCTGCGCGACCGTAGACAGGTGCTTTAACGCCAGCGCACGGGCCTTAGGGTTGTCGACCAGGTGCTCCAGCGGACCGGTGACCAGCATGCGACGCACCGCCGGGTCCTTGGCGGACATGCGGGCCATCTTGTTGAGGACGGTGAATCCCCGGTGGATCTTGTGACGGGGTGCCCGGTTGTTTTCGATGGAGCGGGCGAGGTACTGGCCGAAACGGCTGTACAGGAAGTAGTCGTCGTTGCCGACGTGAAAGCGCGCTTCGGCAAAGAAGTCGGGGAAATTCTTCTCGAGATACAGGTTAACGCGGTGAAGACGAGGCCCAGGTTCGCTGTTCGCGGACGCTTTGCGTTTCTTCATTTCGTGTTGTCACACCTCCGTGGATCGCCGATCGTCAGGCGCGCGCACGTTAAGGCACATCGACTTGCGATGCAATAGACAATTCCGGGTTTTGTGAGCTGCTATGAGGCCCGCTCGCATTCGCGAGTCCGTACCGGCAGGCAGAGTGAAACCCGCTAGCCCGCGATATGCGCTTCGGCCGCCATCTCCAGGGCTCTGACCGGCGCGGCCCGTGGCGCATCAATCCACGAGCGCTCGGCAATGGCTTCGAGCTGCTTGAGTTCCTCGCACTCGAGCAGCTCCACCAGGCTGGTTTCGACTTCACTGACGTGCGCGAACGGGATGAATCTGGCGTTGCGGCGCAGGATTGAGCGCCCGAAGGGATTCGATGTGATATGCGACATGAGCTTCTCCTCAGTCATACCCGGCCAGACATTGTCGCCGGGCTTCACCGGGACCGATGTTACGCCCGCGCCCTGAGGCGGCGTCATGAGGGGAAATACGGATGCTCGCGTCGGCCGCCTCAGCGCCCGGCGTTCGCGTTCGCTGCGGTCTCCGGGTCGCTGGCCTCGGAAGGGTCGGGCGGATCCTCGGGATCCACCAGCGGATCCCTCAGCTCATCGATCTGCCCGAGCGCGCGCTGGTCGTCGCGGTGCTTGCGCCGCCGCTTGGGGCGATCAGGGTCAGAAGCTGGCATAGCATTTCTCCTCTAGTGCCACAGCGGCCATCTTAGGGTCCCCCGGCGGTGGCAGGCAGTCTCCGCAACGGAGCGTTACGCTGTAGGAATCCACGGTCGGCGCGAGACTTTAGAGCATCTGGTGCCAGTGCCGATCGCGATCGGCGAAGACCAGGAAATGCGGGTTGAGCGTTTCCGGCCGGCTGTTGTAGGTGAGCGGTGAACCTTGCGTCGTGGTGACGAAGCCGCCGGCGGCGAGCACCACCGCGTGTGCCGCCGCGGTATCCCATTCCGAGGTGGCACCCAGTCGGGGATACAGGTCGGCGCTGCCTTCGGCGACCATGCACAGTTTGAGCGAACTGCCGACCGCGATCAGTTCATGCGAGCCTACGTGAGCAAGCAGGCCGTCCAGTGAATCGCCGCGGTGCGATCGGCTGCCCACGATACGCAGCGGTGAGCCCGCGTGGCGTTTCACCACGATCGCGCATGCCGGCTCATTGCCCTGCGCGCGAAAGGCACCGGCGCCCGGAATGCCGTAATACAGCAGCCCCCGCGCGGGCGCGTAGACCACGCCGAGCACCGGTTCATGGCCGTCGATCAGCGCGATGTTGACGGTGAATTCGCCGTTGTGTGAGAGAAACTCCCGGGTGCCATCCAGTGGATCCACCAGCCAGTAGCGCGCCCACTGCGCGCGCTCGGCATAGTCGATGTTCGCCGACTCTTCCGACAGCACCGGCCAGTCTGGCGTCAGTGCGTGCAGTGCGTCGACGATGGTCTGATGGGCGCGAACGTCGGCCTGGGTCAGGGGCGAGGCGTCGGCCTTGTCGGTGACGGAAATGTCGCCGGATTCGTAGACCTTGAGGATTTCGGCCCCGGCGCGGCGCGCAATGTCGATCACCGGACCGAGCCATTGCGTGAACGCACCCAGATTCGAATTCATCTGTCAGGGGCCTCTTGCCGCAAAGGATACCTTACATGGACGCTACTCGTTGCTAGCTACTACAATTAATTTTACGTGAGGAATCGCAAACAATGAGACCGGCCAGGAATCGAGCTCTGCCATGAGCGAGCGCGAGCAGATGCAATACGACTTCGTCGTGGTCGGCGCAGGTCCCGCGGGCCTGGCGTGCGCACTGCGCCTGAAGCAACTGAAAGCCGAAGCCTCGATCTGCGTGCTCGAGAAAGGCTCGACCGTCGGTGCGCATTCATTGTCGGGTGCGGTGCTGGAACCCGGACCGCTGGATGCGCTGCTGCCCGACTGGCGCGCGAGCTACGACGGCATGGCGGTGCCGGCGCAGCACGATGAGTTTCATTTCCTCACCCGCGCCAAGGCCGTCCGGTTGCCGCTGCCGCCAACGATGCGCAATCACGGCAATGTCATCGTCTCGCTATCGCAGCTCACAGCTTGGCTCGCGCAGCAGGCGGAAGGTAGCGGTATCGACGTGTTTCCAGGTTTTGCGGCCGCGGCCCCCTTATATAGTGTCGATGGGGCCGTCGCCGGGGTGCAGATCGGTGACATGGGGCTGACCAAGGACGGCGGACAGGGTCCGAACTACACCCCCGGCGTCGAGATTCTCGCCGGCACTACGATCCTGGCGGAAGGTTGTCGCGGTTCGATCAGCAAGCTCCTGATCAAAAAGTTCAAGCTCGATGCCGGCAAAGCCGCGCCCACCTTTGGGCTGGGCTTCAAGGAGCTATGGCAGCTGCCGCCGGGTCGCGTGCAACCCGGGTTGATTCGTCACAGCGCCGGCTGGCCGCTGGATGGCGACACCTACGGCGGCAGTTTTCTCTACCACCTGGATCATGACCGGGTGTACGTCGGATTCGTGGTGGGCCTCGACTACAAGGACCCGCGCCTGCAGCCGTTCGAAGCGTTCCAGCAATTCAAGCATCACCCGTCCGTCAAGCCGTTGCTCGAAGGCGGCGAGATCCTGGCCGCCGGCGCACGCACGATTGCCGCCGGCGGCTGGCAGTCGCTGCCTACGCTTGAGATGCCGGGTGCGCTGCTGATCGGGGACGCCGGCGGCACGCTCAACGTGCCCAAGATCAAGGGAATTCATCAGGCGATACGATCAGGCGTGTGTGCCGCGGAACAGCTGGCCGAGACCGGTGTCGCGGCGGGCTTCGATGCGCGCTGGCGCGCGAGTCCCGGCGGACGCGAGCTGCATAAGGTGCGCAACATCAAACCCGGCTTCAAGCGCGGCTTCTGGTGGGGATTCGCCAACGGGGCGCTCGAGACGCTTACCGCCGGCCACACGCCATGGACGCTCGTCAACCGCGTCGATGATGCCGCGCAGTTGAAACGCCTGGACGACTACGCATCGCCCAATCGGCACTGGGTGACGCGCACGCTGCCGCCGCGCGATCGGCTGTCGTCGGTGTTCTTTGCCGGCAACACGCACGAGGAGGCGCAGCCGGTGCACCTGAAGGTTGCCGACACCTCGATCTGCGCCACTCGGTGCGTCCAGGAGTTCGGCAATCCCTGCGAGCGCTTCTGCCCCGCGAACGTGTACGAGATGGTCGACAATCCTGCCGGCGGCAAGATGCTGCGCATCAACGCCGCCAACTGCGTGCACTGCAAGGCCTGCGACATCAAAGATCCCTACGGCATCATCACCTGGACCACGCCCGAGGGCGGCTCCGGGCCGAACTATCAGAACCTATGAGCGGGTCGCCATGAGAAAAGGGATCATCCTGGCCGGAGGTGCCGGTACACGCCTGCACCCGGTCACCTACGCGGTCAGCAAGCAGCTGCTGCCGGTGTACGACAAGCCGATGGTGTATTACCCGCTGTCCTCGCTGATGCTGGCCGGGATCCGCGATATCCTTTTGATCTCGACGCTGATCGATCTGCCGGCGTTTGAACGTCTGCTCGGCGACGGCAGTCAATGGGGCCTCTCGATCACCTATGCCGAGCAGCCCAAACCCGAGGGTCTGGCACAGGCGTTCATCATCGGGCGGCGCTTTGTCGGCAGCGATACGTCGGCGCTGGTACTCGGCGACAACCTCTTCTATGGCCACGGCCTGCCCGAGCAGCTCAAGAAAGCCGATGCGCGCGTCAGCGGTGCCACGGTATTCGCCTATCACGTCAAGGACCCGCAGCGTTACGGGGTAGTGCAGTTCGACTCCGCGGGCCTGGCACTTAATATCGAGGAGAAGCCGGCGCACCCGAAGTCGAACTACGCAGTGACCGGCCTGTATTTCTACGACAATCAGGTGCTCGACGTCGCGGCGAGTCTTCGTCCTTCGGCCCGCGGCGAGCTTGAGATCACCGACGTCAACCGCTGGTATCTTGCGCGCGGCGCGCTGGAAGTGGAGCTGTTTGGCCGCGGCACCGCCTGGCTCGATACGGGCACCCATGAATCCCTCATGCAGGCGGCGAACTTCATCGAGACCATCCAGAACCGCCAGGGCTGGAAGATCTGCTGCCCCGAAGAGATCGCCTTTCGATCCGGCTTCATCGATGCCCAGCAGCTGGAAAACCTGGCCCGACCGCTGTCGAAGAGCGACTACGGGCAATACCTGATCAGCATCCTGTCGGAGCGGGTCTAGTGGAGTTCGAGTCCACCCGGCTGCCGGAGGTGGTGCTGCTCAAACCGCAGGTGTTTGGCGATGCGCGCGGCTACTTTTTCGAGAGCTGGCAGCAGCAGCAGTTTGCCAGCGCCGGCATCGATGCGCGTTTCGTGCAGGACAATCACAGCCACTCGGTGCGACACACCCTGCGTGGACTGCACTATCAGCTGCAGCAGCCGCAGGGCAAGCTGGTGCGCGTCACACGCGGCGAGGTGTTCGACGTTGCGGTCGACATTCGCCGCAGCTCACCGCGCTTTGGGCTGTGGGTGGGGGCACTGCTCAATGACCGCAATCACCACATGCTGTGGGTGCCGCCGGGTTTTGCGCATGGTTACGTTGCACTGAGCGACGAAATCGATTTTCTCTATAAATGCACCGACTTCTACGCCCCGCAGCACGAGCGTGCGATCCGCTGGGATGATCCGCAGATTGGAGTGCTATGGCCGCTCTCGGTGGGTCCGACGCCGATACTGTCGGCAAAAGACGCGGCGGCGCCGTTGTTGAAGGACGCCGAGACGTTTCCGTGAGGGTGCTGATCACCGGAGCCTCCGGCCAGGTGGGCAGCGCACTGCTACGCAGCCTGCCCCCCGGGATCGAGGTGCACGCGCCGACCCGAGGGGAGCTTGACGTCGGCGATGCGCGCGCGGTGCATGCCGCGGTCAGCGCGATCGAGCCCGGGCTCATCATCAACGCGGCCGCCTACACGGCGGTGGACCAGGCGGAATCCGAACCCTTTGTGGCGGACGCGATCAATGCGCAGGCGCCACAATATCTGGCCGAAGCCGCGCACACGCTCGAAGATTGCCGCCTGATCCAACTCTCCACCGACTACGTGTTCGATGGCCGCGGGTCTGCGCCCTATCGACCCGGCGACGCCACGCATCCGCTCAGCGTCTACGGACGCACCAAGCTCGCCGGAGAACAGGCCGTCCTTGGGGTGCTTGGCAATCGCGCGGTAGTGTTGCGCACCGCCTGGGTGTACGCGGCGCAGGGCAGGAATTTCCTGCTGACGATGCTGCGGCTGATGCGCGAGCGTGGCGCGGTACGCGTGGTGGCGGACCAGAGGGGCTCCCCGACGGCAGCGTTCTCGATCGCGCGCGCCCTGTGGCGGCTGGGCCAGCTTCCGCACCTGCACGGCGTCCTGCACTGGACCGATGCCGGAGTTGCGAGCTGGTACGAGTTTGCCCGTGCGATTGCCGAAGACGCGCTGGCGGCCGGGCTGCTGTCGCAGCCGGTCGAGGTCGCGCCCGTTGCCGCTGCGGACTATCCGACCGCGGCGCATCGTCCGGCGAACAGCGTGCTGGATACAGCCGCCAGCACCGCACAGTTGAACCTGAAGCCGGAGCCCTGGCGTCAGAATCTGCGCGCCACCCTGGCGGATCTGCCGCGCAGTTAAGCCGGCAGCAGGCGCTGGACCTGCGAGTTACCTATACTGACCAACCCGGTCTGGCGGGACGCAGCAATCAACGGACAGGCATGGCGCGACTACTCGTTACAGGCGGTGCCGGATTCATCGGCGCAAATTTTGTTCACTACTGGCTGGCCGAGCATCCAGGTGATCGGCTGGTGGTGCTGGATGCGCTGACCTACGCCGGTAATCTCGCCAATCTTGCCGGCGCCCAGCCGCGCGCCGAGTATCGCTTCGTCCACGGCGACATCTGCGATACGCCGCTGGTGGAGCAGCTGCTGCGCGAGGAGCAGCTCGACACCATCGTGCACTTCGCCGCCGAGTCGCACGTGGATCGCTCGATCGAAGGCCCGGACGCTTTCGTACAAACCAACATCGTCGGTACGCACTCGATGCTGAAGGCCGCGCGCCGCGTATGGCTTGCGGAAAGGAGTATTGCGACACATCGCTTCCATCACGTGTCTACCGATGAGGTCTATGGCTCGCTCGGCCCCACTGATCCGCCGTTCACGGAATCGACGCCGTATGCGCCCAACTCACCGTACTCGGCAAGCAAGGCGGCCTCGGATCATCTGGTGCGGGCTTATCACCACACCTATGGGCTGCAGAGCAGCATCAGCAACTGTTCCAACAACTACGGTCCATATCAATTTGCCGAAAAGCTCATTCCACTGATGATCTCGCAACTGCTGGCCGGCAAATCCTTGCCGGTGTACGGCGACGGCCGCAACATTCGCGATTGGCTGCATGTGCAGGATCATTGCCGCGGCATCGATGCAGTGCTGACGCGCGGCAGGCCAGGAGAGGTCTACAACATCGGCGGTCGCTCGGAATGCGAAAACATCCATCTGGTGCACAAGTTGTGCGCCATCATCGACGACTACATCGGTACCACGCTCGAGTTACGCCAGACGTTCCCGAATTGCGCAGCGGCGCAGGGCGAGCTCAGCGAACGGCTGGTGCGCTACGTCAAAGACCGCCCGGGCCACGATCGCCGCTACGCGATCGACACGCGCGAAAATTGAACGCGAGTGCGGCTTCCGGCCTCAGATCTCACTGGAAGCAGGTCTGCGCGCCACGGTGGACTGGTATCTGCAGCGCGCCGACAGCATTGCGCTCGGGCTGGCAACGCACGCTGGTCTGAATGAGTTGGTTAATAGTGCGGCGGCTTTTCAAACCCTGCAGCACTGGCTCCCCCGCCGGCCTCGACTAGCTCCAGTTGATCCTTCAGCTGCCGGTTGCGCGCCGTGAGCAGCTCGATCTCACGCTGCTGGCGGATCACGACGTCATTGAGCTCGTTCAACGCGCGCTCGAGGTGCGCCAGCTTGATCTCGATCTGATCCAGACGGGTGGGTTCACTCATGGCGGGGAGGATAGGGGACCGGCGAGTTTGCGCAAACTGCAGCGCTCACCCGCCTGTCGGGGGTCCGGCGCCTGGCTGCGGGGCGGAGGCTCAAATCCGAGCAGCGATTAAATGGGCTGCTTGGGAGTCCCGGGGCCGCTTTAGGCGCCTTGTGTCAAAGAATAATCAGAGACGGATGAATAGTTGCTGAATGCGATTTCGTCTGCAGTGAGTCATTTCTCACTTTTGCGCGCGCGAATCGGCATCGAGAGTCGTAGGTATTTACCGACGCGCTTGCGGAAGATGCGCATTATTGGTTTTAAGGGGGCGCCGGCGGCTGGCCGCTCGATTCTGCGCCAGCCGCCGGATGCCTTGGGGGTCGTGGCGCAGAAGCGGGGCGGGGCTCAAATCCGAGCAGCAATTAAGGGCCGCTGGGAGTCTCGGAGCCGCCTAGGCGCCTGGGGAGAAGAATAATCAGGTGCAACTGAATCGAAGCTGAATGCTAGGGGCCGGTCCCAGGCCCGTACGCCGTCACGTTGCCGGTCAGCGTCTCGTCGTCGAATGTCAGGTACAGCGTGCGTTCGCTGACGGCCAGGTCAAAGCACATGCGCTTGGCCAGCCGTGCGCCCAAGGCGGCCAGGAAGTCCCGGTCCAGAGCATAGATTTCAATCTCTTGGGCCCGGTGCACGCCGTCCGCGGCTAGCGCTGCCACCAGCGCTGCGACGTCCTTGTGCGAGTAGACCGCGACCCGGGGAGCCGCCTTGGCCGCCCGGTGCAGGCGTGCCGTGTCGGGCGTGCCGATGTCGATCCAGCTTTTGAGCGCTCCGGTCAGATCGCGGACCGCCAGCGCCGGTGCGTCCGGGTCCGATAGCCCCTTGGAAAAGCTCAGCCCCTCGCAGAACTCCAGGCAGTACGCCAGCACGCGCGTGAGCAGGAATTCCGCCGATTCGGACGGGTGACGGGCGGCGCGGAAGGCGAGCGCCTGGTAGACCCCACGATCGGCGTCGTTGAGCGTGATCTCGAAGCTGTGAACAGTCGCATTGAGCGCCATGCAGGTGCGCCAATCTGGGCCTTGGGGCTCGACGATAGCCCAAGGCGCGCGCGCCGTGGGCAAACAGGGAACAGTGGGAATGTGGGCGATCAGGCTATAAATGACGACCATCCGGGGCCGGCGGCGCGGGCTAGGATCGGGGCATGAATGCGCTCTACTCGCTGTATGATGCTCTGGTCAGCATCAACGTCCCAACCGACAAGGCGCGGGCTGTGGTCGATGCGATGGAACGCGATATGAGCGCTATCTTGGCCACAAAAAGCGATTTCGCGCTGCTCAGGCAGGATGTGGAGGGCGTTCGGCTGGCTGCCAAGAGCGACATCGAACTGCTCAGGCAGGATGTGGAGAGCATTCGGCTGGCTGCCAAGAGCGACATCGAACTGCTCAGGCGGGATGTCGAGGGCGTTCGCCTCGCCGCCCAGAGCGACGTTGCACTGCTGCGGCAGGATCTGGAGGGCGCCCGTTCGGCGGTCAAAGGCGAAAATGATCTGCTGCGCCAGGATTTGAACAACCTTCGTACCGCGGTACGCAGCGATATTGAGCTGTTGCGCGCCTCGATGACCATCCGCCTCGGCTCGATGCTGGTCGTCGCCGTCGGTGTGCTGTTCACGGCCCTGACGCTGACCCTGCGCTGGGTGATTCGCTAGGCGGTAGTGGCGTCCGCGTTCTAATCCGCCGTTGACCGGGCGCCTCTGATCGGTATATTTGGACGGCATCTGGTGCCGCGGGGTACCTTCGGGCCGCCTGGCCCCCAGCGCCTGCCCCTCGATGGTGCCGGACCTGCCACCGGAATCGCACGGTTCTTGCAAGACAAGCCCCAAGGTGCCTGCCACCGGGCGGCTTCACATTGGCTCGCCAGCGACGGGCGGCGAGCGACAGATAGGGCCACGACGATGACCAACCAGGGCAACCGCGGGCTATACCGCGAGGCATTCGAGCGCGACGGCTGCGGCTTCGGCCTGATCGCCAGTCTCGACGACAAACCCAGCCATTGGCTGGTACAGACGGCAATTGCCTCCCTGAACCGCCTGACTCACCGCGGCGCCATCGCCACCGACGGCAAGACCGGCGATGGCTGCGGCCTGCTGCTGAAGAAGCCCGAGAAGTTCCTGCGTGCCCTGGCCAGGGACGCGAAGATCAAGCTGTCGCCCCGCTTCGCCTCGGGCCTGGTGTTCCTGCACCAGGATCAGGCACTGGCCGAGGCCGCCCGCACCGAACTGAAGAGCCAGCTCGAGCGTGAGGGCTTAAGCCTGGCCGGCTGGCGCGTCCCGCCGACCACGCCGGAAGCCTGCGGCGAGGAGGCCCTGAAGACCCTGCCACGCATCGAGCAGCTGTTCGTCAATTGCCGCATCGCGGACATCGACGACGCCAGTTTCAACCGCAAGCTGTTCCTGGCGCGCCGCCGCACCGAGAAGCAGCTGGCCGCGGACCCGGTGTTCTACCTGCCGAGCCTGTCGGCCAGCACCATCGTATACAAGGGCATGGTCATGCCCGAGCACCTAGCCGAGTTTTACCTCGATTTGGCGGACCCGCGGCTCGAGGCCTCGGTGGCGGTGTTCCACCAGCGCTTCTCGACCAACACGCTGCCGCAGTGGCGCCTGGCGCATCCGTACCGCTTCGTGGCCCACAACGGCGAGATCAACACCATCGAGGGCAACCGCCAGTGGGCGCTCGCACGCTCATCGGTGCTGCGCTCCCCGCTGCTGCCGGACCTGTCCGACATCATGCCCTTGGTGTCGCTCACCGGCTCGGACTCGCAGAGCCTGGACAACATGGTCGAGCTGCTCCTGATGGGCGGTCTGGACGTGATGCATGCGCTGCGCCTGCTGATCCCGCCGGCCTGGCAGTCGGTGGATACCCTGGATGCCGACCTGCGCGCGTTCTACGAGTTCTATTCCGCGCACATGGAGCCCTGGGATGGTCCGGCCGGCGTGGTGCTGACCGATGGCCGGTATGCGGCCTGCACGCTCGATCGCAATGGCCTGCGCCCGGCGCGTTTCGTCATCACAAAGAACCGCCACCTCACGATCGCCTCGGAGATCGGCGTCTGGGACTACAAGCCCGAAGACGTGGTGCGCAAGGGCAAGCTCGGGCCGGGCGAGATCGTGGCGCTGGATCTTCAGACCGGCACGCTGCTCGAGACCCGCGACGTCGATGCCATCCTCAAGGCGCGCCATCCCTACAAGGCCTGGCTCAAGAAGGGCGTGCGTTATCTGGAATCCGACCTGATCGACCCGCGCCTGGCCGCAGAACCCATGGATCGCGACACGCTCGCGATCTTCCAGAAGATGTTCGGCATCACCGCCGAGGAGCGCGACGAGATCATCCGCGTGCTGGCCGAGGATGAGAGTGAGGCCGTGGGTTCCATGGGCGACGACACGCCGATGCCGGTGCTCTCGCACAAAATTCGCTCGCTGTACGACTATTTCCGCCAGCAGTTCGCCCAGGTGACCAATCCGCCCATCGATCCGCTGCGCGAGTCGATCGTGATGTCGCTGTCCACGCAGATCGGTCCCGAGTGCAATGTGTTCGTGCCGCTGCCCGAGCATGCGCGCCAGATCGTGCTCAGCTCCCCGGTGCTGTCACAGAGAAAGCTGCGTCAGATCCTGGCCTCCGAAGACGTGGTGGAGGCGAACGAATTCGTCGATCTGCAGTACGAGCCCTCTGAAGGCCTGAAGGCCGCGATCCTGCGCATCTGCGATCAGGCGGAAGCTGCGATCCGCGACGGCAAGCTGGTGCTGCTGCTGTCGGATCGCTACCTGCAGCAGGGCAAGCTTCCGATCCATGCGCTGCTGGCCACCGGCGCGGTGCATCACCGCCTGGTCGAGACCGGGTTGCGCTGCAAGTGCAACATGCTGGTCGAGACCGGCACCGTGCGCGACGCGCATCACTTCGCGGCGCTGATCGGCTATGGCGCCACCGCGGTGTATCCGTACATGGCCTACCAGACGCTGTACGAGATGATGCGCAAGGGCCAGGTGAAGCTCGGCTCGCAGGAGCGGCGCGAGCTGGGGCGCAGTTACCGGCGCGGCGTGCGCAAGGGCCTGTACAAGATCATGTCGAAGATGGGCATCTCGACCATCGCCAGCTACCGCGGCGCGCAGCTGTTCGAGATCGTGGGACTATCCAGCGAGGTGGTGGAGCTGTGTTTCCGTCACACCACGAGCCGCATCGAGGGCGCCGATTTCGAGGACCTCGAAGGCGATACCAATTATCTCGCGATGCGCGCCTGGAATCCGCGCGTCGGTGTTGAGCAGGGCGGCATCTACAAGTACGTGCACGGCGGCGAATACCACATGTACAACCCGGACGTGGTCGGTGCGCTGCAGGCCGCGGTGGTCTCGGGCGACTACGAACTCTACAAGCTCTACGCGCAGCTGGTGAACGGCCGGCCGGTGTCGGCGCTGCGTGACCTGCTGGCGCTGAAGAGCAGCAAGCCGCCGATCCCGATCGAGGAGGTCGAGCCGCTCGAGGCGGTGCTCTCGCGCTTCGACGGCGCCGGCATGTCGCTTGGCGCGCTCTCGCCCGAGGCGCACGAGGCACTGGCGATTGCGATGAATCGCCTCGGCGGCCGCTCCAACTCCGGCGAGGGCGGCGAGGATCCGGTGCGCTACGGCACCGAGAAGAATTCCAAGATCAAGCAGGTGGCCTCGGGCCGTTTCGGCGTCACGCCGGAATACCTGACCAATGCCGAGGTCCTGCAGATCAAAATCGCGCAGGGCGCCAAGCCCGGCGAGGGCGGACAGCTCCCGGGCCACAAGGTGAACGAGATGATTGCCCGGCTGCGCTTTGCGCGTCCCGGGGTCGGATTGATCTCGCCACCGCCGCATCACGACATCTATTCGATCGAGGATCTGGCGCAGCTGATCTTTGATCTAAAGCAGGTCAACCCGACCGCGCTGGTGTCGGTGAAGCTGGTGGCGGAGCCGGGTGTCGGTACCGTGGCCGCCGGGGTCGCCAAGGCCTACGCCGACCTGATCACAATTTCCGGTCACGACGGTGGCACGGGCGCGAGTCCCCTGTCATCGATCAAGTACGCCGGCACGCCCTGGGAGCTGGGACTGGCCGAGACCCACCAGACGCTGCGCGCCAACGACATGCGTCATCGGGTGCGGGTACAGACCGACGGAGGCTTGAAGACCGGACTGGATGTCATCAAAGCGGCGATCATCGGCGCTGAGAGCTTTGGCTTCGGCACCGCACCGGTGGTGGCGCTGGGCTGCAAGTACCTGCGCATCTGCCACCTGAACAACTGCGCCACCGGGGTGGCCACCCAGCATCAGGTGCTGCGCTCGAAGTTCTTCATCGGCAAGCCCGAGATGATCATCAACTACTTCCGCTTCGTGGCGCGCGAGTGCCGTGAACTCATGGCCTCGATCGGCGTGAAGAGCATCGCCGAGCTGATCGGTCACACCGAGTACCTCGAGATCCTGCCGGGTGAAACCCCGAAGCAGCGCAAGCTGGACTTAAAGCCGCTGCTGGCCGATCTGGCGCTGGCCTCGGATCGGCCGCAGTTCTGTGTCGACCCGTCCAACGCGCCGTTCGACAAGGGTGAATTCGCCGAGCGCATGGTTGCGGACATGCTGCCGGCGATCCAGAAGAAGTCCGGCGGCACCTGGCACTACGAGGTCAAGAACTTCAACCGTTCCATCGGTGCGCGCCTCTCGGGCGAGATCGCGCGCCACTGGGGCAACTACGGCATGGCCGAGGCGCCGCTGAACGTGTATCTGTCCGGCTCGATTGGCCAGAGCTTTGGCGTCTGGAACGCGGGGGGCCTGCACATGTACCTGGAAGGCGATGCCAACGACTACGTCGGCAAGGGCATGGCGGGTGGGCGACTGATATTGAAACCGCCGAAGAACGCCAGCTACGAGGCGCGCGACACCATCATCATGGGCAACACCTGCCTCTATGGCGCCACCGGCGGGCAGCTTTTTGCGGCCGGCCAGGCCGGCGAGCGCTTCGCGGTGCGCAATTCCGGGGCCACGGCGGTGGTCGAGGGCACCGGCGATCACTGCTGCGAATACATGACCGGCGGGGTGGTGTGCGTGCTCGGCCGTACCGGCGTGAACTTCGGCGCCGGCTTCACCGGCGGCTTCGCCTACGTGCTCGATCAGGCGCACGACTTCGTCGATCGCTACAACCACGAGCTGATCGACATCCATCGCATGACGCACGACGGCATGGATGCCAACATCCAGCATCTGCGCGAGCTGATCCAGATGCACATCAGCGAGACCGGCAGCGTCTGGGGCGAGGAGATCCTGAACGACCTGCGCTCATTCATCGGGCACTTCTGGCTGGTGAAGCCGAAGGCGGCATCGATCGACTCGCTGATCGAGGATCTGCGGCGCGCAGCGTAGCGCGCGGGCACTGACACCATGGTCGACAAGACACTGCAGTTCCTCGAGTTCCCGCGCCGCGAGCCGGAGAAGATCCCCGTCTCCGATCGCATCAAGGTGTACAACGAGATCTACGCGCCCTTGGATGCCGACGGCGCAGCGCAACAGGCCGGGCGCTGCCTGTCCTGCGGCAATCCGTTCTGTGAATGGAAATGCCCGGTCCACAACTACATTCCGAACTGGCTGAACCTGATCAGTGCCGGCAAGCTGTTCGAGGCCGCGGAGCTCTCACACAAGACCAATTCCCTGCCGGAAGTCTGCGGCCGTATCTGTCCCCAGGACCGGCTGTGCGAGGGTGCCTGCACGTTGAACGATGGCCTGGGCGCCGTCACCATCGGCTCGATCGAGAAATACATCACCGATGAGGCCATCAAGCAGGGCTGGCGGCCCGACATGTCGGGCGTGCGGCCCACCGACAAGCGCGTCGCGATCGTCGGTGCGGGACCTGCCGGCTTAGGGTGCGCCGACATCCTGGTGCGTAACGGCGTCAAGCCGGTGGTGTTCGATCGTTATCAGCGCATCGGCGGCCTACTCACCTTCGGCATCCCGCCGTTCAAGCTCGAGAAGCAGGTGGTGGAGATGCGCCGCGAGCTCATGGAAGGCATGGGCGTGGAATTTCGTCTCGGCGTCGACGTCGGCACCGATGTGTCCTTCGATGCGCTGCTGTCCGAATACGATGCGGTGTTCCTGGGGATGGGGACCTACACTTCAGTGACCGGGGATTTTCCGGGCGAGGAGCTGCGCGGGGTGCATATCGCGCTGCCCTACCTGATCGCCAACATCAACCGCGAGCTAGGGTTGCCCGGCGCCGAGGAGCGCTTCGTGAATCTTGCGGGCAAGCGCGTGGTGGTGCTCGGCGGCGGTGATACCGGCATGGATTGCAATCGCACCGCGATCCGCCAGGGCGCGGAGTCGGTCACCTGCACCTACCGGCGCGACGAGCTCAACATGCCCGGCTCGCGGCGCGACTACAAGAACAGCAAGGAAGAGGGGGTTGAATTCCTGTTCAACTGCCAGCCGGTGGAATTCCTGGGCAAGCATCACGTCGATGGCGTGAAAGTGGTCAGCACCCGGCTCGGACCGCCCGGGCCACGCGGTCGCCGGCTGACCGAGATCGTGCCCAATACCGAGCAGATCATTCCGGCCGATGCGCTGATCGTTGCTTTCGGCTTCAAGCCGAGCCCGCCCGACTGGTTCGAGCCGCACAACATCGCGCTGCATCCCGGCGGCCGTGTGCGCGTCACCGCCAGCGCCGCGCGCCCGTTCCAGACCACCAACCCGAAGGTGTTTGCTGGCGGGGACATGGTGCGCGGCTCGGACCTGGTCGTGACTGCGGTATTCGAAGGGCGCGAGGCCGCGCGCGGCATACTGGACTACATGGGCGTGGTCTGAAGCGCCGCGTAGGCGAGCTTAGCGTGCCCGCTCGCCTACGCGCGTAGCGAGTTCGAAGCTTTCAGTTCGCGCGAGCTGCCGGGGCGGTGACGCGAGGTCGGCTCGTCAAGCCATTGGAACACCGGCTGCCATTGCTCCAGGTCGGCGGCCACCAGATGCGGGGATATCTCCGCCAGCCCTAAGCCCAGCTCCGCCGCGCGCACGTAATTCTGCGAGTCGCGCAGGGTGGCGATGATCGGAACCCCGAGCGTGTCCAGAAAGCGCATCAGAGCCTGGGAGCTCAAGGTATTGCGGCGCACTCGATTGGCGATGATCCCCAGGCGATTCTCGCTGCGATGCACTTTGGCAACCAGCAGCAGGTTCTGCACGCAGCGCGAGCAGGCATGGATGTCGATGTCGGAGGGCAGCACCGGCACCAGGATCTTGTCTGCAGTGCGGGTCAGCTCGGGCATCTCCTGCGCTTCGACCGGCGCGGGGGTATCGATGATGACCCGGCGGGTCGCGGCCGGAAAGCGCAGTTCGAAGGTGCGGGGGCGAGCGCCTCGCGCTCGAATACCGAGATCAGGTGGACCTGCGGCCGTTGTTCATCGCGCTTGCGCACCCAATGGGCCGAGGAACCCTGCACGTCGTAATCCATCAATACCGGATGCTCGCCCTGCACGGCGAAATGGCTCGCCAGGTTGATGGCGACGGTGGTCTTGCCCGACCCGCCCTTGGGGTTCAGCACGACGATGCGTTGCATGAGAGTTTCTGCGTTGACCAGCCATTATGTCGTACTGCAATTTACGCAGCGACGGGTCGAACCGCAAGCGAACATCTTTTGGGCTCGATTTTGTCCTACGATTCGGGCTCAGCGTCGCACCTGGCCCGAGGATCAGCGCAGATTCTTGCTCGCCGCTCCAATGATCGGACCCTGGTCGCGCTGCTGCACCAGCACCGCCACCGCGCCGGTATCCCCGGTCAGCGATTTCAGTGGCACGCTGAATGATTCGTCGGCGCCTTGCCAGCTGCCGAGCTTGCGGATCGATCGCACGATATTGAATTCGTGCAGTTCGCGGCCGGCGTTCTCGCCGCCTTTCACCTTGGACGTGGCTTCAGGCAGGTAACTCACCAGCAGCACATCACAGGGCGCGGCCGGTTGCAGCGCACCGAGCGCCACCACGATGGCATCGTTCTGCAGCGATATCGCGACCGGTACGCCGGGCGTTTTTGCAGTCACCGCCCCGATGCCATTGCCGCCGCCGACCACATCGCGCTGGCCATCGACCACCAGCTGTGGGGTATAGACCGAAGCCAGCTTCAGCGAGTGCGCGTACTGGCGCTGCCTCGCCGTTGCTCCGGGGAAATCGAAGCGATCGTGCCATTCCCCGCTATCCCAGTATTCGACGTGGAACGCGAGCGCGATGATCCCGTCCTGCTGTGCGAGCTTGCCGATCTGCGCCTCCGCGGGCGGGCAGGAGCTGCAGCCCTCCGAAGTGTAGAGCTCGACCACCGTGGGACGTGATTGCGCCCCGACAACACTCGCAGCCAGAAGCAGCGCGAGGCCAAAGCTGGATTTTAAGCTGGATTTTAAGCTGGCAGATTTGAGCATAGCGGCACCGATCCGGTGTTAGATGGACGCACTCAAGTCATTCGCGCTGGCACAGCACAAGGTTACAGCTTACCGCACCGGCGGCGCATCTTAAGGTAGCGGCACGGCGTGCTCGCCTCGCGGCGACGCCGGTACAGCGGCATCGATCGGGTAGTAGTCACCGGCCTCGCTGACGAAGATCTGGGCCGCGATCTTAAGACCCTGCGGCTCATCCAGCGAGCCGGCCGCAATCGATATCCGCTCACCGCCGTCCTGTTCGAAAAACAGGCTCGAGCCGCATTCGCTGCAGAAGCCGCGCCGGAATCCCGGCACGGCGACATACCACTTGAGTGTCGCATCGTTGACCAGTTTGAACGTCGATCGGCGGCAGGCGGTCGCCGCGACGAAGTGGCCGCTGGTGCGCCGGCATTGCACGCAGTGGCAGGTGATCACGTCACGCAGCTTGCCGTGGACTTCATAGCGCACCCCGCCGCAGGCGCAGCCGCCGGTGATTACCTGGTTCATCAGCTCGCCTCCATCATCAGACTTACATTCTGTAAAACCATGCTCATGGCCTTGCCGTCGTGTCGGAGTCGATCGGAGCGCAGTTGGTGCGACCGGACATCGCGCAGTCCTGCAGTTGCGACAGGTGGCTCAGCACATGTATCAAAAGCAGCCCGCCGACGACCAGTACCGCGACGAACAGCAGTGCCAGCAGCGCCTTGCGGCGCGGATCGGGCGGCTCGGGCCGCGCCGGCGGCCGCGGGTTAGCCTGCATATCCATGACGCGTCCGTCAGGACAGCAGCCAGCAGGCGAGGCCCGCGAGCGCGCCCGGCATGCCGCCTCCAAATGCGTGACCCAGCGGCAGGCAGGCGAACAGTAATGCGAAGCCGCCGCCAAGGACGATTGCCGTGTGCATTACTCGTCTCCCGGCGCTCGTCAGTGCCCAGTCTTGAACCGGGTCCAGGCACGGTTTCGAAGTCGAGTGAACGCCTCCGACTTGGGGGGATCGGGAGCAATCCTGGCGCGCACGTCCAGCGGCGGATAGACGCCTGGGTCGTTTCTGAGTACAGGGTCAAGCAGCGGCAGCGAGGCGGTTACGGGATTCGCATACCTGACCGCATTGGAATTCCTGGCTGCAACTTCCGGGCGCAGCAGATAATTGATGAACAAGTGCGCATTACCCGGATGCGGGGCGTCGATCGGAATCGCAAGTACATCGAAGCCCATAATCGATCCTTCCCTGGGGATCGAGTATTCGAGTCTTGCGGTCTTGCCGGCCTCTTTGGCGCGGGTGCGCGCCAGCGTCACGTCGCCGGCCCAGCCCATAACCAGGCAGAGCTCGCCATTGGCCAGCGCATAGTAGTAGCGCGTGGAATCCACCAGGCGCACGTACGGCCGTATTGACAGCAGCACCCGTTCGGCGGCCTCCAGATCCTGCGGTGACTCGCTGTTGGGATCCTTGCCGAGAAAAATCAGCACCGTGGTGAAGACGTCTTCGGGCGTATCCAGCACCGATACTCCGCAGTCTTGAAATTTCGATATCACCGCCGGGTCATACAGCATGCGCCAGCTGTCTACGGGCGCATCCGCCATACGTGCCTTGATCTTCGCTACGTCGTAGCCGATCCCGGTCGTGGTAAGCCAGAAATAATCGACGGCGTACTGGTTGCCGGGATCGTACACGGCCAGGCCGCGCATCGCCTCCGGATCGACCCCCTTCAGGTTGGGCAACTGGCCCTTGTCGAGTTTCAGGTAGATTCCGGCCTTGATCTGCCGCTCGAGGAAGGTTCCGCTGGGCACGACAATGTCGTAGTTCGAGTGTCCTACCAGGAGCTTGGTCTCCAGCTGCTCGTTCGAATCGTAGACATCGTAGTTAACCTTGATGCCGTATTCATTCTGGAACGCGGCAACCACTGATGGGTCGATGAAATCCGTCCAGTTGTAGACATTGAGTACTTTATCCAGGCTGATCGGAGCGCTGCTGATGGCAGGGGGAGCCGGGCCGCCATTGGGGCCGCGAGCCAACGGTGGCTTTGAGCCGCCGGAGCAGCCCGCGATCGCCAGCGCCAGGCACGCGCCCGGACCGAGGAAGCGAAAGGCGCTGCTCATGAAGCCTCTTATCGGGCGGTGTGCTGTTGCTGCCGGGCGCACCCGTTGTAGCAATCTATATGTGTCGAATCAAGCGAGCGCTGCCAACCACAGCCGATAACCTTTCTTTTGCTCGAATCCCAGCCGGCTATAGAACCCCCGCGCCTGAGCGTTGTCATCGGCCACCTGCATCTGCAGGCAGTGGCAGCCGCGCGCCGCAAGATCCGTGCGCGCCCGATCCAGCAGGCCCTGTCCGATGCCCCGCCGGCGGTGTGGTGCAGCTACGAACAGCTCGTCGATCTCGGCCATCAGCCCGCCGTGTTCGAAGCTGTAGACGAAGCTACATAGCAGGTAACCGGCGGCGGCTTCACCATGCGTTGCCAGCCAGCCGCATCCGTAGGCGGGTTCCGACAGGAATTCCGTGAGCTGCCGACGCAGCCGCGCAGACTCATAACCGACAATGCAATCGTGCCGCCAGTAGCTCTCGATGAGTGGCAGCAGTCGATCGATCTCAGAAAGCGACAATTCAAGGATGTTCATGTCGTCCGTCCGCAATTCTGCCCGCCTGGGCTACACTGTGAGTCAGACAGTAAATCCCGCCACGACCGGGGATGCTGCCAAAGCACTCGAACGACCAGATCCAGCCAGGGCAATTGAGCGGGTTTATGAGCCTATCATCCGGCAATGATGCCGCAATGTTGCGTGGTGGCGAGGCCAGCACCGGCACCCCCCTGACCTTCCTCGCCGGCGGCGGGGAGATGGGCGCGCGTATGCGCGCCCTGGATTGGACCAAGACCCCGCTCGGCGCTCCGCAGGATTGGCCGCAGTCGCTCAAGACCATCGTGCGCGTGATGCTCGATTCGCGCTATGCAATGTGGATGCTGTGGGGGCCGGAACTCACCTTCTTCTGCAACGACGCCTATCTTCCCACCCTCGGCATTAAGGGCACCTGGGTGCTCGGCAGCCGCTCGGACAAGGTGTGGGAAGAAATCTGGCCCGATATCGGACCGCGTATCGCGCAGGTGCTCAAGCGCGGGCAGGCCACCTGGGACGAGGGTCTGCTGCTGTTCCTGGAGCGCAGCGGCTTTCCGGAGGAGACCTACCACACCTTCTCCTACAGCCCGGTCTACAACGACGAGAGCCAGATCAGCGGCATGCTGTGTGTCGTCACCGAGGTCACCGATCGGGTGATCGGCGAGCGTCGGCTGCGGGTACTGCGCGATCTTGCGGCCCGCGCCGTGGGTGTGGAGGGCATCGAGGAGAGCTGCCGGCGGCTGTGCGAAGTGCTGGCGCAGTATCCGCTCGACGCGCCGTTTGCCGCGCTCTACCTGATCGATGCCGGCAAACAGCAGGCACGCTGTGTGGCGCGCAGCAGCGATCTGCTGCCGGCCCACCTGGTGCCTCCGGAGCTTGGGCTGACCAACTCGCTCTGGCCGCTGGCCGAACTGATCGACAAGGAGACGGCGCAGGAGCTGCAGCACCTGCCGCAAATCGGCATCGATATTGCTGCCGGACCGTGGCCCGATCTGGTACAGCGCGGCCTGCTACTGCCGATCAAGGGCTCAGGGCAGCAGGGACTGACAGGTTTTCTGATCGTCGGCATCAGTCCGCGCCGCCCGCTCGATGATGCCTACCGCTCGTTCCTCAATCTCGTCGCCGGCCAGATGACCACGGCCATCGCCGACGCGCAGGCGTTTGACGCACAACGCCGCCGCGCCGAGGCCCTGGCCGAGATCGACCGGGCCAAGACGGCGTTTTTCTCCAATGTCAGTCACGAGTTTCGCACCCCGCTGACGCTGATGCTCGGGCCGGTGGAGGACACCCTTGCCGATTCGCGTCTGCCCGCGCAGCTGCGCGAGCGGCTGCAGCTGGTGCAACGTAACTCATTGCGATTGCTGCGACTGGTCAACTCGCTGCTCGACTTCTCACGCATCGAAGCCGGGCGCGTGCGGGCCTGCTACGAGCCCACCGATCTTGCGGCCTTCACCCGCGACCTGGCGAGCACCTTTCGCTCGGCGATCGAGCGCGCCGGCCTGCAGCTGACGGTCGAGTGCGAGGATCTGGGTGAGCTGGTCTACGTCGATCGTGAAATGTGGGAAAAGATCGTGCTCAATCTGCTCTCCAACGCGTTCAAGTTCACCCTGGAGGGCGAGATCACGGTGCGATTGCACCGCCGCGATGCATATGCGGTGCTGGAGGTGGCCGATACCGGTATCGGAGTATCGGCGCAGGAGCTCGGGCGGCTGTTCGAGCGCTTCTATCGGGTCGAGGGCACCCAGGCGCGTACCCACGAGGGCTCGGGGATCGGCCTGGCGCTGGTGCAGGAACTGGTCAAATTTCATGGTGCCGCGATCGACGTGACCAGCACGCTCGGGCGCGGCACGACGTTTTCCGTGCAGTTGCCGTTCGGCGCCGGGCACCTGTCGGCCGATCGCGTCAGTGCGCCGCGCAGCGCCGGCACTTCGGTGGCCGGGGCGCAGGCCTTCGTGCAGGAAGCGTTGCGCTGGTTGCCGGGCGCGGTGAGCAGCGCGACATCGACTTTCCCAGCCCTGACCGATGCCGCGACCCCGGTGCTCGATCGGCGCTTCGCGGCGACCTTTGGCGCCAGGATCATCCTGGCGGACGATAATGCCGATATGCGCGCCTACGTGGGCGATCTGCTGGCGCCGATCTATGCGGTCGAGGCCGTCGCCGATGGCGATGAGGCGCTCGCGGCGGCACGCCGGCAACGTCCCGATCTGATCATCTGCGACGTCATGATGCCGCGGCGGGACGGGTTCGCCCTGCTGGCCGAGATTCGCGCCGACCAGGGGCTGCGCAGCGTCCCCGTCGTGCTGCTATCGGCGCGTGCCGGGGAAGAGGCCAGAATCTCGGGGCTCGATGCCGGCGCCGATGATTACCTCACCAAGCCGTTCTCGGCCCGCGAGCTGGTGGCGCGAATCGGAGCATTGCTGGAGCTCGGACACATGCGGCGCCAGGCCGAGGAGGCGTTACGCCGCCGTACCGCGCAGTTCGAAACGCTGTTCCACGAGGCGCCACTGGGGGTGTATCTGGTCGATGCGGACTTTCGGATCCGGGAAATGAATCCGACCGCGCTGGCCGTGTTCGGCGACAGTCACGACCTGATCGGGCGCGACTTTGACCAGGTGGTCCACACCATGTGGCCCAGCAATCATGCCGACGAGGTGGTGCGGCTGTTTCGTCGGACGCTTGCGAGCGGTGAGCCGTACGTGACGTCGGAGCACATCGAGCGGCGCCTGGACCGGCGCGTCATCGAATATTACGAATGGCAGATCAATCGCATCACGCTGCCGGACGGACGCTTTGGCGTGGTGTGTTATTTTCGTGACATCTCGGCGCACATCCAGGCGCGCACCGCGCTGGAGGTTGCCGATCGGCAGAAGGACGAATTCCTGGCGATGCTGGCGCACGAGCTGCGCAACCCCCTGGCTCCGCTGCGCAACGCCAGCGAGTTGCTGGCGACGATCGCGCACCGTGAACCGCAGACGCAATTCGGCGTGGAAGTGATCAAGCGACAGGTGACGCAGCTCACCCGACTGGTCGATGATCTGCTGGATGTGTCGCGCATTACGCAGGGTCGCATCGAGCTGACGCGCGAACCGGTGGAGCTCTCGGTGGTTATCGCGCAGGCGGCGGAGGCAGTCGAACCGCTGATGCGCGACAAGCGGCAGCAGGTATCGATCCACGCCAGCCACGAGCCGCTGTACGTCAACGGCGATAGCGCGCGGCTGGTCCAGTGCGTCAGCAACATTCTCACCAATGCCGCCAAGTACACCGATCGCGATGGCCAGATCGACGTGCGCGTGCATGCGGACGGCGCTGCCGGCGTCATCGAGATTACCGATAACGGCGTTGGCATTCCAGCCGAGCTGCTGCCGCGCATATTCGACCTGTTCGTGCAGGGCGATCGCACGCTCGATCGCTCGCAGGGCGGATTGGGGATCGGTCTGTCGGTGGTGCGGCGGCTGGTGGAGATGCATGGCGGGCAGGTAGCCGCCCGAAGCGCCGGCCTGGGCCAGGGTTCGAGCTTCTCGATCCGCCTGCCGCTGATCGATGCGCCGGGCGCTCGACCCGACCGGCCGGCATACGTTACGGCAGCGCAGCAGCGCATCCTGATCGTCGATGACAACCTGGACGCCGCCGATTCGCTGGCTTTGCTGCTGCAGTTCGACGGCCACGACACCCAGGCCGTGTACGGTTCCAAGGCTGCGCTCGAGCTGGCGCAGTCGTACCGCCCGGAGGTGGTACTGCTGGATATCGGCCTGCCCGAGATGAATGGCTATGAGGTGGCGAGGAAACTTCGTGAGCTGCCGGGACTGGAACGGGTGCGCCTCATCGCGCTCACCGGCTATGGCCAGGCGGAGGACCAGGCGCGCGCGCAGGCGGCCGGGTTTGACGCTCACCTGATGAAACCGGTCGAGCCGGCGGCGCTGCAGCAGGCATTGGCTGGGTTTGTGCCCGTCAAAGGGCAATAATGCGCCAGCGATACGCCATCCAACGCGGGAGTTGACTGAACATGCAGGCATCGAGCCGTCCAGAGGTGTTGCGCGTCGGTGTCGGCGGCCCGGTCGGTTCGGGCAAGACCGCGCTCGTGGATTTACTATGCAAGCGCTTGCGGCAGCGACTCGACATTGCGGTAGTCACCAACGACATCTATACGCGCGAGGACGCCGAATTCCTGATCCGAAGTGAAGCGCTGCCGGCCGAGCGTATCCGCGGAGTCGAGACCGGCGGCTGCCCGCACACCGCGATCCGCGAGGATGCATCGATGAACCTGGCGGCGATCGACGGCCTGATGCGCGAATTCCAGCACCTCGACATGATCATCGTCGAGAGCGGCGGCGACAATCTGGCTGCGACCTTCAGCCCCGAGCTGTCGGACCTGACGCTGTATGTGATCGATGTCGCCGCCGGCGACAAGATTCCGCGCAAGGGCGGCCCGGGCATCATCCGATCCGACCTGCTGATCATCAACAAGATCGACCTTGCGCCGCACGTAGGCGCGTCGCTGGAAGTCATGGAGCGCGATGCACGCAAGATGCGCGGCGAGCGGCCGTTTGTCTTCACCAACCTGAAGACCGGCCACGGCCTGGATACCGTCATCGAGTTCATCCTGCGCGAGGGCATGCTCGGCGACGCCTCGATGTCGGCCGCGGCCCAAGGCGCGCCGGCGATCTCTCAATAGCTGAGCGCGCGTACAGCGCGCACTGGCGCACGACTGCAGCGGACATGATCGAGTGCAGGCGTCGGCGGGGAGGAATCGCCGTTGCTTTACTTTGAATTCAAAGTCAGGCACTTGTCAGGCTGATCCATGGCGACCCCTCCAATCCGTAGCGCTCAGCCGTTGTGCCTTCTGGCAGGCGACGAGGTGCATGTGTGGCGCGTTGCGCTCACGGCACCTGCGGCACAGGCACGGGCGCTGGGCCACCTGTTGACGCCGGCAGAACAGGCCAGGGCAAGCCGGTTTCGTATCGAGGATGACCGTTGCCGCTTCCAGATTGCCCGCGCCGCCACGCGCTCGATCCTCGGCGCCTACCTTGGGCTGCCGCCGCAGCAGGTTGGCATCGATCTGGAGCCGTCCGGCAAGCCCCGGCTCGATGCTTCGAGCGTGCCAATCGAACGGCGCGTGCATTTCAACATCAGCCATTCCGGCAGCTGGATACTCGCAGCGTTTGCAACTGCGTTTCCGGTCGGCATCGACGTCGAGCAGGTGCGGGCGGAGCGAGTCACCGAGGATCTGATCGGACACATCATGTCCGACAGCGAGCAGCGCATGTTGCAAGGGCTGGCGCCGCAGCAGCGCGTTGCCGCGTTCTTCAACTGCTGGACCTCCAAGGAAGCGCTGCTCAAAGGCATCGGTGTCGGGCTGAGCGCATCATTGCGAGCGATCGAAGTGTCGATCGATCCGCATCTGCCGCCACGCCTGATCGACGCGCCGCCCGAGCATGGCCCAGGCGAGTGGCAGTTGGGCCGGGTCGAGATCGGCGGCCCTTATGCGGCGACGCTCGCGTTTCGGGCGCAGTCCGCACGGATAGTGAATATGAGCGCAGTGCTGCCCGACAGGCAAAGGTAAGTGCGCCCGGATTCGCAGCGGGTTGATATGACAATTGAGTGGCGGCAGAAACTGTGATTGTGCTCACCAATATTCGAACGTTAATGTTTTAGTCATTTTGATTACCGTAAATAGTCGCCCCATCGGCGCAAGAATTCCGTCGGGCCTGCCGATAAGGACCTTAAGGTAGGGCAGGGAGGCCCGGCGACGGAAACTTCAAGGCGCGGTGACATGGTGCATCGTGGACGGGCGATAACTGCTGGACCCTCTCGTGAGTGAGCTCTCATTCACCGCGCGACTGTTGCGCATCAACGCCGCCTGGCGCAGCAGGGCTGCCGGCAATTCAGCCACGCGCTCGCAGCGCCGGGCACGGCTATTCCCCGATTGGTTCAAGACGCGCGACGCCGCGGAAGCGGGCATCGCGCTGGCAGATCAACTGGCGCCGCCGCACACGGGGCAGGCCGGCGCGCAGCCCAGGCCAAAATTTCCGCCACGGCATTCCGCTGCGGCACTGCAGACGTTGCTGCGGCGCGGCGCGCATGAGATTCGCAGTCGCCGCCTGAATTTCTACCAGCGGGCGGCATTTGCCAATGCCTTCAAATGGCGGCTGCTGGAAAATGGCGTCGCCGTCGAGGTTGCGGACCAGGCCACCAGCACCCTGGTAGTGCAATTCTCGCTAAAGCACACCGACCCCGCGCCACAGGTCTCGCCGCAGGCGCCGCCGGCTGGTCGGCCGGACGCGGGGAAGATCAAGTATCTGCAGGCGCTGGCTTACCAGGCCTTCACCCGTGGCGACTATGCCCAGGCGGTCTCCTGTTACCAGAAATTGCTCGCGACGGGACCTGCTCGCGCCGAGACGCTCAACAGTCTGGGCGCCGCCTTGTGCAAACTGGGCCGATATCAGGACGCCGAGGCCAGTTTTCGCAAAGCGATCGGCAGAAAACCCAATCACCCAGATGCGCACGGCAATCTCGGCGCGGTGTATCTGTGGAAGGGCAAGTTCAAAGAGGCCGAGCACTCGCTGCGCCGGGCGCTGAAGTTAGGGCCGCAAAACCTCGATCATCGCAGCAACCTCGCTCTGACCCTCGCCTACATGGGCCGACTGTGCGATGCCACCGCGCAGTACGACTGCGTGCTCAAGTCCGCACCTCGCCACCCCGCCGCGCTGCATGGCCTGGGACTCATCGCCGGGCTCGAGGGCCGGTTCGACCAGGCGGCAGCGCTGTTCCAGCGGGCACTTGCCGTGGCACCGGGCATGTCGCAGGCCTGGGCTGCGCTGGTGGGTGTGCGCAGGATGAGTGCGTCCGATGCCGATTGGCGCGAGCGCGCCGAGCAGATCGCGGCCAGTGGCCTGGCGCCGATGGAGGAAGCCAGCCTGCGTTTTGCCATCGGCAAGTATTGCGACGATGTCGGGGAATTCGAGCGCGCTTTCAAGAGCTACCGGCGCGCCAATGAGCTGATGAAGACCGTGGCCGACGATTACCTGCCCGACAACCGAACGCGTTTGGTGGACGACCTGATCCGCACCCATACTCGCGAAGCGATCGCTGCCGCCACCGCGGGCGCCGATGAGTGGACCAAGCCGGTGTTCGTGGTTGGGATGATGCGTTCCGGAACCACACTCGCAGAGCAGATCCTCGCCTCGCACCCGGCGGTGGCTTCAAGCGGAGAACTGCCGTTCTGGAATGACACGGTGCGCGCGCACGAATCCCTGGTACGGCAACGGTCGCCGGATGAAGCGCTGCGCGCGAGGCTGGCGCAGGGCTATCGCGACGTGTTGACGCGCCAGGGCGAGGATGCGACACGCATCGTCGACAAGGCGCCGGTCAACTCGGACTATCTGGGACTGATTCACTCGGTATTCCCGCGCGCCCGCATCATCTACATGAGCCGCGACCCGGTCGACACCTGCCTGTCGTGTTATTTCCAGCAGTTCTCTCCGACCCAGAACTTCACCATGGACCTGCATGACCTGGCGCACTACTACCGCGAGCATCGCCGGCTGATGGCACACTGGCGCTCGGTATTGCCGCCGGAAGCGATCCTCGAGGTGCCGTACGCGGGGCTGATCGCCGATCAGGAGGGATGGAGCCGCAGGATGCTGGAATTCCTGGGTCTTCCCTGGGACGCGCGCTGCCTGGAATTCCATCGCACCGAACGTGCGGTGGTGACCGCCAGCTTCTGGCAGGTGCGGCAGAAGATTTACGGCGACTCGCTGCAGCGGTGGCGCAATTACCGCAGATTTCTCGGTCCATTGCGGAAGCTGCGGGAACTGGATCCGGTCGCCTGACGTGGAAGGCAGCATGGCGCGCGACGCGCTATGATTGCCACTCGCAACACTGACGTAACAATTTCGGGACGCAAGCTGCCTGCGCCCCGTAGCGCACGATGGCCGAAACAGATCCCGCGATATCTGAAGTGAGAGCACGCGATTAAGCGCCAGCCCGACCCGATCATGGCGGGCACCGACGCCACCGTGTTTGGCGTGATCGTCGCCATCAGCTTCTGTCACCTGCTCAACGACATGATGCAGTCGTTGCTGCCGGCTATCTACCCGGATCTGAAAGCGGATTTCGGGCTGAGCTTCGGACAGATCGGCATCGTCACGCTGGTGTACCAGATGACCGCATCGATCTTGCAGCCGCTGGTCGGCCTGTACGCCGATCGGCATCCGACGCCGCTCGCATTGCCCGGTGGCACGCTGTTCTCCCTCGGCGGCCTAGTGGTGCTGTCGCTGGCCCATCGCTATCCGATCCTGCTGCTGGGAGCGGCATTGCTGGGCATCGGCTCGTCGGTGTTTCACCCCGAGTCCTCGCGCGTGGCGCGCATGGCTTCGGGCGGACGACACGGCCTGGCGCAGTCGCTGTTCCAGGTGGGCGGCAACACCGGCGCCGCGCTCGGCCCGCTGGCGGCGGCGCTGGTCGTGGTGCGCTGGGGCCAGTCGAGCGTGGCGTTCTTTGCACTGCTGCTGCTGCTGTCAACCGCGATCCTGTGGAACGTAGGGCGGTGGTACAAGCATCACGGGCTGGCGCGACTGCATCGCGGCACGGCGCGCAAAGCGGCGCACCTGCGATTGCCGCGAGCGGCCGTGATCCGCGGCATCGCCGTGCTGCTGGCGCTGATCTTCTCCAAGTACGTCTATCTGACCAGCCTGACCAGCTACTACACGTTTTATCTGATCGAGCACTTCTCTCTGTCGGTGCAGGCTGCCCAGCTGTACCTGTTCGTGTTCCTGGCTGCGATCGCCGTGGGCACCATTCTCGGTGGTGCGATCGGCGATCGCATCGGGCGCAAGCGCGTGATCTGGATCTCGATCCTGGGTGCCCTGCCGTTCACGCTGCTGCTGCCGCATGCCAGCCTGTTCTGGACCGGGCCCCTGACCGTGCTCATCGGCCTGATCCTGGCGTCTGCATTTCCGGCGATCCTGGTGTACGCACAGGAGCTGGTGCCGGGCAAAGTCGGCATGATCTCCGGGCTGTTCTTCGGTCTGGCGTTCGGCGCCGGCGGCATTGGCGCGGCCTGGCTCGGCGCGTTGGTCGATGCCACGAGCCTTACGTACGTCTACCGGCTGTGCGCCTATCTGCCGCTCATCGGGCTGCTGGCCGCGTTGTTGCCGGACGCCGAGCGCTAAAGGATCGTTACGGCAGCGAACGCGCGAGAGTCGCCGTCGGCGCCGCAGACATCGGCATGCGCAACGCCATGGTGGGCTGATTGGTGCTGAGGCCAAACTCACGTCGGGCGACATTCCATGTCACGCGGTGGCCGAACTCCACCCGCAAGTCCGAGGCGCGCGTCATCTGCAGATCCACGATGGAGCGTTGGCCCGGCATCGCGGCCCGGATCGGATTCACCATGCTACCTGCTTGCGGCGGCGTACCGCCCTGCTGATCGATGCGTAGCCCGTACACCCGGGCAGCGCCGCGGGCACCGAGCGGCTGCCGCACGTACAGCATCATCATGGGCCCGTGCGCGCTCGGCACTGCCGTCATTCCGTCGGCGGGGCAAACACGGGCCAATCCCACCAGGCCGCCGCACACCATCAGCTGTGGAATCAAGCGTGTTGCCCGAAGACTCGCCACCGCACTCCTGCAGGTTTGGAAAGGACGAGTTTCAGTATGCGCGGGCGCTGCCCGAGGCGGCCCCAAGTCACCATAACCGCCGCGGAGTGCGCAAAACCCGGGGCGGTGTCTCAGTATGAAAGGCGTTATGGTAAGGGCGTGCGTCAGGCGTTTTGACCGGAGGGTTCCAGGTCTGCACCGTGCTCGGCCTCGATTTCGTGCTGCGTCATCGGTGCGGCGGAGAGTCGGGTGCAGCCCACCATCAGTCCGGCGATGCACAGATAGCTGACGGCGACCAGCGGCGACTGGCCGATGCCGATGGCCTCGCTGTGCATCAGGCCGAAAAAAGTCAGGCCCGCGGCCACCGCCGCAAAGCCTGCGGCCTTGAAGAATTCGCGTTCGATGGCGCACACCGCGATCGCCGCCAGCATCAGGCCGCCGAGCGTCGCGCCGCTGCCCAGCACCGACAGGCCGTGATAGAGCACACCCTGATCGCCGAGCTTATCCAGCCCGACGGCACTGGCGGAAGTTCCGGCCGCGCCCAGCGCGCCGTCGATCTGGTTCTTGGTCCAGGCCGCAAGATTGGGCAGGATCGCCAGTACGATCGCCGGGGCATGCCGTCGCGGGGTTTCCTGAAACGCCTGCGCGCCGATCAACATGCCGATGTACACCAGGATCGGCAGTATCGCGACCACCGGGATCAGCGCGATCATCAGCGAGATCACGCCGAACCAGGCAAGTGCAATCACCGCCACACCGGTTGCGGCGGAATAGCCGATGCGCCCGCCCATCGCCTTCCATCCCGGATGGCCGATGTAGACCGCATTGATGAATGGGTTGCCCATCATGCAGCCGATCAGGCTCACCACCCCGTCGGCGGTCAGCACTCGCGTGGTCGGAAAGCTGTCACCGGCGGCCGCCGCGCTCTCGACGTTATCGAGCGCTTCCACCAGGTCATAGATACCAAACGGAATCGCCGTCACCAGGATGATGCCGAAATACTCAAAGCCCGAGAACACATGATTGAACGCCGGCAACGGCAACGAGAATCCGAAATTGGCGATCGAGGCGGCGAGGTTTTTCACGCTCATGGCGCCGATGCCGTAGCCGAGGAAGGTTGAGCCCCAGGCGATCAGCATGCCCACCGCGATGGCGACCAGGCCGGCCGGGATGCCCTTGAAATAGCGTACTCCACCGAACCAGCTGCACACGATGATGGCAAAGCACGTAAGTCCGATCAGCGGTGTGCCAAACACCTGGAACGCCGGGCGCAGAGAAATAAACGTCACCGACACACCAGCCAGTGTGCCGAGCAAGGCGGCGCGTGGGGTGATGCGGCGCACGAGCGGTCCGATGAAGCCGCCGATCATCAGCACGAAGCTCTGGATGAACACCCAGGTCAATCCGGCTTCCCAGCCTTTGATCGGATCGCCGGTCTTGAGCACGATCGGCAGCATCACCACGAAGGTGACGACGAACATGTGCGGCACGCTGATTCCTGATGGCAGTGCACACACGTCACTGCGCCCGGTGCGCTGCGCCAGCCGGTACGCAAGCCAGGCGTAGTACAGCGTGGACAGGCACAGCATCAGGCCGGTGGCCGGCAGGATGCGGCCGTAGATGAGCGCATCGGGCATCTTCAGCACGAATTTCAGCAGACCCGTGAGGGTCAGGAGATTCACCAGGATGTTGGTGCCGAAGCCGAAAAAGGCGTTCCAGTCCCCGGCTACCCATAGTTTTGGCGATGACGTGTTCATGGTGATGATTGCTCCTGCTGCTATGCGCTGCGTCGGATGGCCGACTGCTCGCCCAGGGCGCGCAGGATTCGGGAAGAATCCGACACCCAGCCGAAGATGCCGCCCTGCGCGGCGATCATGCGCAGGCCAACCTCGTGAAACTCGGGGAAATAGGAACCGCAGCAATCCGCCGGAACGATGCAGCGAAAACCGCGGTCGTTGGCTTCGCGCACCGTGGTGTGCACGCACACTTCGGTGGTCACGCCGCACACGATCAGGGCGTCGATGGCGTGATGCCCCAGGATCGCGTGCAGGTCGGTGGCGTAGAACGCGCCCTTGCCGGGCTTGTCGATCACCGGCTCGCCCGCTTGTGGATACAGCTCGCGCACGATGTCGTGGCCGGCTTCGCCGCGGATCAGGATGCGGCCCATCGGGCCGGCATCGCCAATGCGCTTCGACGGGGCGCCGCGGGCGATCTTGGCCGGCGGTGCATCCGACAGATCGGGCCGGTGGCCCTCGCGCGTATGGATCACCAGCAGGCCGTGCCGGCGCGCACCTGCCAGCAGCGCCTTGCAGGGCGCCACGGCGCGCGAGAGCTGGCTGATGTCGTTGCCGAGCGAGTCGCCGAAGCCGCCCGGCTCGAGGAAGTCGCGCTGCATGTCGATAATGACGACGGCGGTGTGATCGGGATCGATCTGCACGGGTGCCGGCTCGGCTTCGATGGTGATCATCACAAGGCTCGCTTACTTGTTTTTGCAAATCAGCGAAGCAAGAACCGGACCAGCATTGCGCCGCCTGCGATGCGGCGTGATACGCGCAGCCATAGTTGACGCAAGTGCATCGGCGGCTTGGCTTTTTCGTCGGCCCGCGCTCAGGATCGCCCGCCGCCGGTCGCTGCGGGCGACGCCCGCAGGCAGTGCAGCGCGTGATGAACGCGCTGCGTTAACGCGCGGCTTGCGACAGGCTGACGTGCGCCACGGCAATCTTCCAGCCCTCGCCGGTGCGCACCCAGGTCTGGGTCTGGCGACCGCGCGCCGCGCTGCCCGGATCGGTGAATTCGGCGCTCACGCAGGCCACATCCTCTCCCAGGCATGCGAGCTCGACGCGCAGCAGACGCCGCTCCCTGTGCACCGGCGGCGCATTGCGGCGATAGGCGGCGATGGCCTCGATGCCGTAGTTCTGCTCGGCCACGCCATAGCGAATGGCATGCGCCGAGTTCAGGAAGAAACCGTTGATCGCCTCGACGTCGTGGCGGACCAGTGCCTGCTCGTACTGCTCGAATGCGGCGCGCACTTCGCGCAGCACTGCGGCGCGATCATCAGCGCCCAGGCGCAGCGTCACGCCAGCGCCGCGAGCAACGCCTGGCTTTCAGCGACCGCGCCGAACACGCCGCCCTGCATCTTGACCATCTTCAGCGCCGCCAGGTGGTTGCCGTAATCGGTGGCGCCGCAACAATCCTCCAGCAGCAGGCATTCAAAGCCGCGGTCATTGGCCTCACGCATGGTGGTGTGCACGCACACGTCGGTGGTGATGCCGGTCAGCAGCAGATTGCGGATGCCGCGGGTGCGCAATATCAGCTCCAGGTCGGTGGCACAGAATGAGCCCTTGCCCGGCTTGTCGATGACGACTTCGCCTGCGAGCGGCGAGAGTTCCGGGATGATCTGCCAGCCGGGCTCGCCGCGCACCAGGATCCTGCCGCAGGGCCCGTCATCGCCGATGCCGGCACCGATCTGGCGCGAGCGCCAGCGCTTGTTGTCCGGCAGATCGGACAGGTCGGTGCGATGGCCTTCGCGGGTATGAATGACATGCAGGCCGCGGTCGCGCGCGCGCTGCAGCACGCGCCGTATCGGCTCGATCGGTGCCCGCGTCAGCGACAGGTCGTAGCCCATCTTGTCGACGTAGCCGCCCATGCCGCAGAAGTCGGTCTGCATATCGATGATCAGCAGCGCCGTGTCGGACGCCTGGAAGGCGCCGTCGTAGGGCCATGGGTACGGATCCGATGCGACGCAGCTAAAGCTCATGGCCCCTTCAGGCGGCGATCGTGCGCACCGCGGCGGCCGCGGCCGCGACGCGGTTTTCGACCCCGAGTTTCACGAAGATCTGTTCCAGGTGCTTGTTGACGGTGCGTGGGCTGATATTCAGGATCTCGCCGATGTCGCGATTGGGCTTGCCGCGGCTGATCCACAGCAGCACTTCCGCTTCGCGCGACGTCAACGTAAACGCGCGTTGCAGTATCGCCTGATCGCCGTCGGTGTTGGCGGTCTCGGCGAGTCGGAACAGCAACTCATCCGGGCCCAGCGGACTCAGGAACGAGCACTCCAGCCGCCGCCCACCGATGTCGACCAGGCACCGCGCCGGCGCCTGATGCTCACCGCGGCGCATGCGCAGCAGCTGTTCGATGACCGTCGGCGGCAGCGTCGCGGTTGGGGAACCTGCAGCCAGCAGTTGCCGCGCCTTGGGCGTGCACCACAGCACCCGGCCGGCGCGGTCGGTCGCCAGTAGAAAGCGGCCGCTGGCGTCGAGCGCCGCGCGCGTCTCGTAGGCCAGCCGGGCGTTCCCCAGATGCACGCGCATGCGCGCCAGCAATTCATCGAGCACGATCGGCTTGGTGACGTAATCAACGCCGCCGCAGGCCAGCCCCTCGATCACGTGTTCGGTCTCCGACAGACCGGTCATGAAGATGACCGGCAGGTCGGACATCAGCTTGTCGCGCTTCAAGCGCTTGCAGGTCTCAAAGCCGCTGATGCCCGGCATACGCGCGTCCATCAGTACCAGGTCGGGCGTGATCTGATCCACCAGATCGAGCGCGGTCTGCCCGTCGGTGGCGATCAGCACGGTGAATCCGGCCTGATCGAGCGTGTCGGTGAGCAGCTGCAGCGTCTCGGGGGTGTCGTCCACCACCAGCACGGTATCGCGGCGCACTGCTATGGCGGGTTCAAGCATTGGCGCGCATCGCTTCCAGAACGTTCATGTAGCGTTTGAGATCGAAATTCGACACCAGGCTGCGCAGGTGCGCGGCCACCGCCTCGTGACTCGGGTCCTCCAGTTCCAGTTCGCGCAGCTTGGCTTCGATACCGCGCACGTGGCCGATGCTGCCGAGCCGGTACAGGTCGTCCAGATGATGGCGCGAGCTGACGCTGGCGCTGCGCAACATCGCCAGCTCGCGTGGCGGCGACGCGGTGCGCTCGGGCTGGTCGATCCACTTCAGATCAAGCAGTGTGCCGACCTGCTGCAACAGCGGCGTAAGCTCGATCGGCTTTACCACGAAGCTGTCGTGCAGCGGGCCGGCGGCGGAGTATTCATGCGCATTGGCGGACACGATCATGATCTTCAGCTGCGCCAGTTCGCTCATGGCACGCAGCTGCTGCGCCACTTCCCAGCCGGAGACGTCCGGCAGCGACAGATCGACCATCGCCAGGTCCGGCTGGCACTGTTCCGCCAGCTGCACGCAGGTCTTGCCGTCGCGCGCGATGAACACCGTGAATCCGAGCGGTCGCAGCAGGTTCTGCACCAGCTCGAGATGCAGCGGATCATCGTCGGCTAGCAGGATCTTGCGCCGCGCTCCGAGGTAGTCGCAGATGCGCTGCGCTGGCCGCGACGCCGGCTGGTGATCGCGCACCTCGCCGAGCATCAGGCGCACCACGAAACTGCTGCCGGCAGCCGTGCTGCTCTGCACCTGCACTTCGCCGCCCATGATCTGGGTCAGGAGCCTGGTGATCGTGAGTCCCAGGCCGGTGCCGGGCAGCGAGCGCACTTCCTGGCTGCTGCCGCGCTCGAACGGCTCGAAGATGCGCGTAAGGTCGGCCGCGGCGATCCCCGGTCCGGTGTCCGCGACTTCGATCTCGGCGCTCGGGCTGCGATAGCGCACCGTCAGCGTCACCGAGCCGCGCTCGGTGTATTTGATGGCGTTCGACAGCAGGTTGATCAGGATCTGCCGCAGGCGCTTCTGGTCGGTGTGGACGTACAGCGGCAGATCCGGCGGGCGCTGGTAATAAAAATCCAGGCCCTTGGCCATCGCCTGCAGGCGAAACATGTCCACCAGCTGATCCAGAAAATCCGGCAGCTGCACCGTATCGCGGTGCAGCTGCAGCATGCCGTTTTCGATCTTGGAGACATCCAGCAGCCCGTCGATCAGGTTGGACAGGTGCTCGGCGCTGCGCCGGATCACGCGCACCGCTTTGTCGGATGGGCCGGGCGCACCGCGCTCGAGCAGCTGTGCGTAGCCAAAGATCGAATTCAGCGGGGTGCGGATTTCATGGCTCAAGCCCAGAATGTAGCGCGTCTTGGCCAGGTTCGCCGCCTCCGCAACTTCCTTCGCGCGTTGCAGGGCGGCGTCGGTGCGCCTGTGCGCCTCGATTTCCTCCATCAGCATGCCGGTCTGTCGCGCCGACTCGGCCTGCGCGCCGCGGCGGCTCTCGTGCGCCAGGACCATCAGCCAGGCGCCGATGCCTGACAGCAGCAGCAGGCTCAGGAACACCATCCACAGCGTGGTCTCGACGCTGGCGCGCACCGCCGGCGCAAAGCCACTGTAGCTATGGTAGATGAACGACAGCAGCAGGCCGGTGACCAGGTTGCAGCCGATGAGAATACCGGCGAAATGACCGCCGCGGGTGTTGAGCGCCGCGGCCAGGCGTGGCGGCAGCATGCGGTCGATGAAGGCGAGTAGCTGATCGGCGATGCGCCCATGCGGCTTGCACACGTCATGACAGCGCGACTCGAGCGTGCAGCACAGCGAGCAGATCGGTCCGGAATAGGCCGGGCAGAGCGCCATGTCGGCGCCTTCGAAAACGTTTTCGCAGATGCTGCAGCGCAGATCATCGGCGTTGGGCGGCAGAGCATCGGCACTGCGTGCCAGGTAATAGCGCCCGCGCGTCGCCCAGGCGATCGCCGGCGCGGCAGCGAACGCCGTCAGCAGCGCGACGAACGGTGACAGCACCTGCGGCGCCGTGCCGAAGACGCCCAGATACGCCAGGCTCGAGACCGCGATCGACAGCAACAGCGCGCCCACGCCGACCGGATTCACGTCATACAGATGCGCGCGCCGGAACTCGATATAGGGAGGCGAGAGCCCGGCCGGTTTGTTGATCACCAGGTCCGCGGTCAGCGCGCCGATCCAGCCGGCGGCGAAGTTGGCGTAGATGCGCAAAATGCCGTCGATGGCCCGAAAGATGCCGATCTCCATCAGCACCAGCGCCAGCACGACGTTGAATACCAGCCACACCACCCGGCCAGGGTGGCTCTTCGTCAGGCGCGAGAAGAAATTCGACCACGCAATCGAGCCGGCATAGGCGTTGGTGACGTTGATCTTCAGCTGGCAGACGATCACGAACACGCCGGTCAATACCAGCGCCATGGTCGGGGAGCCGACCGTCTCGCGAAACGCGACGATGTACATCTGCGTCGGCTGCGTCGCCTGGTCGCTCGCGATGCCGTGGCGCAGCGCCAGAATCGCGAGGAACGAGCCGGCCAGGAGCTTGAAGCCGCCGATCAGCACCCAGCCCGGCCCGGTCGACAGCAGTGCGGTCCACCAGCTGAAGCGTTTGTCGTGCTTGCGCGCCGGCAGGAAGCGCAGGTAATCCACCTGCTCGCCGATCTGCGGCAGCAGCGACAGCAGCATCGAGGCCGCCATGCCCAGCAGCAGGAAATTCACCGAGCCGCCACTGCCGGGCGCAGCGGCCGCGCCGCCGTAGTGCGTCCAGGCCGCCACATCCGCCGGATTCCTGAACAGGATGTAGAGGATCGGCAGGAACTGCAGCGCCAGCCAGATTGGCTGGGTCGCGAGCTGCATGCGGCTGATCATGCTGATGCCGTAGACCGCGATCGGGATCACCACCAGCGAGCTGATCACGTGCGCCAGCGCCAGCGGGATGTGAAACAGCATCTGCAACGCCACCGACAGGATGCTGGCTTCGATCGAAAACAGCAGGAATGTGAACGATGCGTAGATCAGCGAGGTCAGCGTCGAGCCCAGGTAGCCGAAACCTGCACCGCGCGTGAGCAGGTCGATATCCACGCCGTACTTGGACGCGTAGTAGGCGATCGGTAGTCCGATCAGAAACATCAGCACCATGAAGGCGACGATGGCCCACACCGCGTTCGGAAACCCGTAGGCGATGGTGATGGTGCCGCCGATGGCCTCGCAGGCCAGGAACGCGATCGGTCCCAGCGCAGTATTGCCGACGCGAAACGAGGACTTGCGCGCGCTGGTGGCGGTGTAGCGCAGCGCATAGTCCTCCAGCGTCTGGCTGGCAACCCACTGGTTGTACTGCCGACGCTCGCGGGCGATTCGTTGATGTGCAGCCATGCCTTGTTGTACTCGTGAGACGCGACCGCTCGCTGGAATTACAGAGCAAGCGACGTGCCATCCATTTTGGCGCAACAGCGAGCGCTTGCACCGTCAGCGCCTACGTCAAACGACGCATACAGCATGGCGCCAAGCTCCCGTAGCTTAAGTCACGGCAAGCGCGCGACGGATCGCAAGGCAGCTTCGAGGCGGTGTGGCGCGGGACAAGGTCAGCGCAGCGACAGGTCTCCTGGGCACTGATTTGGCCAGTCCGCAAGCGCTTTTGCCCTGACTTCGTGCAGCCAGCTCGCGCCGTCGATAGGGATTGCGGACACGCTCGTCCGCATCGACGGCCACCCACTTAAACAGAAGGAAAATGATTATGGACCCGAAACAACGATGCATCCGCGCCGCTGGCCGAGCAGCGCTGGCGGCAGCACTGGGCGCCGTGGTGCTGGCTGCGCACATCGACACTGCGGCGGCGGATGTCTCCATTCCGCCGGTGTCCGTCGGCGTCGGTGTACAGACCGGCTTCTTTTCCTGCAACACCGCCTGCGTCTACAGCCCGGGCGTGGTGCCAGCGGGTGACACCAGCGTCAGTGGCTTCGGCGTCGATAGCGTCCGCTTGTATGTCAGTGGCGGCATCACCGATCAGATCAAACTGACTTTCAACACCGAGTACACCGGTAGCGGCCCGGGCGAGAACAAGGTCGAGGTGATGGACGCGATCGGCCGCTTCGAATTCTCCGATGAGTTCAACATCTGGGCCGGCCGCTTTCTACCGCCCAGTGATCGCGCCAATCTGTATGGACCGTACTACGCCAATAACTGGGCGCCATTTGCCGACGGCGTCGCCGACTACTACCCCAACGTCGCGGTGGGGCGCGACAACGGTGCCGCCTACTGGGGCGACTTTGGCCTGGCGAAGATCCAGGTCGGCGTGTTCGACGGCGAATCGCTCGGCAGCAGCACCGCGGTCAAGGATCCGAGCAAGCTGGTGTATGCCGGGCGCCTGACCTTCGACTTCTGGGACAAGGAGAAGGGCTATTACTTCAACGGCACCTACTACGGTGCCAAGGATGTGCTCGCGCTCGGTGTCGCCGCGCAGACCCAGGACAGCAAGACCGTGTTCACCATCGACGGCCTGATGGAGAAGAACCTGCCCGGCATCGGCGTGGTGACGGTGGAGTCTGAATACAACAAGGACAATGGCCTGAACTCCACCACCACCAGCGACGGCTGGTACGTGCTGGCGAGCTACCTGTTCCCGCAGGTGATTGGCATCGGCAAGTTCCAGCTGCTGGGCAAGTACAGCGACAAGACTTTCGACGCCACCGCGGTGACCGCCTCCAATCAGCTCAAGACCGATGAGGTGGATGTCAACTACATCATCAAGACGTTCAGCGCCCGCGTCGGCATGTATTACCTGTATCAGACCGACTCGTTGCCGGCGGCGCTCACCGGAAAAGAATTCGGCATAAAACTGCAACTGCAGATGTAAATACCCACTGGAGATCACGCTTATGACTACGGGGAAAACTCTAACCAGGGCGCTGTCGGTAACGCTGACTGTGCTGGTCTCGACGCTGCTGTGCGCAGCGGCGCAGGCCGCCGACACCATCAAGGTAGGCGTCATGCACTCGCTCTCGGGCACCATGGCGATCAGCGAGACCACGCTCAAAGACACCATCTTGATGATGATCGACGAGCAGAACAAGAAGGGCGGCGTGCTCGGCAAGAAACT
This sequence comes from uncultured Gammaproteobacteria bacterium, assembly GCA_963805965.1. Taxonomy (GTDB): domain Bacteria; phylum Pseudomonadota; class Gammaproteobacteria; order Steroidobacterales; family Steroidobacteraceae; genus FEN-1191. The sequence continues at coordinate 795,839 of CAWDVQ010000006.1, forward strand.
CGAGGCGGTGGTGGTCGATCCGGCCTCCAACTGGCCGCTGTTTGCCGAGAAGGCAGCGGAGCTGCTGGAGAAGGACAAGGTCGCGGTGGTGTTCGGCTGCTGGACCTCGGTGTCGCGCAAGTCGGTGCTGCCGGTGTTCGAGAAGGACGATGGCCTGCTGTTCTATCCGGTGCAGTACGAGGGCGAGGAATCGTCCAAGAACGTCATCTATACGGGAGCGGCGCCCAATCAGCAGGCGATCCCCGCGGTCGAGTACCTGATGAAGGACGTTGGCGTGAAGCGTTGGGTGCTGGAAGGCACCGACTACGTTTATCCGCGCACCACCAACAAGATCCTGCAGGCGTTCCTGGAGCAGAAGGGCGTGAAACCGGAAGACATCATGGTCAATTACACGCCGTTCGGTTTTTCCGACTGGACCAGCGAAGTTGCCAAGATCAAGGCCTTCGGCTCGGCCGGCAAGAAAACCGCAGTGGTGTCGACCATCAACGGCGATGCCAACGTGCCCTTCTACAAGGAGCTGGGCAACCAGAAGATCTCGGCGGAAGACATTCCGGTGGTGGCGTTCTCGGTGGGTGAGGAGGAGCTGTCTGGCCTGGATGCCAAGCCGCTGGCGGGACACCTGGCCGCCTGGAATTATTTCATGAGCATCGACACGCCCGCGAACAAGGAATGGATCGCCAAGTGGCATGCATTCACCAAGAATCCCAAGCGCACCTTCAACGACCCGATGGAAGCGCATGTGATCGGCTTCCAGCTCTGGGTCAAAGCGGTGACCAAGGCCGGCAGCACCGATCCGGAAAAAGTGATCGCAGCGCTGCCGGGCCTTGAGGTGCCGAACCTCACCGGCGGCACCGCCAAGGTGCTGCCGAACCACCACATTACCAAGCCGGTGTACATCGGTGAGGTGCGCGCCGACGGCCAGTTCGACGTGGTATGGAAGACCAAGGAAGAGGTTCCGGGCGAAGCCTGGTCGCACTACCTGCCGGCCGACAAGGACATCATCGCCGACTGGGTGACGGTCAAGTGCGGCAATTACAACACCGTGACCAAGGTGTGTTCCGGACAGAACTACAAGTAGCCCACGGGTGACACGGGCACGGCTCCGACCGGCTGAACGTCGGTCGGAGCCGTTATCGTCAGCAGCAGCGCGTTTTGGAACGGGTATTGCTTGGGGTGAGAACATGCTGATGCGCTTGCTCCTCTCGCTGTTGGCGTGCCTGGTTCCCGCAGGGGCCCTGGCGGCGGCGGCTGCGGCCGCCTCCACCTCCACCGCTGCCACCTCGACCGCCGCCACCCCGACCGTCGCCACCCAGGACGCACCGGGCCAGTTGCCGCAACTGTTGCAGCAGCTGCCCGAGGCCAGCTACGCCGACAAGCTATCGCTGATCAAGCAGCTCACCGAGACGCATGATCCGCGGGTACGCGTGGTGCTGAACGCACTGCTGGAAGGCAATCTGTACGCCCGCCCCAGCGATCACCAGGTGTTCATCGCCCGCGCCGAAGGCGATAACCTCGCCTTGACCGATGCGTTGAGCGGCGCGCCTGCCGGCAGCGCGAGCAGCGATGACCTGAGCCGGATTGGTGTCAACAACCAGTTGCGCAAGGCGCTGCATGTCGCACTGGCGCAGTTCGATCTGTCCAGCCCCGACGCCGGCGTGCGCCGCGAGGCGGTGCGCGAGATGCTGCGCGCGGTCGATGCCCAGACCGTCGTGACCCTGCGCTCGCGCATGAGCGTCGAGCGCGACAAGGGCGTACGGGCCGATATCCGCGACGGCCTGGCGCTGGCCGATCTGGACAGCGACGATGCCGATACGCGCCTGGCGGCAGTCAAGACCCTGGCCGGCAGTCTCAATCTCGACGTCTACAACCGCCTGACCTCGATGGCGGAGCAGGCCAGCGACGGCAGTTACGGGGAATCCGACCCGCGGGTGCGCGCGGCTGCGCAGACCTCGATCCGCGCGATCAACCGCTGGCGTATTTTCTACTCCGGCATACAGACGCTGCTGTTCGGCCTGAGTCAGGGTTCGGTGCTGGTGCTGGCGGCGATCGGGCTGGCCATCACCTTTGGCGTCATGGGCGTCATCAACATGGCGCATGGCGAGCTGATCATGCTGGGCGCCTATACCACCTACGTGGTGCAGCTGCTGATGCCGCAGCACATCGGCGCCTCGATCCTGGTGGCGATCCCGGCCGCGTTTCTGGTTTCGGGACTGGCCGGCATCGCGATCGAGCGCAGCATCGTGCGCCACCTGTACGGGCGCCCGCTGGAAACGCTGCTGGCAACCTTCGGTCTGTCGCTGGTGCTGCAGCAGGCGGTGCGCGACATCTTCTCGGCCAATAACCGCCCGGTTCAGTCGCCGGAGTGGATCTCGGGCGAACTGCAGATCAACCAGGCGCTGTCGATCACCTACAACCGGCTCTACATCATCGTGTTCACCTTCGTGCTGTTCCTGGTGCTGCTGCAGGTGCTCAAGCGCACGCGGCTGGGGCTGGAGGTGCGCGCGGTTTCGCAGAATCGCGCCATGGCCAAGGCCATGGGTATCCGCACCGAATGGGTCGATGCGCTGACCTTTGGCTTGGGTTCGGGGATCGCCGGGGTCGCCGGCGTGGCACTGAGCCAGCTGACCAACGTCGGGCCCAATCTGGGCCAAAGCTATATCGTCGACTCGTTCATGGTGGTGGTGTTCGGCGGCGTCGGCAACCTGTGGGGCACTGAACTGGGCGGCAATGCGCTTGGCATCGTCAACAAGCTGCTCGAGCCGTATTCGGGCGCAGTGCTGGCGAAGATATTCGTGCTGGTGTTCCTGATCCTGTTCATCCAGCGCCGGCCGCGCGGTCTGTTTCCGCAGAAGGGCCGGGCGGCGGACGGTTAGCGTGGACGCTGTACCCATCGGGCCGCGCAACCGATTGATCGCCGCGCTGCGCGCGGATCGGGGCGGACAGTGGTTCCTCGGCGTGCTGATCGCGACCGGGGTGCTGGCGCCGCTGTTGAACCTTGCGGTGCCGGAATCCTCGGCGCTGCACCTGTCGAGCTATACCGTCACGCTGATCGGCAAATACATGACTTACGCGATGCTGGCGATCGCGGTTGACCTCATCTGGGGCTATTGCGGCATCCTGAGCCTGGGCCACGGCGCCTTCTTCGCACTCGGCGGCTACGCCATCGGCATGTACCTGATGCGCGAGATCGGCACCCGCGGCGTCTACGGCGATCCGGTGCTGCCGGATTTCATGGTGTTCCTGAACTGGAAGCAGCTGCCGTGGTTCTGGTACGGCTTCAACCACTTCGCCTTCGCCGCATCGATGGTCGTGCTGGTGCCGGGCCTGCTGGCGCTGGTGTTCGGCTTCCTGGCGTTTCGCTCGCGCGTCTCGGGCGTCTACCTGTCGATCATCACCCAGGCGTTGACCTATGCGCTGATGCTGGCGTTTTTTCGTAACGACATGGGCTTCGGCGGCAACAACGGCTTCACCGATTTCAAGGACATCCTGGGTTTCAACCTGCAGGCGCCCGGCACGCGCATGGCGCTGTTCCTCGTGACGGTGCTTGCGCTGGGCGGCAGCTATCTGCTGTGCCGCTACATCGTCGCATCGCGCGCCGGGCGTGTGATCGCCGCGATACGCGATGCCGAGAGCCGCGCGCGCTTCCTCGGCTATCGCGTCGAGTCGTACAAGCTGTGGGTGTTCGTATTCTCGGCGGTGCTGGCGGGCATCGCCGGTGCGCTCTATGTGCCGCAGATCGGCATCATCAATCCGGGGGAATTCTCGCCGGCGAACTCGATCGAGATCGTGATCTGGGTGGCGATCGGCGGCCGCGGCACGCTCTATGGCGCGGTGGTCGGCGCGGTGCTGGTGAACTATGCCAAGACCTATTTTACCGCGGCACTGCCGAGCATGTGGCTGTACGCGCTGGGCGCGCTGTTCGTGCTGGTGCCGCTGTTCCTGCCCCAAGGCGTGGTCGGCGCGGTGACCCGGTTGCGATCGCGCATGATCGGCGCCGGGGCGATCTCATGAGCGGCGCCGCGCGATGATCAAAGCGGTCATGGGGCGATTTTCCGGCCGCTCGCGCAGCGCCAAGCCGCCGCGCGTTGGCCCGATGCTCGAAGCCAACCGCATCGAGGCCGGCCCGGATTCCTCGCGCGGCGTCATCCTGTACCTCGAGGACATCACGGTCAGCTTCGACGGCTTTCGCGCGCTCAATGCGCTGACGCTGTACATCGAGGTTGGCGAGCTGCGCTGCATCATCGGACCCAACGGCGCCGGCAAGACCACGATGATGGATGTCATCACCGGCAAGACGCGGCCCGATACCGGCTCGGCGTGGTTCGGGCAGACGCTGGATCTGCTGGCCCTGACCGAGCCGGAAATCGCCCAGGCCGGCATCGGCCGCAAGTTCCAGAAGCCGACCGTGTTCGAACACCACACCGTGTTCGAGAATCTGGAGCTGGCGATGGCGGGCGACAAATCGGTATGGAAGTGGTTGTACGCGCGCATCACTGCGGCAGAACTTGAACATATCGAACAGGTGCTGGAGACCGTGGGACTGTCCGATCGCCGCGACGAGCGCGCCGGCGCACTTTCGCATGGGCAGAAACAGTGGCTTGAGATCGGCATGCTGCTGATCCAGGAGCCGCAACTGCTGCTGGTGGACGAGCCGGTTGCCGGCATGACGCCACAGGAGGTCGAGCGCACCGCCGAACTGCTGACCTCGCTCGCCGGCCGGCATTCGGTGATCGTGGTCGAGCATGACATGGAATTCGTGCGTTCGATCGCGCGTCAGGTGACGGTGCTGCACGAAGGCGGCGTGCTGGCGCAGGGCAGCATCGACGAGGTGCAGGGTAACGCGCGCGTCAGAGAAGTGTACCTGGGCGTCTAGCATGCTCGACATCAAGGGACTCAATCAGTTTTACGGCGGCAGCCACATCCTGTGGGACATCGACCTCGATGTGCCGGTCGGCTCCTGTACCTGCCTGATGGGCCGCAACGGCATGGGTAAGACCACGCTGCTCAAGTGCATCATGGGACTGCTGCCGGCGGCGTCCGGACAGATACTCTACGAAGGCCGCGACCTGCGCGGCCAGCCGGCCGAGCAGCGCGCCGCGCTGCGCATCGGCTATGTGCCGCAGGGACGCGAGATCTTCTCGCAGCTCACGGTGGAGGAGAACCTGCGCACCGGGCTTGCGGTGCGCCGGCCGCGGCTGCACGACGTGCCGGAGCACCTGTTCCAGATGTTCCCGGTGCTCAAGCAGATGCTGCGCCGGCGCGGCGGGGACCTGTCCGGCGGGCAACAGCAGCAACTGGCCATCGCGCGTGCACTGGTGCTCGACCCGAGACTTTTGATCCTTGACGAGCCGACCGAGGGCATTCAGCCTAATATCGTGCATGAGATCGGCGAAGTGATTCAGCGACTCAATCGCGAGGCCAACCTGACCGTGCTGCTGGTGGAACAAAAACTGCCGTTCGCGCGCCGCGTCGCCAGCGACCTGCGCATTCTCGACAAGGGCCGCCTGGTGGTGTCCGGCAAGATCGGTGCGCTGACCGATGAGCTGGTACGCACACATCTGACCGTATGAGCCTGCTGGCGGCAGGGCAGCTCGACGACCTTGGCGCGCCACAAGGCCAGGTCGAAGCGGGCTGGCAGGCGCGACTGGAGCTCAAGTTTGAGGCCGGCGAGGCGCGCACGCGCCTGGCGCATCGTCGTCACCAAGGGCCGCTGCTGGTGCAGCGCATTTTTCATCCGGAAGCCGCGGCCGGTGCCGGCGCAGTCGCGGCCGAACCCTGTCACGTGTACCTGCTGCACCCGCCCGGCGGGGTGGTCAGCGGCGATGAATTGCAGCTGAGCGCCGAGGTGCGCCCGAAGGCGCATGCGCTGTTGACGACGCCGGCGGCCGGCAAGTTCTATCGCCGTGGGCCGCCGATCGGCGGCGAGCCGCGCGTCGCGCGCCTGACCCAGCTGCTGGCCGTGAACGACGGCGTGCTGGAATGGCTGCCGCAGGAGAACATCTTCTATCCCGACAGCGCAGTGACGCTGTGCACGCGGGTTGAGCTTGCCGCCGGCGCGCGCTTTATCGGTTGGGAGATCGGCTGCCTGGGACTGCCGGCGAGCCGTGCATCGCTTGGGTCCGGCGTGGTGCGAGCCTCGTTCGAACTGTGGCGCGGGGCGGCGCCGCTGCTGCTCGATCGCCTGAACATCGAGGCTAGCTGCCTTGGCGCTCGCTGGGGTCTGGCCGGCCACAGCGCACTGGGTACCTGGCTCGCATATCCGGCCGGCGCAACGCTGCTGGCGCTGGCGCGCGCGACTGTCGCGCCGATGAATTGCGCCGACCTGACGCTTGCCTGTACGCTCGTGGACGGGGCGCTGTGCTGCCGTGCCGTGGCGGCGCGCGCCGATCGACTGAAACAGGCATTCATCGACTTGTGGAGCGCACTGCGGCCGCACCTTCTGGGGCGAGTCGCGATTGCGCCGCGCATCTGGGCGACTTAAGAAGGGTTGAAGTGGAACTGTCACCGCGCGAAAAGGACAAGCTGCTGCTGTTCACGGCGGCGTTGCTGGCCGAGCGGCGCAAGGCGCGCGGCCTCGCGCTCAACTACCCGGAAGCGATTGCCTATGTTTCCGCCGCGATCCTCGAGGGCGCGCGCGACGGGCGCACGGTGGCCGAGCTCATGAGTTACGGCGCCACGCTGCTGCGACGGAGCGACGTCATGGAAGGGGTGGCGGAAATGATTGCCGAGGTACAGGTCGAGGCCACGTTTCCCGACGGCACCAAGCTGGTCACCGTGCATCACCCGATTACCTAGGACAGCGCGATGATCCCAGGGGAAGTAGTGGTGAAGGAGGGCGAGCTGACGCTCAACGAGGGCCGCGACACGCGCCGTATCACCGTGGCCAATCGCGGTGATCGACCGATCCAGGTCGGATCGCACTACCATTTCTACGAGACCAACAATGCGCTGCAGTTCGATCGCGAGCGCACGCGCGGCTATCGGCTCAACATTGCGGCCGGCACCGCGGTGCGCTTCGAACCCGGGCAGCAGCGCGACGTCGAGCTGGTGGCGCTCGCCGGTGACCGCATGGTGTACGGCTTTCAGGGCAGGATCATGGGTCCGCTGTCGTGAGGCAGATCGAGCGCCCCGCCTATGCGGAAATGTACGGACCCACGACCGGTGACCGCGTGCGCCTGGGCGATACCGAGCTGTGGATCGAGGTCGAGCGCGATCACAGCATCTACGGCGAGGAAGTCAAATTCGGCGGCGGCAAGGTGATCCGCGACGGCATGGGCCAGGGACAACGCGGCGCGGCCGAAGTGGTCGACACCGTCATCACCAACGCGCTGATCCTGGATCACTGGGGTATCGTCAAGGCGGACGTCGGGATCAAGGATGGTCGTATAGCGGCGATCGGCAAAGCCGGCAATCCCGATATCCAGCCGGCCGTCACTATCGTGATCGGCGCCGGCACGGAAGTGATCGCCGCGGAGGGCCTGATCCTCACGGCCGGTGCGGTCGATGCGCATATCCATTTCATCTGCCCGCAGCAGGTCGAAGATGCACTGATGAGCGGCGTGACGACCATGATCGGCGGCGGCACCGGCCCCGCCGCCGGCACCGCTGCCACCACGTGTACGCCCGGGCCGTGGCACATTGCACGCATGTACCAGGCACTGGAGGAGCTGCCGATGAATTTCGGCCTGCTCGGCAAGGGCAATGCCAGCCTGCCCGAGCCGCTCGAAGAGCAGATCCATGCCGGGGTCATGGGCTTGAAGCTGCACGAGGACTGGGGCACCACGCCGGCGGCGATCGACAACTGCCTGGCGGTGGCCGATCGCTTCGACGTGCAGGTCGCGATCCACACCGATACGCTCAATGAGAGCGGCTTTGTCGAGGACACCATCGCGGCTTTCAAAGGCCGCACCATTCACACCTATCACACCGAAGGCGCCGGCGGCGGCCATGCGCCCGACATCATCAAGGCCTGTGGTGTGGCGAACGTGCTGCCGTCCTCCACCAATCCGACCCGGCCCTACACCGTCAATACCATCGACGAGCACCTGGACATGCTGATGGTGTGCCATCACCTGGATCCGGGCATCCCGGAAGATGTGGCATTCGCCGAATCGCGCATCCGTCGCGAAACCATCGCGGCCGAGGACATCCTGCACGATCTGGGTGCGTTCTCGATGATCTCCTCGGACTCGCAGGCCATGGGTCGCGTCGGCGAAGTGATCACCCGCAGCTGGCAGACCGCGCATAAGATGAAGCTGCAGCGCGGCGCGCTGCGCGGGGACAGCGCGCGGCACGACAATTTTCGCGCCCGGCGTTACATCGCCAAATACACCATCAACCCGGCGATCACGCACGGCATCGCGCACGAGGTGGGTTCGGTCGAGGCCGGCAAGCTGGCCGACCTGGTGCTGTGGCGGCCGGCGTTCTTCGGCGCCAAGCCGGCGATGATCATCAAGGGCGGCATGATCGTGGCGGCGCCGATGGGCGATCCCAATGCCTCGATCCCCACACCGCAGCCGGTGCACTACCGGCGCATGTTCGGCGCGCTCGGCGGCGCACGAGCCGCCACCTCGGTGAGCTTCGTGTCGCAGGCGGCGCTGCAAAGTGATGTCGGCGGCCGCCTGGGGCTCGCCAAGCGGCTGGTGCCGGTGATGGACACGCGCAGCCTCTCCAAGAGCCACATGATCCTGAACGACTATCTGCCCCACATCGAAGTCGACCCCCAGACCTACGAAGTACGCGCCGACGGCGATCTGCTGACCTGCGAGCCGGCCAGCGTTTTGCCGCTGGCGCAGCGCTACTTTCTGTTCTGAGCGCGCAGCCTGTCATGCTGACCATCTCACAACGCCTGCAGCAGCCGCGCGTCGCCGATGCGCGCCTGCTGCTGCCGTTCGAGCTGCGCAGCCGCAGCCGCTTTCGAGCGCAGCTTGTGGGCGGCGAGGATGTCGGCGTCATGCTGGCGCGCGGGCAGATCCTGCGCGGCGGCGATCTGCTGCTGGCGGACGACGGACGCGTGATCGAGGTGGCCGCCGCCAACGAGACGGTGTCAACGGTACACAGCGCCGAGCCGCGTGCTCTGGCGCGGGCCGCCTATCACCTCGGTAATCGGCACGTGGCGTTGCAGATCGGGGACGGCTGGCTGCGCTACGGTCATGATCACGTGCTGGATGACATGCTGCGGGGATTCGGCCTTAGCGTAGCGGTTGAGCAGGCGCCGTTCGAGCCTGAAGCCGGCGCCTACCACGCCGATGCGCAAGGCGCCCACAGCCACGCTCATTCCCACCACCACGGTCACTGAAGCGCGGCGCACGCTACGCGCGTCAACGGAATCATGAGCGACAACGGCGCATCGCATCGCGACCCGCACGCGCTGCTGCGCCTGTGCCACCTGGTCAGTCCGGCGTTGCCGGTGGGGGCTTATGCGTATTCGCAGGGACTGGAGTACGCGGTGCACGCCGGCTGGGTGCACGACGAGGTCTCCACGCTCGAGTGGGTGCAGGGGATCTCCTGCGCTTCGGTCGGCACGCTGGACCTGCCGATCCTGCTGCGGCTGCATCGCGCCTGGGTGCGCTGCGATATGGGCGATGTGCGCCATTGGAATGCGCAGCTGATCGCGGCGCGCGAGACCGCCGAGCTGCGCGCGCAGGAACTGCATCTGGGTGGCGCGCTGGCGCGGGTGCTGGTGGAACTGCAACTGAGCGCGGCGGCAGAATGGATTGAGCGCCCGGCGGCGTTCGCGACGCTCTTCAGCCTGGCCGCGGCGCACTGGCATATCGATGCGCGCGATGCGATGAGCGGCTACCTTTGGGCCTGGAGCGAGAACCAGGTGCTCTCGGCGGTCAAGCTGGTGCCGCTGGGGCAATCGGCCGGCCAGAGATTGTTGCACCGGCTCACGGCGGAGATGCCGGGGATCGTCGAGCACGCACAGGCGCTGAGCGATAATGCCATCGGTGTCGGCACGCTGTCCCAGGCGCTCGCCAGCGCACTGCATGAGTCGCTGTACAGCCGGCTGTTTCGATCCTGATCGGGATGCGGGCGGCCGTCAGACAACATCTCTCAAGCCGTCGAGGCGTCGATCACCGTCAGCGGTTGTCGCGCTCGGCTCGCAGCACATCGGTGGGTGACTTGCGCCCGTGGTATGCAGTTCGCTGCCGCAGACGCTCACGCATCTCTTCCGGCGTCGGCTGCTCGGCGATTTTTCGCACTTCCCGCATCAGATAGTCCGACAGGGACAGGCCGGCTAGGGCCGCCCGTGCTTTGAGCTGGCGGTGCAGCGCATCCGGAACGTGACGCAACTGAATCATCTTCGGCATGTTTTCAGGTTATAAGCATGTGCTACCCATGGCAATGGCGGGAGCGCGTTACTGACCGTCGTTGCCAACGTTAAGGACCCCGGAGACGCCCCATTGATGCGGTATTCGTCAACCCGCGAGTCATTCTGCTACCTTTGGCAGCCCGTTGGAGCGCTGCGCAGCAGGGGGATTGCACGATGTATGTGAAGCCTACGGCACCGCGCGCCATCGGCGGCGTCATCGACGATGCCATCAAACTCTACCGCGCCTCGTTTCGGACCTGCCTGCCGATCGCACTGATCGGTTCGGTGATCACCGGTTCGGTGAGTTATTACGTGATCAGCAGCTTTCCGGCGCTGGAGTCGCTGCGCGACCCGGCGCAGATCTGGGAGATGCTCAAGCCCTCACCGCTGTGGAGCTGGTTCCTGCTGCCCGGTCTCGCCTCGCTGCTGCTGCTCGGCGCCATCATCGCCTGCCAGAACGCGCTGGCTGCGGGAACCGGACCGATGAGCGTGTGGCAGGCGCTGGCCGCATCCTTCGGGCGCCTGCACTGGCTGCTGCTGGCGGTGGTGTTGTGGCTGGCCGTCATCGGTTCAGCCATCGGCATCGCGCTGATCCCGATCAGTCCGGCATCGCGCGTACTGGGTGTACTGGCTTGGATCGTGCTGGCGATTTATCTGTGGGGGCGACTGCAGCTGTGGATGGTGGCGCTGTTCGCCGAGGATGCAGGTACTTTGCGCGCGCTGGGGATCAGTTGGGGGCTGATCGAAGGGCACTGGTGGCGCGCCGCCATGATCCTGACGGTCGGGATCATCATCGTGGCGGTGATCTCGGTGGTGTTTGGTTTCGTGGGCGGTCTGGCGTTCATCGTCCACCCGGTGGATCCAAGGTCCTTGATCCTGGACAACCAGGTGGTTACCGCGATCGAGCGGGTGTTCGTGACGCCGATGATCCCCGCGGTGCTGGTGGCGATGTATTACGACTTCAAACTGCGTCGTGAAGGCGGCGATCTGGCGGCACGCGCCAGGTCGCTGCACAGCACCTGATGCGCGCGCGGCGTCGTGCGCCGAGCTGACACTATGGGCAAATCGCCGTTGCAGGATTCCGCATCGCCGGACGCCCAGCTGTTGCTGTCGCCGGGCACCACGGTGCGCTGCCCGGCGTGCGAGCGCGAGTTCAGTCTGGAGCAGGGCTTCGCCCGGAAGGCACTCGAGCATCTGGAGGAGCACAGCCGCGGCGCCCTGGCGGCGATCGAGGGCGAGGTCAAGCAGGAAGTGGAGCGGCGCGCGGCGGCCATCGCCGCTGAACACCGCGAAGCCGCGCAGCAGCAGATCACGCAACTACAGCAGCTGATCGATCAGCAGTCGCAATCGCACGCCCGTGCGCTGGGTGAAGTGCGCTCGCTGGCCGAGCGCGACTTCGCACCGCAGTTGCAGGCGCTGCGCACCGAGCTGGCCGCCAGTGCCGATAAGCTCAAGGCATTGGGCGAGCGCGAAGCGGCACTGACCGCGCGCGAACGGCAGCTCGAGAGCGATGTTGCCGCAGCCGCGCGCCTGAAGGCCGACGAGCTGCTGGCGGCCGACCGGCAGGCCTTCGAGCAGCGCCTGGCGGATCAGGACCAGCAGCTCACCGCCCTGCGCGCGCAGGAACTGCAGCTGCGACGCGCAAAGTCAGCGCTCGAGGATCAGGCCAGGGAACTCGAGCTCGAGGTCCACCGTCGCCTGGATGCGGCCCGCTCCGAGATCGAGGGCAGGATCCGTGCGCAGGAGAAGGAGCGTTCCGATCTGGAGAAGGCGGAGCTGCAGAAGAAGCTCGACGATGTGGACGCCAAACTGCTCGAAGCACAGCAGAAGAGCAGCCAGGGTTCGCAGCAATTGCAGGGCGAAGTGCTCGAGCTGGCGCTCGAGGAGCAGCTGCGCCAGGCATTTCCTGTCGACGTCTTCGAAGAAGTGCGCAAGGGTGCGCGCGGCGCCGACCTGGTACAGCGTGTCACCACGCGCACCCTGCAGGTGGCCGGCACCATTCTGTGGGAGGCGAAACGCGCGCGCGAGTGGGGGCGTGACTGGCCGGCGAAGCTCAAGCAGGACATGCGCGCCGCGGGCGCCGACGTCGGCATCCTGGTCACCACCGTGCTGCCGGCCGCATTGCCGGCGGCCCAGGTGTTCGGATTGCACGAGGATGTGTGGGTGAGCAGCTGGGGTGCGGCGATCCCGCTGGCCATGGCGTTGCGCGAACGGGTGCTGGAGGTGCACAAGCAGCGCGCGATCTCGGCCGGCAAAGGCGAGAAAATGGAAGCCGTATACGATTACCTGACTTCGCCGCAGTTCGCGCACAAGCTCAAGGCGGTGTACGGCGCGTTCAAGGCGATGCAGGACGATCTGCAGAAGGAACGCAGCGCGTCGGAGCAGCGGCTGGCGCGGCGCGAAAAGCAGATCCTCACCGGCATGAAGGAGCTGCTGGGATTTGCCGGCGACGTGCAGGGGCTGGCGCAGCAGGAGCTGCCGCAGCTCGAGATGGAACCGCTGCCGCCGGAACTAGTCCAGCGCAGCACCGATTAACTGGCGCAGGCGCTGCAGTAGTTCGGCATCGCCCAGGGCCGCAAGCTGCGCGGCCGGCAATGCGGTGTCTGCGCGCAAGAGTATCGAGCGCGCCAGCTCATCGCGCTTGCTGATCGTAAGCGACGGCCAGCGCTCCAGCACATCACGAATCAGCTCCACCAGCGGCGGCGACAGTGCGCCGTGCGCACCCAGCGATGCCAGCTGCGCGCGCGATGTTTCGGCAGCGTTGCCGTCGTGCACCAGTACCGTGCCGGCAGCCAGATCGCCGATGCGCACGCGCTGTTCGGTGATGAAACAGCTCGCCAGTCCGACTACGTAGAACATTGGCAGGCAGTCCAGCAGCCGCAGCCCATTGCGGATCAGCAACGCGCCGATGTCCGGCGTGCTGCCGTCGCGCATCACGATGCGAACGCCGGCGCGGCGCTTGCCCGGCGTACGGCCGTGCATCAGCAGCTCGAGCACCGGGTGGTAGAGCAGGTAGATGGCGAGTGCCGGCACCACGGCTGCCTGCAGTGGCAGTCCGATCATCTGCATCAGCAACCAGGCGCTGCAGAACCACAGCAGCGCCAGCAGCACGCGATATTCCCAGTCAATGATGAACGCGTAGCTGCGAGAGCCGGGGCCGGCGATGTCGAGTGCAGCAAGAGGCTCAGGATCCACGCGGGTGTCTCGATGCGCGGGCAGCGCGCTGATGGGTTGCGATGATCCTAAGCCGGGGAATCTGCCAGGCAAAAAAAACCCCGCCAGGCGGGGTTTTAATTTCCTCACACGACACAGGTCTGTCCGGGTGCGCCGTCCAAATATTGGCAGACCTCAGTGTCCGGCCAAAAGGCCCGTCCCGAAAGTGCGGGACCTGCGCGGCAATTCGCGCCGAGACCACAAGCGACAGGCGTTAAATGTGGCTTGCCGCAGTCTGTGTGCACCCCGACAGCCTGGGTTTCTAACATCGGTAAGACGGGAGAAACTCTTGCTGTCCGATTTTTGCCGCAACATTTGGTGTCGCAGCAACGTGCTGAGATAATAACTCGGTGTCGTGGGCAAGACCATAAGGAATCAGCAAATTATTTTGCCTTTGTCGCCAAGCGGCGACAGCTTATGTGACACATTTATTGTCAAATGTAGCGGCGACCCTACGCGACGGAGATCAGAACGCGGCGATCCCGGTGATCGCGCGGCCGATGGTGAGCTGGTGGATCGTCTCGGTGCCCTCGTAGGTGACCACGCTTTCCAGGTTGAGCATGTGCCGGATGGCCACATGTTCGACGCTGATCCCGGCCCCGCCGAGCAGATCACGGCAGTCGCGGGCGATGTCCAGGGCCATGCGGCAGTTGTTCCATTTGCCCAGTGAAATCTGCGCCGCGCTGAGCGCGTCGCGCTGCTTTTGCCGCCCCAGCTGCAGCGCCAGCAGCTGCGCGGTGGCGAGCGCTCGCACCATCTCGGCCAGCCGCAGCTGCACCGCTTGGGTATGACTTAATGGGCGGCCGAACAGCACGCGCTCGCCGGCATGCGCCAGTGCCTCGGCCAGGCACGCCTGCGCGGCGCCGATGACGCCCCAGCAGATGCCATAGCGGGCTTGGGACAGGCAGGACAGTGGCGCCTTGATGCCGTTCGCTTCCGGCAGGGCCGCCTCGGCGGGCAGCCGCACCTGATCGAAGAACAGCGCGCCGGTGTTGGAGGCGCGCAGGCTGAATTTGTGCTTGATCTCCTCCGAGGTAAAGCCGCGCGCGCCGCGTTCCACCAGAAAGCCGCGCATGCCGTCCGGCGTCTGCGCCCACACGATCGCAAGATCGGCGATGTGGCCGTTGGTGATCCACATCTTCGAGCCGCTGAGTATCCAGCCATCGCCGTTGCGGCGCGCCGTGGTGCCCATGGTGGCCGGATCAGATCCGCCCTGGGGCTCGGTCAGGCCGAAGCAGCCGATGATTTCCCCGCGCGCCATGCGCGGCAGCCACTGCTGTTTCTGCTGCTCGCTGCCATAAGTGTAAATCGGGTACATGCACAGGCTCGACTGCACCGAGACGAAGCTGCGCAGCGCGCTGTCGCCGCGCTCCAGCTCACGGCAGATCAGGCCGTAGCTGACCGCATTGAGCCCGGCGCAGCCATAGCCCTGCAGGGTCGAGCCAAACACGCCCAGCTCGGCCAGTTCCGGCAGCAGTTCGCGCGGAAAGCGGCCGGCCTCGAAGCACTCGCTGATGATCGGCAGCACGCGCTTGTCGACCATGCGTGCCACCGCGTCGCATACCAGCTGCTCGTCCTCGCCCAGCTCGGTATCGAGCCGCAGGAAATCCAGCGCGTTTTCGCTTGGCGTGACGGTAGCGGTCGGTGTTGTCATTGAACTCATATGGGCAGCCCAAGTCCCCTAGAATCGGTCAATGATGCCCGAAGTCGTCAACGGATGAGCGCCCCGCGAATGAGCGCGCGAACGAACGCCTTGCTGGAGGTACTGGCACTGGCAGTGGTGTCGCTGCTGGCGCCGCCAGCCAGTCAGGCCGCTGACAATGCGCCCGCCGCCGAGGCCACGCCGCCGCCGGCGGTGCGGCGCGAGCTGGACCGCGACCAGGCGCTGCTGCAGGTCGCGCTGGCGCGCCTGCCGGACGACAGCGGCGTGCTGGTGCTGCGCGATGCCGAGCGGGTGGTCCTGCGGATTCCGGCGCGATTATTGTTCGAATTCGACAGCGCGGATCTAAGGCGCGATCCGGTCGCGAGCGCAGCGCTGGCTGCCGGCGTGCAGCTGTTGAAGAAACGCCGCCGGCTGCGGGCGCAGGTGGTGGCCTACACCGACAGCATCGGCGGCGCCAATGCGAACCAGAGCCTGTCGGATCAGCGCGCGCAGGCGATCTGCGACGCGCTCGGCGGCGCCGGGATTGCCGCCCATCGCCTGCAGCCGCACGGCGCCGGGGCCACCGATGCGGTGGCCAGCAACCAGACGCCGCAGGGACGGGTCGAGAATCGGCGGATCGAGATCGAGTTCAGGCCGGAGCCGGCAGCAGCGCCTTGAGTTTGGTCATGGCGCCGGCCTCGATCTGGCGGATGCGCTCGGCCGACACGCCGTACTCGGCCGCCAGTTCATGCAGCGTGGCCTTGTCATCGCTCATCCAGCGGCGCTGCAGAATGGTCCGACTGCGATCGTCGAGCCGGCCCATCGCCTCCGACAGCTGCTGGTTCGATGAGCTGCTCCACTCTTCGGCCTCGACCTGCTCGGCCGGGTCGGCATCGGCCGCCGGCAGATAGGCCGCCGGACCGAAGCTCTCCTCTTCGTCGTTTTCCGGGCCGACGTCGAACGACAGATCGCGCGCCGACAGCCGCCGCTCCATCTCGGTGACTTCAGCCGGCGTCACACCCAGATCCTCGGCTACCGCACGCGTTTCGTCCGCGGAGAGCCAGGCCAGATTCGGCTTTAAACGACGCAGATTGAAAAACAGCTTGCGCTGCGCCTTGGTGGTGGCGACCTTCACCAGCCGCCAGTTACGCAGCACGTACTCGTGAATCTCGGCGCGGATCCAATGCACCGCGAACGATACCAGCCGTACTCCGACGCTCGGGTCGAAGCGCTTGACGGCTTTCATCAGGCCGATATTGCCCTCCTGCACCAGGTCGTTCATCGGCAGGCCATAGCCCGAATAGCCGCGCGCGATGTGCACCACGAAGCGCAGGTGCGAGAGCACCAGCTCGCGCGCCGCACTCAAATCATCATCGCGCCGAAAACGCAGCGCGAGCTCCTGCTCCTGCTCGCGCGTGAGCACAGGAATCCGGCTCACCCGATCAAGGTAAGCATCAAAACTGCCAATGGGACCGGCCAGCCCGAAGGCGGTGGGTTGGGCGATCAGCGCAGTCTGTGAATTAGTCACTCCGCGATCCTCCTTCTAGATAGGGGCATATATTAGCACTCTCATGGGCAGAGTGCTAAGCCTCCAGGCCGAAAATCTCTCTCTAATATTCAATGACTTAGAGGTACGTACAATCAATCACTTAGAGACGGCGCGGCGGGAGATTTGCTGAATGATTGGACCGCCAATCGCCGCAGTGGTTCAAGCCGTGCGCGGCTCGATCCGGGCCAGCTGGCGGGCGGCGGCAATCCAGGCGCCCAGCCAGCCCAGCACCATCCCGGCCACTAGCAGCAGACCCAGTTCGGCGAGGCTCGGGCCCTCGAGCGTGAAACCGCTGCCATAGGCCGTCGCAAGCCGCAGCGCCGCCGCTGCCAGGCTGGCGCGCGCCAGCGCCACTATGCTCCAGGCAAGGGCGCCCGCGAGAATCCCGTACAGCACCCCGGCGTAAAGAAACGGCCGGCGCACGAACGCATTGGTGCCGCCAACCAGCTTGGTGACCTCGATCTCGGCACGGCGGTTTAATATCTCCAGCCGGATGGTGTTGCCGACCACGGCGATGACCCCGGCGCCCAGCAGTACGGCGGTGATCAGCACCACGCGGCGCAGCAGTTCGAGGATCGCGCTGAAGCGCAGCACCCAATCGCGGTCGAGCTGTACCGAATCCACCTCAGGCCAGGACAGCAGGTAGCTGCGCAGCGCATCGAGCTGGGGAGGTGAGGCGGCATCGGGCGCCGGGCGGATGGTCAGCACATTGGGCAGCGGATTGTCCGGCAACGCGTCGAGCGCCGCACCGAAGCCCGACTGAGCACGAAATTCCGCCAGTGCTTCGCTGGCGGTGATCAGTGTCGCGCTGGCGACACCGGCACGCTCAGCGGCGCTCTTCGCCAGCTGGCGCGCTTTCTGTTCCGGCACCTCGGGCTTGAAGTAGACCGACAATCCCACCGCCTCGGAGAAATTGCCGGTGGCGTCGTGCACGTTGCGCACCAGTACGTTGAGCGCCAGCGGCAGCGCCAGCGCCAGCCCCATCACCGCCACGGTAAACACGGTGGCCAGTCCGTGGCGCCCGAGATGGCCGGTGGTGGACACCAGCGCGTGTCCATGGCGTGCGATCCAGTTGGAGAGACTGCCGGGCACCTGGGCGCCTGCGCTATCGCCATGCCTGCATGGGCGGCAGCGGTGGCGTCTGGCGGCCGTCGTCGAGCACGATCTCGCGCAGTCCGGATTCGCGCACCAGGTGCAGGTCATGGGTCGCCACCACCACGGTGACACCCACTTCATTGAAGCGCCGAAACAGCCCCATGACTTCCGCGGCCAGCGTGGCATCGAGGTTGCCGGTGGGCTCATCGGCGACCAGCAGCGGCGGCTTGCTGACGATGGCGCGCGCGATGCCAACGCGCTGCTGTTCGCCTACCGACAGCTCCAGCGGCGCGACGCGCTCTTTGCCGAGCAGGCCCACCTGGTCGAGCGCGGCGCGTACCCGCTTGTCGATTTCGCGAAACGAGGTATCGGCGACGATCAGCGGCAGCGCCACGTTGTCGAACACCGGCCGATCCATCAGCAGGCGGTGATCCTGGAACACCACACCCAGGCCGCGGCGAAACAGCGGCACGCGCCGCAGCGGCAGTTTGGCGGTGTTGTCGCCGTTGACCAGCACCTGGCCGCGCGTGGGCCGCTCGAGCAGTGCGATCAGCTTGAGTACCGTGCTCTTGCCGGCGCCGGAACGGCCGGTGAGAAACGCCATCTCGCCATCGTGAATGGCGAAGCTCAGGTCGCTGAGTGCTTCGCGCCCATTGGGATAACGCTTGCTGACACGCTCGAAGCTGATCATGAGACCTGCGCCTCACGCGCCACGCCGCTTGCATCGGCGGCGCCGTCCACCAGCGCACTGGCAAACGCGCGCGCATTGAAGACCCCGAAATCCTCGGCTTTCTCGCCGACGCCGATGAATCGAATCGGCAGCTTGAGCTTGCGCGCGATCGCGACCACGATGCCGCCGCGCGCAGTGCCATCAAGCTTGGTCAGCACCAGTCCGGTGACGCCCAGCGCGGCGTGAAACTGCTGCGCCTGGGCCAGCGCGTTCTGGCCCTGGTTGGCATCCAGCACCAGCAGCACCTCATGCGGCGCCTCGGGCAGTACGCGCCCGATCACGCGCTTGACCTTCTTGAGCTCGTCCATCAGGTGCGTCTGGCTGTGCAGGCGGCCGGCGGTATCGGCCAGCAGCACATCGACGCCGCGCGCCTGCGCCGACTTCATGGCATCGAACACCACCGCGCCCGGGTCGGCGCCGGTCTGCTGCGCACTGAACAGCGAACCGGTACGTTCGGCCCAGACGTGCAGCTGCTCGACCGCGGCGGCGCGAAAGGTGTCAGCGGCGGCCAGCATCACTGAGCGGCCCTGCTCGCGCAGCTCGCGCGCCAGCTTTCCGATACTGGTGGTCTTGCCCGAGCCGTTGACGCCGACGATCAGCACCACGAAGGGTTTGGCGCCGGGCCCGATCTGCAGCGGCTGCTCACAGGGTGAGAGCATCTCGATCAGCCGCTCGCGCAGTGCGTCGAGCAGCGCCTCGACGTCATCGAGCTCGTGGCGCGCGACGCGGCGGTTCAGGTCGGCCAGAATCTCGCTCGTGGCCTCGACGCCGACGTCGGCACTGAGCAGACGCGTCTCCAGGTCTTCGAGCACCGCCGCGTCGATCTTGCGCCCGCGCAGCAGACCGCGCAGGTCGCGCGCCAGCGAGGCGCCGCCGCGATTGAGGCGCGCCTTGAGGCGGGCGAAAAACCCCTGGGGCTCATCCGGGTTCGACATATCGCCACATTGTCGCACGTCGCGTAGCGCGCGCACGCCGGGGCCTCGGCTGCGGTAGGCTTGCAGGCCATGAATGCCACACATCAGGACCGGGGCCGGCAGCAGCGCCAGCTGCGTATCATCGCCGGTGCGTGGCGCGGCAAGAGATTTCGTTTCCCGGAACTCGACATCCGGCCGACGCCCGATCGTGTGCGCGAGACCCTGTTCAACTGGCTGCAGAATCGCATCGAGGGTGCGCATTGCCTCGACCTGTACGCCGGATCGGGCGCGCTGGGCCTGGAAGCCCTGTCGCGCGGCGCGGCCTCGGTGGTGTTCGTCGAGCACCAGCGCGCCGCGGTCGATGCGCTGCGAGCGCTGCTGCGCGACTGGCAGGCGAGCGGTGCCACCGTGGTGCGCGATGAGGCGCAGCATTACCTGGCCGCCAGGAGTGCCGCCGGGCCGCAGCCCGATGCCGGCCGCGGCTTCGACCTGGTGTTTCTGGATCCGCCCTACGATTCGGGCGAGTTGCCGGCGGCGGCGGCGGCACTGGCGCGCGCCGGCCTGGCGCCCGATGCGCGCATCTACCTGGAGCAGCCCGCTGCCAGTGAGCTGCAGCAGGCATTGCCGGTCTCGTGGCGAGAACTGCGCACAGGCAAGGCAGGCGAGGTCAGGTATCATCTGTATGCAGCAGAATAATTGGCACCACGAAGCTAAGGCTCAATCACCATGAGATCCACGGCGGTGTACCCGGGGACCTTCGACCCTCTCACCCGCGGCCACGAAGATATCGCGCGCCGCGCGGCCAGCATTTTCGGCCGGGTGGTGGTCGCGGTAGCCGCCAATACCAACAAGACGCCGATGTTCGATGTCGACGAGCGCGTGGAGCTGGCACGCGCGGTACTGGCGGACCTGAAAAACGTCGAGGTCACCGGCTACTCCGGCCTGACGGTCGACTTCGCGCGGCAGCACGACCTGGCGGTGATCGTGCGCGGCCTGCGCGCGGTGTCGGATTTCGAGTTTGAATTTCAGCTCGCGAGCATGGGCCGGCACCTGCAGCCGGACGTAGAAACCGTGTTCATGGTGCCGAAGGAAAAATTCACTTTCATTTCCTCGACGCTGGTGCGCGAGGTCGCCACTCTGGGCGGTAATATCGGCGCCTTCGTGCATCCGCTGGTCGAAGCCGCGTTCAAGCGCAAGCTGACGCGCAAGGGCTAAAGCGGCCGCTGCCATCCGGCGAATACCGGCCGAAACCGGGCGCTCGTCACAGTTTATTGACTGGGGAACAGCGGGCAGGCGTGATTGGGATCGCGCAAGCCGCCAAGCAATTTATCCCCTGCTACGTTATCCGGCATGACCCGCATTGTCATATCCGGCAAGAACTCAACACGAAGTACCTGTGACGATAGGCCTCGGTACTGGTTCGGACCGAGGCCTGTTTTAGGCGGTCGGGAGCCGGTGAACTGGCAAGGTTGGCTGACCCTCGCGGTCTGGATGATCGTGTGGCTCGCCTCCATTCCGTTCCTCAAATCGCCGCACCATCCGTTTCTGAGCCTTGGGTTCTTTTTCGGTTGGCTTGCCGTCTGGGTGGCAGTGAGTGAGTGGAAAGGCGAGCCCTGACACCAGCACAGCGAGAGTGTATGCGCCCGCGCCAGCAATCGAGTCGCGAAGTGCGGTCGTCGAGGTACGCCGCCAAGCCCACGAATCGGACTCCGACCTTGCCGCCCCGCGTCCCTCTCGCCACAGAGTTGGCGGTGGTCAGAGCTTCTTCAGGATCTCAAGCGCCAGCTTACGGTCGGCGGCCTTGTCCTGCTCGGCCAGGGCCGCCGACGTGCCTTTGGTGTCGTCCTTGTTCAGCTCCACTTGGACTTGAAAGAAATGGCTGCCTTTGCGGACACTGAGCAAGTAGGTGATGCCCTCACCCTTGAACCAGTACGCGTCGTCGCCAATTCCGGCTTCCGCCGTCTTTTCCATCCCCGGCAGCGGTATCTTTCCGCGCGTGAACGCGCGCTCGTCGATTATTACGACGTGGGCATTGCGCCAGAAGCCACCGCGCCTGTCCGCTTGCACCCATTTGCAGAACTGTGGGCCCGACGCCTCGCCGGGGCTCATTTGCGCGCCGAGGACCGCGGAGACCGTGTTGACGCTGAGCAGGGAGCATGCGTCATCCGCAGCGAAAGCGGCCGAGGAAACGAGGGAGAGCATGAGAAGCACAAGGATTCTTGATAAAAATTGATCGTTATTCATCTGCTGTTCCTCCTGATTACCGATGTCCGCTGGCGCTTGAATCCGCATCTCGTCCGGGCCGAGCGTCAGCCGTACGTTGGCTGACACGATAGCTGACGTTCGCGACGGTCATCAACGGGTCTGGCGTGTATGAAAACTCACTGAGCCGGAAGACCCTTCTCCGGTACGTGCATTAAAAAGCCTAGCTACCCGAGTGCGTCAGAGCAACACATAAAAGCGGACCGCTGCTGGGCTCTGTAAGATGCTTCCATGCTGTTGTGCCGCGATGCTCCAAACTTTTCCATTGGTATCCTTCATGGGTATGTCGCCCGGGCCTCGCGTCAATCGTTCGCTCGTAGGAACGACTCTTTTGATGATGATATGCGGTGACGCTGTTGGCCGATGGCGGGTATGACCCTCTTCTCGATCTTGAATTGTGGAACCCGATAAACACTTGGAGCATCCCATGTACATCGAAACTCCTCGCGCCCTGATTGCGTTGGCATTCACGGTTGTAACGGCGCCGGCGCTTGCCGATGACTGCGCGGCGGTAAAGAGCGCCATGTTGAACAGCGGACATACGCCGCATAGCTTGATACTCACGCGGACCGACGGTCAGGGAAAAAAGACCGTGACTCGACAGGTCCAGACAGTGGATAACAAATATGTGCAGACGCCGGACGGCAAGTGGTACGCGATGAACATCGCCATCAAGGATCTAAATGACGACCTCTCGGGTTTGTTGACCTGCCGTCGCAGTGGCAGCGACAGCGTAAGCGGGGAAGTTACCGCAATTTACGAGGTACACATGAACCTGGAGGGCCAGGTGAGCGACCAAAAACTTTGGGTATCCTCAAAGAACATGGTATTGAAATCCGAAGGAACCATCGGAGGTGCCCACTACACCACCGACTACGACTTCGCCCACGTCACGACGCCGGCCAATGCAATACCGATGGGCGGCAAATAGGATTTGCCTCAAGATTCGTAACTAGCCACCGTCGCCGTCTGCGTTTTCTATAAGCAGACATCGAAAGCGGTACAGTGTGTGCTGGCACCGCGGGGGCATCTATGAAATTGTCCAGCCTCATCCTCTATTTCATAACCGGCGGCTTGTTTACCGCGATCATCGTAACGCTGGAGGAGATTGGTCAGCGGACCTTGTCCGGGTTAGCGACACTGGTTCCAGTTTTTACCCTCGTCTCATATCTCTTTATCGGTCAAACTGCGGGAGCCAATGCAGTCAGTCAGCATGCGAAATGGGTGCTGAGCGGCACCCTGGTGACTTGGGTACCTTACATGCTTGCGATTGTGTACCTCGCACCAAAGGTTGGCGCCCACAAAGCCATTCTTGCGGGTCTGGCAATCTTCTTCATCCTGGCGTTCGCGTACATCGCGGTCGTCAACCGTTACAAGCTCTTTCAATAACCTGCCGCGCGCGTCGTTGCCATGGATTTGTCGCGTCGAGGAAAGAAGATTTATGAAGCGCAAAATAAAGTACCGCGATGAGGCCCTAGGGCGGCTGGAGGTAGTCAGCGACTTTCTGCCGCCGCCGGAAGAGCTTGTGCTGCGTGACGATGGAGTGAAGATCACAATCTCATTGAGTAAGCGAAGCGTGGAGTTCTTCAAGCGGCACGCCGCGCGTTCCAAGGTTCCATACCAAAAGATGATTCGCAGTCTGTTGGACGGCTACGCGAAGCACCATGAGCGCGGAGCACTAGTCTTTGTTGCAACGGACTCTGGAATCGTTCTGATCCAGTGCCTTGTACAGATAACCGTAGACGCCGGCGTGGACGCAATTTGGAGCGTTCTATGGGGACAGCGACCAGGAACTCCTTGGGGTCAACCAGTGACACCGCCCTAGTAGCTGAGGGCGACGCCCTCGCGGCGCGGATCGACGCCGCCTTCGAAGCTGCCGTCGGGGTGCGCCAGCACACCCTGCAGCCCCGACTCCTCATACTGGCCCGGGTGCAGATCCAGACCGCGCTGATTCATCCCGTTCAACAGTTCGGGCGCGAATTTTGCGGTCTCGGCGGTGAAATGGTCGCCGTGCGCCACCAGATTGGGCAGGCTGATCGCGGCCTGCATCGTCATGTGCCAATCCAGCGTGGCGATCAGCGTCTTGAGCACGTAGGCGATGATCGCCGGGCCGCCGGCGGAGCCCGCTGCGGCGAGGAAATGCTCGTCGCGGTCGAACACGATGGTGGGCGCCATGGCCGAGCGCGGCCGCTTGCCGGGGGCGACCGCATTGGCCGCTGGGCGGCCATCCGGCTCCTGCGGCGAGAAACTGAAATCGGTCAGCTGGTTGTTGAGAAAAAAGCCATCCACCATGCGTCCGGAACCGAAGATGCTCTCGACCGTGGTGGTCATCGACAGCACGTTGCCGCTCTCGTCGACGATCACCAGGTGCGAGGTGCCGCCGGGTTCGAGTGTGTGATCCAGGCCGTAGCGCCTGGCGCCCGGGGGCAGCCCGGGCCCCGGCGGCGGATCGGCAATTCGCTGGCCGATCAGCGTCGCCCGCGCCTGCAGATATGCCGGGTCGAGCAGTCCCGCCAGCGGCACGTCGACGAACGCCGGGTCCGCCACGTAGCGCTCGCGGTCGGCGTACATCAGCCGCTCGGCTTCACCCAGCTGCACCCAGGCCAGTGCGTCATTGGGTCCGCGCGCGCCGATGTCGGTGTGCGCCAGCAGCAGCAAGCCCTCGAGCACGCCGATACCACCGGACGGCGGCGGCGGCGTACAGACGCGATACTGCTGCCAGTCGTGGCACAACGCCGGTGATTCGATCGGCCGGTAGTGCGCAAAATCGGCCAGCGACAGCGTGCCGGGCAAGTCACCCTGGTGCACGCGATCGGCGATGTCCCGCGCCAGCCGGCCCCGATACAGCGCGCCCGGGCCCCGATCGGCCAACAGCCGCAGCGTCGCCGCGTAAGCCGGGTTCACCAGAACATCGCCGCTCTTATAGCGCGATCCATCGAGCTTGCTGAAATAGCGCACCACATCGGGCGCCGTGGCTTGCGGCGCGCGGCTGGCGATCATGCCGGCCAGGCGCGGGCTGACTATAAAGCCGTCGGTGGCCAGGTGCTCGGCATCGGCGAACAGCTTGCGCCAGGCGAGCTTGCCATGCTCATGCTGCAACAGCCCGAGCGCCGCGATGGCGCCGGGCACGCCGGTCGAACGGCCGCTGAGCACGGCGGTCGCATACGAGAGCGGGCGGCCATCGCTGCCCAGAAACATATCGGCACGCGCGCCGGCCGGCGCGGTCTCGCGACCGTCGTAGGCCAGCACCCGTTTCTTGCGAGCGTCGTAGTAGGTGATGAATGCGCCGCCCGCAAGGCTCGAGCTCTGCGGCTCCACCAGACCGAGCACCGCCTGCATCGCGACCGCAGCATCCGCGGCTGAACCGCCGGCCTGCAGCACCCGCATACCGGCCTGCGCCGCCAGCGGGTTGGCAGCCACGACGATGGCATGGCGCGCCGTGGCACCGGCCACAGCGGGCGCGGCGGTTGCGGCAGGCGTAGTCGTCGCAGCCGGCGCGGTCGGCGGGGCACTGTGACAGGCAGGCAGCCCCGGCAGCAGCGCCAGCGCTGCCGTCGCGACAAGAACAACGCGCACAGATCTGGTCATGGCGGCAGCGTCAGTGAGGGGTAAAAATCATAACACCCTCGCCGGGCGTGGCGACGCGCAGATCGATCAACCGCCAGTGCGGATCACTTATGCGCGCGGCCAGGCGCGCGCGCACGGCGCTTTGGGGCCGGCTTTTTGCGCGCGGATTTTTTTGCAGCTGTCTTGGGCGCCGGCTGCAGTGCGATGCGCGGCGGACGCCCGCCCTGCGGCAGCCGCTTCACGCGCGCCAGATCGTTGGCACGCCACAGGTACCAGGCGGCCAGGCTGCGATACGGTTTCCAGCGCTCGCCGAATTGCGCCAGCGCGCGCGCACGGGGCATGCCGCGCAGGCGATAGGCGAGGCGAAAGCCGTTACGCACCCCGAAATCGTCGACCGGCAGCACGTCGGGCCGCTGCAGCTGGAACATCAGCATCATCTCCACCGTCCAGCGACCGATGCCGCGCACCTCGGTCAGGCGCTCGATGATCTCCAGATCCGACAGCGTATCCAGCTCCGATGCGCCGGGCACGATGCCGCCGATGGTCTTGGCAGCCAGATCGTTCAGGGCCGCTATTTTGGCGTACGAGAAACCGCAGGCGCGCAGGCGCGCGTCGGCGGCGTCGATGACCAGCTGCGGCGTGGGAAAGCAGCCGTTGCCGCAGGCTTCGATGAAGCGCGCGAGAATGCGTTCGGCCGCGACGCCGTGCAATTGCTGATGGGCGATGGCGCGCACCAGCGTTTCGAACGGCGGGTGATCCGGCATCGGCTGCGGCCGATAACGGCCGGCGGCCGCAATCAGACCGGCCATGACCGAATCGGCCTCGAGGACTTTATAGGCGGCGCGCGTCGTCACAGCTGGCAGCCCGGACAGTAATAAGTGGATCGCTGGCCCTGTTTTATCCGCCGTATGACGGTGCCGCAGGAGCGGCAGCGCCGGCCAGCGCGTTCGTAGACGTACAGTCGCTGGCGAAAGTACCCCGGGTTGCCGTCGGTACCGACGTAATCGCGCAGGGTGGTGCCGCCGGCGCGAATCGCCGTGTTCAGCGTCGCGCGCACCGAGCGCACCAGGCGCGCACAATCGGCACGCGTCAGTCGTCGCGCGGCGCGCCGCGGACTGATGTGGGCGCGAAACAGTGCTTCGCTGGCGTAGATGTTGCCGACGCCGGTCACCAGTCGCCCGTTCATCAGCACCTGCTTGATGGCGGCGCGACGCTTGCGCGTGATGCGATGCAGGTAATCGGCATCGAACTTGGCTTCCAGCGGCTCGGGCGCGAGCGCGCGCAGCAGCTTGTGCAGTTCCGGATCCTCGCTGGTGTAGTGCAGGCTGCCGAAGCGGCGCGGGTCGTTGAGCCGCAGGCTCAAGCCCGATTCGAGCAGCAGATCGAACTGATCGTGCTTCAGGCGCGCGGTCTCACTCGGCAGGATGCGCAGGCTGCCCGACATGCCCAGGTGCAGGATCACGCTGCCGCGCTCGAGCCGCAGCAGCAGATACTTGGCGCGCCGGCCGACCGACACGATGCGCTGGCCGGCCAGCAGGATGGGCATCCCGACCTCGATCGGCCAGCGCAGCCGGTGGTCGTAGACGCGCAGTTCGAGGATGCGTCGCCCGTCGGCCTCGCGTTCGATGCCGCGGCGTGTGGATTCGACTTCGGGTAATTCAGGCATAAGGCAGTTCGGCCGTGCGTCCGCGGCCAGCCCATGGCCAGTCGCGGCGGTGCACCAGCGCAATGTTCATGCGCTCGGGTGCGCGGCGAGGAGTCGCCCCAGCAGGTCCAGGTCCACCGGCTTCACCAGGTGTGCCTGGAATCCCGACGCCAGCGCACGTTCACGGTCCTCGGCGTGGCCATAGCCGGTGAGTGCGACCAGCATCATGGCAGCGCCGCCCGGCGACGCACGTATTCGACGCGCGACTTCATAACCGTCGACATCCGGCAGTCCGATATCAAGCAGCACCACCTCGGGCGCAAACGCAGTGACGCGCTCGAGCGCCTGGGCGGCGGAGTAGGCGCACTGGGTCTGGTGACCCTCGAGACCGAGCAGCAGCGCCAGCGAGTCGGCCGCATCGACATTGTCGTCCACGACCATCACGCGACGGCTGGCGGCGTTGGCGCGCGCCGCCACTGCATCGGCGGCCGGCGGCGCAGGCGCGCGCGGCAGGCGCAGCTCGAACGTCGAGCCCTTGCCCAATCCGTCACTGCGAGCAGTAATGCTGCCACCGTGCATCTCGATCAGTTTTTTCACCACCGCCAGACCGATGCCAAGGCCGCCCTCGGAGCGATCGAGCGTTCGATCGCCCTGTACGAACAACTCGAAGATCTGCGGCAACAGGTCGGCCGAAATTCCGGTGCCGTTATCCGACACCTCGATGAACACATCCTCGGGCGAACCGCGGGTCTGGATGCGGATCTTGCCGCCACGATCGGTGTACTTGGCGGCGTTGGTCAGCACGTTGACCAATGACTGCACCAGGCGCGTGACGTCTCCGACGACGTACAGCGGCTCATAGCTGGGCGCCAGCGACACGTCCTGATGTTTGCCCTGAAACAGCGGCGCCACCGTTTCGAATGCCTGATCCACCAGCGGCGCCACGTTCAACGTTTCCTGCTTCAGCTCGATGCGTCCCTGCGAGATGCGCGATACATCCAGCAGGTCGTCGACCAGGCGCGTGAGCTGATCGGCCTGGCGCCGGATAATGGTCACCACGGCATGGGTTTCGTCCTGCTGGGGAATGGTGCGCGCCAGAATCGCGGCGGCATTGCGGATCGGCGCCAGCGGGTTGCGCAGCTCGTGCGCCAGCATCGCCAGGAATTCATCCTTGCGGCGATTGGAGTTCTGCAGCGCGATGTCGGCCAGGTTGCGGCTCGTGGTATCGAAGCCCTCGACAAAAATGCCCGACACACTGCCGTCGGCATCGATGATCGGCTGAAAGACGAAATCCACGTAACGCTTGACCAGCGGCGCGTGCGCGGAGATCTGCGCGACGTATTTTGCCCCGCTGGCCGAATACGCCTTGCCGCTCCGATACACCTCATCCAGCAGCGTCAGGTAACCCTGCGCCACCGCTTCCGGTACCGCCTCGCGGATTGTCTTGCCGATGATCTCCCGGTGGCCGATGAGACGCATATAGCCGGGATTGGCGAGCTCGAAGCGGTGTTCAGGTCCACGCAGCACCGCCATGAACGAGGGCGCCTGCTCAAACAGCTGCGCGAAGCTCTCGCGTTCGGCCGCCAGCCGGCGCTCGGTCAACACCTGCTGCGTGGTTTCGGTGCAGATGACCAGCACACCGCCGACGCCGTTCGGGGCATCGCGTTCGTCGATAGGTCCGAAGCTGTAGGTCCAGTAGACGTCCTGCAGCCGGCCGTGACGGATGATCGGGACCAGTTGATTCTCGTGCCAGGTGGCCGCGCCGCCGCGCAGCACCTGTTCGATCTGCGGACCGATGATGGTCCAGATTTCGCTCCACCACTCGCGTCCCGGCGCGCCGAGCATGGCCGGGTGCTTTTCCGGACCGATCGAGCGGCTGTAGGCATCGTTATAGAAGCACAGGTGCTCGGGTCCCCAGAAGATGAAGACCGGGTGTTGCGTAGTCAGCAGCACCCGCAGCGCGGTGCGCAGTCCCTGCGGCCAGGTGTGCGGATGATCGAGGGAAGTATTCGACCACGGGTAGGCGCGAATGCGCGCGCCCATCTCACCGCCGCCCGCGAGAAACTCGAGCGCGCCGCGAGACTCATCGCGCAATTTGGATGAGTTCTTCACGCGCCCGCGCGCGCTCCTATTTGATCTTGGTCTCTTTGTAGGCGACGTGCTTGCGCACTACCGGATCGAATTTGCGCACTTCCATCTTGTCCGGATGCAGCCGCTTGTTCTTCATCGCCACGTAGAAGTGTCCGGTTCCGGCCGACGACAGCAGTTTGACCTTTTCGCGCATGGTGGGGCCCTTTAGATTTTCTCGCCGCGGGCGCGCAACTGGGCCAGCACGGCCTCCAGCCCATTCTTCTCGATGGTACGCATGGCGTTGGTGGACACGCGCAGTGACACCCAGCGCTTCTCGCCCTCGAGCCAGAAGCGTTGCACATGCAGATTCGGCAGGAAGCGCCGGCGCCGCTTGTTATTGGCGTGCGAGACGGTGTTGCCCGTAATAGGACGCTTGCCGGTGATCTGACAGACGCGGGACATGAGCTTCACCTTTAAAAATCAATGGCTTGGATACACATCGCCCACGCTTCGATGCGGACGAAGGGGCGGCTTTATAGCAGTCCCAAGGGGCCTAAGGCAAGCTACGGTGGCGCACCTCAAGGCTTGCCGGCACCGGGCGCACCACGGCCGGGCGGCGCTGGAACAGGATCAACGCCACGCCCACCAGTACCAGTATGGCCGACAGGATCGCCATCGGGCCGATTTTCTCGTGCAGCACCAGGGCCCCGAGGGCTAACGCAATCACCGGGTTGACCAGGGCGTAGGTGGTTACTTTCTGCGCCGGGACGTGCGCCACCAGGAACGCATAGCAGTTGACCGCGACCATACTGCCGAAGATCACCAGGTACAGCACCCCCAGTGCCGACTGCAATGAAATGTGCGAGGGCGAGAATCCGATCCATTCACGATCGAGGAAACCCATCAGCAGCTGAAATAGCGCGCCGCTGAGCATCTGCAGGCAACTGAAGTTGAGTACCCGGTCGGCGCCCACGTAGCGCGGTTGCAGCAGCGTGCCGGCACTCCAGGCGAGCTCGCCTGCCAGCACCGCAATTACGTGCACCGGGCGTATCGCGCCCGAGAAGGAATGCGTGTGCAGCGTCAGCACCACGACCCCGGCCAGTCCCACCGCGACACCCAGCGCCGACTGGTAGCTGGGCGCGCGCCGGGAGAAAAACAGCCAGTCCAGGATCAGCGTCGATACCGGCAGCACGCCCACGAACAGGGCGCAGATCCCGGAAGGCAATCCCTGCTGCGACCAGATGATGAAGCCATTGCCCATGCCGGTCATCAGCACGCCGCACAGCATGCTGCCGCCGATGTTCAGCCCGGAGAACGGCCGCGGATCGCGCCAGCGCAGCAGCGCGTACATCAGGCTGCCGGAAATCGCAAAACGCAGCGCGCCACTGAAAAACGGCGGAATGGTGCGAATCACCAGTGCGTTGCCGAGAAACGTGGTGCTCCAGATGATGTAAATGCCGGCGAATGCCAGCACCACCTGCGCGAGCTCAGGTCGCGGATGTTTGATCATGGATCGATGGATGGCCGCGGGAGCGGCGAGATTACAACAATCCGCGCTCGGCGAACGACAGGCACCCGTTGTCGGCGACGATCATGTGATCGAGCACCCGGATGTCGACCAGCTGAAGTGCTTCGCGCAGCCGGCGCGTGACCAGTTCATCGGCCTGACTGGGTTCGGCGACGCCGGAGGGATGGTTGTGCGCCAGGATGACGGCGGCGGCATTGCGGGCCAGCGCCTGCTTCACCACCTCGCGCGGATGCACGCTGGCGCCGTCGATGGTGCCGCGGAACAGCTCATCGAAGGCAATCAGGCGATGGCGGTTGTCCAGGTGCAGGCAGCAGAACAGCTCGTGCGGGGTGTCGCGCAGCCGCCGGATCAGGAAATCGCGGGTCGCCTGCGGCGAGTCGAGCGGCGGCCCGGCGCGCATCGCCTCGGCGTAGTGGCGCCGCGCCAGTTCCACCGCTGCCTGCAGCCGGCAGTAGCCGGCCATGCCCACCCCCGGACCGGCGGACTTGAGGCCCGCGGTGCCCGGAGTGCGCGGCGCCGACAGCAGGCCGCGCAGCGACTGGTGGCGGCGCAGCAGTTCGCGCGCCATGGCGACCGCATCCAGCCCGGCTCGCCCCGAGCCGCCCAATAACACAGCCAGCAGCTCGGCGTCCGAGAGCGACTGCGCGCCATTGGCAAGCAGCTTCTCGCGCGGGCGCTCGTTGACGGGCCAATCGCGGATGCTCATGCTTGATAGTGCAGGGATATGGCGGCGGCGTGCGATCGTCATATCGTGCGTGCATGGGTCAAAAGGCCGATAATTAAGTCATGCAAGGCAAACGCATTCTGCTCGGCGTGACCGGCGGTATCGCGGCCTACAAGAGCGCGGAGCTGGTACGCCGGCTGATCGAGCATGGCGCAGAGGTGCAGGTCGTGATGACCAGCGCCGCGCGGGAATTTGTCACGCCCACCACTTTCCAGGCGCTCTCAGGGCGCCCGGTGCGTACCGACCTGTGGGACGCGGCGGCCGAAGCGGCCATGGGGCACATCGAACTGGCGCGCTGGGCCGAGCTGGTGCTGGTGGCACCCGCCAGCGCCGATTTCCTCGCGCGCCTGGCGCACGGGCTGGCCGACGATCTGCTGAGCACGCTGTGCCTGGCAACCGAGGCGCCGATCGCGGTGGCGCCGGCGATGAATCAGCTGATGTGGCGCAACGCCGCCACGCGTTCCAATGTGGAACTGCTCACGGCGCGCGGGGTTCGCATGATCGGACCCGGCGTCGGCGATCAGGCCTGCGGTGAGCACGGGCCCGGGCGGCTGCTCGAGCCGGCCGACATCGTGGCGCAGATCGCACCATGGCTGTCGCCCGCCGGGCCGCTCACCGGCCGGCGCGTGCTGCTGACCGCAGGCCCGACGCGCGAATGCATCGACCCGGTGCGCTTCGTCAGTAACCGCAGCTCCGGCAAGATGGGATTCGCGCTGGCGCAGTCGCTGCGCGACGTCGGCGCCGACGTGGTACTGATCAGCGGGCCGGTGACGCTGCCGACGCCGCCGGGTGTACGCCGTATCGATGTCGAGAGCTGCGAGCAGATGTATGCCGCGGTACAGCGCGAGCTGCCCGGCACCGCGATTTTCATCGGTACCGCGGCCGTTGCCGACTATCGGCCGCTGGCCTGCGCCGAACAGAAGATCAAGAAGACCAGCGAGACGCTGGCGCTGGAACTCACGCGCACTACGGACATCCTGTCGCAGGTCAGTGCCAGCACGCCGCGCCCGTTCATGGTGGGCTTTGCCGCCGAGACCAACTCGGTCGAACACTACGCGCGCGCCAAGCTGCTGGCGAAGAACCTGGACCTGATTGCGGCCAACGAAGTCGGCCACACCAAAGCCTTCGACTGCGACGACAATTCGCTGCTGGTGCTGTGGCGGGGCGGCCGGGTGGAGCTGCCGGTGTCCAGCAAGCGCGAGCTGGCGCGGGCACTGACTGGACTGATCGTCGAGCACTACCAGGAACACAATGCCGCGCGCGAACGCGGCGGCGCCAGGGAGCCTGCTTTCGAGGAGCTTGCGGCTCGCGAGGGCGCTCGGGCATCCTAGTGCATGGATGCCTGCACCCGCCGATCGCTACAAGTCCGAATTCTCGATGCGCGCCTGGGCGCTGAATTTCCGCTGCCGCAGTATGCGACCGCCGGTTCCGCCGGCCTGGATTTGCGCGCCTGTATCGATGCGCCGCTGACGCTCGAGCCTGGTCAGGTCGAGCTGCTACCGACCGGTCTTGCGATTCACATTGCCGACCCCGCGCTGGCGGCGGTGATGCTGCCGCGCTCGGGACTGGGCCATAAGCATGGCCTGGTGCTCGGCAATCTCGTGGGGCTGATCGACTCGGACTATCAGGGCGCGCTGCGGGTGTCGTGCTGGAATCGCGGCACCAGGGCGTACGAGATCCAGCCTGGCGAGCGCATCGCGCAGCTGGTGGTGGTGCCGGTGGTGCAGGTGGAACTCGAGGTGGTCACTGAGTTCACGGCCACTTCTCGCGGAGCACAAGGATTTGGCCACACCGGCCAGCACTAGGAGCGCGTTTTCGCGGTCAGTTCCTTGAAGCGCTGGATGTCGGCTTCGAACTGCACCCGCATGTCCGCCTCCTCAGCGCGCTTGGCCTCGAGCGCCTTGCGCTGGTTGCGGGCCTCGTTCGCAGTGCGCACCAGCTCCTCCGCCAGCTCGTCCGGCATGCGGCGCGAGTTCGGCTCGCTGCTGTAGGGCTTGAATTGCATTGCCCGCTCCTGCAATGCGCCCAGCCGGGTGGCCAGGGAATCAATGTAGGTGGACGAGGCCTTGAGCTGACCGTCGATCTGGGCCATGCGTTCATCGCGCAGTGCCTCGATATCCTTGGCCGAGACATAAGTCGACAGTAGTGTCTGGTCGTGCTGGGCGCGCTGGCGCGCAAGTTCCTCGGCTTTGGTCTGCTGCACCAGTTCGGCACCGCTCTTGTGGCCCTCGACGTGCTGCACCTCCACGCCCTGGCCGTTGAGCACCGAGCGTTCTTTGCCCGAGAATTCCGAGGGCACGCTGTCGCCGTAATGCACCACGCCCTTGTCGTCGGTCCAGCGATAGGTCTGGCCGGGTGTGAGGGTGGACGGGCTGCTGGCCGCCGCGGCCGCGGTCGCGGCGCACAGTGCCATCAGGTTCAGAAGTATGTCCCGCCCGCGAAGCATCAGTGAGGGCATTGTCCACGGCAGGGCCGCCGCTGCGCAAGCGGGCACGGTTTCAGGTGCTGGCGACGCCGTATTTGAGCCGGTAAGTGCGCATTGCGGCAAGCTGTTCGGTGCTCGGGGCCCCGGCGGCGCGGGCACCGGGCGCCTCGAGCGCGGCAATGAGTTCGCTCAGCGTCAGGATGGTGATGCAGGCGAGGCCGTACAGCCCCGCGAGTTCCTGCACCGCCGAGCGCTCGGCCTGGCCGCGTTCCTCGCGATCCAGCGCCAGCGCTATGGCGACCGGCTGCGCTCCGGCCCGCCGGATCAGCTCGATGGACTCGCGTATGGCGGTGCCGGCGGTGATGACGTCGTCGACGATGACGACACGACCGGCGAGCGGGCTGCCGACCGTAAGGCCGGATTCGCCGTGATCCTTGGCTTCCTTGCGGTTGAAGGCCCAGGGCACGTTGCGCTGGTGGCGCTCGGCCAGGGCGATGGCGGTCGCCGTGACCAGTGGAATCCCCTTATAAGCCGGCCCGAACAGCAGGTCGAACTGCAGTCCGGAATGCACCAGTGCACCGGCATAGCAGGCCCCCAGCGTCGCCATCGAGACGCCGTCGCTGAACAGGCCGGCATTGAAGAAATACGGGCTGACGCGGCCTGACTTGAGCGTGAATTCGCCGAAACGCAGTGCCTGGCGCGCGAGCGCAAGATCGAGGAACTGGCGTTGGTAGTCGCGCACGGCACCGAACCTGCAGATAATGTTCACAGGGTATCATTGCCGCATGCGCATCATCACTCTGAACGTCAACGGCATACGTTCGGCCGCGCGGCGCGGCCTGTTCCCGTTCCTAGCCACGCAGAACGCCGACGTGATCTGCCTGCAGGAGACGCGCGCGCTCGAAAAGCAGCTCGAGGGCCACGAGTGCCGCCTGCCGGGATATCTGAACCACTTTTATGCGGCGGAGCGCCTCGGGTACGCCGGTGTCGCCGTGCTGTCGCGGCGGGAACCTGTGCGCGTGCTGCGCGGCTTCAAGGTGGATGAGTTCGATCGTGAGGGGAGGTATCTGGAGCTGCAGTTTGATAAGTTGTCTGTCATCTCGCTGTACCTGCCCTCGGGCTCGGCCGGACCTGAACGACAGGCCTCGAAGTTTCGTTTTCTCGAGGCGTTCATGCCGCACCTGCGGCGCCTCAAGCGCGCGCGCCGCGAATACATCATCTGCGGCGACTGGAACATCGCCCACAAGCCGATCGACCTGAAGAACTGGAAATCGAACCAGAAGAACTCGGGCTTCCTGCCCGAGGAGCGCGCCTGGATGGACCGGCTTTTGGGTCCGGAAAAATACATCGACGCCTTTCGCTCCCTGGTGCCCGAGCCGGATCACTACACCTGGTGGTCGAACCGCGGGCAGGCGTGGGCGAAGAATGTCGGCTGGAGGATTGATTACCAGATATTGAGTCCCGGGCTCGCCGGCACGCCGCAGCGCGCTCACATCCACAAGGAGCCGCGTTTCTCGGATCATGCGCCGCTGATCATGGATTACCGGCTTTGAACGCCGACCCGGATGCGCCGCTGACGCCGCTCGCGCCGCGCCGCACGCGCGGCTGGCTCGGTGCGTTGCTGGTGTACGCCCAGCCGCGCATGCTGTCGATGCTGGCGCTCGGTTTCTCCAGCGGGCTGCCGTTCATGCTGATCTACAGCACCCTGTCGGCGTGGCTGCGCCAGAGCGGCATCGAGCGCGCGACCATCGGCATGCTGTCATGGGTCGGTCTGGTCTATGCGCTGAAGTTCCTGTGGGCACCGGTGGTCGACCGGCTGCGCCTGCCGATCATTGGTCCGCTGCTGGGGCAGCGCCGCAGCTGGATGCTGCTGGCGCAGTCCGGGATAGCGGCCGCACTGATCGCGATATCGGGCAGCGATCCCAAGACTCAAATCGGCCACATGGCGGTGCTGGCACTGCTCCTGGCCTTCGCGGCCGCGACGCAGGATGTCGCGGTCGATGCCTGGCGCATCGAGTCCGCGCCTGTGCGCGAGCAGGGCGCAATGGCGGCGGCGTATCAGTTCGGTTATCGGCTGGCGATCCTGGTGGGCTCGTTTGGTGCGCTATGGCTTGCGGCCGACCTGGGCTGGGCACGCTGCTACTCGACCATGGCCGCGTTGGTCGGCATTGGCGTGCTTTCGACGCTGCTGGTGCGCGAACCCAAGCGCATCGCGCCGCTGACCTCGGTGATGACCGAACAGCGCGTGATTGATTGGGTCGGGCGCCGGGCGCACTGGCCAACTTGGCTGCGCCATGCAGGGGCCTGGTTTCTGGGCGCGGTCGCGTGCCCGGTGCTGGATTTCTTTGCCCGTTACGGCGCGTCGTTAGGCCTGCTGATCTTCGCCTTCATCGGCACCTATCGGCTGACCGACTACACCATGGGGACAATGGCCAACCCCTTCTATCTCGATCTTGGATTTACCCTCAAGCAGGTCGCCATTGTCGCAAAGTTCTATGGTACAGCGCTTAGTCTGATCGGTATCCTGGTCGGCGGGCTGGCGGTGACGAGGCTGGGTCGTACGCGCGCTCTAGTGCTCGGCAGTGCGCTGATCATGATCTCGAATGTGTCCTACAGCATTCTGGCCTCGCATGGCGAGCCCAGCTTGGCGGGACTTGCGACCGTTATCAGCCTGGACAACTTCGCACTGGGAGTACATGGCACCGCCCTGATCGCATTCATGTCGTCACTGACCAGCGTGTCGTACACCGCGACCCAGTACGCGGTGCTGTCATCGCTGTATGCGCTGCCGGGCAAGCTGCTGATGGGGACCTCAGGGATAGTGGTCGATCACATAGGCTATCCGCCGTTCTTCTTATATACCGCGGCACTGAGCATCCCGGCGCTGGTGCTGCTGTACTGGCTGTCGCGGCGCGCTGATTTCCAGCCGCTGCGGGCGCCAGCGGTGAGCTGAGCGCCCGGCGATGACTCCACCGCGATGATGTCACCGCGATGATGCCGCCGGGAATCGATCGGGCCCGGGTGCTGTGCCGGTTGAGCGATCTGGCGGCGGACGGGTGCCGGGAATTCAAGCTCGGCGGCGGCGACTGGCCGCTGCGCGGCTTCGTGGTGCGGGTGGCCGACGGGGTACGCGCCTACGTGAATCGCTGCGCCCACCAGCAGTTCGCGCTCAACTACCGACCGCACGAGTTCCTGACCCCCGATGGCAACCTGATCCTGTGCCGCGTGCACGGCGCGCTGTTTGAAAAAGAGTCCGGCTACTGTGTTGCCGGGCCGTGTCAGGGGCGCTCGCTGATTGCTCTGCCGGTGCGCGTGGACCAAGGCTACCTGCTGCTCGCCGATGACGCCGATCCCGAGGACCTGGCGGCGCGCTACGCGTAACATGAGTCACGCTCAGTCAGGGAGAGTGCGGCGTGAGTGACAGCGGCGGATCGGAGGCAGCGGTTTTCATCAGCTATGCCTCGCTCGACGCGCCGATCGCGCAAGGCCTGTGCGCGGCACTGGAGCAGGGCGGGGTGGCCTGCTGGCTGGCGCCGCGCAACGTACGGCCCGGGGATTTTTATGCCGACTCGATCGTGCAGGCGATCAACGGCTGCGCGCTGCTGGTGCTGGTGTTGTCCCAGAGTGCGATCGATTCGCCGCACGTGCTGCGTGAGGTGGAGCGCGCCAGCGCCAAACGACGGCCGATCATCGGCTTCAAGATCGACGCGGCGCCTCTGCCGCCGGGACTGGAATATTTCCTGAGCACCTCGCAATGGATCGATGCCGGCTCGGGACGCGCCGATCGGCTGTTTCCCAAATTGCTCGAGGCGGTGCGTAGCCGGATGGCCGCAGGCGCCCAATGCGATGCGGCGCCAGCGCCGGCCGATCAAGCCCCGCCCAGGCGCCCGCAGAACCGTCGCACCCTGGTGCTGGCGCTGATGGTCGCGGTGGCGCTGGGTTATATCGTCGTCGACCGGCTGTGGCTCTCGCACCGTGCCGCAGAGCCGGCTGCGCCGGTGACTGTGACGCCGGCTCCGGCGCCGGCTGCTGGCGCGGCGGAGTTCACGCCGCCGCCGCATTCAATTGCAGTGCTGCCATTCGTGAACATGAGTGGCGATGCCAGGCAGGACTATTTTTCCGATGGCATCAGCGAGGAGCTGCTCAACTCGCTGTCGCGCCTGAACGACCTGCAGGTGGTGGCGCGCACCTCCTCGTTTTCGTTCAAGGGCCAGAACGTCGATGTGTCCACCATTGCGCACAAGCTCAATGTCGGCGCGATCCTGGAAGGCAGCGTACGCCGCGCCGGCAACACGGTGCGCATCACCGTGCAGCTGATCAACGCCGTGAGCGGCTTTCATATCT
Organism: uncultured Gammaproteobacteria bacterium; assembly: GCA_963805965.1. Lineage (GTDB taxonomy): Bacteria > Pseudomonadota > Gammaproteobacteria > Steroidobacterales > Steroidobacteraceae > FEN-1191. Next base: position 833,862 of record CAWDVQ010000006.1, read on the forward strand.
GGTCGCAGACCTATGACCGGCAGCTGAGCGATATCCTGAAAGTCCAGACGGACGTCGCGACCGCGGTGGCGCAGCAGCTCGAGGTCAAGCTCGCCGGTAATGAAACGGCGGTGCTGGAGTTGGGCAGCACCCGCAATCCCACGGCCTATGAGGCCTACCTGCGAGGTTCCGAGCTGCTCTCGACCGGCAGCACCGCGGAAGCGGAGCTGCGTGGCGCGCTGGCGGCGTTCGATCAGGCGATTGCGCTCGATCCGAACTATGCCCTGGCGTACTCCAGGCGCGCGATCGCCCTGACCGACATATCGATATTTGTAGATCTCAAGCCTGCCGACATTGCGGCCATGCGTGCGCAGGCGCGCCAGGCGGCTGAACGCGCCGTGGCGCTCGCGCCCGAACTTGGCGATACGCACCTGGCACTGGCGGATGTGCTGTCGGTCGGCATGCTGGATTTCGCGGCGGCGGCGCCGGAGTTCGACCGTGCGCTGGCCCTGTCGCCGGGCAGTGCCCGCGTGCAGATGGGATTCGCGGCTTTTGCCGCTCAGCTGGGCCATTCCGAGGCCGCGGTCAGTGCTGCTCGCCGCGCCGTCAGTCTTGATCCGCAGAATGGCCTGGCGCGGCTCACCCTGGGGCAGGTGCTTACCTTTGCCGGGCACTACGACGAGGCGCTGAGCGTGCTGCGGGCCGCCAAAGGGCAGCTTCCGAACTCAGACTACGTCAATTTCAATGTTGCGAATACGCTGCTTGCGGCCGGCCAGTTCGAGCAGGCCCGAGTGCTGTGCGAATCCATGACGCGGCCATCGCAGGCCCCCGGCCGACATCTGCTGCTGGCGCTCGCCTATCACGGACTCAAGCGACAGGCGGATGCGGAAAACGAGGCAGCGCAATTCAAGGCACTGAGCCAGGACAGGGGGTCGGTGGAACTTGCCGGGGTATACGCGCAATTGGGCGACAAGGCGGCGGCGCTGGAACAGCTGACGCTGGCCGAGCAGCAACACGACCCGGCATTCCAGGTGGTGAGGGTCGCCTGGGAACTCGATCCGATCCGCGACGAGCCGCAATTCAAGGCCATCGAGGCGCGGATGAAGTTCCCGCCCTGACTCGTCGACTGCGCCGACGGCTTGCTGCCGCGCAATGTGCGCTAGCGAACATTGCATTGGAATATATACCTAGGGAGCCGGTGCGAGGCCTGCTAGACTTCGCGCGCCCTTAATCCCACGACTGCCACTGCGCAGTCTCGCGGTGCAACATCCCCTCGTCGATCGAGTGCATCAAGCAACAGAAGCGGGCCATCATTGGACGCTATGCCCACTCGAATAATGTCATCGGCCTGATGCAGGCGCTGACGACGCTGATGTCGATTGCGCTGTTGTGGTGGGCCGCTGTCTTCTTTGCCGGAATTTCGCTGTGGCTCACCGGCTTTGCGGTGGTTCTGCTCACGCTGTTCACGCTACGCGTGTTTGCGCTGATGCACGAGTGCGGACACGGCAGCCTGTTTGCAAGCCGCCGGCTCAATCGCGCCACCGGTTTCCTGCTCGGGGTCATATCCGCCATGCCGCAGTATGTGTGGTCGCAGCACCATAACTTTCACCACGCTCACAACGGTGATTGGGACATGTACCGCGGGCCCTACGCGACACGATCGGTCGATGAATACGCGGCGATGAGCGGCGGGCAGCAGCGCGCCTACAGGGTCAAGTGCAGTCTCGCTGCCGCACCGGTCGCGGGTTTCATATACCTGATATTCATGCCGCGCTATACCTGGATCAAGGGCAGCATCCAGCTGCTGGTGCATCTGGCCAGATGCAAACTGATGCGGCGGGACAAATCGTTACGCGAGCATGCCGCAGGTTTCAAGACGCGCTACTGGAAATCCTCGCGCGAGTACTGGCATATGTTCTGGAACAACGTGGTGCTGCTGGGCGTCTGGGCGTTGATGTGCTGGTTGAGCGGTACTGGTCTCTTCATCGCGGTCTACATCGTCAGTGTCTCGATTGCCGGCGGCGCGGGCATCGTGCTGTTCACTGTGCAGCACAATTTCGACCACTCCTATGCAAGTGACAGCCAGCGCTGGGACTACACTGCGGGAGCAATCAGTGGAACCAGCTTTCTGGTGCTGCCGGCGTGGCTGAACTGGTTCACCGCAAATATGGGCTACCACCACATCCACCATCTGTCCGCCAGTATTCCGAACTACCGGCTGGCCAAATGCCACTACGAATCGCAGCATCTGTTCGAGGATGTGACGCGCCTTACGCTATCCCAGCTTCCCCATGCCTTGAAATGCATTCTCTGGGATCAGCGCGCTCAGCAGATCATCTCGGTAGCGGAGTACCGCAGGCAGGTGCTGACAGCCGCGGCCTGAAGGCGAGGCGTCAGAAAGCAGGATCGGGGGATTCCGGGTCGGATGACTCGAACAGATCGAGGCCGTCCAGGCCGCCGGCCATCTGCGGATCGCCGTTCAGGGGGGCGCTGGGCGCGAGCGTGTCCTCATCGCCTTCCACGTCGGCCGAGCCGCTCCAATCCTCCGGCGCATCGGCGTCTTCGATTTCGCCCTTGGTGCGCTGTGCCTGCCAGTCGGCCAGATCGAGTTCCTCCACGGTGCCATCGAAGTACTGAACTTCGATGGTGCCGTCGTCCTCGTCGATCGCCACCACTTCCAGCAGCTCGCCGCCGCGTACTCGATACCACTCGCCGATGTCGGGTTGAGCGCTCATTGAATGCTCCCGTATTCAGCCGCGGCGGAATGTTTTACCCTGCCGCTTGACGATACCCGTGATCCGCAATCATGTTGCTCCTGCCCGAGGCAGCATTTCAAGATGATTTTTTAAATCTGTGAGTTCCAACAGGTCAGCAGTTGCTCAAGTTTTTTGTAGTCTTTTTGGTAGTCGTGGAACCGATCTCGCTGATTCCGGTTTTCGTGGCCTTGACCAAGGATGGCACTGCGGCACAGGGACGGCACATGGCGCGGCGCGCGGTGGTCATTTCGGCCGTCATCCTGACGCTGTTCGCGGTCGGTGGCGGCCCGTTCCTGCGGCTCATGAGCATCAGCCTGGATTCATTCCGCATCTTCGGCGGCCTGCTGCTGCTGCTGATTTCGCTGGAAATGGTGTTCGCGCGCACCTCGGGCACGCGCACCTCGTCGCAGGAGGAGCTCGAGAGCCGGCAGCGCGAGGACATCTCGGTGTTTCCTCTGGCGTTCCCGTTCATTGCCGGCCCCGGGGCCATGGCAACCATCCTGCTCGCGTTCAGCCCGACCGCCGGTAAGCCGCTGTTGTTTTTAGGATTGCTGCTCTGCGTTTACGGCGTTCTGCTGATCACGCTCGCGGTGCTGTACCTCGCAGCCCCGGCGATGCGTGTGCTGGGAGTGACCGGTACCCACGTCATCAATCGCATGTCCGGCGTACTTCTGGGTGCGCTCGCGGTGCAGTTCATCGTGGACGGGCTGCGCGGCAGTTTTGGCGGCTAGCCCATCACCGGCGCCGGAACAGCAGCTCGCGTACCCGATGCCCCAGGCGTTCGCCGCGGCGCTGGAAGCGCGTCGCGTTGCGAGCCAGCACGGCATCAGCGTCGATGAAGCCGCCGGCCTCGGCGCAATTGACCAGGGAACTACAGCCGCTGAGCACCTGCAGCATCTCCTCGGCATAGGGTTCCCAGTCGGTAGCCAGGTGCACTCGCCCTCCGGCGGCGAGCCGGGAGGCCACCAGCGCGACGAAATCGTGCTGCACGATGCGGCGCTTGTGATGGCGTTTCTTCGGCCACGGATCGGGGAACAGCAGCTGTACTTCGTTCAGATCGGCCGGCCCGATCTGCTGCTCCAGTACCTCGACCGCGTCGTGCGCGATGATGCGCAGGTTGCCGATATCGGCCTGCGCCGCCGCCAGCAGCAGATGTCCGATACCGGGTCGGTGAACCTCCACGCCGATGAAATCCTGCTCCGGCTGCGAGCGCGCCCGCTGCAGCAGATGCTCGCCGTTGCCAAAGCCGATCTCCAGCGTGCGGGCGGCGACACGGCCAAACAGCCGCGTCAGATCCAGGACGCCCGGCCCGAACTCGATACCGAAACGCGGCCAATGCTCCCCCAGGGCGCGCTGCTGAGCCGGCGTGATGCGCCCGGTGCGGATGACATAGGAGCGGATGGCGCGGTGCATCGGGCCATTATCGCATCCAGGTGCAGCCCCACGGCTGGCAACCGCCGGCGCGAGCGGCCATCATCCGCGCATGACGCCATTTTCCGTCCTGGACCTGTCGCCGATCGTCGAGGGCGCGAGCGCGGCGGATGCGCTGCGCAACTCGCTGGAACTGGCGCGCCACGCGGAAAGCCTGGGCTATCGGCGCTTCTGGCTGGCCGAGCACCACAACATGCCCGGCATCGCCTCGGCGGCCACCGCGGTGGTGATCGGTCACGTCGCGGCGGGCACACGCAGCATCCGCGTCGGCTCGGGCGGCGTGATGCTGCCCAATCACGCGCCATTGGTGATCGCGGAACAGTTCGGCACGCTGGCGTCGCTGTTTCCCGATCGAATCGACCTGGGACTGGGCCGCGCACCGGGCACCGATCCGGTCACGGCACGCGCGCTGCGGCGCGACCTGGCTGGCAGCGCCGACCATTTTGCGCAGGACGTGCAGGAACTGCAAAGCTATTTCGAGGCGCCGCCGGGCCAGGCGACCCGGGCGATTCCCGGCGCGGGACTTACGGTTCCGATCTGGCTGCTGGGTTCGAGTCTGTTCAGTGCGCAGCTGGCCGCGGCGCTCGGATTGCCGTTCGCGTTCGCGGCGCACTTCGCGCCCGAACTGCTGCTGCCGGCGCTGACGGTGTATCGCCAGCGGTTCCAGGCCTCACCGGCGCTTGCGCGGCCGTACGCCATGGTGTGCGTCAATGTGATCGCCGCCGACACCGACGCCGAGGCGCGCCGGCTGTTTACCTCGCATCAGCAGGCATTCACGCAGCTGCGCCGCGGCCGGCCAGGGCAGCTGCCGCCGCCGATCGACGATATCGAGACTTTCTGGTCCAGCGGCGAGCGCGCCATGCTCGAGCAGGCGATGCGCTATTCCTTTGTCGGCGCAGCCGCGGCAGTCGAGCAGACGCTGGGCGCGTTCCTGCAGCAGTTGCCGGTGGAGGAGCTGATGGTCAATGTGCACGTCTATGACCAGCTCGCGCGGCGCCATTCGCTGACATTGACGGCCGCGATCCGCGACCGGCTGGCCGCCAGTGGGGGTGAGGCCCGCGCCTAGCGGTTCTGGCATTGAAAAATATTCACAGTTGATTAGGATGGAACGCTTATTGACGAGCGCGCGTCGGCGCGGCTAGCGTCGAAGCATGTTTCGTTCCCTGGTCACACGCACCGTGTTGCCGCTGCTGCTGGCGGCGGGCGTGGTCGCGTACTTCGGGCTGCCGTACATCGACCGGCTGCTGACCGAGTGGTTTCGCTCCGATGTCGAGCTGCGCGCCCGGCTGCTGATGAGTTCGATGGACGAGTCGCTGCCGACGCTGATCGCCAAGGGCGATCAGCAGGGCCTGCGCAAGTACACCGCCAAGATCATCGCCGACCAGCGCGTGCTGGGTATCCTGATCTGCCTGCCGCATGGCGGCACGGTGTTCAAGACCGAGCTGGTGCCCACGGCGGTGAACTGCGAGAGCACCGCGAATCTCTCCGATGGCACCAGCGTGGTCCGGCGGGCGCCCATGGGTTCGGTGCTGGTGTCGGTATTCGATCAGAAACCCTCGGACCAGCCGCCGTACCGGGTAGCGATCCTGTACGACCTGAGTTTCGTCGACAGCCGGCAAAGCACCGCGCGCGACTACATGCTGGCATTCGGCGGCGTATCGCTGGTCATCCTGGCGCTGTTCCTGGTGCTGGCGGCGTGGCTGGTGGTGCGGCGCTGGGCCAAGATACTGATCGGCGACATCAGGGGCCGGCGATTCTTCGATAATGCCAAGTCCGGTCCGCTGTCGCTGCCGATCCTGCGCCAGGTTCGCAAGGTACTGAGCGAGATGGAGGAGACGCAGCGGCTGGAGATCGACTACCGCGAGAACTGGACGCCGCAGGCGCTGCAGCTGGTGGTGCGCGACCAGCTGCATTCGCCACAGATGATCGTGGTGTCGAACCGGGAGCCGTATTCCCATGACTTCGGCGACGACGGCGCGATCGAAGTGCGGGTGCCGGCCAGCGGCATGGTGACCGCGCTGGAACCGGTGATGCGGGCCTGCTCCGGCACCTGGGTGGCGCACGGCAGCGGCAGCGCGGATCGCGAGACGGTCGACCGCTCGGACCGCGTGCGCGTGCCACCCGATGATCCCTCCTACACGCTGCGGCGTGTGTGGTTGTCGGAGGCCGAGGAGCAGGGGTTCTACTACGGGCTGTCGAACGAGGGATTGTGGCCGCTGTGCCATCTGGCCTACGTGCGTCCGGCGTTTCGCGGCGAGGACTGGGTGGTGTACCAGGCCGTGAACCGCAAATTCGCCGAGATCGTCGCGCAGGAGGCGCAGTCCGATAACCCGGTGATCCTGATCCAGGACTTTCATTTCGCGATGCTGCCGGGCTACCTGCGCGCGCGCCGACCCAAGGCGACCATCATGCTGTTCTGGCACATACCCTGGCCCAACGCCGAGACCTTCGGCGTCTGCCCGTGGAAGCGCGAGATGCTGTCGCACCTGCTGATGGCCGACATCCTCGGTTTTCACACGCTCTATCATTGCCAGAACTTCCTGGCGACGCTCGACCGCTTCATCGAGTGCCAGGTCGACCACGAGCGCATGACGGTGGCGCTGCAGGGTCACATATGCCACGTCGCCGCCTATCCGATCTCGATCGAATGGCCGCCGCGCTGGCTGCAGTCGCTGCCCGACATCCAGCAGTCGCGCCGCGCGGTGCGCGAGCGATTTGGTATCGCCGAGCATGTCACGCTCGGCCTGGGCGTGGAGCGCTGGGACTTCACCAAAGGCGTGATCGAGCGCTGCCTGGCGCTCGAGCTGCTGCTGGAGCACAACCCGCGCCTGCGCGGCCAGGTCACGCTGCTGCAGATCGCCGCCCCTTCACGCAGCAAGCTGCCCGCCTACCAGGCCCTGCAGCGCGCGACGATCGCCGAGGTCGAGCGCATCAACACGCGCTTTGCAACCGGGGATTGGAAACCCATCGTGCTGATCGGCAGGCACCAGCCGCCGCAGCAGGTGTTCGAACTGTACCGCGCCGCCGATTTCTGCATCGTCAACAGCCTGCACGATGGCATGAACCTGGTGGCCAAGGAGTTTGTCGCCGCACGCGATGACGAAGACGGTGTACTCATTCTAAGTACCTTCACCGGCGCGGCGCGGGAACTGGTGGAAGCGATCCTGGTCAACCCATTCGACGTGGCTGAGACCGCGGCCGCAATCCGGCGCGCGCTGGAGATGCCGCGCGAGCAGCGGCAGATGCGCATGCAATTGATGCGGCGGACAATTAAGGAGAATAACGTGTACCGCTGGGCCGGACGCATGCTGACCGATGCGGCGCGTATCCGCCAGCGGCAGGCGCTGTCGATCGGCGAGGACCAGGCGTTGACGACCTAGCCGGCGTCCCTAAGAATGGCGGCCCATTGCGTCACCGCTGCCGCGCCGCTGCATCAGGAGCTAGCCGTGTATCAAACCCGCGTTTCCCGCAGTGCACTGTTGTGGTCGCTGCCATGGCTGCTGCTGTCGGGCGGCGTGCATGCAGCCGATGCCAAGGATGCCAGCAAACCGACGGACGCTAAAACCGAGGATTCCAAGGCCGCCGCCGTCACGCACTTCGTGCCGGAGCAGCAGAGCAGCAAGGGCTCGGTGACGGTGGAGGGCCGGCACATCGATTACGACGCCTATGCCGGAACCATCGTCGTGCATCCCAAGGACTGGGACGACGTGCCGCAGAACGCGCCCAAGGACGAGGACAAGAATCCGCGCCCCGAGGCGAGCATGTTCTACGTCGCCTATTTCAAGACCGCCGACAAGGCCGGTGGTGATAAAACCAGCGCCGACAAGGGCGGTTCCGACAAGGGCGCGGCGACGCGGCCGGTGACATTCGTGTTCAACGGTGGGCCCGGTTCGTCCACCGTCTGGCTGCACATGGGCGCCTTTGGACCACGCCGTGTGGTGACCGCCAATGATTCACACACGCCCGCCGCCCCGTACCCGCTGATCAACAACGACTACAGCCTGCTCGACGCCAGCGACCTGGTATTCGTGGACGCACCCGGTACGGGATTCTCGCGCATCGCCGGCACCGATCGCGAGAAGGCGTTCTATGGCGTTGACCAGGACGCGCAGGCGTTTGCCGATTTCATCGTGCAGTTCCTGTCGAAATACGGCCGCTGGAATTCTGCCAAATACCTGTTCGGCGAAAGCTATGGCACCACGCGCTCGGCGGTGCTGATTGGCGTACTCGAGACCGAGCGCTTCGTCGACTTCAACGGTGTCATCCTGCTCTCGCAGATACTGAACTTTGACACCAGTCCCGACGGCCCGGAAGGCAATCCGGGCATCGACCTGCCGTATCAGCTGGCTTTGCCCACCTACGCGGCCACGGCCTGGTATCACCACAAGCTGTCGAACGCGCCACCGGACCTTGCGGCGCTGCTGAGCGAGGTCGAGCATTTCGCGATGACCGACTATGCCCTGGCGCTCGCGGCCGGCTCGACCCTGCCCGCGCAACAACGCGACGCGATCGCGGCAAAACTGCACGAATACACCGGCCTGCCGGTGGCCTATCTTCTCAAGGCGAACCTGCGCATCGACGGCGGGGAATTCGAGAAGCAGCTGCTGGATGATGCGGGGCTGACCGTCGGGCGCCTCGATACGCGCTTCTCCGGGCCGACCATGGATCCGCTCAGCAAGCAGGCCGACTACGATCCGCAATCGGCCTCTATCAGCTCCGCCTACGTCTCGGTGTACAACGACTACGTGCGCAAGGAGCTCAAGTACGGCCAGGACAAGGAGTTCAAACCGATCATCGAATCCGAGAGGACCTGGAACTTCTCACATCACCCGCCCGACGGCAACCAGACGCCGTGGCAAGGCACCAATGTCATGCCCGACCTGGCGGTCGCGATGAAGTACAACCCGAGCCTGCACGTGATGCTCAATGGCGGTTATTTCGACCTGGCAACCCCATACTACGCGGGCATCTATGAGATGCAGCATCTGCCAATCCCCGTGACGCTGCAGAAGAACATCGAGTATGCGCAATACCAGTCGGGGCACATGGTGTATGCCCACGATACGTCGCTCAAGGAGCTGCACAGCAAGGTGGCTGATTTCATCCGGCGCACCCAGGGGCCAAAGTCGCCGTAGCCGCCGGCGTCACCGGCGGCGGGCAGTGGTGGCGCAACAGTCATGAACAGCGTGGTGCAGGCTTCCGACTATCCGCAGCTGATCGCGGCGACAAAGTCCGAACGCGCGCGGGTCGAACTCGCCGCCGGGTGGATCCGCCGGGTGTTCGATCAATTCTATGACGAATTCCTGCGGCTCACATGGAGCGCAAAGACCGCGTTTGAAACCCGCGATTACGCAGCGTCGGTCGCGTGTGCAAAAAAGCGGCTGGGACTGTACAACGCCACGGTGTATGCACTGGCCTGGGACCTGCGTGCGGCGTTCGCGGCGCTGGCGCAGCGCGAATCGTTGTGGACCCAGGTGGAAGCGGCCTATCTGCCGGCAGTCGCCGGCCGCTATGAAGCGGATCTGGCACTGGCCTACATCCATTCGGTGCGACGCCGCGTGTATCACGGCGAGTGGCGGCCGGTCGAGTACGGCTTCGGCGAGCAGCGCCCGCCGAGCAGCACCGTCAACGCGGTGTTTGAAAGGTTTGCCTGCTCATGGCCGGTGGATCACCGGGTAATACAGAGGATCCTGGAGGTGGCGGAGCTGTCGGTGCCGTTCCGCGCCCCGGCGTCGGATGCGATGCGCATCGCCAGGAGGCTCAACGACGTGCTGGCCGGGACCACGGCTGGCGCGAAACTCATGGCGATTGAAATGATCCGCGGCGGGTTTTTCCGCAATCGCGGAGCGTACCTGGTCGGCCGGCTGGTGCTGACCGGGGAGGAGTACAAGCCGTTCGTGATTGCGCTGCTGAACGAGCCGGATGGCGTCGTCGCGGCAGCGGTACTGCATGTGGTGTCGCACGTGCACAATCTGTTCAACACCACCGAGGCGCCTTGCCAGGTGACCAACCTGCACTATCACGAGCTCAGCGCCTTCCTGCACAGCATCATGCCGCGGCGCCCGCTCGGGTTGCACTACTCCACCTTCGGGTTTCATCACGTCAGCAAGGTCGCGGTGATGAACGAGGTCAGGCGGCACCTCGGCTCCCATGGCGAGCTGCTCGACACCGCGCCGGGGTTTCCGGGAACGGTGGCCATAGCATTCACCTCACCACGCTCGGACTACGTCCTCAAGGTGATCCGCGACCGTCCCACGACCGGCTACAAGTGGGACAGCTTCGAAGGCGTCGATGTCATATTGGAAAAATACAAGCGCGTTCACGAGATCAATCGTACCGGCAGCATGCTCGACAACATCCTCTACTACAATCTCAAGCTCGATTGCTCCTGGTTCAAACCCGAGCTGCTGCAGGAACTGCTCAGTGCCGCCACCAACGCCGTACAGCTGCAGGATGATGCGCTGGTGTTCAAGTACCTGGTGGTGCAGCGCAAGCTCACGCCGCTGAACGTATTCCTGGCGACCGCAGCCGAAGATCGGGCGACGCGTGCGATCGTGAACCTGGGCTACTGCATCAGGAACAACGCCGCGGCAAACGTATTCAACAAGGATTTCGACGCCCGCAACTATGGGGTCAGCCGCTACCTGAAAGTATTCCTGTACGATTACGATGCCGTGGAGACGCTGACCGACGTGAAGGTACGCACCAATCGCGACCGGCTCGAGGGCGAAGAGGAAATTCCCGGCTGGTTCTTCGAGGATGGCGTGGTATTCCTGCCAGAAGAAATCGAATCCGGCCTGCGGGTCGACAATCGGGCGCTGCGCCGGGCATTCCGCTCAGCACACGGAGAGTTGATGACGGTCGAATACTGGGAGCGCCTGCAGCAGGAGTTGCGTGCCGGGGAGATACCTGGCATCCACACTTTTCCCGAGTCCTGCTACCTGAGCGATCCGGGCGTCGAGACCGTGGCCAACGAGTGAGACTGCGTAGGTGAAGCGTCCGGCATGGTTCTGCGCTGCCTTGTCCTTCCTGGTGCTGGCGCCGGCAGCCATGGCCGACTGCAAAATGCTGCAGATCGCCGAGCTTCCGGTGAGCGTAGTCCGCAACCGGCTATTGATCGACGCCCAGATCAACGACCAGCCGGTCAAGATCATGGTCGACACCGGAGCGAGCTACAGTTTTCTGTGGGAGAGCGAGGCTCGACGGCTCGGCCTGCCGTTGCAGCAGCCTTCGAATTTCCACTTCTATGGCGTCGGAGGCGAAGCGCGTGTGCTGGCCACCGAGGTCAAGCACCTGCAGATCGGAGCGTTCAGTTTCAAGGATATGAACCTGGTGGTGGTCGGTAGCGGCGCGGGGCTCGCCAAGCCCGGCGTTGCGCTGGTGCTGGGTGAGGATTTTTTCTCCAAGTTCACCACCGAGTTCGATCTTGCACACGGGGCGATCCGGTTGTTCAAGCCCGAAGGCTGCAAACCCGAGCAACAGGTGTACTGGGGCGCGGCGTATTCATTGGCGGAGCTGCAGCGGGTAGACAGCAATACACCGACCATCACGACCGACGTTACCGTCAATAACCAGCGCATCATCGCGCTGCTGGATACCGGGGCCCCAACGTCGCACATCTCGCGCTCGGCGTCTGAACGGGCCGGCGTGACGCCCGGGCTCACCCAGGTTGTCCCGGCCGGTACCACGGGGGGAGTGGGCGACAGGAGGGTCGATACCTGGGTGGGCACGTTTGGCAGTTTCACCATCGGCGATGAGACCATCCACAACGTGAAGTTGCGGATCGCGGATTTGTTCGGACGCGACACGGTGGTGGAGACCGGATCAAATCTTGCCAGGCCGGTGGAAGGATTGCCCAGCATGATCATCGGCTGCGACTTCTTCCTCGCGCATCGCATCCTGGTGCTGTTCAACGAACACCAGCTGCTGTTCAGTTTCAACCATGGCCCGATTTTCCAGACCATCGAATCGATCGCGCCACCGGTTGCCGGCGACGGTTCATCCTCCGGCGCCCCTTAGCCAGCTACCGCAGCCGCTGGGTATGGCGGCAATTGCCGATGCGTTCGGAACTCAAATAGAATCAGGCGTCCCAGGCGGGTGTAGTTCAATGGTAGAACTGCAGCTTCCCAAGCTGCTAACGTGGGTTCGATTCCCATCACCCGCTCCATCTTTTCGCAACGTCAGGCACCATCGGCAACCGAAGACTCTTGTGACGAATGCCTGGTGCTGACCCATATACCAGCCACTTGCGAGTGTCCGGTATGCGGCATGAGAATGCTGAACTAAGTCGCTCCTCGGGAGCAAGCGCCGAACCTCAAAGATCGGTAAATTTCAATCCTGGATATTCGGCGGTATGAAGAAACTCGACATTTCCGCGGTGCCTTCCGAGTCAGGCGGCAGCTATCCGCGTCCCTTCGATGAGCCGTGCATTGCTCAATCCTGCCGACGGCTGGCTCGTTTTGCGGCATTGACGCAATTTGGCGTTAACCTGACGGTCATTGAGGCGGGGGCTTGGTCGAGCCAGCGCCATTGGCACAGCCATGAGGATGAGTTCGTCTGGGTGCTCGATGGTGAGCTAACTCTAGTCACTAACGGCGGCGAAGAAACATTGTGCGCTGGGGACTGTGCCGCCTTCAAGAGCGGTGATCCCGATGGTCATCATCTGGTAAATAAATCTAACCGACCAGCCCGAATACTCGAAATTGGTATGAGCGACCCACAAGACCGGTGCACGTATTCGGACATCGATATGATCGCCGACGCAAGTGGATACCGCCACCGCGACGGAACGCCGTATTCATCAAAAAAATAGGGGCCGCCCGACAACTGACGTCATTTGACCCACAGCGGACCGTTGTGGATGTCCGCTATGAGGCCGGCCAACTCTTTCGCGCGAGTTTCGCACTTGGCACTCAGATGCCCGCGTACCAGGACCAGCCATTCTGTAGATTACCGAATTTGCCCATATCGTCGAATTCGTCAGCAACAACGATACGCTGCAAATACTTCAAACTCTTGTATCCCAACTGAGTTTCCACTCTTAGGCGTACCGGTGCGCCGTGCGAAACGGGCAGATCGCGGCCATTCATGCCGTAAGCCAGGATTGTCTGCGGGTGCAGGGCGTCCAGCATGTCAATCCCGTCGGGTGAATTATCGAAGGGGTAGAAATTCACGAAGCGAGCGCTCGGGAGGATTCCCACCGCTTCGAGCACTGCGCGCAGCGGCACGCCTGTCCACTCGGCGATCGCGGACCAGCCTTCCTCGCAGGTATGTTTCGTGATCTGGGTGCGAGCGGGAAAGCGCTTCAATTCCGCCAGCGAATAGCTGCCCGGCCGTGCCACTCGACCTTCTATCGACAGTCGCCAGTCCGAGAATCCGCCGCTGCGCAGGCGATCGTAGGCCTCGCCGTTGGTGGCGTTAAAGGCAGCTTGGTGTGGGTCAGCCGGATCCGTGGTACCGATGGCGACAATTGATGAGATATCGCGGTGCGTGTATTCCTTCGCCAGCGACCGCGCCGGGAGCAGCATGCGATGTGCTTTGTACGTAAGCAGGTCGCCCATCCTCAAGACATTGCCGTATGTTGGAGGCAGTGTCTTTGAGCATCCGGTGAACAGCAGGCTACCTGCGGATGTGAGCCCGGCGATGAATGTGCGGCGGCTCCTGATCAGTCGCTTGTCATTCATATCACTTCCCTAAAGTCATGGCTCGAAACTGGCGCCTGAAGCCGGTCATGAACACCATGAGTACATGGACGACGATAAAGAGGACGAGTACCGCGAATGCAAAGAAGTGGATCGTGCGGGCCGATTGCGTGTCGCCAAATACAGTGCGCAGGACCGGATAGGCGGCGGCAACGGCAGGCGACATCGTCAGCCCGGTGAAGATCGCCAGTGGCAGCGCAACGAAGACGATGCCGAAATAGGTGCACTTCTGCAGCGGGCCGTATGGCGGGCCACCGGTTGTCGGCTGCATTTGCAAGCGCAGGTGACCGACCAGGTCATGCCAGAACACCCGGGGCGTCAATTCACGGGCGCGAGGCACCAGATCCCGGCGAAAATGACCGGTGAACATCCCAGAGACGAAATAGACGATCGCGGTCCCGACGAGGAACCACGCCGCGAGAAAGTGCAGGCTGCGCCCCCAGCTGTTCTCGTTCAGAATATCGTATGTCCGGACGGCGCTGACCACAGAGCGAGCATTCGTGAAGAAGGGAATGCCAGGGTCCCATCCGCCGTGGCGGTAGTTACGGCTTATGGGCAGCTCGAACAAGGCCGGTGTCATGTCATTGCCCACGGCGCCCCAGTAGAGTCTGGGGTGAGCCATAAGAATGACGAAGCCGCTGACCGCCAGCGTCAGCGTACTCACCGCCGTGATCCAGTGGCAAATCCTGACCCAGCGCGTGTGCCCAGTATGAGACCGCTCGCGGCTTTCGGGGTGGTCAGTACCCGCATGGCCAGCTGCGGAAGCTACAGCTGGGCTCGTGCCCGGATCTGAGGGCGTTCCCGTCATTAAGCCTTCGGCCATACGAGACTCTCCCGTAATCTGCCGCGGCGCCGGCCGGCCGCGCCGACTATGGCAGCGGGGCGTGGCCCGCAGCCGCAGATTAGTCGCTATTGAGCGGGTATATCGCCGGGTAAAAGATCCGGTGTCGACCGATTCTCACCGAATCGTAGCCCATCACTGATTCTTCCGCCCGAATTTCCGCTAGTGACCCGAAGCCGCCATCGTTGACCGGCCGGTAATCCAGTTGTATTTCGTGTCTGGCTGATGGCTCCGGTCAGCCGTTAACGTGCTTTGGGCCGTTGTTTACCTCCGGGTGTCTCAATTGACTAAGTAATCTCTGACGCACAACATCGGAGCGGTACGCACCAAGCAGTCGAGCAAATGGGTATGAGCAAGCAGTTGGGCTCGCGCGCGCAAAGAGTGTGGCTGATGGGATTCGCCAATTCTACCTACGGATTCGGCTATGCCGCAGTCCTCGTCACAGCGCCTCAGCTTTTAGCGTCGCACGGTGTGGCCGAGCCCGTAATTGCAGGAATGACGACGCTGGCGCTTTCAGCTAGCCTCCTAGTGTTCGCTGTGGCTCCGGTGCTCGACACTTTGATCAGCAGGCGCGCGTGGTCCATCGGACTTGGCCTTGTTGGAGCGACTTTGACGACCCTTGTCCTGCTTTTGCCGGCGACCAGCCATTTTCTCGGCGCGGCTCTTGCAGCAGACGCCTTGGTGCTGAGCCTCTACAACTCCGCGGTAGGGGGATGGCTCGGCGCGGCCCTGCCCAAGAGTTCTGTTGAGACGATCGGCACATGGTTCACTATCGGGAATTCCAGCGGATTTGGCCTGGGTGCGCTCACCCAGTACTGGCTGGTCACACACACCCCGGCCGGGCTCGGCGCGGCGTCAGTCGGCGTTGCGACGCTGATCCCGCTCGCCGTCCTGCCGCTGGTTCCGGCGACCGACGCCGGCCGCAAGGCCGTGCACGAAAGCTTTCGGAACCTCGCTCGAGACGTCGTTCACTTGGTGAGTCAGCCTCTGGTTCTGAGAGTGCTGCTGATGTTCATTCTGCCGTGTGCCGCCTTCACCCTTACGAACGCCTTTGGCGGCATGGGGCCTGACTTTCATGCGCCCGACAATTTGGTGAGCGTTGCGAACGGGATTGGCGCTGTCGTCATCGGCTTCTTCGCATCCATTTTGGCTCGAATTGTCCTGAAGCGGATTTCAGCGCCATTCCTCTATCTCGCGATCGGTAGCTTGGGTGCTGCCTTCACCCTGGGCTTGCTCGCCTTGCCACACAGCCCCGCCACCTACCTTCTTGCCGTTCTGGGCGAGAATGCCGCCCAGAGCATCGCCCAAGTGTCGCAGAACGCCATAATTTTCCGCTCGATCCGAGAAGGAAGCCCGCTCGCCTCCAGCCAGTTTGGCCTTTTGTCGACTGCTTTTGGCGTGCCTTACGCCTATATGCAAGGTCTCGACGGGTTCGGTTACAGGCTCGCCGGCGGCGTTACTGGCTCGTTCGCCATGGACGGTTTGGTTAGCCTTGTAGCCTGCGCCCTCCTTTTCTGGCCGGTACTGCGCTGGGTCGCGACAGGTAGGTTGGAAGTGACCAGCGAAAAAACTGGACCCGACGAGAACAGTGCGTTGCGTGCTGTCACTTTGCCAAGCTGATAGAGGCATCACCGCTTTCCACCCAACTCCACCGATTACGGCAACTGGGTGCAGAATGTCGAGTTATTGGACCACTGATTTCGTCTGAATGCGATGACGCCTCACCCATGACGAGGATGGAATCGTTTATAGAATGAAATCGTCGCAAGCGGCTATGCCGTAATGTGGTCGGACGCAATGGAAGCTGGGTGCCGCGTGCTTCTCACTTGGCGGGACCGGACAGCACGCTGGCGCGGTTGCGGGAGCAGGGACTGAGGTCAATGCTGTTTAAGGAATGTTGCTTGGAAACATTTCCCTCGAGCGGCCGCTTTGGTTCGAGCAATTTGTGACCCCACTGACCGGAGTTGGCCGCTCAGCGACCCTCAGGCCCACCTCTCCGCGCGGCGCAGACTTACTGGCTCCATCACCATAGGATCCAGCAATGGAATCACCGAAAAGCACCGCCGCCGTCCGCTCGCCTTGGAACAAGGGCAAGCTCGTTGGTCAGAAGGCGCCTCTCAAGCTCAGGGAGATCTGGGCCATCCGCGTCCGCCTGCAGCTCGCCGAACGGCGGCGGGAACTCGCCTTGTTCAATCTGGCCATTGACAGCAAACTTCGAGCCTGCGACCTCGTAAAGCTGAGGGTGCGGGATGTCTGCCACGGTCAGTCCGTGGCATCGCGAACGATCGTACTGCAGCAAAAGACCCAAAGGCCCGTGCAGTTCGAGATTACCGAGCCGACGCGGGACGCAGTCGAAGCCTGGATCGTTCATGCCGGGCTGGCGCAGGAGAGCAGCTTGTTCCCGAGTTGCCTTCACCGCTCGACGCATCTATCCACCCGGCAATACGCGCGGATCGTAGATTCCTGGGTCAGCCAACTCGGATTGGACAAGGCGGGCTATGGCACGCACACACTCAGGCGGACGAAGGCGACCCTGATTTACCGCCGGACCAAAAACCTACGGGCCGTGCAGCTGCTGCTAGGACACACGAAGCTGGAGAGTACGGTCCGTTACCTCGGCATTGAGGTCAACGACGCCCTGGAGATGGCTGAGCAGACCGAGGTCTAGCTGGAATCGGGGACGGGCCGGTCGGCGTCAACGGGCGCTGACCGGCCAACTCCAGCCGGTCACGGTCTCGAAATGGGTGCTCCTAAGCCGACACTTGCTTGCGCACCGTACACTGCATGATGAGCCGGTCGAAAGATTCGCTTTCAATGATGCTTGATCCGGAGCAGCATCGGCTGCGCGCCTGACCGCAGAGCAAACAGAAGGGGTACGTCTATGACGCTCGCCGCCGGGCAGCCCGCCGTCGTTTTCGACCAGCGCGCGTACCGACTGACGTCCATCGACATGCTGCGCGGCTTAGCCATCGTGATCATGGCCATTGATCACGCGCGCGACTACCTGAACGCTTCCCTTCAGGACCCGATGCTGGATCCAAACGTTAGTCCGGCGTTGTTTGCGACGCGCTGGATCACGCATTTCTGCGCGCCGGTATTCGTGTTTCTTGCCGGGACGAGCGCCGGGATGATGGCTGGCCGAAAGACTCCAACGGTGCTCGGGGCGTTTCTGCTCAAGCGCGGCGTCTGGCTGATCTTCATCGAAGTGAGTGTGATATCGACGGCGTGGACGTTCTCCCCGCTCGGTATTGAGGATCCGTTGCAAGGGAAAATACTGATTGTCATGCAGGTGATATGGGCGATCGGGGCAAGCATGGTCGTCCTGGCGGGCATCCAGTTCCTCGGTCGCCGCGCGTGCCTGCTGATCGGGGCTGCGATCGTGCTCGGCCACAATCTTCTGGACCCGATATGGCCGGCCGGCGGCGGATCGGGGTGGCCGCTCTGGGTAGCACTGCATTCGCAGATATCAGAGATCGTTGGACCGTTCAGCGTGCGGTTTGCCTATCCACTCCTGCCCTGGACCGGCGTCATGCTACTGGGCTACGGCGCGGCCGGCATTTTTCAGGCGCGGCCCGGCCAGCGTGAATCGCGGTTGCTGAAAGCGGGGCTCGCTTTGACGGTCGCCTTTGTCGCGCTGCGCGCGCTCGATGTCTACGGGGATCCCCACGGTTGGCAGGTGCAGTCGCGAGGGATGATCGCCACGG
Source organism: uncultured Gammaproteobacteria bacterium (assembly GCA_963805965.1). GTDB lineage: Bacteria > Pseudomonadota > Gammaproteobacteria > Steroidobacterales > Steroidobacteraceae > FEN-1191. The sequence continues at coordinate 852,274 of CAWDVQ010000006.1, forward strand.
TCATGAGCTTCTTGAATACAACCAAGTATCCGCCGAGCCTGCAGTTCCTGCTGATGACGCTCGGTCCCGCAGCGGTACTGTGTGCGTTCGCTGACCGCTGGCACGGCGCGCTCAAAGATGCGCTCGTGATGTACGGACGCGTCCCATTTGCGTTCTATGTCGCTCACCTTTATCTCCTTCACGGGTTGAGCGTATTACTAGGCGTCTCCCAGGGCTTCGCGGCAAGCCAGTTCTTTACACATTTCCGCTTTTTTCCGAAGGGATACGGCGTCGGGCTGCCCGGCGTGTACATTGGGTGGTTTCTGGTCGTCGCGATCCTGTATCCATTTTGTCGCTGGGTCGCGGCAGTTAAGGCGCGGCGCAAGGATTGGTGGCTGAGCTATCTTTGATTTCTTGGTGGAGTGGGCACTGGTGCCAGGCGCAAACCACCAATGCGGGTGCGGTCGTGCCTGCTCGGGACGTAGGAGCGGCCGCCGCTCTACCACATTGGCCTTTCCGGAAGCGGGCGCTCGTGAACGGCAGGTCAGGGTCAGGAAGCGTCCCTCGACCGACCCGAGAGGCTGAGAGCCGCCTCCTGGCCGACTGCCCGGTGGGTAGAGCGCCGGTCTTGACCCCGAGCGGCCGGTCACGAATGGCAGCTACTGGGCAGGCCAATGAGGACTACCGGCGCAGCCCAACGGATTTTCGGTAACAATCCAGAATTGCCATGGCTATCTACCAAATAAGCTTGATCGATGCCGGACAGCGCGGTACCAAGTCCGAGCCGTCGAGCCGTCGAGCCGACCGAGCAGACCGCAGGGAGCGGGGTAGAAGAACAGCCTAAGGACTGCCACAGCAAGGTCTGGCGAGCGTAGTGGACAGCCTCAGCCGCAACCCGGGCGAGAAAGTCAAGGTGCGTGGAATCGCATCTCGGCTAGAATCCGAATTAGCGACAGCCCGATCACCGTGGTGAATGGCATTTTCACGGGGTCATGAGGACGCATTTGGCAATTCGGCGTGATCCCAAGACTGGCATACGGTGATCACTCTTGCATTCAGAAGCGGCAAAGCGAACCAACGCCGCCACCGCGCTTTCGAGGTGCTGCGATTCTGCGCAAATGGCGGGATTGATGGCCAGATCTTGTTCTTAGCTAAGACACCCGGTCGCATTCACAGCAGAGCGCACAACGATTTCTTCGGGAAAGAGAAAGAGGAGTCATCCTATGAAATGTTGGATCCCGTACCTCACTGCCGCAGTATTATGTTTCGGCAGTGCCGGCAAAGTCCTCGCGAGCACAATCGAACCTCTCAGTGGTCTTCCCCTCGCTCCGGGATTCTCGAAGACTGGCGACCCGATTCAATCGTATACATTTTGCGGCAAGGGCACGCGCAGCGTTGTTTATGCTGGGGGAGATTTTCCAGACTTAGACCATGAGGTCTCGTGGTACGCCCATGCAATGCCTGGCGCACTTGTGTTTACCGCGCTTGGCGGCGTCAAGACGTTTTTTACAGCAGACGGCACGGCCGCTGTCGAACTGGCAGACGCTTTCATCTCTTTTTTCCGCTTTTCTCCCGGCCTATCGCCGGCAGAAATGAAAATCTTAGGAGCTGCGCCCGCCGCACGAGCTTGTACACCGGACTAGCTCAATCAATGGCGGGCTAAGCTTTGAGACACATGCGGTCACGAATCACCGCTCAAGGCGCTGAGCAGCCCCGCAGCGTCGTCCGCTGCTAATGGCAGATTTATGGACGGGAATTCGGCTGGTCGAATGTCTTGAGTTGGCCGGAAGACGACCGCCGTACAACGGTTCAGAGGCATCGTGGCCGGCAACTTGGCGACTACTGCTTTCAGACGCGGCTGATCTTGCAGCGTAGATCACGCCTTCCGGCGCAAGACCTGCCGCCAGGCAGTCAGGGAGGCGAGGCCGGTGAGGATCGAGGCGATGCCGAAGGCAATGCGCGCAGCCGTGACGCCACCGCCCGAGCTCACAGTGCCACCGCCAACGCCGGCAGTCACGCTGAATCCGGAGGCCTGACCAAAGAAAGCCACCCAACCGAACATGACCGCCATCGAGGTCATGACCAGTCCGCCCAGGGCGTGGTAGATGCGGCTGCCTTTTGCGACCCACTGGCCAATGAGCACACCACTGGCTGCCAGCATAACGCCCACCGTGGCGCCAAGGACCCGAGCCTCGACGTTGGCAACTGACGCCGAATTCGGCGAGCCCAGGCTAAAGGCCGCAAGCACGAGGCCACCACCGGTGAGCACAATGCCGAGTCCCCAGCGAAGCGCGGGGCTCGGCGCGCTCTCAGACTCGTCTTGCAGTGCCTCGCTCGTTCCGGTCCGTCGCCGCCGGAGCCAGCTCGCGACGACGATCGCGGGAACGAGCGAAAACGCGGCGCCGACGACACCGGTGACGAGCGGCAGCGTCCATAGTGGCGCGAAGGCATCGATGCGGGCACCCTGCGGATGGTTGGGCGCGTAGAGGATTCGCACAGGCTGGCCGAATCGGTACGCCGATTCCGCGCCTGAAAAATCCGAAGTCACGACATACGTGCGCCCATCGCTTGCGCTGAACTGAACCATCGGCGCGTAAGCGGCGGAGCCACCCTTCAGGTGTCCCACCTGCTTTTTCGCGACAACGGTGCCTTCCGCACTCGATCCTGAGAAGATCAAGGTGGCGCGCTGCACCGTTGATCCGATGGCGATGGCCAGCAGCAGCAGGCTCCCAATCGTGAAGGCCCCGATGAAACCGTAGACAAAGATACGTGCAACCATGGATGGTGGCGGCAGGAATGACTAGCGCTGATTATCCGCTGGGTAGGGGTCCTGAAGAACAGCAGAACCGGTCTCCAGCAGGGACTTCAGGTTGGAGAGGATCTTCGGCCAGCCGCCGGATACGGCCGCGATGAATTCCGAGGGTTCGCGCTCGATAGTGTGGGTAATGGAGAGCTTGACCGCCGTTGCATTGGGTTCCAGTTCCATCGTACATAGCGAATCGCCTTCGGCCTTGAGCTGGGGCTTATTCTGGTGCCGCCAGCGGATCACCAGGCGCCGTGGGGGCTCCGCCTCGACGATCTCGCCGTCGTCCAGGATCTTGCCGTCGCCGGATACCATCTTCCACGGGGATCCCGCAGTCCACCGGCTTTCGCAGTGCACGCCGAACCAGTACTGTTTCATGTACTCCGCGTCGGTCAGCGCCGACCAAAGCTTCTCCGGCGTGGTGCGGATGTAGGTCACGTAGACAAAAGTCGATCTAGCCATTGGCTTTCTCCAATCGTTGTTTGAGATCCGAGAGCGCTTTGAGGCGCGGCTTCTCGAACTTGGCAATCCAGCGCTCATAGATCTCCTGCAGCGGCACCGGATTGAGGAAGTGCAACTTCTCCCGTCCGCGCCGTACGGTGGCCACGAGATTGGCCGCCTCAAGCAGATCCAGATGCTGCGTCACGCCCTGGCGTGTCATGTCCAGGTGCTCGCACAGTTCGTTGAGCGTGCGGCCGTCGTGCGCATGCAGCAGATCCAGCAGCTTGCGCCGGCTCGGATCGGCCAGGGCCTTGAACAGCACATCGGTGTCGCGGCGTTCTGCCATGTTCTATATGCAAGTAACTACTTGCCGGAAGTATAGGCAAGTAATAGCTTGCATGTCAAGCGCCGCTCTGCTGCAGATTGATGTCGGGATCCCTCACCCTATCGGATTTCGAACCCGTCAACGTCTCGAGCCTGATAGTCACCAACGACAGCGGTGCCACCAGTCATTAGCCGGGCACTCGTGCCGGTACTGAGCACGCGGTCACCGCCGTGACCAGAATGTTATTGGCCTGAGACTGACATTGTTACCGAGCGCGGTCACGATACTGCACAAATCGACGCTCAACCAAGTCGATCTCACACACGCTCGAGGAGCTTTGTGCATGCCAATCCCCCGTCATTCGGTCGGGTACGACCGACTGCGTCCGCTTGGATCGGTTCTGCTGCTGGCCGCGCTAAGCGCGGTCGGGGTTTCCCAGGCGCAAACCACTGGCGTGCCTGCACCGACGGGCGATGACGGTCTCTCGTGGCACGGCATTACGCTCTACGGAACCATCGATATTGGTCTTCAATATGAGTCCCATGGCGCCACGTTCAGCGATTACTACACTCCGGCCAGCACCAATATCATCCAGAAGACCGCTCACGAATCCGTATTCGGCGCGACCGGCAGTAACCTGAGCCAGACGAAAATCGGCTTGCGGGGCCAGGAGCCGATTGCCGGAGACTGGTCCGGCGTGTTCGCAGTGGAAACCTGGTTCAACCCGCAGGCCGGCGTGCTCGCTGATTCGCTGAAATCGCTGACGCTGAACAATGGCCTGTCCCCGGCCCAGCAAACCACCGATAACGACGGCGCCAGCGCCGGTCAGGCATTTCAGATTGCCTATGTGGGCCTCAGTTCAAGAACCTTCGGCACGCTGACCTTTGGCCGCCAGCAGAACCTGGTGGCGGACGGCGTCAATGCCCTTGACCCGAATCAGGCCGCACCGGCGTTTTCGCTGCTGGGAGCATCCGGAGCTTATGCAGGCGCCGGCACCACCGAGGACAAGCGCCTGGATTCGACCCTGAAGTACCGTGTCGGTTTTGCCGACACGATTCACGTGGCGCTGCTGTACAAATTCAATCAATCCAACGGCAGTGCCGGCGGCATGGCCTACCAGGGCAACATCGGCGCCCAATACGCCGGCTTTGCGATTGATGGCTACTATTCCAGGATCAATGATGCCGTCTCGGCGGCCGCGCTCACCGCTGTGCAGGTCACCGGGTTGCCAAAGCTCGGCTTCTCATCGAGCAATTCAGTGGCGGGGACCATCTCCGACAACACGACCTACGCGCTCATGGCCGCATATAAAATCGCCCCGGTTCCGGTGAAGCTCTACGCCGGTTATGAGCACATTCAATATGCGAATCCGGTGCACGATGTCCTCGCCGGCACCGCCGGTATCGGGGGCTACATACTGGCCTACGTGAATAATGACGCTTATCCAGATGACAAGAAGCTCGATATCTACTGGGCCGGCGTGCGCTACAGCGTCATCCCGAAGCTGGATGTCACGGCCGCCTACTACGGCTATCGTCAGAACGCCTATGGCACCGGCACCCAGGCGGGCTGCTCGACCAATGCGCACTCGACCTGCAGCGGCAGCTTCTCTGCCTACTCGCTCGACTTCGACTATCGATTTACCCGGCGACTCGACGCCTATGCCGGCGTCATGTACAGCGGCGTATCGGACGGTCTTGCCAACGGTTATCTGTTCTTTACGACCAACGTCAATCCGACCATCGGCCTGCGATTCATGTTCTGACGCCCGCTGTCACCGCATGAAGTGCTTATTTGGAGCTGTCGGGTGAAGCCGGCAGCCGCAGGCGGCGGATGCGCTCATCGGTTGCCGGATGACTCGCCAGGTATCCGCCCTTGGACGATGCAGGTTGCAACTGCGCCAGCTTTGTCAGCGCGTCAGCCAATAAACCCGGCGACATTCCATTGTGGCGCAACAGCGCCGCCGCATAATCATCGGCCTGGCGCTCAAACTCCTGGGAGTATCTTGCTTCCACGACGGCGGCCGGCGCCGCGGCCAGCAGCGTACTGATATCACCGACATAGAAAGTCAAAAACGCGCCCACGGCGGAACTTCGCAGCAGCATCTGCAAGCCATGCCGTTCATGCGCATGACCCAACTCGTGAGCGAGAACCGCCAGGGTGTGCTGATCGTCGTCTAATGCCGTAATCAGGTCATCCAGCACGATGATGGTTCCGTCCGGCAATGTGAACGCATTGGCACCCAGTTGGGGAGAACGCCGAAACAACAACGCCGACTTTGGCGTGCCGCCCTCCGGCAGACGCAGCGCGAGGAATGAGCCTCTCAGCCTCTGCTGGCGCTCCTCGGCGATCGTGCTGGGCAGGAGAATGCCACCGTCCAGCACTTTCAGCGCCTGCGCGGACAATACCTTGCCAATGGCGGGTGACAGGTGTCGCGCACCGGTCGCAGCCGCCCACGGCAGGCCCCACCGGTACGCTCCTACCGCACACATCGCGCACACCACGAGCGCCAGCAGCACGAACGCGAGGCGACGCTGGAAGTGATCGACCCATCCATCGCGATGCCCGACGGCCGACAACAGGCTATCGAGCGCACGCAGGTCCCGGACCTCGAAAAAAGTTCCATCCTCCAGGCGCAGCCGACGCGGCGCCCGACCAAGCCGTTCATCCACCTTTACCCGGGCGAACGGGACGCGCAGATTGACATCCTCGCCGGTAACGATGAGATCCTCGCCGACGACTGATAAATTCACGGTGCGCACACGAGTGGAGCGCCCGTCGAAATAGTCTGCCTGGAGCATGCTCGGCCCCTTCAAATGGGGTCTATAGCGAGATATCGAAGTCGAATGCGGTGGCCGCCTCTTCGCCGACCGCCCCGATGGTTTCGGGTTCGGCCGCGACGAATTCCTGCAGATCGCTGGCCGGCAACAGCTTCATCGCGTCTACCTGGATCCTCGCCAGGCGCACCGCGGCCCACGGCATGAACAGCCCCAGGGTGAGCACCACCAGCACGAAGTTGCTCAAGCTGATCCACATCAGTGCAATCGGTGACAGATTGCATTCGATGCGGTGTTCGCCAAGACGCGTATTGTTCCAGATCAGGTTGGTGATCAGCGCGTGAAAGATCGGTCCGATCAAAACCACCGTCAAAATTGCCACACCATAGAAGACAATCAGGGTCCTGAATATCGCGCGCGCATCAGGGTGGCCGCCATGCTTTTGCGCTTGCGCGATGGCAGCGAGCGTGCCCACGATTCCCGACGAAATGAATACGGTTATAAAGACCGCCACGCCCAGCAGTAACAGCAGGTAAATCAGGTAGAACTGGCCCACCCGCGCGTGAAAGGAAAATCGCGTGCGCCCGAACCAGCTGTTGTCGTGCTGGTAGGCCTTCAGTCGCTGATGCATGAACGGCGCCATCACATACAGCGTGATCAGCGTCAGGAATCCATTCAACAGAAAAACGCGATAGGACCCCCCGACGCTGCCGCGAAAGTGAAAACGGGTACCGCGCCAGCTGGAGTTGTAGAGCCGAAACCGGAATGAATTGCGCAGCAGCCACGGCAACGCGATCGCCAGCACCAGCACGACAAGCAGCGTCAACGGCGAATGCAGACGCACCGAGACGTTGTAGCCAATGAGCATCGCCAGCGCCAGCACGCGGCCGATCAGGATCCTGATCGGGCTGCCATGGAAATCGAAGCTGGATCCCGCCAGTTCGGTGTGCCGATAAAAATACTTCAGCCTGCGCACTTTGGCCCAGGCCGAATAAATCCCCACAGTGACTATCGTCAGGAGCAGGTTGACGATCCAGATGCCGAAATACTCCGCACCGCTGCCGGTGAATCGAAGTGGCTGCGGCGCGAAATGAGTCGGCGGCGGTGAATTGTTCTGCGAAACCGCTTCCATAGTTACGCGAGAGTCCATAGCGCCTGTGGGCGCTTTCGGTATAGTGTTTTCTGCCCTGTCGGTTTGCAGCTTAAGGCTGGTGGTTCCAAACAAGCTACTGCTAGTTTTGACAGTTGATTCGACCCGGGCCGCTCAGCTTGGAGTGCCTTTTAGTTCAATAACTTAATTCGCCCGCAACACCAATCATACGATGCAGACCAGGTACTTGTTCGCGCCCGTGGGATCGCTGCTGGCCTGCGCATGGCTGTGGTTCGGGGTGGCCTGGCCGCAGGACGCAGTTGTGCCGCCGGATACCGCGACGCCAGCCCCAGCGAGCGTCAAGGTAGTCCTCAAGACAGCGTTGGGTGACATCGTGCTCGCGCTGGAGACGCAGCGCGCGCCCATCACGGCTGGCAATTTTCTGCGCTACGTCGATCAGAAACGGCTGGACGGCAGCGAGTTCTATCGCTCGATGGCCGTGGGTGAGGATGGCCAGTACGGCCTCATCCAGGGCGGTCTGCGCGGCAACCCTAAGCGTGTGCTGAAGCCGATCGGCCACGAGCCCACCATCGTCACGGGCTTAAGCCACGTGAACGGGGCGATATCGATGGCGCGCGCCGATCCTGGCACCGCAACGGCGGATTTTTTCATCGTGATTGGCGATCTGATCTCGCTGGACGCGCAGCCGAATGGCGGGGATCCCGGCTACGCAGTTTTCGGCCACGTGGTCGACGGCATGGACGTGGTGCACGCCATCTTCGGCCAGCCGCGCTCACCGACCGCAGGTCAGGGTGTCATGCAGGGGCAGATGCTCGCCACGCCGGTGAAGATCCTATCGGCCCGGCGCGCACCGTAAGCCAGGCGCGCGAATCAGGGCCCGACCTGCGGCGGCGAAACGTCGCTCACCGGCAGCGCGGTCGCGTACAGCAGCAGATCCTCACCGCCGCTGGTCGCGGCCATTGTGCGCTCGAGCGTGAATCCCAGTTTCCGCAGCAGTTGGCTGGCCGCCAGGTTGGTCGGCAAGGTAATGGCTACGAGCCGATCGAGACCCAAACGCATGTTCGCATGCGACATCACCGCCGTCGCCGATTCGCAGGCATAGCCATGGCCCCAGAAGCGTGACAGGAAAGCGAACCCGAGATCGACATCCTGCAGGCTGTCGCGCTTGACGAGACCGCACATACCCAGCGATTCGCCGCTGTCGGTCAATTCGACCAGGTACAGGCCGAAGCCGAGTCGCTCATACATCGACACCAGAACATCGTGAATGTAGCGCTCGGCGTCGGCCAGGCCCTTGATGCCTTTGTCGCCGATGTACTGCAGCCAGGATGGCTCGTTCAATAGCTCGAGAATGAAAGCTGCGTCGGCGCGATCGAAATGGCGCACGGTGAGTCGCCGCGTTTGCAAGACCCGCATGCGCTGCGCCGCCGTGGTGCTATCGAACATTCAGAACGGCGGCCGCATCGCCCACTTACCGGTATCCTTATCCTGATAAAACCAGGCGCCTGGAATGTCGTTATAGATCGACGCGCCAATATTCTTGGATGCGACTTTCACGTCGAAAGTGCAGTTGTAGCCCTTCGGGGTCGGATTGTCGCAGGCTTCCTTTTTGAAGAAGGTGATCGTGATCGGATCACCGGCGGGTTCGCCGGGCGGGTGATTCATCGCGTACAACATGGCCTCCTTCATCTGCGCCTCGGTCGGCTCCCCGGCCACGGCGGTGCCGCAGGCGCACAGAGCTAATGCCAACATGGAGCCCAAAGCGACGTTTCCCGGGTGCAAGCGCATGGTCAGTTCTCCCTTTAATTATTGATACTCGCGACGCCGCATCGCATATACCATCTATCGATTCTGGGTGCCATCACGATGGCATCGGCGGGAGGCTTGCTGCCCGAAGTGGAGGGCCGCGACATGGACAGCGCTGTTGAACGAACATTGATACGGGCGTGGTATGCACCAGTCGCGCTGGTCTTGATGCTGGTCGCCGCAACCGCTGGGACGGCCACGCCGCCGGTGATCGTGATGGAGGAGTTCGCGGTTCCGGCGCACGATTCCGGCATCGAACTCTACGTGCGGAACAAACATCCCCAGGGCGTGAGCCGATTCCCGGCCGACAAGATTGTGCTGTTCGTGCATGGTGCGACCTACCCGGCCGAGTCGACGTTCGATCTCAAGCTGAACGGTCTGTCGTGGATGGACTACATAGCCCAGCACGGCTATGACGTCTATCTGGTCGATGTGCGCGGCTTCGGTAAATCCACGCGGCCGGCCGAAATGGATCAGCCGGCCGAAGACAACGCGCCGGTTGTCCGCACCGATGTCGCAGTCAAGGACCTCGCTGCGGCGATCGATTTCATCCTCAAGCGCCGCGGCGCCGCCAGGCTCGATCTGATCGGCTGGTCATGGGGCACCAGCATCACCGGTTGGTACACGACGCAGCACAGCGACAAGGTCAATCGCCTGGTGCTGTACGCACCCATGTGGATATCCAACAGTCCGCCGCTCGTGAGCCCGGACGTCACTCTGGGTGCCTACCGCACCGTCACTCGCGAAGCTGCCAGGGCTCGATGGCTCAGGGAGGTACCCGAAGACAAGCAGGCAGAGCTGATTCCGGCCGGCTGGTTTGACACCTGGGCGGATGCCACCTTCGCCAAAGATCGAGCCCTGCGTGCACCCAACGGCGCGGTGCAGGACGGACGTGAGTTCTGGAGTGCGGGAAGGATGCAGTACGACCCGGCCGGGATCCGCGTTCCCGTGCTGCTGGCGCACGCCGAGTGGGATGTCGATCTGCCCAGCTACATGGCGGACCAGTACTTCGCCAGGCTGACCAACGCACCGTACAAGCGTTATGTGCAGATCGGGGAAGGCACGCACTCGATCATGATGGAGAAGAACCGCATGCAGTTGTTTCAGGCGGTGCAGCAATTCCTCGACGAGCGGCTGACACCGGGGCAGTAGCCCGGCGAGAGTTGCGGATGAAGAGACTGCTGATCGTCTACCACACGCTGACCGGGGGTACCGGCCAGATGGCGCGCGCCGCCGCCGTGGGAAGTGCCCGTCAGGCGGAAGTGACGTCGCGGCTGGAAACCGCTGCAGCCGCCGGACCGGACCACCTGCTCGACGCCGACGGCTACCTATTCGCCTGCCCGGAGAATCTTGGCGCGATGTCGGGGCTGATGAAGGATTTCTTCGACCGCTGCTATTACCCGGTGCTGGACCGTGTTCAGGGACGCCCCTATGCCACTCTCATATGCGCCGGCAGCGACGGCAGCAATGCGGCCCGACAAATCGAGCGCATCGTCACCGGCTGGCGACTGCGGGCGATCGCCGCGCCGCTCATCGTCTGCACGCACGCCCAGACCCCGGAAGAAATTATGAAACCGAAACAAATCAGTGCCATCGACCTGGCGCACTGTGAGGAACTGGGAGCCACCATCGCCGCCGGTCTCGCGCTCGGGATATATTGATAGCCGGGGCATGGACTTCGCCGGCCCGGCGATGAGTCCGCAAAGCAACGGCGCCCAGCGCCTTGCCGGCAGGGCACGTCATGACCAGGCTTGCCGCCGAGACGATGCCGACCACGGCCAGCGCGACCAGCGCTGCCATCGCCATCAGTTGTGCCGTAGCGTAGGCGCTCCAGAAAGGGTGCTGGGTAACGAGCCAACGAGTCGGCAACGGCATTGGATACGGTCCCCACATCGACAGTCGATGCGCCGTCGGCACAATCACCACCGCACTGAGCCATTGCAGGTACTCGCGCCCCTGAATCATCAGCAGCAGCAGGAACAGATCGACTCCGATGGCGTCGAGCAGCAGCAGGAAAACTCGAATTTCCGGGTTCAGAGCGGCAATCAACACCAGGACTAGCAGCAAGCCAAGGGCTCGGACAGCGACATCGCGGCCCAGGGGTTTCACGCCCAGCGACTGCTTGAGCGGCTCGAATGTTGACTCGCCCCACAGGAGTAATGCCAGGGTGAGCCCGCTGAAGGTAACGGCAAGCACTACTTCAATCTCCCGCGCTGCTGAGCCGTCATTGTGCGCCAGTACCGTCGTGGTAGTCTCGCGTGGGGATACCTGATCGAACAACTTCGAATAACCAGGAGATCGGACAATGGCCGTCGGAATCTATGTAGCCCTGAGCGGGATGACTACGGAAAAGTACAACGAATGCACCAAGCGGTTGAAGCAGGCCGGGGCGGCGCATCCACCCGGACGCTCTTATCATGCGTCCTTCGGTCCACCGGACAAGCTCGCGGTATTCGACGTATGGTCGTCGCAGGCGGCGTTCGAGAAATTCGGCCAGACGCTGTTGCCTATCCTTCAGGAACTGGGTGTCGAGGCCGGCCATACGAGTGTGCTGGAGATCCACAAGGTGGTCAGGCCGCCGGCGGCGCGCAAGGCCAAGAGTAAGGCCAAAGCTAGGGCCAAGAGCAAGACGAAGAAGCCTGTCGCAGCCCGACGGCCGAAGCGGCGCGGCGCCAAGAAGCGCTAACGGCGGCGCTGCCCGGCGACACAACGCGGCGCCGGCCGGATTGCCCCGGCCGTGAGCCGGCGCCCCTAAGGTTATGTAGTGTGGCCCAGCGCACCGACGCGGCCATTCAGTTTCTTGTCAGCTTCGCACCACGATACTCGTTATAGCGTGTGGCACTTTGTTTCTTTTCCAAGGAGCGAGGCAGATGAACGTGAAGTACAGGAAGTGGTTGGGGGTGTCGGGGTTGCTGGTGTTTCTGGCGGTGCCGTTTGCGGCCAACGCCGACCTGCCAGGTAAGCACCCGGCATACCTGCACGCGTTGGGCGATCTGCGCACTGCGCGATGGATGCTGGAGCATCGCCCCGGCGACGCCGCGGTCAGCGAGCACGAAGATATGGCGATCATGGAGATCGACAAGGCGATCGGCGAGATCAAGCACGCCGCAATCGATGACGGTAAGGACATCCACGACCATCCGCCGATGGACGTTGCACCCGATCGTCCAGGGCGACTGCACAAGGCGCTCGAATTGCTGCGCAAGGTGCATTCCGACGTCGCGCGCGAGGAAGACGATCCGGCGACCCGCGGTCTGCGCGATCGTGCGGTAGGGCATATCGATGCCGCGATTCACCAGACGGAACGCACCATCTCCGACGCCGAACACGGTCGTTGATCGATCCGCGTGATTGAAGCACGGCATGCACCTGGCGCGTGGCGGGTGCATGCCGGCTAGCGGAGAGCTAAGCGGACGACTTGCGTGGCGATCGGGGGCGCGATGTCGCCACTGTGGCCGATCCAAAGATTTTGTGATATTGCCCTGATGGCCCTGGCCGTAACTCTCAAGGGACTGTCATGCACTATCGTCTCCCGCCGCCGCTGCCGCCGCTGCCGCCGCTGCCGCCGCGCTCGCCCTCCTTGTTGCACCTCTGGCACTTGCCCAGACGACCTCACTTTGGCCGGTGCAGGACGGCTCCTTCAGCATTGCCAACTTTCGCTTCGGCAGCGGGGAGACCCTGCCGCAATTGCAGCTGCACTACATCACTCTGGGCAAGCCGCACACCGACAAGAACGGCCACACCGACAACGCGGTGCTGCTGCTGCACGGCACCGGCGGCAACGCGCATACGCTGCTCAATCCGATCTTCTCCGATGAACTGTTCGGGCCGGGACAGGCGCTGGACATCACGAAATATTTCCTCATCCTGCCGGACGACATCGGTCACGGCAGCTCGTCGAAGCCGTCCGATGGCCTGCATGCCCATTTCCCGCAATACGACTACGACGACATGGTGCGCAGTCAGCATGCCATGCTGCTCGATGGCCTGAAGATTGATCATCTGCGCCTGATCCTGGGCACGTCGATGGGGTGCATGCACACTTTCGTCTGGGGCGAGACCTACCCGGGATTTGCGGATGCACTCGCGCCGTTCGCCTGCCTGCCCACTGCCATCGCGGGCCGCAATCGCATGATGCGTTACATGGCCATTCAGGCAGTGAAGCTGGATCCGCAGTGGCTCGATGGCGAGTACAAATCACAACCGGTCCAGGGTTTACGCACCGCCAACGAATTACTATTCGTCATGGGTTCGAGCCCGCTGCTATTGCAGAAGCGGGCACCCACCCGCGCTGCCGCCGAAGCCTACATCGACGAATACCTGAAGCGCTCCACGGCTGCGACCGACGCCAACGACCTGATCTACTACATCAATGCCAGCCGCAACTACGATCCCAGTGCGGATCTGGAGCGCATCACCGTACCGGTGCTCTACATCAACTCCGGCGACGACTTCATCAACCCGCCGGAGCTGGGGATCGCCGAAACGCTGGCCAAGAGGATGCCGCATTGTCGATTCGTGCTCATCCCCACCAGCGATGCCACCCACGGTCACGGCACGCACACCGAGGCCGCGCTGTGGAAGGACGACTTGCAGCAACTCCTGGAGCAGTCGGAGCACGGCGAGCGAAAGCCGTAGCGTCTAGCGCAGCAGCTCGATCTCCAGAAACGCGAATTCATAGCTGTTGGTATTGATGACGTTGTGCTCGACACCGGCGCCGCGCGCATACGGTTGGTGCGTCAGCAGCTGTGCGACCCGGGAGCTGCCATCGGGCTGTTCGAGCGTCAGCTCGCCGTCGAGCAACGGCACGACGACGTAGTCGTGCGGGTGCCGATGCCAGCCGGTTTCCGCGCCGGGTGCAAATCGGTATTCGGTCACCCGGGCATAGGGTTCGTTGACCTTGACGGTTGCAACAACTTGCGCGCGTGCGGCCATGCCGGACTCCTGTGGATCGATGGTACCGGGATCATTTCACGGATCGCCAGGCGCTGCGGGTTGTTCGCGGCGGGCGAACGCGGCATTCTACAAGGCTGGCAACATTCGGGCGTTCGGATAGGATGGCCCGAGTCAACCCTAGTCAGCCGATCTTAGAGGAGAGCCGTGATGGGAACCCGTGTAGCAGGTCGCAATTTCCTTTTCGTTCCGGGGCCTACGAACGTTCCCGATCGTGTGCTGCGGGCCATGGTAATTGCGATGGAGGACCACCGCTCTTCCAGCTTTCCCCAGCTTTCGACCGGGCTGTTGCGCGACCTGAAGAAAGTCTTCAAGACTACCACCGGCCAGGTATTCATCTTCCCGTCCTCCGGCACCGGTGGCTGGGAGGCAGCACTGACCAATACGCTCTCCCCCGGCGACAAGGTGCTGGCCTCGCGCTTCGGGCAGTTCAGCCTGTTGTGGATCGACATGGCGCAGCGGCTGGGATACGACGTGGAAATCCAGGATGTGGAGTGGGGTGAAGGGGTTCCGCTGGAGCGGACCGAGCAGGCGCTGAAGGCGGACAAGGAGCACAAGATCAAGGCCGTGCTCGCCTGCCATAACGAGACTGCCACCGGAGTCACGAGTGACATCGCCGGTCTGCGCAAGGTCATGGACGCGGTCAAACATCCGGCGCTGCTGTACGTCGACACGGTGAGCTCGCTGGGCAGCATCGATTTTCGCATGGATGAATGGGGCGTGGACCTGACGGTCAGCGGATCGCAGAAAGGATTCATGTTGCCCGCCGGACTGGCCTTCCTTGGAGTGAGCCAGAAGGCATTGGCGGCGATGCCAAACGCCAAGTCGAAGCGCTGCTATTTTGACCTGGCCGATATGATCAAGGCCAACGCCACCGGCTACTTCCCCTATACGCCGGCCTTACCGATGCTCTACGGGCTGCGCGAGTCGCTGAACATCATCGAAGAAGAGGGCCTGGAGAACATCTTCCACCGTCATCACTATCTGGCCGAAGGCGTGCGTGCGGCCATCCTCGAGGGATGGAAACTCAAGCTGTGCGCAAAAGCCCCGAAGTGGTATTCGGACACGGTGAGCGCGGTGGTGGTGCCCGAGGGCATCGATGCTGCTCGTGTGATCGACATCGCCTACCGGCGCTACAACCTGGCGCTGGGCGCCGGCCTGTCCAAGGTTGCCGGCAAGGTTTTTCGCATCGGTCACCTGGGCGATCTCAATGAGCTGATGCTGATGGGTGCAATTGCCGGCGCCGAGATGGCGATGCTGGATGTGGGCGTCAAGGTAGCCCCGGGAAGCGGCGTGGGCGCGGCCTCAAATTACTGGCGTTCGCACGATCCGATTCCGAATGAGAAGGCGAACAAGCAGGCACAACTGCACCAAGCGCGCTCGGCCGGGTAGATTCGCAATGCAGCAACGCGTCGTGTTCCTTGATCGGGCCAGCCTGCAGGCGGAAGTTCGACGCCCGGCGTTTGCGCACCAGTGGCAGGAGTACGCGGCCAGCGAAACCAACGAGTTGCCCGAAAAGCTGCGCGACGCCACGGTCGCGATCACCAACAAGGTGCCGCTGCGGGCGGCAACGCTCAAGCAACTGCCGAGTCTGAAGATGATTGCCGTCGCCGCCACCGGCTACGATGTCATCGACATCGACTACTGCAAGGCCAATGGCATCGCGGTGTCCAACATCCGCAACTACGCCGTGCATACCGTGCCGGAGCACGCATTCGCACTGATACTGGCACTGCGGCGCAATCTGTTCGCCTACCGGGCGGATGTGGCCAACGGCCGCTGGGGGCAGGTGGATCAGTTCTGCTTTTTCGACCACCCGATCCGCGACATGTACGGTGCCACGCTCGGGATCATCGGTGAGGGTGCGCTCGGCCAGGCCACCGCGAAGATCGCCCGCGGCTTCGGCATGAAGGTGCTGTTCGCCGATCACGCACCGCCCAAGATGCCGGATGTGCAATTCACGCCCTTTGACGAAGTACTGTCGACCAGCGATGTGATCTCGCTGCACGCACCCTTGACGCCGGAGACGCGCAACCTGATCGGGATCAAGGAGCTGCGCAAGATGAGGCGCACCGCGATTCTCATCAACACCTCGCGTGGCGGCCTGGTGGACGAACAGGCGCTGGTCGAGGCGCTTACGCAGGGACTGATCGGCGGTGCGGGCTTTGACGTGCTGACGAAGGAGCCTCCGAAGGACGGCAATCCGCTGCTCGAGCTGCGGCTGCACAACTTTATCCTTACCCCGCACGTCGCCTGGGCCAGCGATGGCGCAATGCAATTCCTGGCCGACCAGCTGATCGACAACATAGACGCCTTCGTCGCCGGCAAGCCGCAGCACCTGGTCACCTGACGCGCGCCCGCTGAGCGGGCGAGCACGGACGGCGAACGCGGTATACGCGCGCCGGCCGTGCTGCCTGCCGCAAGTCCCTCAGCTCTCCAGTTCCAGAACGATCTTGCCCTGCACGTGGCTGTGCTCGAGCTGCTGTTGCGCTTCCCGCACCTCGTTGAACGGAAACACGGCCTGGATTCGCGGCATCACCTTGCCGGCATCGATGAGGACGGTGATTTCCTGCAGTTCAGCTCCATCAGGCTGTGCCATGTAGTGCTCGCCGCGGGCACCATGGTCGCGGGCTTTGTCTTCCGACGGCTTGGAAAGCGTGGACACGAGGGCACCGCCGCGCTTGAGCACGGACCAGGAGCGATCCTGTGTTTCGCCATCGACCAGATCGAACACCAGGTCAACATCGTGGACCGCGTCCTCGAAGCGCTCGCTCTGGTAGTCGATTGGTTGATCGGCGCCCAGTTCGCGCACAAATTCGATGTCGCCTGCTGCCACGGTGGTGGCGACAGTGGCGCCCTTGGCCTTGGCAAATTGAATTGCGAAGTGACCTACGCCGCCGGCGCCGCCGTGGATCAGTACCCGCTGGCCGGCTCGAAGTCCGCCGTGATCAAACAGTCCCTGCCAGGCGGTCATCGCCGCCAGCGGCACCGCGGCCGCCTCGGTATAGTCCAGATGGCGCGGCTTACCCACCAGGTCGCGCTCCTTGACGATGACGTATTCGGCGTAGCCACCGTGGTCGCGATCGAGCATCGCGTAGACCGAATCGCCTGGCTTGAATTTTCGGGCGGCGGCTCCGCATTGCTGAACGGTTCCGGCGACATCGCGACCCAGCGTCAGCGGCAACTGGTCCTGTTTGACGGCCGGGTAGTGACCAGAGCGGGTCTTGTAGTCCACGGGATTGACGCTGGCCGCATGCACCTTGACCAGCACTTCATCGCTTTTTGGAACTGGCGTAGCGACCTCCTCAGTGCGAATCACTTCGGGCGGACCAAAGGAGTGGATAACGGCTGCTTTCATAGTGCAAAGTCTCCTGTGCGAAAAGCCGCTACGTTATTCGAATGCACGTTATTTTTGCAGCCAAGGATTCCAAACGCGTTCAGTAGGACATCGCCGGCATCGGCGCCGCGGTAGTGAAAATGAGCATGCCGCGGCGCAGGTATCACCGCGAAGCGGCAGGGCACAGTCGGTATGAGCAGCGGATGTTCGTGCCTTCTTATAGCGCGGCCGCTATCCTCGCGTGGCTTAGCGCATCGTTAACAGCCAGAACAAATCCATTGAGCATTCATCACCACGAACCTCACGGCATCGGCGCCGCGCGCACCATGGTGTTGACGGTGCTGGCGATGCTCGCCTTTGCGGCCAACTCGCTACTGTGCCGGCTCGCGCTGGGCGCGCAACTCATCGATCCTGCGAGTTTCGCTGCGGTGCGAGTGTTCACGGCCGCGGCGACACTGATCCCGATAGTGTTAGCCCGATGGCGCACTCGCGGTCGTGGCGGCGGCGACTGGCGTAGCGCCGGCGTGCTGTTTGCCTACCTGGTGTCGTTTTCGTTCGCCTACCAGT
The DNA here is from genome assembly GCA_963805965.1 of uncultured Gammaproteobacteria bacterium. Classification (GTDB taxonomy): domain Bacteria; phylum Pseudomonadota; class Gammaproteobacteria; order Steroidobacterales; family Steroidobacteraceae; genus FEN-1191. The sequence continues at coordinate 870,373 of CAWDVQ010000006.1, forward strand.
CGTTGAGCGCCGGTACCGGCGCCTTGATCCTGTTTGGCGCCGCGCAGCTGACCATGATCGGCAGCGCGTTGCGCGCCGGCGAGTCGTTTCCACCGGTCGCGCGAGCCGGCTTCATCCTGGCGGTTGCAGGCCTGGTGGTTCTGGTCGCCCCAGGCGTCACCGCCCCCAATCCGATCGGCGCGTTGCTGATGGGGATCGCCGGGCTGGCCTGGGGGCTGTATTCCCTGCTCGGCAGGGGCGCCGGCGACCCACTGGAAGTGACAGTAAATAATTTCATCTACCTGGTGCCGTGTGTGATCGTGCTCGGCCTGGCCTTCGCCGCCGAGCGCCACCTGTCCCAAAAGGGGCTGGCCCTCGCGGCGCTCTCAGGGTCGCTGGCCTCCGGCCTGGGCTACGTCGCGTGGTATGCGGCACAAAAGCGACTGTCGGCGATAACCGCCGCCACGGTGCAGCTGTCGGTGCCGGTGATCGCGGCGCTCGGCGGGCTGGCACTGATGACAGAACATGTGACGCTGCGCCTGGCACTGGCATCCTGCGCCACGCTGGGCGGCATCGCAATCGTTCTCACCCGGCGCACCGCGCGCCGCTGATCGGTACCGTGGTACCATGGTACCACCATGAGAACGAAACTCATAACGCGCACGCAGACCGGTGTGCGCCTCGAGACCCGGCTGCTGAAGGTGCTGAAGGCATTGGCGACCGAGCTGGAGATGCCGCTCGGTGAGCTGCTGGAAGGCGTGGTGCTGCACGCCTTCGAAGGCAAGGCGCCGTTCTCGGCCGCGACCCGCCGGCAGATCAAGGCGTTGAGCGGCGTCTATCGGCTCGATCTGAGCGCCAGGGATTCCCACAAGCTGCACGAGACGCGCAGCGATGGATGAAACACTTGCGCTGCTTGCCCGCTTCGCGCGCGGCGAACTCGATGCCGGCACGTTTCCGCACCGCGAACACGTGCGCATGGGCTTCGAGATGCTGCGCCGACTCGATTTCGCCGAGACCGCCTACCACTACTCGTTCGCGCTGCGCGCGATGACGGCGCGGGCCGGCAAGCCGGAGGCCTTCCATCAGACCATCACCATTGCCTTTCTGGCGCTGATCGCCGAACGCATGCAGGCCGGCAGCGCGGCGGATTTTCCGGCGTTTGAACAGGCCAATCCCGACCTGATGGACGGTTCCGCGTTGGCGCGTTGGTATCGCCCGGAACGGTTGGCGATGGAAGCGGCCCGGCGCACCTTTCTGCTGCCTGATGCGGTGCGTTGAATGCGGCCGGCCAGCGTCTTACGGCCAGCGGAGCCCCAAGGTGACGGCTTAATGCGCCGGGGCGGTGGGTGCGATGGCTGCGCTCGGCGCGGTGGGAGCAGGTGGCGCTGCGGCTGCAGCGGCCGCAGCGGCCGCGGCGGGCGCATCGGCTGCCGCTGAGTCGCGCTCGGAGTTCGCGGCCGCGCGACGCGCGGCGGCCACCGCCAGTTCGTCCGACGATGGCGGCAGCTGTTGCGCGACCAGGGTCGACGCATTGACTACCGATGGGTCGTCACGCAGCTTGACGTACAGCGTGCCATCGGCCGGCCGTGGCACCGGTAACGCGTAACCAGGAAAGCCGTCCGGCACCTGCACCGAATGGTCGAATTGCGGATCGCCCGAGACCGAGTCCACCAGAAACAGGCTCGAGCCGGTAAGCTTGCAGGCCAGCTCGCGCGACGCGGGGCATTTAAGATCGTTCAGCACCGGCAGCCGTACCAGCGTCGCCAGCGGTTGCCAATCGCCGGCTGCATCGCGCGCGGTTACCCGAAATTGCAGCGGCCCGAAGGCCGACGATCCGAAGGTCTTGGCTGGATCGAGCACGGCAACCGCAACCTGGGCGTCTTCCAGCGTAATGCCGCCATTGTCGAAGCTCAGGATGGCAGAGGACGCATTGTTGACCGTCGCAATTTCAATTTTCTCGTCGTAGGTAAATGCCGCCGGCGACTGCGTGCGCAGCGAAAATATGAGCCTGGCGTCATGCGGCAGCTCATCCTGGGCGGCGAGCCGGATGTTGCTGCCGCCGCCGGACGACGGCAGCTGTACGCTCTTGCCTATCAGGGTGACGCGCGGTCGGGGCGCATCGACGACGATATTGAGGTCGAGCACGCGGCCGTCCTTAAGCGTGACCCTGGCGCTGCCGGCGTCGCCCTGCTTCAGCGCCACCGCGGTCGACGCATCCGCCAGCATCATCGGCAGTTCGTCGACTCCCTGACTGGACGACAGCTTGCCTGGTAGCAGCACCATGCCCTTCAGCGCGATGCTGGCGACCTCGTCCAGGCGCGTTCCGCGCAGAATGCCGTGGGTATCTCCGGCGCGCAGCGTGAAACTGCTCAGATGGCCGGCCTCGGAGAAGGCGTGCAGTTGCACCGCTTGCGGATGGGCGACGCCGTACGGTGTTACCTGCAGCGTGAGCACACCGGCCGGCGCCTGTTGCAGCGGCAGCTTGACCGCTATGGTATCGGCAGCCACCGGTTTCCATTCCAACTTTGTTTCCACGCCGGCCGCGTCCTGTAGCGCGAGGCCGGCGACGCAGCTGTTGCTGGCCGATCGCAGGTGCACCGTGTCCTCGCGGCCGACGATCAACGCACCGGCATCGTTTGGATCGAGTACCCATTTCTGCGACGACGCACCCGCCAGCTGTACGCTCGGGCCATTGTAGTTTTCAAAACCCCAATATCCGTGCAATGAACCGCGGGTAGCCTCGCCCAGTGCGCCAGTCGCGGCAGCGGAGCTGTCCACGACAAAGCCTCCGCGCCGCGCATCGGCTCGAACGGCAACGTCGGTCACCTTGCCATCCTTGCCGGCCAGCCTCAGCGTCATGTCGTGCGCGTAGCGGGTGGAGAAGGCCAGCGGCGCGCCGTCCAGCGCGATCACCAGCGGAGTCTTTCTGGCGCAGTAAACCTGCGCCGCATCGACCGCGTGCAGGGGCGGCATCTGCGACTGTTCGATGGCCGGCAGCGCCACCACCAGCACCGACTTCGGGTTGTTGAACGAGGGCGGGGCGTTGAGCGACAGTGCCAGGCGATTGTCCTGTTGCTGCGCCAGCGCCGGGATATATTGATACTGCGCGGTACGGAACGAGTCCAGGATGCGAGCGATGTCGAGTACCGATGCGACGTAGGGGCTGTAGACGCCGTAATTGAGCTGCGGGGTGGAACTGGCTTCCATGGCGAGGTCACTGGCAGGTCCGGAGGTGAGCGCCTCGACGATCGAAGTGCTGTGCCCGTCGTTCAATATGAGCGAATTCTGGCCCTGCATCAGGCACGCAGCCTGGAATTGCGCCATGCGGTCGAGGCATTTGTCGTCTACCTTGATCGCCAGGCTGCGCGCCAGCAACGGAACCGCATCGTTCAGCGCTGCCGGATCGCTCTGATCAAAATCGCGGATGGCAGCCAGGTAAGCGTCCAGACGCGAGCGGTCGAGCGTGGCCTGGTTCAGGTCCTGCGAGGCGCGCACGAATGCGCCAGGACGGCCGCGAACCGCGCCAATCAATGTCTTGAAGTCGCCGCTGGTTGCCGGCGCCAGGAACAGCAGCAGCTGCTGGGCATCCTGCGGTACCGTGACTTCCATCCCCTCCTGCGCGCATTGGCGGGTCCATGCCTGGCACGGGAAGAACCAATTGGCCGGCGGCGGGTTGGTGGCACCGCGCAGAAATGCGGCCACCAGGACGTAGTGCGCGGATTGCGAGGGAGGCAGATCAGCCTTGATCCAAAGGCGGTCGCCGACCGCGAGGTTCGGAACCTGCGAGATCGGCAGTGTCGTGCCATCGCGCGTCACCGTCACTTCGATGATCGGGCCAGCCAGATCGAATGGAGCGGGATCGGCAGCATGCACCGCGGCCGCGCGGCCAAGCGCGACCACGGCGGCCAGCATCAGCACAGCAGCTTTAGAGATCATGGCTACAGTGTAGAGCCTATTTAATCGCGAGTGGCTCACGACAGCGGCGCAGTGCATGTTCGCTCGACCCGTGACGCCAAGTGGCGACACAGGGGGGCGTCTGCGGCGAGACCGCGGCATATCAGAGTAATGACCGATGAGGTCACATCGAGTTCCCGCGTGCAGCACAACAGGCTGCGGGGAGCCGTCATTGCGCAACGCAAAGTCCTGATCGGCGCCGCACCTGTGCTACCGTGCGCCCGAGTGTGCTCGATTCCGAGCCCAAGCTGCCCAGTCACGGTGCAACGTGCGCCTCTCGGGCCGGTATTTCCCGGCATTACGAGGACTATCTTATGAGGGACGTCACAATTGGCGCCTAGAATCGGGTGCGATCGATTGGCACGTCACTTGCTGATCCAGGAAAGCTGATTGCTCTTTAAAAGGAATATGCGCACGCCATCGTTACGTTTTTTGAAGACTTTTCAAATCGCAGCCAAGCGCGGTAGCTTCAAGGCCGCCGCCGAGGAGCTATGTGTCACCGCCTCGGCGATCAGTCACCAGATCAAGGTACTCGAGGATGAACTCGGCCTGGCGCTGTTCGATCGCGGGCCGCGATCGCTCGCGCTGACCGAGGCCGGCGCGCACTACCTGGAACACATCGACTCGGTATTCTCACGTCTCGAGTCGGTGACCGAGCAGTTGCGCGTGCGCTTCAGCCGCGCGGTGGTACGCCTGCAGGTGCCGCCATTTTTCGCCAGCGAGTTGTTGCTGCCGCGGCTCGCGGGCTTCAGTGCGGTGCACGGCGATATCGACATCCAGATCGCCACTGACATCACGCCCAACGAGGAGCACGCCAGCGACTCGGACGTCTCGATTGTGGTGGGCATCGGTGATTGGACCGACGTCCAGGCGACGCGGCTGTTTCCCCAGACCTACGTGCCGGCGTGCTCGCCGGAGCTGTTGCGCCATTCGAGTATCCGCAGTGTGTCCGATCTGGCGCAGGAACCCCTGATTGCCCATAACCACCGTCCGGACCTGTGGGACCGCTGGGCCGCGATGCTCGGAATCGACGCGTTGCGTCCGAAACAGCTCATTCGCTTCGATACCATGTCCGCGGTGGTGCACGCGGCCGAGAAGGGCGTCGGCATCGCACTGGTATCCGCGCCGCTGTCGGCATCGCGCTTTACCTCCGGCGCGCTGACCAGGCTGTTCGATAGTGAGCTGGCGACTGGCGAAAGTTACTATTTGGTGACACGGCCCGATGATGCCGATCGTCCGGCGGTGCGCCTGCTGATTGGCTGGCTGCTGCAACAATTTGGCGCCGCGAGCTGACTTGAACTGAAGTTACGCTGGCGTGAATTTTCATCGTTTGAGCGCGTCAGCAGGTGTGACTAGTGTCGGTGTGTCGAGATCCCCCCAACTCGATATGGAGCTGACACTATGAACAATCGTTCGATCAAGGTCGCCGTCATCACGGCAAGCCTCGCAACGGCGCCAATGCTGAGCATCGCTGCGAATACCCCGGCCATGGACAACTGCGTCAAGGCATTCATGGCGAGCCTGTCCACCACCATGGCCAAGGCCCCCAAGCTGCTGGCATCGCACTACATCGATGACCGCGCCGACGACGTTCCCGCCTCGGCGCTGACGATGCTGGCGCGCGACGCGCAGGACAATCACACGGTCGCGCGAGCGCAGTGCAAGGTCAACAGCGCCGGCGAGGTCATCGCGTTGCAGCGCGAATCGCTGCGAAGCGTGGGCCCGCTGTAACAAGGCGCAGTAGCTTAACAATCCATGACCGCTGGCTTAAGGTCGCGCGGCCGTCCGGCCGCGTGGCCTTAAGCTCTAGCGTGGCCGTCACGACCGGAGCTCGCCCCGGCGCGAGACCGGGCTGCGCCGCTGAAATTTGTTCCGCTTGCAACACCTGACACCTGACAGCTGACACCTGGGCGCCAGCGTAGCTCCGGCACGTCGGTACCGGTGGCTGATTCATCCCTGGGATCGACGCACTCGTCCCTGTAAACACGGCAAGCACCCCCGGCGGCATTGTGCTGGCCGTCCGCCGCGGATAGAATGAACGTTCATTTACTTTTGCCGGTACGGTCAGGCGGCGCATGGAAGCTAAGCGCCCGTCTTTCCAGCCGTACCTCCCAGGGTGCCAAATGCCTTCCCATCACACTGTTCGCGGCTTATGCATCGGTATTGGCGCGGCTGCGGGGCTGCTGGTGGCCGCATGCGGCAGCCAGGGTGGCCGTCCGCCCGGCGGCATGACGCCGCAGGTCGTGGTCGTCACGCTCAAACCCGAGGCGGTCACGCTGACACGGGAGCTGCCGGGACGAGTCAGCGCCTTCCTGGTGGCGGAGGTGCGTCCCCAGGTGAGCGGCATCGTGAAGCGGCGCCTGTTCACCGAAGGCGGTTCGGTCAAGGCAGGTGAGCCGCTGTATGAAATAGACGACGCCATCTACCGCGCGCAGTACGACAGCGCGCGCGCGACGCGGCAGAAAGCGCAGGCGACGCTGGAAGCGGCAAAGACCACCGCGCGGCGCGCGGCCGAGATGGTCAAGATCGACGCCATCAGCGCGCAGGATAACGACAATGCGATCGCCGCCCTGGGGCAGGCAGAAGCCGATGTCGCGTCGGCGCAGGCGTCTGTCGACAGCGCGGCCGTCAATCTCGCCTACGCCCACATCGTCTCGCCCATCAGCGGGCGTATCGGCAAGTCCAGCGTGACGCAGGGAGCGCTGGTCACCGGTGATCAGACCGCGGCGTTGGCGACCGTGCAGCAGCTCGATCCGGTATATGTGGACGTGAACCAGTCGAGCGGCGAGTGGCTGCAGCTGAAGCAGGAAATCGAAGCCGGGCGTGTGCAGGCCGGAGTCGCGGACGCCCCCACCAAGATCGTGTTGGAAAACGGCGAGACCTACGCTGCGGAAGCGAAGCTGCAGTTTACTGACGTCACCGTGGATCCTACTACCGGCAATTTTTTATTACGCGCCATCGTGGCCAATCCGAACCGCGTGCTGATGCCGGGCATGTATGTGCGGGCCATTATCGGTGAAGGGACGATGCCGCAGGGTCTGCTCGCGCCGCAGCGCGGCATCACGCGCAATGCGAAAGGTGGTGCCACCGCACTGGTGGTCGACCACGACGGCAAGGTCGAGATACGCGAGGTGAAGGTATCGCGCACCATCGGCGATGACTGGCTGGTCGATAACGGTCTGGTCGCGGGCGATCGCGTGATCGTGGAGGGGCTGCAGAAAGTCCAGCCCGGCATGGCGGTGAAGGCGGTGGAAGCCACCCCAGCCGTTGCTACCCCGGCCGTGGCCACCCCAGCGGGCGCAGCTGCCAACGCTGCGAGTGCCGATCCGGCCGGCGGCGCCGGCGCAGCCGGTAAATAGGCGAGCGCGGCCCCATGTTGTCACGCTTCTTCATCGACCGCCCGATCTTCGCGTGGGTGGTTGCCATCATCATCATGCTGTTCGGACTGGTCGCGATCACGCGGCTGCCGATCGCGCGCTATCCGAATATCGCGCCGCCGGCGGTCGCGATCAACGCGTCCTACCCCGGTGCCTCGGCCCAGACGGTCGAGGATTCGGTGACGCAGATCATCGAGCAGAACATGACCGGGCTCGACGGTCTGATCTACATGGTCTCGACCAGCGACAACAACGGCAATGTATCGATCCAACTGACGTTCGCCAGCGGCACCAACCCCGACATCGCACAGGTGCAGGCGCAGAACAAGCTGCAGCAGGCGGTGCCGCTGTTGCCGCAGATCGTGCAGCTACAGGGTATCTCGGTCAGCAAGGCCAACAACGCCTTCCTGCTGGCGGTCGGGTTCACCTCCGAAGACGGCAAGATGAGCGAGGGCGACATCGGCGACTACCTGGCGACGAATATCGTCGAGCCGATGAGCCGCGTGGAGGGCGTTGGCAGTGTGCAGCTGTTCGGCAGCAAGTATGCGATGCGCATCTGGCTCGATCCGGGCAAGCTCGATACCTATCACGTCACTGCGGGCGATGTCATCGCGGCGATTCAGGGCCAGAATGCGCAGGTCTCGGTCGGCCAGCTCGGCGACCTGCCGGCGGTCCCCGGGCAACAGCTCAACGCCACCGTCACCGCGCTGGGCCGGATGCATAGCCCGGATGAGTTTTCCAACATCGTCCTGCGCAGCAACACCGACGGCTCGACACTGCGCTTGAGCGACGTCGCACGGGTAGAGCTGGGGCAGGCCACCTATGGCTTCGCAGCGCGCTTCAACGGCAAGCCCGCCTCGGGTATGGGAATCACGCTCGCCACCAACGCCAATGCGCTGCGCACCGTCAGCAATATCCAGGCGCTGCTGCAGCGGCTCGAGCCGACATTCCCCAAAGGCCTGAAGGCCAGCATTCCCTACGACACCACGCCGTTCGTGCGCAAGTCGATCGAAGAGGTGGTCAAGACGCTGGCGGAGGCGATCCTGCTGGTGTTCCTGGTGATGTTCCTGTTCTTGCAGAACCTGCGTGCGACGCTGATTCCGACCATCGCGGTGCCGGTGGTGCTGCTCGGCACCTTCGCGATACTGGAGATGGCCGGCTATTCGATCAACATGCTCACCATGTTCGCCGTGGTGCTGGCGATCGGACTGCTGGTCGATGACGCCATCGTCGTAGTAGAAAATGTCGAGCGGCTGATGACCGACGAGGGGCTGTCGCCGGTGGAAGCCACGCGCCGCTCGATGGACCAGATTACCGGCGCGCTGATCGGTATCGCGACCGTACTGTCGGCGGTGTTCGTGCCGATGGCGTTCCTGAACGGATCCAGCGGAGTGATCTACCGTCAATTCTCGATCACCATCGTGTCGGCGATGGTGCTGTCGGTGACGGTCGCAATCGTGGTCACCCCGGCGCTGTGCGCAACGTTGCTCAAGCCGGTGAAGAAGGGCGAGCACCACTCCGATCGCGGCTTCTTTCGCTGGTTCAATCGCGCGTTCGACAACGGCAATCGGCGCTATCAGGGCATCGTCGCCAACATCATCGGGCGTCCGGCGCGCTACATGCTCATTTATGTGGCGCTGGCCTCGATCATGGGTCTGCTGTTCATCCGACTGCCGACCGCCTACCTGCCGGATGAGGATCAGGGATACCTGTTCACACTGGTGCAGACGCCGGTCGGGGCGACCTTGCCGCGCACGGTCAAGGCGCTCGATCAGATCAGGGATTACGTTCTCAATCATGAGAAGGATGCGGTCGAGTCGATCTTTACCATCGCAGGTTTCAGCTTCAACGGCTCGGGGCAGAACAATGGTCTGGGTTTCATACTGCTCAAGGACTGGAGCGAGCGTACCTCGCCGCAGCTGAGCATCCGGGCCATTCAGGGCCGGGCCTATGGCGCGCTGTCGCAGATCAGTGACGCGCAGGCGTTTGCATTTGCCCCGCCGCCGATCACCGAGCTGGGCAACTCGGCCGGATTCGATGTCTACCTGAAGGACGACAAGGGTCAGGGCCACGCGGCGTTGATTGCGGCACGCAACCAGTTGCTGGGCATGGCCTCGAAGGACAAGCTGCTGGCGAACGTGCGGCCGAACGGTCAGGAAGACGCACCGCAGTTCCGTCTCGATATCGATGCGCAGAAGGCCGCATCACTGGGACTTGCCATGGCCGACGTCAACGAGACGCTGTCGGTGGCCTGGGGCGGACGCTACATCGATGACTTCATCGATCGCGGCCGCGTCAAGCATGTGATCGTCGAGGCCGATGCGCCCTATCGCATGGTGCCGGACGACTTCAATCGCTGGTACGTGCGCAACAGCGCCGGCAACATGGTGTCGGCGGCCTCATTTTCCAACTCGCACTGGACCTACGGTTCACCGCGCCTGGAGCGCTACAACGGCGAGGCGGCGGTGGACATCAACGGTGAGGCGGCGCCAGGGGTGAGTTCGGGCGAGGCCATGAAAGAGATGGAAAAGCTGGTGGCGCAGCTGCCGCCCGGCTACTCGGTGGATTGGACCGGTGAGTCCTACCAGGAGCGTGCCGCCGGATCGCAGACGCCGCTGCTCTACACGCTGTCGCTGATCGTCGTGTTCCTGTGCCTGGCGGCGTTGTACGAGAGCTGGTCGATACCCACGGCGATACTGCTCGCGGTGCCGCTCGGCGTGATCGGAGCGGTGCTGGCCACCTCGTTTCGCGGCCTGGAGCGCGACATCTATTTCCAGGTTGCGATGCTCACCACCATCGGCCTGGCCAGCAAGAACGCCATCCTGATCGTCGAATTCGCCAAGGAGTACGTCGAAGCCGGCAGGAACGTCATCGATGCGACGCTGCACGCGGTGCACGATCGCCTGCGGCCGATCCTGATGACGTCGCTGGCGTTCGGACTGGGTGTGCTGCCGTTGGCGGTTGCCACCGGCGCGGGCGCAGGCGCGCAGCGTGCCATCGGCACTGGCGTATTCGGCGGCATGCTGGCCGGCACGTTCCTTGGAATTTTCTTCATCCCGCTGTTTTTCGTGGTGGTGCAGCGGGTGTTCCACAGCGTGCCGGTCGTGGATGCAAACGCAGACGGCAACGCCGCGCATCGCGCGGATGGGCGGGAGTAACGCCATGGCCGCACGTACCTCATCGATGCGCTGGACTGTGCTTGCGGCCTCGATGCTGTGGTTGCTGCAGAGCTGCACCATGGAGCCGCGCTATCGCGCGCCGGCATTGCCGGTGCCGCAGCAATGGCCCATTCCGCCCACGACCGCCCCGGCGGCAGATGCAGCCGTCGCCGCAGATACCGCCGCGCAGGCGCCTGTCGAGCCGGCGCAGGCTGGCACCGAAGCGGCCACCGCCGCGAGCGTTGCCGCCTGGGATATCGGCTGGCGCGACTTCTTCACCGATCCCCGGCTGCAGCAGCTGATTGCGCAAGCGCTCGCGAACAATCGCGATCTGCGCGTCGCGGTGCTCAATATCCAGCTGGCGCGCGCGCAATATCGGGTGCAGCGCTCGGAGCTGCTGCCCGCGGTCAACGCCACCGGCAGCTTCACCAAGGAGAAGCTGCCGGCAGTAGAGACCGGATTGCCCTATTCGGTCACCGAGTCCTTCTATCAGGTCGGTGTAGGAGTGTCTTCGTTCGAGCTCGACCTGTTCGGTCGCGTGCGCAGCCTGACTCACGCAGCGCTGGCGCAATACCTGGCGCAGGAGCAGGCGCGGCGCAGCGCCCAGCTGAGCCTGATCGCGCAGATCGCCAATACCTACCTGACACTGGCGTCGGATCGCGAACTGCAGCGCCTCGCGCAGCAGACGCTCAAGAGCCAGGAGGATTCGTTCGGGCTGACCGAGAAGCGCCATGCGATCGGCGCGGTCTCGGCCCTGGATCTGGCGCAGGCCCAGACCACGGTGGAGTCGGCGCGCGCCGATGCGGCGCGCTACGACGGCAACATCGCTCAGGATATCGATGCGCTGGCACTGCTGGTCGGCGCGCCGGTCGACGCGACGCTGCTGCCCGGGGACTTCGGGGCCAGCACCGTCGGTATCGCGGCGCTGCCGCCCGGCGTGCCATCGACGGTACTGCTGCGGCGCCCGGACGTGCTGCAGTCGGAATACCTGCTGCGTTCGGCCAACGCCGACATCGGCGCCGCGCGCGCGGCGTTCTTCCCCACCATCAGCCTTACCGCCGCCGTGGGTTCCGCGAGCCCGGCGCTGTCGGGATTGTTCAAGTCCGGCACCGGTGCCTGGAGTTTTTCTCCGCAGGCGACACTGCCGCTGTTTCACGGCGGTGAGCTGGTCGGCAACCTTTCCATCGCGCGCACCGACCGCGACATCGCACTGGCGCAATACGAGAAGTCGATTCAGTCCGGGTTTCGCGAAGTGGCCGACGCGCTGGCGCTGACCCTGACTCTCGAGCGGCAGCGGCAGGCCCAGGAAGCGCTGGTAGCGGCGTCGCAGCGTGCCTATGACCTGTCGCAACAGCGTTACAAGGCCGGCAGCGACAGCTACCTGGCCGTGCTCGACGCGCAGCGCAGCTACTACGGTGCGCAGCAGGGTTTGATCGCCACGCGGCTCGCGCAGCAGAACAATCGGGTGACCTTGTACAAGGCACTCGGTGGCGGCTGGCAGGAGCACAGCCGCGGGACCACTGCGCAATGACCAACCTGAGGACTCACGTCGCCAGGGAAACCCGGGTAGCCGCGGCGGCAAAACCGAATGCAGCTACGCGCGCCGCCCGCCAGCGCGAGCGTATCCTTGACGCGGCCGAGAAATGCTTTATCGAAAGCGGATTCCAGGCTGCCAGCATGGCGCACATTGCGCAGACCGCCGGCATCAGCGCCGGACTCATCTATCGCTACTTCGACAGCAAGGCGATGATCGTCAAGGCCATCATCGAGCGGCATCTGGAGACCGATGGCGCCTGCGCCATCGACCGGCTCAATTCGTCCGAGGATGTGTGTGCCGCAATGCTCGATCTGTTCGAGTGCTGGCGGCGCGGCAATGATCCGAAGATGAATGCCGGGCTGTTCCTGGACCTGACCGCCGAGTGCACCCGCGACCCGCAGATTGCGCGCGTGGTGCGCGACAAGGATCGCCTGGTCGGCGATGGGCTGGCGCAGGTGGTCCGGCGCATCGCCCGCGCCCGCGGCGTGAGCCTGACAAAGACCGCGGCGCGTGATCGCTCAGACCTGCTGCAGTGCCTGATGGAAGGCCTGGCCTCGCGCGTGGTGCGTGATCCCAAGCTGCGCCGCGCCAGCCTGAAGCCGATGCTGGAACGGGTAATCGACCTGCTGCTCGCTTGAGGCGGCAGCCTCAATGATCGCCTCCACGCTGATCGCCTGGCACGCACGCCACGGGCGCCACGATCTGCCCTGGCAGCATGAGCGCACTCCCTATCGTGTGTGGGTGTCGGAAATCATGCTGCAGCAGACGCAGGTGGCCACCGTCATCGCCTATTACGAGCGCTTCATGCGGCGCTTTCCCGACATTGAGTCGCTGGCCGCCGCGCCGCTGGATGAGGTGCTGCACCTGTGGTCGGGACTTGGGTATTACTCACGGGCGCGAAACCTGCATCGCTGCGCGCAGCGTGTGATCAGCGAGCATGGGGGTGAGCTGCCAGCCGAAGCCGCGGCGCTGGCCGAACTGCCGGGTATCGGCCGATCCACGGCGGCGGCGATCGTGGCGTTGTCGATGGGCCGGCGCGCCAGCATCCTGGATGGCAACGTCAAGCGCGTGCTGGCGCGCTATTTCGCGATCGACGGCTCGCCGGGCCACAGCATCACCGAGCGCGCACTATGGGATCGCGCCGAGCAATGCACACCGCAATCGGATTTCGCGGTGTATACCCAGGCCATCATGGATTTTGGTGCAACCGTGTGCACCCGCCACGATCCGCTGTGCGTGCAGTGCCCGCTGCACGAGGATTGCGCGGCGCGGCGTTCGGGCCGCGTGACCCAGTTGCCCGCCCCGCGCGTGCGGCGGGCACGCCCGACGCGCCGGGTATTCATGCTGCTGGCGGTGGACAGCGATGGCCAGGTACTGTTGCAGCGACGCCCGCCGCAAGGCATCTGGGGCGGACTGTGGACGCCGCCGGAGTTCCAGCATCGGGAAGCGGCGACACAATTCTGCGCTACCGAGCTGGGGGCGGCGCAGCTCGAGCTGCAGCCGCTGCCGGTCTTGCGGCACGTGTTTACTCACTTTGAGCTGGAGATCACCGCGCTGCGCGCCCGTTGCCAGCGGGCGCACAAGGTAATGGAAGGCGGCGGAACGCTCTGGTATAACCCGCGCGAGCCGGCGCGCATCGGATTGCCGGCCCCGATCGCCGCCCTGTTGGCGTCCGATTCATGCTCCGGGGAAGGTTGATATGAGCCGCAGCGTTCAATGTGTCCTGCTCAAGCGCGAGGCTCCGGGCCTCGATCGGCCGCCATATCCCGGTGCGCTCGGACAGCGCATCTTCGAGAATATATCCAAGGAAGGCTGGGAGCGCTGGCGTTCGCATCAGATCATGCTGATCAACGAGTATCGGCTGACGCCGGTAGACCCGAAATCGCGCAAGTTCCTCGAAACTGAAATGGAGAAGTTCCTGTTCGGCAGCGGTTCGGCCAAGCCGGGCGAATTTGTCGAACCAGGCAGCAGTTGAGGCGATTTCGGCGCCAAGGTCGGCGCAAGGGTTGACGATCGCCGCGCGCGCCCGGTCTAATACGCGCCCTTTCCCCGGCGGCCAGGTAGCTCAGTTGGTAGAGCAGCGGACTGAAAATCCGCGTGTCGGTGGTTCAATTCCACCCCTGGCCACCACAAATGTCCTTATTTTCCTACCACTTGCAATCGGGCTGTGCCGTGGAAATCCGATGGTTGTGCCGTAATTGTGCCGTGACTTTCCGTGTTTCTGGCGTAGATCGCCAGATGCTCCGCGGCCAGGTGCGCATAGCGCCGCACCATCTTCTCGGTCTCCCATCCTGCGAGCTCCTGTAACGCGAAGAGCGGTGTCCCGCCCTGCACGTGCCAGCTCGCCCACGTGTGGCGCAGATCGTGCCAGCGAAAGTCCTCGATACTGGCGCGCTTGAGCGCTTTGTACCAGGCTGCCGTGCTGACCTGCTTGATGGGCTGACCTTCGTAGGCAAACACCCGCACCGGATGTTTGCCTCTCTGCTCGCGCACCACCTGCAATGCTGTGTCGTTGAGCGGCACGGCGATCGCCTTTCTGGCCTTCGCCTGATCTGGATGAATCCAGGCCAGCTTGCGTGACAGGTCGACCTGCTCCCAAGTGAGTCCCGTCACGTTCGCTGCACGCAGTCCGGTCGCCAGCGTGAAGCTCGCCATGTCGCGCAGATGGGGCGGCAGCTCGCGCAGCAGCGTGCGCGCCTGGTGTCGGCTTAAGAATCGGATGCGCCGGGTCGGCTCTTTCAGGAGCCGCACCGCCGGTGCACGATCGAGCCATTCCCAGTCGCGAGCGCATTTGCGCAAGATCGCCCGAATCAAAGCGAGCACGCGGTTCACAGTCCCATTGCTGCATCCGTCCGCCTGTTTTGCTTCGGTGATCGCATCGATCAATGCCCGATTGATATTCTCGAGTTCTCGATTGGCCAGATAGCGATCGAGCCAACGCAACTTCTCCTTGTCGTCCTTGAGCGAAGCCTTATGCGCATGCTCTCGGAGCCAACGAACCGCTGCGTCCTGCCAGAGTCGCCTTGGTCTACACCCAAGTTTCTGTAACCGCCAGACTTCGCTTTTCAGCTGGTCGTGCAGTTCCTGCGCCTGGGCCTTGTTGCCGGTCTCAGTAGATCGTCGTACTCGCTCACCACCGGGGGTGGCGATGTCGATCCACCAGACCGATCCGCGCTTCCTAAGTGACATACAGCCTCCTGTGAGGTCACCTGCAGCGCTTGCCGTCTCACAGGATACAGCGAGCGCACGAACTCGACGAGGTCGATCTCCAGGAATACCCAACGTCGGCCGGTCTTCGCTCCAGGGATCAGGCCGCGCTTCGCGCGCGTGCGCACTTCTTCCGGGTGCATGTGAAGAAAGGCGGCGGCTTCATCGAGAGCGAGAGTCCGCAACGGCGGAGTATTTGTGCCGAGCCGGTCTGCCGGCGCGGTATCAGCGGGCATAAACGACCTTGTGTGGTTCCGGTCGTTTAGGGTCCAGTTGTCACGCGTGGAGCTATAGTGCACCGAGCCAGCAAGCGAAGTCATTAGGTATTTCGCGCGAAATTAAGCGAATCGACTCACGTCCCCAATCTGTACGGCGTTGATCCGTTGGGGCAAGCGGCCCGCGCAAAGAGTTGTCCGATCGTCGAAACGTTTGGGTCGATTCAGATCAAAGAATTTGCTTGCCCTGCGCGTCGATTACCAATTCACCGTCTTCTTTGGCAAACGGTCCGTGCTGCGGCAGCGGCAAGATATCCAGTACGGCTTCCGAGGGTCGGCACAGTTTGACGCCCCAAGGCGTCACGACGATCGGACGGTTGATCAAGATCGGATGGGCGAGCATCTGGTCGATGAGCTCGTCGTCGGTCCAGTGCGTAGCGCTCAGGCCGAGTTTGGCATAAGGCGTTCCCTTTTCCCGCAGTAGAGCACGCGGCCCGATGCCCATGCGCTGCAGGAGACTCTCCAGTGTCTTGCGGTCCGGCGGTGTCTTCAGGTATTCGATGACCGTGGGTTCCACGTCCGCGTTGCGAATCAGCGCTAGCGTATTGCGCGACGTGCCGCACGCCGGGTTGTGATAGATCGTGACGGTGACGGCCTGCGAGCTCATGGGATCCGTGTTTCTACCGTCGGGACCAGCCGGGGTGAGGGGGCAATGCACATATATTAGATCGTGGGCGCGGCGCCAGATTAAGAGTCTTAACTAGCCTATATATAGTGGCAATGGCACTGTCATACAACTGAAACATACGTACGGCTCAATAACGCTCCGGGAAAGACCAAGCCCCAAATTATCTAATTATCAAAGAGAGAAGTAATGAATAGGACGTTCAAACATTTTGCGGCTGTGGGTGCTCTCGCCCTCTTCGCGGCTACTGCCTCCTACCAGGCTGCTGCCGTCAATATCACCGGCGCCGGCTCAACTTTTGTGTACCCGATTCTATCCAAGTGGTCCGCCGACTATAACGTCAAGACCGGCGTGCAGCTCAATTACCAATCTATCGGTTCGGGCGGTGGGATCGCACAAATCAAAGCCGGGACGGTGACTTTCGGTGCCAGCGACAAGCCCCTAGACTCCGCGGACCTGAGCTCTTTTGGCGCCACGCAGTTTCCGCTGGTGATCGGCGGTGTCGTTCCGGTCGTTAACCTGGATGGCGTGCAACCGGGCTCGCTTAAATTCACTGGTCCGCTACTGGCTGATATCTATCTGGGCAAAGTGACGAAGTGGGATGACCCAGCGATCGTGAAGCTCAATCCCGGTATCAAGCTGCCTTCGGCAGGGATCTCGGTAGTCCATCGGTCGGATGGTTCTGGCACAACCTTCAACTGGGTTGATTACCTCTCGAAAGTCAGCCCGGAATGGAAGGAGAAGGTCGGGGAGAGCACGTCCGTCGCGTGGCCAACAGGAGTGGGCGGCAAGGGAAATGAAGGCGTCGCCGCGTACGTAGATCAGATCAAAGGCTCCATCGGCTATGTCGAATACGCGTACGTAAAGCAAAATAAGATGAATTATGGCCAAGTGCAGAACAGTGCCGGGAAGTTCATCGCGCCTGATGCCAAGACATTCCAAGCCGCTGCCGCGGGGGCGGATTGGTCCAACGCGAAGGATTTCAATTTGGTGATCACCAATGCGCCGGGTGCCGATGCGTATCCGATTTCCGCGACGGTGTTCGTGATCATGTACAAAACACCAAAGGTTCCTGCCGAGACGAAGGCGACACTCGACTTCTTCAAATGGGCGCTGGAGAATGGCCAGAAGCAGGCTGAAGAACTCGACTATGTACCGCTGCCGCCACCGTTGGTGAAGAGCATCGAGGCCTCCTGGAAGGCCAATATTCAGGGCGGAAGCTGAAGTCGGCCTAAGACCCCGTCGGCACCGATCCCGTTTCCCGCGGGGTCATGGCCGAGCCCCGGCCGGAAATGATCGCCGCAGGCGTTGTCTGCTTGGAAAGCTAGCCGATGAATGTAGGAGCACTTCCCTATCAACCGAGCTTGCGCCGCGAGGCGCGCGCGGAGGTTGCGTTCAGCCTACTGACACGCTCGTGCGCCTATCTGGTGCTCGCGCTGCTGGGCGGGGTGCTGCTGACGCTAATCTACGGCAGCTGGCCGGCGCTCAAAACTTTCAAGTTCGCCTTTCTAACGCGCGAGATTTGGGATCCGGTCTCCGGTCAATTCGGCGCGCTCGCACCGCTCTACGGCACCGTGATCACGTCGCTGATCGCGATGCTGATCGCCGTGCCGTTTGCCTTCGGCATTGCAATTTTCCTGACCGAGACCTGCCCGATATGGCTGCGCGGGCCTATCGCCACGGGCATCGAGCTGCTGGCTGGTGTACCCAGCATCGTGTATGGCCTATGGGGCCTTTTTGTGTTTGCGCCTCTTCTGCAGCAGACCTTGCAGCCGTGGCTGATCGCGCATCTCGGCCCAATCCCCGGCATCGGTAAGCTATTTCAAGGTCCGCCTTTTGGTATCGGCATGCTCACGGCAGGATTGGTCCTGTCGATCATGGTGTTGCCCTTTATCACGGCAGTCATGCGTGAAGTATTCCGGACCACACCCCAGTCCTTGAAGGAGGCAGCGTACGGCCTCGGAGCGACGCAATGGGAAGTGGTCCGGCATGTGGTGATACCAAATGCTAAAGCGGGCATCATCGGCGCCATCATGCTGGGCCTGGGCCGCGCCCTCGGCGAGACCATGGCCGTAACCTTCGTTGCGGGCAATGCGCAGAACATTGCTGTTTCGCTGCTAGCGCCGGGAACGACGATCTCGGCTGCGATTGCCAACGAATTCACCGAGGCGGTCGGTTCGCTGTACCTGTCAGCATTGATCGCGCTGGGGTTGATCCTGTTCATCTTGACGGTTTCGATCATCGCTTTAGCGCGATTGTTGCTATTACAGCTGAACGCACGGGGACCCAGACTGTGAACCTTATCAAGCGACGCAAGATTCTCGCAGCGGTGGGCTTAAGTGTCTCCGGTGTTGCGACGTTTATTGCTTTGGCCGTCCTGGCGGCTATCCTCTGGACTTTACTGTCACGCGGTTTAAGCGGTCTGTCGTGGCATGTGTTTTCCCAGATGACGCCGCCGCCGGGTGGCAGCGGGGGACTGCTTAACGCCATTGTCGGCAGTGTGACGATGACAGCGCTCGGAATCCTGATTGGCGCGCCGATCGGCATTCTGGCGGCGACCTATCTGGCTGAATACGGTCGCATCGAGCGCATAGCCGTAGTCATCCGCTTCGTTAACGATGTGCTCTTGAGTGCGCCTTCGATTGTCGTGGGTCTATTCGTCTATACGCTGATGGTAGTCAAGATGGGACATTTTTCGGCGCTCGCTGGCGCCGTGGCGCTGAGCATCATCGTGATTCCAGTGGTGGTGCGCACGACCGAAGATATGTTGCACCTGATTCCGGTAGGGATGCGTCACGCCTCGGCAGCCTTAGGCGCTCAGCCATGGCGTACCACCATCAGCGTAGTATATCCGGCGGCGCGCAGCGGTCTGCTTACCGGCGTTCTGCTCGCGGTGGCGCGCATCAGCGGTGAGACCGCGCCGCTCCTGTTCACTTCATTGAATAATCAGTACTGGAGCAATTCGCTCAATGAGCCGATGGCAAATCTGCCGGTGGTGATTTTCCAGTTCGCGATGAGCCCGTACAAGAACTGGCAGTCTCTGGCCTGGTCGGGAGCGCTGCTGATCACACTGTTTGTGTTGCTCCTGAGTATTATCGCACGCTCGCTGTCAAATTTCCTCGGCTCTGGCGAGAGTCGCATAGAGTAGGCGCGAAGGTCGATCCGACGATTCTGCGATCGCGGATATCTACTGTGGGTGGGTGAATATAACGCCCAAGATTTGCGCCATTTGCAGTCGAGAGCCCATCGATGGGTAAGCCCACGTGGCGAATGTCTGGGCGTCTCTCGCCGCGAGTTTGCCGTAAAAGCTGACCATGGTCTCCACCGGCCAGCCCGCGTTGTGGGCCAGGATCATCCCTAGCTCATCCGCTTCGCTCTCCTGAATCCGCAGTAACGACCCCAACTTGATCTGCAGGGACAGGTCACTGTCGATCCGTGCCATCGCGGTTGCGACAGACAGAGGAAGCGATCCCGAATTGAGGTTGAACACTTGCGAGAGCAATTCTCGCTGGTGTTCGGCCAAAGTGTGGGCTACCTCGTGGGCGATTAGAGTCGCGAGCTCGCCGTCGGTCAACTTCAACTGCCTGATGTAAGCGCTGCCAAACAGTAGTTTTCCCCCGGCCATCGACGAGGCGGTATCTTTCGGCTCGCCGCTAATGTGGACTTCCCATGGCCATGTGGCGGCGGAAGGCTTTTGCTCGATCGCCTTTTCAATGATGTGTGCGGCGATGCGATGCACGCGTTCGCTAAGATCCGGTTCATCGTCAAGCTGACGCTTGCCGCGCAGTTCTGTCAGAAGCTCCCAGTAGGTAATCTCTGCCTGAGCCTGCACGGCGTCTTCCGAGTATGCGAAGTTCTGGTACCGTCCTAACACAGGAACCTGTGCAACGGCCGCATGACTGAGCGCAAGCAATAGTAGGCTGGGTTGCCAACGCATTTTCAAGACTTCGAGGTGGGCGGATAACACAAAACCCCGTCAGACCGTCAACCGCTTGCTGTGACCATGACGGACACAACGACTAGTGGCCCGAGCAACGCCACTACTGCGAACGCTGCGCTGCCCGATTGTCGGTTCAACAACTCTCGCCGCTGCCGCGCTGACTTCGCACCAAGAGCAAAGCGAAAAAGGCGCAAATAGGCCAGCACGGTTGCGGCAATCGCAGTCCAAAACTCGAGCCAGGATAATTCCCGAACGTCGATCGGGCCCGGACCGGTCGATAACCGCTCGCCGATCAGCCACGCGGCCGTCACCGTCAACGCGACCCCAAGGACGGAGAGGGCCCATGCGACTACAATCGCGATCGAACCGCATCCCCAGCGCCTGGTCAGTACCAGGAAATTCACGCAGTACGACTGATAGGCATCCATCGGGGCAGTGCGCATGGCGCTCATCCATCATCATCTGGATACGATCGAGCTTGCGAACTCACGGGTCCGCGACCCTGCTGCCGGACCCCACATGGCCCACTTCATACCAGCCTTTGCTCGCGTTAACCACCTTGACGACCAGCAGCATGACAGGCACCTCGATCAACACGCCGACCACCGTGGCGAGTGCGGCACCCGAATTGAAGCCAAACAGGCTGATGGCGGCGGCCACGGCAAGCTCGAAGAAGTTGGACGCCCCAATCAACGCCGATGGACACGCCACGCTGTGGGATTCTCCAGCGCGCCGATTGAGCCAATAAGCGAGCCCTGAGTTGAATAGCACTTGAATCAGAATCGGGACCGCCAGCATGGCAATGATCAGCGGCTGCTTCAGGATGGCCTCACCCTGGAACGCGAATAGCAGAACCAGAGTCGCCAGCAGCGCGCAGATGGACCAGGGCCCGATCCGTGCCAATGCCGCGTCAAATGCCGCCGGTCCGCGCTTGAGCAGCGCCCCGCGCCACAGCTGTGCCAGTGCGACGGGGATGACGATATAAAGCACCACCGATGTGATCAGGGTGCTCCACGGCACGGTGATTGATGAAATGCCTAGTAGCAACGCGACCAGTGGGGCGAAGGCGAACACCATGATGGTATCGTTCAGCGCCACCTGCGAGAGCGTGAACAGCGGGTTGCCACCGGTCAGGCGACTCCACACGAACACCATCGCGGTGCAGGGCGCCGCCGCCAGCAGGATCAAGCCGGCGACGTAACTGTCCAGCTGGGCCGCCGGCAGGTACGGCGCGAACACGTGACGGATGAACACATAGCCCAGCAGTGCCATCGAAAACGGCTTGACGGCCCAATTCACGAACAGCGTGATTCCGATGCCACGCCAGTACTGGCGAACCTGATGTAGTGCGCCGAAATCGACCTTCAGCAGCATCGGGATGATCATTACCCAGATCAGCAGGCCCACCGGCAAATTCACCTGTGCTACCTGCAGGCGGCCCAGGGTTTGGAAAACCCGCGGCAGCCACTGACCTGCTGCGATGCCGACCACAATGCACAGCGCCACCCACACCGTCAGGTAGCGCTCGAACAGGCTCATCGGCGCTACGGTAGTGGTTACACGAAGCCTCTCGGCAGCGGTATTCATCGTTCACCACTCGCTGCGGTGCTTTCTCGCTCTACCGAGAAGGACTGTCGCACGGCTGGCACCAACCGAGCCTGGATCTCGTCACGTATCCGCACAAAGCTCTCCAGCGGTTCACCGTGGGGATCGTGAAACGGCAGGTGAATGCGCGGCACCGGGCGCGGGAAGATGGGGCAGGTTTCTTTCGCGTTGTCACAGACCGTGACGACCAGGTCGATGGGTTCATCGATGACGGCGGAAATGTCCTTCGAATAAAGTCCCTCTGTAGGCAGATGCGCAAGTTTCAGGGCGGCGAGGGCCTCTTCGGCCACCTTCGGCTGTGGACGGGTGCCGGCAGACAATGCACGAACCTGATTACCCAGCTCATGTCTGAGAATCGCCTCGGCCATTTGCGATCGACAGGAGTTGCCGGTGCACAGTACTAGAACTGTCTTTGGGTCAGTCATGGTCTAGCGGTGGCAGCGGACGTGGCCAACGGGGCCTGTTGAGCCATCAGCGGCATTTATTTCTTACCGCTCAGGGTCTCGGTTACGATGCTTGCAGGAAGCGGGAAAAACTTCGCCTGGACGACGGTTTCCTGACCCTCACGCGATAGGACATATCTGATGAACTCCCCAGTTGGCTTATCGAGGGGTTGGCCTGGTTTTTGATTCACATAAATGTACAGAAAGCGTGCGAGCGGATAAGTGCCGTCCAGGGAATTTTTATAGGTCGGTTCCACAAAACTACCGGCGGTTGCGCCCAGTGGAACCGTGCGGACTTGGGAGGTTTTCCAGCCGATCCCACTGTACCCGATGCCCGACGGATCATTGGCAACGCTGTCGACAACCTGCTCCGATATCTCCTCCTGCACCGTCGTCTTAAAGTCGCCCTGCTGCAGAACATGTTCCTTGAAGTAGGCATTGGTTCCAGAGACCTTATCGCGACCGTAGAGCGTGATTGTCTTTTTGGCCCAGTCGCCCGACAGACCAAGAGATCCCCAGGTGTCAAGCGACGGCCCCCCTCCTTTGAGCGTGCTGGAAAAAATTCCGTCTAGTTGCTGTAAGGTCAATCCGCGCACGGGATTGCTCTTGTGGACATAGATGGACAGGGCATCCAGGGCTACCTTGTAGAAGGTGGGCTTGTAGCCATACTTTTGCTCGAAAGCGCCGACCTCATCTTGCGTCATGAGGCGACTCATGGGTGCCAGCTGGGACCGGCCCTCGATCAAGGCGGGAGGAGCCGTCGCGGAGCCTTTGTCCTCGAGTTCCATCGTGACTTGCGGATAGATCTCTTTGAATCCTCTCGAACACAACGCCATGACGTCCGTCAGAGTATCCGAACCAACAGAGACCAGGTCCCCGCTCACGTTAGCCACCTTCGTGTAACGAGGAATGGCGGAATCGACCGGGAAAGGCCTCCAGAGAAAGTACCAGGCAAGCCAGCAGCCGACCAACATCAGGCCGGCGGTTGCAAATAGGACCCGGGGACTGATCGAAAAGTCGATATCCGTGCGCGGTGGCGGAACATTGGACTGTTTGTCGGCGGGGGTGTTCATCTCAATTACCTTGGCTAGTTCGTTAGGATTCTTGGGTTGGCGTCATTCCGACGGGGATCGGTTTACGAGCCCGGTGCGGACGAATGGCCAATGTCGTCCAGCTCACGCTGCAGGGCCAGGGCATCCAGCTTGGCGATGGGCAGACTGAGGAACAGTGAAATCCGCCGTTGCAGCACCGAGAAGGCCAACGCGAACGCCTTGCGCCTTTGAGTCTCGTCGCCTTCGACCGCCGCCGGATCCTCGATGCCCCAGTGGGCGGTCATCGGCTGCCCTGGCCACACTGGACAGACCTCACTGGCCGCCTTGTCGCAAACCGTGAACGCGAAATCCAGAGCTTGTGCGTCGGGGCGGGCAAATTCATTCCAATCCTTGCTGCGCAATCCGTCGGTAGGCAGACGAGCCTGCTCGAGTTGCTCGAGAGCCAGCGGATGCACGTGGCCAGCCGGATGGCTGCCCGCGCTGTAGGCGCGAAAACGCCCCTGTCCGAGACGGTTGAGCAGGGCCTCGGCCATGATGCTGCGCGCGGAATTTCCGGTGCAGAGAAAAAGGACGTTGTAGATCCGCTCAGCCATGTAAGGCCTCGCCGCTTGCAGAGAGAAGCGACCTGGTCATGCAAACCGCCGAGGCCGTACACGGCCAGCGAGGCGCGGCACTATGGGTGATTTCTTCGGGCACATATGGGCGTGAATTCGCCTTATGCCGACTTCTTTTTAGCTACGACGCGACCCTTCGCGGTACGCGCTCCTGGTTTGCAAACAGGCGCAGCGCAGGCACCGCTGTCAGTCTGGCCGCAGCAGTTCTCCGTGAGATAGGCCACCAGCGAGTTCATCGCCCCAAAATTAGTCGCGTAGATGAGTTGACGACTCAATCGGCGTTGAGTCACAAGCTCGGCGCGAAGCAGCTGCTGCAGATGGAAGGTTAGGGAGGAGGGTGGTATGCCCAGTCGCTCGGCAACGAGGCCGGCAGACAGGCCATTCGGACCCGCCTCCACCAGCAGCCGAAAAGCGGCCAGTCGATGTTCGTGGGCAAGTGCCGCCAACGCCGCGATGGTCCTATCCGCCGTCATACGCATCTCCGACAATTCGACTAATGTCGAAGGTATAAGCGGCAGGTGCAAAAGTCAACGACAATTTACGTACAGTCGTTTAATGCCATCGGCAACCCCACGAGTCGTCGCATTTCATCTTTGCCGATCAGGCGTTCTTGCCCGACCGGTGCGCTAGGCCACGGGAAGTTCCGCTCCCTGCCTGCGTGCTGCTCCGACCCGAACGAACAGCGCGCCGACCAGTCCCACGTTGAGCAGCGCAACCAGCGTAACGACACCGAGCATCCCCTCGATGCCCAAACGGTGGATGAGAAGCGCTCCGATCGAGGGTGTGGCTGCCTGGGCGATGAGGTTCGGCCGCGCCAGCCGTCCCATAACCGGCGCGTAATCTGCGGCGCCGAACAAAGACAGCGGTAAAGTTGCGCGAGCGATCGATTCCAGGCCGATCCCAGCGCCGTAGCAGACCAAGCAAACCGCAAAGAGCGGGATGTCGATCCAGAGCAACAGGAGCCCGACGGCAACGAGGGACACTGATGCGATCTTGGTCCAGATCGGATGATGGTAGCGACTGATCAGCATCTCGATGAAGCGCGCGCCGACTTGTGACGGGCCGACCAGCGTCCCCAGCGCAACCGCGGTAGCAAGAGTCAGCCCGCGAGATTGAAGCAATGTCAGCAGATACACCGAGATCACGGTAGAAAGCATCGAGGCGATCATGATAACGACCGCGACCAGCACAAACAGTGCTCGGTGCCTTGCAGCGGCATCGGGTGCCGATTGCATTGACTTGCTTATCTTCGGTTCGGCCGGCAGCGGCGGCACGGGACCCTTGAGCGCGATCAGGTAGATCGGCAGCGAAACCAGGATCTGAATTGCGGCATAGGCGCCGCAGGTGCCGCGCCAGCCAAGTTCGGACATGAAAAAGGCCGACAACGGCCAACAGGCCGTGCTGGCAAGGCCACCGAACAGGGTCAGTACCGTGATGTGCTGCCGCGCCGCGAGACCATAGATGCGACCCAGCGTTGAGAAGGCGGCATCGTAGAGCCCGGCACCCATGCCTAGACCCATGACTGCCCATCCGGCAATGAAGACCGGTAGGTTCGGCGCTAACGCAAGAACCGTGAACCCTGTCGCCAGGAGTAGAGCGCTAGCAATCAGCACTGGTCTACCGCCCAGATCGTGAATGCGTCTGCCGACCAGGGGAGAGACCAGCCCAGCGATGAGTAGGCCGAGCGACAACCCGGCGATGACCCAGGCCAGCGACCAGCCGGTATCGGCCGCTATGGGCTTAGCCAGTACGGCCGGCAAGTAGAACGAAGAGCCCCAGGCCAAGATTTGCGTGATCCCGAGCGCCGGAACGACCACACGGGCGGAAGGAAGCGTTCCCGCATCCTTCTCCAAATTCAAGCCGCGACCCCGCAGCCGCATGCCTTCTCAGCGACATCCTTCGCCGCGGCGTCGGCCACGCAACAGGAGCTGGCCTTCGCCGGCGCCGGGCCGCCACAGCAATCGGCTCCTTCGAAGTCCGCGACACAAATCCCGGTGTCAGGCAGAACGAGGTGGATATCGTCCGCCGCGACCATGTCGCCGGCCAGCGCGGCCGCCACCGACCGCGCCTGTTCGTATCCAGTCAGCAGCAGAAAGGTCGGCGCGCGCCCGTAGCTCTTGATGCCAAGCGTGTAGAAGCCTGGCTCCGGATGCGAGGTCTCGCGATGCCCGTGCGGGTCCACGGAGCCGCAGGAATGAATGTTCGGATCGATCATGGGACCAAGCGCCTTGGTGCTTTCCAGCCAAGGATCAAGCTCGAGGCGAAGCTCGCGGGTCATCGCAAGATCGGGTCGCTGACCGGTGGCGACGATGATCTCATCGACCGGCGACAGGCTCTCCGAGCCGCGATCGGTTTCGCCGCTGAGCACCACCCCGTCTGCCGTTTCAGTGACGGCCTCAACCGAGAAACCGGCAACAAGCCTGATCGCCCCGCTCTCGACCAGAGCGCGCAAGTGCTGGCCGAGTCTGCCCCGTGCGGCCAATTGATCGGCATCGCCGCCGCCGTAGATCCGCGCCATGTTACGGCCGCGTACCACCCAGGCCGCCTTAGTGCCGCTCAACTGAACCAGATCGAGCAACAAGTTGATCGCCGAATAGCCTGCGCCGACCACGGCGACCCGTTTGCCTTCATAGCGAGATCGTTGCCTGCCAAGCACATCGGGCATGCCGTAGGCGAGGTGATTGCGGCTGAGCGCCTCCCCTGCCGCCTCGATCCCTGAGCCACCCAGCGGATTGGGATTGTGCCAAGTTCCGGAAGCATCGATCACCGCACGCGAATAAACCACATGCTCCCGGCCAGCCCGGTTGCTAATCCTGAGCGCGAACGGCCGATCGGCTCGGTCCTTGCTCGCAACCTTGTCTATGCCGCGCCGTGTAATTGCGACGACCCGCGCATCAGTCTCGATATTTCTGGCCAGTATCGGCAGGGCGGCAAGTGGCGCAAGATAGTGCTCACACAGTTCGCCGCCGGTCGGCAGCGCAGAGCCTTCCGGCAATGTCCAACCCGACGCCTCCAACAACCTGCGCGATACCGGATCGACGCTTTGCTCCCAGGGCGTGAAGATACGAACGTGGCTCCAATCGCGGATATTGGCGCCGACGGACTCGCCAGCCTCATAGACACGAAAGGCCACGCCGCGCTCTGCCAGATTCGCGGCGGCAGCCAGACCGATCGGCCCCGCACCGATGATTGCGATTGGGAACTCCTGGACGGCGCTCATCCTATCCTCTCCTCTTATTTCCACCAAGATCGAAATATGAAGTCAAAAAAAAGCGTCAGGCGGCTTTGTTCCGTGCGCCGCAAGTCGCATCCAGGCAGCATTCGTCCACCAAATAGCCAACCAGGGCGGTCATCGCCGGATAGTTCGCCCGGCAGATGAGTGTCGTCGCTTGACGCTCCTGTGAGATCAGGCCGGCCTGCCTGAGATGCCGAATATGGTGGGAAAGAGTCGAGGCGGCGAGGCCCACCTTTGCCTGGAGAGTCCCGCATGCGAGTCCGTCATCCCCGGCGCGGATGAGCGCCCGGTAAATCTTCAACCGGACCGGACTTCCAAGGGACTCAAGCTGGCTGGCTGCTAATTCGAGTTTCATAGAAATAGCGTAGACCAATGCCGGCAGGACGGTCAATAGCTATTTCGAGTCCCGTCGAAATATCGATCCGCCCAAGGTGTGGGCTCCCCGGCGCCGGCCAAAGATCAGAGCTTTGACCGGCCAAAGAGCCCGTACAGGCCGATGACCATCCACACCACATTGATACACGCTGAAGGGTACGCACCATTCCAGCCGCTATTGATGATGAAACCAGCGCCGGACAGAGCATTCAACCAGTGATAAGCAGCCGATCTCGCGCTGAGTTTGCCCATCGTGAGAAGAAGGTACGCTGATAGCATGAGGGCGGCTGCCACCCATCCAACAAATTCAATGACGTATTTCTGCATCGGTCATTCCTTCATTGGGCTCGCAGCAAGCGCTCATGCCCCAAGAACAAGGTGGGAGAGGTCGTTGCCTTTGCTGTGGTGACCCTACCATAGCGTCCTCCATAGCGTCCTCGCGCTGCGGCGGATCGCAGCTCCCAGAGTTGGCGGCATGGTCACGGCACCGACTTTTGAAGATGTTCGTCGCGCCGGCGGCCTACGTATTGATAAGCGGGCGAAAGCTCCTCCGGGAAGGCGGTGAGGTTCGACGCTTGTGATGGTTGATCCTATCGCTGCTCTGGCACTCCAGAGCCTTTTCGCGGGATGGGGCGCCGGGTTTCGGTTGTGATCAAGCCAAGGGGGCTGACGCTGGACCGCTAGTTCATGGTTAAGGAACCAGATCGCAGCTACGGCACTCAGTTGCAAATATCGGCACGGCGAAAGCGATCATCCGTGTCGGTGTGCCGATATCTGCGAACTGGCCGGACGTCGGCGCTCAGTCAAAACAAGGAGTTGAGCACCTCAGTTGTGTTCCTTAACTGCGATCTGGCTACAGGGATGTGCCATTATCGTGAACTGAGTGAACGCCGACACGGAGTTCGCGACCGCTCGATATTGAGCTTTTCTGTCGGAGGGGATTTCGGTGAGCCTTTTCGCAGCGAACGGCGGATCGATCATCGTGGCGGGGCTGGAGATCCCATCCCGTGATCCTCTGTTTCTGGCGACCGTGGGTGTGCACGTACTGCTGGGACTCACCTGTACCATCACTGGTCTCATCGCGATGCTGAGCGCCAAGCGCCCGGGACGCCACCCGCGGTTCGGCTCTATCTACTATTGGTGCCTCGTCGTGGTATTCGTGACGATGAGCGCGCTCGCGGCCGTCCGCTGGAGCGAGGACTATCACCTGTTCATTCTCGGTGCACTTGCCTTCGCCGCGGCGTATCTCGGGCGTCGGGCACGTCGCAAGCGGTGGTGCAATTGGGCGAAGCTGCATATCACGGGCATGGGCATGTCCTACGTGCTGCTGCTGACTGCCTTCTACGTGGACAACGGCAAAAACCTCCCCCTGTGGAGAGACCTGCCGCCGATCACGTTTTGGTTGTTACCCGCCGCGATCGGCGTACCCCTCATCGTCCGTGCGCTGTGGCGACACCCTCTGGCTCGGCTACCTCCAGCCGGGTCGTCGTAATCCACCCCGGCATATCTCACTGCCCTCGCGGACGTCGTTCGGGCTGAACAGCTCTGTGCCCGACGTTCCGCTACTCACCCGAGGCGAGATGCCGCTCGACTGCAGCAATCGCCTCCGCGGTCTTCGGTGGCAGAGAGGGCCTCATGCGTGCCAGGAGACTCAGGCCTCGCGAAACGACGAGCTCGCCATTGATCTCTACGTCGAACTGGCCCACCTTCCCGCCGATGACCTCGACGGCGGCATCGAACCGTCGCCGAAGCTCATCGGCGATGGCGAGGGCGCGGTCACGGTAACCAAAGCAGATGGGGCAGTACTTGATGGTGACATTCACGGCTCACCCTTCCGGCGCATCAAACACGGCAGGCGACCAAGATTTCCGAGGATATGCCCCAAGAGGTGACGACCTCCAAGTGCGCGACGGACCAGCGGCGGTCGTCGAGGCGGGAGCGCGTGCGCAATGGGCGGCAGCCGCCCACCAGGCTCGGGTTGATCTCGTACAGGCCCTTCCAGGCCGCGCTTACGAGGCGGGATATCGGCCCCACCCCTTCCGTAGAGGTAATCACGCACAGCTTTCCATCCTTCGTCAGCACCCGATGAGCTTCGCAGAGGACATCCGCGATCGTCGACTCGGGGAAGATATCGAACACATACGTCGCGACGAATCGATCGAATGAGGCGTCGGCATACGGCAAGGCCCCTGTTGCGTCGCGTCGGGACACCGTAGCGCGGCTCCCCCAGCGGGCCAGACGGCGGGCCGCAATTGAGATCATCGTAGAGCTTACGTCGACCCCCAGATAGCGCGCGCCTTCCCCCAGGCGCTCCTCAAGAAGTTGCGCCGCAAGCCGACCCGTACCGCAGCCGAGCTCGAACACGGCCGATGCCTGCTCGAAGTCGGAGGCATCCACCAGGCGCCTGAGCGGGGCACGCTCGTAGAACTGGGCATCCTGCAGAGTTCCGAAGCGATCGTAAAAGCGCTTCGCGTCTTCGGGACCGAACTGGCGGCGCATGTGAGGGGCCGATCAAAGACCGGAGGGAAACCGGCATCCGCGAAGTATGCGGTCCATCAGGCGCGGCAACAAACCCCGGATGCCTGCCGCCAGCGTCTGTAACCAGCGTCGCTTTCCGAGCGGCACCCATCTGGCTCAGCCTACGCAATGCCTACCGGGAGGGCCGTCAGTTCACGGTTAGGGAACTCAGTTCGCAGTTACGGCACCCAGTTCGCGGATATCGGCACACCGACAATTCGGGTGGTGTGTGGGTTTCGCTGAATTTTGAGTGATAGGCAGGAAAGCCTGGCGGCTGCTCTTTGCTACATTGACCGTCGTGATAAATGACGGCAGACATCTCATGACTTGGGTGAGTAAGGAGACGAAGGCGCGCTTCGCGGCTGTCGCGCGACAGCAAGGAATATCCGATTCGGGGCTACTAAAGCGGTTGGTCGAACTCATGCTGCGATCGACCGATCCGGCCTCATACGATGCCAGCACCTCTACGGAACCCGAGCCCACCCGCTCAACCCGCCTGACTGTGCGGCTGCGCCCTGATGACGAGAGGCTCCTCCGGGCGCGCGCTGCGGCGCGGGGCATGGCGCCCGCGACCTACCTCTCCGTACTGACGCGTGCACACCTGCGATCGCTGGCGCCGTTGCCAAAGGAGGAGCTGCTGGCACTGAAGCGTTCGGTGTCCGAGCTCGGAAGCGTGAGTCGGATCCTGAACCAGATCGCGCGGGCGGCCAATCAGGGTGACCGCGTGGGAGGTCCCGGTCGGGAGGAGCTGCGGGCTATGGTCCGCATCTGCGAGGCCCTACGCGACCACGTGAAAGGACTGATAGCCGCGAACCTGAAGTCGTGGGAGCGCGGCTATGCCGACTAGGGACCCGTTGTTCGATCTCTTCAGCTACGCACGGCCGGGTCCGGGCAGGCAGGAATGCCTGTCGCGCTCCGAGGTCGAGCAAATCGCCAGGACCGTCCGCCGCGCCCCCGAGGTCATGGTCAAGGTGTTGCCCAGAGGCGCTCAGACCGTCGGGGCGGTTCGCAAGCACCTCGATTACATCGGCCGCAATGGAGAGTTGGAACTTGAGACCGATGACGGCGAGCGACTGCAGGGGCGGGATGCCGGTGAGCAACTCGCAGAGGACTGGGATCTCAACCTTGAAAGCGATCGACGCGGCGTGGGACTGGCCTCGGCAAAGCAGGGGTCCGCCAAGCTTGTTCACAAGATCATGCTGTCGATGCCGCCCGGGACACCGGCCAAAAGAGTACTGGAGGCGGCACGCAACTTCGCCCGCGAGGAGTTTGCCCTGAAGCACCGCTACGCGCTGGTGCTGCACACGGACGAGCCGCATCCACACGTACACCTGGTCGTGAAGGCAGTCAGTGAACAGGGGGTGCGGCTCAACATCAAGAAAGCGACGCTCCGTCATTGGCGATCCGAGTTCGCCCGAAACTTGAGGCTGCTCGGCGTCGAAGCTAACGCGACCGACCGCGCGGTGCGTGGTGAGACGAGGAAGGCCAAGAAGGACGGCATCTATCGCGCAAGTGAGCGCGGCGAGTCCACATACCAGAGCACGCAAGCCGAGGCCGTAGCGACCGAGCTGCTAAAGGGCAACGCCCCGATTGAACCCGGTAAGCGCAAACTTGTGGACACGCGTCGCCAGGTCGAGAACGGGTGGCGCTTCGTTGCCGATGTCCTTTCCAAGGACGGGCACCACAACCTTGCGAACGACGTTCGACGATTTGTAGAGCGGATGCCGCTCGCGAAAACGGAGCGGGAACAGATCGCCCACAAGCTGCAGCAACGCGTTCGCGATGCCCGCGTTCAAGAGCCTCAGCTGACTCGCTGAGTTCGGTCCGCCGGACTTAGGCGTGGGTCAAGATTCGGTTCCCCATTATGAGCGGCGCACCGATATGCTGATCACGACGTTGAGCGAGTTCATCCACAAAGTGGGCGGAAGGCTGGAATTGACGGCCCGATTTCCGAATCGCAACTCGGTAAAGATCAAAAGCTTCGGAGGGATCTCGAGTCGATCCGAGACGCTCGGGTTGCCGACACATTCGCGCAAGTCCTTAGAGTATCGCGACAGAAACCGCGTAGACGTGCGCATGGGAAAGATCAGCGCAAAACGCAAAGACACCGCACTCGGAACCCTGCGCAAGGAATACGGCGCGGATGTCGCAAGAGGCGTTCGATCGGCTGCGAGGCTCGGCGGACATTTGTGAGCACGGTGAACCCCGGATCTCGCAAGGGAGCGAAGTCGACGCCGTAGCAGCTTAAAAGGAGGGCAGGTGGCTTAGGTTCAGCTCAAAAGCTAAGCTTGCTGCGTCGAGATGTTGAGCAGAACCGCACGGCTTGTAATGTCTACACGAAATAAAGGGCGACCCCGTTGCATCCTGATCGGTGGACCAAACGGCGCCGGCAAGACTACCTTCGCGCGCGAGTACCTTCCAAAGGTCGCGGGCGTTATCCAATTCGTGAATGCTGATCTGATTGCGGAGGGGCTTGCACCGCTTGATCCCCGTCTTGCGGCGTTAGCAGCTGGTCGCCTTGTGCTCAGGGAGATCACCCGCCTTGCCGGTGCGAAGATGGATTTCGCCTTTGAGTCTACGTTAAGCGGCCTGAGCTATGCCCGCCATCTCCAGAGGTGGAGAAAGCAGGGCTACCGTATCGAGATCGTCTATCTTCGGCTGAGGTCTTCCCAGCTGGCGCTGCGCCGGATCGCGGCTCGGGTGCGCCAAGGTGGGCATAGCGTTGCTCGGGCCGATGTGCTCAGGAGATTCGAGCGCGGGTGGGAGCACTTCGTCCGGATATATCGGCCGCTGGCAGATGAATGGGCGGTATATGACAATTCAGGCGAATCGCCTAAGCTGCTCGAACGATGGCCATGAAAAAGCTAGCACGAAGGAAGAAGTCCGAGAGTTTCGCCGCCGGCGTAGCCCGCGGGTTACGTCTGGCTGCACGCACGGCACGGAAGGTAGCGCGCGCTCACGGCACACCGATTTACGTGTGGGAAAATGGAAAGGTCGTGGCCAAGAAGCCCTAAAGTCCTCCCGAAGCAGTGGTGTGCCAAGAATGTGTCGAACTCAAATTGGGTGTGCCGTAACTGTGCCGTGGTAAGGCTGGGGTGAGGGCCGGCAAGCGCTGCAAGTGACTGATTGTTAAGCCCCTATAACCGCCGAATTCGGACTGAAAATCCGCGTGTCGGTGGTTCAATTCCACCCCTGGCCACCACTAAGCTACTGAGCTTCCAATGCTTTTTCATCAAGCAGTTTCGGCGCCGTCCGCTGGTGTGCCAGGAATGTGCCATGGATCTGCGCATTGCCGACGTACGCGGCCAAATGATCGGCCGCCAAATGGGCGTAGCGCCTCACCATGCGTTCCGTCTCCCAGCCCCCGAGTTCCTGCAGAGCAAACAGCGGCGTGCCGCTCTGGATGTGCCAGCTCGCCCAGGTATGTCGCAGTTCGTGAAATCGAAAGTCTTCCAGACCCGCGCGCTTGAGTGCCCGGTACCAAGCCCTCGTGCTGACCTGCTTGATAGGGTCTCCCAGGTACGAGAACACGTGCGTGGGATGCTTGCCCGCCTGGCGCATGATGACGCTCATCGCCATGTCGTTGAGCGGCACGGCGATCGCCTTCCTGGCCTTCGCCTGATCGGGATGGACCCACGCGAGCTTGCGTGACAGATTGACCTGGTCCCAGATCAGTCCCGTTACGTTCGCCGCGCGTAAGCCAGTCGCCAACGCGAAGGTGGCCATGTCGCGCAGATGCGGTGGCAATTCCCGCAGCAGCGTGAGCGCCTGGGCCTGACTCAGGAATCGAACCCGCCGCGCCGGCTCCTTCAAGAGCCGGATGGTCGGCGCACGATCGAGCCATTCCCAGTCGCGCACGCAACGGCGCAGAATCGCCCGCAAGAGCGCCAGGTGCCGATTGACCGTTGCGTTGCTGCATCCTTCCGCCTGCTTCGCCTCGATGATCGCTTCAACCAACGTTCGGTTGATGCTTTCCAGCTGGCGATCGACCAGAAAGCGATGAAGCCAACGCAGCATCCGTTTGTCGTCCCCGAGCGAGGCCTTGTGAGCCTGCTCGCGGAGCCAACGCACGACTGCGTCCTGCCAGATTCGCTTCGGCCGGTCGCCGAGGCGTTGGACGCGCCAGACTTCGCTTTTCAGCTTGTCGTGGAGTTCCGCGGCCTCTTTACGGTCGGCAGTCGCAGTAGATCGTCGTATTCGCTCGCCATTTGGCGCGACGAAGTCGATCCACCACACCGACGACTTCTTGCGCTTGATAAGTGACATACAGCCTCCTGTGAGGTCACTTGCAGCGCTTGCCGTCTCACAGGATACAGCGAGCGCACGAACTCGACGAGGTCGATCTCCAGGAACACCCAGCGCCGGCCTGTCTTTGCGCCGGGGATAAGGCCGCGCTTCGTGCGCGTCCGGACTTCTTCAGGGTGCATGTGTAGGAAGGCGGCCGCCTCATCGAGAGTCAGAGTCCTCAATGAGGGGAGGCTCGAGGTGAGCTGAAACGCCGGCGCAGTGTCGGCTGGCATGAACGACCTTGTGTGGTTCCGGTCGTCTAGGGACAAGCTGTCACGTGTGGAACTATGGTGCGCCGAGCTAGCAAGCGAAGTCCATAGGGGGTTTCGCAGGAAATTAAGTGAATCGACTCAGACCCGCAATCCCTCCGGTGGTGACCCGCTGCTGCCGGCTGCGACCGACCGCTTTTCGGAGACTCCGTGACTCATCCACGACGTTGTACGGCCACCGATGCCAACAGGAATATGCATGCCATCAGGGGAAACAACCACATGAAAGGCGCTATCACGAAAAGGTGGGCAAACAGACGGGCGCCCGAAACAACGAGCTGGAATGCATAAAAGGCTGCAAAAAAAATGAGGATGTGTAACCAACGGTTATGTATCCGCATCAATCCGAGCGTGGAGCCGACCAGCAGCCCGCAAATCGCCGCATCAACTAGGGGGACCACGAACCGATAAAAGAAATGGATGCCACTTCTGTTTCCGCTGAGGAGCGCCTGAGCGAGACCGGCTTCCATCCAACCAAGTGCTCCAAAAATCCAAATCAGTAAAAGCGCAAAGAGCGCGCCGGCAATTGCAGCCACCACTAACGTGATCGGACGTGAGGTAAGTTGGGGCAGTGGCAATTCAAGCGCCATGACAACCTAAACGCCCGAAACGGGGCGTTTGCTGCTTAGCTAAATAAACACTACGGGAATGGCCGCAATCCGCAAGGCATTTCGGCGTGGCATGTAACCGCAATGGGCCGGCTTGTGCCCGCCGGCCGGTTCTTGCCGCCAAACGGAAGTCTGGCGGCTTTCCGGCGGAGCACCGGCTGCTCTCGAACGGCAAAGAACATTGGTATGGTTTCGCTGAAGAAACTGATGTACGCAGGATAGCCTCGCGGCGGCTTTTGTCACACGATTCCTGCTATTGCGGCAGGCGCCGCCGCTCATTGCGGGGCCGCACCCGAGATCAAAACGCCGCGCGCATATCGACAGTGCTTGCTATATAGTAACGTAAACGTTACTATATACCGATGAAAATACGGGTGGAAGAATACGTCCGCCCGGACGGGTCGAGTCCATACGCGGATTGGTTCGATAGCCTCAACGCGCAAGCGGCGGCGAAAGTAACCACCGCAAAGCTGCGCATGGAGCTCGGGAACACGTCGAACGTGAAGTGGTTTGCGGGCATCGGTGAATACGTCATCGACTGGGGTCCAGGTTACCGGATCTATCTGGCGAAGGAGGGCGAATCGCTAATCGTGTTGTTCGGTGGTGGAACCAAGCGCCGGCAGCAACCAGATATCGATCGAGCGAAGGCCTTGCACGCCGAATACAAGGCTCGAACGATGGCTCAACGAGTTGGCGGCAGTGCCAAGAAGCGGAAGAGGTAATGACCATGGCGCTCACGCGCGATTTCAAGAAGACCGTTGTTGCTCGAGTCGAGCGTGATCCCGCGTTCGCGAAAGCGCTGCTTGACGAGGCGGCAACGCTGTTTCTGAGTGGAGAACCTGTGACGGCTCGTCTCATTCTGCGCGATCTTGTGAACGCGACGCTGGGGTTTGAACGGCTCGCCAAAGCGACCGCAACGCCCAGTAAGAGTCTTCATAGGATGCTGTCGTCCAAAGGCAATCCAAGCATGGATAACCTGGCGGCAATTTTTGACGCCATAAGGAAATGTCTTAAAGTCAGCCTCAAGGCGCAAACGGTGAACTGGCAGAAAGTGGCGTGACGATCGTGGCGTTTAGATCGATTGCAAGGTGAAGTTATGAGGGTCAAGAAGGAGAATTCTGTGAAGGCAAAGACGCGAACCAAGACGGTTCGGCCCCGGAGCTTTGCCGCGGGTGTCGGAGGCGCCTTGCGTCGAGCCGCGAAAGATGCACGCAAAACCGCACGCATGTATGGCACGCCACTTTACGTGTGGGAGGACGGCAAAGTCGTGGCGAAGAAGCCGTGAGGCGTCGCTGTGCCAGGAACGTGTCGAGCTCAGATTGGGTGTGCCAGGAATGTGCCGTGGGTGAGCCTGGGGAGAGGCGTGGCAAGCGCTGTAAGTGAATAATTAGTAAACCCCTAGACCCACCGTTGTCAGACTGAAAATCCGCGTGTCGGTGGTTCAATTCCACCCCTGGCCACCAATAAAATCAATGGCATAAACATTCGTCGCACCATCTATGCGATGGAATATCCGCGGGTACATGGAATATTTCACGGTTGTCTGTGCTTCACGTCCTCCGATCCATCGCTCGCCAGCATCGCGGCTTCCAAGTGTGTTCTGCTCCACCTCTTCATGGCGGCGATTTCACCACCCCTGACGTTTCATGGGCCATCGAAGTATTGGCGTATTTTCCTCTGAAACCTTCAACACCCGTCATTGGACAGCGCGACGGTCGCCCCCAGATGAGGCGGTCACTATCAGCACCGATCTCCTGACCTTGATGCCCGACCTATGCTGTAACGATGTCTCGCCCGCGCCGTGATCGCGCAGATTTACGAGCAGCGCGACGGTTGTGCGACATCACGCCCTTTGCCTCATCCGCCGCCACGCGTTGCGGCTTTCGTGAACCTGCCTCGAGTTCTCGCATGAGGTCGGCTACGGTCCGGCTCTTCGCCGCAGTCTTGGCTGAGGCGCGAACGAGAGCCTTGTCTATGCGAAGAAATTCGACGAGGCTTGTGAGCGATGCGCTGAGCTTGGTGAGACCGGCCGGCACTGGCGGCGAGAGGCCACCAGGATCCAGCTCGCCATTTTGCGCGCAAAGGAGCCATCCCAGGTAGAGCGCTCGAAGGTCGCCACGGGCGAGTTCGGCACGAACTGAAATCAGTGCTGCCAGCCAGCCATCGCTCTCGAGCATGTCATCACTGTCTTCGTTCTCGGAATGGAAGCTGAGAATTACTTTGCCGTTTATTACGCGTACGGCGGCGTGCTTTCCAACCGCGTAAAGCCGCGCCGTCTTAGCGCTCAGCAGTTTCTCAGGCAGCCGCAGCTTCAAGACGTGGGTGCCCCAGTTGGCAAAGTACAGGAAGGCGTCGAAATACTTGGCCATCCACGCATCCGCGTCGCCCTTGAAGTTCCCCCACGAATAATCGTTTATGAAGCTCGTCGGCGTAATCTCAGCCCGAGTCGAATAGGAGCGCAGTTCAGCCATATCTTTCTTGCTCAGCGGCCGATCGATGGCCTGAAATTCGAAGTACTGGTACTCGCTCACTACGCATTCTCTAATGATTTTCGACGCGCCAACAGCGATACGCCTCGATCCACTCCGCGCCTTCGGGCGGCGGCGCCGGCAATGGTAAGTCCAGGATTGAGAGTAGCTGCCGCTTAAGTCCGCGCTTGCAGATCGCAACGATTTGCCCACCGCGGTTCAGGTCAACACGCTCGACCATAACGGGAACCCCGAGCACAACCGTCTCGAAGGGCATGGCCAAGTTCTCTTCGATCATCGTGAACCAGCCTGTGACCTGTTCGGACTCGCCGTAAGCGTCGACCGTAGCCTGCTCGATCATTTGAGCGAGTCTTGCTCTGCTGAGTGGCCGACGCAGTTGCTTCTTGCGCTTCTCGGCGCTCATCCGAAGTCGTCCCGCTCATTGAGCGAACGCAATGCTTCCTCGTCGTATTCGACGACGACGTCATCTACGGGCTCGCGAAGCCCAAGGGGCGCTTCGCCTCTTGCGTATCCCAGACTACGATAGCCGCGCAGGCGCTTTTGAAACATCCGCCATAGCATTGGAACCGCTCGGTCTACGTAATCGAAGATTCGCACCTCCTGCTTTGTCGGATGGAGACGGTGGAGCCGGCCTGCGTATTGAATCAACGTCCCCTTCCACGACACTGGCAGCGCCAAAAAGAGCGTATCGATCCGCGCATCGTCGAAGCCTTCGCCAATGTAGCGCCCGGTGGCGAGAACAACTCGCTCGTCAGAGTCCCGGATAGCCGCGAGCTGTCGCGTCACCTCGCGCCGCGCCAAGACGCCCATGCCTCCCTGGAGCACTACAACGTGCCGCGCAATTTTGGAGACCTGTTCCGCGAAGTACTCAAGATGATCTTTGCGTTCGGTGAGCAGAATGGGTGAACGCCTCTGTTCGAGCGCTCCGATAAGGTCATTGAGGATAAGCTCATTGCGCTTCGCGTCGGCCGCGAGCGTGGCGTATAGCGCCTGGATGCTCGGTTGCTCGTCACACGATACCTTGAAGCCGGTTTCACGCACCACGAGCGTGTGGGCGAAGGGCCGCTGTGCTGCATGGCTCTTCGAGTCCACCGCAAACCGGACCGGTCCGAGCTGCATCGCCGTGATCGGATGGTGCCCATCGCGGCGTTGTGGAGTTGCAGTCAGCCCCACGACGTAGCGCGCGTTCACCTCGGCGAGCACGCGCTCAAATGAGACGGCGGGCAGGTGATGGCACTCATCGACGATGACATGACCATAGTGGGCGACGAGGTCCTGGACACTATCCTTGCGGACGAGACTTTGAATCATCGCGACATCGAGCTGGCCGTTACCGGTCCTTTTGCCCGCTCCGATCTGACCAATCTGCTTCGGTTCTAAACCTAAGAACAGAGACAATTGCGCCAGCCACTGGTCGAGCAGCGGCTGTCGGTGGACCAGAACCAGCGTACTGCACCCACGAACCGCAATCAGGTAGATACCGACGACGGTCTTGCCCACGCCCGGGGGCGCAACGAGCACGCCAGTATCGTGTGCGCACAGGGCATCCGCGGCTGCTTGCTGCACGCTTGTCAGCGTTCCTTGAAACTGTAAGGGGAGTCGTTCGCCGCCGATGCGCTGATCTTCGATATCGACGGTAACCCCATGATTGCGCATCAGCGCCTCGAACTCGGATTGGCAACCACGCGGCAAACCGACGAACTGCGGTGAGTCCTCGGCACACGCTATGACTCTCGGCGTCGTGGCCGTCGAGAGACGCATACTCTGTTTCTTGTAGAACTCGGGATTCTGAAAGGCAGCCAGGCGCTTGATCTGGTTGACAAGCGGTGACGGCAAGCCCTCCTTGTCGACAAAGAGCTTCTGTGCGAGCACTGCGTGCACTACGCGCGGGAGCGGCTCGGTAATAACGGCTGGACTGCGTTTCCGCGAAGGCAGTCGTGACCACGGCGCGGTATCTTCTTCGTCGAACGTCGCGATCTGTACGCCGGTAACTGATCCGCGGTCCGTCGCTTCGCGGGCGATCATCTCCACGGTCGTCACATCGATACGCGGCAGCGAGGCGAGATAAGACCACTGTTGGTCATCGGGGTAGGGGCGAAGTTGATCGTCGAGGAAGACCGAGTTTCCCAACGCCCTTGGCCCGTGTTGCAGGGGTAGTGCGATAAGATTACCGAATCCCCCGCGCGGCATCATGTCCTGGCTCGGAAAGAGCCTATCATAGGATTCCATGCTGAGTTCGTGCCGCCGCGACATGGTCTCGGTGATTAGATAGCAGCCCATCTTGCGCGCGGCAGCGGCTGGCACCGGCGATGAGAAGAAGAACCACACATGGGCGCCATTACCGGAGCGCGATCGCTCGACTGCCGCTGGAACTCCTACACGCCGACACGTCTCAACGAAAGCGCCAACATCCTCGATCCAAGCGCTCTTGTCGAAGTCCACCGCGAGGAACCAGCAGGTCTCATCCGCGAGGAGCGGGTAGACGCCCATCACGTGTCGGCCTGTGAGGTGACCAATGACCGCTGCGGCGTCGAACGGGATGAATGCCTGATTGGGGCAGTCGCCGCACTTGACCTTGGGCAATTCGCACACGCCTTGGACGAATTTGTTTCGGCAGGCTGGGGCGTATCCGCTCTTCCCGGTCTTTCTACTCTCGAATCGAGTCGGAAAGACTTCCTCACGCCCGCGAAACAGCGAGCGAAACAGCCTCACCTTGTCGGCTGGTGTACGGGGAATCGGAGCTTCGAGGGAAAGGGTCATGCTCGCGTGGATTTCTGCTTCGGCGTCGAGCGCGGCCAGCTCTGCTCGAAGGGCGGTGAGGCGACGCATTGACTCAGCTTGATCGGCTTGTAGTTTGGCGAAAACAAGCTCCTCTCGCGCGATGGCGTCGCGCAAAGCGTCTCGTTGGGTGTCCTGGGCAGGTCGCCGGCGTCGGTGTGCTTGAGTCTGTTCAGTGTCGTCCTGCATGACTTATGTTTCGGAATGGCTCGACGTGGCGTCAGGTTATATCTTGGAACGAATCGTCTATCTATGACTGACGAGATTCAATCGATAGCCTTCTGGCTGCTTGAGACCGGTGCAGCGGCTCCCTTTCCAGGGGTTTGGGGATACGGCGGTGTTTTCGATCGCGTACGCCGTGCCGTTGGTGACTGATCGACCTTTCGCTGGAGCGGCCCGTGAGGGGTAACCCCTTATGGCAAATATTGACAGTTCCTGCCATTGACGTGCATCATGAGGCCGTGGAAAGCATGAATATTTCCCTACCCGAACCTCTCAAACAGTTCGTGGACGGGCAGATTGCGGCCGGTCGCTATAGCAGCGCCAGCGAGTACATTCGCGAGCTCATCCGCGAGGATGAGAAGCGTAAGGCCGAAGAGCGACTCGAGACACTGTTGCTCGAGGGGCTGCAGGGCGAAGAGAGTGAATTGACGCGTAATGACTGGATGGCCATTCGCAAAGAGGCCCGGGCGCGCATTGCCGCTAATAAGAAACGCGGCAAGTAATGCCGCGCGTCTATAAGCGTCCGGCAGCGAGGAGGGATCTCGTTGAGCACTACGTGTACCTTGCTGAGAACGCTGGCGAGGAAACGGCGGATCGCTTCCTAAGACAAGCTGGCGTGACTTTCGCTCTGCTCGCGGAACAACCGGAGATCGGCGCAGCGCTGACGCTGCGCGCTCCGCAGTTGGCTGGACTCAGAAAATGGCGGGTACAGGAATTCGAGAAATTCCTGATCTTCTACCTGCCTCGCCACGACGGCGCATCCATCGTGCGTGTGATGCATGCCGCGCAGGACTGGTGGGAGCGGCTTGGAATCATCTAGAGGCCGCTTAGGGTCGACGGGCGAATCATGGAATATTATTTGGCTGTATCTATACAAATCAGATACCTATCTCGGCGAGACTGCGCAAAATATTCCATGATTAGCCTCGAGAAATCCGAATCTAGTCAATAGATTGAGTTGTTTTCAGCCCTGGACTGAAAATCCGCGTGTCGGTGGTTCAATTCCACCCCTGGCCACCATGAAATCAATAATTTAATCGTTCGCGATCATACGGTAGTGTGAAATATCGACTCGTGTGGAAAATAATATTTCACAGGCCAGCCGGATTGGTGCTAGCGAGTCTTTGTTCACAATTACTTATTTGCCGGAAGTTGCAACCAAGCACCGGACAGAAACACCGCGTACTGGCTTGCCGTGTCCCTAGCGCCAATCCAGTCTTGGCAGACGTCAAAGCTTGAGATATGGGCACTGAGAGAATTTGAGCGCGGAAATCGTCAAAAGCGGCTGTCCCCTCGGCTCGCGGAAATTTGAGGCCTTCTAGAGTCCTAGGGTTTTTTCACCGAATCCGATCTCAGAGTTTTTCAACACAATAGGCCAGAAGCGGTCCTTCGGACTGCCGTTCTGCTCGCCAGAAAGCCGCCGCTCGAATCGATTAGAGATGGGTTCCCGGTAGCGCTCTACGCCGGGTGCCGAATACAGTTGCGCCGCTCGTGTTGCTCTGCTAGGTTACATGTAACCGTCTGGGACAATGCCATGCTCAATACTCCTCGTCCATCGAGAGATAAGGTGCGTTTGCACCGAGCGCGCCTGCGTGCACAGGGATTGCGGCCGGTTCAGATCTGGGTGCCGGATGTCCGTGCACGTTCCTTTGCACGGGCCGCGCGCCAACAATCCGAGGCTGTTGCTGCCAGCGCGCGAGCGAAGGGCGATCAGGGATTCATTGATGCCATTTCGGATCACGCTGCCGAATGAAGCGTGGCGAGGTATGGACGGTGTCGGGCGGCGGCCCGTACGCTGGCAAGCCTCGCCCTGCAGTGATTGTGCAGGAAGACCGCTTTGATTCTACAAGTTCCATAACTCTTTGCGTGTTCACGACCGACCCGACTGAAGCACCATTACTGCGGATGCTGATTGAGCCGACCGATCGAAATGGTCTGTCGAGCGCGTCACGCTTGATGGTCGACAAGGTCACCACCGTTCCGAAGGCGCGACTCGGCAAGCGGATCGGAAAACTCAACGATGAGGACGTAGTTAGACTAAATCGCGCTTTGACCGTGTTTCTCGGCCTCGCAAGATGACCGACTAGAGCGTCTCAGCGGACGGCTGTCGGCCAGTTTGAGACGTTCGATTAGGCGAAATCGCGGCAGGAAAGCGGCCGTTCACCGCTTGGGGTAGGCTACCGAGAGGATGACGAAGAGCCCGTGAATGGCCGACCACCCCGAAGCCGAATTTCCTCGCGGACCCACCGCATCATGAGAGCACCGTGACCGACCCGGGCAGGGTGGTATTTCTAAGCTACGCCTCGCAGGATGCGGAGGCTGCGCAGAGGATTTGCGAGGCCCTGCGTGCGGCCGGCATCGAGGTCTTTCTCGATCAGAGCGAGCTGCAGGGTGGTGACGCGTGGGATCAGAAGATCCGTCAGGAGATCCACGACTGCGCTCTCTTCGTGCCTCTCATCTCGGCGCACTCTGACGCTCGTCACGAGGGGTACTTCCGTCGCGAGTGGAAGCTGGCTGTGGATCGCACAGCCGACATGTCCGACCGCCTAGCGTTTCTGGTTCCGGTGGTCATCGATGACACAAGTGACTTGCGCGCGGATGTACCGGAGCGCTTCCGACAGGTGCAGTGGACGCGCCTGCCGGGAGGTGAGACACCTGCGGCGTTCGTCGAACGGATCAAGCGCCTGCTGGCCCCGGAGTGCTCG
The DNA here is from genome assembly GCA_963805965.1 of uncultured Gammaproteobacteria bacterium. Taxonomy (GTDB): domain Bacteria; phylum Pseudomonadota; class Gammaproteobacteria; order Steroidobacterales; family Steroidobacteraceae; genus FEN-1191. Next base: position 913,624 of record CAWDVQ010000006.1, read on the forward strand.
CCGTTGGACGCAGTGTCGGGTGGCGCACCGGGACTCAGGGGGCCGGTGCGCGCCTCTCGGGGGTCAATGCCGGTCCTGCTCACGATCGTTGCCGTCGTCTTCGCGGCGCTCGCGTACTTCGTCGCTGACAGGTTCTGGATTTCAAAGCACCTCGCCCCGTCCACCGCCTTCAACCCGCCGCCGCACTCGATCGCGGTGCTGCCCTTTGCGAACATGAGTGAGGATAAGGATCAGGAGTACTTCTCCGACGGGCTCACGGAGGAGCTCCTCAACTCGCTTGCGCAGATCAACGAACTGCAGGTCGCTGCCCGCACCTCAGCGTTCTCATTCAAGGGAACGAACACCGACATCGGCACGATCGCGCGCAAACTGAATGTGAGCGCAGTGCTCGAAGGCAGTGTGCGGCGCTCGGCGAACACCATCCGCATCACCGCGCAGCTGATCAATGCGGTCACGGGCTTTCACCTGTGGTCGAAGACCTATGACCGGGACTTAGGGGATGTCCTGAAACTTCAGACGGAGATTGCGACCGCCGTGGCGAGCGCTCTCAAAGTCACACTCCTCGGGGATATCGCGGCCAAAGTCGAGCTTGGCGGGACGGGTAACCCGGCAGCCTTCGACGCGTATCTGCGCGGGAGCAAGGCGTTTAGGTCGACTCGCGACACCAAAGACCTTTCAGCCGCCATTGCCGATTACACGGAAGCGATTCGCCTGGATCCGCACTATGCGCTCGCGTTCGCTGCGCGATCGATGGTTCTTGCTGACGTCGCCGGAGAGGCCGAAACCGCAGCGGCGACGCGTCAAGGCTTTGACAAGGCGCAGGCGGATGCCCGTCAGGCGCTTGCGCTCGCCGCGGATCTGGCCGAGGCCCACCTCGCATTGGCGTATGTTTCGGAGATTGGAACCCTCGACTTCACGCAGGCGAATGACGAGTACGAGCGGGCCCTGGCGCTCGCGCCCGGCAACGCCCAAGTTTTGCGATTTAGCGGCGGATTTGCAGCCTTCATGGCGCACTTCGATGCCGCCCTTGCCGCCACCCGCCGCGCCGTCGTGCTCGACCCGCTCGCTCGGGCAAGTCACACCGCGTACGGCGTGGCGCTGTATACGGCACGCCGCTACGAAGAGGCGGTTGCGACTTTCGCAGAAGTCATCAGTCTTAGCCCTGACTTCAAGTCGACCTACGCGAATCGCGGGATCGCCTACGACGGGCTTGGGGATCTCGAGCGAGCGAGCGCCTCATGCGAGACGAAGCCGGACTACTGGGCGAGTCAATGGTGCCTCGCGGTGATCTATGAAAGGCTCGGCCGGCACGCGGATGCGGAAGCCGCGCTTACGAAACTAAAGGCAGCACTGGGCGATGCCGCGGCGTACCAGTACGCCACAATCTATGCGCAGTGGGGTGATCGGATGAAGGCGCTTCAATGGCTCGAGACGGCGTGGCGTCTGCGGGACCCGGGACTGGAGGGTGTCAAGACCGATCCGCTCCTGGATCCCTTGCGCCAAGAGACGCGCTTTCAGGCGATTGAGCGGGAGTTGAAGTTTCCCACGTAAGAGCCTGATGACAGCAGGCCAGATTGGATACCCGAAAGCCGCCGGTCGCGGCTGGCGCAAAGGGGTCAAGAGCTGCCTTATCGGCGGCGGTTCGGCGCCCGGCGGAGAGAGATGATGTGACCAGGCGCCCGCTCACGCGGTCTTCGGACGCTGTGAAATACGATCCGCCCGGATCTCGGCAAAACAGGAGCTTATCTACCCGTAAGTCGTCAAAATATTTCACACTCGGCAGGGGGAAAGGCTCGTGAATTCAGGGGTTTGATTCGTTTTGACATGCCCCCTGAAAATCCGCGTGTCGGTGGTTCAATTCCACCCCTGGCCACCAATAAAATCAATGGCATAAACATTCGTCGCACCATCTATGCGATGGAATATTTGCGGGAACATGGAATATTTCAAGGCGGTCTGCGTTTCATGCTTCAATTTCTTCATCTGCCGCGTCTACGGATTGCGAGTTCGCTCGCCGACATGTCGGTTTTCAAGCCGCGTTCTTCATGGCGACAATTGCACCACCTAAGCGTGCAGTCGGACACCGAAGTATTGCTGTATTTTTCGCCGAAACCTTGAGGGCGACGATGTAACCGTTGGTCAGCCCGCTGGAAAAGCTGGGGACGATCGTCGCCCGGGTGCCAGTTGACCCAGTGGGCTGTGGGGTGAATACAGGTCGAGTTGTCCCGTCACGTAGCGATCGCGCTCCTCGCATCCTGGATCAAAGGCGCACTTAGACCCTTGTCCGGAAATAGAGCCGCCGCGGGGTGATCAGAGCTAGACCGGTCTCGCCCGGGCGGAGGTCCCTCCAAAAGCGGGTAGGATCGGCACTGTATGACGGCATCGCGATTCAATCTAACTGGCACCGAACTCGGATGTCCCGCTGGCAAAATGGGCCAGCAAAGGAAATACATTGCCTCGCCGCTCCGCTCGTAACTCCATCCTCGAAGCCGCAATGAAGCTGTTCATCGAGCGGGGCTTCAACGCGTGCAGTGTCGAGGACATCACGAAGGCGGCCGGCGTTCCCAAGGGTTCGTTTTACAATCACTTCAAGAGTAAACAATCTCTGGCGGCTGACATCGTCATTGAATACGGGAAGGGCACCACCGATCGAAGTGTTCTGACCAACCGCGACATTAATCCCCTTACTCGCCTCAAAAGACATTTCGCAACTCTCAATGTGCATTTTTCTTCTTGCAACGACGGCTGCTTGATTGGGAAATTCATGGCCGAGGTATCTGTCGATACTCCTCAGATTCGCGAGAATCTCCGTCGGGTGCTGAACCTCTGGGGCGAGCAACTTTCTTCCGCCATCGCTGAGGGGCAGCGCGACGGGTCCATTCGTAAGGACCTACCGGCAGACGACTTAGCCGCATTCCTGATCGACTCCTACGAGGGCGCCATTTTGCGAACCCGTGTTGAGAAGAGCGCGAGAGCACTTGAGTACTTCGTCAAGGTGGTGTTCTCGAGCATCATTGTCTGAATCATTCGCCTTGGTTTAGTTACCTCAGGACTGTCGTCCATCGGTGTTCTTCAGACAGCGATGCGGCTACATCGGTCTTGCCATGTAAGACGACCGGTCATATTATAGGTGGCGCTTAGATGAGATTGCGTTTGCACGTAGTTCGATGGGCGGAACTCCGATTGGGTATCGGCTCAATGGCCGCGGACAACGACTTGAACACGAGCTGAAGGGGCACGTATGAACAGCTATTTGCCTGAACAGAACAAGAAGATTGTGCTGGAAGCGTTCGAGACCTTGTTCAACAAGCGTGACTACCAAGCAGCTGAGAAGTTCTGGTCGCCTGATTACATCCAGCACAGCGCCCACATACCACCGGGGCGGGACGGGCTTTTCGACCTGGTCCGGGCCGCCCCTATGACGCTCCGATATGAGAACTCTCTAATCTTCGCGCAAAACAACCTTGTGATGTTGCACGGCCGCTTTTCCGGTAACGGTCGGTCACACCACTGGGTCGCTGCTGACATCCTGGTCGTGAAGGACGGCATGCTCATGGAGCACTGGGACGTCCTTCAGGATGAAGCGACGCGTACGGAGTCTTTGAGTGGACGACCCATGTTCGGCGATGCTTTTCCAGAGCCAATTGCTGGTGCTGCCACTGCACTCACAGCCGAACAGGCGCGAACGATTGTGGCGCCGCTCTATGAAGCACTAAATCAGCCGGCGAAGAAGGATGTGACGGCCCTTCTGGAGAAGGCTACCGATCCCAAATATCGATCGTATTCGACCAATGAGGACTGGCTTGACCGGCGGCAATTGGCAGGAATCTTCAAATCAATGGGCGCGGCGATTCCGGATTTGGAATGGACAATCAAGGACATATTGGTTTCGGGCGACCAGATCGTAGTGCGGGGCGAAGCGACCGGAACGCCTGAGCGCGAGTTGTTTGGAGCGAAGCCGACGGGCAAGAGCTTTAAAACCATGTCGATCGATGTGTTTACAGTGAAGAGCGGAAAACTTGCATCTGCCTATCACGTAGAGAACTGGGTCGGAGCGCTGGAGCAGCTCCACAAATAGAGGTCGCTGTGTTCTGGCCGAATCGCCACCAAGCAAGCCACGCCCAGGGAATCGGAATACGCGTGCATAACCGTCGGATGTAAAACAGTTCGGAGATCCGAATGACACCGAGTAACGTCACAGCGGTCACGCAATTTCTCGAGGTCGGTCAGCAACGCTACGCCTTTCGCCGTTTCGGCGACGGCCCGAGCGCTCCGCTTCTTTTTCTGCAGCACTTTACCGGCACGATCGACAATTGGGACCCGGCCGTGACCGATCCGTTGGCGCGGGGACGAGAGGTGATCCTCTTTGAGAGCGCGGGCGTCGGGCGATCGACCGGTTCGGTCCCCGCGACGATCGCCGGCATGGCACAGCATGTGTTCGCTTTTCTGAATGCGCTGCAGCTGAGTCGATGCGATGTTTTGGGCTACTCGCTCGGGGGCATGATCGCGCAGCAAATGGTGCTCGATCGACCGACCATCTTTCGCAGAATGATCCTCGTGGGGACGGCGCCTCGAGGCGGAGAAGACATCATGCATCTCGAAAAGCCGAACTTACAGGTCCATCTCAACGATCCAAGGCTTCGTGGTTACTCGGTCTTGGGCAAGATTTTCTTTGCGCCGACCGCGTCGAGCCAGGCCGCGGCGGACGCATTCATCAAGCGTCTCATGCAACGCACGCAGGATCGCGAGCCCGTCGCCGGGCCCGCCATCGCGCAAGCGCAGATGGCCGCCTTTCGCGATTGGGAGTCAGTAACGGGGGAGCGGTTCGGGACGCTCAAGACGATCGGTCAACCCACGCTCGTGGTAAATGGGGTGCACGACGAGATGATTCCCGTCCGCAATTCGTACTGGCTGAGTGAGAATCTGCCGAATGCCGTCCTGTTGACGTATCCGGACTCTGGGCACGGCTCTCTATTTCAGTTTCACGACTCGTTTACGAGACAAGCGGCCGAGTTCCTCGGTTCGAACTCGGCTGCTGCGCCGTATTAAAGACAAGGATGGGCCTCGCGACCGGCATGATTCGTGGCGGCTTAGAGGGGACTATTGACGCTCACGTCCTTCGCGCACGGTGGCGACAAGATCAGCTGTTCGTACGCCCAGCTTCACGCCCTTCACATCCAACGGCGAGGCCTTGGATTTTCGCGCCGGCGAGATCCTGAAGATCGCGCCATCGCGCCGGCGAATCTCGACTGCGCCATCGCGTTCCGCTTCCTCGAGCACCGAGGCAAAGTTTTCCCGCGCCTCAGAATAGGTATAAGCCTTCATGGAACATTTACCTCCAGCACATCAAGCTTCAGCTCACGAGCACGCTCGATCAATCCCCTGTCAAGGGTGAGTAGCGGAGCTTTCTGATTCACAGCGCACGCGATGACGTACGCATCGTAGGCGTATACGTTCAGTCTCGCCGACAACTCCATCGCTTGCTTTAACGCGATTGCAATCAACCGAATGGGTATGGCAGCGTAGGCATCCAACAGCTCTAATGCGGTGTCTAAGCCTATTGCCTTGCGTTTGAACATGGCGGACAACGCGTTGCCAACCTCCCAATGGACCGAGGCTGGGGCTACGAGCGCTGTGCCTCGCGTCAATCGGACCAGCTCCGCCTTTTCCGGCTGCTCTCCCACGACTGCAAGAACGGCGGAAGTATCGATGACGATCTCCATAGGTCTCAGTCTATCACATGTACAATTGTACAAGACAGGTGATGATCGAGCGCGTCATCAGTCATGGAATGATATCGAGCCGTATCTATGGAAATCAGGTACCTATCTCGGTGTAACCGCGCAGAATATTCCATGATCTGGGTCATTAAACCGTTGCAAGATCAGTGGGTTGAAGGGGTTTCGGACCTGGACTGAAAATCCGCGTGTCGGTGGTTCAATTCCACCCCTGGCCACCACTAAATCAATGATTTAGAGCCATGGTGTCCACACCGAGTGTGGGATAAACGCTGATTGCGTGGAATATTCCCGGTTATCTCATCCTGGTGCTCCTGTACACGGCAGTGCGGCCACTTGGGTCCCGTCCCGAGTGATGGGCAGGGCCTTTTGACGCGGCCATCTTCGCGCAACGACTGCGACGAATGGGCGCCGGATTCGCCCCAGATAATTCAGCGAATCAGCTCACCCCTCCACGTCTGTCCGCTGTTGACCTAGGCTGTGTGAAAACGTCGGCGAGCGTATGACGTGGTCATGAAATGGGGCACGTACGTGCTGTTCTGATGCACTTGGGCAATTCGAGAGTCTGTTTAGTGCGCGTACCGGAGCAACAATTTCTGGCTCATTGAGTTTTCACTCGGCCTGGACCCTGAACCGGCGCTCGCCGATACCGCTTCAGAGCAGTTCAAAATCCAAACTTCCACCCGCACCTTGAACGCCGCGGAATGATTACGTCTCGGCTTCCTCATGAATCTCGTCCCCTCCGGTTACCTTCCCGGCGAGCCCGAAATCCATTACTTATGCCCGTATCCGAAATCCCGAAGCCACGTTTACCTACCCCTCAAAGCGACCCGGGGCGTCACGATCGCCGTCGTATCGTCTCGTGAGCGGAAACGGCGGTAACCAGGACTCGCGACGGACGATCCAGCTTTCGTAGGTTGGCATCAGTTGGTCAGGAGCATCCAGGGATCCTAAGTTCACTTCGATTTCGTCTGCGGTGCGTGCGAATACGGGCGAACCGCAACGGGGACAGAAAAACCGCCCAGCGTAGTCGCGTGTTTCGCCATCGATAGTCACTGCATCCTGACTGAACACCGCGGATGCGTGAAAAAGGGCCCCATGATGCTTGCGGCAGTCGAGACAGTGACAAAGGCCGACGCGGTATGGGAGTCCCGATGCCACAATTCGGACGTTGCCGCACAGGCAACCGCCCGTGAATCGGTTCATGCTGCGTCTCCTCTAAAATCATTTCATTACGGGACACACTTGAAAAAGTTCTGGGATCTGCCCTGGGTTGCATTCCGATCATTTTACCGCCCGCTGCGAATGACGGCTTATAGACCTGCATTTCGCGCGGTCGAACGACTCAAAGTGGGCGGCTGCGGCCGGATGAGGAGGCTCGAACTGGCGAGCTGCACGGCGTGTGCCGCGGCAACGAATGAAGTGGCGCCATGGACAAGAGCAAGGGCGAGGAAGCGCCTGGTCATATCGAGCCGCGTTGCGGAAATCGTCGGCACCTATGTCGAATGGCCGGCTTCCTGTTGATGACGAATGGCGAGTACTAACACCACATCGTGCCGTTGCTCATAACTATAGAGCGCCACATAGCCACTCTTGCCATAGGAGATTAAGAGTTCCCTCAGCCCTTCCTCGCATGGCCGGCCGACCAGTGGATGTCGCCCAAGAATCTCGATTCCATCGCGAATGACGTCAATCGCTGCGATGGCAGCCGTTGGTGCCTCGTCGACGAGAAAATCGGTCAATCGCTCCAGGTCGGTCAATGCATGTCGCGAGTAGACTACTTCCGCCACGTTCGCACTTTCGGTCGCGTTACCCGGTCGCCGCGAACTCGAGCTGCCATGTAACGATGCACATCCACCGCCGCGAAACCCTCGCCGCTCGTGAGCGCTTCGGAACGCGCAGCGACCGCTTCAGCAATAAATGCACGGCGCTGTTCATCAAGTCGAGTTTGGTTCTCGATCGCCTCCAGCATAAACGCGTGGGGTGATTTATCAGCTGCTTTGGCCGCCGCCACGATCCGACGTTTGAGGTCAGCGGCAATCTTAAGTGTAGTTGCTACTGGGCTAGGCATAACTACTCCACAGGAGAGGTACTACTATGGTAACACCGCAGGGAACCCCCAGACAAATCCTCGGTGCGCGTCGTTGTGGAATATTTCGAGGCCGTATCCATCGGAAGCAGGTACTTATCTCGGCGTAAGTGCTCGAAATATTCCACGGTTCGCCTGGGATAATTCTTTTCGCATCACGTGGTTAGGCGTGTTTCGGACCCGGACTGAAAATCCGCGTGTCGGTGGTTCAATTCCACCCCTGGCCACCATAAAATCAATGTCTTAATAGTTCGTCGTCAAACGATGCTGTGGAATATTCGCGGTCACTTTTTGTTTCACCGGTCGACCGCGCGAGCAGGCTGAGGCGCCCGAATTGACCGCTCCTCACGTTGCCACCTTTCGTCCCGCCCGAGCGTGCCTCGGCTTGCGCCTATACACGACTTGCGTCGTACGCAGGTCATCATGCCCGAGGCGATCGTTCGCCTCCTGCACATCCTCGGCATCGCTACCCGACTTCGCCCGCAGGTCGCGGAACGTGAAGGACTCCGTGATGACCGGCTCCAGGGAGACTTCGCCATTGCTCTTCTTGCGCCCCTTGAGTCCGGTCTGGATCAGACGGTGCCAATTCGAGCGGAATCCGCTTTCGGTAAAGGGCTTGCCTTGCAGGTTGCAGATGAGCTTCCTGCGGATGTCGGGTCCGAGCTTGCGTGCGCGTTCGATGACTTCTCGCAATTCGGGCGACCACTCGAGGGCCAGTTTACTCGCCACCACCCTGCGCAGCCCACCGTTCAGAGCCAGCCGGCAGGGCTTGGGCCGCAGCGCCGACACTGAGGCCTGATAGTCAGCGTGATTGGCCCGATAGCGTGCGCGCCCGCCGTGCCGGGCGACCTCCCGGCTCACCGTCGAGGGCGCGCGACCTAAGCGCCTGGCAGATCTCGCGAATGGAATATCCGGCCTTCCATCTGCGCCACATGTCGGCCTTCTGCTCCTCAGTGAGCCCGGGACGTCCTTCCTTTAGCATTGGCACCACCTTTTATTGCCATGTTAGATCAGATGGTGTTGCACTCATCGATTGAATCCGCCCTCAAAAATCAGCGAATCCCCAACAAGAATACGACCGCGCCGGCCAGTCACCGCCCCTTAGTAGCCAAATTTGTAGTGGATCTCCCCGTAGATCTGACGCGGGTAGTTCCAATGAAATCCATCGAAGGTGAGGCTGTTGTCGACCAGCAGGTGTCTGTCGGTGACGTTCAGCACGGTAAGTGACGCCGAAAGACGCGCGTTGAACGCCTTACCGAGGCTGAGATCTAGCGCTCCATTGCTTGGTAGATGACTCGGAGGCCCGTCGCCGTTGGAGAAGCCGGAGCCGAAGTAGACATTCATGGAAGCGTAGGCCTGCCACGGCAGGTCAGCGCGAAAGCCGGCATTGAGTGTATTGCGCTGGTCGTGATCGAGCGCGTAATAACCGCTTGGTGGCGAGAAGTCGGTGAGACCGCCGGTGATGGCTCCGGTGCCATCAGCCGTCTGATTGGAATACGTGACGTATACCTGTTCACTTGCCCAGAAGCGGGGCGAGCGCACCGTGAGCTCGTTGCCCTCGATCAATGCTCCCGTGATTGTGATCGGAAGGAATACGTTCGAGTTGCCGATCGGGTTATGGTCGAAGAAATTTTGCACCTCGGTACGAAAGCGATCGACATCGATCGTCCAACCTTGCACCGGAATGGTCAGGCCTACCTGATACTCCCGGTCGCGTTCGCCGTGCAGCGGCAGAAATCCCAGGGCGCTACTCTGGGCGTACGCCAGTAACGGCCCAGAGATCGTCTCAAGGGGTGGGGGTTGATAAAACTTTCCCCAGAATCCCCGCATTACCCAGCCCAGCACGGGAAGTTTGATCGTCGCTCCCAGTCGCGGATCGGTCGCGCTTTCGGTGATGAGGCCCTGAAAGTGTGTCTGTCGCAGGCCCGCGGAGAGCGTGAGCCACTCAGTGAGCCGGAAGGTGTCCTGGACCCACGCCGCCTCGACGTTGCCGTCGGGCCTGAGCGATTGCACGACCGGGGAGAAGCTCCCGTCGTTGAACAGAATGTTGAAGAATTGATTATCGTACTGACCGAAGCCGTATATACCCGCGTCAAAAGTGTTGCGGCCCGCATCGATATGCAGGCTTTCCTGCCCGCCAAAGTAGGTCGATGAGCGCTGGGCCGTGGTACTGATCGGATAATCCCACGATGCTCCGTCGTAATCGGCACGATTGTAGTGGTAGAAGAGCGAGCTCGTGAGCACGGCCGAACTGCTCAGGGTGTGCACCCACGAGAGGAGCGTAAAGGCGTCGGCCTCGCGCTGCACATCGCCAGCGAGCTGCCCCGGCATGTTCGGGATCTGGTAGTCATCGCGCCTTGCGGAGACCACCAGGCGAAACTGGTCCTCCGGCGTGAAGTTATAGATTAGGCTCGAGAAGGCGCCATAGCCGTCCTCAGCATCATGAATGATCTGCGCGACCGGCGTCATGAGCCCGAGATCGCTGCGGTTGCCGTCTACACTCGCATAGTACGCAAAGCGGTCTGTGTGGCCGCCGACGCTGACGTAGTCGTTAGTCTGCCCAAAGTTGCCGCCGCTGACCCATAGATCGGCTTCGTTATCGCGCTCGAACCCTGTGCGAGGCACCACGTTAAAAACGCCATAGGTCCGATCGCCTTCGGCTGCGCCATACCCGCCGCGCTCGACCTGCATGTAGTCGATATCCTTCGGATCAATCTGCGGTCCCAGATTACTGGCGATGTTGGTGTTAGGAATCTCGATCCCGTCGACGTCCCAGGTCACCTGGTGCCCGCCGCGCACATGCAGCTGGTCGTGCACAAAGTAGGCACCGGGCACGTAATCGGTGATCATGGCGAGGCTGTTGCTGCGATCGGCCCCAGGAGTGAGCTGGATATCCTGGCGATCGACCAGCGTGGTCGGTGTGAATGAGTCAGCGGTGGGCAGCTGGGCCGCGCTCACGGTGACCGTCTCCAAGGACTCGCCCGCGCCGAGCTGCACGTGCGTGGATGGGGCGGCGCCTGCCACCACGGTCACAGGCAGTGCCGTCGTGACAAAGCCGCTTTGGCTGATGGTCAGAACATAGTCGCCTAGTGGCACCCCCGTGAACGCAAATTCGCCATCGGCGCCGCTCTGCGTGCTGCGCGACCAGGCCGACGTGGCGGCCTTGAGCTCCACCGCGGCGGCGGGTATGGGACGGTGCCGCGCATCATGGACCACACCGTGCACGTCACCGAGGTCCGCCGCGCGCAGGCAGGGAGGCGAAAGCAACGCCGCGCCTATGAGGATGGCGATCATCGACAGTGACAGGCGCTTGATGCGCTCTCTTACCGAAACAGAATGATGCGAGGCGCGAGCGGACACGACCGTCGGCGCGCTCTGATGAGCGCTACCCATGGAAACTCTCCCGTTACCCTAGGCAAGCACAGCTTCGAGAGCGCCCGCTCACCGGTACGCTCGCGATGGATGCTGGACGAAGCTCCAGCGGATGATGATCAGGTCAGGCTGTGGGAGGAGGTCCGCGGACGTGCGGGAGGTAGACCAGTCGGATAACACTTGCGACCGGGGTGCACGGCGGATCGTGCGCAAGCTCGGCGGGCGACCATTCTGAATGCACAGAAGGATTTAATGGCGGCCCGCTAGGGCACGCAGCCCCGAACACGCAGTGCTCGGAGAATGAATGGGGTCCACCGTGATGATGATGCCCAGGCGGCATCAGCACTTGCGCAGGCAAGCCCTCGGGACAGATCTGCACCGAGAAGGGCCTATCGCTCGCGGGCATGAAGCCCTGCGGAACGAGCGCGCGGGCGGCGAACCCGAGCAGCATCACCCCGGCGATCAGGTTGCGCGTGGCCTTATTGGACAGACAGATCCGCATCGTTTACTGGATTTAATCTGCCGCGAAGAATCTCTCCGATGCTACACCCCCGGCGGGTAGGAACCTAGTGCTGCGCAGAGAAGGTCGCCTGATACGACTGAGCTTTCTCGTTTCCTCGCACTGACGTTACGGGGACTCAAGCTATGTGGTTACGCGCGCATCGCATCAATAAGCGGCGGTTCTCGTTTGGTCCCGGCTGTCGCGCCGTGGTCGCTCGTCAAGAGCGCTGTGAAACCGCGCCCTCGCGTAAGGCGATCGATCGCTCAGGCGAGGTTCCGATCGCGTCGCTTGACCACACGTCCAGCAGTGCCGCGGCGAGGGGCGAGCGCCCAACTTCACATTTCCTCGTCATAGCCGCGATGTTATTGCCGCTGAGGTCCCCGGTGTCCCAGAATGTTTTCGATAGACCAGCAAATAAGCCGCGCCGTGGACCAAACTGAGGCGTTGTTCCCAACGGATAGCTGACGGAAGACGGCAATGAAACAACGGACAGGTGCCATCGATCGCAGCTTCGTGCCATGAACTGCGGGTCAATGACGAGTGCCGAACGCGGCGGTTGATGTATCGTCTTGATGCCGATGCCATCCTGATCTTGGCTGTCTTTGCCAAGAAAACCGAGAGGACGCTCGGTGAGATCATTCGAATTTGCCGAAAAAGAACCAGGGACTACGGCGATGAGAGCCGAAAAGCGAAAGCGCCTCGAAGCAAAGGGCTGGAAGGTCGGAAGCGCTAAGTGATCCGACCGTCTCGCTCGATCTGATGGTGCAATCGCGTCTGGCGCTCGGGGCCTCGAATCGCGATCTCGGTCAGATTATCGGCCGCGGCTGACTAAGCTGACAGCGCAACGCGCAGAAGTTGCGGACATACGCGCGGCTTACCGCTTCGGCGGATCCCGGCCAACACCGGACCGTCGACTGCACTTTCGCCAGCTGGCCACTGCACACAGTAATATCTACAACGAGTTATGTAACATTCAATCTGGAGTCCAAAAAGGGGCGGCACTCGCCGCCGGGCTTCGCGCGCAGCGTCAGCTCCTTTAAGACTCCTACCGACCTCGGATTTCATAGGTCGTGCACTAAGTAGCGTTGGGCTTTAGAGGGCAGATGCGACCTGCTTCGCCGTCAAGAGCGGCGTCCCGTGCTGTAATACCAAGCACTCTGTTATATGGCGGTCTGCCAACGCGACAAACGCGGATAGAGCCATTCACAAATGAGTCCCGCGTGTCGGACGCGGGGTCCCCTCACCCGAGCCATCGAGGGCTTCAATGGAAACCAACAGTGCCGAACTCGTTGCGGGTGAGAGCTCCGAGGTCACTGGGCTATTCAGGATAGCCGGCGACGTCAGGCCAGTTGAGGCGTTATTCCGCAATACCGTCGATCAGGCACCAGTGGGCATTGCCTATGCCAACCGCGACGGTAGCTTCCGTCACTGCAACGGCGCATTCTGCTCGATGCTCGGCTTCGATGCGGCAGAACTCAATTACAGGTCCATCGCCAACCTCACGCACCCAGAGGATCTCGAGTCCACTACCGCGGGCCTCGAGCGTCTGTGGGGCGCAGAGCTAACGCATTTGGATATCGAGAAGCGCTACGTCTGCAAGGACGGCAGCGCGCTGTGGGTTCGCGTGAGTACCTCGCTCGTTCATGGCGGCGGCGCTGAAGCTGAGTGTTCGGTTGAATTCGTGCGCGACATATCTGCGCGCAAGGAGATGGCGGAGGCGCTGCTGCAAAACCAGACGCTGCTCGCTGCCGTGATCGCCGAGCTGCCGCTCGCTCTTCTTGCCTGCGACGTCACCGGGCAGGTGACGCACTACAACGGCGCGGCGGTCGAACTGTTTGGAATTCCCACGGAGAACACCGGCGCCCAAGCCCGCAGCGCCTATCCCGTCACATCTCTGGTTTATCAGCTGGATGGCACGACGCCGGTACCGCCCGAGGACCGCCCACTGGCGTGCGCGCTGCGCGGTGAGGAGATCAGCGACGTCGAGTTTATCATCGTTACACCGCAGGGCATCGCGCGCACGGCGCTCTCAAGCGCGCGGCGGCTAATCGGACCAGCCGGACAGGCACTCGGCGCGGTGGCGGTGGTCCAGGACATCACCGAACGGCGCCTCGCTGAACAGGAGCTCGAGCAGGTACACAAGCAACTCCTTGTTGCATCTCGGCAGGCGGGCATGGCGGAAGTGGCCACCAATGTCCTGCACAACGTCGGCAACGTACTCAACAGCGTGAACGTCTCGGCAAGCCTGCTCGCCGAGGGCATCAAGAAATCGAAGGGCGCCGGGCTCGCGCGGGCCGCTGCACTGCTGAGCGATCACGCGCACGATCTGGCGACCTTCCTGGCGGGTGCTCAAGGCAAGCACATGGTGCCCTATCTGCAGAAGCTTGCATTGGATCTCGTCCGCGAGCGTGATACAGCCACCGCTGAATTGTCGGCGCTACGCAGTAATGTAGAGCACATCAAGGAAATCGTCGCAATGCAGCAAAGCTACGCGAGACGCCGTGGCGTAGTCGATACGCTCGACGTTCGCGTGCTGGTCGAGGACAGCTTGCGGATGAATGAGGGGGCCTTCAGCCGTCATGGGGTGGTGCTCATCCGCGATTTCGCAGACGTACCGTCGATCCAGGTCGACAAGCACAAGGTGCTACAGATCCTGGTGAACGTGATTCGCAACGCCAAATACGCTTGCGACGAAGCGAAGGCCGGCGAAAAGCGCGTTACCGTCCGGGTTCGAGCAGCGAACGATTCCGCTCTGATCTCCGTCATTGATACGGGGGTCGGAATCCCCAAGGAAAACATGAACCGAATCTTCAATCATGGCTTCACGACTCGCCCGGACGGCCACGGTTTCGGACTGCACAGCAGCGCCCTTGCGGCCAAGGCACTGGGCGGCTCATTGCACGCAGAAAGCGCCGGTCCCGGCCAGGGCGCCACGTTCACTCTAACGTTGCCGTTCTCGTCGTCGGAGTCGCTCGATGCCCAATGAACCCGACCTGCTGACACATCGCATCCTTGTGATCGACGACAATCCGGCCATTCATGCGGACTACCGCAAGATTCTCGTAGTTGACAAGGACTCGCTGACGTCGGAGGCCGAAGCGGGGTTGTTCGGCGAGCACAAGCCCGACACCGCGCGCCCGAGATTCGATATGGATTCGGCGATGCAGGGTCAGGACGGCGTCGAACGCGCGCGTGCGGCTCTCGCCGAGGGCCGTCCATACTCGGTCGCCTTCGTCGACATGCGAATGCCGCCCGGTTGGGATGGACTCGAGACCGTCGAGCAGCTGTGGAAAATCGACCCGGACGTACAGGTCGTCATCTGCTCCGCCTACACAGACTACGACTGGCTGGAGCTACTGGCGCGACTCGGGCACTCGGACAAGCTCATCGTCGTCAAGAAACCCTTCGAGCCGATCGAGATACTCCAGTGTGCGAGCGCCTTAAGCCAGAAGTGGCAGAATGGCTGTGCACTTAAGCGCCACGTCGAAAGCCTCGAGCTGGTCGTCACCGATCGCACCAGCGGTCTCGAGGCGGCGAACCGGCAACTCAGGCATATCGCTTCGCACGACGTGCTCACCGGACTGCCGAACCGCATGCTGCTCGATGACCGCATTGCCCAAGCCATTGCCCATTCGCAACGGCACTCACACGAATTCGCGGTCCTCGTCATCGACCTTGACAGATTCAAGCTTATCAACGACTCGCTGGGGCACCGGGCGGGCGATGAGTTGCTGCGGGAAGTGGCGCAGCGGCTAAAGAGCGCGGTTCGCGCCGTCGACACGACGGCCCGTGTGGGGGGCGACGAGTTCGTGGTCCTACTTGACGGGCCCCTCACACATGCGGAGGCGGTCGAGATCGGTGCGCGGGCGATCAAGGTAATGGAACCGTCCCTGCTACTGCTCGGCATCGATGTGCACATGTCCGCGAGTATCGGCATCGCTTTCTACCCGCGGGACGGGGCAAGCGTAGACACGCTGCTGGCGCGAGCCGACGCCGCCATGTACAGCGCCAAAGAGCGCGGTCGCAACAACCTGCAGTGCTATGCCGAAGGCATGAGTACGATGACGCAGGACCGTGTGAAGTTTGAAAGTGAGCTGCACGAAGCCCTAAGGAACAAACAGTTTGAATTGCACTACCAGCCCAAAGTCGACACCTTGACCGGTCGGGTCAACAGCGCCGAGGCCCTGATCCGCTGGCGGCATCCGCAGCGCGGCCTGGTGCCGCCAAACGAGTTCATTGCGATCGCGGACGAATGTGGCCTGCTCGATGGCATCGGGGAGTGGGTCCTTTTTGAAGCCTGTCGCCAGGCGAAGGCGTGGCAGTGTGAAGGGCTGCCGCCCTTACGCGTCGCCGTTAACCTCGCACCCTCACAGTTCAGGCTCGCCAACCTGGTGGACCAGATTCGCCGGGCACTGGAAGCGTCAGGCTTGAATCCGCAGTTGCTCGAGGTCGAACTGACCGAAAGCGCGGTCATGAGCGATGCGGAGGAGTCGATTCAAATACTGGAGGCGATCAGTCGCATGGGGGTATTGGTATCGGTCGACGACTTCGGTACCGGTTACTCGAGTATGAGCTACCTGCGCCGCTTTCCAATCGATAAGTTGAAAATCGACCGTTGCTTTGTCGATCAGATGACTCGTCGTCCGGAGGATGCGTCGATTGTGCAGGCGATCATTTCACTGGCACACAGCCTGCACCTCAAAGTGATTGCGGAGGGCGTGGAAACACCAGAGCAGCTCGCCTTGCTGGCTGAACTGGGATGCGATCAGTACCAGGGATTTCACTTCAGCCCGGCGCTGGAGCCGGCGCAGTTCCTTGCGCTCGTCAAACAATTGAGGACCGACGCGCGAAATCTCACTGATGATGAGGCCGCGCGAACGCACAGCAAGCTGGCCGTCCTGGCGCACCGCTGACACCGTGGGCCGGTTGCAACGCACAGTTACGCCGCTCGTGTCGCTCTGCTAGGTTACATGTAACCGTCTGGGACAATGCCATGCTTAATACCCCTCGTCCATCGAGAGATAAGGTGCGTCTGCACCGAGAGCGCCTGCGTGCACAGGGGTTGCGGCCGGTTCAGATCTGGGTGCCGGATGTCCGCGCACGTTCCTTTGCGCGGGCCGCGCGTCAACAATCCAAGGCTGTTGCTGCCAGCGCGCGAGCGAAGGGCGATCGGGGATTCATTGATGCTATTTCTGATCACGCTGTCGAATGAAGCGTGGCGAGGTATGGACGGTGTCGGGCGGCGGCCCGAACGCGGGCAAGCCTCGCCCAGCAGTGATTGTGCAGGAAGATCGTTTTGATTCTACAAGTTCCATAACTCTTTGCGTGTTCACGACCGACCCGACTGAAGCACCATTGCTGCGGATGCTGATTGAGCCGACCGATCGAAATGGTCTTTCGAGCGCTTCACGCTTGATGGTCGACAAGGTCACCACCGTTCCGAAGGCGCGACTCGGCAAGCGAATCGGAAAACTCAACGATGAGGACGTAGTCAGACTAAATCGCGCTTTGACCGTGTTTCTCGGCCTCGCAAGGTGACCGACTCAGAGCGTCTCAGCGGACGGCTGGCGGCCAGTTCGGGACGCTAACTCAGAGCAGATGAATGGCCGACCATGCCGACCAAGAAAGAGCCCAAGGGCCCGCTGCTAACCTGGATGCTGCGGTGGTCGGAGAAGCGGACACACCCTCCGACCAGGAGATGGCAGGGCCTATGCTCGATGTGCACGCACCCGCTACCTTGACGCCATCGGGACATGGCGGAATCTGGACCGCATCTACCGCATTCCGGGCGAGTTTGTCATTGTGGCTGCGTCGGCACGCAATCGGGGCATCGCTTAAAATCCGGCGCAATTCGCGCGGCAGGGCTGCATTCTCAATAACTATCTAACCAACCCGGGCGCCCTTGCTGTGGAGAAGTCCGAGAGCTTCGCCGCCGGGGTAGGGCGCGGGTTACCTCTAATTGCGCGCACGGCACGGAAGCTGGCGCGCGCAGGCCGTCGCGGCGAATCGGGATTGGCTGTGCCGGGGATGTGCCGGTACTTCCAATCCTCGCACTATGAGACGCTGTCCCAGTCGCGCAGCAACGCAATCTTTCCATAGTGTGCTGCTTTTCGACGGTACCGATCATCAGCCGTCACAAGTAATGCGTCTTCGTGCTCAAGCGCAACCGCGTGGTAGAGCGCATCAAACAGATGAGCGTTGCTTTCGATCGCGAGGATCGTCGCTCGCCGCGTGACGTTAGGGTCATCGCTGGTAGGCAATTGCATTGCTGCCAGCATTTCGACATCTCGGATCGCGGTCTGGGGGCTCAAGCGCGCGACAACTGATGCCACTTCGATCAGCCAATGCGTGGGTTGTAGGATCTCAAGTTCGCCCTGAACTACCGATTGGATGACAGCGAACGCCTTGTCGGTGTCTGGCTCGCGAGCAGGATCTTCCAGTAGCCATTTGAGGATTACGCTTGCATCGAGCACGACTGTCACGGTCGTCCAGCTGAGCGGGTCTTATGAATCTGACCGGCCGTGAACAACGGGCGTTTTGCGTTCGCGGCACCCATTTGGCGAAACAAGTTCTCGCGCCTGATTCTGAGTTGCCGTTCCCGGACTGCCCGTCGCATCAGATCAGCGATGATTGAACTCTTATTCTGGTCCCCGAAGGCCTTGTCAAAGGCTTCTTTAACCTCATCGGGGACACTGAAATTGACCGTTGCCACGACGCGCCTCTCTTGTTGAAAACTTCAACAACTATAAATATATCCCTCAGGCAACTGTGGTCAACTATCCATAAATACAGCCTTGTAACCGTAACGTGACCAAGTGAGATCGGGTGTGCCGTAAAGGTGCCGTGGTGAGCCTGGGGAGAGGGGCGGCAAGCGCTGTAAGCGACTGATTTGTAAGGCCCTAGAACCATCGATACCCGACTGATTCGATCTCCGGCGACTAAAAAAACTCGGGTCGCCTATAAAAACCAGCACCGCTGACTGCTCAGGGCGTCCTAGCGTCGGCCGCTATGTCATCGGGCGACGTGCTGATCGGCATTGATCGCAGCGTGTATATCGGCGTCGCCCCCGGATTATCGCCGCGTGCGCGTTTGGCTAGCCCCCGTCCATATAGCGAGCTCGCCTGCCCCGGCCTCTTCGCCAGCGCGGCATCGTAGCTCGCAATCGCATCGTCATAGCGCCGCATTCGATACAGCACCAGGGCTCGACTGTCCAGATAAGCTGGTTCCTGGCCACGTGTCAGAGCTGCATCGCACTCCTGCAGCGCATCATCGAGCGCCACTGTCGCTATTGCGAGCATCCAGCAAAGCGTGTTGTGAACCTGAGGGGTGTGCGCGGCCGCACGCGCAGCAACAATGTCCTGCTGGCCGAGATCAGATTGTGAATTTCTGACATAGGCAATGGCGCGCCTCATCCTCAGAGCGGCGTCGTCGCTACCGGCGTTAATGGCATCCGTCACGGTCCCGATCGCTCCGACGTAATCTTTCTTGTCGAGCTGCAGCTGCGCTTGCATGCCCAGCGCCGCCGTCAGGCGTGGCTCCAATGCCAACGCGGCTGGCACGGGTTGCGTTGTCGCAACCCGTCCCGACCCAAGCGCGTGCTGTGGCGGCCCTCAGCGGCGGCCGAAGCTGTAGTTCACATCCAAACCGTAGGTACGTGGCTGATTGACGATATAGCGGGTGAAGGCCGCGGACTGAAGGTTGATCTGCGGCTGCGTATCCAGCAGCGCCTCTTTGTTGAGCAGATTGTTCGCAAACAGATTGAACGACCAATTGTCGGCCTTGACGCCGGCGCGCAGGTTCATCAGCCCGTAGGCAGGCAAGTGCACCAGTAGCTGATTCATGTTGAACAGCGTGATGGTCTCGCCGTAAGGAGCGTTGGTGCGCTCGCCAATGTAGTTGTAGGACAGCGAACTGATCAGCTGGAACTCGCCGGTGAGCGGCTGCACGTTGCGCAGGGTCACCGACGAGGTGACTTTCGGCGAATCGGGTATGGC
Organism: uncultured Gammaproteobacteria bacterium; assembly: GCA_963805965.1. GTDB lineage: Bacteria > Pseudomonadota > Gammaproteobacteria > Steroidobacterales > Steroidobacteraceae > FEN-1191. The sequence continues at coordinate 933,319 of CAWDVQ010000006.1, forward strand.
CGTGCCCGACTGGTAGCCGGTGATGGCGCTGTCAGACAGGAACTTGCTGTCCGCCAAGCTCAGATTGCCGGCAAACGAGAAACCCGCTGGCAGCTTGAGCCACAATTCCAGTTCCGACCCCAGAATACTGGCATTCGCTCCGTTGACGCTGTACCCGAAGCCGCCGACGTTGGTGGCGAGCTGAGGGTTGTTCCAGCGCTCGTAGTAAATATCAAAGTTAACCGTGAGCTGGCGATCGAAGAATTCGCCCTTCTCTCCCACCTCGTAGTTCCACACCGAATCGGACTTGAACTGAGGCACACCCTGCGCGCTGGCATTGGGGAACTGCACATTGGGGGCGAAGTAGCCTCCCGGAGTGGCTCGTGTCGCCGACAGTTTCTGCTGCAGGCCGCACTGCAGGATTATGGCCAGACTCGATGGGCCGCCGCAGTCGGCGGCTGACACCGTGGTCAGGTAGCCGGTGAAGGGCTGGTCGGTGCCACCCATGCGAAAGCCACGGGCCGCAGTGGCATACAGCAGCAGCTGCGGATTCATCTGCCAGGAAAGATCAAACTTCGGGTTGACGCCACTCGCGTTGCCCGAGGACGTGGTGTTGAACGGAGCGATGTTGCCTGCAGGTGTCGGCGCACCACTGAGGAGGTTGGCGAACCCGAAGGGCGTGAAGTCACCCCACTCACTGTTGCTCTGGGTGTACTCATAGTGATAAGCGCGCAGTCCCAGCGTCGCCTTCCATCCCTGGGCGAACTCGAGCGATCCTTCACCGAACAGAGCGTTCTGCGTGATGGTCTGGGGCATGTAGTCAACGTAGACGTTGCCGACACCATCCGCAATCAGCTGCGGATTGACCGACCACATATCCCATTCGGATTTCAGGCGCTGATAGTAATAGCCGGCCTGCCACTGAAACGGTCCCTTGTCGGTGGAGGTCAGGCGCAATTCCTCACTGAATTGTTGTGTGGCGTCGCGCTCCTGTACGCCAGGTCCCGAGGGCCCAGGGCCGACCGGGCCGACTCCCCCCGCGGAGGTGTCGTAGGGACTGGCTGTTCCCAGAGACCCCAGACCCGAAGGGCCAGCGTTCTCCTCGGTGCCATCCTGGGAGACCAGGGTGCGGCGTGTCCAGTCACCCGTGGCCGATGTGATCAGCATGTGCTCGGTCTGCCATTCGATCTTGAGGCTGCCCAGCGTGAACCTGTCATCTTGCGGTTCGGGCGTGTCGTAGATCTCCCAATGTCCCTGGGCTGCAGGTACTTGCGGATGGCTGGGCGTGCCGTCCACATCCACGGCGTTCGGGCCGTCCTGGTGCGTGTGCTGCCACATGAATGCCGGGGTAATGGACAGGTCGTCGTTGGGGCGCCAGAGCAGGGAGGCACGAAATGAGTCGAGCGTTGAAGCATTGGCCTGGGGAGCGATTTCCTGCAGTGGCGCAGAGTAAAAACCGGGCGGCCGGGCACCGGTCGCCCCATCCGTCGGTACCGCACCGTCAGCGAACACGTAACGGTTGAGCCAGCCGCTTTCCGAGTCCGACGAGCCTACGAGGCGCACGGCCACCTGCGTTCCCAGCGGCAGGTTCACCATGCCGTTCTGCGTGAAGTTAGTGCCTCCGCCCGAGTCGGTCTGGGACACGACGGTCTCGCCGCTGACCGTGTACACACCCAGCTGCGGCGCGTTAGGCACCACCTTGACCGTGCCACCCATGGAGCTTGAACCGTACAGGGTGCCTTGGGGGCCGCGCAGGATTTCCACGCGATTCAGATCGTACAGGTTGGGGTCAATGACGACCTTGCCCAATTGGGCGGAGGCCGGCGACGACAGTGCCGTCTCGTCCAGATAGAAGCCGACCACGGAAGCGTTGCCACCCGCGGAGTTCAGGCCGCGCATCTCAAATTCCGTCTGGCCGGGTCCGGAGGTGCGCATGGCGATGCCGGGCACGGTCTGCGCGAGGCTGTTGAAGTCGGTCAATCCCTTGTTGGCGATATCGGCCGCCGAGATCGCCGTGACGCTGATTGGGGTGTCCTGCACCGTCGACTCGCGCTTGGTCGCGGTGATCACCACCTCTTCCAGGGCGCCGCCCTGAGCCGCCGCCTGATCTGTCGCCGCCGCCACCAGGGGACTACCTGTGACGGCGAGCGCGACCGATGTGATCAAAATGCTCTTCTGCTTCATGTGTAGGTCTCCCTCTAATACGTATGGCGCATTGACGACAAGCGCTACGTCGGACAGGTAATTGAAAGATGCAAAGCGTTGCGCACTAGCAACATTTTTATGGAAAGATTATGCACGCCGCGAAGTGCGATGTCACCTTGCCGCATCACCGGGCGCAGTTACTCTCCGCTGGGAGTGAGGGTCTCGCTACTCTCAGTGGCGCGTGCCTGATCGCAAATGTGGCAGTCGCGGGACCTCGTCGAGAGATGTCACAGCCTGATGAACGAACTCGCCGTGGTGTTGAACAATGCCGCCATGGCTCGGGCCGGGACTCGCTGCCGGATTTGACAGGTACCCTAAAGGTGACATCCGATCCACAATTTCGGCGGGTGCAACCGATCCAGGAGCCAACAGGGGACATGGAATCTGGAATACGAGACCTGTATTGGTTAACCCCTCGCGCGCAGCGAGCGTATTCGCCCGGCGCCACCCGGGTGGTCGTATCACTGCTCGCGCTGTTGCTCACGCTCGCCGCGCCCAGCGCGCGCGCCGTGCCACTGGCTGTCTACGGACACCTACCCAGCGTCGAGGACGTGGCACTCTCGCCCGACGGCTCGCGTGTCGCGTACATTCGCACCGAGGGCAACTTGCGGCTGGTGGTCGTGGCCGCCGTCGCGGATCGCAAGATGATCCGTTGGGTGCGCGCAGGCGAGGAGAAGCTTCGGAGCATCGCCTGGGCGGACGACGACAACTTGATCCTCACCACCTCGGCGACGACGTCGAATTTCGGTTTCAAGGAAGAGTGGTTCATGCTCCGCGTTTATAATGTCACGCGGAACGAAATTCGTCCGTTGCCCGGTAATCCTCTCGGCACGGATGCTAACGTCCTGAACGTGGTCACCGGCACCGTGATGGTGAGACGTGTTGACGGGCACACCGTACTGTTTGTGCCGGGCGAGATCGTCAACCGGGGACTGGCGTTGTTTCGCTGCGATCTGACCACGGGCCACACTACTACGCTGCGCATGGGATCATTCGACACCATGTCGTACCTGGTCGATGGCAACGGACAGCTTGCGGCAGAGGAAGTGTACGACGGGCAGGCTCAGCGCTGGGCCATCAGACTCTTCAAAGGGGACAGCTATCGAGAGGTCGCATCGGGCCACGCAGCGATCGAGATCCCCGACGTGCTCGGATTCGGGCCGACATCGGATACGCTGTTGGTCGAGTCGCTCGAGAATGGCGACTGGGTATGGCGGCTGTTGTCCATGAACGACGGAGTCTTAGGTGTCCCTATGGTTGAGGGCACCGTGTTCGAAGCACCGATCGAAGATCGCTTAACCTACCGGCTGATCGGCGGCATGCATGTGGGCGATGTGCCGGAATACGTGTTCTTCGATCCGGTCAAGCAGGGACGCTGGAAGGCACTGGTCAGCGCGTTCGACGGAGACAGCGTACGATACCTGTCAGCATCGAGTGATTTCTCGAAAATCCTGGTGCTGGTCGAAGGCGCAAGATTTGGCTATCGTTACGAGCTCGTGGATCTGGTCCATTCCGCGGCCATACCGATCGGCGAGGTATATGCCGGCATCGACCGTCCGTACGAAGTGCGGCGAATCACGTATGCCGCCGCCGATGGGCTGGAGATTCCAGCTTACCTGACGCTGCCTCGCGGCCGCCCGCCGCAGAAACTAGCCCTGGTGGTGCTCCCGCATGGAGGGCCGGCCGCCCGGGATACGGCCCAATTCGACTGGTGGTCGCAGGCACTTGCCGACCAGGGCTACGCCGTGCTGCGACCGAACTACCGCGGCTCCAATGTCGATCAAAAGTTCCTCGAGGCCGGGTTCGGCCAGTGGGGCCGCAAGATGCAGACCGATCTTTCCGACGGCGTGCGGTATCTCGTCAAGGAGGGCATCGTCGATGCTGCCAAAGTTTGCATCGTGGGCGCGAGCTATGGTGGTTACGCGGCGTTGGCAGGGGTAACGCTGGACCCAGGCGTGTATCGATGCGGCGTCGCGGTCGCCGGCCTGTCCGACCTCGCGCGGATGCAGCGGTCGGAAGGGAGCGGGGGAGTCGACGCCACACGTACCAATCGCTACTGGGACCGCTTTTGGGGCGTCTCAGGTCGCTTGGATCCGGCGCTGGACACCATCTCCCCGATCAAACATGTCGAGGCGGTGAACGTACCGGTGCTGCTCATCCATGGCCGCGACGACACTGTAGTGCCATTCGAGCAGAGTCAGCTCATATTCGATTCACTGCGACGCAATAAGAAGGACGTTGAACTGGTAACCCTCAAGCAGGAGGATCACTGGTTATCCCGCAGCGAAACCCGGCTGCAGATGCTGGAGGCGACCGTCACTTTCCTGCGCGCTCACGACCCTCCAGATTGAGGCCGGGACTGTTCTTACGCAGCGACCGCGGCGTGGTGATCTTGCTGCACCGGTCTGAATGTCATCGCCATCATCACTGCAATAATCCCGAACCCCCAGGACACCAGGTACAGGGAGCCGTAGCTGCCAAACGTGTCGTACAGCCACCCGCCGAGCACCGGGCCGGTGGCCATCCCGAGGCTCCCCGCCATCGCCGTGCCGCCAATTACGGTACCCATGATCCGCAGCGGAAAGTTCTCGCGCGCCAGTACCGCGTACAGCGGCATCACGCCGCCGTAGGTAAATCCGAACACCACGGCCACCGCATAGAATACGTTCAAGGAACTGGCAAAGTAATACGACGCCGCGAAGAATGCCTGCATCAAGAGGCCGGCGATCAGCGTGCGACGCGCACCAAACCGGTCGCCTGCCAGCCCGAATGCAATGCGCCCGCCGAGACCCGCGAGGCCTTCCACACTGTAAATTGTAACCGCCGTGGTCAGCGGGATACCGCAGGTCACGGCATAGCTCACAGTGTGAATGATGGGGCCGGAGTGCGTCGCGCAGCAAAAGAAATTGGTGAGCACCAACACTATGAATTGCGGCGATCGGATTAGCTGGCTGATAGGCATCGCAGCTTCCCGGCTCACGGCATCGCCTCCCTGTGCGGACGCCTGCGCGAGCGCTGGCGGTCGGCGCACCAGCAGCGAGATCGGCAGCAGTACCGACACCACCAGCACCGACACGATATGAAGCACCTGCCGCCAGTCATGCGTGCTCGCAAGCCGCGCGACCCACGGCGACATCGTCAGCGGTGCGACACCGAACCCCGCTGATACCAGTGATACCGCCAGGCTCCGCTGCGTCGAAAACCAGCCTGTCACGCAGGCCATGATCGGCGCAAACATCGCAGAGGTCGCCAGGCCCACCAACAATCCGAACGCAAATTGGAATCCGACCAGCGATGGCGCCATGCTCGCGAGCTGGAGGCCGGCTCCCATTAGTAGGGAGCCAATCAGGCAGGTCCAACGCGCCCCGATGCGATCGCTCAGAAAGCCCCACGCGGCACTCCCCACCGCCATGGCGAGAAATCCGACGGTCATTGCGGCCGACACGCCAGTTGTAGACCAACCCGTGCTGGCTACGATCGGGCGCAGCAGCACGGGCAGCGAGAACATCGCGCCAAGCGCGATGCAGCCCATCACCGCACCGGCGGCGACAATTACCCAGCGGTAGCGAGGTTCAGTCATGGGGTCCTTGGACGAATCTTAGAATTGCACGGGGTGGAGCTGCAACCCCGGTCCTGGGCTCACGGCGGTGGACAAGTCAACGCCGCTGCCAGAGAATTCCAGGCGTACGACCACTGGCGCCGCACGATCGCGCGAAAATTCGTCTGAAGCGGCGCAGGAGTACCCAGTGCCCTATCCATCGGACGCTACCGTGCTGATCTTTTCCTACGGGACACTGCGGGACAGGGCGGTCCAGTTCGCAACCTTTGGCCGGGAGTTGTCGGGATCTTCGGACTCGCTGCCCGGGTATTCAACATCGCTGGTCGCGATTCGCGATCAAGGCGTGGTCGCCACCAGCGGTAAGACACACCATACGATTGCCGAGCGCAGCAGCAGTCCCGCGGATGAACTGCCCGGGATGGTGTTTGAGATAACGCCTGAAGAACTTGCCGCCGCGGATCGGTATGAAGTAACTGAGTACACGCGTGTACAAGTGACACTCACGTCTGGAGTGCAGGCATGGGCTTACGTTCGAGCATGAAGCGGAGATCGCATGAACACTAAACACGCATTTCGATGTTCCGCAGCCACGGCGCGGAGCCTGGCGCTCTGCGCGCTCTCGAGCTTCGCCGCCCCCGTTGCGCCGGCGGCGGACACCGCGAGCGAGCGGACGCCATATGAGCGAATGGCCCGCCTGGATGAGTACCTGATGCCCGATGGTCAGGCCGAGATCGCGCTCGCGCGCAGCGCGGCGCCGACTGAGATCTCGGACAAGGCCACGGTTCTCATCCTCAAACCACACGGCTACGAGACCGCCGTCCACGGGAGCAACGGATTCACCTGCGTTGTGGAGCGGTCGTGGATGTCGCCGTTCCCGAGCTCGGAATTCTGGAATCCGAAGATCAGAGGACCGGTTTGCTACAACCAGGCGGCGTCGAAGTCCATCCTCACTTACACCTTGCGGCGGACCAAGCTGGTACTGGCGGGGCACACCAAGGCCCAGATGCTCGATGAGACCCGCGCCGCGGTCGCCCGCAAGGAGTTGCCGTCGCCTGCGCCGGGCGCGATGTCATTCATGATGTCCAAGGACGGGTACCTGAACGATGAAGCGGGTCACTGGCATTCGCATCTGATGTTTCACGTACCGAAAGTCGCGGCCGCAAGCTGGGGAGCCAACCTTCCCGGCTCGCCCGTGGTCCTCGACGATCGGGAAGTTCCGGAGCCCGAAACCACGTTCCTCGTTCCGGTAGCCCAGTGGTCGGACGGAACAGCGGCGCCGACTCACTAGCGCAGGTCCATGGACCGCCAGCTGCGGCTACTTAACGATAGCCGCCAGCCGACGGCACAACGGCGCCGAGATTTGCGCGAGCAACCCACCCGGCCTGGCCGCCGCCAGCTCGTATGAGTATGAAATCCTCGTGCTCTGCCGTCATGGTGACGCTTTCCGCTTCCCGCAATATAAAGGCGGTGTCGGCCATCGGGGCCGGCGAAACGTGCGCCGCGGTCTGGTCGACGAGCACGACGGCCTCGTGCATTCGTGGCCACAGCAGCATCGCATTGGACGCGGTCAGCGCAATCAGCGCGACGCCGAGCAGGAGAGCGCCGCCCGGGATCCAAAGGAGTCGCGGCGCAACCCTTAACGCCACCACACCCAGCCCGACAAGAGCAATTCCCAGTACACCAAGCCACGCGGCTGGGGTGGGACTCGTGGCCAGGGCGAGGCGTGCAAAACGGGCCCTCGGCTTGGCTGGCAGATGAGCGGATGCGCGAACGTACGCAAGATTGGCATCGATATCCGGGTCATCCGGCGCCAGCAGTGCTGCGCGCTCGTAGCTGAGCACTGCCAAGCCCGGCTTGCCAGCCCGGGCGTACGAGTTAGCCAGGTTGTAAAGCCCGGCGGCCGAATAGACTGGCGGCGATGCCTGAGCGAACGCCTGCCCGGTCCACAGCGCGAGAACGGCGATCAGCATCAGTGTTCTTGCTGCGCGCATTTACTTCAGCTCAACTGCTAGGTGGCTGCGAACCAGGCCGAGCCAGCGCTGAAAGTCCGTGCTACCTGGCCGGTAACCGAAATACCTCGCCTCTTCGGCAAGGGCAAAAAGCTGTCCGACGTCCTCGCCTGTCGTGCCCAGTCGCGCTGTCAACTCTGCAACAGTGATTTGATCGGCAGGCATCTGCCACCGGGCGGCGAAAGTGTGCAGAAGTGTAGTTCGCGCTGCCTCGAAGAATGAGGAAGAATCGCCGGCTCGAGCCGCAGCATCCAGCTGCGCCAGCAAACGCTCGGCTGCTTTCGAGCTTGCGCGCGCAGCATTGGGGCGCACGGCGAACCAGCTGCCCGCCAGAATCAACGCAAGGGTGGTCGGGATGGCAAGGAACGGGACCCGGAAGTACAGCGGCCGCAGCTCACTCACCGAATTTCGCGGCGGTGGGTGATCGGGGCGCAGGCCGTGCATAGAGTCCGCAGCGGGAGCCCCGTCCAGGCTCTGGGCGCCGGCCAGGGCATTGAGTGAGCCGCTGGCCAGCGAGGCCGCGATCATCACCTTAATGGGCGGCGTCTGCGCACGCTCGTAACGCCGCGTGGTGGGATTGAAATAACTGAACTCAAGTCCTGGAATTGACTGCTCGCCCGCTTGCGCGGCGATCAGTGGTTGTTCGAACACCTTCTCGCCTTTGTACCCCACGGCATCGCTTGCAGTGAAGGAGGACTTCGCGGGGTAGGTTTTCCAATGATCAAGGTGATCGAACATCATTGAATCGACCCGATCGAAGTTGCCCGAACCGCTGACATGCAGGCGCAGCGTGAGCGGATCTCCTACCGCGACGCTGGCGGGCGAGATATCGCTTGATACCTGGAAGTCGCCGACGGCTCCGCCGAAGTCCCTGGGTTGCCCCTCCGTGGGCAGCGGCAGGACCTTGAGCTCGGATGGAGAACTGCCGATCGACATGTCCTTCGGGGCTACGCCGTTGTACATGCTTTGCAACAGCGGCCACGCCAGCCTGGAAGCAACTGCCCTGTCCGCCGTGGACAGCGTGCTCACTTTCACGCTAACCGGCGTTTCTGCCGACAAGGAAAAATCGCCCGGCTTCACCGCCGCGACAGCGCTGTGCCAGGTCATCACGACAAAGGTGCTACCCTCAATCTCCTGCTCACGGCGTTCGGGTTGTTTTGACAGATTGTTGAGCGTGAAGTCGCTGCCATTGAGCGTAGGCAGACCGTTCACCGATGTGACGATTCCCGGTCGCAGGCCCAGTTCGATTTCCACGGGCACACTTTCGCCCACATAGACCGCGCGGGTCGGAATGGCCAGATGGACGAACGCCGCACCGCCGGCTTGCAACTGAACGCCTTTCGGCAGCGCAGCGGGTACCAACGGCGGCGGGGCCGGCATCTGGCTGCGCCAGGCGTAAGGATTGGGCTCGTCTCCTTTCACCACCTCAAGTCCGATCGCGTGCGCAGTCGGCGTAAGTGCGGGAATGGTGAACACGCCCGGGAACTGGGCCGTCACGCGGATGCGGATGAACGATGCGGGGATCGGAGTGCCGTTGAGGAATTCGAAACCCTCCGATCGCCCCAATTCCTCGAACACCAACCCGGCCATCGTCGGTAGATCGACGCCTTTCAGGCGACCGAAACTTGTCACCTGGATGGTCGCCGATTCACCGACCCTGATGCGAGAAGGTTGTACGGTTTCATAGGCCAGCGCGTCATCCCCTTGCGCCATCACGTACCCGGCTGGAGCGAGCAGGCCCAGGGTGGCGATAGTGACCTTGATCCAGCGCATAGAAACGATTCGCGCTACCAATTCTTGAATGCTTTATCCGGTGCCTGGTCGGGATTGCGCGGGCCCGCCGGCACCCTCAGCGACTGGTGCTCTTCCGATTTGGCGGAGTCCAAGAGCTCGCGCGCTTCCTCAGCGCTCATTTGCCCGCGTGGACGCTGAGTTTCTGCAGCTAGTCTTTCATCGTTGTCGCTCCCGCCGGCGGTTGGTCCGGCATGCTGATCCGGCGGCGACTGCTGTGGTTGCCCTTGCGGTGAGGGTTGTCCCTGCGGCGGCGGCTGTCCCTGCGGCGGCGGCTGTCCCTGCGGCGGCGGCTGCCCCTGCGGCGGCGGCTGCCCCTGGCCCTTCCCATTGCCTTGCCCCTGACCCTTGGCTTGCCCCTGGCCACCGTTACCGCCGCCACTTCCGCCGCCGCCGCCGCCGCCGCCGCCCTGATCAGGCGGCTGCCGGAGCGCGGCAATCTTCCGATTGACGAAGTCGCGGTTGTATTTGCTATCGGCGTCATCGGCGCGCAGCTGCAAGGCCGTATCGTACGCCTTGACCGCCTCGGTCCATTTTTGGATGGCCTGCTGCGGGGCGGATTTTTCAAACTGCTGGCCGGCGCGATAGAGCGCATTGCCGAGGTTGTAGTAAGCGTCCTGCTGGTCCGCCAAGCGCTTTGCGTCGCTCGCCGGCGCAACCTTGATCGATTGTTGGAACGACTGCGTTGCCTGGGGAAACTGTCCCGCCCGATACGCGCTCGTACCCGCGTTGTACTCCACGACGGGCGCCCGGGCGTCGCTCGTTGCGGTTTGAGCATTGGGCTGATCGGCTCCTTTGGCACGCATTGGAACCAACAGCACTCCCATCACGACTGACGCAGCCGACGCGGCGACAGTGCGCGACACTGCTGGCGCTCGCCGGCGGCCCGAGCGACGCGTGCCCACCACCAGGCTTGCCAATAACAGCAGCAAGGATGCTGCCAGCGGCCATTGATAGCGTTCGTTGTAGACTTTGCGCTGCCGGTAGATCAAATCATGCTTCGTGACTGAGCCGAATGCCGTTCTCAGAAACGCCTCAAAATCCTCGCCCTGGCCCCCGAGATGCACGTACGCACCCCGAGTGGCGGCGGCGACGGCCGTAAGGCCGGCCTCGTCGAGATGAGACTTCACATACGCCCCAGTCTCATCCCGGACCGAGCCACCCCCTTCATCTAACGGCAAGGGGATCAGATCGCCCTCCGTCGTACCGACACCGACCGTGTAGATCTTCAGACCATCTTGCTGTGCTGCGTCTTTGGCCGTAGCCAGAGCGTCGCCCTCGAGATTCTCGCCATCGGTTACCAATATCAGGATTCTGTCGCTTCCAGGGCGGCGGTCCAGCGCCGCCCGCGCCGCCAGAATGGCGCTCGGGATGTTGGTCCCGCCGCGCGGAATGGTGTGAATATCGATGGCATCCAACGACTGGCGGAACGCGCCATAGTCGAGTGTCAGCGGGCAGACGAGAAAAGCGTTGCCAGCGAATGCCACGATGCCTATTCCGTCGCCGTCAAGTTGCCTTGCCATGTCATCGATCGCCAGCTTTGCCCGCGTCAATCGGTTGGGTTTGACATCGGGAGTCAACATACTTCGCGACGTATCGATCGCGAACACCACCTCATTGCCGCGGCGGCTGATCTTCTCCCAGTGATATCCCAGCAGCGGACCGGCGAGCGCCGCGCAAAGACACAGGACGCAGCCCAGGACCAGGCCTCGCTGCAGAAAGCGGCGGACGCCGGACACCGAGCCGGTAAGCGTGCGTCGCAGATGCGGCGCGACGAATTGCGCCAGGGCCGCATGCTGGCGTACGTCGTAGCGACGCCATATGCCAATAAGAAAGAGACAGGCCAGCAGACCCGCCAGCAGCCAATGGGGATCACTGAATCTCACGGTAGTCGGCGATACCTCGTATGTTGCAGAAGCACCCAAAGTCCCAGCAGGCCCAGCGAGGGGAATAATGTCCAGCGGTAAAGCTCTTCCACGTGTTCGAATTTCTCCACGGTCTGCGCCGATGTTTCGTATCGATTGATCTGCTCGTAGATCTTTTGCAGCGAATCGGTGTCGGTCGCTCGATAGAACTGGCCGCCGGTTTCATCGGCTACGGCCTGCAGCGTCTTCTCGTCGACGTCCACATCCGCCATGATCACATGAGTGTGGCCCGCCCGGTCCGTCACGGGAACCGGGGCCTTGCCGCGCACACCGACCCCGATGGTGTATACCTTCACGCCCACGGCCCGGGCTGCTTCCGCGGCGGCAAGCGGCGGTATCTTTCCGCTGTTGTTGACTCCGTCAGTCAACAGTATGACTACCTTGGATTTTGTCCCAGTCGTGCGCAGATGATTCACCGCTGCAGCTATGGCCGATCCGATTGCCGTACCGTCGTCGCCGATGCCAACGTTGATACGCTCGAGATTCTGTTGCAGCCAGTCATGATCCAAAGTCAGCGGACTGACGATATACGGGGCCGCGGCGAACGCAATGAGGCCGATGCGGTCGTTGGGGCGCTCGTCGATGAACCTGGAGACCACCGACTTGACGATCGCGACGCGGTTGACGCGGACGTTACCGACCTTGAAATCGAGCGCTTGCATCGAACCTGAAATATCCAGCGCGAGAACGATGTCGATGCCATTTGCCGTGACAGACGTCTGACTGTGGGTGCGCTGCGGCCGGGCCAGCCCTAAGATCATGAGAGCCCCCGCGATGATCGGAAGCAACCAAAAAATCGAGCCGAACCGGCTCCGAGTGCGCCGCGCGACGTCGCGGGCGAGACTGACATCGGAATATTCGACGGCCGCTACCGGTCCGCGGCGGCCTCGCCATAGCACTACCAGCGGCAGCAGAGTCATTGCCCAGAACCAGTCGGGCTGAAGAAAACGAATCACGCGACGGCCGGCTCGCTGGTCTCCAGCACGAAACGGCGAGCGCTTTGGAAAAGCGCTTCCATATCCGCAACCGCCAGCGAGTCTCCCGCAAATTTAACCAGGTCGCATTGCTGCAGAAACTCTGCCAGCAGCAAGCGGTGGCGTGCGAGAGCATCATTCGAGCTGTGCACCAGGGTTTGCAGGAATTCTTCGGTCGTCCGCTGCGTAGCGATAACGTCGAACCGTTTCTCGATGTAGTCTCGTATCAGTTCGGAAGCTGCGATCCCGAATGCACGAGCCGATCCAGGATGCATCAGTGATCTGGTGCCATCCAGCCGCTGCAGGGTTCGTTCCGACAAGGTCGGCGTCCGGTGTCGAACTGCCCGATGGCGCCGACGCCAGAGGACATAGGCGCACAGCCCGATGACGATCGCAGCCGCAAGGACCGCCGGTACTGCCCAGCGCCCTGGCAGCGCCTTCGGTCCCCGAATGTCGCGGATGTCGTCCGCGGCTTCCGCCAATGCGGCTCCGGGTAGAAACGCCAGCCACACCCATCGTCCAGCGGTGCGGCCGGCGCAGACACGCGCATTCATACCCGCGGGCGGCCGCGCGCCTTGAAAAATCGCTGCAGCGGCGGAATGTAGGGCGCATCCGTGCGTAGCTGCACGGTGTCGACCCCCTCGGCTCGTAAATCGCTTCGTAGACGCCGGCAACGTTCCAGGGAAAGTTCGTTGAAACGCTTGCGCACTGCTGCGCGCGCTGTGTTGAGCTCAATGATCTCGCCGGTTTCCGCGTCTTCCAGTGCGATGATTCCCACATTGGGAAGTTCTTTCTCGCGCGGATCTTCGACATGGATCGCGATCAGATCATGACGACGATTGGTCTGGCGAGCCGCACGGCGCAGCGCCGCGCGGGCCACGCCGGGATCGCCGCTGGTTTCGAAGTCAGAAATCAGGAATACCACGGCCCGCCGGCGCAGCACTTGATTCACAAAATCGAGCATTTTCACGGTGTCGGTGCCAACACCCTGCGGCTCATGCAGGAGGATATCGCGCACGACGCGCAACACGTGTCGCCGGCCCTTCTTCGGCGGTAGATATCGCTCGATGCGGTCCGTGTACAGAATCAATCCGACTTTGTCGCTGTTACGAATCGCGGAAAAAGCCAGTACACTTGCCACTTCCGCGGCCAGATCGCGCTTTGCCATCGTGCCGGATCCGAAATTGCCAGAAGCACTGATGTCGACCAGCAGGAATAATGTGAGCTCACGCTCTTCCGTGAACTTCTTGACGAACGGACGGCCGGCGCGAGCCGTGACATTCCAGTCAATGGTCCGCACTTCGTCCCCTGGGCTGTATTCGCGCACCTCGTCGAAGTCCATTCCCCGGCCCTTGAACACCGAGTGGTAGGCGCCCGCCATGCTCTCGTCGACCATGCGGCGAGTGCGGATCTCCAGCTCACGCATGCTGCTGCGCTTCGACTTGGCCGACTGCTTCACATCTGCCATCTGGAAAGCGTCCGCCCTCAGGGTACCGGCAGTGTGTTCAGGATTCTATCAATCACGTCCCTGGCAGTGACGTTTTCGGCCTCGGCCTCGTAAGTCACTGACACCCGATGCTGCAGTACATCCATTGCAACCGTCTTGATGTCCTGCGGCGTGACGAAGTGCCGGCCATTGAGAAATGCCATGGCGCGAGCAGCCAGGGTGAGCGCGATGGTCGCCCGGGGCGAAGCGCCGTATTGAACATAGCCGTTCAAGTCGAGCGTTGCAGCGATGGGCGGTCGCGTTGCAAGCACGATATCGACGATGTAATCGCGAATCTTGTCGTCCACGAAAAGCATATTTACCACGTGCCGGGCATCGAGGATCTGTGATGCGCTCACCACCGTGCGCGGTACGATCATCGGTTCGGTGGTCGCCATGGCATCGAGAATCGCACGCTCCTCAGGCCGCGACGGATAATCGACGATCACCTTCATCATGAAGCGATCGATCTGCGCCTCCGGAAGCGGATAGGTGCCCTCCTGTTCCAGAGGATTCTGCGTTGCGAGCACCAGGAACGGGGTCGGCAATGGATAGGTTTCATCGCCGATGGTGACCTGGCGCTCCTGCATGGCCTCGAGCAGCGCACTTTGAACCTTGGCGGGCGCACGATTGATTTCATCCGCCAGGATGAGATTGCTGAATATGGGTCCATGCTTGGTGCGGAACGCGCCATCCTGTGGGTTATAAATCATGGTTCCGACGATGTCGGCGGGCAACATGTCGGGCGTGAACTGCAGGCGCTTGAAGCGCACCGATATGCAACTGGCTAAAGTCTTCAGGGCCAGGGTCTTCGCAAGGCCGGGCACGCCCTCCAGCAGCACGTGACCGTTGCTGAGCAGCGCGATCAGCAGTCGGTCGACAAGCTGCTTCTGACCGACGATGACGCGCCCCATCTCTTCGCGCAGCGGGTTTATCCAAATCGAGGTTTGGGTAACGATTTCCCGTGACGCACGCGTTTCCGATCCAGCCGTCTGCGGAGCCAGATGTCGCTCCGGGATATTGAGGACCTGCTCGCCTCCGGGCGGGGCAGCTTTTTGAGTCATTTAGCGAAAGTCCTGTTTCATGGCCCTGCGGTAGGCACAAGGGGGATTCCGACGGCCGACTGAGCCTGCGCTCCTTAGTCTGCGTGGGACCCGGGTGGTTCCCGTAATTACCCGAATTGTAAAGAATAGCCAGGCGATTTGAGGCAGCGGAATCGAAGCTACATTACCTGCCTCGCGCACGCCGCACCAGAAGACCCTGGATCAGGCTTTTGCACCGGTACCGATCGAAGACGCCCGCGAAGAGGCGCAGTGGTTCGAACGCTCAGGCCCTGGCAGTGGCCGGCTGCGGGTTAGTTGCGGCCACCACGGATGTCGTGGACGTGGCCGCACTCAGGGATTAGATGTGGCGGGTCTCGTATTGGAAATAGCGCGCGCAACGAGGGGGGAGGGCGACCTGGCGCTGTGGATTGGGCTGGCGGAAGGTCCTTGTCACGGACCAGATCTCAAGGGTATCGGCGACATTCCGGGAATTGTCGGCCGTTCACCCATGTATGCATGTCGTCAACTCAACGATGTGAAAAATGGCACCCGTTTCGATCCCGATGTGGTGCCCATGCAGGCCGTAGTAGCCGGACTCACGCAGGGCGACATGCTCGTCCTCTGACGTGCGCACCGTTCGGCGTGACCTCCGGCTGTCGCGACGGCGACCGCTAAACCGGCCTCTCACGGGTCATCCGAATCGTATATTCTGAGCGGTGACCAACTGACCGTAGAATAATATGCCGTCATCTCAAAAACTGTCCGTGACCGAGAAGATCGGTTACAGCCTGGGTGATCTCGCTGCTAATTTGATCTTCCAGACGCTGGTTACATTCCTTGCGTTCTTCTACACCAACGTCTTTGGCATTCCAGCGGACAAGGCCTCGCTCGTCATAGGCTCTGCGGGACTCATTGGCGCGCTGGTATTTACACCGCTGATGGGCTTTATCGCCGATCGCACCGTAACCCGATGGGGCAAGTTTCGGCCCTGGTTGCTTTGGACCGCGGTCCCGTTCGGCGTCGCGGCAATACTTGCATTCAGCACGCCCAACATCGGTCAGCACGCGAAAGTGGTCTATGCGTTCGTCACCTACCTGCTATTGCTGGCGGTCTATGCAGCCAACAATCTGCCGTATTCAGCCCTGAGCGGCGTACTGACCGGCAACATGGCCGACCGCAACAGCCTGTCGGCTTATCGCTTCGTGGCCGTCATGTTCGCGCAATTCATAATTCAGGTGCTGCTGCTGCCGCTGGTACTGATCCTGGGGCACGGCGACAAGGCGGTCGGATTTCACAACACGATGTTCTTCTTCTCCATCATGGGAGTCGTCTTCTTCCTGATAGCCTTCGTCACCACCAAGGAGCGCATCCTGCCGATCGTCAAGGAGAAGAGCAGCGTACTGCAGGATATCCGTGATCTGGTCAGGAACGTTCCATGGATTATCATGTTGCTGGTGACGGTGCTGGTGTTCATAACCCTGGCGCTGAAAGGCGGGTTCTACATCTACTTTTTCCAGGATTATTTGAATGGGCCGGCGCTCGCCAGGTTCCTGGATGACATTGGATTCAATCATTTCATCGGCGGACTCAATGCCACTCTGCATGCCATCGGGCTGACCGATTTCAAATGGCCGGATGACGCGCCCACTTCGGCTTTCGGCCTGTTCAATGGCTGCGGCATCATCATGATGATCATCGGCATCGGATTCTCCAAGCCGTTGGCCGATCGATTCGGTAAGCGCAATACATTCGCGAGCGCGTTGTTCATATCCACCATTTTTGTTTTTAGTTTCAATTATTTTCCCAAGGACGCAATAGCGCTATGCTTCGTCTCGCAAACCCTGCACGGGTTCTTCTACGGCATAACGATCCCCCTGTTGTGGGCGATGATCGCCGATGTCGCCGACTATTCCGAGTGGCGCAATAATCGCCGTGCCACCGCGATAGTGTTCTCGGCCATGCTGCTGGGATTGAAAGCCGGCCTGACAATAGGCGGCTCCCTGGTCGCAGGCATCCTCGCGCATTACCACTATGACGCCGCACTCGCGGTGCAGGCGCCCGACACGGTGCGTGGAATTCAGGCCGGGGTAAGTGTCTACGCTTCCATTCCCTTTATCGCCGCGATCGCACTGCTCTGGTTCTATTGCATCAACAAACCCATGGAGACTCAAATCGAATCGGATTTGAGGGAGCGGCGCAGAGCGGCCGGGAACTGACTGCATCGTCCTTACGCGTAACACCACCATGTCGGATATCGACTTCGTACAATTGAGATCCAAGGCCATTTCGCAGCCGCTGATCGAGCACATCTACACCGCCGATCCTTCGGCGCACGTGTTCGACGGCAAGATCTACATCTACCCCTCGCATGACATCGATGCCGGCATACCCTTCGATGATGAGGGCAGTCACTTTGCCATGGAGGACTACCATGTCATTTCCATGGACACTCCCGAGAGTGCCGCAGTCGACAACGGCATAGCGCTTCACATCAGGGATGTCCCGTGGGCCGAGCGCCAGATGTGGGCACCGGATGCCGCGCGCAAACGTGGCAAGTATTACTTCTACTTTCCCGCCAGGGCGCGCGATGGCCTGTTCCGCATCGGCGTGGCGGTCGGCGACTCGCCCGTCGGCCCATTCGGTGCCGAGCCCGAGCCCATCGAGGGCAGTTATTCGATCGACCCTGCGGTATTTGAAGATGGCGATGGCACGTTTTTCATGTACTTCGGAGGGCTATGGGGCGGGCAATTGCAGAAGTACCGCGACAATACCTATAGCCCGGATAACCGGGAGCCCGGCGCCGCGGAGCGGGCGCTGTCGCCCATGGTGGCCCGGTTGTCGGACGACATGAAGCAGTTCGCCGAAGCACCTCGGCCCGTAGTACTTCTGGATGAACGCGGCGCGCCGTTATTGGCGGGTGACACCAGTCGTCGCTTCTTTGAAGCATCGTGGATGCATAAGCACAATCAGAGCTATTACTTTTCCTACTCGACCGGTGACACACACCTCCTGTGTTACGCGACGGGTGATAACCCGTACGGGCCGTTCACCTACCGCGGACAGATTCTTACGCCCGTGATCGGCTGGACCAGCCATCATTCCATCTGCAAGTATCACGGCAAATGGTACCTGTTCTATCACGACTCCCTATTATCCAACGGTGTCACGCACCTGCGCTCAGTGAAATTGACCGAGCTGAGCTATCGACCGGATGGCAGCATCGTGACCATAAACCCCTACCGGGATTGAGTTGGAATTACGCGCGGCGGTCAGAACCGCAGGCGCTCGGCGGTGGCTGGGTCGATGCGTCCTGCCGTCTCCGCTGGTTCGCGAGCAAAATCGCTTTACCGGCCAACGGCAGTTCTTGTAAGCTCGAGCCGTTCATTGGGGAGTAGCCGCCCTCCACGCTCGGAGGGGGACGCGTCAACACACTTGGCCTTCGGGCCATGGCGCGTTCAACCGCACGGTCTGGCGAGACCTTTGACGCACGGCCTTGTCCTGGGTTGGACCGGGGTCGTGTGTCACCGGTCCACGCTCGTCCGACCCCGGAGCTACTTTGACGATGGAAGCCTTCCTGATTTCCACCGCGTCGGTTGCGATAGGCGAACTGGGTGATAAAACCCAGATCCTGTCGCTGGTTCTGGCCACACGTCTTCGCAAGCCCTGGCCGATTATCGCCGGCATCTTCGTGGCCACATTTCTCAATCATCTCATCGCCTGTTCGTTAGGCGAATGGGCAGGCAAGCTCCTCAACCCCCAGCTGTTGAGGTGGGTACTGGGAATCGCCTTCCTGGCGGTCGCAGCCTGGGCATTGACACCGGACAAGATGGAAGACGATGTAAGCACACGTGACGTCTACGGCGTGTTCGCGCTGACGGCAGTGGCGTACTTTCTCGCCGAGATGGGCGACAAGACCCAGATCGTCGCCGTGGCGCTCGCCGCCAAATACAACGATCTGGTCGCCGTCGTCGCCGGGACCACTCTGGGGATGATGCTGGTGAGTATCCCGACGGTCTTATGCGCCGACCGGGCGACCAAGTGGATCCCCTTGAAGCTGGTGCGCATGATCGCGGCGGCCATCTATGCCGTGCTCGGTATCCTGACCCTGCTGGGTTATTCCGGCGCGAAGCTCGGATGAGCGCGATGTGCGCAAGGTTTGCTGCCAGGCTTGCCATGGCCTCGCTGTGCATGGCGATGGCGACCGATTGTGTTGCGCAGCAAGCGCTGACCGATCCTGCCTTCGTGGACGTGCCCGGCGAGCAGTTTGCGATTCATGGACAGCTCACCTTCCTCGAGCAACTGACATCGCCATTTCACGCTCCGTACAGCGGACCCAATAGCCTCTCGCCCCGGCACGGCGATGAGACCTTCGATATGACGCTGTTCCTGGGCGCGCGGCTCTGGTCAGGAGCTGAAGCCTGGGCCGATCCGGAAATCGACCAGGGCTTCGGTCTCGACGATACGGTCGGCGTCGCCGGCTTCCCCAGCGGAACGGCCTATAAGGTCGGCCGCAGCCACCCGTATTGGCGACTGCAGCGGCTGTTCGTGCGCCAGACCGTGGACCTTGATGGCGATCAAGCGCCGGTCGGGGCCGCCGCCAACCAGCTGGGCGGCCCGCAAAGCGCCAATCGCTGGGTGTTCACCGTCGGCAAGTTCAGTGTGCCGGACATCTTCGATGCGAATCAGTACGCGCACGATACGCGCAATGATTTCTTGAACTGGGCAGCGATCGACGCAGGCTCGTTCGACTATGCGGCGGACTCCTGGGGCTTTACCGTGGGTGCCGCAGCCGAGTTTTACCAGGGTGCGTGGACCCTGCGCGCGGCAGTGTTCGATCTATCGGAAGTGCCGAATAGCGAGACGCTCGATCACGGATTCCACGAGTTTCAGTGGATCGGTGAGCTCGAGAAGCGCCATGAGCTGATGGGCGAGCCCGGCAAACTGCTGGTGACGCTGTTCGAAAGCCGCGGGCGGATGGCACTGCTCGACCAGGCCGTGAGCGGCGCCCAGGCTAGCGGCGACACCGTCCCAACGGCTTTGGTTGTTGCACGCCGTTATCGCAGCCGCGCCGGGGTGAGCTTGAATCTGGAGCAGCAGCTGTTGTCCGATCTGGGAGTGTTCGCGCGCGTTGGAAAAGCGGCGGGCAACGTCGAAACCTACGAATTCTCGGACATCGACCGGACTGCATCGGTCGGGCTTTCCATGAAAGGTAAACGCTGGGGCCGATCCGACGACGCCATAGGATTGGCTGCAATCGACAATGGCATTTCTGCCACGCGCGAGCGTTTCCTGAACGCCGGTGGTCTGGGAAT
The DNA here is from genome assembly GCA_963805965.1 of uncultured Gammaproteobacteria bacterium. Classification (GTDB taxonomy): domain Bacteria; phylum Pseudomonadota; class Gammaproteobacteria; order Steroidobacterales; family Steroidobacteraceae; genus FEN-1191. The sequence continues at coordinate 953,602 of CAWDVQ010000006.1, forward strand.
CCTCGTGGGCGATGGACGGCTGCCGCGCCCCGGCGCCGAGCAGATTCTGGAATCCTACTATCGGTGGGCCGCAGCGCAGTGGGCGCAGCTCACGCTGGATTATCAGTACGTCATCAATCCCGGCTACAACAGCGATCGCGGACCGGTATCGATTGTCGCGCTGCGCATCCACGCGCAGTTCTGACGGTCACGCCGCGCCCACGGCGGCGCCACGTTAGTGCGGTACCTCGATCCAGAATGGTTTGCTCGGGTCGACTCGCGTGGTCGTACCGGGGCCTTCGCCGGTGATTTGAACGATGACAGCCTCGGGACCGCCGGAGCCGTCCCAGTGCGTAGCCCTCGCCGGGTGCATCATGACGCTACCCGGCTTCAGTGGAACCGCCCGAGCGACATCGAAGCTGTCACCGGTGCCGGTGTACCAGGTTCCCTCCAGCACCGTCACATACCGTGCCTTGGGGTGCCAATGCGGAACATCCATGACGTACGGCGGAAACCTGACTCGAACCACATAGGTGCCGGATTTAGCAGGATCACCGAGCAGTATCGCCTGCTGCACTCCGTGCCCATTCGGAACATCGTGCCAATGAATATCCGCCGGCGTGATTCGAACGAAATCGGGGCTGTCCATCGCTACGCCTGGTACCGCGGCAGACACGGCACCGATGACAATCAAGAAAGCCGCGACGGCGCGAGTGAATTGTGCTTGCACGGTATGCCTCGGGATGCTTTTCTCAGGTGACCCTGCTTATACTGACTTGCACCCGGGTAGAACGCCAATGATCGATGGGTGATATCGGGATGTGAGGGGCAGGGGCGCATGGCACTCCAACAATTGAGCGACCAGCAGATCCGCACGTGGACGCGGGCCGAGAAGGATGACTGGTGGTTCAGGAATGTGTATCGCGGCAATGTCCCACAGCTGACCATCCGCTCCGGCGTGACTGGATTTTTGCTTGGCGGCGTGCTGGCGGCCACGTCGTTGTACATTGGCGGCAAGACCGGCGTTGGTATCGGGGTGGGTCTGACATCGGTCATTCTCTCGTTTGCGATTTTCCGCAGCTTGCACTCTGCCGGGCTGTCGCGCGACTTCACCATCCTCGAGAACAACTGCACGCAGTCGATAGCGACCGCCGCGGGCTACATGACCCAGCCCCTGATCGCGAGCCTTTCAGCCTACATGCTGGTGACCGGGCGCATCATCCCGTGGTGGCAGATGCTGGTGTGGATGGTGACGGTTGCGATACTCGGCGTGCTGGTGGCGTTTCCGCTCAAGCGCCGTTTCATCAATCAGGACCAGCTGCCATTTCCCGAGGGCCGCGCCTGCGGCGTAGTGCTCGACGCACTGTATACCGGCGGCGCCGCGGCCGGCATGTTCAGGGCGCGATTGCTCGGCCTCACGGCGCTTGGCGCCGGCCTCTATCAGCTGCTGGTCAGCGACGGCTGGATGAAGTTGCTCCAGTTCAGGCTGCTGCGGATGGACCGGTGGGCCGGACTCAGGGAACCGTGGACGCTGCATGACCGGCTCGACACTTATTATTACAACGCGGCGGAGAGGTTCAATCTCTGGATTCCGAAAATCCTGGGTACCGACGTGCGCCAGCTCGGCCTGCGCGTGACACTGGACGCGGCAATGCTCGGCGTCGGCGGTCTGATGGGTATCCGGGTGGCCACGAGCTGCTTGCTAGGCGGGTTCGTCAACTACGCGATACTCGCCCCGATCATGATCCAGCGCGGCGATATCGTGCAGCGCACCTTGGCAAGCGGTGTCGTGGTCCCGATCTCCCGCGGCGAGATCGTCAACCAGTGGGCGCTGTGGTGGGGTGTGACGATGATGGTGATCGGCTCGCTGGTAAGCCTTCTGGGACGCCCTGAAATTTTCACCACAGCATTCAGGTCGCTGCGCGCCAGCCGTCGGAACGAGGGCACGACAGCCGGCGTCGCCGATGATCCGCTGCGTTCCATCGAATTGCCACTGGGCGTGTCGTTCGTGGGCGTGCCGATATTCTGCGTACTCGGTGCGAGCGTCACACACTCATTTTTCGGTGTGCCTTGGCTGCTGGCCAGCATCTCGCTGCCGCTGATCCTGGTGCTCACGGTGATCTGTACCAATTCGATGGCGCTCACATCCTGGACGCCTACCGGGGCGCTTGCGAAGATCACTCAGTTCACGATGGGAGCGATCGATCGCAGCAATCCGGCCAGCAACCTGATTCCGGCCGGTATGACCGCGGAGATCGCCGCCAACGCGGCCAATCTCCTCTCGGATATCAAGCCGGGTTACATGCTTGGCGCCAAGCCGCGTCAGCAGGCCATCGGCCACGTGATCGGGATCTTTTCCGGGGCGCTGGTGTGCATTCCGCTGTTCTTCCTTCTGTTCCTGCCGCCCGGCCACGATGGCGTGCGCTCGACAGCCACCATCGTCTCCGATCAGTTTGCCATGCCCGGCGCGATGCAGTGGAAGGGGGTGGCAGAGCTGATCGCCAGGGGCATCAGCAATTTGCCTCGCTCGGCTTTGATCGCGATGATCGTCGCCGCGGCTTGCGCTGCAGCCATCGAGATCACCAATATTGTCGCACGGGGCCGCATGCAGCTATCGGCCGTGGCCATCGGCCTCGGCGTGGTACTGCCGCCCGAATACACGCTGCCGATGTTTGCCGGCGCTCTGGTGTTCTGGTTGATGGGCCGCCGCTACTCGATTCCCGGCACCCGCGGTTACGCCTACTGGAAGGAGGGCTGCGAACCAATCTGCGCCGGCCTGATTTCCGGTTCCGCTCTGCTTGGAATCGGCAACGCCATCGTCAACGTCGTGTTCTTCTGAGTCCGTCGGATCGGTGCATATTCATTTAAGGTGCTTGCTCATCCATGCCACCCACCTGCGGTACACGTCCGTGGTGCGCACGATATCGTGCGGGAAATGTGTATCGACCGGATAGGCGTAAAACTCCACCTCGACGCCTGCGTCGCGCACCGCGCTAAACCACTCGTAGCTGTTCAGCAGCGGCACGTTGGGGTCACCCACGTCACCCATGACCAGCGTCGGCGCAGTCACGTTCTGCGCGTAGCTGATCGGTGACTGCTGGCGCCAGATATCGTGGTACTTCGCGTTCCAGGGTGAGCCGCCGAAGAAGTACTTGTCACCCTCCTGGTAGTAGGAGACGGTGTAGTCCATCACCCAGTCGGTGAGCGCCGCTCCAGCGACGGCCGCCTTCCACAGGCGATGGTGGCCGGTGAGCCAGGCCGTCATGTAGCCGCCGTAAGACCAGCCGCTCACGCCAACGCGCTTCGGATCGACGATACCGAGTTTCTCGACCGCGGACACGCCAGCCATCACGTCGTTGTCGGGGCCTTGGCCGGTATCGCGAAATATAGCGTGCTGGTAGGCGTCGCCAAGGTTGTTACTGCCCCGATAGTTCGGCTGCAGCACGACGAATCCCGCCGCCGCCAGCAGTTGCGCCAGCGGCGCGAATTTCACCGTCGATGCTGCTGTAGGTCCGCCATGAATCAGAAGCACCAACGGGTAACGCTGTCCTGGCTGATAGTCGACCGGATAAGTCAGCGCGCCATCTTCCAGGAAGCCGTTCGGGCCGCGCCATTCGACGGATTGAGTTCGGCCGAGGGCGACATCGTCTATGAACGCGTTGAAATTGGTGACTCGTCGTGGCTTCGAAGTGATCGAATCCATGATGTAAAGCTCGTTTGGATGGCTCGGGGTGCTGCCGACGAACGCCACCGCGCCAGTCTTGGCAATGCTCAGATCCTCACTGGCTTCCACATCGCCCAGGGCCAATTGCCTGGCGGTACCCTGCAACGGCAGCTGCCACAGCGCTGAACGCGTCCCATCGGCACCCTCCAGCAGCAGCCCGCTGCCATCCGGCAGCCAGCGGTAGGTATCGAAATTTCGTGCTTGCGCTTGCGTGACATCACGAACGGCGCCATGTTCCATCACATACACCGCGTTGCCATTGTTCTGGTCGCCGTCTCGGGGGCGCAGATAGGCGAGGGCGTCGCCGGCCGGGGAATACGAGGCGGTGTTCGACCCTTCCGCCTGCACCAGGGCTCGTATCTCGCCGCCGCTTGCATCCACCGAGGCAATTACCGAGTGAAACGACGGCCCCCAGTAGGGCCCGGGGAATCTCGTAAATGCAACGCTGCGGCCGTCGCGGCTCCACTCCGGCATCGGCGTTGTGTCCTGCTCATCGGTCTGCAGGCTAAAGCTGCCCTGGGTGAGCCGCCTTGCCACACCGCCGCCACTCGGCACCACCCACAGGTGCCACGGCGTGAGGGCGGCGCGAGTCAGAAAGTGGTTGTCGGTGACCTGGAATGCATCATCGTGCTGCTGAAGGCTCTTCTCGTTGACCGGCTGGTCCGCGCTGATAAACGCAATCTGCGAGCCGTCCGGACTCCACGCGAATTCCGCCACGCCTTGACGGGCCTCGGTCACGCGAATCGGGTCACCGCCACTCATGGACATGATGAAGACCTGCGGCAGCTTGTCATCCTTAGGTTGTCCGGCATCAGTGCTGGAGGTCGAGTCGGCCGCGGCGTTCGCTTCCGGTTTCGATGCCCCGTCCTCAGCGATGAAAGCCAGCCGCAAGCCGTCCTCGGACCACTTGGGAGACGAGATACCCGTGCGTTTCCAGGTCACCGAGCGCCGCGCGCCGCTGGCCGCATCGACGAGATCGATCTCCTCTTGCGTCTTGTCCGATTTCCACTCAGGGGTCGACACGATCACCGCGACCTGTTTGCCGTCGGGAGATATCCGCGCGTCGCGCAGGCTCACAATTTTTTGAAGATCGTCCAGCTGAAATGCCGGCGAATGTGCCGCGGCCCGGCCCGACAGCGGCCACGCCAGCGCGCAACAGGTCGCCAGGCCGTAAAGTGCTTTGTGAGTAATGGCTTGATCCCCCTGACCTGGTCAGTACACCATGCCCGGCTCTCAGGTATGGCGACTTTCTCGTCTGCGATTCATACCTAAGGCCGCGCTCCTGCAACGCTGCGTTACCCGGATTTCCTGTAAAAAATCCACGGTGCGTGGGAAAAGGCGAACGTCCCCAGAGCGGCCTGCAGGGCTGCTATTCTTGGCGATGCCCCACGCGAAGTCGAGTGACCGAAGATGCGCCAGCCACCGCCGTTTCTGTACCTCGCCGGGATGCTGTTGGCGATGTTGTCGATCGCCGCGGCGACCCCGAAAGCGCTCGGGAAAGGCGGACCGGACGAAGTCGCCGCTTCGCTTCGGGACGGCCGCAACGATTTCGATTTCGAAATCGGCAGCTGGAACACGCAACTCAAACGCCGGCTTCACCCGCTAACTGGTTCGAATACCTGGGCTGAGTACCATGGCACAACCAGCGTCCGCAAAGTCTGGAATGGGCGTGCCAATCTTCTCGAGCTGGAAGCTGATGGGCCAGGGGGGCACATCGAGGCGCTGTCGCTGCGCCTGTACAACCCTGACTCGCATCAATGGAGTCTCAACTTCGCCAGCAGTGCCGGCGGCACGCTAAGCACCCCGACCATCGGGCAGTTCAAGAATGGGCGCGGCGAATTCTACGACCATGAAATTTTCGATGGTCGAACAATACTGGTGCGCTTCGTGATCTCGGACATAAGCCCGCACACTTGTCACTTTGAACAGGCGTTTTCCGCGGACGACGGCCAGAGCTGGGAAGTAAATTGGATTGCCACCGACACGCGCCCCTCAAGTTAGGATCATACTTTGTCACTATCGATTTGGAGAACGTCATGCAGCCAGCGGCCAAGTTGAAACTCCTGCCTTTTATCATCGCGGGGTTCGCATTTCTTGCAGGCTGCGCTTCCGCGCCGCCGCCGGCGCGCCATCCCGCATACTTACACGCCCTGTCCGACCTGCGTGCCGCGCGCTGGTTGATCGAGCATCGCCCGGGAGACTGGGCGCAGACGAGCGATGAGGTGGAGGCCGTGCACCAGATCGACGCGGCAATCAATGACATCAGGAAAGCGGCGTTCAATGACGGTAAAAACCCCAATGATCACCCACCCGTAGATGAGAGCCCCGATCATCGGGGACGCATTCATGAGGCATTGCAATTCCTCAACAAGGCGCGTTCCGATATCTCGCACGAAGAGGACAACGCGTTTGCCAACGGTTTGCGTGATCGCGCGCTCGGGCATATCGATGGAGCGATACGCGCTTCGCGCCACGTGTTTAACGACTGAATAGCGGCGTCGACTGGCGTCGGATCGCGCGCCGTGGAACCGCCCTCCACGGCGTTCACCCATGCCAGGAAATCTCGGGATGACGCGCCCTTCGGCTACCTATTGCGGTAACTCCGGCAGAGAAACATTTCGCAAGGCCTCGGATACCTTGCGCAGATTGGCCTTATGAGGCTCGCGGTAGGCCCACCAGATCGACACCCAGCCTTTCCTGACCGAGTCGTCCACGTAGTCTTCCAGCGATCCCTGCAGATAGTCGGCGTCGTGCGAGCGCGTGATGATTTTGCGCAAGTAACTGAGCGTGGCATCGATCAGTGTCGTCTGGTAGCCGCCGTGCGAGATAACCTCCGGATTTCCGTGGTTGGGAAAGATCCGGTCTATGTCCCACTGCTTCAGTTTCAGCATGTTGTTGTAATGCGCGAGGACATTGTCCGGTTCCGAGATAAAGGTGACCGTGTCTTCGAGCGTATCGCCCGCAAGTAAAATGCGGTCCTTTGGCAGATAGATGACCAGGCCATCCTCGGAATGAATGTTGACGGGGCGAAGCTCAACCTTGATGTCCTTGACGTAATAAGTGCTGTCTGCAGTGATGCCGATATTTGGTACCACAAGAGGTTTGATGACCGGAGGTCCCCATTCCGTGCCGGCTTCGATGGCGGCCTTCTTCGCCGCCAGTAGTTGGATCGTCTTGTCGGTCGCGATGCGATCGACGTCGGCGTAGACCGCGTTGCCGCCAACGTGGTCCAGATGCCAATGACTGTTGACGAGCGTGAAATGCTTGACGCCAGCCTTGGTGAGATAGTCTCGCACCCATTTCGCTTCCGGCGCGGTCGGAAAGGTGTCGTAAACCAGCGCCTGGTCACCGCGGCGGATCGCATATGTGGCGACTCCAACGTCCAAGGCGCCGTAGTCCGCCCAGTTGTAACTCTCGGGCGGCCGCGGCGCCGGTGCCGGCCTGCCGTCGTAGAAACCGATGAGATAATCGTTGATCCGGAATACCCGCATGTTGATCTCGCCAGCCCTGGTTTGGGTTATCGCCAGGGCGAGTGTCGCCAGGGTGAACGTCAGCGTGCGCACGATCTGATCCTGCTCAAGGCTGCGGCCGCACCGGCTGCAACGAGGTCCAGCTCCCATTCAATTGCCCATTGGGATTGAAATTGGGATCGTCGCTCATGACGTACTCGTTGCTGCCGTTCAACCAGGCGTGATCATGCAGGTTGCTGAGTTCGAAAGTCGCGCCGGTTTGCGGATTACGAAATGTCTGCACCCCGCGGATGTTCTGGTCCGCGCCGAAAGCCGCCTGGTCGGCGCCGCGCATGGAATTGGCGGTTACCTCATTGATGGTGTCCGCCACATGCTGTTGAAACTGCGCGATTATCTGTGAGCGCTTCGCTTCCTCGATCTGCTGTTGCCGGTAGAGCCTGGTGATCATCGGATTGATGAGAGCATCCCAGGCGGCCTCGTGCGTAATGTTGAACGCCATGAGCTTGAATAGCTGCTCGTTGCGGTCGAGTTGGCCCTTGGGTGCGCTCAACGACATCATCATTATCGCGTGGCCGTCATAAACGTTGCCGCCTGCCGCAGGGTAGAGGCGCATCCATTCGGCGACCGTGACCCATTGCTCGAAGGTATGCCCGTCGCGATCGTATTCCAGGCGCGCACGCGCCGCATCGGTACGAATCGCGCCCTGGCTGCCGGCGTCCTTCAATGGCAGACCCAGACGCTGGCGCAGCAACTGATCGAACTCGGGATAGGAATCTACCGAGACGACGCGCTTGTCGGCGAAAAACTTCGGAATGATCTGCTTCTGGAGAAAATCCGCGGCACGCTGGGGCGCCATCACCGGGCACGGCTTGATGCCGCCCTTGGCGAAGGCCTGGCCTTCCTGCATCATCGTGTGAACCGTGTTCGGATCGTCGGCATATTGAAAAGTGAAGTCGGGCATACTTTCGAATACGATCGAGCCATCAGCGCTTTGGGCGTGAAGGGAAACCGACTCCAGGTCGGCGAAGCATCCTCCCATCCCCCCCATGGTTCGGATGGTGCCCTGAACCTGCCACGAGCTTGGAATCATCACGTCAACCGCCGCGGGCACCTTGTTGCCCTGGTCCTCGATCTGCACCCGCTTCATACGGAAGTAATGCTCCGAAGGCGCTGGTGCAGCGGCGCCCGGCGGCGACGGCGGCTGACCCTTGCCGTGATCCTGGTTTTGACTCTGACTCGGGCTCACGGCCGGGCTCACGGCCGGGCTCGCGGTCGGGCTCGGGCCGGTGGTGGGGATCTGGCCCTGGCTTTGATCGTGGCCCGGGCCCTGACCCTGGGCTTGTCTGGCCTTCATGAGCGCCTGCTTGCAGCTATCCGAGACGGCATCCTTGTGCTGCGCCAGACAACTGAGAATTCGACCGCCACCCGCCTGCACCCCGGCACACAGGTTCTGTGCGTCGCTCTGGCACGCGGCGCGCACCTCGTTCAACAGTGTTGGCGTTACTGCCCCGGGCTGGTCGGCGGCGGCGCATTCAATGGCGGCGGCGGCCAACATACTCAATAGCGCCACTGCCCGTTTCATATTGGAGCTCCTGTCTTTATCAGCTGGACGCACGAGTGCTGCATCACTGCTCCGGCTCAGTCCCGATCCGGCGCGCCGCCGGGAAATAGCTTGCGGTAGGGCCGCGCCTCATCCACCACCCGGGCGACGGAAGGCCGGGCAAGGACCCGCCGCCGGTATTCAAGAACGCCGGGGAATCGGTCGCCGATCGGATGCACCCAGTCGGCGTAGAACATCGCCGGCGCCGCCGCACATTCCGCCAGCGAAAACGTGTTGCTGCACAGCCATGCACCCTGCGTGACCTGGCGCTCAAGCCATCGGTAGGCGACGTCCAGCAGCCTCCTGGCGTCGGCAACGCCATTGGCATCGCGCTCGTTCTGGGTGCGCATCCGGTCCGCGACCAGCCTCTGCATCGGGGTCATGACATAGTTGTCGAAGCACCGATCCATAAAGCGTACCGCAAGGGCGGCATCGTCATTCAGCGGTATCAGGCGCGTCGTCCCGGGATAACGACGCATCAGGTACTCCACGATGATGCTGGATTCCGCTATCGTCGCGTCGCCGTCGCGTAGCACTGGGAATTTCCTGATCGGCCACAGCGACTCCAGTTCCGCCCATCCGGCCGCGTCTTCCACCACACGATAGGCGAACGGCGTCGCATTTTCGTACAGGGCGATTAACGCCTTCCAGCAATAGGCGGCGAACGGGTGAGCATATAGCGTGAGCGACATCCGGGTCCCTGCGGTTGGTGCAATCCAGACCCTAGCTTAACGAATCCTGAACGTACACAAACCAGCGACTGGTCGCATAGGCATTCCCGACAGTGGAACGAACATCGGCTGCATCAGCTTGTAGGCAAGCGCCGTCACAACAAATAAAACCGCCCCATTATCAATACGATATCTATTGTTCCGGTTGTTCGCGTAGGCGTGCGCGAAGTGGATTGTTCTACTGGGCTTATGGGTGGGGTGAATCGAGCGCGGTAAAACATCGCCGTCACCCAGCAACCAGCAGAGAATCCAACATGATGAACTCCAACTCAACCCCCAAAATCGTGGTTGGCATCGGCCTCGCCGTGGTCTTCGGCGTCGGGGTGTCGGTATTCACGGTACGCGCCAAGCACGAAAGCGAACTCGCCCGCAACGCCCCGGCTCCCGCACTGGCGCCGCCGAGCGATCAGGCAGCGCCGAGCGATCAGAGTGCCGCGGGTGCCACCGCGTCGGCTCCGGGCGGCGCCGCGCAAACGCCGATTGATCAGACGTCCCCCGCGTCGAGCGCGCCGGCGGCAGCCCCGCCCATTGTTGCCCCGAGCGCTGTCGCCCCGGCCCCACCGGCGGCTCCGACTACCAGCACTTCTGCCAAGGAGGGTACCGATCGCCACGCCGCCAGGACGCGCACCGGCAGCAACACTTCCACCACCCGTGTCGCCTCTGCTGAGGGTGTGTCGAACAGCGTGACCCCGGACGCGGCTACCGGCGCCGGTCCCGCGGTAACCAGCAGTGAACCGGTGGCCTCGGACAGTCAGATTACGGCTGCGGTGAAATCCGAGATTGCGTCGGCGGCACCCGGCAGCAATGTCGACGTCACGACGACCAACGGTATTGTGGCTTTGGCCGGCTCGGTGCCGAGTCAGGATAACGTCGATCAGGCGCGGCAGGCCGCCGAGCGAATCCCGGGCGTCAAGCACGTGGATACTTCCGCGTTGACGGTCGGCAATCAATGACCGCAGCGCCGACAACCAACGGACCGGTGCGGCGGTTAGATCGCCCATCGGTCCTCGTTGAGTATACTGACTTCCGGTATTTCGCCTTTTGGCTTACCGGAAGCAAATGGCCTTCACGGCACTTGAATTAAAAAACGCCGCCATCAAAGCCCACGCTGATCTGGCAACTCGCGTGACCGGCGAGCAGGGCGGCGTCGCAACGTTTTTCGACAACTTTTTCGGCCAGCTGCTTTACCGGCTGATGACTACAGAGGCCGCGCACGGCTGGGACGCGTCGCGCGAACCAGCGCCGGGTAGCGCGAATTCACAAGCGCTTTCTGAGTTGCGTTGGCTTGCCCGTTACCTCAACCTGCGCGCCAGAGGCCGGTTTGTGCCCTATAACGTGCGCGTGGAAGAGGACAAGAGCGGAAACGCCTGCGACATCCGCCATCTGGAAATGGCGATGAGCCAGGGCACCACGGCCTGCCTGCAGTGGAAAGGCAAGCCACTGTTCAAGACAGTCTACGATTATGCAATGTTACCGATGCTTCTATGGGAATTGAAACCGGCCACGGTGTTCGAGATCGGCTCAGGGGCCGGTGCCAGCGCGATATGGATGGCCGACACCATGAAGGGGTTTGGCGGACGCGCAAACATATACTCGGCAGACATCAACGGCGTCACTGAAGGCCATGAAGGCGTGCATTTTCTCGTCGGTGACTGCAACTCTCCGGCTTCGCTGTTCGAACCCGACTTGTTACGCTCGGCGCCCCGGCCGTGGCTCGTTCTTGAGGACGCTCATGTCAACGTGCATGATGTACTGGCGCACATGGATGGTTTCCTCGCTCAAGGCGATTACCTGTTCGTGGAAGACAGCCGCATCAAGACACGCGAACTCGCTGCGTTCCTGGAGCAGCGCGAGCAGCGCTATCGGGTAGACACCCGATATACGGATTTCTTCGGCCGCAACGCTACCTGCGCGGCTAACTCCATTTTTGTGCGAACCTGACTACCTCGGGTGCCCATGAAGACTACAGCCGAGTGGCGCGACGTCGATGTCGACAAGTTTCGCAACGAAATCTACCCGCTCGACAGGCCGGCAGTGCTCAGGGGCCTGGTCGACGATTGGCCGGCGGTGCGCGAGGGTCGCAAGTCGCCCCAGGCGCTGTGTGACTATATAAGATCATTCGATCTCGGCCGGCCGATACAGACCGCTGTCGGGCCACCGGAAATAAAAGGCCGACTGTTCTACAACGACGGCATCACCGGGTTCAACTACGAGCGCGTGCACGAGACGTTTCAAGCGGCGATCACGCGCATTCTCACCAACCTGGATAACCCCGCACCACCGGCTGTGTATGCCGGCGCGGTGTCCACCGCTGAGGGATTTCCCGGTTTCGCGAAGGACAACACCCTGGCGCTGGTGAGCGCTTCCGTGGTTTCAAGAATCTGGGCCGGCAATGCGGTGACTGCACCGACTCACTACGACACCAGCGACAACATCGCGTGCGTCGTCAGCGGCCATCGCCGTTGCACCTTTTTCCCACCAGAACAACTGGAGAACCTTTACGTGGGCCCGCTGGAGTTCACGCCGGCCGGGCAACCGACCAGTCTGGTGAAAGTAGGGGCGCCAGACCTTGGGCGCTATCCACGCTACGCGCAGGCACTGGCCGCGGCCGAGACCGCCGATCTTGGACCTGGCGACGCCGTGTTCATTCCGAACATGTGGTGGCACAACATCGAGTCGCTTGATCCATTCAACATTCTGGTGAACTACTGGTGGTATGAGGGCTCGAGGGGCCCGGGTACGCCTTTCACCGCGCTGGTATACGGGATCATTGCGCTGCGCGATCTGCCCCCGAGCCGGCGTGAAATCTGGCGCCGGATGTTCGACCACTATGTGTTCCAGACCCACGGCGATCCGGTCGAGCATCTGCCACCGGAGCGTCGCGGCATGCTGGGGCGGCTGACCAGGCAAGTGGTCAGCGCCGTAAAGCTGTGGCTGCAAAACGAGCTGCAGCGGCTCTGATCACGTCAGTGACATCCAACCGTTACTCCATGTAACAGCCGTCGCCCTGCTTGTGTTCTGGCCCGACGCCAGATGACAGAATATCGAGCCGGGATTACAGCGCTGCCAAATCAACCGGTTAATTCCCGTCAGGCCCCGCTGCCAGGGTGCATGCCGTGCTGTAATGTGCCCTGCCACGACGGACGGGGATTGCGGGGCGACGATGCAGACAGGGGAATCCATGCGGCGGCGATCGCTGTTTGCGGTATTCGTCGTGTCCGGCTTCACCGGGCTGATCTACGAGTCCATCTGGTCCCACTACCTGAAGTTGTTCCTCGGCCACGCCGCCTACGCGCAGACGCTGGTGCTCGCCATTTTCATGGGAGGCATGGCATTCGGATCCTGGGCCGTGGCCCACTACTCCAGCCGTATCAGGCAGCTGCTGTGGGTGTACCTGGTGGTCGAGGGGTTGATCGGGATACTCGGCATCCTGTTTCACCCGACGTTCGTAGCCGCAGTCAATTATTCATTCAGCTCGGTCATACCCGCACTTCCAGCGGGTGTGCTGATCAATGCCTACAAATGGTCGCTCGCGGCGGCTCTCATCCTGCCGCAGTCGGTGCTGCTGGGAACCACATTCCCGCTCATCAGCGGTGGCCTGATCCGTCGCTGGCCCGAGCGACCGGGCGAGAGCCTGGCCACGCTGTATTTTACCAACAGCCTGGGAGCTGCGATCGGCGTGCTGGTCAGCGGCTTTGTGCTGATAAAACTCGTTGGACTGCCGGGCACGATCGTCACCGCGGGATTACTCAATATTGCGCTGGCGGTTGCGGTCTGGGCGATCGTGCGCGGGCACAGCGAACCGGCGGCGGCTGCCCCGCAACGATACGCGGCGGTGCAAGACACACAGCGGCTTAACCGATGGTTCACGATCGCGGCATTCCTCACCGGTGCGGCGTCGTTCATGTACGAGCTGGGCTGGATTCGGATGCTCAGTCTCGTGCTCGGCAGCTCGACACATTCGTTCGAGCTCATGCTGGCCGCTTTCATCCTTGGCCTCGCGTTCGGTGGACTGTATGTGCGCCGGCGCATCGAACGAATCCGCGATCCTGTGGCATATCTGGCCTATGTCATGGTCGCCACCGGCGCCCTGGCCGCGCTGACGCTGCCGGCCTACAACCAGACTTTCGATTTCATGGCCTGGTTCCTTGGGGCCGCAACTCGCAGCGCCGGCGGCTACGTCGCATTCAACGTCATGAGCCAGCTGATCGCGGCCTTGGTCATGATCCCGGCGACTTTCTGCGCTGGCATGACGTTGCCGTTGCTGACGCACGAGCTGATGCGCCGCGGCACCGGCGAACGCGCCATCGGCACCATCTACTCAGCCAACACGCTCGGTGCCATCGTCGGAGTGCTGCTGACGATCCATCTGCTGATGCCGCTGGTAGGAGTCAAGGGCGTCATCCTCAGCGGCGCCAGCATCCACCTGGCGTTGGGGCTGTCGCGCCTGATTGCCAGCCGTCGCCATCCGTCGCGCGCGGCGGCCGTGGGTCTGGCGGTCGCGATCGTGATGTTTGGTTTTGCCGCCTTCATCGTGAACCTGGATCCGGCGAAAATGGCGTCCGGCGTCTATCGCACCGGGACCGCGGCGCTGCCCGAAGGGGCGAGTGTCGAGTACCTGCGGGACGGCAAGACCGCGACCATCAGCCTGGTGGAACTGGGCGGGATGGTGACCATCGCCACTAACGGTAAGCCCGACGCCGGCATACAGATGGGGCCGGGCGCGGCAACGCTCGACGAGAGCACCATGGTGCTGGCCGCAGCGATACCGCTGAGCATGCACCCGCATCCCTCGCGGGTCGCGAACATCGGCTTCGGATCCGGCCTGACGACCAGTACGCTGCTCTCCAGCGACCTGGTGCAGCGGCTGGACTCGATCGAGATTGAACCGCTGATGGTCGAAGCTGCGCGCCAGGGCTTCGGTCCGCGGATCGGCAACGTGTTCCAGGATTCGCGCAGCCACATCGTGTACGAGGATGCCAAGACCTTCTTTGCCAGTGCGCGTGCGCCGTACGACCTGATCGTCTCGGAGCCTTCCAATCCGTGGGTCAGCGGCGTCGCGACTCTGTTTTCCGACGAGTTCTACGCTCGCATCTCGCACTACCTGGCGCCTGACGGCTACTTCGTGCAGTGGATGCAGGTGTACGAGACCAACACCGGAGTTCTGGCATCGGTCATGAAGGCGCTGGCCCCGCACTTCGGTGCCTATGCACTCTATAACACTGACGATTCGGACATCCTGATCGTGGCGACCCGTGGCACGGCGCTGCCCAGTCCGGATGATCGGCTGCTGCAATCGCCGCAGCTGCGAACCGAGCTGGCGCACATCGGCGTGCAATCGGTGGCCGATATCGAACTGCGAAAGATCGGCGACAACGTAACCATTGGACCGCTGCTGCAGTCGATTCCGGTTCCCCCCAATTCGGACTTCTTTCCTTTCGTGGATCTGAACGCACCGCGCCTGCGCTACATGCGCCAGAACGCGCTGGAACTGCCGGCATTGACGCTGCTGCCGATACCGTTCCTGGAGCTAATTGCAGGTTCCGCGGCGCGCGGCCCGACCGTCGAGCCTTCACCCAACAGTCCGATCGTGCGCGATCGCCTGGTGCGCCGGGCGCTGGAGATTCGCGCCGCGGTGAGTAGCGGAAGCCTGGACAATCTCGACCCGCTCACCGCCTTGTACCTCTCGCACATCGACCTGAGCGCGCAGCGCTGTGCCGACAAAGCCGGGCAGAAAGCCTGGAGCGATGCGATACACAATATCAGCGACGACACCGCGGCCTACCTCAATGGGCTCGAACTGCAGCCACTGTGGAACAAGGTCAGAGCCAGCGCCTGTTACCGCGATGCATCGGCCGAGGACAAGGCATGGGCCGACCTGCTGGCGGCGATCTCGCAGCGCGACGCACCGCAGATCGTGAAGTTTGGTAGCGAGCTGCTCGATGCCCAGATGCCGGATGCGCAGGTGCCGGATGCGCAGAACCAGCTGGCATATCTCACCACCGTCACGGCGGCGGCGTATCTGCACATGGGGGAGGTTGCCAGGGCGCGCAGCCTGCTGCAGGCTCAGCTGGGCCGCATCCGGTCCTCCGGGCAGTTCGATCTTGCGTTGCGTGATCTGCTGGCGCTGACGCGCTGAAGCCGACCCGTCAGCTGCGTTTGCGCCCAGGCACGACCGGGGCGCTGTATTCGTCCAGGTGCACCGGCGTACTTATTGGATCGGACGGAACCTTGGCCGGCGCCTCGTCGAGCGGGCGCTTTGAATCCAGCGGCGGATCCGGCGCCACAGAGTCCTCGAGCGACTGGCCGGATTCCTGATACCGGCCCTCACGCCACGGGCCTGGTCGGCCGATGGATTCGTTGGTCGTAGCTTTGCTTTTCCTGCTCATACACACCATCAATCGGCAGCCAATGCCGGCGTCAGTCGGCTCAGCCGGCGTCGCCACCCGGCGGCTGCTTCGGTTTGAAAGCCGGATGTTCCTCGAGAAACCGCAGCGCCTCCCGGGGCAGTGGGTCAAGGCCATCCGCGCCGTGCTCCACCTGCACGATGAGCTTCTCACGCATGCGGCGGGTCCAGTAACTTTTGATGTGATTGGCGATACCGGCGATCGCGTCCTCGCGCCTTGGCTGGGCGCGAAAGAAATTGCCGATGTCGTTCGCCATATCGACCAGGTGCTGTGTGCCGCTCATGTGCGAATCGCCGCTCATGTGCGAATCATAGCCTCTGGCCGGTTGCCCACGGCCTCTCGGACGCCGCGACGCCCCCGGCGTGAAGTCCTACAGCGCGGGCTTATGGGCCGGATCAATCGTTGCTGGCGCGCAGCAGGCGCCTCCCGGTCAGGATGAGAAACAGCAGCGCTCCGAGCATCACCAGTATCGATCCGACGATGGCCAGCGCTGGATTATTGGTCTTCAGCGCGATCGCGATACCGATCATCAACAGCGGCGAGCCCAGCACGAACAGCCAG
This sequence comes from uncultured Gammaproteobacteria bacterium, assembly GCA_963805965.1. Taxonomy (GTDB): domain Bacteria; phylum Pseudomonadota; class Gammaproteobacteria; order Steroidobacterales; family Steroidobacteraceae; genus FEN-1191. Next base: position 970,074 of record CAWDVQ010000006.1, read on the forward strand.
AACTGGGCGGCGGCGATGGCACCGTCCTTGAGCGCGGGCCACGCCCGGTAGACCAGACCGAAGGTGCTGTGCGCCGCAAACCCGACCAGGTTGATGTGCGCATGCACCGGCGCCAGCAGGAAATCCTGCCGAATACCCATCACGATGCCAAGCAGCATGCCGATGACGAGATACAGGGCTCCCGTCACGATGTAGAGCCGGTCGATATGCTTCACGATGGAGTCCCCGTCGTTATGTGCTCTTGCGATTTGTTGCCGCGTCGTTGTATGAGGAGGCCGCCTCCTCAGGGGGCAGGATAGCCAATCCGCATCGCCGCGCAAAGCACTGGTCGCCCCGCTGCCGACATGGCACGGGGGCCTTTCATGAACTGGGGATCGCAGGCATCATCTGTGCGGATATGACGCACTGGTGGGTAAATCACCCGCGTAGCGATCGAGCCGAAGTCGACGGCAGCTACCTGTGGTTGCCGAAGAAAAACAACAGTGGCTCGATGAGCCAGTCGCATCGGAACATGAATCGCCTGATGCCCGGCGACGTGGTGTTCTCGTGCGCTGCGGGCATCATTGCAGCCATCGGTGTGGTGCTGGAGCGAGCTCGCAGCGCGCCGATGCCCGCTCAGGCGTGCGAGCCGATGCCGACCGGGGATGGCTGGCTGGTGCCGATCTACTTCGTGGATCTGGAGCAGCCGCTGCGGCCGGAGCAGCACCTGGCCGAGATCAGGCCGCTGCTGCCCCCGCGGCAGTCGCCGCTTCGGGCCTCCGGCACGGCGAATCAACAGGTTCACCTGGCGCAGATTCCTGCTCCGCTGGCCCAGCTGTTGCGCCGCCTGCTGCAGCGCCAAGTGGAGGACGGCGAGGTCCGCATCGGCATGGAAATGGATGGCCGGCTCGCCGACAAGGCCATCGAGGAACAGCTGTGGCAGCGAACCGACATCGGCCCGCGCGAGCGACGACAGCTGATCAACGCCCGCATCGGGCAGGGTATCTTCCGCGAACGCGTGGAGCTCATGGAAACCGCGTGTCGCGTGACCGGCATCCTGGATCGGCGCCACCTGCGCGCGACGCACATCAAGCCATGGAAGGACGCCGACGATGCCGAGAAGCTCGATGGCGCCAACGGCCTGCTGCTGTCGCCGCACATTCATCACCTGTTCGATCGCGGCCACATCTCATTCGCCGACGACGGCACGCTGCTGATTTCCCGCCACCTCAATCCCTACGTGCGCAAGGCATGGGGGCTGGAGCAGCCGGCGCCGGCGCATCCGTTCACGCCGCAGCAGCGCGCGCATCTGGACTACCATCGCCAGCGGATCTTCGAAAAAATCGGCGGCGGCCGCCGCTCGGGGGCCGAGGTCAAGCCCGAGCAGGATCGCGCCGGCCAGTGAGCGCGCTGATCATCGATTGTTCTACCGGGGCGTTCGACATCAATATAGCTAACACTGAACGCAATCAGGGGCACCGGCCGCCGCGTTGAAAGCGCATAATTCGGCAACGCGGCCACGAAAGCAGCGAGCGGGGTAACGGGGTGTCGAATGCCAGTCAGTGCGCGTGATTTGTTCTGGTTTGCCGCCGGAGTACTCGCCGCTCTGGCGGCCGGTTTTGTGCTGGCGTCGCTATCGCGGTCGGCGCTGGCGTTGCGGGAACGCCTGCGCCTCGCCAGGTGGCCTCTGGTGGTCATGGCGGCCATGATTGCCCTGGCTATCGGTATTTATGTCCTGAGCGCAAGCCCAAATCCGCCCAGTGCGGAGCTCGCGGCCGCGCATCCCGACTCGAGCGACGCCGCGCCGGTCGCTCTCGCTCCGGGCACGGGTACCAACGCGGCCAGCTCAATGCAGGCCGCGCTCATGCGGCTGGAACAGCGCCTCGCCGCTCAGGGTGGAAGCGATGCCGATTGGGAGCTGCTGGCCCAGACCTACGATTTCCTCGGCCGAAAAGCAGACGCGGTCGATGCCAGATCCCGACATCAGGTGGCCGGGGACGCACGCCCTGGCGCGCCCAATCCGCCCGCGCCGATGAGTCCCCAGGACCTGGCCGGGGCCGCTGAAATGACCGCTGCAGGCGACGCGGCAGCGATGCCAAACCGGCCTGCGGCGAGCACTGCGCCGGTGCAGATCAGCGGTGAAGTCGCGCTCGATGACAGATTCAGGAACCGGGTTCCGGCCGGTTTGACGTTGTTCATTGTCGCGAAATCGATCGACTCGCCCGGCCCTCCGGTCGCGGTGGTGCGAGCAAGCACTGGTCAATGGCCGGTCAAATTTCTGCTTGATGATTCGCTGGCCATGTTCCCGACTCGAACGCTGTCGAAAGCCGGGCGCGTGACCATCGAAGCGAGGGTCTCGCACAGCGGCATGGCGACGGCCGCGAGCGGGGATTTTCAGAGTGCTGTGACCGCGGTCGACCCGAGCCAGCACAAGTCAGTGCGGCTTGTCATCGACCGGATCATCGGCTGATTGCTCTCGCCGACGCGACCCGAATCCTGGTGTTACGGCTGGCCGCCGTACGCGCCGCGGGTACGCGTGCTCTGAAAGCCCTGCGGAGCTCTATCGTCGGCCCGTCACTGCTGATCCGGGTCGACGTACTCCTGCGGCAGCAAGTGGGTGATGCCCTTGTGGCAATCGATGCACACCTTGCCGGCAGCCTGTGCCTCGGCATGGTTCTTCTGCGCGCTGGGCTTCTGTTTGGCCGTGGCCATCGCTTCAAAGCTGTGGCAGTTGCGACACTCACGTGAACCCGACGCTTTCATGCGTGCCCATTCAATCGTAGCCAGTTCCATCCGATGCTTCTCGAACTTCTCGGGCGTGTCGACCTTGCCCGTGATTTTCGCCCAGACCTCCATACTGGCCTTGGCCTTGCGCAGCATCTTATGGGGCCAGTCGTGCGGCACGTGGCAGTCCGAGCAGATCGCCCGGACGCCGAATTTGTTCTTGTAGTGAGTCGATTCTTTGTATTCCTGAAACACCGTGTCCCGCATCTCGTGACAACTGGTGCAGAACTGCAGCGAATTTGTCTCCTCAATCGCCGTATTGAACCCACCCCAGAAGATAATGCCCCCGATCACGCCCAGCGCCAGCAGTGTCAACACCGAGTACTTCGCACTCGGCCTGCGCAATACCGCCCAGCTGCGGCGAAGGAATCCGGGATTGTCTTTGCTCATGTCAGCCACTCCTCCCCATCAGGCCGCGCCTAGCGAAAGCTGTAGCGGTAGGCGATGAATATGGCGCTTATCTCGTAGCTCGGCGACTGCTGGTTGGTCGGCAGCAGAGTGGCCGGAGTGTAGCCGTACTGATACGCGTTGTATAAATAGTCGTCCGACGAGAGCCGCTGGAAGGTGTAGCCGACGATCAGCCTGCCGCGCTTGTTGAGCTGGTAACTGGCGTTGGCTTGGAATCGCAGCGTGCTGTTCTTGATCGTCGGCACCGCACCGCAGGTTTCGTAGAAGATGGCGCTGCAGGTATTGCCTTCCAGATCGGCGCCGGAGAATGGGGAGGTGTTGTAGTAGCTGTTCCCCAACGAGTAGCTCAGGTCCGCCGACAGATCCAGCTTACCGGATAATAGTCCATCCTGGCGGGCGCCGAAGCCAATGGTCGTGTCGGATTCCTGCTGGCTATTGGACCAGAGCTCTCCGGCGCCTCCACTCAGCGCGGTAGCGCTGGCGGCGCTGGCCGTGACCTTATACAGATTGGTCAGAAACCTGGACGTAGCCTGATAACTTGCATACAGCGACACTGATCGGCGGTCGTTGAAGTTGTAGCTGGAGTCGAAATTTAAGCTCCCCGTATCGCTGTGCTGCACACCGTAGGTCAGATCGGCATAGTGGTCGTCGCGATAGCGACCATTGACGCTGAGGGATACCTTATCGGTCGGTTGCCAGTTCGCACCCGCCTTGATGAGCTGCTCGTGACGGGATGCTTCGAAGAACGATACGAAGCCAAGAACCTCATACCCTTCAGCGCTGGCTCCGGACCCGGCCGGGTTGTCCACGGCCTGCATCGGATTGTAGAACGTGGGGCTCAGATAGGCTTTGCGCCACGAGTAGCTGTAGCCGGCGTTGAAGTTCAAGCCGCCGCTGAGGCCGAGTCGATAACTGACCGTCGCTTTGTTCTCTTTGGTGTCGGGCACCTGGGCGCAGGTTGCAGCCGTGTAGGCCGCCCAGCCCCCGGTTGCCGCTGCATTCAGGCTGCCCTGCGCATTGTTCGCCAGGGCATTGTTGCACCAGCGCCTGGTGTCATCGTATTCGTAACCCAGCGTCAGATGCTGGCGGCCGAAGAGATGGTAATCGCCGCTGACATCCACTTGTGTCTTCTTGTTGCTCATCGGCGCGTTGATCGATGTCTCCGACTGGGTGGCTGGCTCGTTGATGGTGTTGAACGTATAGGCATTGGACGAAGTCTCGTTGTTGCGCTCATTGAATTTCACGCCCGCCTCGAGCAGCAACGGTCTCCAGGACTGGTTGGTCAGCCTCAGATCCAGGTGCTCGATCTCGACCACGCCATGCAGCGAGGCCTCGGGCAGACCCAAGGGAGTCAATCCGATGTTGCCGGTGCCCGGATAGGTGTCGTCCTGCTGGTTGCGCGCATAGGACAATCCCCCGGCGATCCTGGTGCTCGCTGGCAGGGCATAGCCGCCTGTCAGATTCACCTGATTGAGCATATTGCTCGGAAAGCTGCTGATGCTGTCGGTTGGGAAGGCGGAAACGGTCCCGGTGGCGACCGTCGCCGGCGCCTTGATGAACGGATTGTTCCACGATACGTCGCTGTAGCTATCGGAGAAGATCGATCCGTAATAGCTCAAGGTCGCGAATCCCCTGGTTCCCACCCAGTTCGCCGCGAATTTGAAGGTATCGGTCGTATAGTCGATCGGATTGGCGATGACCAGCGGCGTCTGACCGGCCCAGGTGTAAGTGGAGCCGGCCGGGCTATTGACCTGATCGCCACCCACCCCAAGCAGCTTCGCTCCGTCCTGGCCCAGATGATTGAAGTCAAACTTCACATCCCACTGGGAATTGAAGCGATAGCCGGCCGCGAACGACGTGTTCTTGCGGTCGGTGTAGATATCCTCGGAATGAAAGTCGCTCTGTTGCAGCGCGGTCAGATGATCGCTGCCCGGGGCAGTCGGGAAGCCCGCCGGCTTGTAGGCGGAGTTGATGACGCCAAAGTTGCTGGGCAACGTGAAATTGTTACCACCGACGGCGCCCTGAAACGGCGTTTCGTAGCTGTCGGTCAGCTGGTGGCGCAGCTCGTCATAGCCAAAGCCGAGATTCCACTTGCCTTGGTCGCTGATCGCGCCGTTGATCGAACCGGACGTCGTTCCCAGATCGATACCGCTCAGGCCGTAGCGCATGGTTCCGGTGCCGAGTCCGTAGGCGTCGCCACCCGCAAGGCTGAAATCTCCCAGAAACGTCGCGCCTTTCTTGTACAGCCCGTTGTACTCGCCGAACTTGTCCGATGCATTCGAGATGTCTTCGCCCCCGACCTGAAGGTAGTTCGTCGGCATGGTCAACGCGGTGACATCGGCGTTGCCCGCGTCCTGCGCCAATGTGATTGCCGGTGCAGCCATCGCCCCCGCCAGCGCCGCGCGCACTGCCAGCGATCTCAGATTGACGGGCAGGCTACGGTCTCGCGCATTCATTTTCAGCTCCTTGCTAGCGGTGCAGGAATGCACCGGCAGGATCATTCGAGCCATGAACCATGGCATGGCAGTTCATGCACCCGCGCGCCGCTGCCTGCGTACTCGGGAAGATCAACCCGGTGCCGGCGGCGTTCTCCCGCGACAGCCCGTTCTGAAAGCCGCCCGCATTGGGCCCGACAGGACTCTTGGAATTGTGCGGGCCATCGTGACACTCCTGACACAGGAATGGCGGGCGCGACTTCAACAGCGGCGTGATGTTGGAACCATGGGGTGTATGGCAGTTGGTGCAGTCTTCGACCGCGGGCTGATGCTCCCACAGGAACGGGCCGCGCTTATCGGCGTGACACTGCCAGCAGGTCTCGTTGACGGTGTTCATCTTGAGCAGCTTCGGCCCGGCCGCACCATGCGGATTGTGGCAATCTGTACAGGCCATCTTGCCGACATCGATCGGATGCGTGGACACCTTCAGGGTGTCGGCGCGCTGCTCCTTGTGGCAAGTGAAGCACACTTCAGGCTGTGTGCTCTTCGACAGCAATGGGTCGGTGGGCATGTGGATCGTGTGGCAGTCGTTGCATGCCATGCCGTTGGCCTGATGCGGACCGCCATCCCAACGTGTGCGATTGGTGCCCTTGTGGCAGTTCAGACACTGCCCGGCGCGCACGTTCTCATCAGTCAGCGCATAGGTTCCCTTTCTGAAAACGACATCGGGAGCCGGACGACCGTGGGTGCTTGGATCGGCGTGCAGGTGCTTCTCGCTTTCACCGTGGCACGACTGGCACGTCGGCGCGCGCGGGTCGCCTCTGACACCGTGCTTCGTCTGATAAATTGAGAGAATCGGCTTGGTTTCGCTCTCATCGTGGCAGCGCGTACAGGTCTGGTCCTTCTTGAGCCTGTCCTCCGCATCTGTCTGCGCAGCCGTGAGAGCGGCTGGATGTGCACTGGGGTGATCGGCATCAGCTGGATCCTGTGCTGCCGCCGCTCGGGATGTCGCCGCTGCTCCGGCACCGAGTATGAAAACACACGCAATCAACCGGTTCCGCCACGATCTCATGACGCGTTCCTTCTCTATCGCATCCCTAAACCGTCTATTCCCGACTGCGCGGCCACTGCTCCTTAATCAATCGTGTGGCAGCGACAGGATCCAATCGATCAGGTTCAAAGTCTGTGCATCACCCGGCGACTTGATAATCTTGTGCTCTTCCTCGTGCCCGTCCGGGAACTTGGCCATCTCGCCAGTCGTCAGGTGCGTCATCAGACGTTTCTCGGCCTCCGCCTGGGGTTTGCCGCTGTACTTCTTGGCAACATCCTTCCACGCCGGACCGTCTTTGGCCTTCTCCACACTGTGACAGCGGAAGCAGTTGTTCTGACGTGCGAGCATTTGCGCGGCCTCTGGATCTGCGGCCGCGCTGATGCGCGGCACGGCTGACAGGCAGATGAGGGCAGCGGCGGCAGTCAGCAAACTGGAACGCGTGTGCACTAGCAGGGCCGCACGCATATCGGGCTGCCCGAGTCTGAGGCGGCGTGAGCGGATCACGGCGCCCGGAGCACGCTGATGGGACTCAGCCTCCGTGATATCGGAACCAATTATGCGCATGGCGAGACTCCACAGTATTGCTTGGCTGTTATTGATGGAGACTATAAATGGCAGTGCTTTCGCGCGCCGTAGTGGTAAGTACTTATAGCTTATAAAAGCCTGCATACCAATCGTGTAAAAACTACGAAGGATGCAGAGGATTTCGCCGTTGAGGAACTGCGGACGCAATCACCCGGGGCGCAGAAAGCGCCGGGTACGCGCGTCGTTTCTTTCTGCCGGACAATCTGCTGGCTTTGGCGTCAGGGCAAAGCCCGGCCATGAAGCTGGCCTGGGCGAGGGGCTGGTTGCTCCCACGCTCCAGCGCAGGTCACTTCGGCAGGGTCGGTTCTGGTGTATCGGGCAGCGGACCTGAGAGGGCTTCGAGAAATGCGACCAGCTCCGAAACCTCGTTGTCGGTAAACGTCTGCGCCAGCTCCGTGCTGCCCATTACGCGCACCGCATTGGCCAGTGTCGGCACCGACCCGTTGTGCATGTAGGGGGCCGTATACTTGAGATTTCGCAGTGATGCGACTCGCCACTGGAAGCGGTCGGCTTCCCTGCCAGTCCATTCGAAGCGGCCCTGATCCTTCGTCAGCTCGTAGCTTGCGACGAAAGGACTGTGCGGGTAGGTGGGAAATCTCATCACAAAGGGCGTACCCGCACGCAGCGCCGGACCGTCAAACGCCGGACCCTGATGGCAACGGGTACAGCCAAACTCGTGAAAATCGCGCATGCCGCGCAACTGCTCCTCCGTCAATGCATTCTTATCGCCGTTTACGTAGCGATCATAGGGCGCATCCGGCGTCACGAGCGTGCGCTCAAAAGCGGCGATGGCCTTTACGGCGTTGTCTGCCGTGACCACATCGCCCTGGCCGTATGCCTGCTCGAAATAGGTCCTGTAGCCTGCAATGGCGCGGATCCGCGCCGTGATGTAGGCCAGGTCCTTCATTCCCATGTCGAGCGGATTGAGCAGCTGCGCCTTGGCCTGCTCTTCAAGACTGGTGGCACGGCCATCCCAGAAGAACGAGGTCAGGAATCCCACGTTCCACACGGTCAGCGCGTTGCGGCCGTCTTTCTGGCCGTGCACGCCGATGCTGCTTGCAAGGTGGTCCGCTCCGCCATCCTTGAGGCTGTGGCAACTCGCGCAGGAAACGGTGTTGGATTCCGACAGCCGCTTGTCGTGAAACAGCAGCCGCCCCAGCTCCACCTTGGCGGGCGTACCCGGGTTGGAAGCCGGTTCCGGGGCGTGCGTTGGCAGCGAACGCCACACTTCCTGGCCATTGGCTGCCGCGCACACGAACGCAATCAGACCAACGGATAACGTCACAGTGAGTTTCATAATAGCCTTCCCTTTGACAACGGCCAGCTGCGCTTCTGGTCCGGTTTCCGTAGGAGCAGGCACACGCCATCTACCCAGGTGCCGCGCGACCAGGCCACGCGGTCACCCGCCCAAGAAATCTACGCGGTTCCACAGGTTGCGAAATACGCATTTGCCGAGGGATGCTACCGTCCAAAAGCCTGGCGATACTGCGCATCGGCGCGCATGCATCGGGTGCTGCGGAACCGTTGGGGCGAAGTGCGCCGAACATCTGTAATATTGACAATTACGCCCCTCGTCCGGGGGCTTTAAGTGAAATCATCAGGGATTGCGAGACTTTATGCACTACGCGCTATTGATACGTAGAGCCTGGATTTTCCAGCTGCTGCTGAGCTTGGCTCTGGCGGCGCCGATGGCGCACGCGGTGCCGAGCTTCGCCCGCCAGACCGGTATGGCCTGCGAGGCCTGCCATACGGTGTTCCCTGAGCTCACGCACTTCGGCCGCATGTTCAAGGCCAACGCCTACACGCTCGACAACCTGAAGCAGGTGCGTGACATCGATGCCACGAAACAGGAGATGCTGTCCCTGGCCACGCTGCCGCCGCTCGCGGCCATGGTGCAGGTGTCGAACAGCTGGCTCAACTCCCCGCTGCCGGACGGCACCGGCGGTCCCGGCAAATCACAGACCAGCACCGTCGGGTTTCCGCAGCAGCTGAGCCTGTTTTATGCGGGCAAGGTGGCGCCGCACGTGGGGGCGATGATCCAGCTCACCTACGCAAATGACGGCGGCACGTTCGGCATCGATAATACCGACCTGCGCTACGCCAACAATGTGGTGCTGGAGCACGAGCAAAGCCTGATCTATGGCGTGACGATCAACAACAATCCGACCGTGCAGGATCTTTGGAACAGCACTCCGGCGTGGGGCTTTCCCTACGCCGGCAGCAACGCCGTGGTGTCGCCGCTGGCCGGCACCCAGATCGATGGCGCGCTGGCGCAGGACATCGCCGGCATCAGTGCCTACGTCATGTGGAACGAATCGCTGTACGGGGAATTCGGCGTCTATCGCTCGGCCAAGCAGGGCGTTGTCAATCCGATCACCGGCGCGGCCGGTCCGCTCGACGGAACGGTGTCCAACGTCATCAGCGGGACGGCGCCCTATGGGCGCGTGGCCTATGAACATCAACTGGGTCGACACGATCTGGAGGTCGGCGTCTACGGCGCGAACTTCAAGCTCCTGCCCGGCGGCGGCAGCGTCGGTGCGCCGGCTTCCTTGAGCGGTCCGGTAAATGAATTCAAGGATATTGCCGAGGACCTGCAGTACCAGTTCATCGGCGATGAGCATTTGTTCTCCCTCGCCGCGACGCACATTCACGAGGCGATGCGCCTGGACGCAAGCTATGCCGCCGGGGCGACCACCAATCCAAGCGATAACCTGACCACCACGCGCGTGACCGGCACCTATTACTTCCGCCGCAAGTACGGCGGCTCGATCAGCCACTTTTCCACCACCGGCAGCGCAGACCCTGGGCTGTATCCGGCCGGACCGGCGCCCGGCGTGATCACCAGTGCCAATGGCAGTCCCGACACCAAAGGCTGGATCGCCGAACTGAACTACCTGCCGTGGCTCAATACCAAGCTGTCGCTGCAGTACACCACTTATACCCAGTTCAATGGCGGCAACAGCAACTACGATGGCTTCGGGCGCAACGCCTCGGCCAACGGCTCGACCTACCTGCTGTTGTGGCTTAACTTCTGACCATGGGGGCGACCACCATGACGCGATGTCTGGTCAGCCTGAGCGGCGCGATCCTGCTCGGACTGAGCGTAGCGAATGCCGAGGATATCGATGCGGTAAGCCGGGCTGCGGCTGAGCGCGTCGCCATCGGTACCTGTGCCACCTGTCACGGCCCGCACGGCCACAGCTTGTCGCCCAAATTCCCGGTGCTGGCCGGCCAGCACGCGAAGTACCTGGCCGCGCAACTGCAGGCGTTCAAGGCGCAGACTCGCGGCGATCCCGATGCGCTCGGCTATATGTGGGGAATGGCTGCGCCACTGGATGATCAGCTCATGGGCCTGCTGGCCGACTATTACAGCCGGCAAACCCCGGTTGCCGGGCCGAAGGGTGCCGCGGCACTGACCACGCGCGGAAAAGACATTTACCAGAACGGCGATCCCAGCGCGGGCATACCGCCTTGCGTCGCCTGCCATGGACCGAAGGCAGCAGGCACTGACGATTTTCCCCGACTCGCCGGCCAGCACGTGCAATATCTTATCAAGCAACTGCGCTCATTCCAGAACAACATGCGCAACGTGGCGGTGATGCACGGCGTGGCACAAGGCCTGCAGCTCGGCGACATGGAGGCGGTGGCGACCTACCTGCAGTCGCTGGGTCCGTAGAGGCGCATAGACGCTCATAGACGTCGGTAGACCGCTCGCTCGCCGTTGGCAGAGCGCTGGCGGCGCAATTCAGCGACAATTGCGCCGTCATGAGCTTGAGCATTTCACTTCAGGACGTGCTTGCCGCGCAGGATCGGATCGCCGATCAGCTCTCCGCGACGCCGTGCCTGCTTTCGCGCACGTTGTCCAGCCTCACCGGCGCGCAGGTGTACATCAAGTTCGAGAACCTGCAGTTCACCGCCTCGTTCAAGGAGCGCGGAGCGCTCAACCGGTTGCTGCAGCTCACGCCCTCCGAGCGGCAACGCGGCGTATGTACCATGTCCGCCGGCAACCACGGCCAGGCCGTGGCCTACCATGCGCATCGGCTGGGCATTCCGGCCACGATCGTGATGCCGCGTCATACGCCGTTCATCAAGGTCGAGCACACGCGCTCGCACGGTGCCGAAGTGATACTGCACGGCGACACCTTGAGCGAGGCGTTCGAATACGCGCAGCAGGTCATGAATGCGCGCAAGCTGACGTTCGTGCATCCGTATGACGATGCGGCGGTGATGGCGGGGCAGGGCACGATCGGGCTGGAGATGCTGGCCGCGGTGCCGGCGCTCGAGGTGCTGGTGGTGCCGATCGGCGGCGGCGGCCTGATTTCCGGCATCGCGGTCGCGGCCAAGGCGTTGTCCACGGGCATCGAGATCATCGGGGTGCAGACCGAAAGCTACCCGTCGATGCTGGCGGCGCTAAAGGGTGAACAGGCCATCTGCCACGGCAACACCATCGCCGAGGGCATCGCCGTCAAGTCCGCGGGCGTGTTGACGCGCGAGGTGGTACGAGCGCTGGTGCACGATATCCTGCTGGTGGGCGAGAACGATCTCGAGCACGGGGTGGCACTGCTGCTGAATGTCGAGAAAACCGTGGCCGAAGGCGCCGGGGCCGCGAGCCTGGCAGCGCTGCTGGCGCAGCCGGAACGCTTTCGCGGCCGCACCGTCGGGCTGGTTCTATCGGGCGGCAACATCGACCCGCGCCTGCTGGCCTCGGTGATCATGCGGGAACTGGTACGCGAGCAGCGCATCGTGACCTTGCGCATTCCGATATTCGACCAGCCGGGTGCACTCGCCAGGGTCACCCAGGCGGTGGGCGATCACGGCGGCAACATCCTGGACGTGTTTCACCGCCGCCTGTCCTCCAACGTGCCGGCCAAGTCGGCCACCCTGGAGCTCAGTTTCGAGGCTCGCGACGCGCAGCACGCCGGCGAGATCGTCGCCGCCATTCGCGCCGCTGGATTCGAGCCGACCATCCTGCCGGCCTAGGATCGCAAACGCAGCCGCCGCAGGCCGTACAGCAGCAGCGCCAGCAACAGGATCAGGCCTAAACCCAGCAACTCGCCGCGCGTCGCGGTCGCGTACATCAGCCAGCCGGTGGCAAGCAGGGTGGCCAGCGGTACCAGCGCTCCGCCCGGGATCAGAAATGGCGCGCCATCGCCCCTGATGTCACGCGCCCGCAGCACCATGACCGCGATCGCGCACAGCATGTAGAGCACGAACGCGTTCAGGTTGGAAAAGATCGCCAGCCGCTCGTAGCTGCCGCTCACCGCCAGCGCGGCCACCAGGCAACCGTGGACGATGATCGCGACGTACGGAGTGCGATAGCGCTCGTGCACGGTCCACAGCAGCGCCGGCAGAAAGCCGTCGCGCGCGTAGGCAAATATCGAACGCGGCACCGACAGGATATTGGCGCTCAGGTAGCCGAGCATCGATATGACAGCGGCGACGATCATCACCATGCTTCCGGTCGCGCCGGCGAACACGGCCGCAGCTTGTGCCAGCGGCGTCACCGTCTGGCCGCCGATGCGACTGCCCTCGATGCCCAGCGCGACCCATTGGATGGCAAGGTACAGTAGGGTTGCTGCACCCAGCGCCAGAAAGGCTGCGCGCGGCACGGTGCGCCAGGGAGTTCGCACTTCGCCGCTCGGTGCCAGCGCCGACTCGATGCCGCTGAATGCAAAGATGACCACGCCGGCGGTGCCGAGCACAGCGGTCAGCGACGGCGGCTGTTGCCACATCAGGTTCGAGCGATGCATGAACGCGGCCCCAATCAGCACGAAGCCGACCAGGGGCGCGATCTTGAGGACGGTGACCAGTTCCATCGCGCGGGCGCTGTTGCGTACGCCACGCACGTTGATGACCACGAATGCGGCGACCACCGCCACGATCAGCGTTGGGTACCAGCCGGTGGAACCCAGCCCGAGCATGCTCATCACGGTGCGGGCAAACAGAACCGTCACCGCGGCGCCGCCGAACAGGCCGGTAAGCAGCAGCACCGCGCCGGCAATGAAGCCGGCAAACGGGCCGAGCGCGGTCTCGACGTAGGCGTACACGCCCCCGGTGACCGACACGCGACTGCCAGCTTCGGCCAGGCACAGCAGCACCAGCCCCATGACCAGCATGCACACCAGGTAGGCCAGTGGTGCTGCGGCCCCCAGGCGCGCCATCGCCAGTGCCGGCAGGACGAAGATGCCGCTGCCGACCGTGTAGTTGAAAATGGTCGTAGCCAGTCCGCGCACCCCGAGTGCACGCACCAACCGCGCTTCGTTCTGCTGTGCCCCGGCGGCCGCTTGCATCGGCGCCAGCCTAGCAGAACCGGCCGCACCGCCGCGCCCGGCGTACCAGCCGGAGCGTCGTGTCAGGGCAGCGCCGTTTCGGTATGCTTCCAGCCCCTCGAGCGAGCGGTGCATGCAGCCAGCAGACGTTACCCTGGAGACCATCCGAACGGCGCGCCAGCGGATCGAGCAACATACGCGCCGCACGCCGGTGCTCCAGAACGCAGCGCTGAATGCACTGGCCGGTGCGCAGCTGTACTTCAAGTGCGAGAATTTCCAGGAAAGCGGGACCTTCAAGGCACGCGGGGCGACCAACGCGCTGTTTGCATTGCCGGCAGCGCAGATGCACGCTGGCGTGGTCACGCATTCTTCGGGCAATCACGGCGCCGCGGTCGCACGAGCCGCGGGCCTGCGCGGCGTACGCGCCCGGATCGTGATGCCGGAGAACTCCTCGCGCGCCAAGTTCGACGCGGTGCGCGACTATGGCGGCGAAGTTCTGCAGTGCGCGCCCACCCTGGCGGCGCGCGAGGCGCTGGCGGCGCAGCTCGTGGCTGACAGTGGCGCTGCCTTCATTCACCCCTACGACGATCCACGCGTGATCGCCGGGCAGGGGACGATTGCGCTCGAGCTGCTCGAGGCCCTGCCTGACCTGGACTGGCTGCTGCTGCCTGTGGGAGGTGGCGGACTGGCTAGTGGCGTTGCGGTGGCTGCGAAAGCGCTGCGTCCGGCAATACGAGTGATCGCGGTCGAGCCAATCGGCGCCGACGATGCCCGGCGATCGTTCATATCCGGGATCTTGTCGCCGTCGCGCCAACCGGCCACGATCGCCGATGGTCTGCGCGGCGCATTGAGTGCCCGTACCTTAGAGCTGATCCGGCGCCATGTAGACGACATCGTCACCGTCAGCGACGAGTCGATCGTACGGGCGATGCGCACGCTGTGGCAGCAGCTGAAGATCGTGGTCGAGACTTCAGCCGCGGTGCCCTACGCCGCGGTACAGGAGCGGCTGCTCGATATCGGCGGTGCGCGCGTGGGCATCATCATTACCGGCGGCAACGTCGACCTGGATCAGCTGCCCTGGTAGTCGCGCGGCGCACGCATGACGCACGCTTCAGGCCACGCGCGGGGTGACCTGGTCCTCCGCCGCCTCGTGGGTACGCACGCAGTTGCGGCCCGCGTCCTTGGCAGCATAGAGCGCGGCGTCGGCGCGCCGCAGCACCACGCTGATGGTGTCGCGGGTCGGGACCGAGGTAGCTACCCCGATGCTCACCGTGATGCGCCGATCGCCCAGCCAGCGCGACAGGTCGATGCGCATCACACGCTCGCGTAGCCGCTCGGCCGTAATGATGGCCTGCGCAATGCCGGTGGCCGGCAAAACGGCCGCGAATTCCTCACCGCCCAGGCGCCCGAACACGGCCGGCTCGGCCACCGCCTCGCGCAGATTGGCGGTCATCGCGCGCAGCGTCTCGTCGCCGATCAGGTGGCCGTGCCGATCGTTGATCGACTTGAAATGATCGATGTCCATGATGAGAATCGATGTCGGGGTGTGGCTGCGCCGCAGCAGCTGTGCCAGCAGCGCCAGCACCGCGCGGCGATTGGGCACGCCGGTGAGTTCATCGGTCATCGCAAGTGCGCGCAGCCGCAGGGTGCTGCGCCGCTGGTGTACCGCCAGCCACACCAGCACCGCCAGCAGCAGCGCCGTGAGCACCACCACCGCAGTGCGCAGATTACCCGCACGCTGCTGCTGCGCCAGCGCTTTCTGATTGGCCTCGTTCTCGCGCGTCAGCAGTTCGTTCTCCTGCTCTTTCGCCGCGGTGTCGAATTCCACCTTCAGCGTTTCAAAGCGTTGATCGAGCTGATCGCGCAACAGCCGTGTCGCCGTGCCCTGCGCCAGGGTGCGGTATTCGAAGGCGTCGCGCCAGTCGCCCAGGTCGGCGTCCACGGATGCGAGTTCATCGTAGGTGGGCGCAAGCTCGCCGAGCGAGTCGGTCTGCCGGAACACCAGCAGCGCCTGGCCGAGCATGGCGGCGCTCTCCTTCAGCCGCTTGAGCTGATGCAGTGCGACGCCGCGCGCCAGTTCGATCTGCGCCAGCAGGCGCACGTCCGGGGTGCGCTGCTGCAGTTCGGCGGCGCGATCCAGCAGCGTCATCGCGGAGTTCGCGTTGCCCTGCGCATTGGCGACCGTGGCCAGCCCGCGCAGCGCGTAGGCCTGGCCGCGTATGTAGTCGAGCTGCCTGCTGAGCTCGAGCGAGGCGGCGAATGCATTGCGCGCCGCGTCCCATTCCTGCAGGTTCTCCTGTGCGCGTCCGAGATTGTGCAGCGTAACCATCTCGTCGCGTTTCAGGCCGGCCTTGTGCTGCGCCTCGAGCGCGCGCTGGAACAGGTGCGCCGCCTCGGTGAAATCGCCCATGCGGTTGTAGGTGATGGCAATGCTATCGAGCGCGGCCAGCGCGTGTTGCGGCATCTGTTGCTGCTCGAACAGGCGCTGCGCGCGCCGCAGCTCGTTCAGTCCCACGGCGTACTCGCCCTGCAGTGCGCGCAGGTATCCGCTCGAGAACAGGACCTCGGCCAGCATCTGGTTATCGCCGGTCTGGGTGGCGACGACGGCGGCCTGGTCGTACAACACCCGTGCCTGCCCGCTCTCGCCGACGGTTTGCAGCGTTTCACCCTGGCAGTTGAGCGCCCCGGCGCGCAAGCCCGGCCGGGTGGCCTGCGGCAGCAGCGCGGTGGCGGCCGCAATCTGCTGCTCGGCCGCCGCCCGGTCGCGTTCCGAGTAGTAATCGCACAGTAGTAGATGAGCGCGAATTTCCAGATCCGGATTGGGATCACGGCGCAGCAGTTCGAGCGCGGATTCTGCCTGGCGTTTGCTGACCTCCGGGTCGATGCGGGCGGCTACCGCAGCCTGATCGATCAGGCTGGATACCGGGGTTTTTTCCGCGGCTTGCGCCGGCGGCGGCAGCGCGCCCAACATCAGCAGGGCGGCCAGCAAGGCGGTCAGGGGCGCTATGGCAACGCGGTGGAGCGGCAAGGGGCGGTTCCGTCGTCTTGGGGCAGGCGACACTGCCGCTATCTTAAGTTTTTGCCGCTGCGGCTACCTCGATAAATCGCCGCGTTGAGACCGGCCGCTGCTGAAAGTGTGACATAACGCGCATCTGCCGGCGGTGCGCGGGGATCAGGTACAGCCGTGGTGCGGCCATTGCTGCCAGCGATCCCTTATGGGGCGCACAGTTACGGGCCATCGCCGCCACCCGGGTGTCGGGCTAGTAGATATGGACGCCGGCGGCTTCGCCCGCGCGCACGCTGGCGCGGAACATGATCGGGGTGTTGAAGCGCATGACGATCTCGCCCTGGCGATCCACGGCGATCAGCCCGCCGGCCGCGCCCAGGCCCGACAGGCGCTGCACGATCGCCTCGCTGACGGCGTTTGCCAGCGAATATCCGCCATAGCGCAGTCGGGCCGAGATGTCATACGCCTGCACCGTGCGCAGGAACCACTCCCCATGACCGGTGGTCGATACCGCGCAGGTATCGTTGTCGGCGTAGGTGCCGGCGCCGATCACCGGTGAATCCCCGACGCGGCCGGAGCGCTTGCCCGCGATGCCGCCGGTGGAGGTGGCGGCCGCCAGTCGCCCGGCGGTGTCGCGCGCTACCGCGCCGACCGTGCCCAGCGGCGGTTCGTCGAGCGGCAGCAGCGGCGCGGACCCGCTGCTGTCCGCCTGCGATTGCCGCAGCTTCAGCCCTTCGAGCTGTACACGGCGATCGGGCGTGATGAAATATTCATTGTCTACCACCGCCAATCCGGCCTGTCGGGCGAAGCGCTCGGCGCCGTCGCCGACCAGGAATACCTGCGAGGCGTCCTCGAGTACTGCGCGCGCCAGCTGCACCGGGTTCCTGATGTGGCGCAGCTGGGCGACCGCGCCGGCGCGCAGGTCGGTGCCATCCATGATGGCGGCATCGAGCTCCGCTGTGCCGTCGGCGCTCAGTACCGCGCCGCGCCCGGCGTTGAACAGCGGATCGTCCTCCAGCACCGTGACCGCCGCCTGCACCGCGTCCAGTGCGCAGCCGCCGTGTTCCAGCAGCCGCTGGCCCGCGGCCAGGGCCTCGCCCAGGCCGTGCCGATAGGCTTGTTCGCGGGCAGTGGTGAAGCGCACGCGCGGCAGGTCGCCGGCACCGCCGTGGATGGCCAGGGCGTACATGAGTGTCTAGCGTACGCGAAACGCGATAGCCTGTGCGGCCTATGAAAATTGACGACACGCGCGCGGCTCCAGGCTGGCAGTTTGCCAGCGACAATACCGCCGGCATCTGCGCCGAAGCCTGGGATGCCTTGCACGCCGCCAATGTCGGCTACGCGCCCAGTTACGGTGAGGACGCCTGGACCGAACGCGCCTGCGCGCTGATTCGCGCGCTGTTCGAGCACGATACCGCCGAAGTGTTTTTCGTGTTCAACGGCACCGCAGCCAACTCGCTGTCGCTGGCGGCGCTGGCGCGCAGTTACCAGAGCATCGTCTGCCACGAGGCCGCCCACGTGCAGACCGATGAGTGCTCCGCGCCGGAATTCTTCAGCGGCGGCGCCAAACTGCTGCCGCTGCCGGGCGCGGGCGCCAAGTTGAGCGCGGCGTCGGTGCTGCAGCTGATCACACGGCGCGATGATCTGCATTATCCGCGGCCGCGGGCACTGTCACTCAGTCAACCCACCGAGTGGGGCACGCTCTATCAGCCGGGCGAGGTCGCAGCGCTCAGTGCGGTGGCGCATGCGCACGGCGTGGCGGTGCAGATGGATGGTGCGCGTTTCGCCAACGCGGTCGCGGCGCTCCCCGGGTTCACGGCGGCTGACCTGAGCTGGCGCGCGGGGGTGGACGTGCTGTCCCTGGGCGGCACCAAGAACGGCCTCAACACCGCCGAGGCGGTGGTGTTCTTCGACCCGGCGCTGGCGGCGCAGTTCGACTACCGTGGCAAACAGGCCGGTCAGCTCGCATCCAAGATGCGTTTCCAGAGTTGCCAGTGGCAGGGCGTACTCGAATCCGGAGCCTGGTTGCGGCACGCGGCCCATGCCAATGCGATGGCGCAACGCCTGGGCGCGGCCGTCAGCGCGGTGCCGGGACTCACGCTGGCACGCCCGGTCGAGGTCAATGCGGTGTTCGTCGACATGAGTGCCGCGGTGGCCGAGGCCATGTTCGCCATGGGCTGGCATTTCTATACGCTCTCGGGCGCGGGCTATCGGCTGATGTGCTCGTGGGCAACCACGGCCGAGGATGTCGCGGCATTCGCGCGCGACCTGCAACGCATCGTCAGCGAGTCCTAAAACCGTAGCGCGCCCGCGCGAACGGCGCCGGCACGCTACAAGCGCAGCGACGGATCGACGTCGGCTTTCCAGGCCATGAGACCGCCTTCCAGCTGCCACGCTTCGTTCACGCCCATGCGGCTGGCGAGTGCACAGGCCCGGCGGCTGCGCACGCCGCTGTGGCACATGAACACCACCGTACCCGCGTGCGGCAGTTGGCGGCCGTGCTGCTCGATGCTGTCGAGCGGGATGTTGATCGCCCGCGGCAGGTGCGAGGCGGCGAATTCGGCCGGCTCGCGCACGTCGATCAGGCTGATCGGCTGCCCGGTGGCCTTGATGCGCGCTGCCAGCTGGCCGGCAGAAATGGAGCGCACGCGACGCAACTCGTCCACGGTGCAGAAACCGGGAGGATCCTGCGGTGCCGTGATGCTCGGCCGTTCACCGCAGACGGCGCAATCCATTCGGCGTTCGAAACGCAGTTCCTGGAAGCGCATCTCCAGCGCATCGTAGGTCAGGAGCCGCCCGATCAGCGGCAGGCCGAAGCCGACCACCAGCTTGATGACTTCGGTCGCCTGGATCGCCCCCATCACGCCCGGCAACACACCGAGCACGCCGGCGTCGGCACAGTTGGGCGTCGCCGCGGCGTCGACCTGCGGAAACAGGCAGCGATAGCACGCACCACGGCCCGGCACGTAGGTCATGGCCTGACCTTCGAAGCGGTGGATCGCGGCCGAGACCAGCGACTTGCCGTAGATGACGCACGCATCGTTGACCAGGTAGCGGGTCGCGATGCGGTCGCTGCCGTCGACGATGATGTCGTAGTTGTCGAATATTGCCTGCACATTGGCAGCGCACAACTCAATCTGGTGTGCCTGCAGTTGCAGCTCCGGGTTGAGCGCCGCGAGCCGCATGCGCGCCAGTTCCGCCTTGGGCATGCCGATGCTCGCGGTGTCGTACAGCACCTGACGCTGCAGGTTCGACTCATCGACCCGATCGAAGTCGAGCACGCCGAGATTGCCGATGCCACCGGCAGCCAGGTACAGCGCGGCAGGCGAGCCCAGCCCGCCGGTACCGATGACCAGCACCCGCGCCGCCTGCAGTTTCTCCTGCCCGGCGACGCCGATTTCCGGTAGCGACAAATGGCGGCTGTAGCGCCGGAGTTCAGCGTCTGAAAGGCTCATGCGAGCATGCTACGCCTAGACGTGGCTGGATTCTGCGTCGTGGCGCACGCATGAAATCGCGGCTCGCGCGCGGCTTGTAAATTCTGCCGCAAAGCGTCCCGGTACAGGATAATCGGCATCCCCACGGGTCCGGGCCATCCATGTTCAGCCGCGAGTACAGTCGTTCTTTTTTAGCCATCCTCTGGCTGGGCCTGGCGCTGCTGTGGTTCGTGCCGCTCAACTGGCCGCACCTGTTCGACCCGGATGAGGGCCGCTACGCGGAGATTCCGCGCGAGATGGTTGCCGGCGGCGACTGGGTGACGCCGCGCCTCGATGGCATCAAGTACTTTGAGAAGCCGGCGCTCGGCTATTGGGCCACCGCCGCTGCGTTCGAAGTGTTCGGACAGCACGCCTGGAGCGTGCGCCTGTGGCCCGCATTGAGCGGCATGCTGGGCCTGCTGCTGACCTTTGCGCTCGGCCGGCGGCTGTACGATCAGCGCGCCGCGCTGCTGGCGGTGCTGGTGCAGGCCAGTGCGCTGCTGTACGTGGCGATGGCGCGCATCGCCACGCTGGACATGGGCCTCACCCTGGGTCTGCAGATCGCAATGACGGCATTGGCATTGCTGGTGCAGCAGCCGCAACCCGCCCGGGAGCAGGCGTGGCGCCTGCCGTTGCTGCTGGGTGTGGGTGTGGCGCTGGCCGTGATGGCCAAGGGCCTGGTCGGCATCCTGATACCTGGCGCGGTCGCGGTGCTGTTCATGCTCATCCACCGTGACTGGCGATTGGCGCTGCGCGCTGCGCCATGGTGGACTCTGGCGGTGTTGCTGCTGCTGGCGGCGCCCTGGTTTGTGCTGGTGTCGGCGCGCAATCCGGAATTTGCGCATTTTTTCTTCATCTTCGAGCATTTTCAGCGCTATCTGAGTAGCGCCGGATTCGACCGCTACCAGCCAGCCTGGTTCTTCCTGCCGGTGCTGGCGCTGGGCTTTCTGCCCTGGATCACGCTGCTGCCCGGCGCACTGCGCTGTGCATGGCGCGCGGCGCGCGATGGCGAGCGGCCAACGTCGCTGCTGCTGCTGTGGGCGGCGTTCGTGCTGCTGTTTTTCAGCCTGTCGCAGTCGAAGCTGGCGCCCTACATTTTGCCGCTGTTCCCGGCCTTGAGCCTGCTGACCGGTCGCGCGATCGCCGCGTTGCCGCCGGCGCGCTTCGCCGCGCATCTGCGCGTAGTGGCGTGGTTCGCGGGCGGCGTCGGCGCCATCGTGCTGCTGCTGTGGCGGGCACCTCCGGCGGCAGCGCTGGTCGCGCGTGCCTCCACCACCAGTATCCTGGGCTTCGCGGCTGCGTTCCTGCTGCTCGCTCTCGGCGCCGGCGTCGGCGCGCGGCTGGGCCGCCGCGGCCACGTGCTCGGCGCCGCCGCCGCTACCTGCCTTGGCGGGCTGCTGCTGGCGCAATCGGCGCTGCTGGCAGCCGATTATCTGCCGCGCATGCGCGCGCTGGTGCTGCTCGAGCAGCAGTTGCAACCCTGGGTGGGCCCGGACACGCGGGTGTACTGTGTCAACGGCTATCCGCAGCCGCTGCCGTTCTACCTGCAACGCACCTGCACGCTGGTGGGCTATCGCGGTGAGCTGGATTTCGGGCTGCAGCAGCAACCCTGGCTCGCGCTCGCGGATCTGAAGCAATTCGTGCCCGCCTGGCAGCAGCAAAGCGACGCGCTGGCGATTATGCGACCCGAGGATTATCAGGAACTTGAAGCATTGGGCGCCCCGATGCGCGTGTTATACACTGCGCCGTCTTTTGTTGCGGTGCTCAGACGATGAAAAGCGCGGACCTGGCGCTGGTTCTCACCGGTGTGATGCTCAACGCCGCAGCGCAGCTGCTGCTGAAGGCGGGTTCGCGCGCCATAGCGGATGTCCCCTTCAGCCTCGCCAACGGCTGGACACTGGCCGAGCGCATCGCGCTCAACCCACCGATTCTCGCCGGCCTGGCCTGCTATGTGGTCAGCGTTGTGTTCTGGATCCTGGCGCTGTCGCGGGTCGACGTCAGCATCGCCTATCCGATGCTGTCGGTCGGTTACATCGTGACTGCCATGGCCGGCTGGCTGCTGTTTGCGGAAAGCCTGAGTGCCACGCGCGTGGCCGGAATCTTCATCATCATTGCCGGCGTGTGGCTGGTGGCACGCAGCTGATGCTGCGCCGATCCGTTACGGTGCTATCGTGAGCCTGGAATTCCTGCCGTTTACGCGGCCGTCGATCGACGAGGACACCATTGCCGGAGTGGTCGCGGTACTGCGCTCGGGCTGGATCACCAGTGGGCCGCAGGTGCGTGAGTTCGAGGCGCGGCTATCGGATTATTTTGGCGGCCGGCCGGTGCGGGTGCTCAGTTCCGCCACCGGCGGCATGGAAATCGGCCTGGCGCTGGCCGGTGTCGGCCCCGGCGATGAGGTCATCACCACCGCGCTGTCCTGGGTTGCCACCGCCAACGTCATCGTGCGCGCCGGCGCTCGGCCGGTGTTCGTCGACGTCGACCCGCAGACCCGCAACATCGATCTGTCGCGCGTCGAGGCCGCGATCACGCCGCTGACACGTGCGCTGTTGCCGGTGGACCTGGCCGGCCTGCCGGTCGATCGCAGCCGCCTGTACGAGATCGCCCGCCGCCACCGGTTGCGGGTGGTGGAAGATGCGGCACAGTCGATGGGCGCAACCTGGCAGGGCGAGCGCATCGGTGCCGGCGGCGACCTGGTGTCGATCAGCTTCCACGCCAATAAAAACCTCACCACCGCCGAGGGCGGCTGCCTGGTGCTCAACGATGCCGATGAGGCCAGGCGCTGCGAGCTGTGGCGTCTGCAGGGCGTGGAGCGGTTGGCCAACGGCGATCTGGATGCCACGCTGCCCGGCGGCAAGCACAACCTGACCGACATCGCGGCCCGTATCGGCATCGGCCAGCTGGCGCGGCTGGAAGAGTTCACGGCACGGCGCCGGCTGCTGGCGCGCCGCTATTTCGAGTGCTTCGACCGCTCGCTCGGCTGCGAGCTGCCGCTCGAGGATTTCACCAACAGCAACTGGCACATGTTCCAGATCGTGCTGCCGCCGCACATCGAACGCGGTGCCTTCATCGGCGAGATGCACGCCGCCGGCATCGGCATCGGCGTGCACTATCCGGCCATTCATCTGCTGACACTGTACCGGCAGATGGGCTTCAAGCCCGGCGATTTCCCGATCGCCGAGCACATCGGCCGCGGCATCGCGACGCTGCCACTGTTTCCGGCGATGCGCGATGAGGACGTGGAGCGCGTGTGCGTGCAGACGGCGCGCACGCTGCATGCCTTGGCCGGGCGCACGCGTGGCGCGGACCGGTCGAGCGCCGCGACCGTGTCCGGTCGCTAGCGGCATGTAAGCATGGCCCGCGCCGCGCCCGAACTGACCGTCGTCATTCCGGTCTATAACGAGGAAGAAGTGCTGCCGGCGCTGTTCACGCGCCTGTATCCGGCGCTGGATGCGCTGGCGCGCAGCTACGAGATCGTATTCGTCAACGACGGCAGCCGCGACCGCTCGGCCGCCCTGCTGCGCCATCAGTTCGAACTGCGTCCCGATGTCACCCGGGTGGTGCTGTTCTCGAGTAATTTCGGCCAGCACCGTGCGATCCTGGCCGGATTTGCCCACAGCCGCGGCCGCTATGTGATCACGCTCGACGCCGATCTGCAGAATCCGCCGGAGGAGATCGGCCACCTGCTGAGCGAACTCGATGCCGGGCACGACTACGTCGGTACCATCCGCATCGAGCGCCAGGACATGGCCTGGCGCCGCTATGCCTCGCGCCTGATGAACGTCATCCGCGAGCGCACCACGCAGGTCAAGATCACCGACCAGGGTTCGATGTTCCGCGGCTACGGCCGCACCGTGGTCGACGCGGTCAATCAGTGCTCGGAGTACAACACTTTCGTTCCGGCGCTGGCGTACACCTTCTCGATGAATCCGACCGAGGTGCGTGTCGCGCACGAGGAGCGCGGAGCCGGCAAGTCGAAGTATTCGCTGTTCAGCCTGATGCGGCTGAACTTCGACCTGATGACCGGCTTTTCCACCGCGCCGATGCGGCTGTTCTCGGGTACCGGCATCGTGATCGCACTGCTGTCGGTGGTGTTCGTGCTGTACCTGCTGGTGCGCCGCTACATGGTCGGGCCGGAGGCGGAAGGCGTATTCACGCTGTTTGCGATCGCGTTCTTCCTGCTCGGCGTGGCGCTGTTCGGCGTCGGGCTGCTGGGAGAATACGTCGGGCGTATTTACGACGAGGTGCGGCACCGGCCGCGCTATATCGTCGGCACCGTGCTGGAGCGTGACGAGGATCAGCCATGAAGGCGCGGGCCGTGGTGTTCGCCTATCACGATGTCGGCGTGCGTTGCCTGCGGACACTGCTGGCGCACGGCGTCGACGTGCCGGTGGTGGTGACGCATCGCGATGCGCCCGCCGAGAACATCTGGTTCGACAGCGTCGAACGCCACGCGCTGTGGCACGGCATCCAGGTACTGACGCCGGAGAATCCAAACGCCCCCGAACTCATCGAGCGTCTGCGCGCGCTGCGGCCTGAATTCCTATTCTCCTTCTATTACCGATCGATGCTCGGCAGCGCGCTGCTGGCGCTGCCGACGCGCGGCGCCTACAACATGCACGGCTCATTGCTGCCCAAATATCGCGGCCGCGCCCCGGTCAACTGGGCGGTGCTGCACGACGAGCACCAGACCGGCGCCACCTTGCACGCCATGGTCGCCAAACCCGACGCCGGCGACATCGTGGACAGCGAGGCGGTCCCGATCCTGCCGGATGACACTGCGCTGGAGGTGTTCCGCAAGGTGACGGTGGCGGCGGAAGTGGCGCTGCATCGCAGCCTGCCGGCCCTGATCGCCGGCACCGCGCGCCACCGGCCGCAGAACCTTGCCGAGGGTAGCTATTTCGGCCACCGCACCGCACGCGACGGCGCTATCGACTGGCGCCGCGGCGCGCGCGCGGTGCATAACCTGGTGCGCGCGGTTGCCCCGCCATACCCAGGCGCGTACTGCGATGCCGGCGGCATGACGCTGCGCATCCTGCGTTCGCTGCCGGCGGCGCCGGCCGACCTGCGCGCCGATCCGCCGCTGCTGCGCTGGCGCGACGGCGATGTCTACGCGCTGTGCCGCGACGGCGCACTGAAGCTGCTGCAATTCGAGCTGGGTGACGACATCGACAGCGCGCAGGGCTTCCATCGCCATTTTGGCGAGCGTTCGCTGCCGCTGAGCGCAAGTATGGAGTCGGCCGCATGAACAACATCCTGATACTGGGCGTCAATGGTTTCATCGGCCATCACCTGTCGACGCGCATCCTCGACACTACCGACTGGCGCGTCTACGGCATGGACATGTACAGCGATCGCATCGCGCACCTGCTGGACAATCCGCGGCTGAACTACTTCGAAGGCGACATCACCATCAACCGCGAGTGGATCGAATACCACGTGAAGAAATGCGATGTGGTGCTGCCGCTGGTGGCGATCGCCACCCCGGCGATCTACGTGCGCGAGCCGCTGCGGGTGTTCGAACTGGATTTCGAGGCCAATCTGTGGGTGGTGCGGCTGTGCGTGAAACACCGCAAGCGGGTGCTGTTCCCGTCCACCTCGGAAGTCTACGGCATGTGCCACGACAGCGAATTCGACCCCTATGCCTCGGAGCTGATCTACGGGCCGATCGACAAGCCGCGCTGGATCTACGCCTGCTCCAAGCAGCTGCTGGATCGGGTGATTCACGCCTATGGCATGCGCAATGAACTCGACTACACGCTGTTCCGGCCATTCAACTGGATCGGGCCGGGGCTGGACAACATGCATGCGGCCAAGGAAGGCAGCTCGCGCGTGATCACGCAGTTTCTGGGACACATCATGCGCGGCGAGGACGTACGCCTGGTCGATGGCGGCCAGCAGCGCCGCTGCTTCACCGGCATCAGCGACGGCATCGATGCGCTGATGAAGATGATCGCCAACGCCGACGGACGTGCAAGCCGCAAGATCTTCAATGTCGGCAATCCCGCCAACTCGCTCTCGGTGCGCGAGCTGGCGCAGCAGATGCTGCAGGTCGCAGCCACCTACGCCGAATACCGCACCAACGCCGCCAAGGTGCGGCTGGTGGATATCAGCGCGACGGAGTATTACGGCTCCGGCTACCAGGACGTCGAGAACCGGGTGCCGAAAATCGACAATACGCGCACCGAGCTGGACTGGACGCCGCGTGTGACGATGCCGCAGGCGCTACGGCAGATCTTCGATGCCTACCGCAACCAGATTGCACAAGCCGGAACGCTGCTTGACTGATCATGGTGAGCGCCTTGCAGCTTGCGCTTAAAATTGATGTCGATACGCTGCGCGGCACACGCGAGGGCGTGCCGGCGCTGGTGGACGCGCTCAAGCGCGCCGAGGCGGATGCCACCTTTCTGTTCAGCCTCGGGCCCGACCACACCGGCCGCGCCTTGCGGCGCGTATTCCGGCGCGGCATGTTCGATTTCGCATCCAAGGTGTCGCGCACCTCGGTGCTCGAGCACTACGGGCTGCGCACCCTGCTGTATGGCACCTTGCTGCCGGGCCCGGATATCGGTCGCCGCGCCGGCGACGTCATGCGCAGCGTGCGTGACGCCGGCTACGAGGTCGGCGTGCACTGCTTTGATCACACCACCTGGCAGGACTTCGTCACCCGGCGCGGGGAGGCCTGGACGCGCGATCAGATGCTGCGTGCGGTGCACCGCTTTCGCGAAGTGTTCGGCGTCAAGCCGCAGGTGCATGGAGCGGCCGGCTGGCAGATGAACGAGTCGGCGCTCGAGCTGGAGGAGGAGATGGGCTTTCTGTATGCCTCCGACACCCGCGGTGAGACGCCGTTCGTGCCGCTGCTGTCGCCGCCGTCGCCGCAGCCGCAGCGTCGCAGCGCCTGCCCGCAGCTGCCGACCACGCTGCCAACGCTGGATGAACTGATTGGCGTGGATGGCACGACGGTGGACAACGTGCACCAGGCGCTGCTGGAGCGCACCCGCGACCTACGCGCAAGCCACGTTTTCACGTTGCATGCCGAGCTGGAAGGCATGAGGCTGCTGCCGGTGTTGCGGCGGCTGATCCAAGGCTGGCACGGGCAGGGCTACCAGCTGGTGTCGATGCGAACGCTGTTTGCGGGACTGAATGTCGACAGCCTGCCTGCCGGGCGCGTGCAGTCGGGCTCGGTGCCGGGCCGCAGCGGCGTTCTGGCGGTGCAAGGGCCGCCCGGGCTCTAGTATCATTTCTGTCTGCGGATCGCGCGTGTGATGCGGGGGTGACCATGGCTACGGCGGCCGGCGGCGGCAAGGTGTTTGCGAACGCGACGGCGGCTCTGGCCGACATCGCGCACGACGGTATGTCGATCCTGTCGGGCGGATTCGGCCTGTGCGGTATCCCGGAGCACCTGATCGCGGCGCTGTCCGAGCTGGGAGTAAAGCAGCTGACGGTGATTTCCAACAATGCCGGTATCGATGATCGCGGCCTGGGGCTGCTGCTCAAGTCGCGCCAGATCGCGAAGATGATTTCCTCCTACGTCGGGGAAAACAAGGAGTTCGAACGCCAGTATCTGCATGGCGAGATCGAAATCGAATTCAACCCGCAGGGCACGCTGGCGGAGCGCATCCGCGCGGGCGGCGCCGGCATCTACGGCTTCTATACCCGCACCGGCGCCGGCACCAAGGTGGCCGAAGGCAAGGAAACGCGGGTGGTTGACGGCGAGACCTACGTGCTGGAGACCGGACTGACCGCGGATCTGGCGATCGTCAAAGCCTGGAAAGGCGATCGCGAGGGCAACCTGGTCTATCGCAAGACCGCGCGCAATTTCAATCCGGTGATGGCCACGGCCGGCCGCATCACCGTGGCCGAAGTCGAGCAGCTGGTGGATGTCGGTGCGCTCGAGCCGGATCAGATCCACACCCCGGGTATCTTCGTACAGCGCATCCTGCAGGGCGATAACTATAAAAAACCGATCGAGCAGCGCACGGTGCGCAAGCGGGTGAGTCATGCCGTGGTCGCGTGAACAGCTGGCCGAGCGCGCGGCGCGCGAGCTGCGTGACGGCTTCTACGTCAATCTGGGCATCGGCATCCCGACACTGGTGGCCAATTACATCCCCGCCGGCATGAAGGTGGTGCTGCAATCGGAAAACGGCATGCTCGGCATGGGGCCGTTCCCGTTCGAGGGCGATGAGGACCCGGACCTGATCAACGCCGGCAAGCAGACCATCACCGAGCTGCCGATCTCCTCCTATTTCTCCTCGGCCGACAGTTTCGGGATGATTCGCGGCGGCCACATCAACCTGTCGGTGCTCGGCGGCATGGAGGTATCCGAGCGCGGCGATCTTGCCAACTGGATGGTGCCCGGCAAGGTGGTCAAGGGCATGGGTGGCGCCATGGACCTGGTGGCCGGCGTCAGACGCGTGATCGTGCTGATGGAACATTGCGCGCGCGACGGTTCGCCCAAGTTCAAGCCCAGCTGCGAGCTGCCGCTCACCGGCGCGGGCGTGGTGGACATGCTGATCACGGACCTTGCGGTATTCAACCGGGCCGACCGCCACGCGCAGTTTGATCTGATCGAACTCGCTCCGGGTGTGACCGAGGCTGAGCTGCGCAGCAAGACGACCGCACATTTCCGGGTGCCTGGTCATGGCTGAGGACATTTTTATCGTTGCCGCGCGACGCACGCCGATCGGTGCGTTTCAGGGCGCACTCAGCGGCGCAACCGCGCCGCAGCTCGGGAGCGCGGCGGTGCGCGCTGCCGTGGGCGACAGCCGCGTGAGCGGCGAGCAGATCGACGAGGTCATTCTCGGCTGCGTGCTGCCGGCGGGGCTCGGCCAGGCGCCGGCGCGCCAGGCCTCCATAGGCGCCGGCCTGCCGCACAGCGTGCCGGTCACCACCATCAACAAGGTCTGCGGCTCGGGCATGAAGGGCGCGATGCTCGGCTGCGATGCGATCCGTGCCGGATCGGCGCGCATCGTGGTGGCCGGCGGCTTCGAGTCGATGAGCAACGCGCCTTACCTGCTGCCCAAGGCGCGCCAGGGCTATCGCATGGGTCACGGCGAAATCCTCGACCACATGTTCTACGACGGGCTGCAGAATCCGTACGACGGCCAGATGATGGGTTACTTCGCGGACGCCACGGCGAGCAAGTATCGGTTCACGCGCGCCGATCAGGATGAGTTCGCGGCCGAATCGGTGCGGCGGGCGCAGGCGGCCTGTAACGGCGGTGCCTTTGCCGCGGAAATTGCGCCGGTCACGCTCAAGGGCCGCAAGGGCGATCAACTGGTGGAGCGCGACGAGCCGCCGTTCAATTGCGACATCAGCAGGATCCCGAATCTCAAACCGGCATTTTCCAAGGACGGGACGGTGACGGCCGCCAGCTCGTCCTCGATTGCCGACGGCGCGGCGGCGCTGGTGCTGATGAGCGCAGCAGCCGCAGGCGCAACCGGTGCCACGCCGCTGGCGCGCGTGGTGGCGTACGCCAGCCACGCGCACGCGCCGGAGTGGTTCACGACCGCGCCCGCCGGTGCGATCCGGCGAGTGCTGGAAAAAGCGGGCTGGAGCGCAGCCGCGGTCGATCTGTATGAGATCAACGAAGCCTTCGCGGTGGTGACGATGGCCGCGATGCGCGATGTCGGCCTGGCGCACGCGCGGGTAAACGTCAACGGCGGTGCCTGTGCGCTGGGCCACCCGATTGGCGCCACCGGCGCCAGGATCATGACCACGCTGGTGCACGCTCTGAAAGCCCGCGGCCTCAAGCGCGGTGTAGCGTCGTTGTGCATCGGTGGCGGAGAAGCCACCGCAATCGCCATAGAGGCTGTCTAGGGCAATTCGACGATAGACACAGTGTTTCCATAAGTCGGCGAAAATAGCCAATTATCGCCGCAAATCACCGCATAACGCCGTAGATCGGGCGACCCCTTAAGCGCCAGCGCCCTGGTCGATTTCGACTTGACCCGGCCCTGCGACCTTTCTAGTATCAGTAATGATAACGATTCGCGTTCTCGTTCGTATTGAGGTCTGTCGATGCCCCTGACCCATCCAAGGCCGTTCGCGACACGACCGGCTCAACTATGGGTGCTGCTGCTGCTGTCGGTGAGTGGTGGCCGCCTGCAGGCCCAGAGCGCCCTCACGCCCAGCGCCGATAAGCTCGAGACCGTGGTCATCGAGGCCACGCGCCTGGGGGGACCTGCGATCTCACCGACCGGCGCGAACGACTATGCAGTGACGGCGCAGGACATCAACGCCTTGGCCGCAGGCGATAGCACGGCCATCACCGATGTGCTGACCCACATGCCGGGCGTGGCCATCGACCAGAACCAGCAGATCCACGTCCGCAACACCGAGGGTCCGCAGTTCCAGTACCAGATCAACGGTGTGTTGATTCCGTTCGATATCAACACCAACCCGCCGTTCCTGTCGATGATCAACCCGATGTTCGTCAGGCAACTCGATCTGCTGGATGGCATCCTGCCGGCGCGCTACAGCTATGCCACCGGCGGTGTGGTCGACATCCGAACCAAGGATGGTTGCGATCAGCCCGGCGGTGACGTGAGCGTGCTGGCGGGCCAAAGAAGCACTTTCCAGCCGAGCCTGCAATTGGCCGGATGCAACGGGCAGCTGAGCTCCTATGTCAGCGTGCTCTACAACCAGAGCAACACCGCATTCAGCTCCGCCACGCCCGGCACTGATGCCATCCACGACCGGACCCAGCAGGGGCAGGCATTCGGATTCTTTTCATATCCGCTCGACAACAGCACCAGGCTGACGCTGCTGCTGTCGGCTGCCAGCAGCAGCAATCAGCTTCCCGACGTGCCGGGCCTGGATCCGCAGTTCGACCTTGCCGCAGTAGCCAACCCGCCGCCATCCTCGGCCATCAACTCCAATCTCAACTTCAGCGATTACCTGGCGGTGGTGTCACTCGTCGGCACACCCAGCGCGCAGCTTAGTTACCAGCTGGCTTACTCGGAACACGGGATCTCGCAGCGCTTCAGGCCGGATGACGTCGGTGAACTGATCTACCAGGGCGTGGCCTCCAGCGCCAGTCACGTCGATCACGACCATACGTTCCAGGGCGATCTCACTTACGCCGTGGGTCCCCACACTGCAGGCACCGGGGTCTACATCGCCGACTACCGCGTCAGCGTCAACGATTCCTCGCTGGTGTTCCCGTTCGAGGCGGCGTGCGCATCGGATCCCGAGTGTGCACAAAGCAGCAGTGTGCCGATCGGCGTGATGAACAGCACCCAGGCCAGTAACGTCGTGCTCGGCGTCTACGTCAATGACCTGTGGCAGATGACTGCCAAATTACGCAGCAACTTCGGCCTGCGATGGGATCACCTGGATGGCTTTACCTCGCACGGGCAACTCGATCCGACGCTGAATTTCATCTTCGACGCCGGCAGCGCCACCACGCTGCATGCAGGTTTCGCGCGCTACTTCCAGGTGCCGTCGTTCCAGGGAATCTCGCCCACGGCGCAGCTCGCATTTCAGAACACCACCGCGGCCGGGCCGCCCGGCATTGCCACTCCCGAAACCGAGGACGATTACGAATGGGATATGGGGCTCACCCACCAGCTCAGCCCGAGCCTGGCGTTGTCGGTGGACACATTCTACGAACGAACCCGGCGCTATCTGGACACCGGCCAGTTTGGCGTGGTGCCGATCTTCGCCCCGTTCAATTACGACCGGGGCTACATCTGGGGTACTGAAGTTGCGGCCAAATACCGCGCCAATCATTTCACCGCCTACGGCAACCTGACCGTAGGTATGAACGCCCAGCGTGGCGTCGCCACCGGCCAGTTCAACTTCGACCCGGACGAACTCGCCTACATCAACAGTCACAACATCGTGCTCGATCACCAGCCGCGCTATGGCGCCTCAGCCGGCGCCAGCTATCGATGGCAGGCCTGGTCGTTGAACCTGGATGGCATCTACAGCAGCGGACTGCGTGCCGGTTTTGCCGACCTGGAACGGCTGCCCGCGGTGCTGCAGCTGAACCTGAGTGTCGAGCGATCCTTTACCATCGGCCGACTGGCCGTGCTGACCAATCGGATCTCGGTGCTCAACCTGCTGGATCGCGTGAATCTGATCCGGCCGGCGGAAGGTATCGGCATATTCCAGTCAGCCTACGGCCCGAGGGTAACCGCCTTCGATACGCTGTCGCTGCATTTCTAGGACGCCGCCAGCAATTTTCGTCGCCACGCGGTACCCACCAGGATCACCAGCGCGACCGCAGCCAGGTGCAGCGTGAGATCGATCACCGTCACGTCGAACGGATGGAAGAACTGCAGGATGAACGCCGAGGTCGCAGCCACACCCAGTGTTCCCAGTGCGGCCACCGGCAGCGGCGCGATCGGGCGCGCACGCCGCAGCATCCAGAACAGGCCTGCCGCCAGCGGCACGCTGACACCGGCGATGAATGCAAAGCACAGGTAGCTGTCGCCGACAAAGCCGTTCGGACCGTGCAAACTCAGGCCGTTGGCCAGGCATCCCAGGCCACTGGAGCCCAACCATAACAAAAATGGCGGCAACGGCAGGGCGCTCCACCACGGCGAGTGTCCGGGTACCGAGAGCTCGAAGGCGGCGATGATGGCGGTGATGGCGGTCAGGGCGGTAGCGATACAGTCCATCGCCACGCGCGGCGTCGCCATGCGCTGCATGAACATGCGAAGGTGGGCTTCGCGCGCGATCAGCAGCACGCTGACGCCGCCGACCAGGATCAGCCACAGCAGCGCCCGCAGCAGCGGGGCACGCAGACGACGCACCGGTTGCAGCTGCGCCGCCAGTGATTCGATCAGCCTATCGGTCTGCATTGCCGCCAAGTCACATACTCCCGCGAACGCGCCTGCCGGCGCGGCTAGCGCTCACGCCCGGAAACCAGCGCCCGCAGCGCCTTGAGCGCCCGATGCGTGTTGACCTTGAGCGCGGCCACCGACTGCCCGGAAGCCGCCGAAGCCTCGACCAGGGTCATTTCCTTCAGCTTCAGCGCCTGCAATGCTTCGCGCTGGCGCGCCGGCAGCAGCTGCAATAAGTCTGCCAAGCTCGTCGCTCGAACGTAGATCCTCTAGATCGCTATTCGCTGCAGCATCCGAAAAGGTTTCATACAGGCCCTGCTCGGGCGTCTCATATCTGGCGACCCGCATGCGACGGCGCAGGGCATCGATGCTGCGGCGCCAGGCGATGGCCGCGAGCCACGGGCAGAACGGCCGGGCGGGATCGTAGGTCTGACGTACCCGGTGCAGCGTCAGCAGCGTGTCCTGCACCATCTCCTCGATATCGGCGCGGTTGCTGCAGTGGCGGCGCACCAGCGCACGCACCAGGGGGGTGATCTCGCGCAGCAGGCGCTCATAGGCGATGCGATCGCCGGACTGCGCTGCGGACATGAGCTGCGACCAGGCCTGGTCTCGTTCCTGCGAAGTCTGGTCGGTAGGCACGCAAGCCTAGTGTAACCTTTTCCGTGGGATACCGAACTTACCCACGTGGTCCCAATTCCGGGGCCGCGCGACATATATAGAGGGGACCACCATGAATCGATATCTATTGGCCGCTTCCACCCTGTCGGCCGCGGTAGGCCTGGCGCTGGTGCTGCAGGCGCCGGTCAGCGCTGCCGATGCGCCGATGGCCAAATCCGACGCGTCGGCGGCCATGAAGGACAAGCCCGAGAAGTGTTACGGCATCAATGCCGCCAGCAAGAACGACTGCGCCGCCGGTTCGCATTCCTGCGCCGGGCAGGCGACCATGGCGCGCGATACCAAGTCGTTCGTACTGCTGCCGGCAGGCGACTGCGCCAAGATTGCCGGCGGTTCCACCAAGGCGATGTAACACAGCAGCTGATGGGCGGCAGCACCCACAGCGTGAACCAGTCCAGCCCGATTCCCGCTGCGGCGGGAATCGGGCTGCGCTTCCCGCACCACGAGCTGGTGATCCAGGGGCGGCCGCAGGTCGCCTGGTTCGAGGTGCACGCGGAGAATTATTTTGGCGGTGGTGCCGCGCGCGGGGTGCTCACCAGCGTGCGCCGCGATTATCCGATATCGCTGCATGGAGTCGGCCTGTCGCTGGGCAGCGCCGAGGAGCTCGATGCCCGGCACTTGCGGCGCATCGCCGAGCTGGTGGGCAGCATCGAGCCCGGCCTGGTGTCGGAGCACCTGTCCTGGAGCGTGGTCGGCGGAGCGTACCTGGCCGATCTGTTGCCGTTGCCGATGACCGAAGAGGCGCTCGAGGTCGTTTGCCGTCACGTCGAGCAGACCCAGGCTGTGCTGCAGCGTCGCATCCTGGTCGAAAATCCGTCGACCTATGTGCAGTTCCGGCACTCGACCATTCCTGAGTGGGAATTCATCAGCGCGCTCACCCAGCGCACCGGCTGCGGCATCCTGTGCGACGTCAACAACATCTTCGTCAGCGCCAGCAACCACGGCTGGGATGCACAGCGCTATCTGGATGCGCTGCCCGCGGCGGCGGTGGGAGAAATTCACCTGGCCGGTCATGCGCTGCGGACGCTGGAAAACGGCCGCAAGCTGCGTATCGACGACCACGGCTCGAGCGTGTGCGCCGAGGTCTGGGCGCTGTACGTGCATGCGCTGCGGCGCCTTGGGTCCAAGCCCACGCTGATCGAATGGGACACCGATATTCCGGCGTTCGAGGTGCTGCTGGACGAGGCGGCGCAGGCCGCCACACTGATGCGCGCGGTGGCGAACCATGCCTGCGCTGCTTGAGCTGCAGCGCACGCTGCGCGAGCAGCTGTTCGGCCTCGCCGCGGATGGCGACGCAGCGGCCAGCGAGCTCACCGGTGACGGCGCGCTGCTGGCCGGTGACGATGGCGCGCTGCGCCTGGCGATCTATCGCAACACCGGCTTCGGCACGCTGGTGAACGCGTTGCGGCTGTCATTTCCGGCGGTACAGCGGCTGGTGGGTGCGGAATTCTTTGAGGCCGCGGCGCGCGAATTTATCCGTCGCCACCCGCCCCGCAGCGCCTACCTGAACGACTACGGCGCCGACTTTCCCGGGTTTCTGGCTGGATATGCGCCGGCGTCCGCGCTGGCGTATCTGGGCGACGTCGCGCTGCTGGAATGGGCGGTGAACCGCGCGCTGCATGCCAGTGACGCCGCACGCCTGGATCTGGGCCGCCTGGCGGTGCTGGTCCCATCAGCGATGTCGCGGCTGAGCTTCACAGCGCACCCGGCCTTGGGCCTGCTGCGGCTTGAATTTCCCGCCGATGCGATCTGGCGCGCGGTAATGGATCAGAACGATGCCGCGATGGCCGCAATCGACTTGGCCGCAGGTCCCGTGCATCTGCTGATCGAGCGCGACGCCACGGGCGTGCAGGTGCGTGCCTTGAGCGCCGCGGCCTGGGAGTTCACTGCAGCGTTGAGCGCCGGCAGGCCTTTATCTGCAGTGCTCGCCGACGGGTCGGAGGGCGACGCAGACACCTGGCTGGCTGAGCATCTGGCCCTGGGGCGCTTCATCGATTTCAGTTGCGCCGGCGCGGCGGCAACCACCATGGCTGCAGGAGAGACACGCTCATGAATAGTTCCGCTTCCGCGACCGCCGCGAGTGCCGGCGACCATGCCGGCGTCATCGGTGCGCTACAGCGTGTCATCGGCTGGCTCGAGCGCGTGCCCTACAGCCTGCTGGCGCTGCCGTTGCGCTTTGCCGTTGCGACCGTGTTCTGGAATTCCGGCACCACCAAGCTTGCCAACTGGGATGCGACGCTGCAGTTGTTCGAAGACGAATACAAAGTGCCGCTGCTGCCGCCGGATATTGCGGCCCATATGGGCGCGGCGATCGAACTCAGTACACCGGTACTGCTGGTGCTCGGCTTGCTGACGCGGCCGGCGGCGCTGGTGCTGCTCGGCATGACCACGGTCATCGAGGTGTTCGTCTACCCGCAGGCGTGGCCGACCCATATCCAATGGGCGGCGATGCTGCTGGTATTGCTGTGCCGTGGTCCCGGCAACCTGTCGATCGACTACCTGCTGCAGCGCTGGGTCCAGCGGCGCTGAATACCGTGTAAGGGTTCAATTATATGCCTGCATCGCTATATTGAACCAATAGAGAGACAATCAACGCGCATTCGCCAATCCACAGCCGGCGCCGCTGGTCTTAAGATGACGCACTCTTCGAAGGCAGCCACGCAGGGATGGTGCGGTGGATTCCAGATCAATCAGATTGCGGGTCGTGGGTGCGGCCGCCGTGGTCGCCGCGTTCGCGATTGGGCGTGTCGTGATGGCGCAAACGCCGGAAAATCTGCCCGACCCCTACCTCTGGTTGGAACAGGCTGACGGCGAGCGCGCCATGACCTGGGTGCGCGCCCAGAACGCCAAGACGGTCGCGGTACTCGAGAGTGATCCGCGCTACCAGGTTCTGCACCAGCAAGCCCTGGCGATCATCGAAGCCAAAGATCGCATCCCGATGCCGCACGCGCTGCACGGCGCGATCTTCAACTTCTGGCAGGACGCCGACCATGTGCGGGGCATCTGGCGCCGCACGACGCTGACGAGCTATCGCACGGCGGCGCCGCGGTGGACCACGGTGCTCGATCTGGACCAGCTTGCCAGGGCGGAGAAGGCCAACTGGTTCATGAAGGATGTCGACTGCGTGGAACCCAGCCAGCAGCGTTGCATGCTGAGCCTGTCGGACGGTGGCGAGGATGCGGTGACCGTGCGCGAGTTCGATATTGCATCGGCGCGCTTCAAGCCCGACGGATTCGTGCTTCCTCATGGCAAGCAAAGGCTGGCCTGGGAGAACGAGGACACCCTGTGGGTGGCGCGTGAATGGCAGCCGGGCGAGCTGACGACCTCCGGCTATCCGTTCATCGTCAAGCGGCTCAAGCGCGGCCAGTCACTGTCCGCCGCGGCCGAAATATTTCGCGGCAGCAAGGATGACGGCGGCTACGGCGTGACGCCGACGGTACTGCGCGATGCGGCCGGTCACCAGGCGATCCTCATCAAGCGGCCGCTGTCGACCTTCGACGCGGAACACTACCTGGTGACCGGTGACCGCGTCGCCAGGCTCGGGCTGCCAAAAAAGGCCGATATTCAGGCCCTGATCGACAATCAGCTGGTGGTCAGCCTGGCGGAAGACTGGAGTACTGCCGGCGCGACCTTCACCCAGGGTTCCCTGGTGGCGTTCGATCTGCAGCAGGCGCGACGTGATCCGGAACACCTGAAGCCGGTGGTGCTGTTCGCGCCCGGCGCGCGCGAAAGCCTGGGGGCGGCCGCGGCCACGCGTGACGCGCTGCTGGTGACCACATTCGATAATGTGCGCGGCAGGGCCTTTGTCTATCGGCGCAGGCCCGACGCCACCTGGCAGCGCAGCGCGCTTTCACTTCCGGACAACACAACGATTGATATTGCCGATGCCGACCTGCACAGCGACAACGCATTCCTGTCGGTGGCCGGGTTTCTGCAGCCCACCAGCGTCTGGTGGCTCAATGTCGCCGGAAACGAGCCGGCCGCCCGCATCAAGACCCTGCCAGCCAAGTTCGACGCCTCACGCGAGGCGGTGGACCAGTTCGAGGCCACCTCCAGCGATGGAACGAAGGTGCCGTACTTCGTGGTCCATCCCCTCGGCATGAAGCTCGATGGCAGCAATCCGACCATCCTCTATGGCTATGGCGGATTCCAGGTGTCGATCACCCCGCTCTACTCCGGCAGCATCGGCAAGCTGTGGCTGGAGCGCGGCGGAGTGTTTGTGATCGCCAACATCCGCGGCGGCGGCGAGTTCGGTCCGGCATGGCACGACGCCGGATTGAAGACGCACCGGCAACTGATCTACGACGACTTTGCCGCGGTGGCCCGCGATCTGATGACGCGCAACGTCACCAGTCCGCGCCGGCTGGGCATTCAAGGCGGATCCAACGGCGGGCTGCTCATGGGAGTCGAGTTCATCCAGCATCCCGACTGGTGGAATGCGGTGGATATCCAGGTGCCGCTGCTGGACATGCTTCGATACGAAAAAATCGCCGCCGGCACGTCCTGGGTCGGCGAATACGGCAGCGTCGACAATCCCGAGGAGGCGGCGTTCCTGGCGAGGATCTCGCCCTATGCGAATCTGCAACGCGACGCGCATTACCCCGAACCCTTCATCTGGACCACCACCAAGGACGATCGGGTCGGGCCGCAGCACGCGCGCAAGTTCGCTGCCCGGCTGGCGGAATACGGCCATCCCTACCTGTACTACGAGGTCATCGAGGGCGGCCATGCCTCGGGCGCAAATCTTGCGGAAAAGGCGCATACCACCGCGCTGGAAATGACCTATTTCACGCGCAAGCTGATGGATTAGGTTAAACCGGGCACTCTCGCAGCGCGTCAAGGGCCGAAGTGGCGCGCACCCTGGCGCTGCGCTATGCTTAGATGCAATTGCGATTGATTCGTATTTGTCTTTAAGCAAACCGCGAGGTGCGCTCACATGGACTCGTGTCGAGCCTGGCATGAAGACGCTATCCACTCTCTGGCGCGCCTGCACAAGGGCGCGCGCGGCGTGGTCAGCGCGATCGCCGAAGGCAGGGAGCGGCAGCGGCAACGGCAGCGGCGCGGCAGCCAACATCGGTGACGTGGCCGGTTCGACCATCGTGCGGCGCCTGATGGAACTCGGTTTCGTTCCCGGCGAGCGCATCGAGGTGATCGAGGAGCAGCGCCCCGGCGGCGACCCGATCGCCGTGCGCATCGGCTGTTCCATCTTCGCGCTGCGCCGGCGCGAGGCCCAGGCTGTCATGGTCAGGGTGGACGGCGAGGCGCGGTGACACGCGACGCCCCTGATATCGTCACCCGCCGGGTTGCCCTGGTGGGGGCCCCGAATTGCGGCAAGACCGCGCTGTTCAATCGCCTGACCGGCAGCCGCCAGAAAGTCGCGAACTACCCCGGCGTCACCGTCGAGCGCAAGGAAGGCGCGTTCGTCGGCCTGCGGCGCAATTTCCTTTATCGCGTGATCGATCTGCCTGGCGCGTACAGCCTGGTGCCGACCACCCTGGACGAGGCGATCACGCGCGACGTGGTTACCGGTCGCCTGCACGGCGAGACGCCGCCGGAGATGATCGTGTGCGTGCTGGATGCAACCAACCTGCGGCTGTCGCTGCGGCTGGCGCTGGAACTCACGCGGCTGTCGATACCGATGATCGTCGCGCTCAACATGAGCGACCTGGCCGAGCGCCGCGGCTTCAAGCTCGATTGCGAGGTGCTGGCGCGCGAACTCGGTGTGCCGGTGGTGCGCACGATCGCGGTACGCCACGGCGGCGAGGCCGCGCTGGTGGCCGCGCTCGATGAGTTGCGAGTCGCGCCTGCGCGCGCGGCGTTCACGCTGCCGCCCGACAGCCATGAGCAGCTCGCGGCGACCCAGCGCCACACGCGCCGCATCCTGACGCTGGCCGGCTACGTCGAGCCGTTGCGCGATCGCGCGCTCGCACGGCTTGACGCGATCGTGATGCATCCGCTCGCCGGCCCGGTGCTGCTGGCGCTGCTGATGTTCCTGGTGTTCCAGGCGGTATTCAGCTGGGCGCAGGCGCCGGTGGCCTGGATCAATGCCGGCATGCAGGCGCTGGGTGCAGCGGTGCAGCAGCTGATGGCGGCCGGGCCGCTGCGCAGCCTGATCGTCGGCGGGGTGATCGCCGGCGCCGGCAGCGTGCTGGTATTCCTGCCGCAGATCCTGATCCTGTTCTTCTTCATATTGCTGCTCGAGGACAGCGGCTACCTGCCGCGGGCCGCATTCCTGCTCGATCGGCTGATGGGCGGCGTCGGCCTGTCCGGCCGCTCCTTCATACCGCTGCTGTCGTCATTCTCGTGCGCGATTCCGGGGATCATGGCGACGCGCACCATACCGAGCGTCAGGGACCGGCTGGCGACGATTTTATTGGCGCCGATCATGACCTGCTCGGCACGCCTGCCGGTGTACGCGCTGATCATCGGCGCCTTCATTCCGGCGCGCAGCGTCGGACCGTTCAACCTCCAGGGCCTGGTGCTGTTCTCGCTTTATGTCGCCGGTGTGATCGGCGCGGTGCTGGTGGCGCTGGTGATGAAGCGCGCCACGATGCGTTCCAGCTACCACCCGCTGCTGATGGAGCTGCCGGAATACCACTGGCCCACGCTGCGCAATCTGCTGACCGGTCTGTGGGAGCGGGCGCAGATATTTCTGTCCCGCGTGGGCACCATCATCCTGGCGCTGATGGTGCTGATGTGGTTCCTGGCGAGCTATCCGGCCCCGCCCGCCGGGGCCAGCGGACCTGCAATCCGCTACAGCTTCGCCGGCATGCTCGGCGCAGGCCTGGACCACATCTTCGCGCCGCTGGGCTTCAACTGGCAGATCAGCGTCGCGCTGGTGCCGGGCCTGGCCGCGCGCGAAGTCGTGGTCGGCGCACTCGGCACGGTCTACGCGCTGTCCAACGTGGGCGGCACCGATGTCGAGCTGGCACTGCGGCCGATGATCGCCCACAGCTGGACGCTCGCGACTGCGCTGTCGCTGCTGGCCTGGTACGTGTTTGCGCCGCAGTGCCTGTCGACGCTGGTGACGGTGCGCCGCGAGACCAATTCCTGGCGTTATCCGCTGATCATGGCCGGCTATCTGTTCGTGCTGGCGTATGCCGCCGCATTTATCACCTACCGCATCGCGCTGCTGTTCGGCGCCGGAGCCTGACGGGCGATGTGGCAACAGGTCATCATCGCGCTGCTGGTCATGGTTGCCGCCGCCTATGTGGTGTGGACTTTCCTGCCGATGATGCGGCGCCAGCGTGTGCTCGACGCGCTCGCGGCGTACGGCGTGCTGGCGGGCGCGGCGGCGCGGCACCGCGCGCGGCTGGCGACTCCGGGATGCAGCAACTGCGCGGCTGCCGGCGAACACGCGCCGAAGATCGCCAGCGGCGAGGGCAAGCGCTAGGAGGCCTTGGCCAGGGGCTGCCAATCCGGCCGCGACGCCATTGCTTCGGTGGCGCGAGTGACCGGGGCTGCAGCTGCATGCGATCGGTCGGCCGCGGTGTTCCTGGCATCGGCGAGCGTGAAGTGCTGCACCACCGTGTCCAGCCGCGACGCCTGATCCTTGAGCATGTCGGCCGCCGCTGCCGACTGCTCGACCAGCGCGGCATTCTGCTGTGTCATCTGCTCCAACCCGCCGACGGCGCCGTTGATCTGGCCGATACCGCGCGTCTGCTCGGCGGCCGCCTCGCTGATCCTGGCGATGATTTCCGACACCCGCTGTACGCTGTCGACGATGTCGGTCATCGTACTGCCGGCGTCCGCCACCAGCCTGGCGCCCGACTCGACCCGATCGACGCTGGCACCGATCATGTTGCGGATCTGCCTGGCGGCGTCGGCGCTGCGCTGCGCGAGGCTGCGCACTTCGCTCGCGACTACGGCAAACCCGCGGCCCTGCTCGCCGGCGCGCGCGGCCTCGACCGCGGCGTTCAGCGCCAGCAGGTTGGTCTGGAATGCGATGCTGTCGATGGTGGCGACGATATCGCCGATGGTGCGTGAATTTCCCAGGATTTCATCCATGGTCGACACCACCTGAGCCACCACACTGCCGCCGCGCCGCGCCACGTCGGCCGAGGAGCTGGCGTAATCGCGCGCCTGCTGCGCCGACTCGGCGGTCTGCATGATCGAGTCGCCGAATTCCTTGATTGCCACCGCCGTCTGCTCCAGCGAGCTGGCGGTCTCCTCGGTGCGCGAGGACAGGTCGTAGTTGCCGCGCGTGATCTCGACGCTGGCGGTGTGTATGGATCTTGACGAGTCACGCACGGTACGCAGCGTCACGTTCAGTTCCACCGTCATGTTCGACAGCGCCCGCAGCATGTCGCCGACTTCATCCTGGCGCGTGCTCGCCGGCACCGCATCCAGCCGCCCCTGCGCGACGCTGTTGGCGATACGGCCCGCGTCGGCCAGATCGGCCACCAGTTGGCGCTGCGTCAGCCATGACACGCTGACCGCCGCAACCGCGATGATGAGAGCGACGGCGGCAAACAGCAGGTTCTGGTGCGTCGTGTGGCTGGCGGAAGCCGCAGCCGCAGCGTCGCGCGCCTGGTCGATGTGGGCCACGACCTCGCGCGCGTGCTGGGCCAGATCGCCGAAGGTCGCGTCGGCGGTTTGCATGGCGGCGATGCCGGTGTTGGGGTCCACCGACGACAGGTCGATCGCAGAGTCGGTCTGCTTCTGGTAGCTGTCGATGTTAGCGCCGATCAGCTCGATGCTCGACTGCAGCGCCGCATCCTGCGCGTAGCTTGCGGCGACGTTGCCGAAACTGCGCCGTATGCGATCAAGCCGCTGCGCCACGTCGGCGCGAATCGCCTTGATTTTTTTATCATCCAGCGATGCCACCAGGGTCAGTGCACGGTAGACGCTGGCGTGAACCAGGCTCAGCTGATCCTCAAGGCTCGAGACAATCTTCAGATGCTGCAGGCGGGTCTGGTCGGCGGCGCGCTCGGCCGCCGCATCGTGAACCGACAGCAGCGCGTCGATCTGCCCGGCAGCAAGCATCACGCAGGCCGTCAACAGCGGCGCGGCCAGCAGCTTCAGTCCGAGTTTCATGGCGCGCGCCAGGGGGTGCTGCGGGTGCGGTGCGTGCTACTTGTAGATGCCGCCGCACACCACCGAGGCGTCGAGGCGCTCGCAGTAGGTGGTCTTGGGCTCGATCTTCCGGGTCATCGGGTCGGTGAACTTGTAGTCCTGCCAGAAGGAGCTTTTGGTCTGCGCCAGCTCGACCCGCTCCTTGACGAACGCCTTGCCGTCGATGTCCTTCAGGTCGATCAGGTTCTTGCCGACCATCTTGTCGTTGGCGCCATGGGCCAGGACGGTGCCGTCCAGGCCGTAGACCACCAGGTAAAGATCGCGGTCGATGAATTGACCCTGTTTGTTGCTGATCTCGGCGTAGCCCTTCTCGGTGCCTTGCGCCTTAATGAAGGCCACGCCCTTCTTTACCATCGCCGTGGCTTCGTCCGCGGTGGCATTGCCGGCCTGGGCGCCAGCGGCCGCCAGGGTCATGCACAGCGCGACAAGTTGCGTCACAAATGCTTTCGGTTTCATGGGTGCCATCCTCGTCCATAAGCACAGGCCAAAAGGGTCCGTCACCGCCCGCGGCTGCCGCGGACGGTAGGAGATGCTTCTGTTAACGGCGGTGGGGCTGCGGGCTTTAGCGTCGTATCAGGACGCAGTACGCAACAATCAATCCCGCCAGCCGCGGGACGCGGCTGGCGTGGGGCACGGCAGGAGGCCGGCTCGCTGGTAAATCAGCCCTTTAAATCAGGCGTTTAATGGACAGCCGGGACCAGCCGGCGCAGCGCGGCGGCAGTGTTGGTCTGCCCCGTGAGCTCTATGTCCTCGGAACTGACCTGCTGCTGAGCCGGGTTCGCGTCCGGCGCGCCGGTACGGGTGTCAACGGGCACCGCGATACGCGAGCCGGTTACATAGGCCGAGGACGCAGCGGCCGGTGCCGGCTGCGGCGGGATCGAGGCACAGGCGGCAAGCGCGGACAGGCCCAGCAGCGCTGCTGTGGGGTAATGACGGGTGAACATGGCGACCTCCGGAAAGCTTGAGGTCATGGTACGACGCTCGCATCGGCGAGTAAAACTGTGCAGGGCAGGGCACCGGCGGGCGCCGCCGCCGGGGCCTCAAACTCCCCTGGCGGCGCCGGGTGGCACCGCCAGGGGATCACCTCAAGACTTAAGGTCGGTTGGCTCCTTA
Source organism: uncultured Gammaproteobacteria bacterium (assembly GCA_963805965.1). Taxonomy (GTDB): domain Bacteria; phylum Pseudomonadota; class Gammaproteobacteria; order Steroidobacterales; family Steroidobacteraceae; genus FEN-1191. The sequence goes on from CAWDVQ010000006.1 coordinate 1,013,716, forward strand.
GAGGTGGAGCTTGACTCCGAAGAAGTACTCCCGGCCCAGAAAGTCGTAAGTCGGAAACGAATTTGGAATGGTGCCGTCGTTGACGTCTTGCGAGACGATCGGCGGGTCCTTGTCAAACACGTTGTTGATACCCATGCGCAGCTCGATCTTGGAGGTGACCGGCCAGATGGCCGACAGATCCAGGTAGCTCATGCGCGGGAGGTGGGCATCGTAGACGTCGTACGCGCCAAAGGTCTGGTAGTGCAGGCTGGGATCACTCTTGTTCTGATCCAGGCCCACCACGCCGATGAAGCGCCAGTATGCCGACAGATCGATGTGGCTCCAGGGCAGCTGCCAGCTCACGCGCAGGTTATGGCGCCAGGTCGGGGCCGGCCCACCGCAGATGGCGCCGTACAGGCCGGCGCAATCATAGGTGTGCAGTCCGACGAACGGCGTCGTTTCCGCATGCTGCAGCCACGAGCCGCTGAAGGTCGCCGACAGCGATCCCCAGGACTTCAACGAGTAGCGGTAGTTGGCCTGCAGGTCGATGCCCGACACCAGTGCCGCGCCGCCGTTGATATCCGTCTGCAGGATATACCCGCCACCGGCGACGTTCGCCCCCGTGAGCGCACCGGTCACGTGGTTACGTACTATCAGAGCGCAGTCCGCCGCCGCGCCGGTTGCCAGGCACTGGTTGTAGACGAATGCGCCGGGGGCCGCCGTGACCTCGTTGGTCAGGGCGATGTGGTAGTAGTCGATGCTGCCGTTGAAGTTGGGCAGGAAGGTCGGGGTGAAAGTAATGCCCAGCGAGTAGGTCTCGGCCGATTCCGGCGACAGGTTCGGATTGCCGCCCAGCACCTGGCCGCACTGACTGGACACACACTGCGGTATCGTGCCGGTGTAGACCGCGCCCGCGACGTTGCCATTGCCATATTGCGCCGCCGTTACGCCGGTGTGCGCGCAGCTGGCGGCCGAGGCGGTGGCCGGGTTGGTGATCACTCCACCGGCGCCCACGGTCGGGGCGCACAGATCCACGCCGACGAAGCTCTCCTGCCCGTAGGACTGCGGGTTATACAGCTCGATCAGGTTGGGCGCGCGTACCGCCTTGTCGAACGAGTAGCGGAAGCGGAAGTCCCGGGTCGGCGCGTACTGCACTTCGAATTTGTAGGTGTTGGTGTGGCCCGCGGTCGAGTAGTCCGAATCGCGATAGCCGCCGTCGACGGTCAGGTCCTGGATTCCAGGCTTGTCCTGCACCACCGGTATGCGTACTTCGAAGATGCCTTCCTTGACCTCGTAGCTCTTGTCGATCGCGACCGCGGCGCCGCTGAAGCCGGCCAGATCACCGGACAACTCAGCGCCATCGGGTGCGAATGACAGCGCCTCCATGCGCCGCTCGGCGCCGACATTGAGCGCCACACCGTCGTGGGCAAAGGGCGATTCGATGTTGTACTTACCCAGGTCGCCGGTGATGTCCACGTGCTGGATCTCTTCCCAGTTCTGCCCATAGGCCGTGCCCGGCGTGTACAGGTAGGCCAGCTGAGCCGGCGTCACGCCGCCCTGGGTGAAGAGGTTATATGGCACGCAGGAGCCGCCGCTGACGCAGACCGGGGTGCCGGTAGGACCGGTGGTCGCCTGCAGCGCCAGGTTGACGGACGAGTAATTCAGGTAGTTTTCGTTGTTATTGAAAAACGTCGTGTACGCGAACTGCGCGTAGATGTCGTATTTCCAGGCATCGAGGAAGTCTCCGGTCGTGCCGCCGACGACGCGGAAATTGTTGTGCTCGTAGTAACTGTTGCGGCCACCGCCCTCGATGTTGCGCCGGCCGATATTGATGTCGGCGCTGGTGGAACCGGGAGCGGCGAGGTCGGCAGCGACCTGCGTCGGAGTACACAGTAGTCCCTGTTCCTGGGCACTGAGCAGCGGATTGCTGCAGTTCACCAGATACTGATTGTCCCCAGTGACTGGATTGTTGGACTGAAAAAGCGCCGACGGCGCGATGGTGACATTGGTCTTGTCGTTCATGAAGCCGAAATCCAGGTACGGCTTGATGTAGTCATTGACGTCCAGATGCGCAAACAGGCCGGCGTTATAGCGCTCGTCCTGGCGCTGTATGTATTCGTAGGCGCTGGAATTAAATTCATGCGGCGGCGAGGATCCTGCCTGCGGATACGGCAGGAACTGGTTGCCGACCACCGAGTATGGCGAGCCGCCAATGGTGAACTTGTTGGAATTGCTGCTGCCGATGCCGGTCACGCCCGTGGTGTCGCCTCCGAAATCGGCGTTATTCTGGAGCTGCGTATCGGCGAAGTCGCGCGCCTTGCCGGCCACCGGGTCCTGTTCGTGGTAGGTGAAATAGCCGGTGATGTTGCCGTTGCCGCCGGCCACATTGGTGCCCATGATGAGCGACAGGTCACGATGTTCTCCATCGGTGAGGCTGCCCTTGGGTACCGGGGTAAAGCCGGTGTCGGTTTCCTGGTTTTGCGCCCAGGTCTGGCGGTTATCGTGCTGGAAGAAGCCGTACTCGCCGTCGACCTCCACACCCTCGAAGTTCTTCTTCATGATGAAATTGATCACGCCGGCGATGGCGTCGGAGCCGTAGGTCGCCGACGCACCGCCGGTGACCACGTCGATGCGCTCGATCAGCGCCGCGGGCACCTGGTCTAAGTCGGATGCAACGTTGGGGTTGGCGGTATTGGGATCGCCGGGACCTAAGCGCCGGCCATCCACCAGCACCAGGGTGCGCTGCGGGCCTAATCCGCGCAGGTCCGCGGTCGCGATGCCGCCCGGCGCGCTCAGCGGCGCCGAGTTGTTGCCCAGATCAACTCCCGGGCCGATCATGATCTGCGGCAGCCGATTGATCACGTTGGTAGTATCGGTCACGCCCTGCTGCTCGATTTCCTGCGAGGACATGACCTGGACCGGGCTGGTCGCGGTGATGTTCGCAGGCACCGGAATGCGCGAACCGGTGACGACGATCTCTTCCATCACCGGTGCGCCGGAAGTCTCCGCGGTGGTGTCCGATGCGGTCGCGGTGTCCGCGGCGCGTACCGGCGAGCTGATCATCCACAGCGCGCACAGGCTGCCAATAATTGTTTTCACTAGTGTGGGAACGGAACCGTCTTTTGCATGTCGAATGCAAAGACCGCTGCTCCCCGATGACGTTTGCATGATGGTCTCCCTAATACGTTCAAAACGGCCCGAGCTCGCTCCGCGTCCCGCGGACCGCAAGCCCAGGCATTTTCATTGCGTACTCGATGTAGCCCGGAGACGCGCTCTTTCGAATCAACCCCAACGAGCGACGAGACCGGAGCTTCCCCTGAGTGTGGTGCTAGCATAATCATTATTTTTCGCTGCACAACAACTTGTAGCAGCGGCGCAACAGATTTCTGCGAGCCCGCCCCGGACCCCTTGCGCGCCGGCCCAATATCGGCTGTAGTCGGGAGTGGTCTGGCCGGGAACTCCGGCAACAGCGGCGCTTTGTTTCTAATTCACCACAGGAGCGGGTGTTCGTCCCGCTCCACGGCAGTCAATTCCTGACAGGCCCTTCGGGTGCCGAGCCGAACAACGGGTGGCGCACCTGATCGCCAGTCCGTAACCCTAAGCGCGCGCATTCACCGCCGGCGAGCTCCAGCACAGCCTTGACCGGCATCGGGGCCGAAATGATCGCCTCTGACATCGGTGTCGCACGTTCGCGGATGTAGACGATGCGGCCCTGGGCATCGATGAACAGCATGTCGAGCGCGATCAGCGTGTTCTTCATCCAGAAAGTCGCGACATGCGGCTGATCGAACGGGAACAGCATGCCCTGGCCCGCCGGTAGCCACTTCACGAACATCAGTCCCTGTTCGGAACGCGCCGCGGTGTCGGCAATCCACACGCTGAACCATTCCGGCGGCCCCTGGCGCGTACGGATGTTGAGCGTCGAGGTTGGAAAGGCCTCGAGGCTTTCCAGGGCGTAGACCATCGGTGAGCGCACGCCCAGCAGCAGCAGCGCTATAACGACCAACGGGCGGATGCCCGACAGCCTGGGCAGCGCTGGCAGTACTCGCGCTGGCAGTACTGATGGTCGGGGCAGCGGTGAGATCATCTGCGCGTAGGAGTGGTGAATTTTCAAGGGCGGGCGCATCAATCGTCCACCAGTATGCCGGTGAAATCAAAGCGGCTTAGCAGCAGTCCCTCACCGCCGTCGGCCGCCGCCGCAGGGCCGATGCAGAAGCCGCGGCCCGACACGCGCAGCCGGTGCGGGCCCGACGCATCGACCATGCGCGCCTGGGAGAGTTCGTCAACGGTGCATTTGTCGTCGCCGCGGGTCGAAAACAGCCTGCCCCCACCCTCGAAAATCACCGTGACGTTGGCCGGTACGCCGCGGTTGCGGCGCAAGCCTGCGCGGCTGGCGATACCAAACACGAACCTGAGCCGAGTGTGCGCGTCCGGCGCTGCGCCCGCGAATGTCAGCCGGATACCCTTGCCGTCGGGCCGCGTACCGCCGTCGCACTGCATGTCCGCATCGTGCCAGTCGATGTCCATGCTGCTGTCCCCACGCATGCGCAGCCGCAGGTAGCCATCATGCGAGGGCAGGCAGCCGCCGGCCGTCGCCGCGGGTGGCGCCGCGAGAGCGGTGGTCGAGACAGTCGCAGAGGCAGCACTGGCAGATGCGGGTGAGGGCTCGGGCGAGGGCGCAGCCGCGGGCGCGGCAGGCGTCGAGGTCACGACATTTGCGGGCGCGCGGGGCGGGCTCGACTGCTGGGTGCAGGCGGCGCTGCAGATCGCGCTGGCGGACAGCAGTCCTCGCAGCAGGCCGAGTGCTCGGCAGCTGCGGCTCATGGGGCCCGATTCGATCAGCAGAGTGCCGGACTGGTTCGCACGCAGGCAAGCTATGCATCGCGCTCGATGATGTCAACGCCGGCGCGGCGTCAGTTACAGGCCCTTTCTGCGGTGCAGCGCTCGGGCGGCCGACGTCCTTGCTGATAGACTTTTCGCATATGATGAACCGTCGCAGGGCAGCCATGCCTGACCAACTCATTGAAATCTATCCGACGATGCCAGTTATCCGACGCCGCCGGAGGGCGCCACGCGGCAGGCGATCCGCTACAGTATCTCCGGCATGCGTCGTCGGGAGCTTTATGTCGCCCCGTATGCGCCATTGCCTGCTGGATGCGCGCGCGGCGCGCGCCCGACATCGGCCGACCTGAGTCGGCGCTTCGTGCTGCAGCCGCAGCTCATCGCGATCGCCGATCTGATGCAGACGGGGCGCCTCGTCGAAGCCGAGCGCGCCTGCCGTGCGCTGCTGGCGCAGATCCCGCAGCAAGCCACGGCGCTGCACCTGCTCGGACTGATCTGCGAGCAGTCCGGCGATGCTGCCGCCGGCGAGCGGTTGGTGCGGCAGAGCCTGCAGATCGAGCCCGCCAACCTGAAGTTTCAGCTCAATTTCGGCCAGCTGCTGCACCGGCGCGGGCGTGCGGCCGAGGCCGCGGCGATCTATCGGCAGCTGCTCGAGCGGTCTCCCATGGAGCACGCGGCACGCCGTGCCCTGGTCGTGATACTCGACGAGCTAGGTCAGCCGGCCGCCGCCGAAGCCGAGGCCCGCACGCTGTTGCAGCAGCGACCGGAGGATGCCGACGCCTGCTCGCTGCTTGCCTTCGTGCTCGAGCGCCAGAACAAGCTTGCTGAGGCTGAGGCTACCTATCGGCGCGCACTCGCGCTCGATGAGCGCCAGACCTTTGCGCGCCAGAATCTTGGAGCGCTGCTGTCGCGCCTGGAGCGTGCCGAGGAGGCGCTGGCGGCGCTCGACCGCGTGCGCGCCCTGGGCGCGAGCAATTTCGAACTCGCCCTCAATCGCGGTCGCACGCTCAGCCTGCTCTATCGCCTCGAGGAGGCCGAGGGCGAGTTCGCCGCCGCAGTGGCGCTGCGCCCCTCCCACCTCGAGGCCCAGCTCAATCTCGCGCGCCTGCGTTACATGCGCGCCGATCCGGCTTTTGCGCGCGATTTTGCGGCCATCGCGGCCGCGCAGCCCGGCAATCTGTCGCTACAGACCGAGTTGGCCCGCGTTTTCAGGGGCGCCGGCTGGTTCGATGAGGCCGAGCGGCAGCTGCGGCAGGCCCTGACTGCTCACGGATCCGCACCGGCGCTGCGCGCGCTGCTGGCCCAGTTGCTGCAGGAGACGGGTCGCCTGGCAGAGGCCGAACACGAGGCGCTCATCGCCGCAATGGCGATGCCCGAGGACGCGGAGATAATCGAAACGCTGGTGGCAATCCTGCTGGCGCGCGGCCGCGCGCACGATGCGCTACCTTACCTTGCGGCGCGGCGCGCCCGGGAACCGCTGGTCCAGAGCTGGATCGCCTACGAGGCCACTGCGGCGCGGGTGCTGGGACGCGAGTACTACCGCGAGCTCTACGAGTACGATCGGCTGGTGCGCAGCTACATGCTCGAGCCCCCGCCGGGCTGGTCGTCGATGGCCGAGCTGAACGCCGCGCTGCGCGCTGCGCTGACGGCGCGTCACCGCTTCGCGAGCCATCCTCTGGATCAGAGCCTGCGGCGCGGCAGTCAGACCACGCGCAATCTCATCGCCGAGAGCGACGCTGCGATTCGCGCGGTACTGCAGGCTTTCCAGGCGCCGATCGCCGATTATTTGCGCACGCTCGGCCGGGCGCCGGGGCATCCGCTGTCAGCGCGCAACGTCGGCGGCGCAGTGATCGCCGGCGCCTGGTCGGTGCAGCTGCATCGTGAGGGCTTCCACGTCAATCATCTGCATCCCCAGGGCTGGATCAGCTCGGCGTACTACGTGGACGTGCCGGATGAGGCCAAGGATACGGCGCTGCGTTCGGGCTGGCTGAAGTTTGGCGAGACGCGCTTTCCGGTACCGGGCGCGACTGCCGAGCAGTATCTGCAGCCGGTGCCCGGCCGGCTGGTGCTGTTCCCCTCGTACATGTGGCACGGGACGACGCCGATTCACGGTGCGCAGCCGCGGCTGACGATCGCCTTCGATGCGTTGCCCTTTCGTGACGCGGCGCCGGAATGACTGGCGCCTGGTGCCGCGCGGCGCGGACCGCCTGCGGCGAATCCGGGCGCGCCGCGCTCAGTGCCTGATCGCCATGTTGTTGAGCTCGCCTTGCGTCATCCCCAGCGAATGCGCGCCGTTGTGCAGGCTTGCCACGTAGATGTCCTGATTCTTGAAGTCGATGCTGAGCGAGGCCAGGGTGCCGAGCACGTCCATGCCGATGATGAGCGCCGGTTTCTGATCCAGCGCCCAGACCTTGAAGATGTGAAAGTTGCCGTAGACGATCTCGGCATCGGTGATGCGCAGGCCATCGAGCACGATCGTCGGCGCGCGCTGCAATTCACCCGGTTCGACTGCCTCTGTGGCCCCATAGACCGACGTGACCACAGCTATCGCGCCCGGCTTGCGCCGCTCCTTCAAGGCGTCGCGCAGCGCCAGGTTGCCGAGCGTGCGCTCCGAGCCGGTGTCCACAATTGCGCAGGTGTGCACGCCGCCGATCACGGTGTCGAGCGTGATGAGTCCCTGGGTCAACCGCAGTGCGTGGATCTTGACCGCGGCGGTAAGCCCCAGCGATTCGATGTGACGTGCGATCTCGACACGGTTGCGCTGGAAGTCGATGATCAGGCTCTTCCCAGTCAGCCCCGCCGCGCCCAGAATGCCGTCGGCGCCGGCCATGACGGGCGCCCAGACGATCGGCAGCGCCGCATCGTCGATCGTCAGATCCCCGGAGCGCAGAACGTCCACCGTCACGAATGCTGCCTGCGCCTCACCCGTGATCCCGTCGACATGAAAGGGCGTCTGCTGCGTCCCGGTGAGCCCCAGCGCCTGCACCGTGCGCGGCGCGATGGTCGAGTGGTTGGCACCGGTATCGACGATAAAGCGAAACGGCCCGCGCCCATTGATCGTCACCGGGACCAGCACGCGGCCGATGTGATCGCGCGTGGTCGGCAGCGCAAAGATGGAATCGTCCGGGCCGGATGCCGCATCCGGCGTCCGCGGGACATCGCCAGCGATGACGACGCGCGCCGACAGGCACAGCAGCAGCAGGCCCGCCAGGCACCTGGCGGTCGCTGCGTTGTTCTGCGTCTGACAGCGTAAAATAGCCTGGTCTCGCACCGGCCTACCGTAACACGAAGCACCGTCGCGGCGCGTGACCCCGGGGCTATTTGAAGAATGGATTGCGACTTGCTGTCGATAGTGAGGTTCTGTGAACGCAACAGTCATCAGCGAACCGGAGGCGCGCGCCCTGGCGGATGCGATCAACCAGGTGTCCGCGAACCAGTCGCCGGCCGAGGCGCTCAAACTGGTCGAAATGGCGCTGGCGCGTGCACCGCAGCAACCGCTCGTTCTGAACGCTGCCGGCGGCCACATGCATCGCGTCGGAAATGTCGCGCGCGCGCGAGAATTGTTCGAGCGTGCCGTTGCGTCCGACAGCCAATCCAAGGTGCTCTGGCTGAATCTCGCCAGTGCGTGCCGCACGCTTGACGACAAGGATGCGGAGGCAGCAGCGCTCGAGAAGGCACTGAGCATCGAGCCGCGCTACGTGCCGGCATTGCTGCAGAAGGGCGATCTGATGGAGCGGCTCGGTCGGCCGAAGGCAGCGGCGATTCTCTACAGCGCCGCGATCGACTGCGTTGATTCGGGCGCTAAAGTTGGGCCGCGGCTGGAGCCCGCTCTCGCGCACGCGCGTGCCGTACGCAACGCCAGCACTGCGGCATTGGAATCGTTCCTGCGCCAGGAGCTGGCCGGCGTGCGGGCTTCGCATCGCGAGGAGGATCTGCAGCGCTTTCAGGCGTGTCACGACGTCTACTTGGGCAAGCGGCCCATCTACTACAGCCAACCCAAGGCAGTGATGTTTCCGTATCTGCAGGCGCTGGAGTTCTTTCCGCGCCACCTGTTCCCGTGGCTGTCATTGCTCGAAGCCGCCACGAGTGATATCGCGGCCGAGGCGATTTCGGCGCTTGAGGCCGAGCGCGCCGAGTTTCGACCGTACATCGACGCTCCGGACAGCGCACCGATCGATCAATGGGGTCCACTCAACCATTCACTGCAGTGGAGCGTGTATCACCTCTGGCACGACAGCAGGCCAATCCCCGAGCATCTCGAGAGGTGCCCGAAGACGGCCGCCGTGCTGAAGCAATTGCCACTGTGCGATATCGAGTTGTATGCGCCCGGAGCTTATTTTTCCGTGCTGCAGCCGCGCACGCGACTACCGCCGCACACCGGTACGACCAACACGCGCTCGATCGTGCACCTGCCGCTGATCATTCCGCCGGGCTGCGGGTTTCGGGTGGGCTCGCAGAAAAGGGAATGGCAGCGCGGGCAGGCCTGGGTTTTCGACGACACCATCGAGCACGAGGCCTGGAACGACAGCGATCAGGTGCGCATCATCCTGCTGTTCGATATCTGGAGTCCGCTGCTGACACGCGCCGAGCAGGATCTGGTGCGATCGCTGACCATCGGCATCGGTCGCTTCTATGGGGATGAAGGCCCCGAGCTGGCCTCGCGATGAGACGCGGAAACCGCTGGGCGCTGCTGCCATTGGTGGTGGCGACGCTGTCGTCGCGGGCCGCGACCGATCCGCTGGATGCGAGCCTGCGCCGCTGCGGCGCGCAGACCGATCAGGTACAGCGGCTGGCTTGCTTCGATGCGCTGGTAGCGGCGCTGCCAAAAGTCGAGGCCGACCGCTTCGGCATGACGGCCGAGATAGCGAACAAGCGCGATCCGGTCGCCGAGCGGCAGGCGCAGACCGAAATACTGCCGGCTACGATTATCGCCGTGGGCGCGGGCGGACACGGTGAGTTGATCTTTACGCTCGACAATCAGCAGGTGTGGATGCAGACGCAGGCGGAGCCGGGCAAGCACTTTGCGGTCGGCGAGCCGGTCCATATCGAGCACGGCGCGATGGGCTCGCTGTGGCTGGCGGCGACCAAGGGGCGCATGACGAAGGTCAGGCGCATCAGCTAGAGACTGTATCCCCAGCGCTCGATCCACGGCCTTAAGCCTGGCAACACCGGCTGGAAGTGGCGCTCATAGCGTTTCCAGCGACCCACTGAGCGCGTGTTGACCGGTTCGGTGACCTGCGCGTAACTGGGGGTGCTGATAAATCCCTTGGCGCGGGCGCGCTCCGCCGGGGACAGCATGGCGTCGTGCCAGGGCAATTGCAGGAACTCGGCCAGTTGGTGCACTTGCGCCGGAAAGTCCGCCGTCAGCCGTTCGTAGAACAGCTCGTAGCTCGCGGGACGCAGCAAGGGCCACTGCGAATACCAATACGTGAAGGCGCTGTGGTAAGCGCCGGCCAGCGTCGCCAGGTCACGGCACAGCAGTGCCAGGTCGGTCGATCGGAACTGCTGGAAATAGCAGCTCAACAGGACGTCGCAGGGATGGCGGATCGTCAGGACGATGCGCGCGCGCGGAAACAGCCGCCGAATCAGCGGCAGCACCGTCATGTTCATCGGACCCTTGTCCACCAGGCGCTTCGCGGGCGCCAGGTCGATCTTGCGACGCACACTCGCCCAGTAGCGCCCCCGGATATCATCCAGGGCGCCGGCATCCAAATTGCCGAGTTCATCGGGGTAGCTCACAGGCCCTTCGCACAGTGCGGCGCAGGCCCGCATCATGAACGGCTGCTCGTCCATCGACTGCAGCAGCGGGTGCGCATCCAGCACCTGCTCGAGCAGCGTCGTGCCCGAACGCGGGAATCCGACGATGAAGATGGGTGACTCTTCGATCGTCGGTCCCTGATCCCATCGGGCGACGTCAGCCGGGTCGCAACCACGGGCGATGCGCTTTGACATCCAGGAAGGCCGGTCAGCTGCCTTGCCCATCGCAGCGCCGATGAAGGCAATCTGGGAGCGGTGCGCCTCCTCGGCTACCGCGTAGGCCTCGTCGTAGCGGCCCAGCGCATCGAGCGCTTTCGCCATAGGAAACAATGCGTGGTATTTGCGCGCATGCGTCTGATGCTGCGGCAGGGCTGCGGTCAGATGGGTCAGTGCCAGCTCATGCTGGCCGGCACGCGCGGCCAGTTGCGCCGACACCTGCAGCCAATCGGTCTGAGTTTCGGGGTCGCGCTCCTGCTGTTCCAAGCTCTGTAAGATCCCACGGGCCTCGTCCAGCCGATGCAGGCGCTCCAGGATGCTCGCCAGCACCACGGGCGCGCGCCCCTTAACCGGCGGACTGGCCACCAGTTGCTCGATGGCGCAAGCGGCGCGGCGCGTCTCACCCATCATGACCAGCAGGCCCGCGATCTGCGCCGTGATCTGGGGTGTCAGCCCCTGCAGCTGCTGCCAATTTTCGAGCGTTTCCAGGGCTTCGTCGTTGTTCGTCAGCTCGTAGCAACATTGGGCCAAAGCCCAGCGCATGGTGGCATCGTTGGGTGCCAGGCCAACCGCGTCGCGCAATGCCAGGTGTGCAGCGTCATAATCGCAGCGCTCCATCTGCAGCACACCGAGGTTATAGAGAAGTGTGGCCGTGGGCGGAGCGAGCCGCAGCGCGCGATCGAATGCCGCGATCGCCTGATCGTGACGCCGCGTCGGTCGCAGCGCGGTGCCGAGGTTGCGCCAATGCTCAGGCACGCTCGGTTGCATCACCGTGAGCGCATTGAAGACCCGCACCGCCTCCTCATGCTGGCCGCGGGCGTACAGCACCTGGCCCAGGACCCCGAGTGCGCCAGCGTGATGATGGTGGGCGCTGAGCACCTCAAGGCACTTGGCCTCGGCCGCGGCCAGCCGCTCGCCGGCGAGGTCGGCTCGTGCCAGCTGCAGCAGCTCTTCGGGATTATCGCGCACGGTCATCGAACGCAACCGGCGCGCGGCTAGTGCGCGCGCTCAGCGATGAGCGCCTGGAGAGACCCGGCCAGCTCGGCAACCAGCGCGTCCCAGCGATTGCCGCGTCCCGGCTGACGGAACAGGCGCATCGTGGGATACCACGGGCTATCGCTGCGCTCGCGCAGCCAGCGCCAATCGGGCGCGGCGCTCAGCGCCACCCAGGTTGGCCGCGCCAGGGCGCCCGCCAGGTGCGCGACCGAGGTATCCGAGCTGATGATGAGATCGAGCGACGCCATGATCGCAGCGGTGTCGAGAAATGCATCCGCACCGGCTTCCTCGCCGGGGAAAAAGATGCGATCGCGAAACGGCGCTGCCCGCAGTTGCTGCAGTCCTTCGCGTTGCTGCAGCGACACCAGGCTGAGGCCAGGGATTTCAGTGAGCGGCTCGAATACCGCGAGCGGCGGGGAGCGCCCGCGTGCCCAGGTCAGGCGCTCGACCTGGGCGTTGCCCTGCCAGGCAAGCCCGACGCGCAAGCCCGGAAGGTGCTGCAGGCGCGCGGCCCAGTGGCTGATGCGGACCGGATCGGCTGCCAGATAGGGCACCTGCTGCGGAATGCTGCCAAGCTCGGTGCCGAAGGCCAGTGGCAGGCTCATGAGTGGACAATGACAGTCGAGCGGGGGGGGCGCCTCGCCGCGGCCGATCAGCTGGAACGCCCCCGGCAATGTGCCCATCAGGGCCTTGAGCTGTGCCATGACCTCGAAGATCACCGTTGCACCCCGCTCGGCCAGCAGCGGCAGGTAGCGGCAGAACTGAATCGCATCGCCCAGCCCCTGTTCGGCGTGCACCAGCAGGCGCTTGCCGGCGATCGGCGCGTCCCCGCTCCAGCGCGGCACGCCCAGGTCGCGCGGCGGCACCGCGAGCGCGGGCACGCGAAAGCGCGATTCGTACAGCGGCCAGCCGCGGCGCAAATCGCCCTGCGCGAGGTACAGGAACGCCAGCTCGAGCTGCGCCGCGGGATCATCGCGGTCGATTGAGAGCGCCCGATCGAAGCTCGATGCCGCCTGTGCGTCGTGCCCCAACCGCGCCGACAGTACCCCGATATTGATGTGGGTCGCTGCCGCGGTGCCGTCGATGACCGCGGCGCGGATGAAGTTCTCGAGCGCCGCCTGCGGCCGCTCCAGCGCCTCGAGCGCGACGCCGCGACTGTTCAGCACGTCCGGTCGATCCGGCTCGATGCTCAAGGCGCGGTCGAAGCTCTCGAGCGCGTCCGCGTAGCGCTCCAGGCGCAGCAGCGCAGTGCCGTGCTGCGCGTGCACGTCACGCTCCTGCGGCAGCAGTGCTGCCGCGCGCGCCAGCGGCGCGAGCGCCTCGGCGTGGCGGCCGAGGGCCAGCAGTGCCGCTCCGCGCCCAAGCAGGTCCGCTGGCCGTTCACCGCCGCGTGACAGCAGCTCATCGTAGTCGCGCAGCGCCTCGCTGTAACGACCGGCCAGGGCCAGCGCCATCGCGCGGTTGTGCAGGGTGTCGAGATTGGCCGGATCGATCGCCAGCGCCGTGGCATAGCTCCCCAGCGCTTCGGCCGGGCGGGCCAGTTGCGTCAGGTAGTTGCCGCGATTGCTGTGCAGAGCGGCCAGCTGCGGCTGCAGCGCCAGCGCCCGATCGATGCTGGTAAGCGCGCGCTCGTGATCGCCCATCGTCGCGCTGAGCCTGGCCAGATGCTGGTGCGCCAGCGGCTGACCCGCATCGAGTTGCAGCGCGCGTTCGAAGCAGGTCAGCGCATCGCGCGTGCGTTCGCTCGCCTCGAGCGCAATGCCCAGCTCGGTCAGGGCACCCGCATCGTTGGGCGCCAGTCGAACCGCCTGGCCCAAGCTCGCCAGAGCTTCCTCGCTGCGACCGAGCATCCCCAGCGCGGCGGCGCGCAGGCGAAAGGCACCCGCGGCCGCACTGTCCAGTGCGACGGCCCGGTCACAGCAGCGCAGGGCGTCCTCGGGGCGAGCGAGCGCGAGCAGGGCGCGCGCAAGATTCAGCAGCACCGGTGCCCGGCCGGGTTGCAGCTCCAGCGAGGCTGCCATGAGCCGCGCGCCCTGCGCAGGCTGCCCGAGCTGTGCCAGGGCGGTTCCGAGGCGCTGCATGAGATCGGCATCTTTCGGCGCAGCGCGCAGCAGCTCCTGGAGTATTGCCACGGCTTCGCGAAAGCGCCCGGCGCGCTGATGCGAGACGGCGGCTTCGAGCCGGTCGTGAGCGACGGTGGACGTCATGCGGTACTGCCCTTATGGACTCACCCGAGCTTGCGGATGCGCAAAAAAAGGCGGGCCGAGGCCCGCCTTTTAGTCTATCGAAAAGGATTCTAAAGCGCTTTTTTAGAAGTCCACCGTGACGTTCATGAAGACGAACCGCCCCGCCAGGTCATACACCGAGGCGTAGGTGTTGTTGTCGTAATAGACGTCATTGCCACCGGTCTTGCCGCTGACCGTCGGCGGATCCTTATCCAGCAGGTTGTTGCAGCCGACACGCACCGTGAGCTTGTTCCAGACGTAGGAGGCGTGCACATCGAAGTAGCTGTAGTTCGGAATCTCAGCATCCGGCAACGGGCCCAGGTTCTCCCATCCCGGCAGGAAGTCCGGCTCCTTCGGATCGACGATCGTATTGACTGCCTTCCCGAAGAAGCGCCAGACCAGGCCGCCGGACAGTCCGGCCATCGGCGTATCCCAGTCCAAAGTCATCCGGTGGCGCCAGGTCGGTGTGATCGGGTCACAACTCAGGCCAAAGCGGCCCGCGCAGTTGTAGGACGGCGAGCTTCCCGGACCTCCCGGGGTGTAGATCAAGTCCTTCAGCCAGGTGCCGTCGAGGCGCGTGCGCAGATCTCCGAAGGCTCCCAATCCGATGGTGTATGCCAGCCCAATGTCGAGGCCCCGATATTCCAGCCCACCTTCGTTGAGCAGCGGGTCCACGACGTAGCCACTGGGACTGGCCCACAGCGTGCCGCCGCCATCACGGTGTATCAGATCGCACCAGTAGGCCAGGCCGGTCGTGGCGCAGTTGGTCTGGATCAGGCTCGAACCGTAGGAGTTCACCAGACCGCTGATCTTGATATCGGTGTAGTCCACCGTCGCGCTGAACTTCGGCAGGAAGGTCGGCGTGAATACCACACCGACATCGTAGGTCTTGCCGACCTCCGGCTTCAGGGCCGGGCTACCGCCGACCAGACCGTTGTACTGAGACGACGGGGCGCGCGGTGCGGCGCCGGCCGCGTATTGGGCCCCCGAGAGGCCCAGCAGCGCGCACTGTGCCGCCGAGAGGGAAGTGCCGGTACCGCACAAGTCGTCGCTCCCGTCCAGCGCGACGTGCTGCGGCTGGTACAGTTCCTGCAAGTTCGGTGCGCGCACCGCGCGATTGAAGCTGGCGCGCACGCGCACGTCGCTGACCGGCGTCCACTCGACACCGAATTTGTAGGTATTGGTGTTGTAGCCTTCGCTGTAGCTCGAATAGCGATAGCCGGTCTCGAAATCGAAGGCCTTCATAAACGGTGCATCGTGCACGATCGGCAGGCGCGCCTCGGTGAAGAGTTCCCACACGTGCTGCGCGGCTGCCACCGGCGGTGCCGGCGAGCCGATGCCGGATAAGTCGCCGCTCTGATACTCCGCGTCGGGACTGGAGGTCAGCGTATCGCGGCGGTATTCGGTGCCGAATACCACCTTCAGACCCTCGTTCGCCCACGGCGTCTTGATGCCGTTCTTGGTCAGATCACCGGCCACGTAGGCGCTGCCGATGTCTTCCTGCGTTGACGCGAGGAATACGCCCGGTACCGAGATGTAGGCCAGCGCGGCCGGGCTTACCGCCACCGCCGGGTTGAAGATCGGCCACGGCACACAGCCGGCCTGACCGCCTGCGCACACCGGCGTGCCGCCGGGGCCGGGCACGGCCAGCAGCGCGTTCTGAATGTGCTCGGTCGAGGTATCGTTGTTGTGGAAATCAGATGAGCGCGTCGTTGAGAACAGACCATAGGCGTCGTAGGTCCAGTCCTCCACGATCTCGCCGCGCACCCCGAACACGCCGCGATAGGAGGCGTGCGTGTACTCATCCTCGCGCGGGCCGCCCTCAATATTGCGCCGGCCAATGAGAATCTCGCCGACGCCGGTGGCGCTCATCTGGTATGGAAACAACGGGGTCGCCGAGGCGCGGTTCGCGGAGTTGGTATAGGCGACGCCTGGGCACAGGGTCGGATACTCAGCCGCGGTGATGTACGGGTTCATGCCCGGGTTGCCGTAGCCGGCTCCAAGCGGACCGCAGTTGTATGAGAGCGCGCCGTCCGGAAGACCCGTGTCGGCATCGATGGCCCTGGCGCTTCCCAGGAATGAGCCCGCCGGCGCGTAGTTGCCGGTGCTCTGGTCGTCCATGAACATGAACTCGGTGTAGGCCTCGGCGTGGTCGTTGAATTTCAACTTGCCGAAGAAGCCCGCGGTGTAGCGCTCGTCGTTGCGCTGCAAATAATGGGATGCGCCGTAGTTGAAATGATTGTATTGCTTCACCAGATCGCCGGCGTTCGAGATCTGAAATTTCCCTATACCCGGGTTCTCGAACACGGCCGGAGCGGTCGTGCTTGAGCCACCGCAGCTGTAGGGCACCGCGCCGCTGCTGCTGTCGGTGAGTGTGCAGGCGGAGTGATCGCGATGATTGGCGGTGATCGCCGCGACGGTGCGATAGCCGAGGTAGCCCTCGAAATTGCCAGCCCCGTCGGCGAAGTTGTGCCCCATGATGATGGTGAAGTCCTTATTCGACCCGTCCCAGTTGGAGCCGGTGACTGGCGGAAAGCCGCCGGCCGTCAGCAGCGGATCGGCCCAGCCCTCGTGATTCTGGTGATTGTAGATGCCGACGTTGGCATCGACGCGCACGCCCTCGAAGTGATCGTTCATCACGAAGTTGACGACGCCCGCCACCGCGTCCGCGCCATAGGTCGAGGAGGCACCGCCGGTAAGCACATCGACCCGCTCGATCAGTGCCACGGGTATCTGATTGAGGTCCGCCGCCGATGCATAGGCCGGGGTCGCGCCCTGGATGGCGCTCGGGTCACCGCCCTGCAGACGCCGGCCGTTGACCAGCACCAGCGTACGCTGCACACCCAGGCCGCGCAGGTTGACCGTGGCCGTGCCATTGGCGGTCATTGACAGTCCGGAACCCTGGTCGGCGGTCACCTGCGGCAGGCTGTTGAGCAGGTCCTCAACGCGCGTCACCCCGGTCTCTTTGAACTCTTCGCTGGACACCGCCGTCACCGGACTGATCGCGTCCAGACTCGGGCTGGCGATGCGCGAACCGGTTACGACGACTTCGCCCAACTCAGCGGTCTTATCGGCCGTGGAAGCGGGCGCCGCTTGCGCCCTGGCGGCGGGGGGATGCACCGCAACCGCAGCGGAACTTCCGGCCAGAAGCGCGAGTCGCACCGCGCGTTTGAGGATTGGATTGCTCTCGGTGGTCATGTGCTGGATTCTCCCTAATTCCGTCAGCTCGTATGTTTTAGGTCGGCCTTAGGGCCTACGATTCGCATGACAGCGTCGAGTGCTGTGCTTTCGCAACAGCCAGGGCAACGGCAGTGAACCGCCTTCCCCAAGTGACGCGGTACCACGAAAACCCCGTTGAGACCGGGTTTTCAGCAGCTGGATCTGAGTATACGGATTTCGTTTCGCGCGACAACAGCAACATTGCGCCTCCGGGCGCGGGTGTTGCACCTCCACAACACAAGTTACTGCGCCGCCTGAGTCGCGCCGCCGGCAGTCGCTCTAAGGCAGGCCGTAGGCGGCTGCCACCAATGCACCGATCTGCTCGCCCATCCGGTTGCCGACTTCGGTCGAATTGCGATAGTGCACACCATCGTAGATGCGCGCATTGGAGACCTCTAGTTCCAGATCCTCGGTGCGCGTCCAGTAGCGCCTTACGCCCGGTGCTGTGTTGCTGGTCGAGCTGAGAACCGGCAGCGGCTCGCGACCGACCTCGATGTGAATCATCGTGGCGATCGTCGCCGCGACGACGCAATGTGCACACGGATATTCCGGTTGCACCGGCGTCACGATCATGGGTTGCCAGTCGGCATCGCGCTCGGTCTTCGGATTACTGTCACGATCTCCATTGCGAATAGCCGTAATCGGGCGCCAGAACTGGTAGTGATACTTGGCTTCGAACACGGCGATCTCGGCATCGTTGATGGCTGAGGTGACGGCCGCGAACAGCCGTGCATTGCGCGTGATTTCCCGCCCCGGGGCATTGGCCAGTGAACGCACCACGCCAATGTGCACGTCGGGCAATGCAGTCGCCCAGAACTGCGCTATCGCGGTCTGCTCCGGTGTGCGCACCGAGTTGTAGAGCACGCCGACGGTTTTTACCTCGTTGTAGTCGCGTGCCCAAAGCTCGCTGGTCAGGGCTGGCGGCGGTCCCGGGCGAAACTGCGAAGCGCTCTTCAGGAACCATGGTTTGTGCTGCCCCACCGCCACGCCGAGCGGAAATGTGGTTGGCACATACACGCCCGGGGTCGTCAGCGGGCGGTAGGGCTCGGGAGTACCGAGATCGTCGGTGTGTTTTGAGAGCACATCCGCCGCTGCGCGCTCGCCAAGTTCAACGCCGCTGGTGCGTGCCTCGTCATTCGGGAGCTTGCCGAGCGCCTGGCTGTAGGCGGTTTCGATCTGCGGCTGCAGCGCGGGCGCCTCGTGCAGCAGCACGGTTCGACTTGCCGCGGCGATGGCCGCGTCGATCGAGGCATCCTGCGACGGCGCCAGATCGATACGGTCGCGCGGATAACGCGCCGTGATCGAATTCACCGCCTCGTACACGGCATTCTGGACCAGCGCGAGCGTGCGGACGGTATTGGGTCCGTCGGTCGCGATATCGGTGGCCTTGCCTGCCCAGTCGGCGACGATATCGGCGTGCACTGCGCACGGGACCAATAACCATGCGATCGGCCCGAAGCGGAAGCGGTCCCGGCTCATCAGCAAACCCCCACGTTTCCGAGGCGACAGATAATGAGGCTTTCATGCCGGGTTTGCGAGATTCGGCGCGCACGAGCCGGGACATCGCTCGCGACCGACGCGTCCGGCAATGGCGCGCTGGGCTGGTGGAGTTCGCGCCGCTCCGACCGCTCAGTAATACAGGCCGTGGATTACGCGATCCCCCTGCTCGATGTGTCGCCGTTCGCACTCGCCACCGGTCAGTTCGAGCAGCGCCTTCACCGGCATGATGCCCGGTTTCGGCGTGCTGATGATGGCGTCGGATTCGGGCGTGGCATTGGGATGAATGTCGATGATCTGGCCATGGGCATCGATGAGAAGCATGTCAAGCGCCATGCGCGTGTCCTTCATCCACATGGTGATGCGCACGGCGTGAACCTCGGCATCGGGGAGTGGGACGTCAACGGGCTGGCGTGCGAGCCAGCTACCGGGTTTTCCTGCGATGCAGCGCACGGGCGGCCGATGTCCTTGCTGATAGACTTTTCGCATATGATGAACCGTCGCAGGGCCTCCATGCCTGACCAACTCATTGAAATCTATCCGACCATTCCCGCCTCGCTGACGCGATTGCCGGAACTTGCGCGCAACCTGTTCTTCAGTTGGCACCGCCCCACCCGAGCGCTGTTCGAGGACCTGGAACCCGAGCTCTGGCAGCAGGTAGGCGGCAATCTGCTGCTGATGTTGCGATGCATCAATCAGGAAAACCTCGATCGCGCGGCCGCCGATCGCATCTATCTGGAGCGCTACCGGCAGGTGGTCGAGTCATTCGATGCCTATCTGTCGGCACCGCAGCGCGCCGATGAGCCACTGGTGGCTTATTTTTGTGCCGAGTACGGCTTCCACGAGAGTTTCCCGATTTATTCCGGCGGCCTGGGCATCCTGGCCGGCGATCACTGCAAGGCCGCGAGCGATGAGCGGCTCAATTTCGTTGCCGTAGGGCTGCTCTACACCCAGGGCTATTTCATACAGTCGGTGGACAGCGATGGCGTCCAGCACGCCAGCAACATAGAAACCGATCCGCGCGATCTGCCGGTGGAAGCGGTGCGCAATACCGACGGCAGCTGGATGCAGGTGACGGTGCGCATCGCCGGCCGCAATGTCGTGGCGCGCATCTGGAAGGCGCATGTCGGCCGGGTGTCGGTGTATCTGCTCGACACCAACTGCAAGGAAAACGCCAGCGAGGACCGCGAGATTACCCACCGCCTGTACGGCGGTGATGCGGCGGTGCGCATTCGCCAGGAAATGATCTTGGGACTCGGCGGCGTGCGCGCCCTGCGCGCACTGGGCATGGCGCCGGCGGTGTGGCACATGAATGAGGGTCACGCGGCATTTCTGATTCTGGAGCTGGTGCGCGAAGGTGTCGCGGCCGGGCTGGATTTTTCCGCCGCGCTCGAGTCCGCGGCCACGCAGTGCGTGTTCACCACGCACACGCCGGTGGCCGCCGGCCACGACGCGTTCGATGTCGGGCTGTTCACGCATTGTTTCCAGGATCTGCACACCGAGCTCGGGGTGTCGGCGGAACGGCTGTTCGAGCTGGGCAAGCCGCCCAATGCCCATGCCTTCAATATGACCAACCTGGCGCTCAATGGCGCGCGCCGCATGAATGGCGTGAGCCGCATTCACGGCGCGGTGTCGTCGCGGCTGTGCGCCGATCACTGGCCGGAAGTGCCGCCGGAGCAAAATCCGGTCGGCTACGTCACCAACGGCGTACACGTGCCGACCTTCCTGTCGCAGATCTGGAGCCGCTTTTTCGATGGCGTGCTCGGTGCGGAGTGGCGCGAGCGCCTGTCGGACAAGGATTTCTGGTACGCACTCACCAAGGTGCCGGATGCCGATTTCTGGGACACGGCGCAGCAGGTCAAGGCGCGCATGCTCGACGGCGTGCGAGCGCGCCTGCGGCGCGAGTATCGCGCCAAGGATCTCAACCCGGCACAGCTGCGCCGCATTACGCGCCTGCTGGATCCCGAGCAGCCCAATGTCCTGACGCTCGGTTTTGCGCGCCGCTTCGCGACCTACAAGCGCGCCTCGCTGATGCTGCGCGATCGCGAGCGCCTGCTGCGGTTGATCAGCTCGGAGGAGCGCCCGGTGCTGTTCCTGTTCGCCGGCAAGGCGCATCCGGCCGACCATCCCGGGCAGCAGGTGCTGCGCGAGATCAAGCAGCTGATGCTGACGCCCGAGTTCGCCGGCAACGTGGTGTTCCTCGAGGACTACGACATTCAGCTGGCGCGCTGGCTGGTCACCGGCGTCGACGTCTGGCTCAACAATCCGGTGGCACCGCTCGAAGCCAGCGGCACCTCCGGCATCAAGGCCGCGGTCAATGGCCGGCTCAACGTCAGCATTCTCGACGGCTGGTGGGCTGAAGCGTTCGACCATAACAATGGCTGGGGCATACCGCCGGCCGATGCGCAGGACGCCGACCGGCGTGACGCGCTCGATTCCGCCGCGATGCTCGACGCCATAGAAGAGGAAGTGGTGCCGCTCTATTACACCCGCAACCAGGACGGCTACTCGCCGGAATGGGTGCGGCGCTGCAAGCGCGCCATGATGACGGTGATCCCGCATTTCAACATGGGTCGCGCGGTGCAGGACTACGCACGCGGCGTCTACTACCCGGCAGCGCAGCACCACCAGCGCCTGATGAGCGGCGGGCTGCCTGCGGCTACGGCGTTCAGCGGCTGGAAGCAGCGGGTGCGCGAGAAGTGGGCCGGCGTGGCATTGCGCCGCCTGTCCGACACCCCGCGTGAACTGCCGCGCGCCGGCATGCTGAAGGTGCGCGTCGCCGCGGCGCTCAACGGCCTCGCGCCTGACGATGTGCGCGTGGAATTCGTGGCGCGACGCGTGCTGCCGCGCTCGCGCTCGGAACTGCCGCCGCTGTCCTCGTTTCGCGCCGAAAACCACGACGACGCCTGGCGCGCACTGCTGCGCCCGAATGGCGAGATCGACAGCGACGGCTCGGCGGTATATGAGCTGCACGCGGCGCCGCCAAACTGCGGCCAGTTCGCCTTCGAGATCCGGATTTTCCCCTGGCACGACATGCTGGCGCATCCGCTGGAGATGGGCCTGCTGCGCCGCCTGTAAGCGCGCCGATCCGACCGAACGATGCTCCTACAGCGAAGTCAGCGCCCGCGCGCTGGCGCACGTGGGAGCTGCGGCAAATAATCGGCTGAACATGCAGCCGCGATCGCAGCTCTCCGTACTATACTCATAGCGTCCCATCAGCAATCGAACCTATGGCCAAGCAGCAGTCGCGAGCTTCCTCTGGACGCTACGTCAGCCGTCTGACCAGTGGCGCGCTGGCCGTCGTCATGGCCGGCGGTCGCGGCGAGCGGCTCAAGGACCTGACGCTGCATCGATGCAAGCCGGCCACCCCGTTCGGCGGCAAGTTCCGCATCATCGACTTCGTGCTGTCGAACTGCGTCAATTCCGGTATCCGCCAGATATTCCTGATGACCCAGTACAAGGGCCAGTCCCTGATCCAGCACGTGCAGCGCGGCTGGAGCTACCTGCGCGGCGAGTTCGGTGAATTCATCGACGTGGTGCCGGCGCAGCAGCAGGTGGGTCTGCACTGGTACCGCGGTACCGCCGATTGCGTGTACCAGAACCTCGACCTGATCCGGGCGCTGCGTCCCAAGCATGTGCTGGTGCTGGCCGGCGATCACATCTACAAGATGGACTACGGGCCGATGATCGCCTATCACGTCGAGAAGGGCGCCGACATCACCGTCGGGGTGGTCGAGGTGCCGCCATCGCGTGCCAGCGACTTCGGCGTGCTGTCGGTCACCGACTGGAACCGGGTCACCAAATTCACCGAGAAGCCGAAGCAGCCGGAGACCATTCCCTCGCGCCCGGACGTCGCGCTCGCCTCGATGGGCATCTACGTGTTCAATGCCCGACTGCTGGAGAAGCTGCTGATCGCCGATGCGACCGACGACAAGTCGGCGCACGATTTCGGCAAGAACGTCATCCCGGCGGCGATCGACCTGCTGCACGTGGTCGCCTATCCGTTTACCGACGTCAAGACGCGCGCCCAGAACTACTGGCGCGACGTCGGCACCGTGGACGCCTTCTACGATGCCAATATCGAGCTGGTGCACGTCGCACCCGAGCTCAACCTGTACGACGAGGAGTGGCCGATCTGGACCTATCAGCTGCATCAGCCACCGGCCAAGTTCGTACTCGACGAAATCGGCCGGCGCGGCAGCGCGGTCAATTCCATGGTGTCCGGCGGCTGCATCATTTCCGGCGCGATCGTCGACCAGTCGCTGATGTTCTCCAACGTGCGGGTCGAGGAGCGCTCCACCATCTCGCGCTCGGTGGTGCTGCCGAACGTCAAGATCGGCGCCGGCTGCACCGTGGCGCATGCGATTCTCGATGAGAACTGCGAGATCCCGGACGGCATGACGATCGGGGTCGACCGCGCCTCCGACGCTGCCAGGTTTCACGTCACCGACAATGGCGTGGTGCTGGTGACGCCCGACATGCTGGCAAAGCTCGCCCTCAGCAACGCATGAGCGTGGCCGCGCGGCTGCTGGAGCGGCGACGCTCGGGCGTGCTGCTGCATCCGACCTCGCTGATCGGCGGCGACGGCGACTCGGCGCGCGGCGCGCTCGGCGCGGCGGCGCGCGGCTTCGTGGACTGGCTGGCGCAGGCCGGTTTTTCGATCTGGCAGGTGCTGCCCCTGGGGCCGCCGGGCGGCGGCGGATCGCCCTACTGGGCGCGCTCGGACTTTGCCGGCCAGCCCTCGATGATCGATCGCAACGAATTGCCGGACGTGAACAACCAGCGCTCCGACTTCGAAGTATTCCGGGCGGCACAGCTGGATTGGCTCGAGGACTACGTGCTGTTCGAGGCGCTGGCCGAGCGCTTCAAGGGTCCCTGGTGGGACTGGCCTGAAGCCTTCCGTTCGCGCGAACCCGCAGCGATGTACCGCTTCGCGCGCGAGACCCGCGACCAGCTGGAACGCCGCCGCATCGAACAGTGGCAGTTCGACTGGCAATGGCGTGCACTGCGCAGCTACGCGGCGGAGCGCGGCGTATACCTGTTCGGCGATCTGCCGATCTACGTGGCGCCCGACTCGGTCGCAACCTGGTCGGCACGCGCGCAGTTTCAGCTCAACGCCGATGGCCGGCCGACGCTGCTGGCGGGCGTGCCGCCGGATTATTTCTCCGCCGACGGCCAGCTGTGGGGCAACCCGCTCTACAACTGGGAGCAGGCCGAGCGCGACAAGTTCAGCTTCTGGCGCATGCGGCTCGCCCGCCAGCTGCAGCGCTTCGACCTGGTGCGCATCGATCACTTCCGCGGTCTGGCCGCCTACTGGGCGGTGCCGGCGGGTGCCACGACGGCGCGCGAAGGGCGCTGGTGCCCGGCACCCGGGCGCGCGCTGTTCCAGGCGCTGGCCGCCGATTTTCCCGATCTGCCGCTGGTAGCCGAGGACCTGGGTGTCATCACCCCGGATGTCGAACAGCTGCGCGTGGCCTTCGGGCTGCCCGGCATGCGCGTGCTGCAGTTCGGCTTTGATGGTTCACCCGACAATCCACACCTGCCGCACAATTATCAGCGCGACCTGGTGGCCTACACCGGTACCCACGACAACGACACCACCATGGGCTGGTTTCACAGTCTTCAAAGTTCGGACGCGCAGCGCGTCGAGTATTATCTGCACACCGACCCGGCGGATGTAGCCGAGAGCATGGCGCGCGCCGTGCTGGGCTCGGTAGCTCAACTGGCGATCATTCCCGCGCAGGATCTGTTGCACCTGGGTTCCGAGGCGCGTCTGAATACTCCCGGCACGGTGAGCGGCAACTGGAGCTGGCGCCTTGCGGCCGGCAGTCTGACAGCGGCGCAGGCGCAGCAGTTCGCGTCGCTCAATCATCTGTTCGGACGGGTCAGCGGGGTACGCACATGAGAAGCTCAGGATTGCGGCTGGCGGCACTGGGGGCAGCGGCATTGGGGGCAGCGGCATTGGGAGTGGCGGCACTGGCGGTGGCGCTCACCGGCTGTGCCAGCATGCTGCCGAAGCTGCAAGCCCCGACGCTGGCAATCACCGGCGTCGTCATCGGCGGCGGCAACCTGCAGCAGCAGCAGATGCGGCTCACGTTTCATGCCGTCAACCCGAACGATCGCGCGATCCCGATCCGCAGCATCGAATGCAACCTGGAACTCGAGGGCGCGCCGTTCGCGCAGGGTGCGACCGATGCCGCCTTCACCCTGCCGGCGCTGGGGGAGACCGACTTCGATCTGAACGTCACCGCCAACGTAAATTCCGTGCTGGGCGCGCTCGCCAGCGGCTTCGGCCACCACACGGTGGACTATCGCATCTACGGGCAGGTGCACCTGCAGGGCGGCATGGTACGCAACATTCCGTTCGACCAGAAAGGCCGCGTACGGCTGTGAGTCACGGCTGCACGATGCTCTCGTACAGCTCGACGTAGCCGCGTACCTGCCGGCTCCACGAATAATCCTGCGCCATGCCGTTCTGCATCAGCCGGCGCCACAATCCCTTGTTCTGGTATAGATCCAGCGCCGTGTTGAGCGCCCAGGTGACGCCTTGCGCGTTGTAGTCATTGAAGACGATTCCGGTGCCGGCGCCGGTGACCGCGTCGAAATGCTGTACCGAATCCGCCAGCCCGCCGGTGCGGCGCACGATCGGCACCGTGCCGTAGCGCATGCTGTACATCTGGTTGAGGCCGCAGGGCTCGTAGCGCGAGGGCATCAAGAACATGTCGCTGGCGGCTTCGATCCAGTGCGCCATCTCGTCGCTGTAGCCGTGTTGGAAGTGCACGCGCTCGGGAAAGCGCAGCTGCAGGCCGGTGAAGAATTGCTCGTAGCGCGGTTCGCCGGTGCCGAGCACCACCAGATTGAAATCGCGCGCCCGCAGCAGCGCCGGCATGCAGTCGAACAGCAGGTCGAAGCCCTTCTGCGTCGCCAGCCGGCTGACGATGCCGATCAGCGCGGTGCGCGGGCCGCTCGCGAGTCGTATGCGCTGCAGGAACTGGTCCTTGATCTCGGCTTTCACTCCGAGCTGATTGGCGCCGTAGTGATGCGTCACGTGGCGGTCATGGCGCGGATCCCACTCATCGTAGTCCACGCCATTGAGGATGCCGACGATGGCATCGGCGCGCTTGCGCAACAGCGTCTCCATTCCCATGCCGTACTCGGCGGTGCGCAGTTCGCGCGCGTAGGTGGGGCTGACGGTGGTGATGCGGTCCGCGTAGGCCAGCCCGGTGCGCAGCAGATTGATGCGTCCGGCGGCGAAATCGGCATGATCGAGCATCGACGCCGGCCCACCGGGCAACACCTCGGCGTGCGCGGTGCTGCTGACGATGCCCTGGTAGCCGATGTTGTGCACCGTCAGCACGCTGCGCGCACCCTGGAACAGCCGGTCCCAGCCATAGGTGGCGCGCATCAGCAGCGTTCCGACCGCGGTGTGCCAGTCGTGGAAATGCATGATCTGCGGCGCGAACGCCATGCGCTGGCAGCACAGGAAGGCGGCGTGCGTGAGCAGCAGGAAGCGGCGATGCTCGTCGGCATCGGCGGTGTAGATCGAGGGGCGGTCGAACGCAGCCGGACAATCCACCAGGTAGACGACCGCGTCGGAGTCCGGCAGCTGCGCGGTCGAGACCGAGAAATCGTAACGATGGCTGCCGAGCATGACCGACAGGTCGCGCAGCGAGTCGACCGGGTGGATGGTAAGGCCGGCGCGCTGGATGCTGGCGTAGCCCGGCATGAAAAGCCGAATGTCATGACCGTCGGCGTGCAGGTACTTGAGCAGAGCTCCGGACACATCGGCGAGGCCGCCGGCCTTGGCGAACGGGGTCACTTCGGCCGACGCAAAGCAGATTTTCAATGGCATTGCAGGATCTTACCGCAGTGCGAGACGGCCGTTGGTGAAGCCATTATCATGGCGCCATGCGCTCGCTGGCGATCTACCTGACGCTCCTGGTGTTGCTCGCGGTATCGATCGTGGCCGGCTTCATCGCTTCTGACTGGCCGCGCTGGTGCCGCTGGGTGCACTGGTGCGCGGCCAACTGGCCGCCGGCTCACTGATTCAAGTACACCGGCAGTCATGTCCACTACCCCGTACGTGCAACTCGAGCAGGAATGGCGGCGTCTGCACGCTTTCCATGGCGCGCTGTCGCTGCTGCGATGGGATGCGGCGGTGATGATGCCGCGGGGCAGTGCCGACGTGCGCGGGGAACAGCTGGCGGCACTCGAGACTGAATACCATGCACTGCTGACCACGCCCAAAATAACGCGGCTGCTGGATCGCGCCCAGGCCAACTCGCAGGGGCTGGAGGACTGGCAGCTCGCCAACCTGCATGAAATGCGCCGCCAGCGCGACTACGCGATCGCTACCCCGGTGTCGCTGATCTCGCGCCTGGCACGGGCGACTTCGCGCGCCGAGGTGCAGTGGGCGGAGGCCCGGCGACAGAACAACTTCGATCTGTTCGCGCCTCACCTGGAGGAAGTAGTGCACCTGGTGCGCGACAAAGCGGCGCTGCTGGGACAGGCACTGGGCCTGCCGCCGTACGATGCGCTGGTGGACGAGTTCTCACCCGGCATCTCAGCGGCCGACATCGACACCATTTTCAAAGCACTGTCGCGGCGCTTGCCGAGCCTGATTCGCGAGACGCTGGCGTTGCAGGCGCAGCGGCCGTCGCTGCCGATTACCGGCAAGTTCGCTCCCGGCAAGCAACGCGCACTGGTGGTCGAGGTGATGCGGGCGATCGGATTTCCATTCGATCGCGGGCGCATCGACGAGAGCGAACACCCATTCACGGAAGGCGTGCCGGGCGACATCCGCGTCACCACGCGCTTCGACAGCGCCGACCCATTCTCCGGCCTGCTCGGCGCGATGCACGAGACCGGACACGCGATGTATGACCTCGGCCTGCCGCAGGCCTGGCGCGACCAGCCGGTAGGGCGTGATCGCGGCATGGCACTCGAGGAGAGCCAGTCGCTGTTGCTGGAGATGATCGTCGGGCGCAGCCGCGCGTTCGTCACCTACCTGCGGCCATTGCTGGAGAAGCACTTTGCAGTCAGCGGCCCGGAATGGGAGCCGGAGAATATCTACCGGCGCCTGAACAACGTGCAGCGCAGCCTGATCCGCGTGGATGCCGATGAGGTGACCTATCCGCTGCACATCCTGCTGCGCTATGAGCTGGAGAAGAAGCTGCTATCGGGTGAGCTTGCGGTGCGCGAATTGCCGGAGGCGTGGAATCACGGCATGGAGCAGCGACTGGAAGTTCGTCCGACCGGCGCCGCCGATGGTTGCCTGCAGGATATCCATTGGGCGCTCGGCTCGTTCGGCTATTTCCCTTCGTACGCGCTCGGCGCGGTGATCGCCGCGCAGTTGTGGGAGAGCCTGCGCACACACCTGCCGGACATCGAGCAGCAGATCGGGCGCGGTGAGTTTGCCGGCCTGTTCGGCTGGCTGCGCGAGCACGTGCATGGACTGGGCGCCAAGGTCACGGTGAAGGAGTTGATGAAGGATGCGACCGGCCAGCCGCCGTCGGCCACGGCGCTGCTGCGCTACCTGGACGCCAAGTACCTGGAGGAGCCTTCGTGAGCGAGACCTCGGCCACCATGCGCCGGCTGGCGGCGCGGCTGCGCGGCCTGGCCGGCAAGGCGATCCACGACTATCGCATGATCGACGAGGGCGAGCGGGTGATGGTGTGCCTGTCGGGCGGCAAGGACTCCTATACCATGCTCGATCTGCTGCGCTCCCTGCAGCGCAGTGCGCCGCTGCAGTTCGAGCTCATCGCAGTCAATCTCGACCAGAAGCAGCCCGGGTTTCCCAAGCAGGTGCTGCCGGATTACCTGCGTGCGCTCGGCGTCAGCCACCACGTCATCGAGCAGGACACCTACAGCGTCGTGAAGCGGGTGATCCCGGAAGGGCGCACCATGTGTTCGTTGTGCTCGCGGCTGCGGCGCGGCGCGCTATATCGTTTTGCCGCCGAGCACGGCATCAGCAAGATTGCCCTCGGGCATCACCGCGACGACATTGTCGAAACGCTGTTCCTGAACCTGTTCAACGCCGGCCGGCTCAAGGCCATGGCGCCCAAGCTGCGTTCCGACGACGGCCGGCACATCGTGATCCGTCCGCTGGCCTACATCGCCGAGCGCGACATCGCGCGTTACGCACGCGGCATGCGCTTTCCGCTGATCCCGTGCCGGCTGTGCGGCTCGCAGCCGAATCTGCAACGCAATGCCATCAAGGCCATGCTGGCTGCCTGGGAGCGCGAATATCCCGGCCGCGTGCAGTCGATATTCTCGGCCCTGCAGCATGTGGAGCCCGGCACGCTGGCCGATTCGCGCCAATTCGATTTTGCCGGCCTGTCGGCGCTGGCGGGCAAGCTGGCGCCGGCGGCGGGGGCGAGCGAGGGCGCCGCGTTCATGAGCGACGCCGAGGAACAGTCGATCGCGATCGACGCCTAGGGGAGCGCCTGGCGGGCGCCGCGCCCGGGCAGCCACGCCATTTTGCCGGAAGATACCCGCGTGATCAGGGCCAATCGACCCCGGGCGGTGCCGCCGCCCGGCCTGGCAGGCCGCTGCGCCACAGCCAGGCGCGGCCAGCGCGCCCATGCCAGCGGACAGCGCGCCGCCGATTGGTTAGAGTTTGGACACGATGGTCTCCCCCGCCGCCACCACTTCAATGCGCCGCCTGCCGGCCACCCGCCTGCAGGCCACCCGGGCACGCCGGCTCGACTGGACACGCCTGAGCGACCAGGAGCTGCTGCAGCTGCGCATCTGCGATTTGCGCCTGGACCTGCGCCGCTCGCCGCTGCAACGCTACGTCCGGCGCCTGTACAGCGAGCTCGACGGGCGCGGGATTCGATTCCGGCCGCACGTGTGGCTGTCGGAGGAGTGGTTTTCACCCGATGGCGTACCCGGAATCGCCGTGCCGTTCTACCTGGCCCACCCGCGACTGATGCGCCTGGAGCGCAAGATGACGCGCGAGGTTGAGGGCAGTAACGTCAACTGGCTGATGCGCATCCTGCGCCATGAGGCCGGCCACGCGATCGACTCGGCGTATCGCTTGCGCCGTCGGGCGCACTGGCGCGCGCTGTTCGGGCCGGCATCCGAGCCGTATCGCTCCGGCTACCGCGCACGCCCGGCGAGTCGCCACCATGTACAACACCTGGGCGACTGGTACGCGCAGAGCCACCCTACCGAGGATTTCGCCGAGACCTTTGCGGTGTGGCTGGCGCCGCGCTCGGGCTGGCAGCGCCGCTATGCCTCCTGGCCGGCGCTGCGCAAGCTGCGCTTCGTGCAAAAGGTGGCCGGTGAATTCGGCGCCCATCGACCGCCGGTACGCTGCCGCGACCAGATTGAACCGCTCGATCTCAATCAGCGCACGCTGGCGCAGCACTACCGCAGCAAGCTGGCACGGGCGCGCACGCGGCGCGGCATGCTGGCCGACCGGCTGCTGCAACGCGTGTTCGCGACCGATCCGGGAGCGCGCGCTCTCACCGCCGCGACGCTGCTGCGCTCGAACAAGCCGCAGCTGCTGGCGTCGCTGATTCGCGCCAGCGGCGTGGACCGCTACGCGGCTCACCAGGTGCTGCGTACCACCATCGATCGCGCCGAGCGGCTGCAACTGTTCGTGCGCGGCTCGCAGCGCGCCTCGCTGCGCGCCACCCGTACCATGCTGAGCCGGCTGGTACGGCTGTACATGCGCAGCCAGGGGCTGCGTCTGCGCGCATGAAGCGGCTGCGCACGCTGGTGGTGGTGCACTCGAGCCTGGTGCCGCCCGACAGCCTTACGGGTTTCTCCGAGAAACAGATCGACGAGTGGCGCACCGAATATGACGTGATCTCGACGCTGCGCGCGGCCGGGCACCAGGTGCAGACGCTCGGGGTGCTCGATTCCCTGACCGAACTGCGTACCGCGCTGATGGATACCAAGCCGGAGCTGGTGTTCAATCTGCTCGAAGAGTTCAATGGCATCGTTACCTATGACCAGCACGTGGTCGCGTTCCTGGAACTGATGCGCGCGCCTTATACCGGCTGCAATCCGCGCGGGCTGCTGCTGGCGCGCGACAAGGTGCTGTGCAAGCAGCTGCTGGCGTTTCATCGCATCCCGACCCCGCAGTTCGCGGTATTTCGCCGCGGCCAGCGCGTGACCGTGCCGCGCCGGTTGCGCCCGCCGCTGTTCGTGAAATCGACCACCGAGGACGCCTCGCTCGGCATTGCCCAGGCCTCGGTGGTGGACGACATCGCCAAGCTGCGCGAGCGCGTGCAGTTCATGCACGAGCAGATCGGTTCCGATGCCCTGGTCGAGGAGTATATCGAGGGCCGCGAGTTGTACGTCGGCATGCTGGGCAACGAGCGGCTGACGCGCATGCCGGTGTGGGAGATGCGCTTTGGCTCGCTGCCCGAGTCGCTGCCGGCGATCGCGACCCGCAAGGTCAAATGGGATCGGGCTTATCAAAAACGCTACGAGATCACCACCCGCGCCGCGGATGACCTGCCGCCCGCGGTGCTGCACCAGCTCGACCGGCTGTCGCGTCGTATCTACCGCGCGCTGCATCTGTCGGGCTGTGCGCGTATCGATTTTCGCGTGCGCAGCGACGGCAGTGTGTTTATGCTCGAGGCCAATCCCAATCCGAACCTGGCGCGCGAGGAGGACTTCGCCGAATCGGCCCAGGCCGCCGGCATGGGTTATAGAGAGCTGCTCGAGCGCATCATGACCCTAGGGCGCAACTACCGTGTGGAATGGCGCGACTTCAATGCCTGAGCATCGACACCTGAAGAGCGTGCCGTCGGCCGCTTGGCTGGGGGTGCTGCTGCTGTTGCCGATCTGTGCCCTCGGGGCCGGCAAGAAAGAGCGCGAGCGCTCGTTCGACACGCTGCTGCAGGTCCTGCCGGGCCAGTACGACAACCGCACCCAGGCCAAAAACGATGCCAGCGGCGCACACGCCGCTGTGGCCGTGGTGATCAACCCGGTGAACTCACTGGCCCTGGGCAAGGCCGTGATGTTCGAGCGCGAGACCGCCGCCGATGACCCGCGACGGATACTCGCGCAGCACATCTGGACCTTCGAACTCGACAAGAAGAGTGAACACCTGGTGCAGACGGTGTATGTGTTCAAGGAACCGCTGCGCTGGCTGCACGCGGCGGATGATCCATACGTGCTGCAGTCGGTGCTGCCGGAGGATCTGTCGCCGCTGTCGGGCTGCAAGCTGATCTGGAGCAAGAGCGACTACGGCTTCGCGGCCACCACCAATGCGCTGGCCTGCAAGGCGTCGGCCGGCGCCGAAGGCATGCTGATCTGGCAGAGCGCTGAAGTGCGCGGCACCGATCTGCTAGTCAACGAGCAGCTGTCCGGACCCGACGGCAGCTTCGAAGGCACGGCCGACTCCGCATCCTCGTATCGTTTCGAGCGTCGCTCCGGCCCGTCGCAGAGGGAGTAACAGCGGCATGGAGCCGGGAGCCATCGGCGGGCAGATCCAGGACATCGGCGAGGTGGTGCGCACGGCGGTGGCGCCGGTGTTCCTGCTCTCCGGCGTGGGTGTCACGCTCACCATGCTCACCAGCCGCCTGGCACGCGTGGTCGATCGGGCGCGGGCGCTGGAGCAGAAGGAGAGCAAGACCCATGAGAGCGACCTGCACGTGCTCGGCGGCGCGCTGCGCACGCTCGAGCAGCGTGCACGGCTGCTGGGCCGCGCGATCGCGCTGTGCACCATCTGCGCGTTGCTGATGTCGATGGTGGTGGTGGCGCTGTTTCTGGGCGCGTTCGTGAGGTTCCATGTGTCGCTGATCATCGCGACGCTGTTCATCGTTGCGATGTTCAGCTTTATCGGCGGGCTGCTGATGTTCCTGCGCGAGGTATTCGTCGCCACCGTGGCACTGCGCATCGGCCTCACTGGTACGCGCGAGGCCGGCCGCTAGCCACCTGTCAGGCTAGCCACCCGTCAGGCTAGCCACCTGTCAGGCTATCTACCTGTCAGGCTAGCTACCGGGCAGGCCGACTTCAGAGTAGCCGATGGTCCAGCTCTCGAGTGCGGCATCGGCCAGCCATTGCTGCAGCGGAGCATCGTTCAGCACCGTATCCATGTAGGCGCCAGCCGCGGCCGACAGCGCCGCGCCGTAGCTGCGAAAGCGCAGGGCGACCGGCGCGTACATGGCATCGGCCAGCGAGTAATCGCCGCACAGCCACGGTCCGTTGGCCCCGAAGCGCTGCCGGCAATCGCTCCACAGCGCGTCGACGCGCTCGATGTCGGCCGCCAGTTCGGTCGTCATCGGTGCGCGCCGGCCGACGGCGCGCGCATTCATCGGCCACTGGCTGCGAAGTGCCTGAAAGCCGGCATGCATCTCGGCGCTCAACACGCGCGCCTGCGCCCGTGCGGCACGCTCGCGCGGCCAGCCGCGAGCGGTCAGCTCACACAGGTACTCGCCGATCGCGATCGATTCCCACAGGGTCAGCTCTCGATGCTTGAGCACCGGCACGCGTCCGGCCGGGCTGTGCTGCGCGATGCGCTGCTGCGTATCGGGCTGCGACAGTGCGATCTGCACCTCGTCGAACGGAAGCCCGAGATGCCGCAGCAGCATCCACGGCCGCAGCGACCAGGATGAGTAGTTCTTGTTGCCGATGACAAGTGTGAAGTCCGACATGTTTTTGCCTCGTATTAGCAGTCGCCAGGTATTGCTGCCAGGCGGGCAGGGTTCTTGCACTGTAGGAATCGTGATGAAGTTATCTAAGGCTAGCCGCCTTTCGTGGTCAACTCAAAGCGTCGACGATTGAAGCGGATTTCCCCGAGGACGAAGTCATGCAGCAGTCTGAACACAACGATGGTGTCGTGGCGGTAGCGAGTCTGCGCGAGTACTTTCACGATGCACTGCAGGGCGCGCTGGCGCACCAGCATGTGGCAGTGGAGGACCAGACTGAGCAGTACGTGGTCAACCTGCTCACGCTGTTCGCGCGCTCCGAGCATCTGTACGAGCGCACCGCCAACGGTGTGCGGCTGCGACCGCTGGTACAGATGTTGTCCGATGCGCTCGAGGCGCCCACGGCACCGGAACGCGAGCGCGGTCTGCAGCGCCTGGGCGATGTGTCGCTGTTCATCGCCGGCTTCTTTGCCCACAGCTTTGCGCGCAAGCTGATCGACATCAACTATCACATTGCAATGGGCGGGCGCGCCTACGGCACCTTGGCCAGCGGCCTGTCGCGCGGCCGCAGGCAGGTAATGGGGCGCGTATTTGCGGAACTTGCGGCCAAGTTCCTGCCGCTGGTGGATGCGCTGGGCGAGATCAGCGATGCGGCCCGGCGCTACACCCAGGCCGACATCCTGCGGCTGTACGAGATCTGGCTCAAGACCGGCAGTCCGCGCGCCCACGGCCTGCTGCGCCAGCTCGGGGTCGAAGCCACCCCGGTCGCGATCGCGCAGAACTGACGCCTACGCAGTCAAGCGCATGGTGCTACAGCAACTGCAGGATCTGCTCTCCGGCATCTACGACCTGCCGATGCAACACCGCGTGTATGACTTCCTGTTCACCGAGCGCGAGCGCCTGCCGCAGACGCTGCGCGATTCGAACACCGACGAGCAGCTATTGGTACTGGATGAGGGCGGGGCGGCTGCGGTGGGATTGTTTCTCGATCCGCAGCTGCTCGAGCGGCTGGCGCTGGCCAACCCGCTCCAGGCACTGCATGGCGGCAATCTGGCCGACTACTGGACCGCGCTCGAGGGCGTCAGCCACTTCATCTACCTGGCCTGGAATGCTGGCCACGATCGCGGCGTGTCGCTGCTGGAACTGGAGCTGCAGGCGGAAATCGACAAGTACGTGAGCAGCTGGCTGCTGCTGCGTGAGCAGGACCCGGCGCGCTATCCGGCCGAGTTGCACCGGCTGCTGTTCGAGCGTTGCCGGGTCGACCCGCGACTGGCCGGCGAGCGCTGCGAACTCTACCGGGAAGCCAACCAATACGCGGCGCGTTTCTGCCGCCGGCTCGAGCGGCGGCTGTCCGACCGGGCCGCGGCCACCGGCCACGAGGTGCTGGCCGAGCTGCGGCGTTTCTATCGCCTGAGCCGCGAGCGCAAGATGACGCACATACAAAGGAGCGGCTGAGCGCGCACCAATGGCTGAGCGCGCCTGGCACGCTCGCGTTGACGCTGGGCGTTTAGGTTTTGTCCTTGGGCTTTTCCTGGTTGAGCTCCGCCACCTGGCGGGTCAACCGGATCCACTCGGACAGTTTGCGCAGGTCGGTCGGTTTGGGCTTGGCCTCGACGGCGTCGGACTTGGCCTTGGCGGCCGCTGCATCGTACGGGTTGTAGCCGACCACACCGGTGCGGGTCTTTACCGGCACGCCGCGCATTTTTTGCGCAATCGTGTCTTCCAGCGAAAGATTGAGGTCCGCATTGACTGATGGCGGGGTATCTGGCGCTGGCGGGGCGTCTGGCTGGGAATCGCGCTTGCTCACGGTGTCGCCGGTGCGTCTACCGGTCCGGGTCTAGGAAGTCCTGGTTTGCGATGATTGCAGTAGCGATCGGGCGCGCAACAGCCCGAGAGCTGTCTTGCCGTCATTGATATCTCCGTGCAGCGCGCGGGTACATGCGTCCTCCAGTTCGACCCAGTGTACCTCGATAAGCTCGGCCGCCTCGTGCGCCATTTTGACGGAATCCAGCTCCCGGGCGAGGTACAAGTGCACGATTTCCGTAAAAACCCCCGGAGAACTTACATAAATGCCCAGCGACTGCCAGTTTTGGGCACTGGTGCCGGCTTCCTCCCGCAGCTCGCGCCGCGCGGTTTCAAGCGGCGGTTCCTGCGGCTCGAGCTTGCCGGCCGGCAGCTCCCACACCCAGCCGCCGGCCGCATGCCGGAACTGGCGGATCAGGCATACCCGACCCGCGGCGTCGACCGCCACGATCGCCGCACCGCCCGGATGGTGGATGATCTCGAGTTCGGCCACATGGCCATTGGGCAAGCGCACCGTCTCCACATTGACGGTGATGACCCGGCCATGAAAAACGGTGCGCACGTCATCGACGCTCATGAGCACAGCGTAGCGTTTTGCCGGCCGCTCTGCCCGCCCGGTGCGTGCCGCCAGGTGCGCAGTGCCAAGTACGACGCGCCACGGCACCCCGCAGTGCATTATATTCCGCGCCGATGCCAGCCGTTTCGCACCTCGATATCCTCAATGCAGCGCAGAAGAAGGCCGTCACCTATGGTGAACCGACCGCCGACAAGGGCTGGCGGGCCGGCCCGCTGCTGGTCATCGCCGGTGCCGGAACCGGTAAGACCAGCACCATTGCGCACCGCGTGGCGCAACTGGTGGTGCACGGTGTCGATCCGGCGCGGCTGCTGCTGCTGACCTTCACGCGCCGCGCTGCGGGCGAGATGCGCCGGCGCGCACACGATATCGTGCGTGAGGCATTGAACGATACGCTCGGCAACAAGGCGCAGGCGATGCTGCAGCGGCTGGTGTGGGCCGGGACTTTTCATTCCATCGGCAATCGCCTGCTGCGCCACTATGCACGGCAGCTGAAGCTCGACCCTTCGTTCACCGTGGTGGATCGCGGCGACTCGGCCGATCTGCTCGACGAGCTGCGTACCGAGCTCGGGCTGGCTTCCAAGGAGCAGCGATTTCCGCGCAAGGACACCTGTCTTGCGATCTATTCCTGGCGCGTCAATACCCAGAAGAGCCTGCACGACACGCTCGAGCAGCAGTTCCCCTGGTGCAAGGACTGGGAGAGCGACCTCACGCGCCTGTTTCGCGGCTATGTCGAGCGCAAGCAGCGCCATGCGCTGCTGGACTACGACGATCTGCTGCTCTACTGGCACATGATGATGGGCGAGCCGCGGCTGGCACAGCACGTGGGCGCCAACTTCGATCACGTGCTGGTCGATGAGTACCAGGACACCAACCGGCTGCAGGCCGAGATCCTGCATGCCCTGAAACCGGATGGCAGCGGCGTGACGGTGGTGGGCGATGATGCGCAGGCGATCTACTCGTTTCGCGCCGCGGCGGTCGAAAACATCCTGAAGTTCCCGGACCGCTACCAGCCGCGGGCGGAGATCATCACCCTGGCGCAGAACTACCGCTCGACCCAGGGACTGCTGGACGCCTCCAACGCGCTGATGGCCGAGGCACCGCGCCAGCATCGCAAGCACCTGTTGTCCACGCGCGGCGCCGGCGGCAGGCCGCTGTACGCAACACTGGACGACCTCGCCGGGCAGGCCGAGTACGTGTGCGGCCAGATTCTCAAGCGGCGCGAGGCCGGCGTGGCGCTGCGCCGCCAGGCGGTGCTGTTCCGTAACGCCAGTGCCAGCGATGTGCTCGAGGTGGAGCTGGCGCGGCGGCGCATTCCGTTCGTGAAATACGGCGGGCTGAAATTCCTGGAGGCGGCGCACATCAAGGACATGCTGGCGGTATTGCGCTGGGCGGACAATCTGCGCAATTCCCTGGCGGCGTTTCGCGTGCTGCAGTTGCTGCCGGGCATGGGCCCGATCAACGCGCGCAAGTGCGTCGAGCTGCTGCAGGCGCAGGATGGCGCGGTGAGCGCACTGAAGGGCTTTTCACCACCGCAGCCGATGGCAGCGCCGTTTGCCAAGCTGCAGGCGCTGCTGCAGACGCTGACCGAGCCGCAGCGGCCGTGGCCAGGCCAGGTGCGGCAGGCGCGCGACTGGTACCAGCCGCACCTGGAGCGCATCTACGAGCACATCCACACCCGTGTCGGCGATCTCGACCAGCTCGAGCAGCTCTCGGGCCAGTATCCGTCGCGCGAGCGCTTCATCACCGAGTTGACGCTCGATCCGCCGCACGCGACCAGCGATCTGGCCGGCACGCCGACCCTGGATGAGGACTACCTGGTGCTGTCCACGGTGCACTCGGCCAAGGGCATGGAGTGGGACACGGTGTACGTATTGAACGTGGTCGACGGCAGCTTCCCTTCGGAGTTCGCCACCGGACGCACGGAACTGATCGACGAGGAGCGGCGCCTGCTATACGTCGCCATGACCCGGGCGCGCAACGAGTTGCAGCTGTGCGTGCCGTTGAAATTCCCGCTGACGCAGCAGCCCAGGACCGGTGACGCGCACGTGTATGGCGGCCGCAGTCGTTTCATCAGCGACAAGGTGCTCAAGACCATGGAGCAAACCGCTTTCCATGGCGCCCAGCTCGGCGAGTCGACGCCGCTGGGTGACGCGCGCGCATCGACGCTCGACCTGTCGGCGCGACTGAAGGACATGTGGTGACACGCGCCAGCTGATGTTCGCCAGCGCACAGACGCAGCAGCCTCAGGCGCGGTAAAAATCCGCCCCAGGGGGTGGCTGACCTACGGCTCGAGGTAGGCGTAACCGTTGAGCTCGTTCTCGTAGAAGCGCTTCAGTGCCTGGCTTTCGGCCACCGACAGCCGGCCTTCGCGCACCGCGCGCTCGCAATCGCGGGTCAGCGCCGGGGACAGTTCCGCGACGTCGTACTCCATGTATTCCAGCACCCGGTTGGCGGTGTCGCCCTTGACGATCTCCTCGATCCACCAGCCGCCTTCGTCATGCAGCTTGATGTGCACCACGTTGGTGTCGCCGAACAGGTTGTGCAGATCCCCCAACGTCTCCTGGTAGGCACCGACCAGAAATGCGCCCAGGTAGTAATCCTCGCCCGCTATCAGCTCGTGCAGCTCCAGCGTGCGCTTGACGTCGCGCGGACCGACGAAGCGATCCACCTTGCCGTCGGAGTCGCAGGTGATATCGGCCAGCACCGCCTTGCGCGAGGGCAGCTCGCACAGCCGGTGGATCGGCATGATCGGGAACAGCTGGTCGATCGCCCAGCTGTCGGGCAGCGACTGGAAGATGGAGAAATTGCAGAAATAAGTGTCCGACAGCACGTTCTCCAGGTCCTCGAGCTCCTCCGGAAAACGGCCCAGCCGCCGGCACACATCGCGGATGCGGGCACAGCTGGCCCAGTACAGGCGCTCGGTCAAGCCGCGAAATTCCAGCGACAGCAGGCCCAGATTGAACATCTGCAGCGCCTGATCGCGCGCCGTGAGGGCATCGTGGTAGCACTCGACCAGCCGGCGCTCGTCGATATTGCGGTACGCGTCCAGCAGGTCGCGCACCGGCTGTGGCAGCGCCTTCTCGCCGCCAAATTCCTCGGCGTCGCGGCCGTCGACGCGAAAGCGATCGAGCGCCGAGCGGCCCAGTACGTTGAAAATCAGCACGCTGTGATGGGCCGCGATGGCGCGACCGGACTCGCTGATGATCAACGGGTGCGGGATGTTGCGGGCGTTGCACACGCTGCCGACGCGATACACCACGTCGCTGGCGTACTCGTTGAGGGTGTAGTTCATCGACGACGGGTAGTTGGTGCCGCTGCCGTCGTAGTCGATGCCGAGGCCGCCGCCGACGTCGATATACTCAAGGCCTGCGCCCATGAGCTTGAGTTCGGCGTACACGTGGGCCAGCTCGTTGATCGCGTCCTTGACGCGGCGGATGTCCTGCAGCTGGCTGCCGGGGTGACAGTGCACCAGCTTCAGGCAGTCGAGCATGTCGCGCGCCTTGAGGATGGCGATCATCTCGAGGATCTCGGTGATGAACAGGCCGAATTTGGACTTGTCCCCGGCCGAGTCACGCCAGCGTCCGGAGCCTTCGGTGGCCAGTTTCACCCGCACCCCGAGCTTGGGCCGCACACCGTAGATGTCGGCGTAGCTGAGCACCAGTTCCAGTTCGGAGAAGTTCTCGATCACCGGGATGATGGTGCGCCCGAGCTTGGTCGCCAGGATTACCGCCTCGATGTAGCTCGAGTCCTTGAAGCCGTTGCAGATGATCGGCCGGTCGTCCGCGCCCTCGGTCATCGCCATGACGGCCAGCAGCTCGGGCTTGGAACCGGCTTCCAGCCCAAAGCCGAACTCCTTGCCATAGCGGAACACTTCCTCGACCACCAGGCGCTGTTGGTTGACCTTGATCGGGTAGACCGCGGTATAGCGGTTGCGATAGTCGTTTTCCGCGATCGCGCGTGCGAACGCCGCGTGCAGGTGGCGCAGGCGATGCGCCAGGATGTCGGAAAAGCGGATCACGACCGGGGCAGTCAGATCGCGTTCCTGCAGGCCCTGCACCACTTCCAGCAGATCGATCTCGTGCGCCGCGGTGGTGTCCGGGCGTACCACCACGTGGCCGGCGGCGTTGATGGAGAAGTAGCCCGAACTCCAGGCCGGCACGTTGTACAGCTCCAGTGCGTCCTCTACCGACCAGCTCTGGCTGGTCGGCGCGCTGCGCGTCGCTTGCGGTTGCCCCACGGTGTGTTTCCAGCCTCGCGCGCTGCTTGAAAAACGTAGGGGCGCACCATAGCAAACTGGCGCGACAAGTAAACGCCAGCGCGGGTAAAAGCCGCCGCCAGTCGCTACAATCGGCGCCGATGGCCATCGATTTTTACTGGGGAAGCGGGAGCTCGCCGTGCTGGCGCGTCGCCCTCGCGCTCGAGTTCAAGCGCCTCAAGTACAACAGCCATCTGCTGCATTTCGACCTGCAGGAGCACAAGTCGCCGCAGATGCTGGCAATGAATTTCCGCGGCCGCCTGCCGGTGCTGCGCGACAACGACTACGTAGTGTTCGAGTCGCTGGCGATACTTTATTACCTCGACCAGAAGTACACCGATCCGCCGATATTCGGCCGCAATGCCGAGGAGGCCGGCGTGATCATGCGCGTGATCTGCGAGTACCAGTCCTACGCCGAGCCGCCGCTGAAGCAGATCGTCGCCGGTTCGCGCCAGCGCCAGGTCGATGACGGGCTGGCCGAGGCGATGCATCGGGTGGCGGGTGAGGCGCGCACCATCGAGCAGCGCCTGGCGCACTCCGATTGGGTGGTGGGCGAGAGTTTTTCGGCCGCCGACATGATGATCTACCCGGATATCCGCCGCCTGCTGCGCGCCCTGCAGCCACCGGAAGCGCACGAGCTTGCGGCGCGGTTCCTGCCGATGGAGATCAACTACCCCGCCATCGGGCGCTGGCTCGATCGCGTGGCGGCACTCCCCGGGCACGAGCGCACCTGGCCGCCGCACTGGCGCTGAAGTCGCCTGCGACAGCGCATCGCGCTGCATTGTCAAGCCAC
Source organism: uncultured Gammaproteobacteria bacterium (assembly GCA_963805965.1). Taxonomy (GTDB): domain Bacteria; phylum Pseudomonadota; class Gammaproteobacteria; order Steroidobacterales; family Steroidobacteraceae; genus FEN-1191. The sequence continues at coordinate 1,054,484 of CAWDVQ010000006.1, forward strand.
TGGTGTAGCCATCGGCCGACGCTGGCGACGCGGCGTGGCGATTGCTACCCTTCGCCGATCCTTACGGCGGAAAAATAATGAGCCAGCACGAAATACACGTCGATTTTCCAGGGCGCATCGTTCTGGTCGGATTCGGCAGCATCGGCCAGGGTGTGTTGCCGCTGATCCTGCGGCATCTGGGCCTGCCGGCCGAGCGGGTCAGCATCGTCAGTGCCGATGACGTCGGGCACGAGGAAGCGGCCCGCTTTGGCGTCAAGTTCATCAAGCAACGCCTGACGCGCGAGAATTTCCGCCGTACGCTCGATCCGCTGGTCGGTCGTGGCGACTTCGTGCTCAACGTTTCGGTCGACGTGTCGAGCATCGCCCTGATCCGCTACTGCTGGGACAAAGGCGCCATGTACCTCGACACCTGCATCGAGCCCTGGCCCGGCGGCTACACCGACCCCACCATACCGGCGGCCAAGCGCACCAACTATGCGCTGCGCGAAGAAGCGCTGGCGCTGCGCGCCGGCAATGCACGCGCGCCGACTGCGGTGCTGACGCACGGCGCCAATCCCGGGCTGGTATCGCACCTGGTGAAACAGGCGCTGCTCAATATCGCCTACGACCTGGGACTGCGCGACCCCGAGCCCGGCACCCGCGGCGAATGGGCGCAACTCGCCCAGCGGGTGGGAGTGAAGGTGATCCATATCGCCGAACGCGACACGCAGGTGTCGAGCATACCGAAGGAGCCGAACGAATTCGTCAATACCTGGTCGGTCGACGGCTTCGTCTCGGAAGGCTCGCAGCCGGCGGAGCTGGGTTGGGGCACGCACGAGCGCAATTTCCCGCGCGACGGACGGCGCTACGATTTCGGCGGCGGCGCGGCGATCCACCTGGCGCAGCCGGGGGTGGCCACAAGGGTGCGCAGCTGGACGCCGCTGAACGGTCCATACCACGGGTTCCTGATCACCCATTCCGAGGCGATTTCAATCGCCGACTACTTTGCCGTGCGCCGCGATGCGCAGGTGCTGTACCGGCCGACGGTGCACTACGCCTACCACCCGTCCGATGCCGCGGTGCTGTCGATGCACGAGTTCTGCGGCCGCAACTACCAGATCCAGGATCGGCGCCGCATCATGATGGACGACATCACCAAGGGCATCGATGAGCTCGGCGTGCTGCTGGCAGGCCATAAGAAGAATGCCTACTGGTATGGCTCGCAGCTGTCGGTCGAGGAGGCGCGCACGCTCGCCCCCTACAACAACGCCACCAGCCTGCAGGTCACCAGCGCGGTGCTGTCGGGGATGGTGTGGGCGATGGAGAATCCGAATAACGGCCTCACCGAGCCCGAGGACATGGATTTCCGGCGCAACCTGACCATCTCCATGCCCTATCTGGGTCCGGTGATCGGGCAGTACACCGACTGGACGCCGTTGACGGACCGCGAACGCCTGTTCCCCGAGGAGCTGGACCAGAGCGATCCCTGGCAGTTCAAGAATGTGCGCGTCAGCTGACGGCACCGGCAGCTAGCCGATGTCGGTGTAGTCGATCTCCACGATGGTGTAGTGCTGGGTACCGGCGGCCAGTTCCAGCGCGATCTCCTCGTCCAGTCGCCGGCCCAGCAGGCTCTTGCCCAAGGGTGCGTCCATGCTGATGTAATCGCTCGCCATGTCGAGCTCGTCCGGCCCGACCAGCCGATAGCACAGGCGCTGACCGTCCCCGGTCTCGAGCGTGATGCGGGCGCCGAAGAATACCCGCCGCCGATCGCTCGGCGGCTGATCGACCACCACCATGCCCTCGAGGCGCGAGCGCAGGAATCGAACCCGGCGGTCGATCTCGCGCAGGCGGCGCTTGCCGTAGGTGTATTCGGCGTTCTCGGAGCGATCCCCCTGAGCGGCGGCGGCGGCGACCGCCGCGGTCACCAGCGGTCGTTCGCGCCGCCACAGCTCATCGAGTTCGGCACGCAGGCGCGCGGCACCGGCGGCGGTGATGTACTTCGAGCCAGGCTGTTGCGGGGCGCGATAGCGGCCCATTATCCAAGTCCTTGAAATACCTAGAGCATTTCGCTATTACCGCCGTGCGCCAGGAATTGAGCAGCAGCTCACAGCCACCCTTGCGCAAGCGGCCTAGGCTCGCTTAGCGATATCCCCTGGGCGGGCTTCACCGTCAAGAGCAGGTAGGCCCGCTTCACTCGCCCTGGCTAGACGCCGGGGCGTTTTTTTTCCCGCGGTATCCTTCCGCCCGCGGAACGTGTGAAGATTCCTCCACAGCTGTTGAAAACCCTAACCGTGCCGCCATTGTAAGCGGCAGTGTCACCTGCGGAGGCTTGATTTCGATGCGCATGCTCAAGGTCTCGTTGATATTGGCCGGCGCATTGCTGGCGAGTGGCTGCGGCTACAACCGCATTCAGCAGCAGGACGAAGCGGTCAAGGCGGCATGGTCCGAGGTGATCAACCAGTATCAGCGCCGCGCCGATCTGGTGCCCAACCTGGTCAACACGGTCAAGGGTTTCGCGGCGCAGGAGCAGAAAGTGCTGATCGGCGTCACGGAGGCGCGCGCCAAGGTCGGCACCATCCAGGCGACACCGGAGCTGGTCAACGACCCGCAGGCGTTCCAGAAATTCGAGGCCGCGCAGGGCCAGCTGTCACAGGCCTTGAAGAGCCTGATAGCAGTGAGTGAAAACTATCCGCAGCTGAAATCGGATCAGAATTTCCGCGACCTGCAGGCGCAGCTCGAAGGCACTGAAAACCGCATCACGGTGGCGCGTAATCGCTACATCCAGGCGGTGCAGGACTACAACGTGACGCTGCGCTCGTTCCCGACCAATCTCACCGCGATGATCTTCAAGTATTCGGTCAAGCCGAACTTCACGGTGCAGAACGAGGCTGAGATTTCGCGGCCACCGACGGTGGATTTCGGTAACGCGAGCAGCCCGGCGAGCGCACCGGCCCCCGCGGGCGCAGCGGCGCAATAGGACGCGAGCGCGTCGCGCGCCGCGACTGGAAATCCGCCATGCGCCTGTGGATGGCTGCGACGGCGCTGGTGGTTGTGGCCGCGTTCAGTGCCGCATTCAGCGGCGCCGCCGCGCAGGCGTTGCAGCCGATTCCGAAGCTCGAGGCCCGGGTTACCGATGTCACCGGAACCCTGACTGCCGGCCAGCAGGCCGAGCTGGAACAGAAGCTGGCGGATTTCGAAGCGCGCAAAGGCGCGCAGATCGCGGTGCTGCTGGTGCCGAGCGTCCAACCGGAGGAGATCGAGCAGTACTCGATCCGCGTGGCCGAAGCCTGGAAGCTCGGGCGCAAGAAGGTCGATGACGGCGCGCTGCTGATCCTCGCCAAGGATGATCACAAGCTGCGCATCGAGAACGGCTACGGCCTGGAGGGCGTGCTGACCGACGCGGCTTCCAATCGCATCATCGAGGACACCATGGTGCCGCTGCTGCGCCAGGGTCAGTACTACGCCGCCATCAGCGCCGGGGTCGATCAGATGATGGCGCTGATCGATGGCGAGCAGCTGCCGCCGCCCGATCGCACCTGGCAGCACCGCGGCTCGCGCAACCTGAATTTTCTGCCGTTCATGCTGGTCGCAGTGCTGTTCGGTTCGAGCATCCTGCGCTCCATCTTCGGCCGCGCCGGCGGCGCGGTGCTGAGCGGCGGCGTGATCGGGGTGGTGGTGTTCCTGGTGACCTCGGTACTCGGGCTGGCCATCGGCGCCGCCATCGTCTCGGCACTGCTGGCGCTGCTGTTTGGCGCCTCCGGCGGCGGCTGGAGCTCGGGCGGCGGCGGCTTCGGGGGTCTGGGCGGACTGGGCGGCGGGTTCGGCGGCGGTGGCTTTGGCGGTGGCGGCGGCGGTGGCTTCAGCGGCGGTGGCGGCGGCTTTGGCGGCGGCGGCGCCTCGGGCAGCTGGTGATGCACAAGCTCAGACGCATCCTGCGGCATCTTTTCAGCAGCACGGCGCGCACCCGCATGCTGTTTTCCCCGGCGGTACTGGGCGAGATCGAGGCGGCGATCGGCGCCGCCGAAGCACAGCACTCGGGCGAGATCCGTTTCGTGGTCGAGACCGCGCTGCATCCGGCGGCGCTGTGGCATAACGTGACGCCGCGCGCGCGCGCGGCGCAGGTGTTCGCGCATCTTCGCATCTGGGACACACACCACAACAATGGCGTGCTGATCTATGTGCTGCGCGCCGATCGTGCGGTGGAAATCCTCGCCGACCGCGGTATCAGCGCGCGGGTGAGCGAGGCCGAGTGGCAGGCGGTGTGTCGCGAGGTCGAAGCGCAGTATCGCGCCGGGCGCTATGCGCAAGGCTCTTGCGCCGCGGTGGCCGGGGTGGCACGGCTGCTAGGACAGCATTTTCCGCCTGGCGGCTCGGCCACGAACGAACTGCCCAATCAGCCGATACTCCTCTAGAATCGATCGCGTGAGCCGCGAAACGGATAGCAGAACGCCGCTGGCATTGGCGGGTCGAAGTGCGTCGCTCGTGGCCCTGGCCGCGGGCTGGAGTGTGCTCACCAGTTGCGCCCTGATCGGCTCGCATCCGGTGCCCACGCCTGCCCCGGAGGTCGAAGCGCCGCCGCCGCCGCCCGCGCCCAAGCTCGCTGACCCGGTGGACACCCACAAGTTCGAGCTCACCGGTGCCGACGACGACGTGGTCGGGGCGGTGCAGATCACTATCGCCTCGCAGCAGGACACGCTGCCGGACATCGCGCGGCGCTTCAATGTCGGCTACGAGGAGATCGTGCGCGCCAATCCGGGGGTCGATCCCTGGCTACCGGGAGCCGGCCGCAGCGTGGTGGTACCGACGCGCTTCGTGCTGCCCGACGCTCCGCGCCAGGGGATCGTGATCAATGTCGCCGCGCTGCGGCTGTATTACTTTCCGCCGCACAAGAAAGGCGAGCCGCAGATCGTCTACACGCACCCGATCGGCATCGGCAAGGTCGGCTGGTCGACGCCGCAAGGGGCGACCACCGTCGTCAGCCACGTGCCGGATCCGATCTGGCGACCCTCGGCGGCGTTGCGCAAGGATCACTTCAACGACAATGGCGAGGACCTGCCGGCCGTGGTGCCGCCCGGCCCGGACAATCCGCTCGGCAAGTTCGAACTCACCCTCGGCTGGAAGAGCTACCTTATCCACGGCACCAACAAGCCCTACGGCGTGGGGCTGCGCTCCAGCCATGGCTGCGTCCGCCTGTACCCGGAGGACATCGAGCGCATCTATGCGATGGTGACCAACGGCACGCCGGTGCGGGTGGTCAATCAGCCGTTCCTGTTCGGTATGCACGACCAGCAGCTGTATCTGCAGGCCTATAGCGTGCTCGAGGACGACCCGCGCGATTGGGAGCATGCGCAGAAGAAACTGCTCACGCATGCGCTGTCGGTGCGGCTGCAGCAAACCCTGAAAGCGACCGGCGGCCAGATCGACTGGCAGAGCGTGGCCGCCATCACGCATGCGCCGCGCGGCATACCGGTGGCGGTCACCGGCGCCGACAGCAGCATCGAGTCGGTGCTGGCGGCGGCTCCCAAGGTCGAGAACCGCATTCCGGCAGGCGCGAACTGGGATGGCAGCGACGCTACCGGCAGCGATGCACAGAGCGCCAGGCAACTGCTGCTCGAGCGCGACCCGACGACGGCTCAGGCGCCTGCGCCGCGCGCACCGGGAACTTAGAAAACACCATGGCGCAACTGAGCGAGTGGCTGCAGATCATGCTGGCGGAAATCGGCCGCAAGCAGCAGGAAGCGCTGCGCTCGGCCGAGGAACACCAGCGGCGCGCGAGCGCACCGCCAGCGGCAACCCCACCCGCGTCCAGCGGTACATCCGTTACGCCAGACGTTACGCCGGATAAGCGCATCGCCGCCGTGTAGTGCGCGCGGCGTTGTCGCCGCTGTGCTACATTTGCGTTTGGCTTCGAGGGCAGGGCTTGGCCGAGCTGGTGTTTTCCGCCGCGGACACCGCACAACAGTTGCGGCCGCAGGCATCGATCAAACGTGCCGCGACAGCCGTCACCGCCTTCATCGGCCGGGCGCTCAAAGGTCCGGTCAACCAGCCGGTCGCGATCTCCAGCTTCAACGATTACCAGCGCGTGTTCGGCGGCCTGTGGCAACATTCGACGCTGTCGTATGCGCTCGAGCAGTATTTCCAGAACGGCGGCCGCGAAGCCATCGTAGTTCGGGCCTGCAACGGCGGTCACGCTCCCACGCTGCGTCTTCCAGCCGGTGCAGCGCAGCTGATGCTGGTCGGATTGTGGCCCGGCACGCGTGAGTTCCTGCGCGCCTCGGTGGACTATGACGGCATCGGCGAGGATGAGACCGATCGCTTCAATCTCGTGATCCAGCGCCTGCGTGCGCCTGGATCCGAATTCATCGAAGACCAGGAGATATTCCGCCGCCTGTCGATGCTGCCGGGCGCCGACCGCAGCGCCGCCGGCATGCTGACCGGATCGCGGCTGGTGCGCGCCCGCGGGGTGTTGCCGCGGCAGCGGCCCGACTGCACCGCCGGAGCGCCGCCAGCGGCCGCCGTGGGCTATGTGCTGTCGAATGGTGACGGCGATGACGGCGATGAGCTTACCAACTACGACATCATCGGCGATGCCAAGAGCGGCCGCGGGCTGTTCGCGCTGCAGGGCGCCGAGCAGTTCAGCTTCCTGTGTGTGCCGCCGTTGTCGCGCGAGGTCGAAGTCGGGGTGCCGGCGCTGCTGGTGGCGCTGCGGGTCTGCCGGCAGCGTCACGCGATGCTGCTGCTCGATCCGCCGGCCGCCTGGAGCGACGCGGCAGCGGCGATCGACGGCCTGCGCAACTGGCCGCTGTTCAGCGAGGACGCCCTGATGTTCTATCCGCGGGTGCTGGCCTTCGACCGGCTGCGCGGCCGGCAGGAAGTATTCGGCTCAGCCGCCGCCGCCGCGGGCCTGCTGGCGCGCCTAGATCGTAGCGGACCGGTGTGGTCGGAGTGCAAGAAAGAGGAGGCGCTGTTGCGGCCGGCGCTGCGCGCCGCCGCCAGCGCCACCGACCTGGACCACATCCGGCTGGCACAGGGTGGTGTCAACCTGCTGCAGTCGGCGCGCGTCGCATCACGCGCCGTGCCGCCGCCGTACATCAGCCTGCGCACCCTGGTACCGGAAGCGGCCGTGAAGAGCGACTGGCGCGAACTCGGCAGCCGCCGCCTGGCGCTGTTCATCATGGCCAGTGTCGAGCGTGGTACGCGCTGGGCGGTGCACCAGGAGCCGGGGCCAGCGCTGTGGGCGCGCGTGCGCTCGCAGGTGATGGCATTTTTCCAGACGCTGGAGCAGGAGGGCGCGTTCGTGGGACGCAGCGCCGAGGAGAATTACCTCGTGATCTGCGATGTGCGCCTGAACGACCCCGAGCATGTAGCGGCGGGACGGCTGCAGCTGCTGTTCGGCTTTGCCACCTCACGGCCGGGCGAATTCCAGACCTGGCTGGTAACGCATGAGCCAGGCGCCAGCGGCGTGCGTGCCGTGAGCGTCAATCGCTACGCGTTGCCACCGCAAAGCTGATCACGGCGCGCGCGATCTCGGTCCCGGCGGCATCGGTGATGGTCACCGGCACGCCGATCAGCCCGGTCTCGGCCCAATCGGTCTTGTCCAGGCGTGCCAGCGCACTCACGGCCGAGTCGACCCGGCGCAGGTGCTCGAGCGTCAAGCCGCGCGCGCTCCAGGTCAGCCCCTCCGGCACGCTCACCTCGATCAGCATGGTGGCTGCCAGCTGTGCCAGCGCGCTGATGGCCATCGGATCGACGGCGCCATCGGCCGCACGAACGCGTCGGTGCGCCTGCATCGCGGTCCGGCACAGGCCGACGCGCAGCTCGCCGAAATGCGCCTGCAGTGCCGCCAGCAGCGGCGTGTGCGTGCGGGCGGCGCGCGCGAACAGCCACCGTCCCAGGGCCGAACGCTGCGCACGTTCATAGCGGCGCAGCGCCTGGCTTGGCGGCGCACTGTGCGCCAGGGTCAACCAGTCAAGCTGCGGGCGTGCGGCACGCGAATCGATGCTGATAATGTGGTCTCCGATCGACGGGTGATACCGGCGATAGCGGCCGGATGAATTGGAACTTTATTACCACGACTCTATTAGAGTTGTAATCGCGTCTCAAGGGTCCAGGAGTATGATTCGCGGCTGCGATCTGAAGCGGGACGGATCGAGTAGAAGGAAAACCTAAGGATGGCGAATCGCTACGTCGTGTTCTCGCATGGCAAGGACAGCGTTCCGTGGGGCAGAAAAATCACGGCCTTGGCCGATGTTGCGCGCGGTGAGGGCTATGAGGTCGAGTCGGTCGACTATCGTGGCATTGAAACTCCGCGCGGCTGCATTGACAAGCTGATCGAAGTCTGCAAAACGCTCTCAGGCGATCTGGTGCTGGTCGGCTCGAGTCTGGGCGGCTATGTGACGGTAGCAGCCGCATCGCTGCTGCACGCTCGCGGCGCATTCCTGATGGCGCCGGCGCTTTACATGGAAGGATTGCCGCCGCTGCGCGAACGGGTACTCGACTGTCCGGCAGCCATCGTGCACGGCTGGCGCGATACGGTGGTGCCGATCGAGCACAGCATCCGCTTCGGACGCGAATACGGCGCCTCGGTGCACCTGCTCGACGCCGATCACCAGCTGCATGAACAGCTGCGCTTCATCAAGTACCTGTTCGAGTATTTCCTGATAGCCCTGGATCTGCCGCCCGAGCGCGGCTCGACCTGAAGTCATGCAGGGGTTACTGCGCAGAGTGCTCGCGCTGTGGGTGCGCGCCACGCTGCGTCCCGAGGACGCACTGGCCCGGCTGGCCGCACGTACTGTACCAATCTGCTATGTGCTCGAGCGGCGCAGTCCCAGCGACCTGGCGGTACTGCAGAACGCGTGCCTGCGCGAGCGCCTGCCGCGACCGGGCCGCCGGCTGCTGCCACAGCAGCTGCGCAACCTGCGCTCCTGGTTCGCACTCACCAAGAGCGTCGGGCTGTGGCGCACGCGCGTGGATCGGCGGCCGCCGGAGCAGCTGCTGGCGCTGATCGACGCACTGCGGCGCGACCCGAGCCTGGACGTCAGCCTGGTTGCGGCCGCGGTCTATTGGGGCCGCGCACCGTCCAAGGAGCGCTCGCTGATACGCCTGCTGCTGTCCGAGGACTGGGTGATCGGCAGCCGCGTGCGGCGGTTTTTCACCGTCGTGTTCAACGGGCGCAGCACCACGGTGCAGCTGGGGGAACCGATATCGCTGCGCGGGCTGCTGGAAGCCGACGCCGACACCGCGCTCACCGGCCGGCGCGTCGCGCGCCAGTTGCGCAGTCAATTTGCCCGCTTGCGTACCGCGCGCCTCGGGCCGGACCTGTCGCACCGGCGCACCATCGTGGCCGAGGTGCTGCGCACCAGGGCGGTGCGAGCGGTGGTGGCGCAGGAGGCGCGCGATCAGGACCGGCGCAAGCGCCGCGCGACGTTGCTCGAGGCGCGCCGCTATGCAAATGAGATCGCCGCCAACTACTCACCGGTGTTCATCACCTTCATGTCGCTGGCGCTGCGCACTCTGTGGACCCGGCTGTACGACGGCATCGAATTCCAGCATGTCGATACGCTGCAGCAGGTGGCCGAGGGCAACGAGATCGTCTATGTGCCCTGTCATCGCAGCCATATGGATTACCTGTTGCTCTCCTACGCGATCTACCAGCGCGGTTACGCGGTGCCGCATATCGCGGCCGGACTGAACCTCAACCTGCCGATCGTCGGCCGCTTCCTGCGCAAGGGCGGAGCGTTCTTCATCCGCCGCAGTTTCCGCGGCAATTCGCTCTACACGGTCGTGTTCATGAAATACCTGGCGGCGATGATGGCGCGCGGCCATTCGCTCGAGTATTTCATAGAGGGCGGCCGCAGTCGCACCGGCCGGCTGCGCCCGCCGATGAGCGGCATGCTGTCGATGACGGTGCGCAGCTACCTGCGCGAACCGCGCCGCCCGGTGGTGTTCGTGCCGGTGTATTTTGGTTACGAGCGCATCGTCGAGGGGCCGACCTACATCGGCGAACTGTCGGGTCGGCCGAAGGAGAAGGAATCGATCCTTGGGCTGCTGCGCACCGCCGGCAGGCTGCGCGAGCGCTTCGGCAACGTGCACGTCAATTTTGGCGAGCCGATCTATCTCGACCGGCTGCTGGATCGCTATGCGCCGGACTGGCGCACCATCGCGTTCGACGACCAGAACCGCCCGCCCTGGGTCGGCGCGCTGGTGGACGAGCTGGCACCGATGATCATGCGTCACATCAACTCCGCGGCCGCGGTGACCCCGGTCAACCTGCTGGCGTTGGTGCTGCTGGCGACGCCGCGCCAGTCGATGCTTGAGGCCGATCTGCTGCGCCAGATCCAGACCATGGAGGCGGTGCTGAAGGCAGTTCCCTATGGCGATCGGGTGACCATGACGCGCCAGAGCGCTGCCGAGGTGGTGAACTACGGCGTGCTGCTGAAGATCATCACGCGCGAGCGCCACCCGGCGGGCGATATCGTGCGCATGAGCCCGGAGCATGCGGTGCTCGCGACCTACTACCGCAATAACGTGCTGCACCTGTACGCGATGCCGTCGCTGATCGCCTGCTGCTTTCTGGCCAATGCGGTGCTGAGCACGCAGGACGTGCAGCGGCTGGCGGCCCGGATCTATCCGTACGTGGCGGCGGAACTGTTCATGCGCTGGAGCGAGGACGAGTTGCCCGGGATCGTCGAGAACGCCCTGGTGTCGCTCGCCTCGCTCGGGCTGCTGGAAGGCAGCGGCGCCACCCAGGTGTGGCGCCGGCCGGCGCCGACCTCCGAGGCCGCAATGCAGCTCTCACTGCTGGCACAGACCACGATCCAGACCATCGAGCGCTACTACCTGGCGATCGCGCTGCTGGTCCAGGCGGGCAGCGGTACGATGACGCAGAAGCATCTCGAGGAGCGCTGCCAGCTCATGGCCCAGCGCATGACCATGCTGTACGGCTTCAATTCCCCGGAGTTCTTCGACCCCAGCCTGTTCGAGAATTTCATCGACCTGCTGCGCACGCGCGGCGTGGTGCGTGCCGACGCATTGGGGCGGTTGCTGTTCGACGAGGTGTTGATCCGGGTCGCGGCGGATGCGCAGCTGGTGCTGTCGGAGCAGATTCGCCACAGCATCCTGCAGGTCACCCACGGCTAGCGCACCGGTCCTAGACCGGCGCTCAATGACCATCGCCCGGAGAGATTGAAGCACAGGGCGCATTTTTAATTATCAAAAATGCGCCCTGTGCTTCAATCTCTCAGAGCGGTTGCTGTCGAACGCCGATCCAATGCTGGTGCGCTAGCCAGTCTCAGTCACCTGCGGCGGCGCAGCCGGATAACGCGTGCCATCAGACACGTGGCCACAGCCACCCGAATACACCGCCCATCAGCAGCGCGTAGATCAGGCCATCGATCATGTACTTCACGGTTGAGCTCCAGCGGCGCTGCCACCAGATCGACTGGTAGGGCTGCCCCATCGCCAGCCCCATGAACGCCACGGTTCCGACAATCCGAAACACGCTCAGGTACGGGGTCCCGGCGGCCAGCGTACGGCTGGCCACGTAACCGGATATCGTTGCGATGATCAGCAGGTAGACGAACCACTGCGCCAGCGATTTGCCCATGTTCATCCCGCCGCCGGCAGACAGCGTCAGCAGCACCACCGGGCCGCGGCGCCGCTTTTCCAGAAACTCCGGCGAACGCATCTGCGCCGCCGAGGAGATGTGCGGCGCCATGTAGTCGCCGGGCTCGATCTGCGCCGCGCGCAGGGTTTCCAGCACCGCATCCTCCTGCGACAGTTGGCGCATGTCGTTGCGGTGATGCCCGACAACCATATGCAGCAGCCAGCTCGCCACGAAGGCGATTACGGCGGCCATCAGGATCGGCAGCCAAAGCGACAATAGCGAGACCATGTGTCATCCCCCCATATTTCTTATCCGTGCCGGGCAAACATTTACAACGATGCGCGCGCCGGCGCAACACTCAAGGGGCTGTTATGGCCGGCGGCTGGTCGAGCGCCCGTTTCCATGCCTGCAGCTTGCGGGCATAGCTCCAGCTGGCGTTGGCCGGGCTGGTGGAAGGCAGGCGGCGGATGTCGAGTTGCGGGAACTCGCGCGCCAGGGGCTGGCCGAAATGCCGCTGCAGGGCCGCGTAGGCTGTAGTGCCGTTGCAGCACAATCGCATAGTGTTGCCTTGACGCAGCAGCGGCAGCAGCTCATTGGCAACCACCGAATCAGGCTCGATCGCGGCGTCGAGGCTGCCGCGGCGCACGCACGATTGCAGCACATCCCACAGGCCCAGGCCGCGCTGCTGCAGCACCTGCAGGCGTTGCGCGTACGCCAGCTCGGGACCGGCGCCACACAGCGCCCCCATGATGTTCCAAAACTGGTTGCGTGGATGGGCGTAGTACTGCTTTGCGGCCAGTGAGGCCACCCCGGGCATGCTGCCCAGGATCAGGATCCTGGTGTCGGCCGCGACTACCGCCGCAAAGCTCTGGACGCGCGCGCAGCGCATGTGGCGCCGGCGCCTAGTCGTCGGCGACGCGGCCGCGCAGGCGCTTGACCTGCTTGCGTTCGCGCTTGTGATCCAGGCGCCGCTGGCGCGAGCCCAGGGTCGGGCGTGTCGCGTGGCGTTTTTTCGGTACCACACTGGCGCGAGCGATCAGCTCATCCAGCCGCGACAGCGCTTCGCGCCGGTTGCCTTCCTGGGTGCGGTGATTGCGGGCGATGATCAGCAGCGTGCCATCGGCGTTCAGGCGGCTGCCGGCCAAGGCCCGCAACCGCGCCTTGACCGACGCTGAAAGCGCCAGTGTGCCGGCGAGGTCAAAGCGCAACTGCGCAGCGGTCGCGACTTTGTTGACGTTCTGGCCGCCCGGTCCCGAGCCGCGTACGAATTGGAACTGCAGATCCTGATCCGGAATGCCCGCGACGTGCTTCACGCCGGCGGCTCGCCGTGCCGGATGTAGATTTCGCGTTGGGCCACCGGGATGGTGATTCCGGCGTCGCGAAACAGCCGCCAGATGGCGCGATTGACGTCGGAGCGCACGTTGTTGACGCCGGCTTCCGGATCGGCGATCCAGAAGCGCAGCTCCAGATCCATGCCGTGGTCGGAGAACTGCATCAGGCGCGATACCGGCGCTGGATCGCGCAGGATGCGCGGGTTGTCCTCGGCCGCGTGCATCAGCACCGCCAGCGCCAGTTCCGGATCGTCGCGGTAGCTGACGCGCACCGGCAGCTTCAGGCGCACCTTGCGGTCGGAATAGCTCCAGTTGATTACCGGATTGGTGATGAGCTGCTGATTGGGTACCAGCGTCTCGACTCCGTCGCGGTCGCGGACCACGACGTAACGGCCGCGCAGTGCCTGCACCCAGCCAAAGCTTTCGGTGCTGGTGCCGGGCATGCCGGTGAAGCTGATCACGTCGCCCGGCTTGATCGACTTGTCCATCAGCAGCACGAAGCCGCTGACGAAATTGCTGGCGATGGACTGCAATCCGAAGCCCAGCCCCAGTCCCACCGCCCCCGTCAGCACCGTCAGCGCCGTCAGGTCCACGCCTGCGGCATTGATGCCGAGCAGCACGCCCAGGCCGACCAGGAAAAAATAGGTGAACTTGGTGATGCCGATGCGGGTCGATAGCGCGATCGACTCGACGTGCATGACGCGCCGCTCGGCTGCGCGCGCCACCACGCTCGTGACCAGCACGAACACGGTGATGATCACCAGTCCCTTGAGCAGCGCCCAGAGGGTGAAGCGGCCCTTACCGGGCAGCAGGTTGATGGCGTCGAGCGTGTTCTGGATGGCGTCGAACCAGCCCACCAGCTGGAACGAGATTGCCAGCCACACCAGCAGCGTCAGGCGCGTCTCCCAGGTGCGCAGCCAGGAGCGCGGACCGAGCGCCAGGCGCAGCAGGTACATTGCCAGCCGCACCAGGATCAGCGCCGTCGCCAGCTGCATCGCCACATCCAGCAGGGTTGCCGGTGAGCCGACCGCGGCGATCACGGTGCGGGCGATCAGCAGCGCCGCCAGCGCTACCGTCACCGGCGACTCGATCAGCAGGATCTCGATCAGGCGCGCACGCGCGCCGCGCAGACCCAGTAGTGCCAGGTTACGGGCGCGCCAGCGGCGCACCATGCCGGCGGCGCTCATTGCGGCCAGGATGCTCACGCCAATCACGCCCAGTTGCAGCAGCACCTCACCGGTGGTGGCCGTGGCGAGAAACGCCTGGATGATGCCGCCGTCAGTGCTGCTCACGGCAACTCGTCGGGGCGATGCGGCTTTCAGGCATTGAGATCGGGTATCAGCTGGCTCTCGAGCTTCATGATCAGGTCCTTGAGCACCAGCTTGCGTTTCTTGAGGCGTTTGAGCTGCAGCTCATCGATATGGATGTCCATCGACAGGCGCGAGATGACCTCGTCCAGGTCGCGATGTTCGATGCGCAGCTGCCGCAGCTTCTCGACATTGCGGAACAGGTCGCGGTCGACGTTGTCTTCCTGATCGCTCATTCCTTCGACCGCCCTGTGACCGTGGGCCGCCTGGCTTTCGCTGCCGGGGCGCTTGCGTTGCGGGCCGCGCTATAGCCCTAAACGGGCCGTGATTGGCATTATCCGGTCCGGTAGCTTAGCGAAGCGACCCAGCGGACGCCATGGCAACCCCGGCTCGTGGAAATCCGAGCCGATCGAGCCGGCAAGATCGAAGCGGCGTGCGAGAGTGGCAGCGCGATCGGCATCGCCCGGCCCCATCCCAGCGAGGCTGACCTCCAGGCCGACACCGCCCGCGGCCTTGAACTGCCCGACCAGCTCGCGCAGCACGCCATTGGACAGCGGGTAGCGGTGCGGGTGAGCCAGCACTGCCACTCCACCAGCGTCGCTAATGCAGCGCACCGCACCCGCCAGATCCGGCCACTGCGCCGCGACGTAGCCGGGCCGACCGCGCTTGAGCCAACGGTCGAATGCGGCTTGCACCGTCGCCGCCAGTCCACGCGAGCACAGGCCACGCGCCAGATGCGCGCGGGTTGGGGCCGCTGCCGACAGTGCCTCGGCGGCAAGCTCCTCCCCGGGAAGCCCGGCCTGCGTCAGGCGCCGCCCCATGGCCTTGATGCGCTCGCGGCGCAGCTCGAGCACGCCCGCGCAATGGGCGATGAATGGCGCATGGCTGCGCTCTATGCCAAGGCCGATGACATGAATCTCGCGATCGCGCCACAGCGAGGTCAGCTCCACGCCCGGCACGAAGCCGATGCCATGCCGATTGCAGGCACTCGCCGCCTCATCGCATCCGGAAGTCGTGTCGTGATCGGTCAGCGCCAGCAGTTCGACCTTGCGCAGCGCCGCCAGGTCGACCAGCGCCGCGGGTGCCAGCAGGCCATCGGAGCAGCTGCTGTGGGTGTGCAGGTCGATGCGCTGGTCCATGGGTGCGCGGGCGAGCTAAAGCCCGCCGAGCAACGCGACCCAGTCCCGGGTGCGGGCGCCGAAGGCGATGAATGACGGGTTGATGACATCGTCGCGCACGTTGTAGTGCAGCGGCCGGCCGCTGGGGTCCACCACGCTGCCGCCGGCCTCGAGCACCACGGCGTGCCCGGCCGCGGTATCCCACTCGGAGGTCGGCCCGCGCCGCACGTACAGGTCGCCGCTGCCCTCGGCCAGCAGGCCGAACTTGAGCGCGCTGCCGAGGCTGATGCGTACCTGCGGTCCCAGAACCTCGAGTTTCCGGTCCAGCTTCGCGTCGCCAAACGAGCGGCTGCCGAGCACGCGTAGCGGCTCTTCGGGTTCGCGCTGTACGTGGATGCGGGTGCACACGCCGTCAGCGCCGCGCCGGAAAGCGCCGCCACCGCGCGCGGCCGCGTACATGACCGAGCGCGCCGGCCCCGACACCACGCCCAGCACCGGCTCGCCGTCTTCCACCAGCGCGATGTTGACACTGAACTCGCCATTGCGCTTGACGAATTCGCGCGTGCCGTCGAGCGGGTCCACCAGCCACAAGGTGCTCCACGACCGGCGCTGCGCGAAGACCTCCGGCGCCGATTCCTCACCCAGCATCGGCAATGAGGGCGTCAGGCTCGCAAGTCCCGTGTCGATCACACGCTGCGCCGCCAGATCGGCTTCGGTGCGCGGCGAGCGATCGTCCTTGAGCGTCACACTGAACCCGGCCTGGTAGATGCGCATGATCTCGCGGCCGGCAGCATCGGCGATATCCATTACCGCGGGCAGCCACTGCGACAGCTGTTCGGGAGTCAGGCTCATGCGCTCGATTCCGCCTTAGGATGCGTGATCATAGGGACTATGATATCGAAGCGCATGAATGCCACTGCCAATGGCCCGGCGAACTCCCCGGTGCTCAATGCCTCCGACTGGGCACGGATCGACACCGTGTTGCTGGATCTGGACGGCACGCTGCTCGATCTTGCATTCGACAATTTCTTCTGGCGCACGCGGGTGCCGGAAGCGTGGGCGCGCTCGCGCTCGCTCAGCCCGGAACAGGCGCAGGCCGAGTTGCAGCCGCGTTTTCGCGCGCGTGAAGGCACGCTCGAGTGGTATTGCATCGACCACTGGAGCCGCGAGCTGCAACTGGACATCGCCGCGCTCAAGCACGGCGATGCGCATAACATCCGCTGGCTGCCGGGAGCGCGCGAGTTCCTTGGCCGGGTGCGCTCCCTGGGCAAGCGCCTGGTGCTGGTCACCAATGCGCACCCGACCACACTGGCGATCAAGGATGCTCACACCCAGGTGGTCAGTCACTTCGACGCCGGTTTCAGCTCCCACAGCTTCGGCGCTGCCAAGGAGCAGGCGCAGTTCTGGATTGAGTTCGCCAAGGTGCTGCAATTTGATCCGGCCCGCAGCCTGTTCGTCGACGACAGCCTGCCGGTACTGCGTGCCGCGCGCGCCGCCGGCATCGGCCTGATCTACGCGGTGCGACGTCCCGACAGCAGCGCGCCCGCGCGCTTGCAGCGGGAATTCCCGGCGGTGGATGCAGTCTCGGAGCTGCTCTAGCGTCCCTGGCGCCGGCGTTGCGGGCCACCGGGTCGCTGGCTGCGACCGGAGCCGGGGCGTGGGCCGCCGCCGCGCCGCAACGGCGGCGCATGCGTCATCGGACGCGGCACGTGGGTCGCGGGATCGAGCTTGGCCAGCAGGTGCAGCGCCACCGGCGCCACCGGGATCTTGCGACCCAGGAAGTGCTCGATGTCGGGCAGTCCGACCGCGTATTCCTCGCAGCCGAAGCTGATGGCATCGCCTTCGGCTCCGGCGCGTGCCGTGCGGCCGATGCGATGCACGTAGTCCGGGGCATCCTGCGGCAGGTCGTAGTTGAAAATATGGCTCACGTCGGGAATGTGCAGTCCGCGCGAAGCCACGTCGGTGGCGATCAGTACCGCGAGCTCACCTTCGTGAAACTGGCGCAGGAACTTCAATCGTTTCGGCTGCGGCACGTCGCCCGACAGCGCCTGGGCGTTGAAGCCGTTGGCGCGCAGCGCCGTCTCCAGCTTCTCGGCGGTGCGCCTGGTGTTGACGAACACCATGGTGCGATGGGCTTCGGTCTCACGCAGCAGCCCGATCAGCAGCGGCAGCTTCTCCTCCATCGAGGGGAAGTAGATCACCTGGCGGATGCGATCGATGGTGACCTTGTCGGGCTCGATGCGCACCAGCTCGGGATTGTTCATGTGCTCGTACGCCAGTTCGAGCACGCGGTGCGACAGGGTGGCCGAAAACAGCATCGACTGGCGGTGTTCCGGCCGCGGCAGGCGCCGCAGGATGTAGCGGATGTCGGCAATGAAGCCAAGATCGAACATACGGTCGGCCTCGTCGAGCACCAGCACCTGCACGTGGCGCAGGTCGTAGACCTGTTGCTTGAAGTAATCAATCAGCCGCCCCGGGGTGCCGACCAGCACGTCGACGCCGTCGGCCAGCGTGCGCCGCTGCTGGTCGTAGTCGGTGCCGCCGAACACCACCGCCAGCTTCAGGCCGGTGTGCTTGCCCAGCACCGCCGCGTCCTTGTGAATCTGCACCGCGAGCTCGCGCGTCGGCGCGACGATCAGCGCGCGGATCGAGGTGCGGCTGCGGTTGGGCGTCGCCGGCTTGGTAAGAAGTGCCTGATACAGCGCCACCAGAAAGGCCGCGGTCTTGCCGGTGCCGGTCTGCGCCTGGCCGGCGACATCGCGGCCCTGCAGCGCTATCGGCAGCGTCTGTGCCTGAATCGGCGTGCAGTAGGTAAAGCCGGCATCAACGATCCCCTGCGCCAGCGCAGGCATCAGGGGCAGGGAGCCGAAGGTCATCGAACTGAGATGTTCATCACTCATTGGAACCGTTCATAAAGGAGGTTGTGGTGCGGGGCCTTAAACTCAAGACTTGCAAAGCGACCCCGAAAGGACTAAAAATAAGCGCAACCGGCGGCTGTTCTGTCCGCACCTGCCAAGCATCCAGACGCAAGCAAACCAGGGCCAACCCGTAAGCTAAGTGTAACCGTTAGACGGCTTCCCGGGGCGCGATACCAGCCCCGCCGCGAAAAATCTGTTCGGTTATTTGCCAAGAGTCCATCTCGTAAATTCGTTTTTGTCCCCAATATCAAAGGTATCCCCCTCAACGGAGGCTCAACTGCGTGAGTAACGAGCACATAGTGCATACATCGGATGGCAACTTCGATCAGGACGTCCTGAAGGCTGACAAGCCGGTGTTGCTGGATTTCTGGGCGGAATGGTGCGGTCCGTGCAAGATGATCGCGCCGATCCTGGATGAGATCGCAACCGAGTACAAGGATCGGCTGCGGATCGCCAAGCTCAACATCGACGAGAACCCGCACACCCCGCCGAAGTACGGCATCCGCGGCATCCCGACGCTGATCCTGTTCAAGAACGGCACGGTCGAAGCGCAAAAGGTCGGCGCTTTGTCCAAATCACAACTGGCGACTTTCCTGGATCAGCACCTGTGAGAGGCTACCTCGGCAATCAGGGCCGCAACCGGCCCAACAATAAAGGCCCGCGTCATGGCAATCGCGACGGCAATCGCGGCAACGGTCGTCCCGACGACCAGATGATGCCGGATCTGGAGCCGTTGGCGGAAGACGACGCCGAAATCATCAGTCCCGCCGAACTCGAGCGCTCGCGCAGCTCGATGAATCTGACCGAGCTCAAGGCCAAGCCGATCCACGAGCTGGTGAAGATGGCCGAGTCGATGGGGCTGGAAAACCTGGCGCGCTCGCGCAAACAGGACATCATCTTCTCGATCCTCAAGGCGCATGCGCGCAACGGCGAGGATATCTACGGTGATGGTGTGCTCGAGATCCTGCAGGATGGCTTCGGCTTCCTGCGCTCCTCGGACGGCTCGTACCTGGCCGGCCCGGATGACATCTATATCAGCCCGAGCCAGATTCGCCGCTTCAACCTTCGCACCGGCGATACCGTTTCCGGCCTGATCCGCCCGCCCAAAGACGGCGAGCGCTACTTTGCGCTGCTCAAGGTCGGCGAGATCAACTTCGATTCTCCCGACAGCTCGCGTAACAAGGTGCTGTTCGAGAACCTGACACCGTTTCATCCGACCCGGCGCCTGAAGCTCGAACGCGGCAACGGCAGCACCGAGGACCTGACGGCACGCACCATCGACCTGGTGGCGCCGATCGGCCGCGGCCAGCGCGGCCTGATCGTCTCGCCGCCCAAGGCCGGCAAGACCATGCTGCTGCAGAACATCGCGACCTCGATCACGGCCAATCACCCGGAGGTGTACCTGATCGTGCTGCTGATCGACGAGCGGCCCGAGGAGGTCACGGAGATGCAGCGCACCGTGAACGGCGAGGTGGTTTCCAGCACCTTCGATGAGCCGGCCGCACGTCACGTGCAGGTGGCCGAAATGGTGATCGAGAAGGCCAAGCGCCTGGTCGAGCACAAGAAGGACGTGGTGATCCTGCTCGACTCCATCACCCGCCTGGCGCGCGCCTACAACACCGTGGTGCCATCCTCGGGCAAGGTGCTCACCGGCGGTGTCGATGCCAACGCTCTGCAGCGCCCAAAGCGCTTCTTCGGCGCCGCGCGCAACATCGAGGAGGGCGGCAGCCTGACCATTCTCGCCACCGCGCTGATCGATACCGGCTCGAAGATGGACGACGTCATCTACGAGGAATTCAAGGGTACCGGCAACAGCGAGATCCATCTGGACCGCCGCATCTCCGAGAAGCGGGTGTTCCCGGCGGTCAACATCAACCGCTCCGGCACGCGCAAGGAAGAGCTGATCACCGATCCGAGCGAGCTGGCCAAGATGTGGATCCTGCGCAAGCTGCTGCATCCGATGGACGAGCTGGCAGCGATCGAGTTCCTGCTCGACAAGATGAAGGACACGAAATCGAACTCGGAATTCTTCGAGGCCATGAAGCGTTGAACGACCCGGCCTCGGCTGGGCGGCTGCCCACGGCGCGACGCGCCCGGCAGCGCAAACTGAGCGGCGCGTCACAGCGCGCCCGCGCGCCGGCGGCTCAAATCCCCCACCATTGCTGCTCGATGGGCGTCGTTGCGCGGCGACTGTAGCGCCGCGGCAGTCAACCGAGGGATCACGTAGACATGCGTTCATGGTGGCCCGGTCCGGTACTGCTGGCAGTGGTTGCGACGGCTTATGCCGATCCTCATCCCGATACCAGTCCCGAAAGCTATCTGCCGCCGCCGCCGCTGCCGGCGGCCAGCCCGATCACCGATCACTTCGCGCTGAGCGCTATCTTGTTCTGGGGCAAGATCGATACCTTCGGGCGCTTTGATTCGGCCACTGGCGTGCAGGGCACACCCTTCACCGGTGAGCGCGATCTGGGGCTGTCCGACAAGGAGCATGACGTACGCATCGAGATCATGTTCCGCCTCGAGCAGCGTAGCCGGCTGCGGGTGGATTTTCTGGATTCGCGCCGCCAGGCCGACAAGACCATCAACCGCACGCTGCAATATGGCGATCAGACCTTCCTGGTCGACAATCCGGTGCACTCATCCTTCGACTGGCGGCAGATGGATCTGACCTATACCTATTCCTTCCTGCGCAACGAGCGCTTCGAACTCGGGGCGGGTCTGGGTGTGCACCTGCTGCAGGCGGAAGCTACCGCGGAGATACCGCGCACGCCGCAGTACGCGGATTTCAACGGCGCCGGGCCGTTTGCCACGCTGGCGCTCGACGGCACCTGGGTGATCGCCAAGCACTGGTCATTCAATGCCCGCGGCCAGTACCTCAAGGTCACCATCGGCTCGGTCAGCGGCATGATGAGCGACTACCACGCCGACCTGCAGTATCGCTGGAAGCGTAACCTCGCCTTCGGCTTGGGCTACGAGCGCCAGGAGGCGCAGCTCGATGTCCGCAACCACGACCCGTCGGGCGTGCTGCAGCTGACTTTCAGCGGGCCGCAGCTGTTCGGCCGCCTGAGTTTTTAAGCGCCGCGGCCGGGCGCATCGCCTGCCAGGTGAACAGCAGCGCGATCACCACGAACAGCGCCGCCGCCGACAGCGCCAGCGAGGCGTGCACGCCGATCAGCGCGCCCAGGACCCCGACGGTGAAGCCGCTGACAAAGCGCAGCCCCAGCGCCGCCATCACGAACACGCCGATGACATGGCCGCGCAGCGCGGGCGGCGCATTCAGCTGCACCAGCGCCTGCGCCATGGCGCCGAACGACAGCTCGAGAAAGCCGGCGCAGAACAGCGCCGCGAGCGAGAGCGCGTAGGAATGCGTCAGGGCGAACACGGCCAGCGCGCCGCACCAGAGCATGCACAGCAGCAGCGCCGTGGGTACGCGCGGCGGCAGCAGGCCGCGACCCTCGAGTATCACCGCGGCGCACAGCGCGCCGGCGGCGTCGGCCGCGGCCAGCGCAGCGTAGGACAGTCCGGCGTTGCCGTGGCCCAGATCGGTCGCGAAGTTGGGCATCTGCGCCTGGTACGCGGTGCCGATGAAGAACGAGGCTGCGCCCGCGAGCATCGTCATGGTGAGAATAATGTGGTTGCCGCGCATGCTGCGCAGCGTGGCGATCGCGTCTCCCAGGCCGCGTACTGCCACGGTGGCGCCGGGCGCTGCGCGCGCACGATGCGGCGCCTTCCACAGCCAGGCGAACATAGGCAGGTAGATCAGCGCGTTAAAAAAAATGCCGAGCGCCGGTCCGAGCAGCAGCATCAGCGCGTTGCCCACCGCGGGACCCAGCAGCGTGCCGACATAGCGCGAACTGGCCATCAACCGCACCGCGCTCGGCAAGTGCTGCTGCTCGACGATGTCGTGAATCAGCAGCTGCGCGGGCGCGCTCCAGAGCACACCGGCCAGGCCGTGAATGCACAGCAGCAGCATCGCCGCCCACACCGTGAGCGTGCCGGTCGCGATCAACACACCCCAGCTGATCGATACCGCCATGAACAGCAGCATGCCGAGCTGAATCATGCGCCGCACGTCGATGCGCGCCGCGAGTGCGCCGGCGTAGCCCGACAGCAGCAGGAACGGCACCCAGTGGGAAATTACAGCGAAGCCAGCCAGCTCGGGTGAGTGAAACTTCTGGAACATCACCCAGTAGCTGATCACGTGCTCGCAGTTGTCGGCCATCATCGCGGTCGCGTTGCCGATGAAAAAGTAGCGGAAACTGCGGTGTTGGAGTGCGGCGAAGGACACGTGCTTCGCGGCCGGGGCGCGCGCGGCGCCTCCGCCGCCGGGGGCGACATCGTTCGTCATGCGCACAGTATGCCAAACCACCCGATGTCACCCGGCCTCAAGGCTCGAGCCGCTCGCTGATGAAACGCGCCATCAGTTCGACGGTGTCCGGATCGCGCAGCGGCGCGCTGTGGCTCAAGCCCGCGATCACCTGTATGTGACCGTCGCGCAGTTGCAGCGCGACCTCCCTGGCATGCGAGGCGGGTATATATTCATCCGCCGCGCCATGTACCAGCAGCACCGGTATGTGGATGCGCCGTGCGAGCGCCGGCGCCGCGTAGTCCTCCGGATCGCCGCCGTAGCGGGCACGAAACAGCGCCCGCAGGCGCTGCACCACCTCGCCGCGCAGCCCCAGCGCGATGGTGAAGGTCTCGAACAGATAGCCGATGTCGCGCGGCAGGCCGACCAGTACCGCGGCGCGCAGTTGTGCGGCGGCCGGGTCTTCGGCCAGCCAGCTGGCGGCGGTGATGGCGCCGAAGGAATGCGCCAGGATCGCACCGGCGGGCGCACAGGCGCTGCTGACCGCAGCCAATGCGTCGCGAAAGCTTGCGAGGTCGGCCCGGCGTCCACCCGAGCGGCCGTGGGCCGGAGCATCGAACGCGACCACGGCGAGGCCATGGGACAGCAGGCCCTCGATGATGGGCCTGAGCTGCCCGGCATAGGAGATCCAGCCATGCAGCACCAGCACCGCCGCCCCTGCGCCCGGCCACTCATATATCTGTACGTCGCCGTGCGCAGTGTGGAGCCTGCGAGCGGCGGCAGTCGCCAGGAAGGCTGCGTCCTGGTCGCTGACGCGACGCGCGCGCGGCGTGATGAACAGCCGCGCCGCGAAGCGCGCCGCCAGCGCCGGGCTGAGCGCCGACAGCAGTCGGAACAGGGCGCGAATGCGCCGCTGGCGCGCCGGCGTCAGGCCTGGAAGGTTGCGAGCCGGCGCACGCCCGTCAGCCATGACCGCCCGGCTGCGCGGCATCGGGCCCCTCGCCGCCGTCGCCCGCACGCTCACGCGCGATCGCGTGGTAGCCGATGTCGCGCCGGCATTGCATGCCGTCATAGTGAATGCAGTCGACCAGCGCGTAGGCCGCGCGTTGCGCCTCGCTGACACGATCGCCCAGGCCCACGGCGCACAGCACACGCCCGCCGCTGGTCAGCACGCCGCCGCCAACGCGCTGCGTTCCGGCGTGGAACACCTTGCCCGGCAGCGTTGCGGCGCGGTCCAGTCCGCTGATTGCATCACCGGTGCGTACCGATTCCGGGTAGCCGGCCGCCGCCAGCACCACCCCGAGCGCGGGACGCGGGTCCCACTGCGCGTCGGCCCGATCCAGCCGTCGCTCGAGCGCCGCCTCGCACAGTGTCGTCAGGTCGCTTTGCAGCCGCGCCATAATCGGCTGCGTTTCCGGATCGCCGAGGCGGCAATTGAATTCCACCACCGTCGGCGCCCCATCGGGCCCGATCATCAAACCGGCATATAAAAATCCGGTGTACGGTGTGCCGTCCTGGCTCAGTCCGCGCATGGTCGGCGCGATGATCTCGCGCATCACCCGTGCGTGAATCGCGCTGCTGACCACCGGTGCCGGCGAATAGGCGCCCATGCCGCCGGTGTTGGGACCGCAATCGCCATCGCCCAGCCGCTTGTGGTCCTGCGATGTGGCCAGCGCCAGCACATGCTCGCCGTCGGCCATGACGATGAAGCTGGCTTCCTCGCCGGCCAGGAACTGCTCGATCACGATCTCGGCGCCGGAGTCGCCGAAGCGGCCGGCAAACATCCCGGCCACCGCGGCCTCGGCTTCATCCAGGCTGTGCGCAATGATGACGCCCTTGCCCGAGGCCAGGCCGCTTGCCTTGACGACGATCGGCGCCTGCTGCGCGCGCAGCCATGCCCGGTCGTAGCTGGCGCGCGTGAACACGCGGTAAGCTGCCGTGGGAATGCGGTGGCGGTGCAGGAAATCCTTGGTGAAGGCCTTGGAGCCCTCGAGCCGCGCCGCCAGACGACCAGGTCCGAAGCAGCGCAGCCCGGCGCCCTCAAAGGCATCGACGATCCCGGCCACCAGCGGTGCTTCCGGGCCGATGATCGTCAGGTCCACCGCCTCGCGGCGCCCCAGATCGACCAGGCGCGCGATATCGGTGGCCGCAATGTCGACGTTGCGTACTCGCGGCTCGGCCTCGGTGCCGGCGTTGCCGGGCGCCACCAGCACTTCGCTCACGCGCGCTGACTGCGCGCACTTCCAGGCCAGCGCATGTTCGCGGCCCCCACCACCGACGATCAGTACCTTCATCGACCTGCCGCCTTGAAACGCTCTAATGCCGAAAGTGACGCATGCCGGTGAATACCATCGCCATGCCGTGTTCGTCGGCTGCCGCGATCACTTCCTGATCGCGCATCGAGCCACCGGGATGGATGACCGCCGCGATGCCATAGGAGGCCGCGACATCGATGCCATCGCGAAACGGAAAGTACGCGTCCGATGCCATGACCGCGCCGCGCAAATCCAGCTTTTCATCGGCCGCCTTCAACGCCGCGATGCGCGTTGAGTACACGCGGCTCATCTGACCGGCGCCGACGCCCAGTGTGGCTCCGCCATGCGCCAGTACGATGGCGTTGGATTTCACGAACTTGGCCACCTGCCAGGCGAACATCAGGTCGGCGAGCTCACGCGCCTCGGGCCGACGGCGGCTGACGATCCTGAGATCGGCGGCGTCGACGCGCCCGCTGTCGCGCTGCTGCAGCAGCAGTCCGCCGGTGACCGAGCGAAACTCCAGTTCATCGCCGATGTCGGTGTTGAGCGCGCCGGTCGCAAGCAGGCGCAGATTCGGCTTGGCGGCCAGCGTTGCCATTGCGCCGGCGGTCACGGCCGGTGCGGCGATGACCTCGGCGAACTGACGCTCGATGATGGCGCGCGCGGTCGGGGCGTCGAGCTCGCGATTGAAGGCGATGACGCCGCCGAAGGCGGAAGTCGGGTCGGTGCGATAGGCGCCGGTGTACGCCTCGAGTGTTGTGGCGCCGAGCGCCACGCCGCAGGGGTTGGCGTGCTTGACGATGACGCAGGCGCACTGCGCAAACTGGCGTACACACTCGATGGCCGCATCGCTGTCGGCGATGTTGTTGTAGGACAGGTCCTTGCCCTGCAGCACCCTGGCAGTGGTGACCGAGCCGCCACGCGCGCCCGGACTGCGGTAGAACGCGGCCCGTTGATGCGGGTTTTCGCCGTAGCGCAGGTCCAGCTGTTTGTCGAAATACAGCGCCAGCTGCTGCTCGAAGCCGTCGTCCTCTATACCTGAGCGTTGCTGCAGGTAGCTTGCGACCGTGGTGTCGTAGCGCGCGGTGTGCGCGAACGCCTTGGCCGCCAGGCGCGAGCGCGTATCGATGGAAGTCGTGCCGGCATCGTCGATCTCCGCCAGTACCGCGGCATAGTCGGACGGGTCGACCAGCGCGGTGACGTCGGCATGGTTCTTGGCCGCGGCGCGCAGCATCGCCGGGCCGCCGATGTCGATGTTCTCGATCGCTTCGGCGTAGCTGCAATCCGGCCGCGCCACCGTGGCCGCGAACGGATACAGATTGACCACCAGCAGGTCGATCGGCTCGATGCCGTGCACGCGCATGTCCTCATCGTCGGTGCCGCGCCGGCCGAGCAGGCCGCCATGCACGCGCGGATGCAGCGTCTTGAGACGCCCGTCCATCAGCTCGGGGGATCCGGTGTAGGCCGATACCTCGCGCACCGGCAGGCCGGCATCGAGCAGCAGCCGCGCGGTGCCGCCGGTAGCCAGCAACTCGATGCCGTGCCGGTGCAGCCCGGCGGCAAACTCCGCCAGTCCGCGCTTGTCGGAGACCGAAAGCAGCGCCCGCCGGATGGCCGCGGACATCAGTTCGCTGCCGCCATCCCAGGTGCGGTGCAACGAAGCCGCGTCTGCCGCGTGATCACTCGGATAGGCCCAGTTCCCGCAGTTTCTTGCGCAGCGTGCCGCGATTGATGCCGAGTATCACGGCGGCGCGGCTCTGGTTGCCGGCGGCGTAGTCCAGCACCGCGCGGAACAGCGGTTCCTCGACCTCGCGCAGCACCATGTCGTACACGCGCGCCGGCCGATGGCCGTTCAGGCTGGAAAAGTAATCGTTGAGTGCGTGCTCGGTGTGGCTGCGCAGCGGCAGTTCCTTGCCGTTGAGTCTCGCGCCATTGGTTCTGTACATTGGCTCTGCGCCTGATCTGCGAGTTTTCTTCTTCAACATGCTCGCGCTTCCCTTTCAGCCAGTGCGACCGCTGCGTCTTCACGCCGCTTGCAGTTCTGCCCAGTGCCCGAAGCCCTGCTTGGCCGCCGAAAACTGTGAAGCCGAGTCCTCTGCCGCCATCAATCGTTGCCGCAGTTCGCTCGCTTCGGAAAGTTGCCGGCAGTACCAGCCAAGATGCTTACGGGCCATTCGTACCCCCGTGTGTTCACCATAGAACTCGTACAGGGATGCGAGGTGCTGAAGAATGATCTCAGTCTTCGAGCTTCGCAAGAGTGGAGCTGCGAATTGATTGGTTGCGACATACGCATTGACATCGCGAAAAATCCATGGTGCACCTTGCGCCGCGCGGCCGATCATTACTCCTTCTGCGCCGGTGAAATCAAGTACCGCACGCGCGCGCTGCGGTGAATCGATATCGCCGTTGGCGATCAGCGGAATGTCGACATGGCGGCGCGCCCGTCGAATCGTGTCGTATTCCGCGGCGCCGCGAAACATATCGCTGCGCGTGCGGCCATGGATGGCGACCGCCGCTATGCCGCATGCTTGTGCCAAAGCCGCGATGCGCGCTGCATTGCGCTGCATCGGATCGGTCCCGGTGCGGATCTTCAGAGTCACCGGCGCAGACACGGCGCGCACCACGGCGTGCAGTATGCGTTCCACCAGCACTTCATCGGCCAGCAACGCCGAACCGCAGTGGCGATTGCAGACCTTCTTGGCCGGACAGCCCATGTTGATGTCGATGATCTGCGCTCCCAGATCGATGTTGACGCGCGCCGCGGCCGCGAGCTCCGCCGGTTGGCTGCCGGCCAGCTGCACCACGCGTGGCTCGGGTTCGCCGTCGTGGTCCATGCGCCGCTGCGATTTACTGCTGCTCCACAGTCGCTGGTCGGCGCTGAGCATTTCCGCCGGCGCCAGCGTCGCGCCAAAACGACGGCAGAGCTGCCTGAAGGGCCGGTCGGTCACGCCGGCCATCGGCGCCAGCAGCGCCCGGCCGGCGAGCTGGTAGTGGGCGATGCGCAGGTTCATGGAATCGGGGCCGCGACGGTGCTCGTATCGCCGGCGCAACGCACCACGCCGTGGGTGTTCTTCAGGCACACATCGAGTTCAAAGCTGGCACTATCGGCGCCCGGGTCACGCACCGCGACCTCACTGTCGATGCGCTCATCGCGTGCCAGGAAAGTGCGTGGCTGGTGCCCGGAAGGCCAATACTCCGCCGGCGTCAGGTCACGCGCCGCGATCGGCTTGCCGTAGCGATCCAGCAGCGTCAGGCGCAGCAACGGCAGCGGTTGGGCGCCGGCGGCATGATTGGCGACGCTTACCCGCACGCGGATCACGTGGCTGTCGCCGGGGTCGGTGGCGGCGCCCTGCTGGCGAACCTCGTACGCCGACAGATTCCAGCGCGGATCGAGCGGCACGCCCAGGCTGGCGTACAGCCGGCCCATCGGCGCGCTCAAGCTCGGCGAAGAGGCGAGCGCATCGCGCCAGTGATTGAGGCCCTGCAGCACCAGCAGCACAAACAGCGCGATGCAACCGGCAACCCAGCGGCCGCGGTGCGTCGGGCGGGTGACGGCGATGTCGCCGGCGCTGGCGTCGCCGTCCGGCTCCGGCGCGGCATCCTGCTGCGCTGCGCGTTCGGCGGGCGCGCTCTGGTAATACACATGACCGAAGCCCTGCGACTCCTGTTGCGATTGATGCGCGGCGACGCTGAGGCGCTCGGTCAGCGCAGCGATCTCATTGTCGATCGACTCTTCAGGTACGAACTCCTCGGTCTGGGTGATCGCGTCGCCTTCGAGCACGATGGTCTCAAAGCTTCCGGTGCCGTCCGCCAGGCTGGATTCACTCTCGATGGCGCCATCGCTCGAACTCTCGGTGATCAGGTGGTTTCGTTGCGCGACCTCGGCCAGCATGTGAACCCGGGCCGGGTGGGCTTCCTCGAATTCTTCTTCATCGTTGGCGGAGGAGGCGAGCGCGGCGGTGATCTGCGAGGTGGATGCCGGATCGGCCTGCGAATACACCGGCACCGGCGTTCCGCCGTCGGCGGGCTCCTCGCTCAGCGCCAGCAACGCGTTGAACACATTCAGGCAGCGCCCGCAGCGCACATAGCCCTGCCCGGTGCGCAGATCGGCCGCGGTAACGGCGAGCGTCAGGGTGCACTTGGGGCAGACGGTAAACATCGAGAATCCCAAGTTAATTCAAGAGCGTGTGCTCAACGGCGCATTCCGGCCAGCGCCACCCAGCCATCGCGGCTGGCGAAGCGTTCCATATCAAACCACTTCAGGAAGGCAGCCGCCACTTCTGCCTCCTGGCCGGCAAGAATTCCGGCCAGCAGCACGCGCGCACCCGGCGGCAACAGCTGCGCAAACTGCTGATTCAGCGATATCAACACCTCCGCCAGGATATTGGCGAGCAGCACGTCGCAACCGTGCGCAATATCCGCCGCCTTCTCGCACAGTTGCAAGCGGTCGGCCACGGCGTTGTCGGCCGCATTCTCACGCGTGGCGAGCAGCGCCTGCGGGTCGATATCGAATGCATACGCGCGGCGCGCGCCCAGCTTCAGCGCCGCGATCGCCAGCGCGCCGGCGCCGCAGCCGTAGTCCACTACCGTGCTGCCGCACAGGGGCGTGCCGTCGAGCCACTGCAGGCACATGGCGGTGGATGGATGGGTGCCGGTACCGAAGGCGAGGCCGGGGTCGAGCCGCACCACCACCGCTTGCGGATCGGGCACCGACTCATGCCGCGGGCAGATCCACAGCCGCGCACCGAAACGCATGGCGTGAAAATCGCGCAGCCATTCGCGCTCCCAGGCCCGATCGGCAACCGCGCGCGCCCGCAGCCGCAGCGCATCGATACCGAGCGCGGCCGCGAGCGTGACGATCAATGCGGCGTCGGCACGCTGTGCCTGATAGAGCGCCTGCAGCCGGGTTTGTCGCCACAGCCGCATCTCGCCCGGCCGCGGCTCGAGTACCGGTTCATCGCTGGCATCGGAAAAGGTGACGCACAGCGCGCCGCTCTGCATGCAGGCGCTTTCGGCTGCCTGCGGGTCGAGGTGGTCGAGCTCGAAGCTCAGCTCGAGATACGACATCGCGTCACTTCAGTCCCAGGCGTCGCTCCAGGTAATGAATGTCGAGTCCACCGGTGTGGAAAGCGGCATGCGCCAGGATTTCCTGGTGCAACGCGGTGTTGGTCTTGATGCCTTCGACCACCAGTTCGGACAGCGCGTTGCGCATGCGCGCGATCGCGGTTTCGCGCGTATCGCCATGAGCGATCAGCTTGCCGATCAGGGAGTCGTAATACGGCGGCACGCTATAGCCGGAGTAGACATGGCTGTCGACGCGGATGCCCGGACCGCCGGGCGGATGCCACAGCCGGATCGGGCCGGGGGAGGGCATGAAGGTGCGGGCGTCCTCGGCATTGATGCGGCACTCGATCGCGTGACCGCGAATCTGCACGTCGGCCTGTTCGTACTGCAGCGGCTCGCCGGCGGCGATGGTCAGCTGCGCCTTGACCAGGTCGATGTCGGTGACCAGTTCGGTGACCGGATGCTCGACCTGGATGCGGGTATTCATCTCTATGAAGTAGAACTCGCCGTCCTGGTAGAGAAACTCGAGCGTGCCGGCGCTGCGATAGCCGACCGCGCGGCAGGCCTCGACGCAGCGCTCGCCCATCAGGCGGCGCTGCTTGGGGGTGATGCCGGGCGCCGGAGCCTCTTCGATCACCTTCTGGTGCCGGCGTTGCATCGAGCAGTCACGCTCGCCCAGGCTGATCACATTGCCGTGATGATCGGCGAGGATCTGGAATTCGATGTGGCGCGGCCGCTCCAGGAATTTCTCCATGTAGACCGAATCGTTGCCGAACGCGGCCAGCGCTTCCGCTCTGGTGACGGCGATCGAGCTCAGCAGTGCACCTTCGGAGTGCACCACCCGCATACCGCGGCCACCGCCCCCGCCCGAGGCCTTGATGATGATCGGGTAGCCGATGTCGCGCGCGATGCGCAGGTTCTCATCCGCATTGTCGGTGAGCGCGCTGCCGGAGCCGGGCACGCAGGGCACGTTGTGGCTGCGCATGACCCCGATGGCCGACACCTTATCGCCCATCAGGCGGATGGTCTCGGCCTTAGGGCCGATGAAGATGAAGCCGCTCTTCTCCACGCGCTCGGCGAAGTCGGCGTTCTCGGACAGGAAGCCGTAGCCTGGATGGATCGCGACCGAGTCGGTGACTTCCGCGGCACTGATCAGGGCCGGCATGTTGAGGTAACTCAGCGCCGAGGGTGGCGGCCCGATGCACACCGATTCGTCGGCCAGCAACACGTGCTTGAGATTCGCATCCGCGGTGGAGTGCGCGGCCACGGTCTTGATGCCGAGCTCGCGACAGGCGCGCAGGATGCGCAGCGCGATCTCGCCGCGATTGGCAATGACGATTTTTTCCAGCATCGGCGTGGTTGTTTTGCGGCGGGGCCCGTCAGCGCATGGTGCTTACTGGACGATGAACAGCGGCTGACCGAACTCGACCGGTTCGCCATTCTTTACCATGATGGCCTTGACCTTGCCGGCCTTCTCGGACTCGATCTGGTTCATCATCTTCATGGCCTCGATGATGCACAGCACCTGGCCCACCTCGACCACATCACCGAGCTCGACGAACAGCTTGGCGCCCGGCGTCGGGGCCGAATAATAGGTGCCCACCATGGGCGCGGTAACGATGTGTTCGCCGACCCCGGCCCGCAGCGGACCTGAGGCCTTGGCGGGCGCCTCTGCCGGCGCGACCGCCTCAACCGCGACCGGCGGCGGTGCGGCGGCAATCAACGGCTGCTGCTGCAGCGGCGCGGCCATGTAGGTGGTGGTCGGCTGGCCGGGCAGCACGCGCGCGATGCGCAGCGTTTCCTCACCCTCCTTGATCTCGATTTCGGCGATGCCCGATTCCTCGAGCAGCTCGATCATTTTTTTGATTTTTCGTATGTCCATCGATGAGCTCCCGATCGTGTAGACGTCGCCGCGCAGATGGGCGCCCGCCAGCGCGCGCAAGTCCCCCCGGTGGCGCGAGAATCTACCTAATTTCGGGCAATTTGCCTAATCTCTGGCAAAACTAACGCGATCATGCAGGGATCATGCCGGAATTAGGATTCCTTTACGCCGGCCCTGGCGCGCTCCGCCGCCAGCTCCCGAAGCCGCTGTGCGATGCCCGCGCGCGCCTGCGGGAGGGTCAGGGTTCCGGCCGCCAGACCGCGCATGGTGGCGAGAATATAGTCGGCCTCATCCCGATGCAGTTCGCCGATCTTGAGCGCCACGATGCGGCCCTGGGCGTCGGCGAACACCGAAAACGGCAGCACCGTCTGCATGCCGAATTGCTCGGCCGCGGCCAGGCCCGAGTCCTCGCCGATCAGCAGCGGGTAGTCGATCGCCTGGTGGCGCAGGTAGTCGGCCACCGCGGTTCGAAAGTCCACCGCGATACCCACCACCGTAAGGCCGTCGCCCTGGTAGGCGCGGCGCAGCTGCTGCAGCAGCGGAATCTCGCGCCGGCAGGGCGCGCACCAGGTGGCCCAGAAATTGATGATCAGCGGGTGGCCGAGAAAACCGCGCAGCGACTTTTGCTGCCCGCTCAGATCCGGCATGGTCAGGTCCGGCACCGTGTCCGGGATCGGCCGGCTTGGGGCGCCCTCGGGTGAGGGCGCCGGCTTGTCGTCCAGGTCGGCCGGCTGAGCGGCGATCGCGGGCGGCGCGACCGCGCTGATCGAGGCTGGCGCTCGCGCAGCCCGATACGAGACGAAACCGGCCAGCACGCCGGCCAGGGCGACCAGCACCATCACCAGTGTGCGCGAGGCTGGCGGCATTGAAATCCGGCTCGATTGCGGCGGCGCTAGCCGCTCGGCAGCGCCTGGTGCAGCAGCGCGGCAAACTCCGGCGCCTTCATGTAGCCCACGACGCGGTACTCCTGGTGTTCATGCCCGAGTGCATCGTAGATCGCGATGGTCGGTGGGCCGTAAATCTGGAACTGGTGCAGCAGCGCCTGATCATCGGCATTATTGGCCGTGACGTCCGCACGCAGCAGCCGCATCGACTTGAGCGCGGCGCGCACTCCCGGGTCGGTGAAGGTGTAGCGCTGCATCTCCTTGCAGGAGGTGCACCAGTCGGCATAGAAATCGAGCATCACCGCCTGGTGCGCGGCGGTTGCCGCCTGGACCTCGCGCTGCAGGTCGGCCACCGAGGCGATGCTGGTGAACGCCGGCTCCTCGGCTGCCGCGGAGCGGCTTGCCAGCGGATGCAGCAGGTCCTCGCCGCCGCGCGCGGCTCCCAGCAGCAGTGCCAGCGCGTACAGCGCCACGACCAGCGCCGCGCTGCGTGCCGCCCACAGCGCCGGGCTGGCACCGGGTGCACGCTGACCCGCGGCGCGATCACCGCCGGCCCGAATGGCACGCCGGGCGTGCGTCACCGGCACGAAGCCCCACAGCACGATGGCCGCGGCGATGGCCGGCACGGCAAACAGCAGCAGCGTCCAGCGCGCCGGCACGATGCGCCCGAGCATCCATGCCGCCAGCGCCAGCATCAGCGCGCCGAACAGGCGCTTGACGCTGTCCATCCAGGCGCCGGCGCGCGGCATCCAGCGCCCGGCCGAACTGCCCACGATCAGCAGCGGTACCCCCATACCGAGGCTCATCGCGAACAGCGCCGCGGCGCCGCGCAGCACGTCACCAGTCTGGCCGATGACGATCAGCGCCGCCACCAGCACCGGTCCGACGCAGGTGGTGACGATCAACGCCGACAGCATGCCCATGACGGCCACGCCGCCGAAGCTGCCGCCGCGTTGGCGGTTGCTCAACTGGGCGACGCGGGTCTGGATGAAGCCCGGCATCTGCAGTGTGAACAGGCCGAACATCGACAGCGCCATGGCAACGAACAGCGCCGCGAACAGCATGATGATCCACGGCTGCTGGAACACCGCCTGCACCTGCTTGCCGGCAGCGGCGAACAGCGCGCCGGTGACGGTGTAGGTGACCGCCATGCCAAGCACGTAGGTCAGCGACAGCGAAAATGCGCGCGCGGTAGTGACGCTCTTGCCCTGCCCGACGATCAGGCCGGAGAGAATCGGCACCATCGGCAGGACGCACGGGGTGAATGCCAGCAGCAGGCCGCCGACAAAAAACTGCAGCAACACCGCCGCAAGGCTCCCCGACCTGAGCAGCGCCGCCAGCCGATCCTGCTCGGAGACGTAAGTCCCGGTGTGCGCTCCGGCGGTCGCGGTCGCGGTGGCGGTGCCAGTGGCGGTCGCGGTGGGGCCGGCCCCTGCGCCGCCGCCGGCAGTCGCGGGCAGCAGCACCGACACGGTATGAGTCACGGGCGGGTAGCACAGGCCGGCTTCGGCGCAGCCTTGATAGGTGACGGTCAACGGCAGGTTGATCTCGCCGCCCCCATTGCGCTTGACCGGCAGCGGGACTACGAGCTCGTTGTGATAGACCACCTGCTTGCCGAAGTACTCGTCGTTCTTGACCTGGCCTTGCGGAAACTCGGGAGCACCCACGCTCGGCGTCGCCGCATCGCTGCTGGCTTTGATGCGGTCGCGGTATAAATAGTAGCCGGGGGCGATGACCCAGTTGAGGCGCACGCGCTCGGGACTGTCGGCGCTGGCGCTGAAGATGAAGGCCTGCTCCGGTGGCAGGAAATCATCGCCGGATTTGGTCGCGTGCGTCTGGCTGACGACCGCGTCGACGTCGGCGCTGCTGGCCGCCAGGCTCGCGTGCGGCAGCAGCAGCAGGGCCAGACCCGCGAGGCTCATCGAAGCGAAACGGCGCCTGGCGCGCCTGGCGCCCATGTCGACCCGCTTCATGACCGGTTCCCGCATTGGTGGCAAAGCACGTGATTGTCTCAGACCGCGGGGTTACGCGAAGGTGCGCTGGGGCACAGTCCGCGCACACCGGGTTTTTCGGTCTGTACTTGCCGATCAAGCACTTGGGATGCGGGTTGCTCGAAGCTTGGTTTCGCGGAGCCCAAATCTTTGCCCCTTGGGGGTTGAAACTCCATCGTTTGGCGCTATCATTAGCACTCAACCAGGGAGAGTGCTAACACTCGACCGGTGCGGGCGGCCGAATAGTCCGCCGGCGCGTAAAACAGCTCGATTTAACTTAATCAATGGAGGAAACCATGAAGATCCGTCCTCTTCATGACCGCGTGATCGTCAAGCGTCTCGAGGAAGAGCGCACATCACCAGGCGGCATCGTAATTCCGGACACTGCGGCTGAGAAGCCCGTCCAGGGCAAGATCGTTGCGGTCGGCAAGGGAAAGATTTTGGAAGACGGAAAGGTGCGTCCGCTCGACATCAAGGTCGGCGACAAGATCCTGTTCGGCAAGTACAGCGGCACTGAGGTGAAAGTCGAGGGCGAAGACCTCGTGGTCATGCGTGAAGAAGACGTCATGGCCATCATCGAAGGCAAGTAATTCATCCGAGGACTACGACAATGGCAGCGAAAGAAGTTCGGTTTAGTGACGATGCCCGGCAACGCATGTTCCGGGGCGTCAACATCCTGGCGAACGCCGTAAAGGCGACGCTCGGCCCCAAGGGCCGCAATGCCGTGCTCGAGAAGAGCTTCGGCGCCCCGACCGTCACCAAGGACGGCGTCTCGGTCGCGAAAGAGATCGAGCTCAAGGACAAGTTCGAGAACATGGGCGCGCAGATGGTGAAGGAAGTCGCGTCCAACACCTCCGATGAAGCCGGCGATGGCACCACCACTGCGACCGTACTGGCGCAGGCGATCATCCGCGAAGGCCTCAAGGCCGTGGCCTCGGGCCGCAACCCGATGGACGTCAAGCGCGGCATCGACAAGGCCGTGACCGCGGCCATCGAGGAGCTCAAGAAGCTCAGCAAGCCGTGCAAGGACAGCAAGGCGATCGCCCAGGTCGGCACCATTTCCGCCAACTCCGACGAGAGCATCGGCAAGACGATTGCGGATGCGATGGAGAAGGTCGGCAAGGAAGGCGTGATCACGGTCGAGGAAGGCTCAGGGCTCGATAACGAGCTCGAGGTGGTCGAAGGCATGCAGTTCGATCGCGGCTACCTGTCGCCGTATTTCATCAACAACCAGGCCAATCAGTCGACCGAGCTGGAGAAGCCGTACGTACTACTGGTCGACAAGAAGATCAGCAACATCCGCGAGCTGCTGCCGGTGCTGGAGGGCGTCGCCAAGGCGGGTCGCCCGCTGCTGGTAGTCGCCGAGGACGTCGAGGGTGAGGCGCTCGCGACCCTGGTGGTGAACAACATCCGCGGCATCCTCAAGGTCGCGGCGGTGAAGGCACCGGGCTTCGGCGATCGTCGCAAGGCGATGCTGGCGGATATCGGTGTGCTCACCGGCGGTACCGTGATTTCGGACGAAGTCGGCCTGTCGCTCGAGAAGGTGTCGCTGAACGACCTGGGTGAGGCGAAGAAGATTCTGGTGGAGAAAGAGAACACCACCATCATCGACGGCCACGGCAAGGCGAGCGACATCAAGGCGCGCGTCGAGTCGATTCGCCAGCAGATCGAGGAAGCCACCTCCGACTACGACAAGGAGAAGCTGCAGGAGCGAGTTGCGAAACTGTCCGGCGGCGTGGCGCTGATCAAGGTCGGCGCTGCCACCGAGATCGAGATGAAAGAGAAGAAGGCGCGCGTCGAGGATGCCCTGCATGCTACCCGTGCCGCGGTCGAGGAAGGCGTGGTGCCGGGCGGCGGCGTGGCGCTGATCCGTGCCCAGAAGGCGCTCGACAAGCTCGAGGGAGCCAACGAGGACCAGACCATCGGTATTGCCATCCTGCGGCGTTCGATCGAGGAGCCGCTGCGTCAGATCGTTGAGAACGCCGGCGAAGATGCCGCCGTGATCCTCAATAAGGTCAAGGACGGCAAGGGCAGCTACGGCTACAACGCTGCGACCGGAGTGTTCGGCGACCTGATCGAGGCCGGCATCCTGGATCCGACCAAGGTGACGCGGCTGGCGCTGCAGAATGCGGCCTCCGTGGCCGGGTTGCTGCTGACCACCGAAGTCATGATCGCAGAAGCTCCGAAGGAAGAGGCTGAGCACGGCCATGGACCCGGCGGCGGCATGGGCGGCATGGGCGGGATGGACATGTAACGCACCCGCGTTACCGCTAAGTTCATCTTCGACGGTCACAACGACCGGAAAAGGCCGGAAGGAGACTTCCGGCCTTTTCGTTTTGCGGGCTTTTCGTTTGGCGGCACGCACTTGCAGGCAGCCCCGAGCGCCGGCTGGCGCCCGTGGTGCCTGAGCCTGAAGCGTGGCTGAACCGCGGCTGAACCGCGGCTGAACCGCCGGCGAATCGGCGCATTCCCAGATGATTTCCGGGTAATGTATATGTAACGAATGGTTCACTTTACAAACGAAAATTCTGGCGTATAGTGGGTTTCAGGGTGAGGTGGACGCCAGTCCATCAAGCCCGAAAAGTCGCGAAGCAAGACCCCCCCCGTTTCGCGCAATACCTCAAGGCCCCGCTATGCGGGGCTTTTTTTTGGCCCCGGTGCGCCGTTTGCGGGCAGCGGCGCCTGCGGCTGCACCTGTGATGGGCATTCGTGCGGAGCGGCCCATTATTGCGGCATCATGGGCTGCTGCAGCTCCGGAAAGCCCAATGGCGAAGCCGAAAAGCCCGTGTCGATCCATGTCGCGCTGAATCACGTCAGCCATTATCGCTACGACCGCCCGGTCAGCCTGGGGGCGCAGCTGGTGCGCCTGCGGCCGGCGCCACACTGCCGCACCCGCATCCTGTCGTACTCGCTGCGCGTCGAGCCGGCGCAGCACTTCGTCAATTGGCAGCAGGATCCGCAGGCCAACTACCTGGCGCGCCTGGTGTTCCCGGAACGCACACGCGAGTTTCGGGTCGAGGTCGATCTGATCGCCGAGATGGCGGTACTCAATCCGTTCGACTTCTTCCTGGAGCCGTACGCCGAGTCGGTCCCGTTCCAGTACGAGGCCACGGAGCTGTCGGAGCTGGCGCCGTATCTGCTGCCGCTGGAGGCGACGCCTTTATTTGCCGAATATCTGGCACGCATAGCGCGCAGCCCGACGCGCACCATCGATTTCCTGGTGGCTCTGAATCAGCGCCTGGCGGGCGATATCCGCTACCTGATCCGCATGGAACCGGGGGTGCAGGCGCCGGAACAGACGCTGGCGCGCGCGGCCGGCTCGTGCCGCGACTCGAGCTGGCTGCTGGTGCAGCTGCTGCGGCATCTGGGCCTGGCGGCGCGCTTCGTGTCCGGCTACCTGATCCAGCTCAAGAGCGATTTGAAGGCGCTCGACGGCCCGTCCGGACCTGCGGCCGACTTCACCGACCTGCACGCCTGGTGCGAAGTCTATCTGCCCGGCGCCGGCTGGATCGGACTGGATCCGACCTCGGGGCTGCTCGCCGGGGAGGGGCACATTCCGCTCGCCTGCACGCCCGAGCCGTCGTCGGCGGCGCCGGTCAGCGGCGCGGTGGACGAGTCCGAGGTGCAGTTCGAGCACAGCATGTCGGTGGTGCGCGTCTGGGAAGCCCCGCGCGTCACCAAACCCTACAGCGAGGCGCAGTGGGCGGCGATCGAGCGCCTCGGCGGAGCGATCGACGCCGACCTGAAGGCCTGCGATGTACGCC
The DNA here is from genome assembly GCA_963805965.1 of uncultured Gammaproteobacteria bacterium. Taxonomy (GTDB): domain Bacteria; phylum Pseudomonadota; class Gammaproteobacteria; order Steroidobacterales; family Steroidobacteraceae; genus FEN-1191. Next base: position 1,092,888 of record CAWDVQ010000006.1, read on the forward strand.
TGACGATGGGCGGGGAGCCGACCTTCGTCTCGCTCGACGATCCGGAAGGCGCCGAATGGAACACCGAGGCGATGGGTCCGAACAAGCGCCGCCTGGCCGCGCAGCTCTATCACCGCCTGCGCGATCACTACGCGCCGCACAGCCTGGTGCACTTCGGCCAGGGCAAGTGGTATCCGGGCGAGCAGCTGCCGCGCTGGTCGCTCAACTGCTTCTGGCGCCGCGATGGCGAACCGGTGTGGCGCGATGCGGCGCTGATCGCCGATGAAAACCATGACTACGGCGTGTCAGCGGAGATGGCGCAGAAATTCCTGCAGACCCTGGCCGCGCGGCTGGGGCTGGATGCGCGCCACGTGTTCCCTGGGTTTGAGGACGTGTTCTATTACCTGTGGCGCGAGCGCCGGCTGCCGATCAACGTCGATCCGTTCGATTCCAGGCTGGACGATGCACAGGAGCGCGCTCGCCTGCTGCGGGTGTTCTCACAGGGCCTGGATCGCATTGCCGGCTATGCGCTGCCGATCGGGCGCGATGCGGCCAGCACGCACTGGCACAGCGGGCCCTGGTTCATGCGTGACGCACGCTGCTACCTGATTCCCGGCGACTCGCCCATGGGCTACCGGCTGCCGCTGGATTCGCAGCCCTGGGTGACACGCAGCGAGTATCCGTATGTGCATGCGCCCGACCCGATGCAGGGTTTCCCGCCGCTGGAGGCGGCCGCGCCGCCGCGGCTGCAGCCGCGCCCCGGCGCGGCAACCGTCGCGGTGACCGATCGCGTGCCGGCGGCGCACGAGTCGGCCGCCTGGATCACGCGCACCGCGATGTGCGCCGAGCCGCGCGATGGGGTGCTGTATGTGTTCATGCCGCCGACCGAACGCGCCGAAGACTACCTGCAGCTGGTGGCCGCAGTGGAGGCCACCGCGGCACAGCTGGCCCAGCCGGTGATGCTGGAGGGCTACGAGCCGCCACGCGATCCGCGCCTGGAGAGCTTTCGCATCACACCTGATCCGGGGGTGATCGAGGCCAACATCCAGCCCGCGCACGACTGGGCCGAGCTGGTCGAGCGCACCACGTTCCTGTACCGGGCGGCACGCGAGCAGCGTCTCGGCACCGAGAAATTCATGCTCGACGGCCGCCACACCGGCACCGGCGGCGGCAATCATTTCGTGCTCGGCGGTGCCACGGCCGCCGATTCGCCGTTCCTGCGCCGGCCGGATCTGCTGGCGAGCCTGCTGGCGTACTGGCACAACCATCCGTCGCTGTCGTACCTTTTCTCGGGTTTGTTCGTCGGACCGACGTCGCAGGCGCCGCGCGTGGACGAGGCGCGTAACGACTCGCTGTACGAACTGGAGCTGGCGTTCCAGCAGCTGCCGGTACCGGGTGCCGAGGTGCCGCCCTGGCTCACCGATCGGCTGCTGCGTAATCTTCTGATCGACGTCACCGGCAATACCCATCGCACCGAGTTCTGCATCGACAAGCTGTATTCGCCCGACGGTCCCAATGGTCGGCTGGGCCTGCTGGAGCTGCGCGCGTTCGAGATGCCGCCGCACCATCGCATGAGCCTGACGCAGCAGCTGCTGCTGCGCTCGCTGGTGGCGCGCTTCTGGCAGTCGCCGTATCGGCCCGCGCGGCTGGTGCGCTGGGGCACGGAACTGCACGATCGATTCATGCTGCCGCACTTCGTCGAGCAGGATTTTCGCGATGTGCTGGCCGAACAGCAGGCCGCCGGCTACCGGCTGGAGCCGGCCTGGTTCGCGCCGCATGTCGAATTCCGCTTTCCCAAGTACGGCGACTTCGCGGCCCTGGGAGTGGAATTTGAATTGCGCCAGGCGCTCGAGCCCTGGCATGTGATGGGGGAGGAGGGCACGGCCGGCGGCGCGGTGCGCTATGTCGACTCCTCGGTGGAGCGGGTGCAGGTCAAGGTCACCGGCATGGCGCCCGATCGCTACGCCATCGCCTGCAATGGCCGGCGTGTGCCGCTGCAGCCCACCGGTACGGTAGGAGAATTCGTCGCCGGGGTGCGCTATCGTGCGTGGCAGCCATCATCGGCGCTGCACCCGCGCCTCGGAGTCAACTCGCCCTTGACCTTTGATCTGGTCGACACCTGGATGCAGCGCTCGCTCGGCGGCTGCCAGTATCACGTCACGCACCCGGGTGGCCGCAGCTATCACACCTTCCCGGTCAACTCGTTCGAAGCCGAGAGCCGGCGCCTGGGGAGATTTTTTCGTATCGGGTACACGCCCGCGAGCGTCGCGGCGGCGGCTGGTGCGGTGTTCGCACCGGCCGAACCGGTGAATCCCGAATTCCCGTTCACGCTCGATCTGCGCCGCGCAGGTTAGCTGCCTCACCCGCACATGTCCGGTCTCACGATGGCGGAAACCAATCCCTTTCTCTACCCGGGTAGTGCGCAGCGCTACGACGAGCTGCTGGAGCGCGACGGTTCTATCCGCGCCCACTGGCGACCGCTGATCGAGCACCTGTCGAGCGGCGGGGCGGACACGGTGCGCCGCTGCGTCGACATGACGCGGCGACTGATCATCGAGAACGGCGTCACCTACAACGTGTACGCCGACCCACAGGGCCGCGACCGGCCGTGGCAGCTCGACCCGCTGCCGCTGCTGATCGATCATCGCGAGTGGCGCGAACTCGAGGCCGGCATCATGCAGCGCGCGCAGCTGCTCAACGCGCTGCTGGCCGACCTGTACGGACCCCAGCAGCTGATTGCAGAGGGCGTGGTGCCGGCGGAGCTCGCGTTCGGCCATCCGAATTTTCTCTGGGCGGCGCACGGCATCCGGCCGCCGGGGGATACCTGGCTGCACCTGTACGCGGCCGACCTGGCGCGCGCGCCCGACGGGCGCTGGTGGGTGCTGAACGATCGCACGCAGACGCCGTCGGGGCCGGGCTATGCGCTGGAGAATCGCGCCATCATCGCGCGCGTGCTGCCCGGGCTGGTCAATCAGCTCGGTACCCGGCCGCTGAGCGGGTTTTTCCATACGCTGCGCCAGAGCCTGACCCGCATGGCGGACGACGGCAGCCCGCCGCTGGTGGTGGTACTGACCCCCGGCCCGTTCAACGAAACCTACTTCGAACATGCCTATCTTGCGCGCCAGCTCGGATTGCCGCTGGTGCTCGGCCAGGACCTGACGGTGCGCGACGACAGCGTGTTCCTGAAGACGCTGTCCGGGCTGCGGCGCGTGCATGCGATCCTGCGGCGGCTGGACGATGACTTCTGCGACCCGCTGGAGCTGCGCGCGGATTCCGCGCTCGGTGTGCCCGGCTTGCTGGGCGCGGTGCGCGCCCGGCGGGTGGTGATCGCCAACGCGCTCGGCAGCGGGGTACTGGAGTCGGCCGCCTGGCTTGGCTTCCTGCCTGGAGCGGCGCGCGTGCTGCTCGGCGAGTCGCTGCGGCTGCCGTCGGTGGCCACCTGGTGGTGCGGCGAGAAGCCGGCGCTCGAGTACGCGATCGCGCACCTGGACCGCCTGGTGGTGAAGCCGACGTTCCCGAACCAGAAGTTCGAGCCGCGCTTCGGCCGCGACCTGGGCGAAGAGGACATCGCTGCACTGATCGTGCGCTTGCGCAGCCGCCCGTACGCCTACGTGGCGCAGGAGCGGGTGTCGTTGTCGCAGGCGCCGACCTGGCGCGCCGGCGCCAACGTGCGCCTGGCGCCACGCACGCTGACCATGCGCGTGTATGCGGTGGCGACCCCGGGCGGATACGAGGTCATGCCGGGCGGACTGGCGCGCATCGCCGCCGAAGGCGTGGTCGACATCGTGTCGAGCCAGCGCGGTGGCGGCAGCAAGGACGTGTGGGTGCTGAGCGATCCGGCGGCGCCGGCGGTCAGGCCGGCTGCAGCCGCGCCGCAGCGCTACCTGCGCCACGACGACCTGCCCTCGCAGCTGGTGGAAAACCTGTACTGGCTCGGCCGCTATTCCGAGCGCTGCGAGGACAAGGCGCGCCTGCTGCGCGCGACGCTGGCGATGCGCACCAATACCGCCATCTGGCGCAGCGCGCGCGAGCAATGCGTGCGCTACGGTGTGCTGACCGCCGACGGCGATCCGGTCGAGGGTGTGTATGACGATGCGCTGGAGTTCGGACTGACCGCGGACCTGGGAAGGCTCGGCTGGTGCGCGACGCAGTCGCGCAGCCGCTTGTCGGCCGAGCACTGGCGCTCGATCAGCGTCATGCAGCGACACTTTCACCAGGCCGGGGCGACGCTGGCCGACCCGCTCGAGAGCCTGGATCGGCTGCTGGTGTCGCTGACCGCGCTGTGCGGTTTCGCGCTCGACGACATGACGCAGGACGATGGCTGGCGCATGCTGATGCTCGGGCGGCGGCTGGAGCGCATCCAGTTTCTCGCCGGCCTGGTGGCCGCGCGACTGACGGCACCGGGGCCGGTTACGACCGAGCCGCTGCCGCAGGGCGAGCTCGAGTGGCTGCTGGATGTCGGCGGCGTCAGCATCACCTACCGCACGCGCTACGTGGCGACGCCACAGCTGGCGCCGGTGCTGCAGCTGTTGATCTTCGAGCCGGCCAGCCCGCGTGCGCTGGCATTCCAGTGGCGGGTGTTGCGCGACACGCTGGCAGCGCTGGCCGAGTCGCTCAGTACCCAGGCCGCCGAACCGCTCGAGGATCCGATGGCAAAGCTGGCCGCAATCGGCACCGCAGGCGTCGAGGATGAGGGCCAGACGGGAGTCGAGCGGCGCGCGGCGCTGGCGGCGGCGCTCATAGCGCTGGCGGCCGCGGCCGGGGGATACTCCGATCGACTCGCGCTGCGCCACTTCTCGCTGGTGGACGTCGATTTGCACGCGGTGGCCTCGTGAGCGCGGTGCACTATGCCGTGCGTCACGAGACGGTGTACCGCTACCGCCGCGACGTAGTGCATGCGCATCAGCAACTGCATCTCACGCCGCGCAACACCGAGCGCCAGCACTGCGTGCTGCATCGGATCGACATCACGCCGCAGCCGGCGGTCTCGGCCGAGTACGTGGATGCGTTCGGCAACTGGGTCACTCGGGTCGAGCTCGATCGGCCGCACAACCGTCTGCAGGTGGTGGCCGAGATGGACGTGCGGCTGGATGCGCTGCCGGACTGGGACTTCAAGCAGGTCGAGAGCTGGGAGCGGGTGCGCGAGCAGCTGTGCTACAACGCCCGCGGCCGCGAGCCCGAGTGGCTCGAGGCGATGCGCTTTCGCGGCGAGTCGCCCTACGTGCGCATCAAGACCGTGCTCGGCGACTACGCGCGCGATTGCCTGCGCCCCGGAACCAGCGTAGCCACCGTGTGCAGCGCGCTGATGGCCAAGATTCGGCGCGACTTCACCTATGCTCCCGGCAGCACCGAGATTTCGACCCCGCTGCTGCAGGTGCTGGCCAGCCGCAGCGGCGTATGCCAGGACTTCGCGCATCTGATGATTGCCTGCCTGCGCAGCGTCGGCCTGTCGGCACGCTACGTGAGCGGCTACCTGCGTACCCATGGGCCTGAGCCCGCGAGCGCCGCTGACCAAGACGGTGACGATGACGACGACGATGACGTCGATGACGTCGATGACGTCGATGACGGCGACGATGGGCGGCAGCCCGGTGCTGACACCGCGGCCGCGTCAGCAGTCGCCGGCGCAGGCGCAGGCGCGGCGGATCGTGACGGCATCGTGCCGCCGCTGCGCGGTGCGGATGCCTCGCACGCCTGGGTGGCGGTGTTTGCACCGCCGTTCGGCTGGATCGGCTTTGATCCGACCAACAACGTCATTGCCGGCCAGGACCACGTGGCGCTGGCCTGGGGCCGCGACTTTGGCGACGTGTCGCCGCTGCGCGGCGTCATCCTGGGCGGCGGTTCACACCGGCTCAAGGTACGGGTCGCAGTGCGGCGTATCGAGGACCCGGCTTAAGACTTCAGGAGCTGTGCGCCTGCACCGCACGCCGGAACTCGAGCGGTGAGCTGATGCCGTTGAAGACTTCGTTGGTACCTCCGGTGCCGGTCACCACGATGTTGCCGTATCCGAGGATGCGGCCGAGGATGCCCTGGTTGACGCCTATGGCTTCCACCTTGGTGTTGAGCATTTCCACCGTGCGCCGCCGCAGCACTCCGACCTTGATGATGACGCGCTTGTTGGTTACCGCGAACTCGGAGCTGGCGTAATCCACGTACTTCACCAGGAACCACAGTACCGCCAGGGCCAGCACGCTCTCCGCCGCCACCGGCACGCTGTAGACGAACAGGCAGATGCTGATCGCGAGCAGCACCAGCGGTATAAAGAAGATAATCAGGTGCAGCCGTGTCCTGAACACCACCTGCTCATCAGGAATGAGACTGTTGTCTACGTAGCTCATCAGCTTCCCCCGTCGGTCGCGCAGCGCCGATTATGCAGCAGCCGCGGGCAGACAGGGACGCCGCCCGGCCGTAGAGTTCACCCATGAAGTCGATCGAAGCGGCTCGCAGCCGCGCGATGTCGGTACTGGCGGAGCGCGCCCCATCCGTATACGCCGCGCTGGCGCAGCTGCCCCCGGACATCGCGCTTAGCGTGCCGGATGTGCTGGCGGCGAGCGATTTCCTGCTCGATGCGCTGTGTCGCGACCCGGAGCTGGTCACGGCGCTGGTGGCGCGCGCCGGGCAGCGCTTTGCCGGCGCCCCGATGGCGCTGCCGGCGCTGCCGCCGCTGTCACCGGTGCCGCAGCCCGGCGCAGCGGACGTGGAGGCGCAGTTCATGGCGCGGCTGCGCCGCTGGCGCCGCGCCGAGTTCGCCCGTATCGCCTGGCGCGATCTGGCCGGGTGGGCCAGCCTGAGCGAAACCCTTGCGGATCTGTCGCGCGCCGCGGACCTGGCGCTGTGCCTGGCGCACGAGTTCGCACTGCGCGCCCTGACGATGCGTTATGGACAGCCGCGCTCGGAACAACAGGTGGCGCAGCAGCTGATCATTGTCGCCATGGGCAAACTCGGCGGCGGTGAATTGAATTTCTCCTCCGATATCGATCTGGTGCTGCTGTATCCGCAGGGCGGGGACACCGATGGCGCGAATTCGATCAGCAACCAGGAATTCTTCACGCGCCTGGGACAGGCGCTGATACGGCTGCTGGAACAACCCACCGCCGACGGCTTCGTGTTTCGCGTCGACCTGCGCCTGCGCCCCAATGGCGACAGCGGCCCACTGGTATCGAATGCGGCGGCGCTGGAGGATTACCTGCAGATTCACGGGCGCGACTGGGAGCGCTACGCCTGGGTCAAGGCGCGCGCGGTCACCAACCAGAGCGGCTATGCGGAACTGTTTCGCAGCGCGATACAGCCGTTCGTCTATCGCCGCTACCTCGATTTCGGCGTGTTCGATTCGTTGCGCGAGATGAAGGCGCTGATCGAACGCGAGGTGCAGCGCCGCGAGCTGGCCGACCACATCAAGCTCGGTGACGGCGGCATCCGCGAGATTGAATTCATCGTGCAGTCATTCCAGCTGATCCGCGGCGGCCAGGACCGGCGGCTGCAGACCACGTCATTGCGCCAGGCATTGGTGCTGCTGGTGGGTGCCAAGCTGTTGCCGGTCGACGCCGTGGCCGAGCTCGACGCGGCCTATATTTTCCTGCGGCGACTGGAGAACCGGCTGCAGATGCGCGCCGATCTGCAGGCGCACCAGCTGCCGGAAGCCCCACTCGAGCGCGAGCTGCTGGCGCTGGCCATGAGTCTGGACGGCTGGACCGAACTGCGCGCCGAGATCGATCGTCATCGGCAGCATGTGGCGGAGATATTTCGCGCCATCGTGTTTGGCGCCGGCTCCGGCGCGCCGGCGGATGGCGTCGCGCAGGAATTGCCGCAGCTGGAGGATGCCGACCGGCCGACGCTGGCGGGGCGACTGGAGCGCGCCGGGATCGCCGATAGCACCGCGGCCGCCCAGCTGCTGCTGGATTTTCGCCAGCTGCCGTTCGTGCAGCGGCTCGACGCGGTCGGTGGTCGACGCCTTGCCGCGCTGCTGCCGGTGCTGGTGGCGGCCGCCGCAGCTACGCGTGAGCCGCTGCCCGCGCTGCGCCGTTTGCTGCGGGTGCTGGAGGCCATCGGCGCGCGCTCGGCCTACCTTGCGCTGCTGCTGCACAACGCGCGCGCCCGGCTGCGCCTGGTCGAGCTGGCCTCGCACGGCGACTTCCTGACCGAGCAGATCGCCTCGCATCCGCTGCTGCTCGATGAGCTGATCGACGAGCGCATCTTCGACTCACCGCCGGATCGGCCGGCGTTGGCCGCCGAGCTCGAGCAGCGCATGGCCGGGGCCGACGAGGACGACGGCGAGCGCCTGGTGGAGCGGCTGCGGCAGTTCCAGCGCGCCGCCTTGTTCCGCCTGGGAGTGGCTGATCTTCTGGCGCGGCTGCCGGTGATGCGGGTCAGCGATCGCCTGACCGATGTCGCCGAGTTGATAGTCGAGCGGGTGCTGGATCTCGCCTGGCAGCAGCTCACCCCGCAGCTGGGCGTCCCGATGTGCACCGAGGCCGGCGGCCGCCGGCCGGTGCGACTGTGCGCCATCGGCTACGGCAAGCTCGGCGGCATGGAACTGGGCTACAGCTCCGATCTCGACCTGGTGTTCCTGCACGACTCCACCGGCGCGCAGCAGGAAACCGAAGGCGCGCGCTCGATCGACAACCAGGTGTTCTTCGTGCGTTTCGCGCAGCGGCTGGTGCACCTGCTGACGATGCATTCGCGCGCCGGGCGGCTGTACGAAGTCGATATGCGGCTGCGTCCCAGCGGCAAGGGCGGGATGCTGATCACCAGCATCGAGGCGTTCGCCGAGTACCAGCGGCGCGAGGCCTGGACCTGGGAGCACCAGGCATTGCTGCATGCGCGCAGTGTCGCCGGCGCCGCGATACTGCGCGAGCGCTTCGAGACGATCCGCATCGAGGTGCTGGCGCGGCACGTGCGGCGCGATACCCTGCGGGCGGACGTGCAGCGCATGCGCAACCGCATGCGTAACGAATTGTCGCGCGCCAAACCGGGTGAGTTCGATCTGAAGCAGGACCCCGGAGGCATCGCGGACATCGAGTTCCTGGCGCAGTACTGGGCGCTGACCTGGGCCGGAGAGTACCCGCCGGTCGCCATGTACTCCGACACCATTCGCCAGCTGGAATCGGTGGCGTCGGCGGACCTGGTGCCGCAGAGCCGGATCGACACCCTGAGCGGCGCCTACCTGGGCTATCGCAGCTGCCTGCACCATCGGGCGCTCGATGGCGCCGCCGCGATCGTGCCGGCGAGCGAATTCGTGGCTGAGCGCGCCGCCGTGGTAGCCATTTGGGATGAGGTCATGGGCGCGTGATGCGCCGGCGGCTATAATATTGTGCATGACCTCACCCGCGGCACTGCGCGAGCCGAACGCCCAGAATCAATACACCGTGACGGTCGGGGACCTGCCACTGTCCTGTCCGATGCCGGACATGAGCCTGTGGAATTCGCATCCGCGGGTGTATCTGCCGATCGAAGCCACCGGCTTCGCCAAGTGCCCCTACTGCGGGGCCGAGTACACGCTCGAGCGCTGATCAATGAGCAGCGACACAGCCAGCACCCCGCCGGCTTCAGGGTGGGGCGCCAGAGTATTGCGCCTGCCGCCGGTGCGTATTGTTGTCGCGCTGATCTTCATCGCCATTCCGTTCGCCGTGGTTGCCCTGCCGTTCAATCTTTTCGTGACCGACCGGCTGCTGAAGAGACTGGGCGCGTTGCTGCTGACGGCTGTCATTTTCATCGCCTACGCCAGCTACGTTGGATTAATCGAGCGGCGTCCCGCCACCGAACTCGCAAGGCCGCGGGCAGTGCGCGAGCTGGCGGCCGGCATGCTGCTCGGAGCGCTGTTATTGTCGCTCACCATCGGCGTGCTGGCCGTGCTCGGGGTGTACCAGGTCACCGGAAGCAATGGCTGGACGGCGGTGATCGCCACCGTGCCGGCATTCATTCTGGCGGCGGTGCTCGAAGAAGTGGTGATGCGCGGCGTGCTGTTCCGGATCCTGGAGCAATGGCTCGGCAGCTGGATCGCACTGGCCTGTTCGGCCGCTGTCTTTGGCCTGCTGCACCTGCTCAATCCCGGGGCGACGCTGCTCAACGCCGGCGCGGTGATGCTCGAGGCCGGGGTCATGCTGGCGGCTGCGTACATGCTTACCCGTCGCCTGTGGCTGTGCATCGGCATTCATTTCGCGTGGAATTTCACCCAGGGCGGGATCTTCTCCGCCGCGGTGTCCGGCGGGGCGACCACCGGCCTGCTCCAGGCCCGCTTCGCAGGTCCGCAGTGGCTGACCGGCGGCGCGTTCGGCGCCGAGGCATCGGTGGTGGCGGTTCTCCTGTGCAGCGCGGCGGGCGTGCTGCTGCTGATGGCGGCCGCACGGCGTGGCCGGGTCATCCCCTACCGCACAGCTCGACAAGGCTCAGCGCCAAGCACGGCGCAGCCGTGAAGCGGCTTCGGCGGCGCTAGCGGCTTTCAGCGATAGGGCTGATACGACTTCTCTTCGACGATCGCCGAATTGAGCTTGAGGTTGATGCGCTGCTTGATGGCGGCGCGCTCATCGTTGCGCAGGTACACCGCGCGCGCCAGTTCGACGAAACCGGCATCGAAGCGCCGCTGCGCCTCATGCTCGCGGATGCGATCTTCGATATCCCACAACTCGGAATTCACACGCGCCAGCGCCGCCTCGTCGGCCGCCAGCTCGATCGTGGCCGCGACCGCCCGGCTCCAGTGCTGCTCGAGCAGCGCCAGTTCCCGGCGTACGTTACCGAGTTTGCCCGCATCCTCGATGCGCTGTGCCTTGATGCGCAGAATCGTGATCTTGTCGAGCAGCTCGCCCGGCGACAGCGGCACCAGAATCGCGTCCATCAGGCTATGGTAGCAGCATGGCCTCTCGCAGCCGAAGGCAGTGGGCGCGGCGAGGGCTTCAGCTGCGCGCGCGTGCCTGCATCAGCGCATCCAGGCGCTGCTGCACGTCGATCACCTCGATCAGGTCCATCACGCCGGCCTGTTCGATTTTCTCGTGCCATGGCAGCTGCCCGGCGCTGCAATGCCGATAGCGGCGCGCCGCCTCCTCGTAGCGATCCACGCACCATTGGCGCGACAGGTAGGGACCGGTGCGCTGCAGGCGCGTGGCCGCGTACAGGCCGATCACCGGCGTGCCGACCATGGTGGCCATGTGCGCCGGCCCGGAATCCGGGCACAGCAGTACGGTGGCGCGTGCCAGCAGCGCCAGCAGCTGCGGCAGGGTGTCGGCGCCGATCTGATCGACGATCGGCACCCGCGCCAGGCGCGCGATGCTCGCCCCCATGGCGCGCTCGGGCACCGACGGCGAGCCGCACAGGATCACGCGCATGCCGTGCGCCTCGACCGCGTGCTCGGCGATCGCCGCGTAGCGCTCGGGCCGCCAGTTGCGCGCCGCATGCGCCGAGCACGGACTGATGATCAACGTCGGCCGCGCGTCTGGCACCAGCGCCGACGCGTACTGCTGAGCGGCCTGCGGCAGCGGCAGATTCCATTGCAGATGCCCCGGCTCGATGCCCAGCGGCTCGAGAAAGCCCTGAAAGCTGTCGAGCACGTGCTGGCGGGTGCGCGCTGGGATCTGCGCGTTGGTGAACAACCACTGCAGCTCGCGCGCCCGGGCGCGGTCGAACCCCAGCCGTATGCGCGCGTCGATCAGCGTCGAGGTGAGGCTGGCGCGCAGCGACAGCTGCATGTGCAGCAGCACGTCGAAGCGCCGGCCGCGCAGTGCGGTGCGCAGGCCGCGCGCCGCCATCAGCCCGGCATGCTTGTCGATGGTGATAAACTCGACCCCTGGGAGCAGGCTCATCAGCCGCGCCTCGAGGCGGCCGATCACCCAGGTCAGCTGTGTCGTCGGCCACACGCGCTGCAACGTGCGCACCACCGGCACGACATGGCAGGTATCGCCGATGGCCGAGAGCCGCACGATGCACAGGCTCTTGGGTTGCTCAATGAGATTCAGCATGCGGAAGTCTTTGATCTGGCCGACTGGTGCGGAAGTTCGGCAAATACCGATGCGCGGCGGCGCGATGCTATATGACGCCTCCAGGGCGGGCAATGCGGCGGCCTCGTGGTTCGACGAGCAGTGGTGGTCGCGCCGCGGCGAGGTGCGCAGCAGCGCCGAAGGGCGCGGCGGAGTGCTGTTCATCGACGCCGATGGGCGGCGGCTGGTGCTGCGCCATTACCGGCGCGGCGGCTGGATCGCCCGCTGGCGGACCGACCGCTACCTGTGGCGGGTGGCATCGCTGACGCGCTCGTTCATCGAGTGGCATCTGCTGTACGTGATGCAGCGCGCCGGCCTGCCGGTACCCAAGCCGATCGCCGCCTGCTACCGCCGCACCGGCCGCTACAGCTACAGCGCCGATCTGCTCACCGAGCGCATCGCGGAGGTCAGCTCCCTGGCTACGCGCCTGGAGCGCGCGCCGTTGCCGCTGGGCGGCTGGATCGCCATCGGCCGCTGCCTGAGCCGCTTTCACCGCGACGGCGTGTGTCACGCCGATCTCAACGCCCACAACGTGCTGCTCAACGACGCCCAGGAAGTGTGGCTGGTGGACTTCGATCGCGGCCGTCTGCGCCGCCCGGGCCTGTGGTGCGACGGTAACCTCACGCGCCTGCGCCGCTCGATCGAGAAGATCAGCGATGCGCTGCCGCCGGAGCGCTTTTCCGAGGCCGATTGGGCCGCGCTGCTCAGCGGCTATTTCGCCTTCACGCCGCGCCAGTCCGCCCCACCCTGAAGGCGCGGAGTGCGCCGCCTGTATACGCTGCTGCTGTACCTGGCGCTGCCGGTGGCGACGCTCATCGTCGGCGTTCGCGGCCTCAAACAACGCGACTATTGGCGCGGCTGGCGCGAACGTTTCGGTTACGGCGCGCGGCGCGCGGGCGGTGGGATCTGGGTGCACGCGGTCTCGGTCGGGGAGGTGCAGGCGGCGACGGTGCTGATCGAGGCGCTGCAGGCGCGGCTGCCGGGACTTGCGATCACGTTGAGCTGCGCCACTCCCACGGCGCGCGCGCGTGGGCGCGCATTGCTGCCCGGCGTGGACGTGCGCTATGCGCCCTATGACCTGCCCGGCAGCGTACGGCGTTGCCTCAACGCTCTGCGTCCGCGCATGCTGATCGTGCTGGAGACCGAGCTGTGGCCGAATCTGCTGCACCAGGCGCAGGCCGCCGGCGTACCCACGCTGATCGCCAGCGCCCGGGTATCGGCCAGGAGCGCACGCATCTACCAGCGCCTGCCCGGGTTGCTGCACGCCGCGCTTTCCGGCGGGGTCTGGGTGGCCGCGCAGACCGACGCCGATGCGCAACGCTTTGCCGCGCTGGGCGTGCCGGCGGCGCGCCTGGCGGTGGTCGGCAACATCAAGTTCGATCGCCAGCTTAGCGCAGGGCTGCCCGAGCGCGGCGCATTGCTGCGCGCGCGCTACGCTGCCGGGCGTCCGGTGTGGGTGGCTGGCAGCACACACGCCGGCGAGGAGCAGATCGTGCTCGAGGCGCACCGGCGCTTGTGTGAGCGCCTGCCGGCGCCATTGCTGATCCTGGCGCCGCGCTACCCGCAGCGCTTTGATGCGGTCGCGGCGTCGCTGGCCGCCGCCGGTTTCTCCTACATACGCCGTTCAGTCGAGGCCGCCGAGGGCGACTATCAGGTGTTGCTGCTCGATACGCTGGGTGAGCTCGCTGAGTTCTATGCCGCGGGCGATGTCGCCTTCGTGGGCGGCAGCCTGGTCGCGGTGGGCGGCCACAACCTGCTCGAGCCGGCTGCACTGGGCGTGCCGGTGCTCTCCGGGCCCGAGCAGTTCTACAGTCCGGACATCGCCCGGGTACTGAGCGAGCGGGGTGCACTGACGATCGTGCATGACGCGGCCGGGCTGGCGGCAGCGCTGCAACGGCTGCTCACGGACCCGCAGGCCCGCGCCACCCAGGGCGCCGCGGGATGCGCGGCCATCGCCGCCAATCGCGGTGCGCTCGAGCGGCTGCTGGGGCTGATCGATCGCTTGCCAGCCACGCGCAGTCGCGCGTGACAGCGCACCTTAGCGTGCCGGTGCGGACGGCGGCAGCGAAGGCAGAGCCGACGCGTCCGACGGCCCGTCTGGCGATGCCTCCGGCGCCATGCCCAGCGGCATCACGGGTGTGGTGGCCGGCGCGCTCGGCGTGCCCGGCACCGCCGGCAGCGGCGGGCGCGGCTCGATCAGCCAGCCATTGATCAGTTCGATCGTGGCGCGATCCAGGTTGCCGGCGGCCAGTCGCAGCGCGACGATGTCGTTCAGGTAGCCGTACTTGGCCTGGGCGTAATTGGTGTCGTCCTGCAGGAGTGCGGCACGCGTGGTCAGCACATCGACCACGGTCTTGGTGCCGACCTGATAGCCAGCCTGGGTGGCCTGCAGGGCGATGCGGTCCGATTCCACCGCCTGCTTCAATGCCCGCACCTGCGCGATCTGGCTGATCACGCCCTGGTAGGCATCACGCGTCTGCTCCTCGGTCTGGCGCGAACTGAAGTCGAGTCCGGCCTGGGCGGCATCCCAGTTGTAGCGCGCCTGGCGCACCTTGGACTGGGTCAGGCCGGCGGTGAATAGCGGCACCGAGATGCCCACCGACCAGAACAGATCGCTGGTGTCGACCACGGTAGGCAGGCCGTTGACCGTGCCGATCAACGCGGCCTCGCCGATCGGTCCCGTGCCGTTGTTGAAGTTGCCATGCTCGAGCGCCCAGTTGCGCGACACGTTGACGTTGATGGTCGGCAAGTGGCCGCCATAGGCCGTCAACAGGCTGTCGTGCGCGATGTCGGAGGCCATGCGGCTGGCGATCAGGTTGGCGTTCTGTGCCATCGCGGTGGTCACCCAGGTGTCCTCGCTCGCCGGCTCCGGGTTCAGCAGCGGCATATCGTCGCGCGGCCCGGCGAGGCTGCGGTAATTCTCATTGGTGATGGCGCGCAACAGGTCTTCCTGCGTCGCCAGCGCGCGCTTGGCTGCGATCACGGCCGCCGCCGTGCTGTCGCGCGAGGCGCGCGCTACCGCGACATCGGTGACCGCGATCAGGCCGACTTTGTAGCGCTGCTCGGCCTGGTCGAGCTGCGTCTGCACCGATTGGTAGGCACTTTGTTCGGCGGTGAGCGTGTCCTGGGCCGCCAGCACGGCAAAGTACTGCTGCGATACGCGCTGTATCAGGCTCTGCGCCGCGGCCCGATAGTTGGCTTCGGACTGTGCGACCGTGGCATCGGCAGCCTTCAGCGCCACCCAGCTGTCCCAGTTGAACAGATTGACTGTCAGTCCCGCTGCCAGGTACGCCGGAGTCCTGACCGGTACGCTGCCGATGCCGATGAAATTCTTGTTGGCCGAGATGTCGAGCGGCAGCAGGCCGAGGACTGCCTGGGTCTTGGTCTCGTGAATCGCCTGCCGGGTCGCCGTGGCCTGACGCCACAGCGGATCGGTGTCGATGGCGCGCTGGTACACCGCCAGCAGATCGGCCGCAGCGGCGTTCGCGACGGCGCCGGCGCACAGCACAGCGAATAACCAGCGCGGCCTCATTCAATGCAACGCCGTTTCAATACGACGCCAGGCTCGGATCGATGTCGCGCGCCCAGGCGTCGATGCCGCCCGCCAGATTGGCGACGCTGCCGAAACCCTGGGCCGACAAAAACTGCGCGACGCGGCGGCTGCGGCTGCCGGCCTTGCACATGACGACGATAGGCGCATCCACGTCCAGTTCGCGCCAGCGCGCGGGGATTTCGCCCATCGGGATATTGACGCTGCCAGGCAGGCTTGCGATGGCGCGTTCCCAGGGTTCGCGCACGTCCAGTATCCGCAGCGGCTCGCCGGCGTCCAGCCGGTGTTTCACCTGCAGCGGCGCAAATTCCGGCACATCCATGGCTAGAACCCGAAGGCCGGCGGCCGCGGGGCATGTTCCAGCGGCTCGATGCAGGTCTCGAACAGCGACTCGCTGTTGCAGCCGCCGGCGCCGACGCGCCGCACCAGGGTGGCCTCCTGCAGTGTCGTGCCGCCGACCACCACGAACAGGCGTCCGCCGGGGCGTAGCGCCTGTTCGAACCGCGCCTGATAGATCGGCAGCGATGCGGTCAGCACGATTGCGTCGTAGCGCGACTCCTCGGCCAGTTGCATGGCGTCGGCGTCGATGACCTCGATCGGCAAGTCCGGCACCACCGCCTGCAGGTTGGCGCGCGCGAAGTCGGCGATCGGCTGATGCAGTTCGAGGCTCACTACGCGGCCGCCGAGCTGGGCCAGGCAGGCGGACAGGTAACCCGAGCCGGTGCCGATATCCAGCACCTGCTCGCCGCCCTGCAGCGCCAGGGCCTGCAGGATGTGCCCCACCATCATCGGCCGCAGCATGCGCTTGCCGCACGGCAGTGCGATCTCGCAGTCTGCGAACGCCAGTCCGCGCCAGCCTTGCGGCACGAAGCGCTCGCGCGGCACCGCACGCAGGGTGTTGAGTATCCGCTCGTCGAGCACATCCGATGCGCGCACCTGCTGCTCGACCATCTGCTCGCGGGCTGCTTCCATCAGCATTGGACTTAATCCGGCGCCTGGCGGGGGAACCGGACGTTAAGGGTTTTTACCGGATCTGCCAAGCTTCCGGCGCCCCGCGGGCAACGCAAGTGCCTGAATGTCGCCTGGCGCACGAGCGGCCGGCATCCGGCCACCACGATATGGTGAAATGCCATGGGCCGATGACCATAGTCCGCTATGCTGCTGGCGCGGGCGATGGCAGAGCTTGGTCCTGTCACCAAGGAAAAAGCATCGCTTGAAAAAACGGCATTGATGTCGATCATCGTTCTGCTCTGCCTTCTCTTCGGTGTTGCGGCGATACTGTTGCTGGTGTTGTTTTTCCTGCAACGTCGCCAGCTCAACGCGCTTGAGCTGATTTCGCAGCAGGTGCAGCGGGTCGTGCCCGGGGATGCGCACAACAGCCGCATCGAACTGCACACCGATCAACCCGAACTGGCCGGCATGGTGGCCGCGGTCAATCGCCTGATCGGTCGCTTCGCCGTGCAGGCGGACAAGAGCGCGCGCGCCACGGCGCCAATCGGCTCGCTGGGCGATCGGGTGCACGAAGCGGTGCTGATCCAGGGCGAGACCATTCGTTACGCCAATCCGCAGTTCGCCAATCTGCTGGGCTGCAGTGCCCAGGAGCTGATCGGCAAGCGGCTGGAGGATCTGGTACCGCCGGATCACAAGGAGCTGGTAGGCGACAACATGCGCCGGCGGCTGGCGGGGGAACCGGCGGCGGAGCGCTACGAGGTGGACCTGGTGGGCCGCAGCGGCCAGAGCGCGCGACTGGAACTGTCGAGCTGGCTGGTGGAATTCGAAGGTGAACGCGCGCTGTTGATCGTGGGGGTGGAGGTGCTGCCCACGCAGACGCTGCAGGCGCTGCAGGACGCGGGCGGCCGCTCGCGCTCGCGCCGCGCGCTGGAGTCGCTGTCCGAGGCGCTGATCACCACCGATGTCGACGGCCGGGTGGATTACATCAATCCGGCGGCCGCGCGCCTCATGGGAGTAGTGGCCGAGGAGGCCACCGGCACCACGCTGGAAGAGCTGGCCTTGAATGCGGACGAGGGCGATCGCAAGCTGCTGGCCGAGCCGGTGCGCCACGCACTGGCCGCCGGAGCGCCGTTGAATCTGGGCCGGCGGGCGCTGATGATACGGCCACCGGGCGGCGCGGAGCATATGATCGAGCTGTCGGCCGCGCCGATACACATGGAGACCGGCGAGACCATAGGTGCGGTGGTGCTGTTGCACGATGTCACCGAGATGCGCGGCATGGCGCGGCAGATGTCCTATCAGGCCACGCACGATGCCCTGACCGGGCTGGTCAATCGACGCGAATTCGAGCGCCGGCTGCAGGAAGCCGTTGACACTGCGCACCGCGGCGACGGCGCACACGTGCTGTGCTACCTGGACCTGGACCGATTCAAGGCCATCAACGACACCAGCGGCCATATCGCCGGCGATGCGATGCTGCGCGAGAGCGCCAAGATACTGCGCGATGCGGTGCGCGACTCGGACACCGTGGCACGGGTCGGTGGCGACGAATTCGGCATGCTGCTGGTGGGCTGCCCGCTGGAGAAGGCACGTCAGATCGCCGACGACGTGTGCCGGGCAGTGAATGAGTTCCGCTTTGTCTGGAAGGACAAGATATTCAACGTCGGGGTGAGCATCGGGCTGGTCGAGATTGCGCGTGACAGCGGCACCATGGAGGAGGCGCTGGCCGCGGCCGATTCCGCCTGCTACGTCGCCAAGCGCCAGGGTGGCCATGTATCGGTGTATTCGGCGCGCGATGAGATCTATGCGCGCGAGAATGGCGAGATCCAGTGGCTGCAGACGCTGCAGGCGGCGCTGCGCGACAGCCGCTTCGAGCTCTACTGCCAGCCGATCGTGGCGGCATTCGCCGCCAACGAGGAGGGCCCGGCGATGGAGGTGCTGGTGCGCTTGCGCGACGACTCGGGGCAGCACCTGTCGCCGATCGAATTCGTGCGCGCCGCCGAGCGCTACCGCCTGATGGTGCTGGTGGACCGCTGGGTGGTGCAGACCACGCTGACGGCGATGGGGCGCGGCGCCATTGCGCTGGCGCCCAAGCGCAGCGTGGCGATCAACATCTCCGGCCAGACGCTGCAGGACGCCCAGTTTCTCGAGTTCGTGGTCGAGTGCTTCGACACCACCGGCGCCAATCCAGCCCAGGTGTGCTTCGAGATCGCCGAGAACGCCGTGGTCGGCAACCTGGATGCGGCGCGGCGCTTCGTCGGCGTGCTGCACGGCATGGGCTGCCGCTTCGCGCTCGACGATTTCGGCAGCGGCCTGGGCTCGTTCGCCAACCTCAAGACCCTGGCAATCGATTACCTGAAGATCGATGGCTCGTTCTTCAAGAACCTGGCGCGCGACACGGTCAATCAGGCCATGGTGACGGCGATGATCCGCCTGGCGCGCAGCCTGAACTTCAAGGTGATCGCCGAGCAGGTGGAGGACGCCAGCGCGCTGGATGCAGCACGGCGCATCGGCGTGGACTACCTGCAGGGCTATGCGATCGGGCGGCCCGAGAAGCTCGCGATGGCGGCCTAGTTCCCCGGCCGCGCAAACAGTTCGTTGGCGCGCACGAACGACTGCAGGAACGAGCCCATCAATTGCATCTGCGAGCGATGATCGCCTAGAGCGGTGAGCTTGTGCGAGCGCTCCTGGGCGCTCAGCGGCAGGCTCTCCCACTGCAGCCGCGCTGCCACGGCCGGCGGCGACAACGCCAGCTGCGGCTGATAGCCGCGCGGCTGCGGCCAGTGCGGCGCATGCACGATCCAGTAACGCAGCCGGTCGAGTTGGCCGCGCTGCAGCAGCAGGCGGCGCGCGAGCGCGCCGCTGGCGTTGTGATCCGGATGGCGATCCTCGGGTGCCGCCGCCAGCACCAGGGTTGGGGCGAATTGGTCGATCACGCGTGCCAGGTCGCGCTCAAGGTTGCTGCCGGTATAGGCGGCATGGGGCGTCAGTGCCTGCGCGTCGTCCACTGCGTCCAGGCCGGTATGGGTCGATCGGTAGCGCCGCTGGTAGAAGTCGCTCATCAGCGCTGTCACGCCACCATCCGGATAACCGAGGAAATACCGCTGCGCGGGCGGCACGCCGAGCTCGGCCGCCGCTGCGCTGGCCTCGGCCAGCCGCTGCGCACCGAGCTGCCGCAGGTCCGACTGCCGCGGCCAGAGGCTGTGCTCGACCAGCATGGCGTCGAACTCGAAGCCGTCGCCGGCGGTGACCCACACCACAGCGATTGCGGCGCCGTTGGCGCGCGCGCGCTGCAGGATGCCGCCGCAGCACAGGCTCTCATCATCGGGATGCGGTGCGATCACCAGCACCCGGTCCTGGGGTCCGGGCGCGAGCATCGGCGCCGGCGCCGCAGCTGGCGCGGGTAGCGCGGCTTGCGCGGCGCCAATCGGTGCGATCAGTGCAACCAGCGCGATCAGGATCCCAGGCATCGCCGGCGCAGCTGACGCGAGCGACATCGGGCGTGACGCGCCTTGGGCCGCCTACAGCAGCGGTACCAGCAGCAGCGCGACGATATTGATGATTTTGATCAGCGGGTTGATCGCAGGTCCGGCGGTGTCCTTGTACGGGTCGCCGACCGTATCACCGGTCACCGCGGCCTTGTGGGCGTCCGAGCCCTTGCCGCCGTAATGGCCTTCTTCGATGTATTTCTTGGCGTTGTCCCAGGCGCCGCCGCCGGTGCACATCGAGATGGCGACGAACAGCCCGGTCACGATGGTGCCGATCAGCAGGCCGCCCAGCGCCCGGATGCCGGCGCCGGGTCCCATCAGTGCGTTCATGCCGAAGGCGACGATCACCGGCACCAGGATCGGCAGCAGCGAGGGAATGATCATCTCCTTGATCGCCGCGCGCGTCAGCAGGTCGACCGCCCGCGAGTAGTCGGGCTTGGCGGTGCCCGCCATGATGCCGGCGATCTCGCGAAACTGCCGGCGCACTTCGGTCACCACGGAACCCGCGGCGCGCCCCACGGCTTCCATCGCCATGGCGCCGAACAGGTAAGGCACCAGGCCGCCGAGGAACAGGCCGATGATCACCGCCGGATCGGACAGCGAGAAGCCGACCATCTCACGTCCGGTCGCCGCCAGGCGCCCTTCCAGGTTGTGGGTGTAGTCGGCGAACAGTACCAGCGCCGCCAGGCCCGCGGAGCCGATGGCGTAGCCCTTGGTGACCGCCTTGGTGGTGTTACCGACCGCGTCGAGCGGATCGGTGATGTTGCGGATTTCCTTCGGCAGATCGGCCATCTCGGCGATGCCGCCGGCGTTGTCGGTAATCGGGCCGTAGGCATCCAGCGCCACGACCATGCCGGTCATGGACAGCATGGCCGTGGCGGCGACGGCGATGCCATAGATGCCGGCCAGATCCGATGCGCCCCAGATCGCAAGGCACACCGCGATCACCGGCAGCGCCGTGGATTTCATGCTCACGCCAAGTCCCGCGATGATGTTGGTGGCATGGCCGGTCTGTGAGGCCGCCGCCACGCCGCGCACCGGGCCGTACTCGGTCGCGGTGTAGTACTCGGTGATGATGATCATCGCGGCGGTGAGCGCCAGCCCGATCAGCGTGCAGCCGAACAAGGCGTTGAACTGCCCGGGCAACAGCGACTTGGTGATGAACCAGAACAGCACGGCGGAGATCAGCCCGGAGACGATCACGCCCTTGTACAGGGCATTCATGATCTTGCCGCCTGCGCCCACCTTGACGAAGAAGGTACCAACGATCGAGGAGATGATCGAGGCTGCTCCCAGCGCCAGCGGATACACCAGCGCCGAGGGGCCCGAGTCCTTCAGCAGCAGGCCGCCGAGCAGCATGGTCGCGACGATCGTGACCGCATAGGTCTCGAACAGGTCCGCGGCCATGCCGGCGCAGTCGCCGACGTTGTCGCCGACGTTATCGGCGATCACTGCCGGGTTACGCGGATCATCCTCGGGAATGCCGGCCTCGACCTTGCCGACCAGGTCGGCGCCGACGTCGGCGCCCTTGGTGAATATGCCGCCGCCCAGACGCGCAAAGATAGAGATCAGCGAGCCGCCGAAGGCCAGGCCGACCAGCGCGTGCAGCGCGCCGTCATCGCCCAGCGGGCCGCGCAGCAGCGCGAAGTAGCCGGTGACGCCCAGCAAGCCCAATCCCACTACCAGCATGCCGGTGATGGCGCCGCCGCGAAACGCGACCTGCAGTGCCGCATTGAGGCCGTTACGCGCCGCCTCGGCGGTGCGCACGTTGGCGCGCACCGAGATGTTCATGCCGATGTAGCCCGCGAGGCCCGACAGCAGCGCGCCGACCGCAAAGCCGCCGGCGGTGGCCCAGTTGAGCGCCAGTCCCAGCACCACGAACAGGATCACGCCGACGATGGCGATGGTCTTGTACTGGCGGTTCAGATACGCCTTGGCGCCCGCCTGGATGGCGGCGGCGATCTCCTGCATGCGCGCATTGCCGGCCGGCAGCGCCAGGATCGAGACTACCGAAACCACGCCGTAGAGCACGGCGACAACGCCGGCAGCGATCGCCAGCCACAGCCAGTTAACGGCTTCCATTCAGACTCCTTAAGAAGAAGGGCAACGCAAGACTTGAGACGATGCGGCTATCGTTGGATGTCGTGCGCCCGACCGGCGCCGTCCCAAAAAGGGCCGCGAAATATACCATACGGTGTCGGCGCAACGGCGCGCGGCTGCAGCTTCACAACCTGAAATTCACAACCTGACATTCACAACCTGACAGTCACAACTTGAAGTCGGTTTTCAGTCGGCGTTTGACCGCGGCGCCCTTGATGTGCACGTAGGCCGGCAGGCCATTACGGTATGGCGGGTAGTCTTCACCCGCGATCAGCGGCGCAAGGTAGCGACGGCAGGCAGCGGTGATGCCGAAGCCGTCGGCGGTGACGAACTCGCGCGGTACTTTCTTTTCTACGTTCGCTACATCGGCCAGCGGCACCGGCACGATCTGCCACCGATAAGGACTGGAGGAGCGGCGCTTGATGGCCGGCATTACCGCGTTCATGCCGGAGATCGCGTACTCGACCGCGGCCTTGCCGACCGCGTAAGCCTGCTCGACGTCGACCTTCGAGGCTACATGGCGCGCGGCGCGCTGCAGGTAGTCGGCCACCGCCCAGTGATACTTGTAACCGTGCGCCTGCTGCACCATGCCTGCCACCACCGGCGCGACACCGCCGAGCTGGGTGTGGCCGAAGGCGTCGCGGGTGCCGGCGTCAGCCAGGAACTTGCCATCCGCCGTCTTGACGCCCTCGGACACCACGATCACGCAATACCCGTAGTCGCTGACGCATTGCTTCACGCGCTCCAGAAAGCGCGCCTGGTCGAGCGCAATCTCCGGGAACAGAATGATGTGCGGCGCATCGCCGGGCTTATGACCCGCCAGGCCGCCGGCTGCCGCGATCCAGCCCGCATGCCGACCCATCACTTCCAGCACGAACACCTTGGTGGAGGTGCGCGCCATCGACGCCACATCGAGCGCGCCTTCGAGCGTCGACACGGCGATGTACTTGGCGACCGAACCGAAGCCGGGGCAGCAGTCAGTGTGCGGCAGGTCGTTGTCCACCGTCTTGGGCACGCCGATACAGGCGATCGGATAATTCATCGCGGCGCCGAGCTGCGAGATCTTCAGCGCCGTGTCCATGGAATCGTTGCCGCCGTTGTAGAAGAAATAGCCGATGTCATGCGCCCGAAACACCTCGATCAGGCGCTCATACTGCGCGCGGTTTTCGGTCAGGCCCTTGAGCTTGTAGCGCGCGGAGCCGAAGGCGCCGGCCGGGGTATAGCGCAGGCCGCGGATGGTCGCCGCGCTCTCGCGCGTGAGATCGATCAGGTCCTCGGTGAGCACGCCGACGATGCCGTCGCGTCCGGCGTAGAGCTTGCCGATGTGGTGCCGCGCCCTGGCGGCGGCCTGGATGACGCCGCAGGCCGAGGCATTGATCACCGCCGACACACCGCCGGACTGGGCATAGAGGGCATTGCGCGGAGCGGGCTTATTTTTCATTCGCGACCATGGCAGGACAGGGCATTGATTGGTTTCGAGCGGCGCGAGCATACCGTGCGTGCGCGTTTGCGTCTCGCCGCCAAACGTCGGTAGAAGCCTGTGCGGCAGCGATGGTAACGGTCACGCGGCGCCGGCCGGCGGCGCGGCCGGAAACCGGGCTGGTTTGACCTACTCGGCGCCGCCCGGTAGTGTTTCCGGGATGCGAATAGTGCTTATGGGGGCCCCGGGGTCGGGTAAGGGCACCCAGTCTCAACGTCTGGTCGAGCGTTTTGGCATCCCCCAGATCTCTACCGGTGACCTGCTGCGCAGTGCGGTGGCGCGCGGCACTGAGTATGGCGTGCGCGCCAAAGCGGCCATGGACGCCGGGCACCTGGTGGTCGATGAGATCGTGCTCGGGATCTTTCGCGAGCGGCTGGCCGAGCGCGACACCGAGCGCGGTTTCATTCTGGATGGTTTCCCGAGGAACTTCGCCCAGGCCGGAGCGCTCACCACGCTGCTCACTGCCCTGGGCAAGCCGCTCGATGCGGTGGTGCTGTTCGAGGTCGACTACGCCGAGATCGTCAAACGCATCTCCGGGCGCCGCAGCTGCCAGAAATGCGGCCGGGTGTTCAATATCCATACCGCGCCGGCCGGCACACCCCCGCACTGCGACGTGTGCGAGGACAAACCGTTGCTGGTGCAGCGGGCCGACGACGAGGAAGCCACGGTGCGGCGCCGGCTCGAGGTGTACGAACAGCAGACGCGTCCGCTGGCGGACTATTACGCCGCCCAGGGGCTGCTGCGGACCATCGATGCCAATGCCAGCGTGGATGAAGTCACGCGGCGGTTGTTCGCGTTGCTGGAATCGCTGCCGGCACAGCAGCGGCTGCGCAACGCTTCCTAGAGTGCCTGCAGCAGGCGCTCGCCGATGACGGCGCGGCGCCAGCCGGTCAACGGGCCGCCGTCGCGCGCACCGTTGACCAGGCGCTGCATGTCGCGTCGCGTCGCCAGGATTTCCGGCGCGATACCCAGCTCGCGCCCGGTCTGCTGCGTCAGCTGCGATAGTTTGCGCAGCAGTTCGGTTTCGGCCGCTTCGGGCCGCGCTCGCCTGGGCAGCGGCGGCAGCGCTGCCGGCAGCCGCGTGCCCTCGATCACCGCCAGCATGTCGGCGCCGCTGTTGATCCGGATGCCATCGGGCAGTTCCGCCGTGAGCGCCAGCTGCGCCATGTTGCGCGGTACCCGCAGCACCATGTCGCGCAGCGCGGCGTCCGGCAGGATCCAGCTGCGCGGCCGATCGGAACTGATCGCGCGCCGTTCGCGCCATGCCGAGAGTGCGCGTGCCAGCGCCTGGCGCCCCGGATCCAGTTCCGCGATGCCCTTCAGGCGACGCCAGGACTCATCCGGATCCACGGCAAAGGAACCGGCGGCGTCGAGCTGTGCCATCTCCTCTTCGAACCAGCTCCAGCGGCCGAGCGCTCGCAAGCGCTCGGTGAGCCGTTCGCGCAGCGGCTGAAGATAGCGCACGTCATCCAGTGCGTAGGCGATCTGCCCGGCGGACAGCGGACGGCGCGACCAGTCGGTGCGCGTTTCCGCCTTGTGCAGGCTCGCGCCCAGTAGCTGTTTCACCAGCTCACCGT
This sequence comes from uncultured Gammaproteobacteria bacterium, assembly GCA_963805965.1. GTDB lineage: Bacteria > Pseudomonadota > Gammaproteobacteria > Steroidobacterales > Steroidobacteraceae > FEN-1191. Next base: position 1,117,979 of record CAWDVQ010000006.1, read on the forward strand.
AGCCGACCTGCGCCGACAGTCCGATCAGCGCCGCCGCCACCTGGGTGTCGAACAGTCCCACCAGCGGCCCGGTCGCGGGCGCCAGGACTTCCAGATCCTGGCGCGCGGCATGCAGCACCTTGCCGATGGCAGGGGAGGCCATGGCCGGGCGCAGCGGGCTCAAGTCGGTCAGCGCCAGTGTATCGATGCATACCGCCTGGTCGCCGAAACTCAACTGCAGCAGGCACAGCTGCGCGAAATAGGTGCGCTCGCGCATGAACTCGGTATCCAGCCCGAAGGCGCTGTGCTGTGCGAGTTCCCGGCACAACTGCGCGAATGCGTTCGGGTCGCTGATAATCGCCGACATGCTCGAACCGATCCCCTATCTGCCACGGCGCGGACCACCCGATGCCCCAGTCCCGGCCTCGCACTAGCACCGACCTGGCAGCCCTGGCGCGGCTTTATTTCGCGATCGCGATCTGGCGGCGCGGACCGCAGGATCTGCCCGCGGTCGGCATTTTACTGCCTTTGACGATCGCCGCTTACGTTCTGCTGAGCGCAGCCGCGGGTGCACTGCTGCCGTCGCTGCATCCGGGCCGGCTGCTGCAGGTGCTCGCCGACGCGCTGTTCGTCGCCGTCTGGTACTGGCTGGTGCTGGCGATTGCGCGCCGGCGCGAACGCTACCTGCAGACCGCCACCGCGCTATTTGGCTTGCAGACGGTACTCGCGGCGCCGAGTATGGCGATGATCTGGCTGATGCAACGCATCGACCAGCAAGCCAGCCTGCGCCTCCCGGTCTACATCGCCGCCCTGGCGCTGGTGATCTGGACGCTGGTGGCGATCGGACACATCCTGCGCGCGGCACTGCAGCGCCCGCTGGCGCTGTGCCTGGTGCTGGCGCTGCTGCAGATGCTGGTGGAGGAGCTGCTGTTCCTGCGGATATTCGGCCCCGGATCCTAGCGCCATGCACATACACATTCTTGGCATCTGCGGCACTTTCATGGGCGGCATCGCCGCGATCGCCCGTGCCGCGGGTTTCCGCGTCACCGGGTCCGACCGCAATGTCTATCCGCCGATGAGTACCCAGCTGCGCGCGCTTGGCATCGAGCTGATCGAGGGCTACGACGCAGTGCAGCTTACGCCCGAGCCGCAGATGATCGTGGTCGGTAACGTCATGACGCGCGGCATGCCGGTGATCGAGGCCATGCTGGATCGGGGTCTGCCCTATACCTCCGGGCCGCAGTGGCTGGCCGACACGCTGCTGCGCGAACGCTGGGTGCTGGCGGTGGCCGGCACGCACGGCAAGACCACCACCAGCAGCATGCTGGCCTGGATCCTGGAGGACGCCGGCCTGTCGCCGGGATTCCTGATCGGCGGCGTACCGGAGAATTTCGGCCTGAGCGCGCGGCTGGGCGAAGCCCCGTTCTTCGTCATCGAGGCCGATGAGTACGACACCGCGTTCTTCGACAAGCGTGCGAAATTCGTGCACTACCGGCCGCGTACGCTGGTGCTGAACAACCTCGAGTACGATCACGCCGACATCTATCCGGACCTGGCCGCGATCGAACGCCAGTTCCACCATCTGCTGCGCACCGTGCCGGGCAGCGGCCGCATCCTGTGCAACGGCGCCGACGCGTCACTGGCCCGGGTGCTGGCCGCGGGCTGCTGGAGCGGCGTGGAAAGATTCGCGCGCGCCGGCGGCGCGCACGTGCACTGGAGCGCGCAGGCGCAGCCCGACAGCGACTTCACGCGTTTCGAGGTGCTGTACGAAGGGCGCAGCTGCGGTGAGGTGCACTGGAACCTGATCGGCGCCCACAACGTGGACAATGCGCTGGCGGCGTTGGCGGCCGCGCGTCACGCCGGGGTGCCGGTCGAGCGCGGCATCGGCGCCTTGAACCGTTTCCAGGGTGTTGCGCGCCGCATGCAGCTGCGCGGCGAGGCGGCCGGGGTCAAGGTGTACGACGACTTTGCGCATCATCCGACCGCGATCGCCACCACGCTGGATGGCCTGCGGCGCAGCGTCGGACGTGAACGGATCGTCGCCGTGCTCGAGCCACGCTCGCAGACCATGCGCCTGGGGGTGCACCAGGCGGCGTTGCCGGCGGCACTGGGGGCGGCCGATCAGGTGTGGCTGTACGCACCTCCCGGCCTGGGCTGGAACGTCGCCGAGGCGGTGGCCCCGCTCGGGGAGCGCGCGCACGTGGCGCAGGATCTGGACACGCTGGTGGAGGCGCTGTCGCGTACGCTGGTGCCCGGCGATCACGCGCTCATCATGAGCAATGGCGGCTTTGGCGGCGTGCACGCACGGCTGCTGCAGGCGCTGGCGGCGCGCGCGCCGCAGTGACGCGCATCGCCGCGCCATGCAAGACATAGCGCTGTTTCCGCTCAACACGGTGTTGTTTCCGGGCGGCCTGCTGCCGCTGCGCATCTTCGAAACCCGCTACACCGACATGGTCGGCGGCTGCATGCGCCAGGGGGAGGATTTCGGGGTGGTGTTGATCGTCGAGGGCAACGAGACCGGCAGCGCGGTGGACATCGCCGCGGTTGGCACCTCGGCCCACATCGTCGATTTTCAGACCCAGGCGGATGGGTTGCTGGGGCTGCTGTGCCGCGGTGAGCGACGCTTTCGAATTTTGCAGCGCCGCCAGCAGGACGACGGGCTCAACCGCGCCACGGTCGAATGGCTGGCGGACCCGACGCGCACGCCGCTCGATCCGCAGTTCGCACCGCTGGTGGGGGTACTGCGCAAGGTAATGACGCGCATGGCGAGCAGCGGGCGTTACATCGAACCGGACTACGACGATGCCGGCTGGGTGAGCCACCGGCTGGCAGAGCTACTGCCGCTGGATGTGCCGTGGCAGCAGCGTCTGCTCGAGATCGACGATCCGAATGAGCGGCTCGGCCTGATGGCGCCGCTGATCGATACCGGGCAGTCCTAGCCGGACGCGCCCGACGCGCTATCGAGCGCGGCCGAGGCCGCATCGACCCACACCAGCTCGGTTTCCAGTGCACCGTCGGGTTGCAGCGTCAGGCGTCGATACGCGGGCGGCCGGCCGTCCACGGCGAATTCGTCCGAGGAGGGCAGGAACTGGGCGCAGGTCGAGGGCGTGGCCAGCAGCCGCACGCCGTGGCGGCGGCCATCAAAGCTCTGGTGCACATGCCCCCAGCTGACGGCGCGCACCTGCGGATGCGCATCGAGCACGCGCAGGAAATCCGCGGCGTTCTCAACGCCGATGGCATCGAGCCAGCGGCTGGCCATGGATACCGGATGGTGATGCACGAACACGATGGCGTAGCGCGGTGCGGCGGCGAGCGCCGCATCCAGCGCGGCGAGCTCGGCCGCACTGATGTAGCCGCGCACCTGGCCCGGCTTGCAGCTGTCCACCAGCACCGCCCGCCAGGCGCCCAGATCGACGTGGCCGCCAACCTGGAACGGCGGCCGCGACAACGCTGCGCGCAGCCGCACCGGATCGTCGTGATTGCCCGGGATGCAGTACACCGGTTTGCCGAACTCGCCCAGCACGCGCGCGAAGTGGGTGTAGCCCTCCGGCTCATCGTTGACGATATCGCCGCTGCACACCAGTGCGTCGATGTTGTGCCGGCGTGCGCCGGCGTGCGCCAGCACGCGCTGCATCGACGCCAGCGTCTGCACGCCACGCAGGCTGCCCTGCGGGTTGGCGAACAGGTGCGGGTCGGAGAATTGCAGCAGGCGGACGGCGGCGTTCATTTGCCAATGTTACTCGCTGTGCTGCGCGCGCAAGTGATGCACTTCAAGCGTCGGGAAAATTTCTGGCGGCGATCGCAGTGACGCAGCCCGCAAATTCCCCGCGCGATCGCGGGCAGATGTCAAACAGGGCGCTGCTTGGACGCGGTGCGGCGCTGAGAGTTCGAAGCGCAACAGTAGCGCTGAGTGATGCCGGCCCGCACTGTCGGAAAACACCGACAGTGCGGGCGGCTCAGCTCTCTAGTAGCGGTAGTGCTCGCTCTTGTAGGGACCTTCGAGTGCCACATTGATGTAACGGGCCTGCTGTTCGGTCAGCCGCGTGAGCTCGGCATTGAGTTTGGCGAGCTGCAGGCGCGCCACCTTCTCGTCCAGGTGCTTGGGCAGGATGTGCACCCCGATCGCATACTGGGCGTGGTTGCTCCACAGCTCGATCTGCGCGAGCACCTGGTTGGCGAACGACGACGACATGACATAGCTCGGATGTCCGGTGCCGCACCCGAGGTTCACCAGCCGGCCCTCGGCCAGCAGGATGATGCGCTTGCCGTCCGGGTAGATGATGTGATCGACCTGCGGCTTGATGTTCTCCCAGCGGTACTGGCGCAGCGAGGCGACGTCGATCTCGTTGTCGAAATGGCCGATGTTGCACACGATGGCCTGATTCTTCATGCGCCGCATGTGATCGTGCGTGATTACATGGAAATTGCCGGTCGCCGACACGAAGATGTCGCCCTTGTCGGCGGCGTACTCCATGGTCACGACGCGAAAGCCTTCCATCGCCGCCTGCAGTGCGCAGATCGGGTCGATCTCGGTGACCCAGACCTGGGCCGACAGCGCACGCAGTGCCTGGGCGCAGCCCTTGCCGACATCGCCGTAGCCGCACACCACGCCGATCTTGCCGGCGATCATCACGTCGGTGGCACGCTTGATGCCGTCCACCAGCGATTCGCGGCAACCGTACAGGTTGTCGAACTTCGACTTGGTGACCGAGTCGTTGACGTTGATGGCCGGGAACGCGAGCATGCCGTCGCGCGCCATCTGGTAGAGCCGCTGCACGCCGGTGGTGGTCTCCTCGGACACGCCGCGGATGGCCGCCAGGCGCTTCGAATACCACTTCGGGTCGCGCTTGAGCGTGGCGCGGATGCTGTCGAACAGCGCGATCTCCTCCTCGCTCGCGGGCTTGGAAATCACCGCGGTGTCGAGCTCGGCGCGCGCGCCCAGGTGCAGCAGCAGCGTGGCATCGCCGCCGTCATCCAGAATCATGTTGGCGTGCGCATCGTCCGGCCATTCGAAAATGCGGTGCGAGAATTCCCAGTACTCGGCCAGCGTCTCGCCCTTGTAGGCGAACACGCCGGTGCCGCGCGCCGCGATGGCGGCGGCGGCATGATCCTGGGTCGAGAAAATGTTGCAGGAAGCCCAGCGCACCTGCGCTCCCAGGGCCTGCAGCGTCTCGATCAGCACCGCGGTCTGGATCGTCATGTGCAGCGAACCGGCGATGCGGGCGCCGCGCAGTGGCTGGGTAGGTACGAATTCCTCGCGGATCGCCATCAGTCCGGGCATCTCGGTCTCGGCGATCGCTATTTCCTTGCGACCCCAGTCGGCCAGGGACAGATCGGCGACGCGAAAATCCTTGTTGGAAGCGTCGGGGGCAATTGAGCGTGCTCTAGCAGTCATGGTAGCTCCACCTTTAGCGTTAAGGTTGTCGAGCGCCGTTGACTTCGTACCGGTAGCCTGAGCCTGGCAGGTCTTGAGAAGGATCGGGCCTTCTCCCCTGTCGCAGCGCCCCTCAGGCACCGGGTTGCCGCGTGCGGCAACGTCAAGTAACAACTGTCTCGTCGGTCAGCTTAGCCGTAGGGCCAGGCGTCACGCCACGCGGGCGCGCCGGCCGCGCCGGCCGGCATCCGCGGCCAGCAGCTCGGCCTTATCGGTGCGTTCCCAGGTGAACTCCGGCTCCTTGCGGCCGAAATGGCCGTAGGCGGCGGTCTTCTGGTAGATCGGCCGCGCCAGGTCAAGCATCTCGCGCAGGCCATAAGGCGTCAGGTCGAAATGCCGCCGCACCAGCGCAGTCAGTTCTTCGCGCGACAAGTCACTGGTACCGAAGCTGTCAACCATGATCGAGGTGGGTTCGGCGACGCCGATGGCGTAGGAGACCTGCACCTCGCAGCGCTCGGCCAGCCCGGCGGCGACGATGTTCTTGGCGACGTAGCGCGCGGCGTAGGCCGCCGAGCGGTCCACCTTCGACGGGTCCTTGCCCGAAAAGGCGCCGCCGCCGTGGCGGGCAAAGCCGCCGTAGGTGTCGACGATGATCTTGCGTCCAGTGACGCCGCAGTCGCCCACCGGACCTCCGGTCACGAAGCGGCCGGTCGGATTGATGTGATAGCGCGTGCGCCGGTCGAGCCATTTCTTCGGCAGCACCGGCTTGATGATCTCCTCCATCACCGCCTCGCGCAGGCGTGCGGTGGAGATATCGTCGCTGTGCTGCGTTGACAGCACCACGGCATCGATGCCGACCGGCTTGTCATTCTCGTAGCGCAACGTCACCTGGCTCTTGGCGTCCGGACGCAGCCAGGACAGCTTGCCCTTGCGGCGCACCTCCGCCTGGCGCTTGACCAGGCGATGCGCCAGCGTGATCGGCGCCGGCATCAGCACATCGGTATCGTTGTTGGCGTAACCGAACATCAGGCCCTGGTCGCCGGCGCCCTGTTTGCGTTTGTCGCCGCGATCGACGCCCATGGCGATATCCGGCGACTGCTTGCCGATGATGTTGATGACCGCACAGCTGGCGCCGTCGAAGCCCATGTCGGAGTGGTTGTAGCCGATGTCCAGCACCGTGCGGCGCACCAGCTTCTCCAGATCGATCCAGGCCGAGGTCGTGACCTCGCCGGCCACGATGACCACGCCGGTCTTGACCATGGTCTCGCAGGCCACCCGACCGGTGGGATCCTCGCGCATGATCGCATCGAGCACGGCATCGGAGATCTGGTCGGCAATCTTGTCCGGATGCCCTTCCGATACCGACTCGGAAGTAAACATATAACCGTTGGACATGGGGGTGTTCGACGCTGATAAAAGGCCCTCGAGTATAGCAGAAGCCCCAGTGCCGTCCGCAGCGCCGGGCTGGCACCGCAACAGGCAAAAGCGCTGCGCGCGCGCGGAATTTGCCGGCTTTGTGACGCAAGTCGAATCGATCGGCACCCGAGCGGGGAGCGGAAGCGCAACCCGGAGAGGTTTAGAACCCTATTGCGCATTTTTGTAATCGAAAATGCGCAATAGGGTTCTAAACCTCTGTGCTTGCCCCCGTCCGCTCCCGGCTCCAGTGCCGCTCGGAGGCGGCCGCATTGCCGGGCGGCGGCCCACTGGTAGACAATGCGCGCCCCCATTGCCCCGTGTACGGATGCGCCGCGCCCATGCCCACGCGAAGAGAACTAGCCAATGTCCTGCGGGTCCTTGCCATGGACGCGGTCCAGCAAGCCAATTCCGGCCACCCGGGCGCACCGATGGGCATGGCCGATATTGCCGAGGTGCTGTGGCGCGACTTCCTCAAGCACAACCCGGCCAACCCACGCTGGTGGGACCGCGACCGCTTCATCCTGTCGAACGGCCACGCCTCCATGCTGCTGTATGGGCTGCTCAATCTGACCGGCTACCCGCTCGGCATGGATGAGATCCGCAATTTCCGCCAGCTCGGCAGCCGCTGCGCAGGGCATCCGGAACACGACCTGAGCATCGGCATCGAGACCACCACCGGCCCGCTCGGCCAGGGAGTGGCCAACGCCGTTGGTTTCGCGCTGGCGGAGAAACTGCTCGCCGCACAGTTCAACGAGCCTGATCTGCCGATCGTCGATCACCATACCTGGGTGTTCTGCGGCGACGGCTGCCTGATGGAAGGCATCTCGCACGAGGCCTGCTCGCTCGCCGGAACGCTCAAGCTCGGCAAGCTGATCATGTTCTACGACGACAACGGCATCTCGATCGACGGCGAGGTGCGGGGATGGTTTGCGGACGACACACCCAAGCGCTTCGAGGCCTATGGCTGGCACGTGCAGACCATCGACGGGTTGGACGATGCGGCGATCGCGCGCGCCATTCGCGCGGCCCAGGCCGAGACCGAGCGCCCGTCGCTGATCAATTGCAAGACCATCATCGGCTGGGGCGCGCCAACCAAGGCCGGCACCGCCGCCACGCACGGCGAGGCGCTGGGTGTCGAAGAAGTCGCCGCTGCGAGAAAGAAGCTCAACTGGACGCTGCCGCCGTTCGAGGTTCCGAGTGAGCTGCGCGCGGCCTGGAACCATGAGCGCGCCGGGCGCGCCGCCGAGGCGCGCTGGCAGGAACTGTTTACGCGCTACACCAATGCGCACCCGGCATTGGCCGCGGAGTTCGAGCGGCGCATGAACTCGCAGCTGCCCGCCAGCTGGCCCGACACCGTGCGCGCGGCGCTTGCGGCCGGACAGGCGGTGACCGCCAGCCAGGCAACGCGCCAGTCCTCGCAGACCATGCTCAATCTGATTGGTCCGGCGCTGCCCGAGCTGTTCGGCGGCTCCGCCGACCTGACCCCATCGAACAACACGCTGCGCAAGGGCGCCCACGTGGTCACGCCGCAGGACGTGGAGGGCGATTATCTTCATTACGGGGTGCGCGAATTCGGCATGAGCGCCGCCATGACCGGAATCGCGCTGCACGGCGGCTTCATCCCCTACGGCGGCACGTTCCTGACCTTCTCCGACTACGCGCGCAATGCACTGCGCATGGCAGCGCTGATGCACCAGCGCGTCATCCTGGTGTACACCCATGACTCGATCGGCCTGGGCGAGGATGGCCCGACGCACCAGCCGATCGAACAGTTGAACAGCCTGCGGCTGATTCCGAACCTGACGCTGTGGCGGCCGGCGGATGCGACTGAGACGGCAGTCGCATGGTGCGCGGCCATCGAACACGACACCGGTCCGACCCTGGTGGTGCTGACGCGCCAGGGGCTGCCGCAGCAGGCGCGTGATGCGGCGGCGCTGGCGGGCATGCGCCGCGGCGGCTACGTGCTGGCTGACTGCCAGGGTGTCCCACAGTGCATCGTGATCGCCACCGGCTCGGAAGTGTCGATCGCGCGCGAGGCGGTGCAGCGCGCGCAGGCTGCCGGCAAGCGCGTGCGGCTGGTGTCGCTGCCGTGCACGCAGGTGTTTGATGCGCAGGATGCCGATTACCGCGAATCGGTGCTGCCGTCCGCGGTCAGCGCGCGCGTCGCGGTCGAGGCCGGTACCACCGGGCTGTGGTGGCGCTACGTCGGCACCGCGGGGCGCATCATCGGTATCGATCACTACGGCGCCTCCGGCAAGGGACCGGAAGTGATGAAGAAATTCGGCTTCACGGCGGATCACGTAGAACGGGAAATAAACGCATCGATCGAAGGGGACAAGCAATGACGCTGAAAGTCGGGATCAATGGCTATGGCCGCATCGGGCGCAACGTGCTGCGTGCGCTGTACGAGAGCGGCAAGCGCTCGCAGATCCAGGTGGTGGCGATCAACGATCTGGGCGATGCCAAGATCAACGCGCACCTCACGCGCTACGACACCGCACACGGCCGCTTCGCCGGCGACGTCAAGGTGGACGGGGATTCGATGGTGGTCAACGGCGATCGCATTCGCGTGCTGTCGGAGCGCGATCCGGCCAAGCTGCCCTGGGGCAGCCTCGGCGTGGACACGGTGTTCGAGTGCACTGGCCTGTTCACCAGCAAAGCCAAGGCCGGCAAACACCTGGAGGGCGGCGCCAAGCGGGTGGTGATCTCGGCGCCCGGAGGCGATGACGTCGACGCGACCGTCGTCTATGGCGTCAACCACGGCGTGCTCAAGTCGAGCTTCACCGTGATCTCCAATGCCTCGTGCACCACCAACTGCCTGGCGCCGGTCGCCAAGGTGCTGAACGACAGCGTCGGCATCGCCGCGGGCGTCATGACCACGATCCACTCCTATACCAACGACCAGGTGCTGACCGACGTCTATCACACCGATCTGCGGCGCGCGCGCTCGGCCACGCAGTCGATGATCCCGGCCAAGACTGGCGCCGCCGCGGCGGTCGGACTGGTGTTGCCCGAACTCAAGGGCAAGCTCGATGGCTTTGCGATCCGCGTGCCGACCATCAATGTGTCGCTGGTCGACCTGAGCTTCAACGCCAAGCGCGCCACCAGCGTCGAGGAGATCAATGGGCTGATGAAAGCCGCGGCCGGCGGCGGCCCGCTGCAGGGCATCCTGGCTTATACAGAGGAGCCGCTGGTGTCCGTGGATTACAACCACGATGCTCACTCATCGATCTACGACGCCACCATGACCAAGGTAGTCGGCGGCACGCTGGTGAAGGTGTGCTCCTGGTACGACAACGAGTGGGGATTCTCGAACCGCATGCTCGACACGACACTGGCCTGGTCGCGCGCCGCTTAAGGCTGTTGCCGATGAAATTGCTGCGCATGGCGGACCTGGATCTTACGGACAAACGCGTCCTGATCCGCGAGGACCTCAATGTGCCGGTGCAGAACGGGGTGGTGAGCAGCGATGCGCGCATTCGCGCCGCGCTGCCGACCGTGCGGCTGGCACTGGAGAAGGGCGCGCGCGTGATGCTGCTGTCGCATCTGGGTCGGCCGGAAGAGGGCAAGTTCGACGCCGAATTCTCGCTCGCGCCGGTGGCCGCCAAGCTGTCGGAGCTGCTCGGCAAGCAGGTGCCGCTGGTGGCGGACTGGCTCGGCGGGGTTGCGGTCAAGCCCGGCGCAGTGGTGCTGTGCGAGAACGTGCGCTTCAACAAGGGCGAGAAGAAGGACGACGAGGCGCTGGCGCGGCAGATGGCGGCGCTGTGCGACGTATTCGTCATGGACGCCTTTGGCACCGCGCATCGGGCCGAAGCCAGCACCCACGGCGTGGCAAAGTTCGCGCCCACGGCCTGTGCCGGGCCGCTGCTGGTGATGGAGCTGGAAGCGCTCGAGCGTGCATTGGCGAAGCCGGCGCGACCGCTGGTGGCGATCGTGGCGGGCTCGAAGGTGTCGACCAAGCTCACCATTCTGGAGAGCCTGCTCACCAAGGTGGACAAGCTGATCGTCGGCGGCGGCATCGCCAATACGTTTCTTGCCGCCACCGGCGTCAAGGTCGGCAAATCGCTGTATGAGAAGGACATGCTGTCCATAGCCACGAGGCTGCTGCAGCAGGCGCGGCAGCGCGGCGCTGAGATCCCGCTGCCGGTGGACGTGGTGGTGGCGCGTGAGTTTGCCGCTACCGCCCATGCCGATGTGCGGCCGGTGGAGCAGGTCGGGGACGATGAGATGATTCTCGACATCGGACCCGACACCTCGGAGCTGCTCAGTGAGGTGCTCAAATCCGCCGGCACCATCATCTGGAACGGTCCGGTAGGCGTATTCGAAATCGATCAGTTTGGCGAAGGCACGCGCGCGATCGCGCAGGCGATCGCTCGCAGCAAGGCATTCTCCCTCGCCGGCGGTGGCGATACGCTGGCCGCGATCGAGAAGTACGGCGTGGAGGATGGAATCTCCTACATCTCCACCGGCGGCGGTGCATTTCTTGAATTCGTGGAAGGCAAGACGCTGCCGGCGGTTGCGATGCTGGAGCAGCGCGCGGCCGATGCGCGCCCGTGTCCTGCGGCCTGAACGGTAGCTTGAGTAAAGGCGACTATGGACACCATGCGCAGAACCAAGATTGTGGCCACTCTGGGACCGGCCACCGACGATCCCCAGGTCGTGGCCGGCATGGTCCGGGCCGGCCTGGACGTTGCGCGCATCAACTTCTCGCACGGTACGCGCGAATCACAGATCCGACGGGTCGAGCTGGTGCGCCAGGCGGCGCGCGACGCCGGCCGCTACATCGGTCTGCTGGCCGACCTCGCGGGACCTAAGATCCGCATCGAGAGTTTTCGCCAGGGCAAAGTGCAGCTGGTGGAAGGCGCGCCATTCGCGCTCGACACCGCGCTCGATCCCGAGGCCGGTACCGACACTGAAGTCGGCGTCGCCTACAAGAACCTGACGGCCGACGTGCGCGCCGGCGATACGCTGCTGCTGGCGGACGGCCAGATCGTGGTGGAAGTGGAGAAGGTGGTCGGCACCCGCATCTCCGGCGTGGTGCGCTCGGGCGGCGAACTGTCGAACCGCAAGGGCGTCAATCGCCAGGGCGGTGGCATCTCGGCGCCCGCGGTGACCGAAAAGGACCTGGACGACGTGCGGCTCGCGGCCGAGATCGGCATCGACTACCTGGCGGTGTCGTTCGCGCGCGATGCCGATGATATCCGCCGTGCGCAGGCGGAACTGCGCAAGTGGAAGGGCGATGCACGCGTGGTGGCGAAGATCGAGCGCCACGAGGCACTGGACAACCTGGCCGGGATCCTGGCGGTGACCGACGCCGTCATGGTTGCGCGCGGCGACCTCGGGGTGGAGATGGGCTACGCCGAGCTCACCGGGCTGCAGAAGACCATCATCCGCCAGTCGCTGGCCGGCAATCGGGTGGTGATCACCGCTACCCAGATGATGGAATCGATGATCCAGAATCCCATTCCGACGCGCGCCGAGGTCAGCGATGTCGCCAACGCGGTGCTCGACGGCACCGATGCGGTGATGCTGTCGGCCGAGACCGCAGCCGGCAAGTTTCCGGTCAAGGCAGTGCAGGCCATGGCGGATGTAATCCGCGGCGCCGAGAAATATCAGCTCGGTTCCCCGCGCGCCCTGGGCCGCGCCGACGAGGAGTTCGGCAACACCGAGGAGGCGATCGCGATGGCCGTCATCTACACGGCCAATCACATGCGTGTAAGTGCGATCGTCGCCCTGACCGAATCGGGTATGACACCGCTGTGGATGTCGCGCATTCGCTCGGATATACCGGTCTACGCCTTCACACGACATGAGGCCACGCGCCGGCGGGTGACGCTGTATCGGGGCGTGTATGCGGTGCCTTTCGATATTGTTCATTCCGACACCGCCACGCTGTATAGCTCGATCTTCGACCGCCTGCTGGAACTGGGGCTGGTGGAGGTCAATGACCTGGTGATTCTCACCAAGGGTGAACTGTCGGGCGTCTCCGGCGGCACCAATTCCATGCAGATCCTGCGGGTCACCCAGCGCTGACCGATCGTTGCCGGAAAGCCACGCGCGGCGCCGTTTTCGCTGCCGGAGCGAGACGCGCTTGGCAGAACGAGACTGCCGTACATGTGGCATTCATGTTTGCAGGGCTATGCTTGGCTTCATGGCCGCCGAAGCCTTATCCAAAGGCCGCGCACCGATCGGTCCGACGGTCGGACTGGTATTGCCCGGCGGCGGCGCGCGCGCCGCCTACCAGGTCGGCGTGCTCAAGGCGATTGCCGACATGCTGCCGCTGGCGCCCAATCCGTTCCCGATCATCGTCGGCACCTCCGCCGGCGCGGTTTCCGCGGCCGTGCTCGGTACCGAAGCGCATCGCTGGCAGCGCGCGATCGCGGGGCTGGAGCACGTGTGGGCGCACTTTCACGTCGAGCAGGTATTTCGGGTAGACGCCGCCAGCATGCTGCGATCCGGCGTGCACTGGCTGCTGTCGCTGATCTCCGGCGGCCTGCTGCTGCCGCCGCCACTGGCGCTGTTCGATAACTCACCGCTGCGCGCGCTGCTGGATCGTCACCTCGACTGGAGCGGCCTGCAGTCCAACATCGATGCCGGTCGTCTGCGGTCGCTGGCGCTGTGCGCGACCAGCTACGGCTCGGCCTCGTCGGTGGCGTTCTTCCAGGGCAGCGGCGACACCCATGAGTGGGTGCGTCAGCAGCGTATCGGCCGGCGCAGCGAGCTCAAGCTCGATCATGTGATGGCGAGCCTGGGCGTGCCGTTCCTGTTCGCTCCGGTGCGGCTCGGGGACGAGTACTACGGCGATGGCGCGCAGCGACAGCTGTGGCCGCTCAGCCCGGCGATCCACCTGGGCGCCGACCGGCTGCTGGTGATCGGCGTGCGCGCCGAGCATGGCGCCGGCGTCAATGCGCGGCCGCGCACCGTGGTGCAGCCGCCGACCCCGGGACAGCTGTTCGGCTACATGCTCGATACCCTGTTCATGGATCAGATCTACGCCAACGTCGAGCACATGCAGCGCCTCAACAGCGTGGTGGAGATCGCGCCGGCGGCGGTGCCGGGCATGCGCAAGGTCGCGACGCTGGTGATCGCCCCCAGCTCCGACATGCGCGTGATCGCGACCCAGCACATGCGCAGCCTGCCGCGCGGGCTGCGCGCGCTGCTGCGTGTCATGGGTGCGCGCGGCTCGGCCGGAGCGCTGCTGGCCAGTTACCTGATGTTCGAATCGAGCTTCACGCGCGAGCTGATTGCGCTCGGCTACAAGGATGCGATGCAGCAGCGCGACGATGTGGTGGCGTTCCTGATCGGCGCGCCGCTGGCCGCCACTACCGTGCTGCCGGCGCTCAAGCTGGTGGCGGCCGATGAGCCGCGGGTCGAGGCTGGCTAGCGCAGCCGACTACCGCACCCCGACTACCACAGATCGGCTGCGCGGCCGCATGGCGCGGCCGACGAACACGATGTCGACACCCTTGGCGCGCAGTTCGCGCTCGGCCGCATCCACGCTCTGCACCCCAAAGCAGACATGCTTGTTGCCATGGATCTGCAGATCAGGCAGCGCAACCACTGCGGCCGGGGAACAAATTTGTACCTTTGACGCGATAACATGCGCTATCTCTTTGCAGCCCGATGGGCGGCGCGAGGCGGGAGTGAAGTCCGATGGGCATCGTCTATAGCACCGGCGTAGGTCGCATCTGTCCCGGATGCCGCCGCCCGATCGCACAGTGCGCCTGCAAGAGCGCCAAAGGCCAGCCGCCGCGCGCCGACGCCGGTGCGGTGCGCGTGAGCCGGCAGACGCACAGCCGCGCCGGCAAAGCAGTGACCGTGATCACCGGCTTGCCGCTGGCGGCGGAGGAACTTGCACTGCTGGCGAGTGAGCTCAAGCGCCGTTGCGGCAGCGGCGGCACGGTCAAGGACGGCGCGATCGAGATCCAGGGCGAACATCGCGACACGCTGGTCGCGGAACTGGTGCGCCGCGGCTTTGCCGCCAAACGCGGCGGCGGCTAATCGGCCGCGGCGCTGGCGCGCTCGTTCCTGGCGGCCTCGGGCAGTCCCGAGTGGCGGATCGCGACCTGCGGCCACTGGGCAGCGATGCGCCGCGCCAGCTGTTCTACGATGTAGACCGATCGGTGCTGGCCGCCCGTGCATCCGATGGCGACTGTCAGGTAGCGTCGGTTGGCGGCCTGGTGCTCGGGGATGCGCCGCTCGATGAAGCGCGCGACATCGTCGATGAACGCGCCCACCGCCGGCTGCGCCTGGAGAAAATGCGCCACCGGTTCATCGCGGCCCGTGAGAGGCCGCAATGCCGGCTCCCAGTACGGGTTGGGCAGTGAGCGCGCATCGAATACGAAATCCGCGTCGCCGGGAATGCCGTGCTTGAAGCCGAACGATTCGATCAGCACCGACATGCGATCGCGGGGCCGCTGGCCCACGCGGCGGTTGATCAGATCGCGCAGGTCATGCACTCCCATGCGTGAGGTGTCCACCACCAGGTCAGCCGCATTCACCAGCGGTTCAAGCAGCCCGCGCTCGATTGCAATCGCCTGGTGCAGGTTTTCTCCATGGCGGCTGAGCGGATGCTTGCGGCGTGTTTCGGCAAAGCGACGCAGCAGTTCGTCATCGCTCGCTACCAGGAACACCAGCTCGCATTGAATGCCGCTGCGCTTGAGCTCATCCAGCAGCATCGGCACCGTGGCGATCTCATCCCCGGGGTTGCGCGCATCGATACCGATGGCGGTACGCTGATAGACGGTCGAGCTGCTGCGCACCGTGTGCGAGATGAACGGCTTAAGCAGCGCGGCCGGGATGTTGTCCACGCAGTAGAAGTCCAGATCCTCGAGCATGTGCAGCGCCACGCTCTTGCCGGAGCCGGACAGGCCGCTTAGGAAAATCAGGCGCACCGCTGGCTCGCACTGCAGCAGTGGCTGCCCGCAGTCAGCGCTGCGGCCGCCCGAGCCGCTGCAGCCGCCGGCCTGGTGCGCGCCGGGTGCGGATCCGGCGCCCCCCTGCCGCTACGGTCGGGCGCTTTTCTGCGCTTCCTGGGCATGGTGGTCAGTGAGCTTTTCCTTGTGCTTGCGCACCCGGCGCTCGAGCTTGTCGGCCAGTGCGTCGATCGCAGCGTACATGTCACCGTCGATCGCCAATGCATGAATCGTTTCGCGCCGTACCCGCAACGTCGCTTCCGCCCGGTGCTGCAGCTTCTCGACCGTCAGGACAAAGTGATTGTCAATCAGCTGGTCGAAGTGGCGCATGATGCGCCCGAGTTTTTTCTCGACGTAGCCGCGCAGCGCTAGGGTGATCTCGACGTGATGGCCGGTGACGTTCAATTGCATGGCTCGATCTCCTTGTGGATTTCACTTGCCGTTGACTCGCCTGCGTTCATTCGATGGTGACAGTCCCATCGTTTCCCGGTACTTCGCCACGGTCCGGCGTGCGACCGGGATGCCCTCGCCGGACAGGATCTCCGCGATGCGGCTGTCGCTGAGTGGTGCGGCCGGATCCTCATCGCGAATGAGCTTGCGGATCTTGGCCCGGATCGCGGTCGAGGAAGTGCCTGAGCCGTCGCTGCCCTCGACCTGGCTGGAGAAAAAATAGCGCAGCTCGAATACCCCGCGCGGGGTGTGCATGTACTTGCCGGAGGTGACGCGCGACACGGTGGACTCGTGCATGGCGATCGCTTCGGCGATATCGCGCAGGATCATCGGCCGCATGTACTCCTCGCCCTGGTCGAGGAATTCGCTCTGGCGCTCGACGATCGAGCGCGCCACCTTGGTGAGGGTGTCGTTGCGGATCTCCAGGCTCTTGAGCAGCCAGCGCGCCTCCTGCAGCTGCGCGCGCATGCTGGCATGGCTGGTGCTGCGGCCGACCAGGCTGGCGTACGACTGGTTGAGCCTGACCCGCGGCAGCGTCGCGGCATTGATCTCGACCGACCAGCCGCGCGGGGTACGGCGCACGAACACGTCCGGCACCACGTACTCGGGTGAGCTGCCGCTGACGATCGAGCCCGGGCGCGGATGACAGGCCCGCACCAGGGCCACCGCGGTTTCCAGCTCTTCATCCGAAGTGCGCAGTTCGCGCCGCAGCGCCGTCAGCTCGCGTTCCGCCAGCAGCTCCAGATGATTGCGCGCGATCGCCTTGGCGCTGGCGAGCCCCGGCGTGCTCGGCTCCAGCTGTTCCAGCTGCAGCAGCAGGCACTCACTGACCGAGCGCGCACCAACGCCGGGCGGATCGAACATCTGCACGATGGCCAGCACGCGCTCGACTTCCGCGATGCTGGGGTCGAGTTCGGGCTTGAGGCTGGCGCCGATCACATCCAGCGGCTCGCTCAGGTAGCCGTCGTCGTTGATCGCATCCACCACGGCGCGGCCGATGGCGACGTCGCGTGCGTTGAGCCGCGCCAGCTCCAGCTGCCACAGCAGGTGCTCGCGCAGTGTCTGGCCAGTCGAGTCGGCGAACTCCTGCTGGCGATCCTCGTCGCCACTGCCGCCGCCGCTCCAGGGATTTTCCGCCGCTCCGACCGACTGGTCGGACCAACCGTCGTCGATCACTTCAACCGGCGGCTCCTCGACCGGAGCGGCAGTTTCCGGGGCGGTCTCGGAGCTCGACAGGCTCTCGTAGGTGCCGCTCTCGGTGTCCTCATCCTGCTCGAGCATGACGTTCGATTCGAGCAGCTCGCGGATGTGCGCCTGCAGCTCTATGGTCGGCAGTTGCAGCAGCCGTATGGCCTGCTGCAACTGCGGTGTCATCGTCAGCTGCTGGCCGAGCTTGAGTTGCAGCGAGGGCTTAAGCATAGAACCTGGTCGCGCCCTGTGCCGCCGGCCCCAGATATAGCGTAAGTGTCTGAAATGTAAAGACTATCAGGGCCGCTCCAATGCATCACATGCGGAATGCCTGGCCCAAGTACACCTCACGGACTTGGGGGTTGGCAAGGACTTGCTCGGCAGTGCCCGAAGCAATTACCTCACCGCGGTCGACGATGTAGGCGCGCCCGCATACCCCGAGGGTTTCGCGCACGTTATGGTCGGTCACCAGCACACCGATTCCGCGACCCGCCAGCTCGCGAATAATGCGCTGGATATCGAGTACCGAGAGCGGATCGACGCCGGCGAAGGGCTCGTCGAGCAGAATGAAGCGCGGTTCGGCCGCCAGCGCGCGCGCCATCTCGACCCGGCGGCGCTCGCCTCCCGACAGCGACAGGCCGCGGGTGTTGCGCACATGGCCGATGCGCAGCTCCTCCAGCAGCTCCTCCAGGCGCAGCTCGCGCCCGGCGCGGTCCAGTTCATCGCGCAGCTCCAGGATCGCCATGATGTTGTCGGCCACCGAGAGTTTGCGGAACACCGATGCTTCCTGCGGCAGGTAGCCCAGCCCCAGGCGGGCGCGCTGATCGATGCTGAGCGGCGTCAGATCGCGATCGTCGAGCAGGATCGAGCCGCCATCGGCCGGGACCAGGCCGACGATCATGTAGAACGCGGTGGTCTTGCCGGCGCCGTTGGGACCGAGCAGGCCGACCACCTCGCCGGTATTGATCTCGAGCGACAGATCACGCACCACCTGGCGCGAGCGATAGCTCTTTTGCAGCGAGTGGGCCGACAGCCGCGTCATGGCCGGGCGGCCCCGGGAGCGCACTGGGTGCCGGATCGTGAGTGCAGCGTGCCGTGCACCTGGGTCTCATCGCCCGGCACGGTTTCGGCCCGCACCTTTTGGTTGGCGATGTCATACACGATCGACTGGCTGTTGATTTCGTTGCAGCCGTCGGTCAGCCAGCTGTCGCCTTTCAAGGTCAGCAGGTCGTGCTCCAGGTCATAGTCGATCTCGCGCGCGTGGCCGTGCGCAGTGTCGGCCTGGCCGTGGCTGCGGCTGGCACCATCACCCGCGGGCGCAGCGTCCGCGCTGTGATCCGCGCTGCGTTCGAATTCGGCCGGCGTCCCCTGGGCGCTCATCGACGCAATGCGCTTGTTGACGAATTGCACCGTGGCCCGGTCGGCGCGCAGCGTCCCCTGCGGCAGGGATGCCTGCACGTGCCCGGTGAGCACCCAGTCGCTGTTGCCCAGATCAGCGCCGGTGGCTTCGGCCAGATCGGCCTTGATGTGGGTGATGCCGCGCGTCGTGTCCACGATGTTGATGTCGTACAGCACCATGCGGTTGCGGTCGGCCTCGAGCTTCGAGGCGCTATAGCACAGCGGTTCCTTGCAGGCCTCAAGCTCGCCGCCGACTGCGGCCGTGCCGGATAGCGGGGCCTCGGCGAACGCCACCGGCATAGCGGCGGCATGTGCGACGCCGAGCGCCAATAGCCACAGCGCCGCTTTGGCGCGCGCGCGGGCTTCAGTGCGCCGCCAGCACACCGTGTACGTCTCCGGCCAGCTGCAAGCGGTCGTTCATGATGTCGGCACGCATGCCGCGACCGCGCAGCACATTGCCTGCCCAGTCCACCCGCACCTTGGCCGCGCTGGTGGCCACTTTCTGTTTCATGTCCAGATGCAGTTGCTCGGTGACGATGTGCATCACGTCAGTGGAGCCGGACGGGCGGCCGTCGGCATGCACGGCTCCGGCGAGTTCCGCGGTGCTCGCATCCTGCGGCAGCTGGCCGCGCTGCGCGCTCAAGGTCCAGTGGTTACCGTTCTCGGGCTGGTAGTCGAGCTTCGGCTCGGACATGAATATCGTGCCGCGCGGCGCCGGCTGCTCGATGCGCTCGGCATCGAGCCGAAACAGCGCATGGCCATCGTCGTCGGTTTCCACCAGTTCAGCGTCGTTGGCAATGTAGCCCGGTTCGGTGCTCTCGACATCGGCCACGGCCGCGTCGCTGCCGCCGCTGTCGGATTGCTGCAGATAGAACAGCGTGCCCAGAGCTGCCAGCGCCACCACCGCGAACAGCGTGCGCAGGATCACGAGTGCCCGCTGCGACGTCGGGCGGCGACCAGCCAGTCGCACACCTCACCCACCGCGCCGGCGCCGCCGGGCAGGCGCGTGTGCCGGTGCGCAATCGCCCGCGCCGCGGGGTGCGCGTCGGCGACCGCGACCGCCAACCCGGCCTGCGCCAGCAGCGGCAAGTCCGGGCGATCATCGCCCACGCAGGCGCAGTGGCGGGCCGGGATGTCGAGGGTCGCGAGCAGCTGGGCCAGCACCGGCGCCTTGTCGCCGACGCCCTGGTGCAGGTGGCGAATCCCAAGCTCCTTGCAGCGGTACGACACCGCCGGCGAATCGCGCCCCGAGATCACCGCCACCTCGACGCCGGCCGCGAGCAGTGCCCTGATGGCGTAACCGTCGCGAGCGTGGAAGGTCTTGCTGATCTCGCCACTGCCGTTGTAGTTCAGCCGCCCATCGGTCATCACGCCATCCACGTCCAGCACCAGCAGGCGGATGGCCGCCAGCGGCGTGGGTCGCTTGTGCGCCGCGCGTGATCGCATCAAACCACACCCGCGCGCAGCAGGTCGTGGACGTTGAGCGCGCCGATCAGGTGCTGCTCGGAATCGGTCACCAGCAGCGCCGTTACCCGATGCAGCTCCATCAGCTGCGCCGCAGCCGTCGCCAGCTCGCGCGCGCCGATAGTGCGGCCGCCGGGCGTCATGACGTCGCGCATGATGGCGCTGTGCACGTCGACCCGGCGATCGAGCGCACGCCGCAGGTCGCCATCGGTAAATATTCCGACGACGCGCTGCTGCGGATCCAGCACCGCGGTCATCCCTAAGCCCTTGCGGCTCATTTCCAGCAGTCCTTCAGCCAGCCGGGTGTCGGCGCCGACCCGCGGCAGGCTGTCGCCGCGGCGCATGATGTCCTCGACATGCAACAGCAACCGCCTGCCTAAGCTGCCGCCGGGGTGGCTGCGCGCAAAATCATCGGCGGAGAAGCCACGCGCCTCCAGCAGCGCCACCGCCAGTGCATCACCCATGACCAGAGCCGCCGTGGTACTGGCGGTCGGTGCCAGGTTATGCGGACAGGCCTCCTGCGCCACGCCCACGTCCAGATGCACGTCGGCCGCCCGCGCCAGCGTCGATGCGGCGTTGCCGGTCAGGGCGATGAGCGGCACTGCCAGGCGCTTGACGGGCGGCAGCAGCCCCAGCACTTCCGGGGTCTCGCCGGAGTTGGACAGCGCCAGCAGCACGTCGCCGCGTGTGATCATGCCGATGTCGCCGTGACTGGCCTCGCCCGGGTGCAGGAAAAAAGCCGGGGTACCGGTGCTCGCCAGCGTGGCGGCGATCTTGTGTGCGACATGGCCGGATTTGCCCATGCCGGTGACGATCACGCGGCCACGGCAGGCGAGGCAGACGCGACAGGCCGCGACAAAGCTGCCATCCAGCCGGGCGCGCAGCGCAGTGAGCGCCGCGGCTTCGATTTCGAAGGTGCGGCGCGCCGAGTCCAGCGCCGCCTCGCCGTCGCCGGGGTTATGTTCTACGGCACTCATTTATGGCATTCGTCGGGGGGCGGGGTTCATGCGGGTCTCACGCACCATGATAGCGCCTAAGCAGGGCACAGATCGCGCCATCCGCGCCCGAGCATTTGCCTTAAGATCGCACCCAATATGAACCCACAGCAAATCGCGGATCTGATCCGCCAGACGATCCCCGGCGCGCGCGTGGAAGTGCAGTCGGACGACAACACTCACTTCGCTGCGCTGTTGGTGGGGACGGCCTTCGAGGGCCTGCGGCCTCTGGCACGCCATCAGCTGGTGTACCGGGCGCTTGGCGAGCGCATGGGACGCGAGATCCATGCGCTGTCGATCGAGGCCTATACCCCGCAGGAGTGGGCGGCGCGCAGCGCCGGGCCGGCTGGCCGCGATGCATAGCAGGGGTGCGCGTGGATAAGCTGCATATCACCGGCGGCATCGCGCTGGAAGGGGAGGTCCGGATTTCCGGCGCCAAGAATGCAACGCTGCCGATCCTGGCCGGTGCGCTGCTGGCCAACGGGCCGGTAACCATCGGCAACGTGCCACACCTGCGTGACGTCACCACGACCATCGAGCTGCTCGGCCGCATGGGTGTGACCGTCACCATCGACGAGCGCATGCGCATCGAGGTCGATCCGAGCACCATCCGTGAGTATTTCGCGCCCTACGACCTGGTGAAGACCATGCGCGCCTCGATCCTGGTGCTGGGCCCGCTGCTGGCGCGGTTCGGTCGCGCCGACGTGTCGTTGCCCGGCGGCTGCGCCATCGGCGCACGGCCGGTGAATATTCACGTCGCCGGCCTGCAGGCCATGGGCGCGGATATTCGCATCGAAGGCGGCTACATACGCGCCCGCGCGGCGCGCCTCAAGGGCGCGCGCCTGGTACTCGATACGGTCACCGTGACCGGAACCGAGAACCTGATGATGGCCGCGGTGCTGGCCGAAGGCGAGACCGTGATCGAGAACGCCGCGCGCGAGCCCGAAGTCATCGACCTGGCGAATTTTCTCATCGCCATGGGCGCCAGGATCGTGGGTGCGGGCACCGATCGGATTGCAATCGAGGGTGTGCGTGAACTGCACGGCGTGCACTACGACGTGCTGCCCGATCGTATCGAGGCCGGTACCTACCTGGTCGCCGGCGCGATCACCGGCGGCCATGTGCGCATCAAGAATGCCAAGCCCGAGCACCTGGATGCGGTCATGGTCAAGCTGCGCGAGGCGGGCGCGACGGTGAGCAGCGGCGACAGCTGGGTCGAAGTGGACATGCGCGGGCGCCGGCCGCGGGCGGTCGACGTGCGCACGGCGCCCTATCCGGCATTCCCGACCGACATGCAGGCGCAGTTCGCCGCGCTCGACACCGTGGCCGACGGGGTCGGCACCGTGGTCGAGACCATCTTCGAGAATCGCTTCATGCACATGCTGGAGATGCGCCGCATGGGCGCAGAGATCCGGCTCGAAGGCAACACCGCGATCATCCACGGCATCACGCACCTGACCGCCGCTCCGGTCATGGCGACCGATCTGCGCGCCTCGGCGAGCCTGGTGCTGGCGGGCCTCGTGGCCGAGGGTCGCACCGAGATCGAGCGCATCTACCACATCGATCGCGGCTACGAGACCATCGAGGAGAAGCTGGCGCAGCTCGGCGCGCGCATCAAGCGCGTCCCGAATTAACCAGCTCAGGTGCCTTGAATCGCGCTCGGGCGCTCGGTCACGTTCACCCTGGTATCCAGTTCGCTGCGGCCGCGCAACAGGTGCAGGCCGATTTTCACGCCTGGCTTCTTGGCAGCAATCTGCGCCAGCGTGTCGCGTGCACTGCGCACCGCCTTGCCATCGATCGAGGTGACGATATCGCCGATGCGCAGCTGCGCGTCGACCGCGGGACTGGCGCGGTACATGTTGGTGATCACCACACCGCCGTGCGGCAGCCCAAGCTGCTTGGCCTGCTCATCATCCACGTCCTCCGGCAGGATGCCGATCCAGCCGCGGATCACCCGGCCGTGATCGAGGATATCCTTCATCACGCCGCGCGCCAGATTCACCGGGATTGCAAAGCCGATACCCTCGACGCTCAGATTGCCGCTGCCGCTGTTGCTTTTGTTGAGCACCGCGGTGTTGATGCCGATCAACTCGCCGCGCGCGTTGATCAGCGCGCCGCCGGAGTTGCCGGCATTGATGGCGGCATCGGTCTGAATGAAATTCTCGAACGTGGCGACACCGAGCTGCTGGCGCCCGGTGGCGCTGACGATGCCGTGGGTGACGGTCTGCGACAGCCCCAGCGGGTCGCCGATTGCCAGCACCACATCCCCGACCTGGATCTCATCCGATCGGCCCAGCGGCATCACCGGCAGGTTCTTGAGCTTGATCGACAGCAGTGCCAGATCGGTGTCCGGGTCGCGCCCCACCACCGTGGCCGGTGCCACGCGGTTGTCGGCCAGTCCGACGTTGATGCTCTCGGCGTTGGCGATCACGTGATTGTTGGTGATGATGTGCCCGGCGCTGTCCACGATCACCCCGGACCCGAGCGCACGCTCCACCCGATGGCGGTAGAAGGGTTGCAGGTCACCGAACATCTGATCGAACACCGAAGGCTGAAACTGCTCGGTCACCAGCCGCTGGGTCGAGATGTTGACCACCGCGGGCGCGGCGCGCATCACCGCCGCGGCGTAGGACTCGGTGGGCGGCGGGGCGCTGTGGGCAGCATCGCCGGGCGGCGGCGCACGATCGTCGTCGGCGGCTGGCGGCGGTGCGCCGGAGCCGGCGTGAGCGTCCTGGACCGCAGCCGCAGTCGGCGCCGCGCTCGCGGGAGCGGCGGCGCTTTCCGGCGCGGGCGCTGCGCCCGCCACCGGTCGCTGCAGCAGCTGCGGACGCAGGAATACGATGACAAACGCCAGCGCCAGGCCGCCGACGATGCTGCCGGCGACAAAAGCGGCCGCGCGTCCCAAGCGATGCAGATTCATGGCCTTCCCGCATGATCGCTGGCCCGAAAAGCGGGCCCGATCGGTTGTGTATAATGCGATACTTCCCGGCGTTTTACGCAGCGTTCCCAAGCTCGATGGCCGAGATTTACCGTGCGCGGCCCAATATAGTTAGAGTGAGCAACCAATGACTGAAATCGGTGCGATTGCCGATCCTCAACAGCCAGAGATAGACCCGGGCCGTCGAAAGTTCCTTACCGTGGCCACTGGCGCCACCGCCACCGTCGGCGTGGTACTGGCCGCCATTCCGTTCGTGGAATCCTGGACACCCTCGGAGCGTGCCCGCGCGCTGGGCGCGCCGGTGGAAGTGGATCTGAGCAAGCTTGCAGTCGGGCAGATGATCACGCCTACCTGGCGCCTGAAGCCGATCTACATCGTGCGCCGCGACACGGCACAGGTGGACGAGCTGCCGCAGAACGATGCCCGCTTGAAGGATCCGAAGTCCGAGCAGTCGATTCAACCCGCGTACGCGCGCAACGAAATGCGCTCGCGCCGGGCCGATGTGCTGGTGCTGATCGGTATCTGTACCCACCTGGGCTGCCTGCCCAAGCAGTTCTTCGATGCCGGTGATCCGGTACTCGGAGCCGACTGGCCGGGCGGGTTTCGCTGCCCGTGCCACGGCTCGCGCTTCGATCTTGCCGGGCGGGTGATGAACGGCTCCCCGGCGCCGACCAATCTGTCGATCCCGCCGTACAGCTTTCGCGGCCAGGACACGCTGATCATCGGCACCGATGAAACCACAAAAGGAACCGCCTGATGACGCCTGACGCTGCCAACAAGAACGGCTCGCGGGCGGCCGCCATGGCCGGCCTGTGGGGCTGGCTCAATCAGCGCCTGCCGGTGGACACCTTCTGGCGCTCGCAGCTGTCCGAGTACTACGCGCCGAAGAACTTCAACATCTGGTATTTCTTCGGCTCGCTGGCGCTGCTGGTGCTGGTGCTGCAGCTGGTCACCGGCATCTTCCTGACCATGTTCTACAAGGTCGGGGCCGCGATCTCGTTCGACTCGGTCGAGTTCATCATGCGCGAGGTGCGCTACGGCTGGCTGATACGCTACCTGCATTCGGCCGGCGCCTCGGCATTTTTCATCGTGGTTTACCTGCACATGTATCGCGCGCTGCTGTACGGCTCATACAAGGCACCGCGCGAGCTGCTGTGGCTGTTCGGCATGATTATCTACCTGGCGCTGATGGCGGAGGCGTTTCTCGGCTATGTGCTGCCCTGGGGCAACATGTCGTTCTGGGCCGCGACCGTGATCATCAACCTGTTCGGCACCATCCCCGGCATCGGACCGGGCCTGGTGGAATGGATCCGCGGCGACTACGGCATCGCCGATGCCACCCTCAACCGCTTCTTCTCGCTGCACGTGGTGGCAGTGCCGCTGGTGCTGCTGCTGCTGGTGGCGCTGCACCTGGTGGCGCTGCACGAAGTTGGTTCAAACAATCCCGACGGCGTGGAGATCAAGGACAAGAAGGACGCCCGCGGCCGGCCGGTCGACGGGATCCCGTTCCACCCGTACTACACGGTGAAGGACATCGTTGCCGTATGCGTATTCCTGGCGCTGCTGGCGATCGTGGTGTTCTTTACCCCGACCTTTGGCGACCTGTTCCTGGAGAAGGCGAACTTCGAGCCGGCAAACCCGTTGTCGACACCCGACCCGATCTCGCCATCCTGGTACTTCACGCCCTACTACGCGATTCTGCGCGCGGTACCGGATCAGCGCATCGGTGCGCTGCTGATGCTGCTCGCGGTGGTGTCGTTCTTCTTCCTGCCGTGGCTGGACCGCTCGCCGGTGAAATCGATGCGGTACCGCGGCTGGATCTCGCGCACCTTCCTGGCGCTGTTCACGATCTCGTTCCTGATGCTGATGTACCTGGGATTGCAGCCGGCGCAGGAGCCTTACGTCACCATGGCGCGCATCTTCGCGGTACCGTACTTCGCCTACTTCTGGCTGATGCCGTTCTATTCGCGCATCGATTCGGTCAAACCCGTGCCCGAGAGAGTCACGTTCCATGGGTAAACTCGGCGCCCTCGTCCTGACCCTGCTGGCTGTTCCGCTGGGACTGCCGGCCGCGGAACCTGCCGCCGGCGAGTCCGCGGCCGGCGAGTCCGTCGCCGCTCCGGTGCGCTGGGAGAACTGGCACGCCGGCAACAATGTCGCCGACGTCGAGTCGTTGCAGCGCGGTGCGCGCAATTTCATGAACTACTGCATCGGCTGCCACTCGCTCAAGTACCTGCGTTACCAGCGCATGGGCGATGACCTGGACATTCCGACCGCGGAGCTCAGCGCCAACCTGGTGGCCCCCGGAAGCACCAATCTCGACTACATCGTGACCTCGATGCCGGCGGCCGATGCCGTCAGCTGGTTCGGCAAGACCCCGCCCGATCTGTCGCTGATCGCCCGCTCGCGCAGCCCGGATTACATCTATCGCTTCCTGAAGACTTTCTACTCCGATCCCAGCCGGCCCACGCGCAGCGACAATCTGGCGTATCCGGGCGCCTCGATGCCGGCAGTGCTGTCGGATCTGGAGGGCGTCAAGGCCGCGGTGCTGGGCCCGACCCAGGCATTCGATCACTTCCAGACCATCTCGCCGGGCAACCTGACAGCCGAGCAATTCGACGGCTTCGTGCGCGATACCGTCAACTTCCTCGACTATGTGGGCGATCCGGCACAGGTCGAGCGGCGCTCGATCGGCCTGTGGGTGGTGCTGTTCCTGCTGCTGCTGTCGGCGTTCGCCTGGGCGCTGAAGAAAGAGTATTGGAAAGACGTGCATTGACGGCGCAACCCGTGCGCCCCCACCTTGAGGCCAGGAGCAGGCGCTGCTTCCGGCGGGGAGAGCTGATTCGTGTCTAGCCGCCGCTCGATCATGACGCTGTTTTCAGCGCCCGATCAGCCTTACAGCCACCGCACACGCATCGTGCTGGCGGAGAAAGGCGTCGAGATCGATATCATCAATGTCGTGCCCGGGCGCTATCCGGAGGATCTGCTCGACCTGAATCCCTACCACAGCCTGCCGACCCTGGTGGACCGCGACCTGGTGCTGTACGACTCACGCGTCATCATCGAGTACCTGGATGAGCGCTTCCCGCACCCGCCGCTGATGCCGGTGGACCCGATCCTGCGCGCGCAGTTTCGCCTGGCGCTGTATCGCATCGAGCGCGACTGGTACGGGCTGGCGCAGCTGATCGACGAGGATCACGACAAGAAGCACGTCGCCAAGAATCGCAAGATACTGCGCGACGCGATCCTGCAGAGCGCCGACGTATTCAAGGTCAAGCCGTTCTTCCTGAGCGACGAGTTCTCGCTGGTCGACGCCAGCGTGGCGCCGATGCTGTGGCGGCTGCGGCATTACGAGATCGAACTGCCGCCACAGGCGCAGGCGCTGGCGCGCTACGCCAGCAGCATGTTTTCGCGTCCCGCATTTCGCGCCAGCCTGTCGGACGTCGAGCTGCAGATGAGGAGCGCTTGATGGCCGCGAAAGGCACGGAGGAGGGCGCCGGCCTGTCGCGACGGCCCTATCTGCTGCGCGCGATGCACGAGTGGATCATCGACAGCGGCCACACGCCGCACGTGATCGTGGATGCGCTGCGCACCGGGGTCGAGGTGCCCGCGGCCTACATCAAGGATGGCAAGATCGTGCTCAACCTGTCGACTACGGCGACCCAGCGCCTGCAGCTCACCAACGATTCCATCGAGTTCGACGCGCGCTTTGCCGGCATCGTGCATCGCGTGCGGGTGCCGATGCAGGCGGTGCTCGGCGTCTATGCGCGCGAGACCGGCGAAGGCATGGTGTTTTCCGAGAGCGAAGGTGAACCCACGCCGCCCGAGCCGCCGCAGTCGGACAAACCGCATGGCTCCCCGGGCGACAACCGCCGCGCCAAGCTGACGCTCGTCAAGTAATCGCAGCGGCGGGGGGTGTCCCAATTCGACCCTCCGCGGTCGGCGGCGGCCGGCCGCTTGTCGGCATTAGAACCGCGATTGGCTCAAATGTATTGTTATAGGACTAGCGCCGCCCACTCGCGAAGCGGCCACCCAAAGCACCTGCGATGCATAACGGAACACTGAGGCATGCCAGAACCCCGATCGCCTGATAGAGAAAAATAGATGACCAATTGGGGAGGCGAAATTGGAATGATTGGAAAGTAACAAACGCCGCCGCGATCAATCCCAGAATCACGCCATTCCAAAAAAATGATCTCGGCGTGATAAATCCAGTGATCGCTCCTGGAATCAGAAAGACCAAAAGCGTAAGGGTGGCGGCGACAACCGGAACCTGGTCAACCAGAGGCTTGCCAGCGACACGCAAAAAACTGCAAACAACAAAGATAGAAATCCCTGCCATCAAAGCACCAATACTGGGCCTGCTGAACAGCGCGTTGCGCAACATGCAGTGCGACCTCTAACTAATAATCAGACGACGATACCGTCATGTAGTGACGATATTCTCCAATCCTGCCAAGTCGTGATCCGATAGTGACCGCGTAGCGGCTCCAGATTTCCAAAGGCCGAGGAACGACTCATGGGCCCATTTTCCAGGAGCGGTCATAAGGAGATAGTGTCTACCGTCTGCCTGGGCGATAACGGAAATAGACGAGACTGCGCCGTCATTGTGCTTGAGCTTCAATTGCAATTGTACGGGTTCGCTGGAAGCCTCCGTGATCATTCCATGCCACCCTGATCGATGATTTTCGAGCCAACTCGCCAACCCCTACAGTTGCTTGGGTGACAGCTGCGTTCGGCCAGTTTCCTGACTGCTCACAAACTTGGAAACTTCGCCGGATTGCAGTGGAGTTCCCACATTGATGCCGCACGCATTCGCGGTAGCGGTCGAACCTATCGCTACCAATGCAAGAAACAGCGGCGCTTTCATTTGCTGAGACTTCGTCGTGGTGTTCTGCAGATAGCCTACGTCGCTCTTCAAACGACCGCTATCTGGCACCGATTCCGGGACCATGATGGGCGCTCTTGGCCGCCCTTGAGCGCGCATCGGGTACGACCAGACGCAATTCCCGCAGTCCGCGCGCGCGGCGCCGCTCACGCATTGCCTTCATCCGTTCCGCGACCGGCGTCATGTTACCCTCCGCTGTAACGCGTTACGGCGTAACGCGTTACGGCATGCAACTCAAGCAACGTGCGGCCCTGCTGTCCCACCCGACAAAACCCAGATACCACGCAGCGCGTCCTAGAAAGCCCCCTCGATCCACTCGATCGGCCCGCCGCAGCTCGCCAGCAGCAGTGTGTCGAAGCGCACCGCAAGCGCTGCCAGCCGTGGCTGTCGCGCCAGCAGGAAGCGCGCCGCGCGCACGATGCGGGCGCGCTTGGCGGCGGTAATGCTGGCGCCTGCGCCGCCGAATCTGGCGCTGCTGCGCAGGCGTACCTCGGCGATCACCAGCAGCGTTCCGCGCCGCGCGACGATGTCGAGCTCGCCCATGCGGCAGCGAAAGTTGCGCACCAGGATGTCGTAGCCGGCCAGCCGCAACAGCTGAGCGGCGCGCTCCTCGGCGTCAGCTCCAAGGCGTTGTCGCTCGAGTGCTGCGCGACGCTTCAGGTGCTGGCCCACGGCGGACAGTGTGCCGGGCGCAGGCATCGCACCCGGCCGCCGTTACTGGCGCGTTAGCCGAGAAAATGCCGTGGTCTTTAAGGTGACTCGGCGGGGCTGGCGGGCAGCCGCTTGGGTTCTCCGTCGCGCAACTGCACCCAGATCAGTTCGCGCTGCACCCGGCCCTGGGCATCGAAGTGCAGCTGGCCGCTCAGGCCCGCGATCTGCACCTCGGCCAGTTTCTGGCGCCCACCCGACAGCGCCAGCATCAGTTGGCAGGCGTCGTAGCCGAAGGCGAACAGGCGGCTGCGCCAGGCGACGCCGTTACCCCAGGCCTGCTCGATGTTGCCGCGTATCGCATTCAGGCTGGCATCGTCGCTCACCATCCATGGCATATCGGGATACATCAGGCCGTCGGCGTCACGATTGGCATCGGTGGCCTCGGGTTCAAACGCGTTGGAGAGCGAGTAGCTGGGAATGTCGCCGGCGTAGAAGAACTTCAGCTGCGGCTCGATCAGGCGCGCATTGGTGGCGCTCTCCGGCACCACGAACACGTATTCGATATCGCCGCGGTGGCGCGGCTCGAAGTTGAGCTTGGTGCCGAGCACGTTCTGCAGGCGCTGGTGACGGGCGTCGCTGTCGTCGACGTGCAGGATGCCCTTGAGCTCGTAGCTGTAGTCGTGCTCGGCCGGATCGTACACCGCCTGGGTAATCAGGCTGCCGCCGCCGGCCGTCAACTCGCGCGTAAAAGCGTCGATCACGCGGTTGCCCCAGTCGCCGCGCGGCACCAGCGCGACGCCGCGGTGGTGGCCATCCGCCAGGATGCGCCGTGCCACCAGCCGGGCTTCCTCCTCCGGCGACAACGCGAACTGGTACAGGCCGGGCGGCGCGGTTCGATCCGCTGGCAGAAAGTTCAGCGCCAGCACCGGCACCGACTGCGAGCCCAGGTCGGCCACTGCGGCCACGTCCTCACGCGTGAGCGGCCCGACGATGAAGCTGCTGCCCGCGGCGCGCGCCTGGCTGACGGCCGCAGCGGCGGTCACCGCACCGGTATCGTAGACCTGCAGCGCCGGCCGGGTCGCTGCCGGCAGTTGATAGTAGGCGCTCAGAAAGCCATCACGCACCGTGGCCGCCTGGCCGGCAGCCGGGCCGCTCAACGGCAACAGCAAAGCGATGCTTCCGCCGGTGGCCGCCATCACCAGCGGTGGCGGCAGCGCCTGCGCCAACACCTCCAGTGCCGGATGGTTCGGATATCTGGCGCGCCAGCTGGCCGCTTCGGCCTCACCGATCAGCGAGCTCGCACGGCCCTGGGTAGCGATTGCTCCAAGCTCGAGCCAGCCGGCCACGATCGGATCCGGACTGGCCGCTGCCTCGAGCTTGACGCCGTGCTCGCGCGCGTCGCGCAGTGCCGCCAGTAGCCGGGTGCGCAGCTGGGTGCGCTCGGCGGCGTTGGCGGTGAAGCCCTCGGCGGCAATTTCAGCGCGCACCGCATCCACCGGCCGCGCTACCGCCAGCGCGATACGCATCTTGAGCATGTAGTAGCGCTGCGCCGCGCCGGGATTGGCAGCCGGCGCGGCCGCAGCTTCGCTGATGGCCCCGAACTTCTGCCAGGCCTCAGGGCCGCGGTTGGCGAGCAGCGCGGTCTCAGCGTCCAGCAGCGAATGCTCGAGACTCTGCGCGGGGCTCTGCGGGGCGATGATGGCCGACAGCACCCGCGCCGCCTCGGCCGGGCGAGCCGCCGCGAGCCACTCGCGCGCGGCCGCCAGCTGCATATCCACGCGCTCCGGAGGCACGCGCATGGCAGCCAGGTTTTCATACTGCGTGGCGGCCTGAGCGTGATCGCCGCGGCGCGCCGCGTTGTCCGCAGCCAGTTCGGTACCGGGGCGCTGCGCCACCGGTGGCGGGAGCGCCGAACAGGCAGCCAGCCCCAGCGCGGCGATGCATGCCAGCCGGCGGGCGCTGGAGGTCAGCGTTCGGAAGTTTGCCATCGACACCTTGCCCTTCAAGCCTGAAACTGCGCGCCGGCGCGGCGCCTTGCCCGCGCGCCGCGACGGCTGGAAAAGGAGAATTATAGTGGCTCGCACCGACCCGCTCCCGTCCCCAGGCAGGCTCGAGGTGGTCGCCACTCCGATCGGCAATCTCGGCGACCTGAGCTCCCGGGCACGCGAGGTGCTGGCAGCAGCCGACCTGATCGCGGCCGAGGATACGCGACGTACCGGCCAATTGCTCAACGCGATCGGGGTGCGCGCGCCGCTGGTCTCGCTGCACGACTACAACGAGGACGCGCGCGTCGAGCCGCTGCTGCAGCAGCTGCTGGCCGGTAAAGTCATCGCGCTGGTGAGCGACGCGGGCACGCCGCTGCTGTCGGATCCCGGCTTCGCCCTGGTGCGCGCTGCGGCGGCGGCCGGTATCGAAGTACGCGCGGTACCGGGCGCCTCGGCGATCACCGCGGCCCTGAGCATCGCCGGACTTGCCACCGACCGGTTCGCGTTCGAGGGCTTTCTGCCCGCGCGCGCCAGCGAGCGGCGCGCGCTGCTGTCGCGCCTGGCGACCGAATCGCGCACGCTGGTGCTGTTCGAAGCGCCGCACCGTATTGCGGCCGCGCTTGAGGATATGGCGCGCAGTTTCGGCGATCAGCGCGCCGCGGTGGTCACGCGCGAGCTGACCAAAATGCACGAAAGCGTGTATCGCGGCACGCTGCAACAACTGTCGGTGATGGCGCGCGAGAACGCCGATTTCGCGCGCGGGGAAATCACCGTAGTGGTCGCAGGCGCTGCCGCGGAGCGCGACTCCGGCGCCGATGGCGCACTGCTGCGGCGTGCGCTGCCGCTGCTGCTGCAGGAATTACCGCCGGCGCGCGCTGCGGCGATCGCCGCGCAACTGGCAGGGGCCACGCGCAGTGACGCCTATGAACTGGCGCTGCAATTGCGGCGCGGGCCGGCTGACGATGCCGGCTGATGACTGATCCAGCGCTGCGGGCACCGGCGCGCACGGCGTCATGCTAAGGTGCCGCGGCGGAGAGTCGGCTGAGCAGTCGCTGCACTTCATCCTATTGAAGCGTGGAGGAAAGTCCGGGCTCGGCGGGCAGGGTGCCAGGTAATACCTGGGAGGCGTGAGCCTACGGAAAGTGCAACAGAGAGTAGACCGCCTAAGCGCTCGCAAGAGTGCCGGTAAGGGTGAAACGGTGCGGTAAGAGCGCACCGCGTCGGTGGCAACACGCGACGGCATGGCAAACCCCACCTGGAGCAAGGCCAAATAGGGAAGTAGCAGTCCCGCAAGGGACTGCAGCGCGCGCCCGCGCGTGCTTCCGGGTAGGCCGCTTGAGGCGTGCGGCGACGCACGTCCCAGAGGAATGACTGTTCTCGACAGAACCCGGCTTACAGGCCGGCTCTCCGCTTTTCGAATGTCAGCGAGCTTTACGCGACAAGCTCATGATCCCTAAAGACTATCGCCTTTGGACCTCAGTCCGGGTAGCATCCGGGACGCGTAAGTGTCTACTGCGTCTCAATATTTTCCCGCTCAGCCGTTGACATGACCACGTCGTCGTTCCTATAGTGGCGGCGAGTGGGAGAAAGTGGGGAAAAATGGGCGTTCCCGCCCCAATCCAATGTTCCGCGGCGCAGCAAAAGTCACCTTGGACGACAAGGGGCGCATGGTCGTCCCGACGCGCTATCGCGAGCGGCTGCTCGAGCGCTCGGCCGGAGCGCTGGTGGTTACGGTGGATCGGGACGGGGAGTGTCTGCTGATTTATCCCCTCGGGGACTGGGAGCAGGTCGAACGCCAGCTGATGCAGCTGCCCAGCCTGCACGCGCAGTCGCGACGTCTGCAGCGCCTGATGGTGGGTCACGCCACCGATCTGGCGCTCGATGGACATGGCCGCATGCTGCTGCCGCCGGAATTGCGCGAATTTGCCGCGCTCGGCCGGCGCGCCATGCTGATTGGACAGGGCAATCGCTGTGAACTGTGGGACGAGTCCCGCTGGTTGGAGCGGCGCGATGTCTGGCTGAAAAGCGAGGCATCCGCGACCGATCTGCCGGCAGAACTTGATTCGCTGTCGCTTTGACGCGGCGGCTGGCGGTTGCAGGGAGGGGAGTTGGATGAGCACACGCCGGTGCTTGTCGAGGAGGCGCTTGCGGCGCTGGCACTGCGCCCGGGCGGTTTCTACATCGATGCGACATTCGGCCGCGGCGGCCACACCGCGCGCATCCTCGAAGCGCTTGGCCCGGACGGGCAAATCGTGGCCATCGACCGCGACCCCGCGGCCATCGCGGCCGGGCGCGCACGCTTTGCGCACGAGCCGCGCCTGCAGCTGGTGCACGGTGAGTTCGCCGAGCTCGCAACGCTGGTGCGTGCGCAGACGGGCCGTACCCATTGCGATGGCGCGCTGTTCGATTTCGGCGTCGCGTCGCCGCAGCTCGACGACGCTGCACGCGGCTTCAGCTTCGGCAAGGACGGCCCGCTCGACATGCGCATGGACCCGACGCGCGGCCAACCCGTCTCCGTGTGGCTCGCACACGCGCAGCTGGATGAGATTCGTCACGTGATCGCATCCTTGGGCGAGGAGCGCTTCGCGGGCCGCATCGCCGCCGAGATCGTGCGCGTGCGCGCCACGCAGCCGCTCACGCGTACCAGCGAGCTGGCCGCGCTGGTGGCGCGCTGCGTGCGCACGCGCCAACCGGGCAAGCACCCGGCGACGCGCACCTTCCAGGCACTGCGTATGCACATCAACGATGAGCTGGCCCAGATGCAGTCCGGCCTGGAACAGGCGCTGCAATTGCTGGCGCCCGGCGGGCGGCTGGTGGCGATCAGCTTTCATTCGCTCGAAGACCGGCTGGTCAAGCAATTCATACGTTCCCACTCCGAACTCGATCCGGTGCTGGCGCGCCTGCCGCGCCCGCCGCCGTCGGCCGAGCCACCGCTGCGTCGCATCGGCAACAAGCAGCGCGCCGGCGCCGATGAGCTCGCCGCCAACCCGCGTGCCCGCAGCGCGGTGCTGCGGGTCGCCGAGCGACGCCCGTGAGCACCGCACGGCGCCTGCTGCTGCTGGTGATGCCACTGCTGTGGTGCGCGGTGCTGGCATCGAGCGCCGGGGCGGTGTACACCAAATATCGCGCGCGCGAGCTGTTCGTCGAGCTCGAGCGCCTCAACAGCGCGCGCGACCAGCTCGATGCCGAATGGGGACGGCTGCAGCTGGAGCAAAGCGCGTGGTCGGCCTACGGGTTTGTAGAGCGCGTCGCCAGCGAGCGGCTGCACATGAGCATTCCCGACTCGCGCGACATCGAGATCGTCTCGCCATGATGCGCCTGCGCTCGCGCGCCGGCACCCGCGTAGCACGCGTCACGGCTGCGGCGCGCGGCGGCGAGCGCGCCGGCGCACCCTCGTTTCGCGCCCGCCAGTGGCTGCTGTTTGCGCTGCTGCTGGCCGCGGCCGGCGCACTGGTGGGGCGCGCGGTCAACCTGCAGCTGGTCGATCACGGCTTCCTCGCATCGCAGGGCGATGCGCGTTCCTCGCGCGTCGCCACCATCACCGCGCATCGCGGCAACATCGTGGATCGCAACGGCGAGCCGCTGGCGGTGAGCACGCCGGTGGATTCGGTGTGGGTCAATCCGCGGGTGCTGGCCGGCAACATGGAGCAGCTGCCGCACCTGGCGGCGGCGCTCGACACTGACCGCGCCGAACTGACCCGGCGCGTCAGCAGCAATCTGGAGCGCGAGTTTCTGTACGTCGCCCGCGGCATGACCCCGGTGGATGCGCTGCGGGTGCAGCAACTGAATCTGCCCGGAGTAAATCTGGCGCACGAGTATCGCCGCTATTACCCGGCGGGCGAAGTGGCCGCGCACGTACTGGGCTTCACCAGCATCGATGACGTCGGCCAGGAAGGCACCGAGCTGACGTTCGACAACTGGCTGGCGGGTGAGAACGGCGCCAAGCGCGTGATCCAGGACGCCCGGGCGCGCAATGTCGAGGACGTGGAGAGCATCCGGCCAGTGCGGCCGGGCCGCGACCTGGCGCTGAGCATCGACCTGCGCATTCAGTACATGGCATATCGGGAACTCAAGGGCGCCATCATCAACAATCGCGCCCATGCCGGCTCGGTGGTGGTGATCGACATCGACAGCGGCGAGGTGCTGGCGATGGTCAACCAGCCGGCCTACAACCCCAACGATCGCGATCAGATGGTGCCGGCCGCGTACCGCAATCGCTCGGTCACCGATCTGTTCGAGCCCGGCTCGAGCGTCAAGCCGTTCATCGTCGCGGCGGCACTGGCATCCGGCAAGTTCAGTGCCGACAGCGTGATCGACACCGCGCCCGGCTTCGTCCAGGTCGGTGCCACCACCTTCGAGGACGAGCACAACCTGGGCGCCATCGACCTGGCCACCGTGCTG
The DNA here is from genome assembly GCA_963805965.1 of uncultured Gammaproteobacteria bacterium. Classification (GTDB taxonomy): domain Bacteria; phylum Pseudomonadota; class Gammaproteobacteria; order Steroidobacterales; family Steroidobacteraceae; genus FEN-1191. The sequence goes on from CAWDVQ010000006.1 coordinate 1,154,021, forward strand.
GCCAAGTCCTCCAACGTCGGCATGGCCAAACTGGCGCTGCAACTCGAGCCGCAACAGATCTGGAGCACGCTCAATCGCTTCGGCTTCGGCCAGGTGACCAGCAGCGGCTTTCCCGGTGAGTCGGCCGGCGTGTTCACCAATTATTCGCACTGGCGCGCGATCAGTATCGCCACCCTGTCGCATGGCTACGGCATTTCGGTCACGCCGCTGCAGCTGGCGCAGGCGTATGCGGCGATCGGCGCGCGCGGCATTCGCCGGCCGGTGTCCCTGGTACGGCTGGATGCGGCGCCGGCCGGCGAGCGCATCCTCGACCAGGCGGTGTGCCGCTCGCTGATCCAGCTGCTCGAGGCGGTGACCACGCAGGAGGGCGCCACCGGAGTGCGCGCCAGGATCCCGGGCTATCGGGTGGCCGGCAAGACCGGCACGGCGTGGAAGTCCATCAACGGCAGCTATTCCAAGGACCGCTATACCTCGGTATTCGCGGGCCTTGCGCCGGCCTCCAATCCGCGCCTTGCGGCCGTGGTGGTGATCGATGAGCCGAGCGCCGGCAAGTACATGGGCGGCGACGTCTCGGCGCCGGTGTTCGCCGCCGTGGTCGGCGGTGCACTGCGGCTGCTGGCGGTGGCGCCGGACGAACTGTCGGTGCCTGGTGCCCCGCTGCTGCGCGGCCAGAGAGTGGCGCAGCGATGATCGATGGGGTGCAACCGAACTGGCGGCCGCTCAAAGCGCTGCTTGGCGGACTGGCGGACGTACCCGAGCGGCTGGAAGTCTCGGACATTACGCAGGACAGCCGCCGCGTGACTCCGGGCGCCGCGTTCCTGGCTTGCCGCGGCCGCACGCAGCACGGCCTGGATTTCGCCGACGATGCGGTGGCGGCCGGCGCGCGCGCGATTCTGTGGGAACCGGCGCCGGGCGTGACGGCGCCGGCGCTCGATACCGCCGTAGTGGTGTGCGCGGTGCCGAACCTGAGCGCACAGCTCGGGTACATCGCCGATCGCTTCTTCGATGCCCCGTCGGCGAGCCTGACGCTGGCCGGCATCACCGGCACCAACGGCAAGACCACCTGCGCCTGGCTGCTGGCGCAGGCGCTGCAATTGTGCGGGCGGCGCAGCGCCTACATCGGCACGCTCGGTGCCGGTGTGCCGGGCGCGCTCACGACGCTGGCCCACACCACACCCGATGCGCTGACATTGCAGCGGCTGCTGTCGCAGCTGCGCTCGTCCGGCTTCGATTCCGTGGCGATGGAAGTATCCTCGCATGCGCTTGACCAGGAGCGCTGCGCCGGGGTGCGATTCCACACCGCGGTATTTACCAACCTGACGCGCGATCACCTGGATTATCACTCCGACATGAGCGCCTATGGCGCCGCCAAGGCGCGGCTGTTTAACTGGCCGACGCTGGCGGCGCGCATCATCAACGTCGATGACCCGTTCGGCCTTGCGCTGGCGCGCGATCAGCTGCAGGCACGCCTGGCGCGCGGCACGCCCGCTGCGCGGCTGTTTCTGACCTCGCAGCGCCCGGCCGAGTGGGTTGCCAGCGGCGCCGACTACGTGTGCGCCAGCGCCGTGCGGGCCAGCGCGAGCGGGCTTACGATCGACATCGAAACCAGCCTTGGCCCGGCCCGGTTAGCCAGCAGCCTGATCGGCAATTTCAACGTCGACAACCTGCTGACCGTGCTGGCGGTGCTGCTGGCCTGGGAGTTGCCGCTGCCCCGCGCCTGCGAGGCGCTGGCGCACTGCTCGGCGCCCCCGGGCCGCATGCAGCCTGAAGGCGGCGGCGACGCACCGCTGGCGTTGATCGACTATGCGCATACCCCAGATGCGCTGGCCAAGGCGCTGCAGGCGGCACGTGCTCACTGTCGTGGCCGGCTGTGGTGCGTATTCGGCTGCGGCGGCGAGCGCGATCGCGGCAAGCGCGCAGAAATGGGACGCATCTCAGCCACGCTGGCCGATCAGATCATCGTCACCGATGACAATCCGCGGCACGAAGATGCGCGCGAAATCGTGGCGTCGATCATGCAAGGCATCACCGCCGCGGGTGGCGCCGCACGCACGCGCGTGATTCACGATCGGGCGCAGGCAATCCGCGCCGCGCTGGCGGATGCGCCAGCGGCCGATGTGGTGCTGGTGGCCGGCAAGGGTCATGAGGGTTACCAGATCGTCGGTCGCGAGCGGCGCGTCTTCAGCGACGCCGCGGTCGTGCGTAAGGTACTGGCCGAACGCGCTACCACATGATCCGCACCCTGAAGCAATTTGCCGCCGCCGGTCACGGGCGCCTGTACGGCGAGGATTGCGGCTTCAACGAGATCGCCATCGACAGCCGCAAGCTCGGCCCCGGCGACCTGTTTGCGGCGCTGCGTGGTGAGACGGCCGACGGCCATGACTTCGTGGCCGCTGCCGCTGCCGCCGGTGCCGCCGGCGCCATCGTGGCGCGGCGCCTGGCGCTGCCGGTGGCGCAGATCGTGGTGTCGAACGTCGAGGTGGCGCTGGCCCAGGCCGCGCGCCAGGCGCGCGCTCAATTCAAAGGACCACTGATCGGGGTCGCGGGCAGCAACGGCAAGACCACGGTCAAGGAGATGATCGCCGCCATCCTCTCGCAGCGCGGGCCGTGCCTGTCCACGCGCGGCAATCTGAACAACCACCTCGGGGTACCGATGACGTTGCTGCGGCTGGATGACAGCCATGTCAGCGCGGTGATCGAGATGGGAGCCAATCGTCGCGGAGACGTCGAACAGCTGGTGCAGATCGCGCGACCGGGTATCGGGCTGATTACCAACGCCGGCGCGGAGCATCTGGAAGGCTTTGGTTCGCTGGAAGGGGCGGCGCGCGCCGAAGGGGAGATGGTGGCGGGTTTACCCGCCGGCGGCACCGCCATCATCAATGCCGACGACGCCTATGCGTCGCTGTGGCGCGCCAGCACCCTGGCGCGGGTGCTGAGCTTTGGTCTGCGGCAGGAAGCTGACTATTACGCCGCGGCGCTGCAGTTCGAAGTCGCGGCGCAGGATTTCGCCACGCGCTTCCGGCTGCACAGTCCATTGGGCGAGGTGCAGGTGACGCTGGCGCTGGCCGGGCGCCACAACGTGCGCAACGCGCTGGCAGCCGCGGCTGCCGCCACCAGCGCCGGGGCCACGCTGGCCGATGTGGTCGCAGGCTTGGACTCGATGCGAGCGGTGAAGGGCCGGTTGCAGCTGCGCCGCACGCGCGCCGGCGCCTGGCTGATCGACGACTCCTACAACGCCAATCCGAGCTCGGCGCGTGCCGGGCTCGAGGTGCTGAGCGAGCTGCCGGGCCGGCGCTGGCTGGTGCTGGGAGACATGGCCGAGCTGGGCGAGTTTGCCGACAGCAGCCATCGCGAGCTGGGTGAGCTGGCGCGCGCCCTGGGCGTGGAGCGCCTGTACGCCTTCGGCGCACTCGCAGGTCTCGCCGCCGACAGTTTTGGCGCCGGCGCCGAGCGCTATCGCGATGCCACTGAACTCACGCGCGCACTGGATGCGGCGATCACGCCCGATGTGCGGCTGCTGATCAAAGGCTCGCGCGTCAACCGCCTGGAACGTGTGGTTGACGCGCTGGTACCGGCCGCAAGGCCGCAAGCGGTAGGAAGATAGCCGATGCTCTACTGGATCGCGAAGCTGCTGGCGACGCACCACAGCGCATTTCACGCGTTCTCGTACCTGACGCTACGTGCGATCCTGGCCGTCATGTCGGCGCTGAGCATCGCGCTGCTGGTCGGGCCGTTCATGATCGCGCGCCTGTCGCGCTACCAGATCGGCCAGGTGGTGCGCGACGACGGCCCGCGCTCGCATCTGCCCAAAGCCGGCACGCCGACCATGGGCGGCGCCCTGATCATCGTCGCCATCGTGGTCAGCACGCTGCTGTGGGCCGACCTGCGCAACCGCTTCGTGTGGATCACGCTGGCGGTGACCGTGGGTTTTGGCGCCATAGGTTTGTGCGACGACTACCTGAAGCTGGTGGTCGGCAATTCGCGCGGCCTGTCGGCGCGCTGGAAGTATTTCTGGCAGTCGCTGCTCGGCCTGGGTGCCGCGGTGCTGCTGTATCGCACTGCGCACGTGCCAGCCGAAACCGATTTCTTCGTGCCGTTCATCAAGACCGTGAGCGTGCCGCTGAGCGCTGCCGGGTTCATCGCACTGGCCTATTTCATGATTGTCGGCATGAGCAATGCGGTAAACCTGACCGACGGGCTCGACGGCCTGGCGATCATGCCGGCGGCGATGGTGGCAGGGGCGCTCGGCATCTTCGCCTACGCCAGCGGCAATTCGATCTTCGCCAATTACCTGGCGATCCCGGCCATCCCGCAGGCCGGGGAGCTGCTGATCTTCTGCGGCTCGCTGTCCGGCGCCGGCCTCGGCTTCCTGTGGTTCAACTCCTATCCGGCGCAGGTGTTCATGGGCGACATCGGCGCGCTGGCGCTGGGAGCCGCGCTCGGCGTGGTGGCGATCATCGTGCGCCAGGAAATCGTCGCGCTGGTCATGGGCGGCATCTTCGTGCTGGAGACCGCCTCGGTGATCCTGCAGGTGGCCTCCTTCAAGCTCACCGGGCGGCGCGTGTTTCGCATGGCGCCGATTCATCATCATTTCGAACTCAAGGGATGGGCGGAGCCGAAGGTGATCGTGCGTTTCTGGATCATCAGCTTCCTGCTGGTGCTCGCCGGCCTGTCGACGCTGAAACTGCGATGAGCGCAACCCCGGCAATGCCGTTGCACGCGGTGGTGGTCGGCCTTGGCAAGACCGGCTTGTCGGTCGCGCGCTATCTGCTGAAGCGTGGCACGCGCGTGGCGGTCACCGACAACCGCGCCGAGCCGCCGGAACTGGCGCGGCTGCTGGCGCTCGGCGGCGACGTGGTGGTGCACAGCGGCGGCTTCGATGCCGCGCTGCTCGAGCACGCCGACCTGGTGGTGGTCTCGCCCGGGGTGGCACTGACCGGACCGTTCTTCGACGCCGCCCGGGCGCGCGGCCTTGGCATCGTCGGCGACGTCGAGCTGTTCGCGCGCGCGGCACGTGCGCCGGTGGTCGGCATCACCGGCACCAACGGCAAGAGCACGGTGACCACGCTGCTGGAGAAGATGGCGGCGCGCGCCGGGCTGACCATGCGCGCCGGCGGCAATCTGGGCGCTCCGGCGCTCGACCTGCTGGATGAGCACGTCGAGCTGTACATCCTGGAACTGTCGAGCTTTCAGCTCGAGACCACCGAGTCGCTGTCGCTGGCCGCGGCCACCGTGCTCAATGTCACGCCCGATCACATGGATCGCTATCCCGACCTTGCCGCCTACGCGGCCGCCAAGGCGCGCATCTTCGCGCGCTGCGACGTCGCGGTGATCAATCTCGACGATCCGCTGGTGACTGCCATGGTCGGCCCGGACCGCCGGCAGCTGAGTTTCTCGCTGCGCGCCGACGTCGGCGCCGACTACGCGCTGATGCGGCGCGCCGATGGCGACTGGTGGCTGATGCGGCGCGAGGAGCCGCTGCTGGCGCTGTCGCAGATGCGCCTCACCGGCCTGCACAACGCCGCCAATGCGCTCGCGGCGCTGGCGCTGGCCGAAGCCTTGGGCCTGCCGCGCGCCGCCTGCGTTGCAGCGCTGGCCGCATTTACCGGCCTGGCACATCGCACACAGTGGCTGGCCGAGATCGGCGGCGTGCGCTACGTGAATGACTCCAAGGGCACCAATGTCGGGGCCACGCTGGCCGCCGTGGGCGGCATGCGTGGGCCGCTGGTGGTGATCGCAGGCGGCGACGGCAAGGGCCAGGATTTCACCCCGCTGCGCGCCGCATTCACCGGCAAGGTGCGCGCCACGGTGCTCATCGGCCGCGATGCGCGCGCCCTTGGGGAAGCGCTCGCCGGGGTCAGTGCGCTGCACTATGCGCCCAGCCTGGAAGCCGCGGTGGAGTGCGCGGCGCGCGTGGCGCAGCCCGGGGACACGGTGTTGCTGTCGCCGGCCTGCGCCAGCCTCGACATGTTTCGCGACTACAAGCACCGCGGCGAAGTGTTCGCCGACGCGGTGCAGCGGCGCAGCGCATGAGTGGTGTCGCCATCGCTTCCACCCGCGCCGAGCGCGCGCATCGCGGCCCCGCGATCGACGGTCCGACGGTGATGCTGGCGCTGGCGATCGTATTGCTCGGGCTGGTGATGGTGACCTCGGCTTCGATCACGATCGCCGGGCGCGACGGCGATCCATTCGCGTTCCTGGAGCGCCAGCTGCTGCTGGTGCTGATCGGCGCCGTGGCGGCGGCGGTCACCTTCGCCATCCCCACCGCAAGGCTGGAGCAGCTGGCGCTGCCATTGCTGCTGCTGGCGGTGCTGCTGCTGTGCATGGTGCTGGTACCCGGACTCGGCCACGTGGTGAACGGCAGCCGGCGCTGGTTGCGCCTGGCCGGCATGAATTTCCAGGTGTCGGAGGCGGCACGGGTGCTGGCGCTGATCTACATCGCCAGCTACGCGGTGCGCTACGAGGCGGCGCTGCGCGGCGGGCTGCCCGGACTGCTCAAGCCGCTGGCGCTGCTGGCGGGGATCGCGTTGCTGCTGCTGATCGAGCCGGATTTCGGCGCCGCGAGCGTGCTGTTCATCACCGGTTTTGGCGTGCTGTTCCTGGCCGGTGCGCGCTGGCGCTGGATGCTGGTGATGCTGCTGGCCGCCAGCGGTTGCATGACGCTGCTGGTGATGTTCTCGAGCTACCGCATGCGGCGCCTGACGGCCTTCCTGGATCCGTGGGCCGATCCCTTCAACAGCGGCTTCCAGCTCACGCAGTCGCTGATCGCCATCGGCCGCGGCGGCTTGTTCGGTGTCGGCCTCGGCGCCAGCGTGCAGAAGCTGTTCTACCTGCCCGAGGCGCACACCGACTTCCTGTTCGCGGTGCTGGCCGAGGAGCTGGGCCTGGCCGGAGTGGCGGTAACGCTCGGCCTGTTCCTGGCGCTGGCCTGGCGCGCATTCGTGATCGCACGTCGCGCCAACGACGCGGGCCTGAAGTTCCAGTCGTATCTGGCATCCGGCTTCGGACTGTGGCTGGGCGTGCAGTCGTTCATCAACGTTGGCGTCAACATGGGGGTGCTGCCGACCAAGGGACTGACGCTGCCGTTCATGAGCTACGGCCGCAGCAGCCTGATCGTGACACTGGCCTGGCTCGGCATCCTGCTGCGCGTGCATCACGAAACCGTGAACGGCAGCCGGCGCTCGTCGCGGCTGGAGCGCGCATGAACGCGGCCGCCAGCTCCATCATCGCCGTGAAGCCGCCGCTGGCAGCGCCCTTGGCATTGATCATGGCCGGCGGTACCGGCGGCCATGTGTTTCCGGCGCTGGCATTGGCGCGCGAGCTGCGCGCGCGCTCCTGGCAGGTGGTTTGGCTGGGCACGCGGCGCGGACTGGAAGCGCGCCTGGTACCCGCGGAGCACATTGCCATCGAATGGCTGTCAATCGGTGGCCTGCGCGGCAAGGACTCCACGGTGTGGTTGACCGCGCCGCTGAAACTTGCGCGCGCGCTGCTGCAGGCGCTGGCCGTGATCCGCCGCCGCCGGCCGACGCTGGTGGTCGGCCTGGGCGGCTTTGTCGCCGGACCGGGCGGGCTTGCTGCGTGGCTGCTGCGACGGCCGCTGCTGATTCACGAACAGAACGCGATCGCAGGCTTTACCAACCTGTGCCTCGCGCGCCTGGCGCGCCGCGTGCTGACCGCCTTTCCCGGCAGCTTCCCGCCGCGACTGCATGCGCAGGTGGTGGGAAATCCGGTGCGGCGTGAGATCGCCGAGCTGCCGCCGCCGTCGCAGCGCTTCGCGCAGCGCCATGGTCCGACCCGCCTGCTGGTGGTGGGCGGCAGCCAGGGCGCGACGCGCCTGAATGCGATGGTGCCGTTCGCGCTGGCGCGCGCAGCGGCTACGCTGCCATTTGAAGTGCAGCACCAGTCCGGCGAGCGCTGGATCGAGACTGCACGGCGCAACTACGCCGAGGCCGGCGTGAGCGCGCGGCTGCAGCCGTTCATCGAAGACATGGCGGCCGCATACGGCTGGGCTGACCTCGTGATCTGTCGCGCCGGCGCCCTGACCGTGTCGGAACTCGCGGCTGCCGGCGTCGGCGCAATACTGGTGCCGTTCCCGGCCGCGACCGACGATCACCAGACCCGCAACGCCGCGATCCTGGTGGATGACGGCGCCGCGGTGATGATCGCCGAGCACGACCTGTCGAGCGAAGCGCTGGCGGCCCAACTGGTGCGACTGTGCGATGGCCGCGGCCGGCTGCTGGCCATGGCAGAGCGCGCACGCGCGCTGGCCAAGCCGCGTGCGGCCCAGGACCTGGCCGATGCCTGCGTCGAACTGGCGCGCGACGCCGCGGTCGGGGGTGTGGCTTGAACTGGCGGCCCGATTCCTCCGGCGTGGCGCGCGCACGCATGCGTCGCATCGATACCATCCATTTCGTCGGCATCGGCGGCGCCGGCATGGGCGGCATCGCCGAGGTGATGCTGAACCTCGGCTATCAGGTGCAGGGCTCGGACCTCAAGCCCAACGCCATGACCGCGCATCTGGGCAAGCTCGGTGCCGCGATCTTCATCGGTCATTGCGCTGAGAATGCCGATCGCGCCGACGTGGTGGTGGTATCGAGCGCGGTGCCGGCCGACAATCCGGAAGTGCAGGCTGCGCTGGCGCGGCGCGTGCCGGTGGTGCCGCGCGCGGAGATGCTGGGCGAGCTGATGCGTTTTCGCGAATCCATCGCGGTCGCAGGCACGCACGGCAAGACCACTACCACCAGCCTGATCGCCAGCGTGCTGGCCGAGGGTGGCGAGGATCCGACCTTCGTGATCGGCGGCCGGCTCAAGAGCGCCGGCAGCAATGCACGACTGGGCCTGGGGCGCTACCTCGTGGCTGAAGCCGACGAGAGCGATGCCTCGTTCATGCATCTGCAACCGGTGATCGCCGTGGTCACCAACATCGACAACGACCACCTCGGCACCCATGGCGGCGACTTCGACAAGCTCAAGCAGAGCTTCGTCGAGTTCCTGCACAACCTGCCGTTCTACGGCCTGGCGGTGCTGTGCGGCGATGACGAACACATCCAGAGCATCCTGCCGCGCGTCACCCGGCCGTTCGTGACCTATGGCCTGCGCGAGGGTGTGGACGTGCGCGCCACTGACCTCACGCGCGATCGCAGCGGCAGCCGCTTCAGCGTCGCGTTGCCCGGCCGCAAAGGCCCGTTGCCGGTGATGCTCAATATCGCCGGCACCCACAATGTGCTCAATGCGCTGGCGGCGATCGCAGTGGCCAGCGAGCTTGGCGTGGCGGATGCGGCCGTCTGTCGCGCGCTGGCCAACTTCCAGGGCATCGAGCGGCGCATGCAGCACATCGGCGATGTCGGCATCAAGGGCGGCACGGTCAGCATCGTCGATGACTACGGGCATCACCCGACCGAGATTGCCGCGACGCTCGAGGCGTTGCGCCAGGCGTGGCCCGAGCGGCGGCTGGTGCTGGTGTTCCAGCCGCACCGCTATACGCGCACCCGCGACCTGCTGGATGACTTCGCCAACGTGCTCGCCGGCGTGGACGTGCTGCTGGTGACCGAGGTCTATGCCGCCGGCGAGGCGCCGATCAAGGGCGCCGACGGTCGCGCTATCTGCCGCGCGGTGCGCAGCCGCGGCAAGGTGGAACCGGTGTTCGTCGGCAAGACCGACGACATCGTCGGCGCGCTGCGCAACGTGCTGCGAGCCGGCGACGTCGTGGTGACCATGGGCGCGGGCCACATCGGCGCGCTGGCGCAGGAATTGCCGGCCCGGCTCAATGGCGGAGGCAGCGCATGAGGCTCAGGTTCGCCGCCGATTTCAATGGCCGGGTGCGCTACGACGAGCCGATGTCGGCCCATACCTCATGGCATGCCGGCGGACCGGCCGAGGTGCTGTTCTCGCCGCGCGATGTGGATGACCTGGCGACGTTCCTGCGCGCCGTGCCGGCCGACGTGCCCGTGTACTGGGTCGGACTGGGCAGCAACCTGCTGGTGCGCGAGGGCGGCATCCGCGGCGTGGTGATCGCAACCCCAGGCGCCTTCACCCGCATCGAGCGGCGCTCGCAGACGCGCGTCTACTGCGAAGCCAGCGTCCCGTGCGCGCGCATCGCGCGCCTGTGCGTCAACTGGGGACTGGGCCAGGGCGAGTTCTTCAGCGGTATCCCGGGCACGCTCGGCGGTGCACTGGCGATGAACGCCGGCGCCTTCGGCGATGAGACCTGGCGGCACGTGGTCTCGATCGAAAGCATCGACCGGCGTTGCCAGCGCCGGGTGCGCCCGGCGAGCGATTTTCGTGCCGCCTACCGCCACATCGAGTGGCCGGCGGATGCGGCCGAGGAATGGTTCCTGGCCGCGGAACTGCAATTCGAACCACTGGCCCTGCACCAGCCGCACAGCGTGCAATCACTGCTGCAGCGACGGCGCGACACCCAGCCGCTGGGGCAGTGGAGCTGCGGCTCGGTGTTCAAGAACCCGCCCGGCGATCACGCCGCCCGGCTGATCGAGGCCGCGGGACTGAAGGGCTATCGCATCGGCGATGCGGTGGTGTCGGAAAAGCACGCCAATTTCATCATCAATCTGGGCAAGGCGAGTGCCGGTGAGCTCGAGCAGTTGATCCGCCATGTGCAGGCCAGCGTGCAGCGTGCCTGCGGCGTCACGCTCGAGACCGAGGTGCGCATCATCGGCGAGCCCGGCGTGGCGGCGGCTGACGCGGGCGCCGCCGCTGCCAACGGAGGACGGCACTGATGCGACTGCGCCACGATCCCAAGCGTCTTGATCGGGTCAAGCAGGCGGCCGACTTCGGCAGCGTGGCGGTGCTGCTGGGCGGCGGTTCGAGCGAGCGTGAAATCTCGCTGCTGTCGGGCAAGGCGGTGCTGGCGGCGCTCAAGCGCCGTGGTGTCGATGCGCAGCCGTTCGATCCGGCGCAGCGGCCGCTGGGCGATCTGCTGTCGCTCAAGGTGGAGCGCGTGTGGATCGCGCTGCACGGACCGGGCGGCGAAGACGGCACGCTGCAGGGCGCGCTCGAGTTCCTCGGTGTGCCCTACACCGGCAGCGGCGTGCTCGGATCGGCCATCGGCATGGACAAGCTGCGCAGCAAGCGCCTGGCACAGGCGGCCGGCGTCGCGACGCCCGAGTTCGTGGTGCTGGGCGCGCCGTCCGATCTGGACCTGGCGCTCAAACGCCTGGGTCTGCCGCTGATCGTCAAGCCCGCCACGCAGGGCTCGAGCGTCGGCATGGCGCGGGTCGAGCTGGCCGCAGAATTGCCCGCGGCCTGGAACGCTGCGCGGCGCATCGAGCCCACGGTGTTCGCGGAGCGCTGGATCAGCGGCGCGGAATACACCGTTGGCATCCTGCAGGGCGAGGCACTGCCCTCGATACGTATCGAGACGCCGCGCAGCTTCTATGACTATGAGGCCAAGTATTTTCGCGACGACACGCGCTACTTCTGTCCCTCGGGCCTGGCCGCGGCAGCCGAAGCGCAGTTGGCGAAGCTCGCGCTGGCAAGTTACGAGGCCTGCGGCGCCGAAGGCTGGGGGCGCGCCGACTTCATGATGGATCGCGACGGCCAGCCGATGCTGCTGGAGATCAACACCGTGCCCGGCATGACCGATCACAGCCTGGTGCCGATGGCGGCGCGCGCCGTGGGCATCGATTTTGACGAACTGGTGTGGCGGGTGCTGGAGACCAGCCTTGTGCGCACCCGGATCGACAGCTGATGCGCCTGCTGAACCGCAAACGCAATAACCGGCGCAGCGCGCCGCGCACCCGCCGCTTGCGCCTGCCGGCGTTGCCCTGGCGGCGCATCGGACTGTCGCTGGCCGGGCTGGCGGTGATAGCGCTGGCGTTCTTCGGGCTGGCGCTGCTGCTCAACCAGCCGATCCAGCGCGTCATCGTCAGCGGCCGGCTGCAGCGCGTGTCGGCACTGGACGTGGAGAAGGTGGTGCGCTCGCGCCTGGGCGGCAATGGCCTGGTGACGGTGGATCTGGACGACATCAGCCGCGGACTGCGCACCCTGTCGTGGGTGGATCGCGCCGCCGTGCAGCGCAGCTGGCCGCGCTCGCTGGTGATCGAGATCGTCGAGCAGAGCGTGGTGGCGCGCTGGAACAACGCCGGACTGCTCAATGCGCGCGGCGAATTGTTCCTGAGCGAGGCGCGCTTCGTGCCGCCGGAGCTGGCGCAGCTGGCGGGACCGTCGGGCGCGGAACAGGAGGTCACGGCGCGTTATCTGGCCAGCCAGGGCCGGCTGACCGAAGTCGGCATGCGCCTCGCTGCCATGGATCTCGACGCGCGCGGCGCCTGGAGCCTGACGCTCGATAACGGCGTGACGGTGCGCCTCGGCCGTCAACAGGTCGACCAGCGCTTCGAGCGCTTCATGCTGGCGGCCGCAAAGCTCGTCAGCCAGCGCGCCACCGACATCGCCTACGTGGACATGCGCTACAGCAACGGCTTCGCGGTCGGCTGGAAGGGCGGCGCCGCACACGTAGCGCTCGCGCCGCCACCGGCGGCGGACACGGGTCAGCACCATGGCTAGAAAAACGGACCGGGACGTCATCGTCGGGCTCGATATCGGCACCTCCAAGGTGGTGGCGCTGGTGGGCGAGATCACGGCCGACGGCTCGATCGAGGTCATCGGCCTGGGAAGCCAGCCCTCGCGCGGGCTGAAGAAAGGCGTGGTGGTGAACATCGAATCCACCGTGCAGTCGATCCAGCGCGCGGTCGAGGAAGCCGAGCTGATGGCCGACTGCGAGATCAACGCCGTCTATGCCGGTATCGCCGGCAGCCATGTGCGCAGCTTGAACTCGCATGGCGTGGTCGCGATCCGCGATCGCGAAGTCACCCCCGGCGATGTCGAGCATGTGATCGATGCCGCCAAGGCGGTGGCGATTCCGGCCGACCAGCGCATCCTGCATGTGCTGCCGCAGGAATTCATCATTGACGGCCAGGAGGGCATTCGCGATCCGATCGGCATGTCGGGAGTGCGGCTCGAGGCCAAGGTGCACATCGTCACCGGCGCCGACAGCGCGGCGCAGAACATCATCAAGTGCGTGCAGCGCTGCGGGCTGGTGGTCGAGGACGTGGTGCTGGAACAGCTGGCGTCGAGCTACGCGGTGCTGACCGATGACGAAAAGGAACTCGGGGTATGCCTGGTGGATGTCGGCGGCGGCACCACCGACATCGCGGTGTTCAGCAGCGGCGCGATTCGCCACACCGCGGTGATCCCGATCGCCGGCGATCAGGTGACCAACGACATCGCGGTGTCGATGCGCACGCCGACCCAGTACGCCGAGGACATCAAGATCCGCTACGCCTGCGCGTTGTCGCAGCTGGCCAATCCCGACGAGAGCATCGAGGTGCCGAGCGTGGGTGATCGGCCGGCGCGGCGCCTGGCGCGCCAGACGCTGGCCGAGATCGTCGAGCCCAGATACGAGGAACTGTTCAACCTGATCCGCGAGGAGCTGCGCCGCAGCGGCTTCGAGGAAGTGATTGCCGCGGGCATCGTGCTGACCGGCGGCAGCGCGCGCATGGAAGGCGCGATCGAACTGGCCGAGGAGATATTTCACGTGCCGGTGCGCCTGGGCCTGCCCGGGCAGGTGAAGGGCTTGTCCGATGTGGTGCGCAATCCGATCTATTCAACCGGCGTCGGACTGCTGCTGTACGCACGCGAAAACACTGCCCCGGCTTCACGGGCCGCGGCACTGGGTGGCAACGTCGCGGGAGTATTCGAGCGCATGAAGAGCTGGTTCAAGGGCAATTTCTGATTCGACCGACCTGGGGAAACTTCAAGGAGCTGACAGATGTTTGAACTAATGGATGCTTACAGCCAGAGCGCTGTAATAAAGGTGATCGGCGTGGGAGGCGGCGGTGGCAACGCCGTGTCGCACATGGTATCGAGCGGCATCGAGGGGGTTGACTTCATTTGCGTCAACACCGATGCCCAGGCCCTCAAGGCTTCGAAGATCAAGACCTCGCTGCAGATCGGCTGCAGTATCACCAAGGGCCTGGGCGCAGGCGCCGATCCGGAAATCGGCCGCCAGGCGGCGATGGAGGATCGCGATCGCATCATCGAGGTGATCGAGGGCTGCGACATGTTGTTCATCACCGCCGGCATGGGCGGCGGCACCGGCACCGGTGCGGCACCGGTAGTGGCGCAGATCGCGCGTGAGCTCGGGATCCTGACCGTGGCGGTGGTCACCAAGCCGTTCCTGATGGAGGGCGGCAAGCGCTCGCTGGTGGCCGACCATGGCATCGCGGAGCTGACGAAAAGCGTCGATTCGCTGATCACCATCCCGAACCAGAAACTGCTGACAGTGCTGGGACCGAGCACCACGCTGCTGGACGCCTTCAAGGCGGCCAACCAGGTGCTGCAGGGAGCGGTACAGGGCATCGCCGAGCTGATCACCCGTCCGGGCCTGATCAACGTCGATTTCGCCGATGTGCGTACCGTGATGAGCGAGACCGGAATGGCGATGATGGGCAGCGGCACCGCCAGCGGCGAGAGCCGCGCGCGCCAGGCGGCCGAGGCCGCGGTGTCATCGCCGCTGCTGGAAGACATCAACCTGGCAGGCGCCCACGGCATCCTGGTGAACGTGACCGCCGGACTGGACCTGTCGATCGGTGAGTTCGAGGAAGTCGGCAGCATCGTGAAGGAATACGCTTCCGATGACGCCACCGTGGTCGTCGGCACGGTGATCGACCCCGATATGTCCAATCAGATCCGCGTCACGGTCGTGGCCACCGGACTCGGCCGGGGCGCGGCGCCGCACCGCGGTCGCGGCGAGCCGGTGCGCGACAGCTTCATCGACCGCTCCGCCATGGCCGCTCGTGACTCGAGCCTCAGCCGCGAGGCAGCAGCAGCACGCGTGGCCGACACCGGGCAGCACCGCGCCGTCCGCGGGCGTGGTCCGCTGACGCCGAGCGACTATTCGGCGCTCGACAAACCCACCATCGTGCGCCAGCGGGCGGTCGGCGATGGCATGCCGTCAGCGCCGGAGGCGGAGGAAATGCTGGATATCCCGGCGTTTTTGCGTCGCCAGGCGGATTGATAAATGCCCATCACAGCGGCGGACTGGTTAGCTCCCCATCCGCCGCTGTGATACGGTAGTGGCGCTTCATCCGCGGTAAAGGTTGGTCGCGGTCGAGCCACCGCCCGCGTAATTTGATGCGCGTACATTGACTACTACAGCGCTACCCGCGCCCCTATATAAGCGTATAGGATCGGAATCATTCCTATGCTAGGCCAGCGAACACTACGCAACTCGATCCGTGCCACCGGCATTGGCCTGCACACCGGCAAGAAGATCATGATGACGTTGAAGCCCGCGCCGCCGGACACGGGCATCTGTTTCCGCCGGGTGGACCTGGCGCAGCCGGTGGACATCCCGGCGCGCGCGGAGAACGTCGGCGACACCACCCTGGGCACCACGCTGGTCCATGGCGAGGCCAGAATCTCCACGGTGGAACACCTGTTGTCGGCCTTCGCCGGCCTCGGGGTGGACAACGCCTGCGTGGAAGTGACCGCGGCCGAGGTGCCGATCATGGACGGGTCCGCCGGTCCGTTCGTGTTCCTGCTGCAGTCCGCCGGCATCGAGCAGCAGGATGCGCCCAAGCGTTTCATCCGCGTCAAGAAGTCGGTACTGGTGCAGGACGGGGATAAATGGGCGCGATTTGATCCGTTCGAGGGCTTCAAGGTGAACTTCGAAATCGAATTCGATCACCCGATTTTCAAGCGCCGGCTGCAGCGCGCGACCATGGATTTTTCGACGACATCGTTCCTGAAGGAAATCAGCCGCGCGCGCACCTTCGGTTTCATGCGCGATCTGGAGACGCTGCGCGCGCACAACCTGGCGCTTGGCGGCACGCTCGACAACGCCATCGTGCTGGATGACGTCGGCGTCATGAACGAGGACGGGCTGCGCTACGAGGATGAGTTCGTCAAGCACAAGATCCTGGACGCGATCGGGGATCTGTACCTGCTCGGCCACAGCCTGATCGGCGAGTTCTCCGGTCACAAGTCCGGCCACGCCCTGAACAATCGGCTGCTGCGTGCGCTGCTGGCGGACAAAGAGGCCTGGGAAGAGGTGACGTTCGAGGGGACGGAGCAGGCGCCGATTTCCTACGTGCCGGCGCACACCGGCGAGCCGACCGCACTCGCGTCCTAGCGCGCCAGCGCGTACGCACTGGTAAGGCAACCAGCCCGCATCTACGCCGTAGCACGATTGAAACAGTAAGCGCATATTCATAATTGAATATGCGCTTACTGTTTCAATCGTGCTACGGAGCAATGACGGCTGGTGAGTGCCTCTGCACGCGTACGCTGGCGCGCGAGAGGGTGGCGTCGCGACCGGCAATCTCGCGCTGCATGCCCGCCAGTGCGTAGCGCAGCCGCGTGCCCCAAGCGGCGCCGTCGGCAAAAACCAGCAATAGCCCGTTATTTGGCACCGCATTGACGATATGGCCGGCGAGCTCCGCGGTGACCCTGCCGCGCAGCCAGTCGGTCCAGGACTGCTGCAGCGGGATCGCTGCTGCAATGCGGCGCAGGGCCGCTCCGCTCATCAGTAAGTCATTGACGGATTTGGGCTTTATGTTAGAGGCCAGATTCGTGCGGCGGCCTGCGTCAGCGCCCGGACGTCGAATTCGTGCGCCAGTCTTCTTGTCAGGGGGAAACTTCTTGTGCATAGTCGTTCGCACCGATCAAGGGCAAACCCGCGGGAGACGCGGGGACGCAAAGCCACCGGTCTGACAGCGGGTTATCGCTAGGACAGCGGGGCTGCCGAGGCAGAAGGCTACTGCATTTGCGACAGGGTGGCACGCGAGGCGCACATGATCGGCCGCGATAGAGTGGAACGTTCTAGGGTGCACCGCACCATGCGTTCCGTGAACCGTCCGTCACGGATCGGTTCGCGCGTGAACCTTGAGCTAAGGCTGTGGGCCGCGCTTGAAGTGCTCGCCGACAGACTGGAGCGACAGGCATGAATGTGATTTTTTTCTCGCGCCGCGTGGGCAGGGCCCGCCACCTCAATCTATCGCATCCGCTGACCCTGACCGTGGTCACAGCTCTCGCTTTGGGACTGCTGGCCGGTATTTTCGCGCTCGGCCTGCACCTCGGGGAAAGCAGCATGGCGCGCTTGGCGCTGCGCAATCCGGGCGCCGCCCTGATTGCCCAGCAGGCAGAAGTCGCGGCACTCAAATCGCAGCTGCAGGACCGGGTGGATGCGCTGGCGATGCGGCTCGGGGTGATGAACGCGCACGTGATTCGTCTCAATGCGCTCGGCAAGCGGCTGACCGAGATGGCGCACATCAACAGCCGCGAATTTGATTTCGATAACGATCCGCCCCAGGGCGGTTCAGAATCCGATGGCATCGGCCGCGGCGCGCAGGTTCCGGACCTCACCTCGATGATCGATGATCTCGGCCGCCGCATTGACTCGCGCTCCGGACAGTTCGCGGCGCTTGAAAACGTGATCCTTGGGAGGCAGTTGTCGCTGGAGATCAGGCCCTCGGGCCGCCCGGTGCGTGAAGGCTATATTTCCTCGTACTTCGGCGAGCGCATGGACCCCTTCAACGGCGAGGACGCGTTCCACAAGGGCGTGGACTTCGCCAGCGATGCCGGTACCGACGTGCTGGCAGTGGCCTCGGGGATCGTGACGTGGGCCGGGCCGCGCGAGGGCTACGGCAACCTGGTGGAAATCAACCACGGCAACGGTTACGTGACGCGCTATGCGCACGCCGCGCGCACTCTGGTCGCGGTCGGCGATGAGGTGGAGCGCGGGCAGGCGATCGCGGTGGTGGGCTCCACCGGCCGTTCGACCGGGCCGCACGTGCATTTCGAAGTGGTCAAGGACGGCCGTCAGATCGACCCGATGGCGTTCGTCGGACGCTGAGCCGACCCCAAGCATCGCCCTTTAGCCTTTGATCTGCCGTAGAGCGGCGGCGGGTGCGCTTGAAAGCGGCCGCTGTGAGCCGCACGAACGACTACATGGCGAGCCTGTCTACCCTTACAATCAGGCCCTTAGCTGCAGCGGCTTTGTATCAAGTCCCTGAAGCTGCTCGCAATTACCCAAAGGATTGTTCGTGTTACAGGCGCTGACCCGCGTATTCGGGAGCCGCAACGATCGGCTCGTCAAGAACTACACCCGCCTGGTGCGCGAGGCGACGGCGCTGGAGCCTCGCCTGCAGGGGCTGTCGGACGAGGCGCTGCGCGCCAAGACCGATGAATTTCGCGCACGGCTCAAGCAGGGGGACAAACTCGATCAGCTGCTGTCCGAGGCGTTTGCGGTGGTGCGCGAGGCGGCACGGCGCACGCTCAAGATGCGCCACTTCGACGTGCAGCTGGTCGGCGGCATGGCCTTGCACCAGGGCAAGATCGCCGAGATGCGCACCGGCGAGGGCAAGACACTGATGTCGACCCTGCCTGCCTACCTGAACGCGCTGCCCGGCGAGGGCGTGCACGTGGTGACGGTGAACGAATACCTGGCGCAGCGCGACGCGGACTGGATGGGGCCGGTGTACCGCTTCCTCGGGCTCACCGTCGGCGTGATCAAGAACGCCCAGGATTCCGCCGAGAAGCGCGCCGCCTATGCCTGCGACATCACCTACGGCACCAACAACGAGTTCGGCTTCGATTACCTGCGCGACAACCTGGCGTACCGGCTGGAGGATCGCGTGCAGCGCTCGCTCAGCTACGCCATCGTCGATGAGGTGGACTCGATCCTGATCGACGAGGCGCGCACGCCGCTGATCATCTCCGGGCCTGCGGAGGAGAGTACCGAGGTTTACATCAGCATCAACCAGCTGGTGCCGCGGCTCACGCGCCAGCAGGCGGAAGACGGCCCGGGCGACTATTCCGTGGATGAGAAGGGCAAGCAGGTGCACCTGACCGAGGACGGCCACGAGCGCGTCGAGCAGCTGATGGCGGAAGCGGCGCTGCTGCGCGAGGGCGAGAGCCTGTACGACACCGCCAACATCCGCCTGATGCATCACCTGAACGCAGCATTGCGCGCGCACGCGCTCTACAAGCGCGATGTCGAATACATCGTGCGCGGCGGCGAAGTCATCATCGTCGATGAATTCACCGGCCGCACCATGCCGGGCCGGCGCTGGTCCGACGGCCTGCACCAGGCGGTAGAGGCCAAGGAAGGCGTGCACGTGCGCGAGGAGAACCAGACGGTCGCCTCGATCACGTTCCAGAATTTCTTCCGCCTGTACAAGAAGCTCGCCGGCATGACCGGTACCGCCGACACCGAGGCACCCGAGTTCCTGCAAATCTACGGGCTCGAGGTGGTGGTGATACCGACGCACCGGCCGATGATTCGCAAGGACCAGTCCGATTTCGTCTACCTGACGCAGAAGGACAAGTTCGAGGCCATCATCGCCGACATCAAGGATTGCGTGCAGCGTACGCAGCCGGTGCTGGTCGGCACCACGTCGATCGAGACTTCCGAGTTCCTGTCGAACCTGCTGCAGAAGGAGGCCATCGCGCATCAGGTGCTCAACGCCAAGCAGCACGAGCGCGAAGCGCATATCGTCGCCCAGGCCGGGCGGCCGGCCACCGTGACTATCGCCACCAACATGGCCGGCCGCGGCACCGACATCGTGCTGGGCGGCAACCTGGAGGCGGAGCTGGCCGGCATGCCGCAGCAGCTCGACGCCGCCGCGCGCGATGCGGCCTATGACGTTGCGCGCATTGCCTGGCAGCAGCGCCACGATCAGGTGATCGGCGCCGGCGGCCTGCACATCATCGGCACCGAGCGCCACGAATCGCGGCGCATCGACAACCAGCTGCGCGGCCGCTCCGGCCGCCAGGGCGACCCGGGCTCCAGCCGCTTCTATCTGTCGATGGAAGACAACCTGATGCGCATCTTCGGCGACCCGACCCGCACCAAACGCCTGCTGCAGTTCGCCGGCATGAAGGAAGGCGAGGTCATCGAGAGCGGTATGCTCACGCGCCAGATCGAGAAAGCGCAGCGCAAGGTCGAGTCGCACAACTTCGATATCCGCAAGCAGCTGCTGCTGTTCGACGACGTCGCCAACGACCAGCGCAAGGTCATCTACCAGCAGCGCACCGAAATCCTCGGCACCGCGGACATGAGTTCCGCCGTGGCAGAGATGTTCGAGGAGGCGACCGCGAGCCTGATCGACCAGTTCGTGGTGCCCAACAGCGTGCCGCAGGACTGGAATCTCGACGGCCTGCAGGAAGCGCTGCGGCGCGACCTGAATCTCGGGGTCGAGCCTCGCGCCTGGCTGGCGGCGGAGCCCGAGCTCGAGGAGGCGCCGCTGCGCGCCCGCATCCGGCAGATCGTGCACGACGCCTACCGGCTGAAAGTGGAGCGCTATGGCGCGCCGATCATGCGTCACATCGAGCGCGATGTGGTGCTGCGGACGCTCGATCAGCACTGGCGCGAGCACCTGGCGGCGATGGAGTACCTGAAGCAGGGCATTCACCTGCGCGGTTACGCGCAGAAGGACTACCGCTTCGAATTCAAGCGCGAGGCGTTCGAACTGTTCTCGGCGATGCTCGATCGGGTGAAGTTCGACAGCGTGTCCACGCTGACCAAGATCGAAATACGCACCCAGGAGCAGATCGACCGCGAGGAGGCCGAGCGGCGCGAGCGGCTGATGAAAGCTCTGCAGGCGCAGCACGCGGAAGTTGCACCGCTGCTCGGCGGCGGGGAGCTGGAGATCGGCGAGGCGATACCCGGCGCAGCCGCCGGAGCGCCCGGCGAGCGGCTGCGGCCGGCGGCCGCGGCCGAGCCGGCGGTGGCGCCGTTCGTGCGTTCCGACCGCAAGGTCGGGCGCAACGAGCCGTGTCCGTGCGGCTCGGGCAAGAAATTCAAGCATTGCCACGGCGCTCTGGCCGGCACCCAGTGATCGCGGCGGTACGCGTGGTGGCCGCCGTGCTACGCGATGCGGACGGCCGGGTCCTGATCGCGCAGCGGCCGGCCGGCAAGCACATGGCAGGGTACTGGGAGTTTCCGGGCGGTAAGATTGCCCCGGGTGAGAGCAGCGAGCAGGCGCTCAAGCGCGAGCTGGCCGAAGAGCTCGGAGTCGCGCTGCGCCGCTGTCATCCGCTGCTGCAGTTGCGGCATGATTACGCCGATCGCGTGGTGGAGCTCGAAGTGTTCGCGGTCGACGACTACACGGGGCAGCCGGCCGGGCTTGAGACCCAGGCGCTCAAATGGGTCGCGGCCGCCGACCTGGGCGGTCAGGCGCTGTTACCGGCCGACCGGCCGATCGTTGAGGCGTTGAATTCGTTGCGGCTTTAGAATCGGCACTGATGAGGTGATTGCATATGGCCCAGGACACCGGATTGCCGGATATTCAGCTCGATGGCGCCGGGCTGTATCGCGAGGACATGTTTACCGATCGCAAGGCCGGCACCATCCGCCGGCTGGTACCGGTGACGGTCGACGGCCACACCGATCCCACGCGCAGCGTGCTGTACTCCGGCCAGACGCAGCTGCTGACGCCGACCGGCGTGTTGCCGCTGGGCTTTGAGATCGAGGCCGATTCGCTCGAGGATGCGGTGGGCAAGTTTCCCGCCGCGGTCAAGGAAGCGCTCGACCAGGCGATCGAGGAAGCGCGCGAGTACCGGCGCGAGGCCTCCTCGCGCATCGTGGTGCCGGATGTGGCGGGCGGGCTGCCGGGGCCGGGCCCGTTACCGGGCGGCGGCAAGATCAAGCTCTAGCGTCGCGGCGGCTCGGACTCTCCCGGGGCAGGCTCGCCGGCGCCGGCGCCGGCGGCCGGATCGCCGGGGATGGCATGTTGCTCGGACAGCCAGGCGCCCAGATCGATCAGCCGGCAACGCTCGCTGCAGAAGGGCCGCTGCGGAAACTGCTCCGACCACTCGATCGGGCGGCGGCAGGTGGGACATGTCAGACGTTGCGCCACGGGTCGCTCGCGCTTTAGCTGCAGCACACCAGCGTGAAGGTGACATCGGTCTCGGTCTGGGTGGCGCGCTGCTCGATCCCGTTCCACTGCAGGAATCGCATGCTGCAGCGATAGTGACTGCCGCTGATCTCGGGGTACAGCGGGCTTGCGGGCGGCAGGCAGATACGCAGCAGCTGGAACGGCGCATCGCGATCGAAGGTCACGTTGAAGACACCGGCGGTGGCCAGTTCCTGGCGCGCACGGCCGTTCTGGCGCGTGAGCCATAACAGCTCGGCGATCGCATCGCACAGCGGGCGCAGCATGGTCAACCAGCGGGCAAAGGCTTCGATGCGGGTCTCGGCCGGCTGATTGAGCCAGAAGAAATAATCCGGCAGGTCGAACTCGCAGGTGCCGCCGGGGATCGCACTACGGTGCTTGATCGAAGCCAGGAACTCGGAGTCGCGTAGCGGCTGCAGCCAGGCGCCGCCGACCGCGCTCAGTTCCGTGCGCAGGCGCGTCAGGTTGGCCAGCAGGGCGCGCAGCCGCGTGGTGTCGATACCCTGGCGATTCTGGAATTCGTTGAGCAGCGCCAGGTGGCGTTCGAGCTCCTTCACCACGTCGCTGCGGATATCGCCGCGCGTCAGGATGGCGAGCATATCGAGCAGGCTGCCCACCGCAGCACGGCTGCCCCAGGGACTGGCTTTCTCGTTGTGGTAGACCGCCTGGCTGTAGAGAAAATCCAGCCGCAGGAAGGTGCGCATCCGCTCGTTCAGCGGCTGCTCAAAAATCGAGGGCTCGGATGCTGCCTCTGGCATGGTCGCGGGATCGGGCATCGGGCTATTGTGCTTGACCGGCTCGGCGCACGTAAACGCCCCGCATGGCCATCGGGCCTTTAGTCTTCGGCCGGCTGCGCGTGCGACGGCGGCCCTGCGGCGCCCATTGCCGCCGCGAGCGTCAGGTATTTCTGGTGCAGGGCGGCCACCTTCGGCGCCAAATCCTCCGGCTCGCCATCGTTCACAATCACGTCGTCGGCGACCGCGAGGCGCGCCTCGCGGCTGGCCTGGGACGAGAGCATGGCCTGCGCCTGCAGTGCGTCGCAGCCGTCTCGTGCCAGCAGTCGCGCCAGCTGCAGGCTCTGCGGGCAGTCCACCACCAATATGCGGTCGAATTGCGATCCGGCATGGGTCTCCACCAGCAGCGGAATCACATGGATCTGATAGCGACCGCCGGCCTGGGTGGCCAGCAGTTCGGTGCGCACCCGGATCGCCGGATGCAGCAAAGCCTCAAGCTCGCGTCGGGCGCGGATGTCGGCAAATACCAGCCGGCGCAGCGCCGAGCGATCGAGGCTGCCGTCGGGGCGCTGTAGTTGGGGGCCGAAGTTCTCAAACACCTGCGCCAGCAGCCGCGTACCCGGCGCCACCACGTCGCGCGCTACCTGGTCGGCATCGATGACCGGCACGCCCAACGCCCCGAACAGCAGCGACACCGTGGTCTTGCCGCTGGCGACACCGCCGGTCAATCCGATCCGCAGTGGCCGGGCGCTCATCCGCCATGTGGGGCGAACAGCCCCAGATAACCGCTGACCATTTGCGGACCCCACAGCATCGCCACCCAGCCCGCAGCGGCCAGGAACGGCCCGAAAGGTATCGGATTGCCGCGCTCATGGCGCCGCAGGACGATGAGAGTGATGCCCACTAACGCGCCCACGAAGGCCGACAGCAACACGATCGGCAGCACCATCTGCCAGCCGAGCCACGCGCCCAGTGCCGCCAGCAGCTTGAAGTCGCCGTAGCCCATGCCCTGCTTGCCGGTCAGCAGGCGAAACAGGTGATACACCGCCCATAGCGACGCGTAGCCGAGCGCGGCGCCGCCGATGGCGCTCACCGGATCACTCGGCAGCGCCCGGGCGCTGGAATTCCAGCCGGCCAGACTTGCCAGCAGTCCCAGCCACAGCAGCGGCAGCGTGAGTGCGTCGGGCAGCAGTTGATGGTCCAGGTCGATGAAGGTCAGGGCGATGAGGAACCAGCCGACCAGCATGGCGCAGGCAGCGCTCCATCCGAAACCAAACTTCCAGGCCACCAGCGCAGTGGCGGCTGCGCTCAGCAGTTCGATCGCCGGATAGCGCAGGCTGATCTTCGCCTGGCAGCGGGCGCAGCGGCCGCGCAGTGCCAGGTAGCTCAGCAGCGGAATGTTCTGCAGTGCGCTGATCGGTGCCCGGCACGCCGGACAGCAGGAGCGCGGCACGACGAGATTGAACGGCGCCGGTTCCGCGGGCGCCGCCGCGCCGGCGTTTGACCCGGTGGTATTGGACGGCGCTGCGCACTGCGCCTGCCACTGCCGCTCCAGCATGATCGGCAGCCGGTAGACAACGACATTCAGGAAGCTGCCGACCACCAGCCCCACGACCGCCGCCGCCGCGATGAATGCGACCGGCGATTGCGCCAGCAGGTCGAGCACGCGTTTAGCCGACGACGGAACCGAGCTTGAAGATCGGCAGGTACATGGCGATGACCAGGCCGCCCACCAGCACGCCCAGGATCGCCATGATCAACGGCTCGAGCAGGCTCGACATGCTGTCCACCGCAGCATCCACGTCATCTTCGTAGAAGCTGGCGACTTTGCCCGACATGGTATCGAGCGCACCGGATTCCTCACCGACCGCGATCATCTGCACCACCATGTTGGGAAACAGGCCGGTGTTTTCCATCGCACGCTGCAGGCGCTGGCCGGTGGCCACCTCGTCGCGCATTTTCATCACGCCGTCTTCATAGACGATGTTACCGCAGGCTCCGGCCACGGAATCGAGCGCCTCTACCAGCGGCACGCCGGCGGCGAACATGGTCGACAGCGTACGCGCGTAGCGTGCGATGGCGGCCTTGTTGAGGATCGGTCCGATGATCGGCATCTTCAGCGACAGACGGTCGAGCACCTGGCGCATCCTGCGCGAGCGTTTGTAGAAGTAAGAAAATGCGTAGATGCCACCGCCGACTGCTAGCGCTATTAGAACGCCGTAGTGCTGCACGAACTTCGACAGATTGATGATCATCTGGGTAAATGCGGGCAGATCGGCGCCGAAGCTCTTGAACAGATCCTCGAACTGCGGAATGACGAATATCAGCAGGATCACGGTCACGATTACCGCCACGACCAGCACCGCGGCCGGATAGAACAGCGCCTTCTTGACCTTCTTCTTGATCGCCTCGCTCTTTTCCTTGTAGGTCGCGATCTTGTCCAGCAGGCCTTCCAGCGCGCCGGCCTGCTCGCCGGCCTCGACCAGGTTGACGAACAGATCGTCGAAGTACAGCGGATGCTTGGCCAGCGCCTCGTGCAGCGACGTGCCGCCCTCGACTTCGGCTTTGATCTCGAGCACCAGCTTTTGCATCGCCGGCTTATCGTGCCCGGTGCCGATGATCTCGAACGCCTGCACCAGCGGAATGCCGGCGCCCAGCATGGTGGCCAGCTGCCGGCTGAAAACCGCGATGTCCTCGGGCTTGACCTTGCCGCCGCTGCTGAATGCCTTGGACTGCTTCCTGATGCGGGTCGCGACCACGCCCTGGCGGCGCAGGTCGGCCTTGAGCGACTGCTCGTTTTGCGCGACGGCGCGGCCCTTGATCCGCTGGCCCTTGCGGTCCATGCCCTCCCAGTTGAAGGAGATGTCCTTCCTGACGGTGCGGATTGCGGTGGTTGATTGCGCCATGGCTTGTATTTCCGTTTGCTAGCGAGATCACTCGATCGTGACGCTGTTGATCTCTTCCAGACTGGTGAGGCCGTTCCTGACCTTCTCGAGGCCCGAGCGGCGCAGATCCCACACGCCTTCCTTCGCCGACTGCTTGGTGATATCGAGCGCATTGCCGCCGGTCATGATGATGCGCCCGATCTCCTCGCTGACTTCCATCACCTGGTATAACCCGACGCGACCCTTGTAGCCGTCGGTGCAGCTGCCGCAGCCCTTGGGTCCATAGATCCTGATGCCGTTGGAGATGTCGGCTTCCTGGAAGCCTTCCTTGCGCAGCGCTTCGGCCGGCACGTCGAGCGGCTGCTTGCACTGCGAGCACAGGCGCCGCGCCAGGCGCTGCGCGATGATCAGGCTCACGGAAGTTGCGATCGCATACGGCTTCACGCCCATGTCCACCAGGCGGGTCAGCGTCTGCGGCGCATCGTTGGTGTGCAGCGTAGAGAGCACCAGATGCCCGGTCTGCGCAGCCTTGATGGCAATCTCGGCGGTTTCCAGGTCGCGCACCTCACCGACCATGACGATGTCCGGGTCCTGGCGCAGAAATGCGCGCAGCGCCGAGGCAAAGGTCAGTCCGACCTTGTTGTTGACGTTGACCTGGTTGACCCCCGGCAGGTTGATTTCCGCGGGGTCCTCGGCGGTCGATATGTTCAGATCCTCGCGATTGAGGATGTTCAGCCCGGTGTAGAGCGACACGGTCTTGCCGCTGCCGGTCGGGCCGGTGACCAGGATCATGCCTTGCGGCTTGGCCAGGTGCTTGAGGTACAGGTCCTTCTGGAACGGCTCATAGCCGAGGGCCTCGATGCCGAGCATGGCCTGCGAGGGATCCAGGATACGCAGCACGATCTTCTCGCCGTACAGCGTCGGGCAGCTGCTGACGCGAAAGTCGATGGCGCGGGTTTTCGACAGCCGCATCTTGATGCGACCGTCCTGCGGGACGCGGCGCTCGGCGATGTCCAGGCGCGCCATGACCTTCAGGCGCGCGGCGATCTTGCCGGTGAGCTGCACCGGCGGCTGCGCGACCTCCTTCAATACCCCGTCCATGCGCAGGCGCACACGGAACATTTTCTCGTACGGCTCGAAGTGCACGTCCGATGCGCCGCGACGGATCGCATCCAGCAATACCTTGTTGACGAAGCGCACGATCGGCGCATCCTCGACGTCGTCGCGCGTGACGCTGTCGCTGCCCAGATCATCGTCACCGCCGCTGACCTCGAGCGAGTCGAGGTCGATGGCCTCGTCGTCGCCCAGGCTCGGCATCTGGGTTTCGAACTGCTCGATCGCCTTGTCGAGCTTGCGCTGCAGCTTGTCGTCCTCGACGACGATGGCCTCGACCGCAAGACTGGTCTGGAACTTGATTTCGTCGATGGCGTGCAGGTTGGTCGGGTCGGCGACACCCAGGAACAGGCGCTTGCCGCGCTTGAACAGCGGCAGCACGCGGTGCTTGGCCAGCAGCTTGTCGGATACGGTGCGCACCGCTTCCAGGTCGATGCTCAGCGCATCCAGGTCGAACAGCGGCACGCCGTATTCGGCCGCCGCGGTAATGGCAATGTCGCGCGCCTTGACGGCGCCGCCGGCGATCAGCTGCGTCACGAAGCTGGTTTTCTTTTCGGCGGCGGCCTGCAGCGCAGCATGCATGCCGGATTCATCGACGACGCCGTCCTGCACCAGCCGCTGGGGTAGGCCGCCCAGGCTGGATCGCAGCGGACTGATTGCCAAAGAATCGTTATCATTCATGGGTTTATATGGCGCGCGGGCCTCAGGCAACGTCCTAGTCTACTCAGTTGGGCCGCTCGAGCAATGTCAAATGTGGGCCGATGTTTGCATATCGGGGGCAGCGACTGCGTGATTGGTTTCCCAAAAGAAGAAGCCCCTTCCGAGGAGGGGCTTCGATGTGCCTCGTGACCGATGAACGCGTCGTCGGTTAGGCGTGGCAGCTGGTCGGCAGGTACTGGTTCGGCCACCGTGGTGGCAGCCGGCGGCGCCGCCGACGTGGCACCAGCCGGGATCGCAGCCGTGCCGCACACCCAGATGATGTCGTTGTTGGTGTTGGTATAGGCGAGTCAGAGCCAGGGTCTTGTGCCGATGGCAGTGGCATTGGCCTGGTTGCCGTAGGTTACCGTGATGGCGCCGTTGTTGCTGGTCACGCTGGTCACGTACTTACCCGTGGACGCCAGCCAGACCGGCAGTGGTCAGCTGGGCTGTCGTCGGGAAGGTGCCGTTCTGAGCGTAGAATCGGCTACCGCGGTCTTCCAGCCATCGGCCAGATTCAGACCTTCAGTGACCTGCGCGCGCACCGTGTAATTCTGGTACGCCGGGATGGCGATCGCCGCCAGGATACCGATGATCGCGACCACGATCATCAACTCGATCAGTGTGAAACCTTTTTGCATCGTCTTCATATCCGCAGAACTCCATGTGGTAAGTAGGCTGCGGCCAAGCAGCCGCTGAGCAGGACAGTGCAACGGCCGTGCCATTACTCAGCTAAGCCATAGGCGATTGTTTTCGTTGAAATTATTTACATGGCTCGAGCCCATGTTACGTAATGACCGGCAGCGATTGACGACAACGGGTGCCGAGCATTGTCAGCATCTGACGCGCGCTGTCACCGGCGCTGCATGGTTACTCGATACCGAGCTTCTTGATGCGATAACGCAGCGCTCGAAAGCTCATGCCGAGCAGTTTCGCGGCGGCGGTCTTGTTGTAGCGCGTCTGTTCCAGCGCCTTGACGATGGCCGCGCGCTCCATGTTCTCCAGCTGATCACCCAGCGCGGTCGCGGGAGCTGCGCTCGCGGCGCTGGCCGCGGCGGCAGGCGATTGAACCTGCCCGCTGCCAGCGACGCCGGCCCCAGCAAGCTCGGCCGCCGGCGCGGCGGCCGGCTGGCGCAGCTGCAGGTCCTCGACGTCGATGACACCGGAGGCTGATAGGGCGATGGCGCGCTCCAGGATGTTTTCCAACTCGCGCACGTTGCCGGGAAAGGCGTAGCGCTGCAGCAGCGCGCGTGCCTCGGCCGTGGCGGTGGGCAGCTGCGCGCCGATGCGCGCCGATAGCCGCTGCAGCATCGCATCGGCCAGCTCCGGGATGTCCTCGGCATGCTCACGCAGCGCCGGCACACGGATCTCGATCACGTTGATGCGGTAGAACAGGTCTTCGCGAAAGCGGCCCTGGGCCACCAGCTCGGACAGGTTCTTGTGCGTCGCCGACAGCACGCGCACGTCGACCGGCACTTCGCGCTGCTCGCCGATCGGGCGCACGGTCTTCTCCTGGATGAGTCGCAGCAGTTTCACCTGCATGTGCAGCGGCAGGTCGGCGACCTCATCCAGGAACAGCGTGCCGCCCTCAGCGCTCTGCACCAGGCCGCGTTTGTCGGCGATCGCGCCGGTGAAGCTGCCGCGCTTATGGCCGAACAGTTCGCTCTCCATCAGCTCCGATGGAATGGCGCCGCAGTTGACCGGTACGAACGGCGCGTCGGCCCGTGCGCCGCTGTCGTGAATCAGCCGCGCGACCAGCTCCTTGCCGGTGCCCGACTCCCCGGTAATGTGGACCGGCGCCTGACTGCGCGCGACCCGCGCCACCAGTTCGCGCAATGACGCCATGGCCGGTGAATGCCCGAGCAGCCGCGGAGCGTGCAGCGGAACGGGCGTCGCGGTGCCGCGCCGATCGCCGAGTTTGATCGCCTTCGCCACCAGCTTGCGCAGCATGCCGAGGTCGAGCGGCTTGGAGACGAAATCGAACGCGCCCAACTTGAGCGCGCGCACCGCCGACTCGACGTTGCCGTGCGCGGTGATCACCGCGACCGGTACGTCGGCGTGCAGCTCCTGGATCCAGGCCACCAGATCGAGGCCGTCGCCATCAGGCAGGCGCATGTCGGTCAGGCAAAGATCGAAGCGCCGTTCATTGAGTTTGGCACGCGCGGTCGCCAGGTCGCCCGCGGAGTCGGTGGCGAGATTCATGCGGCTCAAGGTCAGCGACACCAGCTCGATCAGATCGGGCTCGTCGTCGACCACCAGCACCAAAGGTTTAGTCGCAGTGTCCACGCCGTTGTCTCTACATCTGGTTCTCGCCCCAGCGGCTGGGGTCGGAAAATACGATGCGAAAGATGCTACCCCCACCCTCGCGAGTCTCATACAGCAGCGTGGCGCCATTGGCCTGGCTGAGCTCTCGCGCCAGAAACAGGCCGAGTCCGGTGCCATGCGCCGCGCGCGTGAAAAACGGCTCGAAGATGCGCTCCGCGTCCGCCTGGGGAATGCCCGGACCGCGATCGGCCACCTGCAGGTAGGGCCGGCCGACCCCGCCCAGGCGGCCGTAGCGCAGTTCGATCGGCGCCGTTCCGGCGTGCGGCAGCGCGTGCGTGACGCTGTTCTGGCACAGGTTCCAGAAGATCTGGTGCAGCTGGCTGCCATCGATGCGCAGCTCCACGTCCTCGGAGGACGCATCGATGGTGAGCTGCTGCCGCGGCAACTGCAGGGTGTCGCAGAATTCCTCGCGAAAGCGCCGCGTCCAGCCATCGAGCAGCAGTTTTTCCGGTCGCGGGGCTTCGCGTCGCGACAGCTGCAGGATGTTATCGATGATGCCGCTGACGCGCCGGGAATTGTCCTGCATGATTTCGGTCAGGCGGCGGTCGGCGCTGGCCAGTGCCGGGGATTCGGCCAGCAGCTGGGCGGCATGGCTCATGGCGCCGACCGGGTTGCGGATTTCATGCGCGATGCTGGCGGACAGTCGCCCGAGCGCCGCAAGCTTAGTCTGCTGAACCTTGGCCGCGAGATCGCCGGTGTCTTCCAGGAACACGATGATCGGCGCTGGTTCGCTGCCGCCGAGCGGAGCGAAATGCGGCTGGATGACGCGCGCGCCGTCGGCAGCGACGAAAGTGCCGGCGCTGCCGCGCAATATCACCGTGTCGTCGCGTCGCCAGGTCGACAGCAGAAACAGCAGCCGCGGCGCGACCTCGCCCAGCAGCGCCCCGGGGACCGCGACGGTGTCGCCGAGCATGCGGGCAGCCGACTCATTGATGAGCCGGATGCGATCCGACGGGTCCACCACCAGGATGCTCTCTCGCAGGCGCTGCACGATGTATTGCGACAGCTGCGCCAGATTCGCCAGATCCAGTTCCTGACGACGCACCAGCGCTTCGCTCTCGCGCAGCCGGATGGACACCGGCCAGGCCATGAGCGCGACCAGGAAGACCACCGCGCCGAGCAATCCCGCCAGCAGGTAGTCGTAGGTCTGGGCGTTGCCGGCGAGCACCGCCAGAATCTGCTGCGTCAGCAAACCGAGCGCTGCGAGTGCGGCGACCCCGAGACTTGCGCGGCCCTCGGCCAGCAGCGACATGGCGCCCACCGGAATCACCAGCAGGATACCCAGGCCGCTGGACACTCCGCCGCTGCAGAACAGCAGCGCCGAGATGCCAGCGGTGTCCAGAAAGGTGTGCACGAACACGAGTGCGCGCCGGCTATGCCAGCGGCCGCGGCCGCCGAACACCATCAGGCCGCCGAAAATCCAGTAGATCAGGCAGACGACGGTGAACAGCTGCGGGTCGCTGCCGCCGACGGTGGGCGTCGGACGGGTCGCCAGCAGCACGCCATAGAGCACCGGTGGCAGCAATAACCGGTACAGGTTGGCCAGGCCGACCACCCGCCAGGCCAGGTCGCTGCTGGGGGCAGCGACAGCCGACACCTGCGCGAGGGGCGCGGAAGGAGGGGCAGGAGCCCTGGACGGGGGCGTGGTGCTATCGTCCGGCTTCACAATGCGGCGCCCGCCTGTAGCATTGAAACTGTCCTAGCGAGCCACACTCTAACCATTCAGGCCACGTTCAAGACGCACGTGTCAACCTTTCCCAAGCCAGGTCGTTACCATGCAGCATATGACTAATCAGCAACTTAAACTGCGAATCTGGTCGGTTCTTGGCCTTTCGGCGCTGCTTGTAGCCTGCGAGGCGCCGCCCCCGCGGCGCACGGTGGTCGCGGCCGAGCCGGTCCCAAGCCGCATCATGGTTTACCCCGCACAGGGCCAGAGCCCCGAGCAGCTCGAGCGCGATCGCTACGAGTGCCATGTCTGGGCGGTGCAGCAGACCGGCTTTGATCCCAGCCGGCCGGGCCTGCCGCCAGGCGAGCGTGTGGTGGTCGAGCCGGCCAATCCGCCCGGTTCAGGAACCGCGGTTGGCGCGATTGCCGGGGCCATCCTGGGCGCTGCATTGGCCGGACCGCGCGATGCGGGCTTCGGCGCCGTATTCGGCGGCGTCACCGGTGCTGCCATCGGTTCCGCGAGCGACGTCAATGCCCAGGCCCAGGCCAACGCCGCGCAGGCGCGCGCCGACCAGAACTACGCGCGCGGCGAGGCCGCGGCATCCAACTATCGCCGCGCGATCAGTGCCTGTCTCGATGCGCGCGGCTACAAGACTGCTTGAGGAACCTATGACAATGACGAAGTCACGGAAAAACTGGCGGGCGCTGCCGATGCTGTCAGCGCTGGCGGTGCTGGCGCTCGGCGCCGCGACGGCCAGCTATGCAGAAGACCGCAACGGCGGTCCGCACCAGGAGGCCGCGCGTGGCGGCGGCCCCCACCAGGAGGCCGCGCGTGGCGGCGGCCCGCGCGGACAGGTGCTCGATAACCGCTATAACCATGGTTACTACTACCCGCGCGGCGGCACCGTGGTGCGCTCGCTCCCGGGTGGCTACCGGCCGTATTACTACCACGGCAGCCGCTTCTACTTCTCCGGTGGCACCTGGTATGCGCCCGGAGCGTACGGGTTCATCGTCACCCGGCCGCCGGTGGGCCTGTTCATCAACGTGCTGCCGCCGTTCTATACCACCGTCTGGTTCGGCGGCGTGCCGTACTACTACGCCGACAATATCTATTACCAGTGGCAGCCCAGTGCCAACGGCTACGCGGTGGTCGATCCGCCCCCGGGTGCCGATCAGCCAGGCGCGCCAGCGCCGCCGTCGGATGATTTCTACATCTACCCGAAGAACGGGCAGACGCCGGAACAGCAGGCGGCCGATCAATACGAGTGCCACAACTGGTCCAAGACCCAGACCGGGTTCGATCCGACGCAGCAGGGCGGCGGCGTGCCCCCCGGTGATACCGGTTCCAGCCGCGAGCAGTATCAACGCGCGATGACGGCGTGCCTGGAGGCGCGCGGCTACAGCGTGAAATAACCTGCGCCCCGCGCGGGCGCTCGAGCGACTCACTGCCAATCGGCAGGTACTGATCCATTCGAAGGATTTTTGATAACAAAAATCCTTCGAATGGATCAGTGCCTGCCCAGTGCTGTTGATCCACTCGCGCGCTCGCGCGTGGGCGCAGGTTCATCAACGCGCGCTAGCCTCGGGCGCCGGTTTCCGCGACAATCGCCCGCTTTTCCAGCGCACGGATGGTCGCGGATGAACCTGCACGAATATCAAGCCAAGAAGATTCTCGCCACCTACGGCATCCCAGTGCCCGACGGCCGCGTCGCCGCCAGCGCCGATGAGGCGTTCCTGGCAGCGCAGGCGCTGGGCGGCAAGGTGTGGGTGGTCAAGGCGCAGGTGCATGCGGGTGGCCGCGGCAAGGCGGGCGGAGTCAAGCTGGCGCGCGATCTGGAACAGGTACGCGCCGCCGCGGCGGGCATGCTCGGCACGCGGCTGGTCACCAAGCAGACCGGGCCCGCGGGCCTGCCGGTGGACAAGGTTTATGTCGAATGCGGATCCGAGATCGAGCGTGAGCTGTACCTCAGCCTGACGCTCAATCGTGAGCGCGGGCGCATCGCGGTGGTGGCTTCAGCGGCCGGCGGCATGGATATCGAGGAAGTCGCGCACAAAACCCCGCAGCAGATTCTGTCGGTGTCAGTGCATCCGGCCACCGGGCTGGAACCGTTTCAGGCGCGCCAGCTGGCCTTTGGCCTGGGGCTGGCACCAAAACAGGTGGACCAGTTCCAGTCGATCGTGACCGGCCTGTATCGGCTGTATCTGGAGCGCGATGCCAGCCTGATCGAAATCAATCCGCTGATCGTCACCAAGGGCGGCGCTCTGGTGGCGCTCGACGCCAAGCTGGACATCGAAGCCAATGCGCTGTTCCGGCAGAAAGACATGGCGGCGCTGCGCGATCCGGGCCAGGAAGATCCGATGGAACTGCGCGCCAGCGAGCATGACCTGAGTTACGTGTCGCTCGACGGCAATATCGCCTGCATGGTGAATGGTGCTGGGCTTGCGATGGCGACCATGGATCTGATCAAGCTGCATGGCGGCCGGCCGGCGAACTTTCTCGACGTCGGCGGCGGCGCCACCAGCGATCGCGTGACCGCGGCGTTTCAGCTGATCCTGTCCAATCCGCAGGTGCGCGCCATCCTGGTCAACATCTTCGGCGGCATCGTGCGTTGCGATCTGATTGCCGATGGCATCATCAATGCGGTCAAGAACGTGGGCGTTGGGGTGCCGGTAGTGGTGCGGCTGGAGGGCACCAATGCCCAGGTTGCGCGCGAGCGGCTGGCGGCGAGCGGACTGGCGATCATCGCGGCCGCGGACCTGACGGATGCGGCCAAAAAAGTGATCGCCGCCACGAGGAAGGCCGCATGAGCATCCTCATCAACAAGCGCACCAAAGTGATCTGCCAGGGTTTCACCGGCAAGCAGGGCACGTTTCACTCACAGCAATGCATCGCCTACGGCACCAAGATGGTCGGGGGGGTGACGCCCGGGCGCGGCGGCGAGCGTCATCTGGATCTGCCGGTGTTCGACACGGTGCGCGACGCCGTGCGCGAGACCGCCGCCACCGCGAGCATGATCTACGTGCCGGCGCCTTTCGCGGCCGATGCCATCCTGGAGGCGGCCGATGCCGGCATCGAGCTGGTGGTGTGCATCACCGAGGGCGTGCCGGTCAACGACATGATCAAGGTCAAGGCGGCGCTGACCGGCTCGGGCACGCGCCTCATCGGCCCGAACTGTCCCGGCATCATCACGCCTGGGGAATGCAAGATCGGCATCATGCCGGGCTTCATCCACAAGAAGGGCTGTGTCGGCATCGTCTCGCGCTCGGGCACGCTGACCTATGAGACGGTATTTCAGACCAGCAACAACGACCTGGGGCAGAGCACCTGCGTCGGCATCGGCGGCGATCCGGTGCGCGGTATGAATTTCATCGATGTCATCGAGCTGTTCGAACGCGACCCGCAGACCGAAGGCATCATCATGGTGGGCGAGATCGGTGGCTCGGACGAGGAAGCGGCGGCCGATCATATCCGCCGCTATGTCACCAAGCCGGTGGTGGCGTATATCGCGGGCGTCACCGCGCCGCCGGGCAAGCGCATGGGCCACGCCGGGGCAGTCATTGCCGGCGGCAAGGGCACGGCGGCGGACAAGTACCGCGCGCTCGAGGCGGCGCGGGTGCGTACGGTGAAGTCGCCGGCGGAGCTGGGCAGCGCCATGGCGGAGCTGCTCGGTAAACACCGTGCGCAGGCGGCCAAGAGTGCCGCCGGGCGAGCGGCCAGGACCACGCAGCAGGCGTTCGAGGTCAAGCCGCGGCCGCGCAGCGCCCCACGGCCGGCGGCTGCAGCCAAGCGCTCGCGCAAACGATCGGCCGGCAAGTCGCCCAGCCGCGCGGCGCGCCCCAAGTCAGCCCACAAGCGCGCAGGAAAACCGGCCTCCGCGCGACGCGCCAAGGGCGGCAAACGCTCCGCGCGAGCGCGGCGTTGATCGGCGCGGCTACGCTGAGCTGACTCACCGGAGTGCCGGTGGCGCGTACCGACAGACTGAAGATCGCGCTGGCGCAGCAGAACCTGCTGGTCGGCGACGTGCGCGGCAACCTCGAGCGTGTGATCGCCGAGGCGCGCCGCGCACGCGATGCGCTGCACGCGGACCTGGTGCTGTTCCCGGAATTGACGCTGTCGGGCTACCCGCCCGAGGATCTGCTGTTTCATCGCGGCCTGCGGCTGCAGATCGAGCGCGCGCTGGCCGAGCTCAAGCAGGCGGTACCCGAGATCGGCGTCATGGTCGGCTACCCCGAGTACGCCGACGGGCGGATCTATAACTCGGCGCTGCTGCTGCGCGGCGGGCACGAACTTGCGCATCATCGCAAGGCGGTGCTGCCCAATTACAAGGTATTCGACGAGAAGCGTTACTTCACGCCCGGCACCGCCGGCACGGTGGTGGACTTCGACGGCTGGCGGCTGGGCCTTCTGATCTGCGAGGACATCTGGGAGCCGCCGCCGGCGCAGTGGGCCAAGGGCCTGGGCGCCGAGGCGCTGCTGATCATCAACGCCTCACCGTATGAGATCCACAAGCAGCGCGAGCGCGAGCAGGTGCTCGGCGATCGCATCCGTGAGGTACATCTGCCGGCGGTGTACCTGAACCTGCTCGGCGGCCAGGACGAGTTGGTGTTCGACGGCAACTCGTTCGTGATGGACGCGCAGGCCAGGGTAGTGATGCGCGCGGACGCGTTCCAGGACGGACTGTACAGCGTCGATTTCGAGCGCCGCGGCAAGGCGCTGGTGCCGCAGGCGGGCACGATCGCGCCGGAGCTGTCGGACGAGGAGAGCGTGTATCGGGCGCTGGTGCTGGGGGTGCGCGACTACGTCACCAAGCACGGTTTTCCCGGTGTGGTCATGGGCCTGTCGGGCGGCGTGGATTCGGCGCTGACGCTGGCGATCGCGGTCGACGCGCTCGGGCCCGAGCGGGTGCATGCGGTCATGATGCCGTCGCGCTATACCTCGGCCATGAGCCTGGAAGACGCCACCGCGCAGGCGCGCACGCTGGGCGCGAGTTTCAGTTCGATCTCGATCGAAAACATGTTCGCGGCGACGCTCGAGGCGCTGGCGGGCGAGTTCGCCGGCCGCAAGCCCGATGCCACCGAGGAGAACATCCAGGCGCGTTGCCGCGGCGTGCTGCTGATGGCGATTTCCAACAAGACCGGGCGCATGCTGCTGACCACCGGTAACAAGAGCGAGATGGCGGTGGGCTACGCAACGCTCTATGGCGACATGGCCGGCGGCTTCGCGCCGATCAAGGACTGCAGCAAGATGCTGGTATATCGCCTGGCGCGCTACCGCAACACGCTGTCGCCGGCGATTCCGGAACGGGTGATCGAGCGCGAGCCGACCGCGGAGCTGCGGCACGACCAGAAAGACACCGACTCACTGCCGCCGTACGAGGTGCTCGATCCGATCCTGGAGGCCTTCATCGAGGATGATCTGTCCGTCGATGAGATCTGCGAGCGCGGTTTCGAGCGCGGCGTCGTGTCGCGCGTGCTCGACATGGTCAAGCGCGCGGAATACAAACGCCGCCAGGCGCCGCCGGGTGTGCGCGTCAGCCGGCGCGCATTCGGCCGCGACTGGCGTTACCCGATCACCAACGGCTACCGTCGCTAAGCGGCTATCAGGTCCGGCGCCACAGCTGCCACCAGTGCTTGCCCTTGGCACTGACGGCTTCGTTGGTGGCCGGATAGTTGAACTGATAGACGCGCTCGACGTTGGCGGCCAGTTCGGTGTAGCCCATGCGCCGGTAGCAGTCGAGCATGATGGCGAGCGCCTGCTGCTCCGCCAGTGCACCGTCGTACTGCTCGATGACGCCTTCGGCACGGCGCGCCGCGGCCAGGTAGGCTCCGCGGCGCACGTAATAGCGCGCGACGTTGACCTCGTACTCGGCCAGGCGGTTACGCAGGTAGCTCATGCGCTTGAGCGCGTCGTGCGCGTATTCGCTGTTCGGATATTGCGTGACCACGGTGCCGAAGGCGGTGATCGATTTGAGCAGGTCGGCCGGCGGACGCTTGGCCATGTCGACGCCAAAGAAGCGCTCGATCGAATAGGGGGTGCGTTCGAAGTAGATCAACCCTTTCATGTACCAGGCGTAGTCCACGCGCGGATGCGTCGGGTTCTCGCGCAGGAACTGCTCGGCCGCATCGATGGCGGTTTCCTTCTCACCTTTGCGGTAATAGGCGTAGATCAGGTCGAGCCGCGCCTGGCGCGCCTGGCTGGTGAACGGGAAGCGCGAAGTCAGCGCCTCGTACTGCTTGATGGCATACTCGAAGTCATTGTTCGCCAACGCTTTTCGCGCGTGGGTATAGAGAGTCTCGGCGCTGGCGGTCTTGAGCTTTTTGGCCTGCGTGTGGCAACCGGCAAGCAACACGAGCGAGGTGAAAAACACCGCGCCCAGCAGCCGCCAGCGACCTGCGGCCGCGCTAGATTGTGAGCTCAAGGAAGGACCCTAGGAGAATGAATCGTCGATCGACCCATTATAGCTGACCCGTCCGATGCCACCTGAGTTCCAGACCCACCAGTTCGAACTGCCCGCCTCTGCGGCTGGCCTGCGCCTGGACCAGGCGTTGGCCGCCGCGCTGCCGCAGTACTCGCGCGCACGCCTGCAGCGCTGGATCCGGAACGGTGCGGTGCGGCTGAAGGGGCAGGCGGCACGCGCCCGCGACCGCATGCAGGGCGGCGAGCAGATCGTGGTCGAGGCCCGCTTCGATGCCGACACCGCCGTGGGCGCCGAGGCGCTGCCGCTGGATATCATCTACCAGGACGCCCAACTGCTGGTGCTCAACAAGCCGGCCGGCCTGGTGGTGCACCCGGGCGCCGGCAATCGCTCGCATACGCTGCAGAATGCGCTGCTGGCGCATGATCCGCAGCTTGCGCGCGTACCGCGCGCCGGGCTGGTGCACCGGCTCGATAAGGAGACCAGCGGGCTTCTGATCGTAGCGCGAACGCCCGAGGTGCACACGCGGCTGGTGGCGCAGCTGGCAGCACGCGAAATCGGCCGCGAGTACCTGGCACTGGTCGCCGGAGCGCCTACCGGCGGCGCGCGCATCGATGAGCCGATCGGGCGCCATCGCAGCCTGCGCACGCGCATGGCGGTACGCGCCGATGGCCGCGATGCAGTCACCAATTTTCGCATCGAGGAGCGCTTTCGCGTGCATACGCTGCTGCGGGTGCGACTGGAAACCGGCCGCACGCACCAGATCCGGGTGCATCTGGCGCATATCGGGCTGCCGCTGGTCGGCGATCCGGTGTATGGCGGCAGGCAGGGACGCGTGGCCGGGGAAGCTGAGCAACTGAACGCGCTGCTGCACGCGTTTGCGCGTCAGGCACTGCATGCGCAGCGGCTGACACTGGTGCATCCAGGCAATGCGCGTGAACTCAGCTTCGAGGCGCCGCTGCCGCAGGATTTCCAGGCGCTGCTCGCGGCCCTGCGCGCGGATGCGGCGGCAGCTGGTGCGGCACGGCGCGCAAGCCCGGCCGGTGCTGCGCGCGGCCGGCGGCGCGGCAAGGCGCGCGGCCGGTGACCGCAGCGGCCGTGCTGCTGCCGAACTGGCCGGCACCGTCACGGGTGCGCGCCGCGTTCACGCTGCGCGGCGGCGGCGTCAGCGAGGGCCGCTACGCCTCGCTGAACCTGGGCCGGCACGTGGGGGATGACCCGCTGGCAGTGGCGGAGAATCGCCGCCGTGTGAGCACCCGCCTGCAGTTGCCGGCCGAGCCGCTGTGGCTGGCGCAGGTGCACGGCACCACGGTGCTGGATGCTGACGCAGCGCCGCAGGCGTCGGCGATGCGGGGGGACGATGCACCGCCGAGCGCGGATGCGGCCCTGACGCGCCAGCGCGGGTGCGTACTGGTGGTGCAGGTGGCCGATTGCCTGCCGGTGCTGCTGGCGGCGCACGATGCCAGCGCGGTGGCGGTGGCGCACGCCGGCTGGCGCGGACTGGCCGCCGGGGTGCTGGAGGCCGCGGTCGCGGCGCTGCGAGTGCCGGGCGACGAACTGCACGCCTGGCTGGGACCTGCCATCGAGCCGGCGCATTTCGAGGTCGGGGAGGAAGTGCGGGCGGCATTTTGCGCACCCGGCGATGCACCCGGCGGCGAGGCCGCGCACGCATTCGTGCGCAATGATCGCGGGCGCTGGCAGTGCGACCTGCGCCTG
Organism: uncultured Gammaproteobacteria bacterium; assembly: GCA_963805965.1. Classification (GTDB taxonomy): domain Bacteria; phylum Pseudomonadota; class Gammaproteobacteria; order Steroidobacterales; family Steroidobacteraceae; genus FEN-1191. The sequence continues at coordinate 1,193,482 of CAWDVQ010000006.1, forward strand.
CTGGCACGACAGCGACTGGCGGCGCTGGGAGTGCGTTCGATCCATGGTGAGCCGCGCTGCACCTACGCGGAAGTCGATGCGTTCTATTCGTTCCGGCGCGATGGGAACACCGGCCGCATGGCGGCACTGCTCTGGCTCGATTGACCTGGCCTGGCGGGCCGGGCCGGCCGGCGAGGCGCTGCGCAAGGCGCATGCTAGAGTGACCGCAGCGCGAGCGTAGCGCTGGAGCGAAGCTGCCTACCTTTAGGCAGACAATGGAACGCCGGCGATGCCCCTGGTATGGATTTTATTAGCCACGTTCTTCGGCGGCGCGCTCAGCGCGGCGTTGGCGAGCCTGTTTTTGCTGCTGTCGGAAGCGCGCCGCAACTGGCTGCTGCCGCACCTGATCAGCTTTGCCACCGGAGCGATGCTGGCGGCAGCACTGATCGGGCTGCTGCCCGAGGCGATCGCAAGCGTCGGACCGGCACACATCCAGGCGATCGGCGCCGCGGTGCTCGCCGGCATCGCATTGTTCTTCGTGCTGGAGAAACTGGTGCTCTGGCGGCATTGCCACACCGATGACTGCGAGACTCACTCGCCGCACGAATCCGATCGCGACCGCGCGGCCGGGTGGATCGTGCTGTTCGGCGACGGCGTGCACAACGCGTTCGACGGCGTGCTGATCGCGGCCGCGTTCCTGACCGACGTCAAGCTCGGCGTGGTAACCACGATCGCGATCACCGCGCACGAGATACCGCAGGAGCTCGGGGACCTCGCGGTGCTGCTGCATGCGCGCATGAGCCCGGTGCGTGCGCTGTGGTTCAACGCCGCCAGCAGCCTGACCTCCATCATCGGCGGGCTGGCGGGTTATTTCGCTTTGCGGCGCACGCTGGATGTGCTGCCATACGCGATCTCGGTGGCAGCCGCCTCGCTGATCTATGTGGCGGTCGCCGACCTGATTCCCGGGCTGCACCGGCGCGTGGACCTGCGCGCGGGCGCAGCGCAGGTGGGGCTGATCGGCTGCGGGGTGGCGGTGATTGCGTGCGCAGAGCGCTGGCTGGCCTAGGAAGCGGCGCGGTGGGCGCGGGACAGGGCCGGCCGGGGACCGATACTTAGGTGGGGCGGAAACACGTCCAGGCGCTTGATATCGTTACTATCAGCCCCCAATGAAAGTCGTAAGGGATCGCAGCTAATTCCACTATAACCTTTCGGGTCAAAGCCTTATGCGACAGGACAAACTTACCAGCCGATTCCAGGCCGCGTTGGCGGAGGCGCAGTCGCTTGCCGTCGGGCGCGACAACCAGTTCATCGAGCCGGCGCACCTGCTGCTGGCCATGCTCGACGCCGAGGGCGGCGGCATACGGCCGCTGCTGATCAAGGCCGGGGTGGACGTGAGCCGGCTGCACACGCAGCTGATCGAGATCGTCGATCGCCTGCCGAAGGTGGAAGGCCATGGCGGCGACGTGCAGGTATCGCACGATCTGACGCGGCTGTTGAACGTCACCGACAAGCTGGCGCAGCAGCGCGGCGATCAGTACATCTCGAGCGAGCTGTTCGCGCTGGCCGCAGTGGACGATCGCGGGGCGGTAGGAAAGGCGCTGAAGGAGGCCAAGGCCACGCGCGCCGCGCTCGAGAAGGCGATCGAGGAAGTGCGCGGCGGCGACAAGGTGGATGATCCGGCGGCGGAGGAGAAGCGCCAGGCGCTCGAGAAATACACCGTCGACGTCACCGCGCGCGCGCGCGCCGGCAAGCTCGATCCGGTGATCGGCCGCGACGATGAGATCCGGCGCACGATCCAGGTGCTGCAGCGGCGCACCAAGAACAATCCGGTGCTGATCGGCGAGCCCGGCGTCGGCAAGACGGCGATCGTCGAGGGCCTGGCGCAGCGCATCGTCAACGGCGAGGTGCCCGAGGGGCTGAAGAAGAAGCGCATCCTGGCGCTCGACATGGGCTCTCTGGTCGCGGGAGCGAAATTTCGCGGCGAATTCGAAGAGCGGCTCAAGGCCGTGCTCGGCGACCTGGCGAAGCAGGAAGGGCAGGTCATCGTGTTCATCGATGAGCTGCACACCATGGTTGGCGCCGGACGCGCGGAAGGCTCGATGGATGCCAGCAACATGTTGAAGCCGGCGCTGGCGCGCGGCGAGCTGCATTGCGTCGGCGCCACGACACTCGATGAGTATCGCAAGTACATCGAGAAGGACGCGGCACTGGAGCGCCGCTTCCAGATCGTGATGGTCGATGAGCCGAGCGTCGAGGACACGATCGCGATCCTGCGCGGGCTGAAGGAACGCTACGAGGTGCATCATCAAGTCGAGATCACCGACCCGGCGATCGTAGCCGCAGCGACGCTCTCGCACCGCTACATCACCAATCGGCAGCTGCCCGACAAGGCGATCGACCTGATCGACGAGGCGGCGGCACGCATCCGCATGGAGATCGACTCCAAGCCCGAGGCGCTGGATCGGTTGGAGCGGCGGATTATTCAGCTCAAGATCGAACAGGAAGCGCTGAAGAAAGAGGAGGACGAAGCCTCCAAACGGCGCCTGTCGACGCTGCGGCAGATGCTCGGCGGCCTGGAGAAGGAATACGCCGACCTGGAAGAGGTGTGGCAGTCGGAGAAGGCCGCGCTGCAGGGCGCATCCAAGATTAAGGAAGAACTCGAGCAGGTGAAGCTCGAGTTCGAAAAGGCGCGGCGCGCCGGCGACCTGGCGCGCATGGCGAAGCTGCAGTACGGCAGCATTCCCGAACTCGAGAAGCGGCTCGTTGAGGCGCAGCGCGCCGAACAGTCGACGCCACAGCTGGTGCGCAACAACGTGACCGAGGAAGAGATCGCCGACGTGGTGTCGAAGTGGACCGGCATTCCGGTGTCGAAGATGCTCGAGGGCGAAAAGGACAAGCTGCTGCGCATGGAGGAGGCGCTGGATAAGCGGGTGGTCGGCCAGGACGAGGCGGTGCGCATTGTGTCCAATGCCATCCGCCGCTCGCGCGCCGGCCTGTCGGATCCGCGCCGGCCCACCGGCTCGTTCATGTTCCTCGGCCCCACCGGCGTCGGCAAGACCGAGCTGTGCAAGGCGCTGGCCGAATTTCTGTTCGACACCGAGGAGGCCATGGTGCGGATTGATATGTCCGAATTCATGGAGAAGCACTCGGTCTCACGTCTGATCGGAGCGCCCCCGGGCTATGTCGGCTATGAAGAGGGTGGTTACCTGACGGAGGCCATCCGCCGCCGGCCGTATGCGGTGGTACTGCTGGATGAGGTCGAGAAGGCGCACCAGGACGTGTTCAACGTGTTGCTGCAGGTACTGGATGACGGTCGGCTGACCGACGGCCAGGGGCGCACGGTCGACTTTCGCAACACGGTCATCATCATGACTTCAAACCTGGGCTCGCAGGTGATCCAGGAAATGGCGGGCGAGGGTAACTACACGCGCATGAAGAGCGCGGTGATGGAGATCGTGCAGCAGCACTTCCGGCCCGAGTTCATCAACCGCGTGGATGACATCGTCGTGTTCCATCCGCTGGGCACCGAGCAGATCCGCGCCATCGTGCAGATCCAGGTCGGCTATCTTCGCAAGCGCCTGCTCGATCGCAACATGGAGCTCGACCTGGACGACAAGGCGCGCGACCTGATCGGCGAGGCCGGTTTCGATCCGGTGTACGGCGCCCGGCCGCTCAAGCGCGCCATCCAGCAGCAGATCGAGAATCCGCTGGCGCAGCGCATACTGCGAAACGAGTTCGTGCCGGGGGACCGGATCCGCGTCACGGCGCGCGGCTCGGAGCTGGTGTTCGAGAAGAAGCGCGATATGCGGGCCACCGGGTCGTGAGCGCCAGGCGTTGATAGGCTCGGTCATAGGTATCGAAATACAGGGCGCACTTTCAATAACGAAAGTGCGCCCTATACTTCGATACCTCTAAACTAGCATCCCAATACCGGCGGTCCCGGGCCCCTTCGGGCCGCGAGTCACCATGATTGATCTGAAACGCCATGTGGTCGATGTGCTGGATTTTCCGCGCGCGGGAATCCTGTTTCGCGACATCACGCCGCTGTTGCGCAAGCATTTCGATGCCGCGCTGGACGCCATCGACGAGCTGTTCAGCGAGGCGGAGTGGCAGGCAATCGATGCGCTGGCGGGCATCGAGGCGCGTGGTTTCGTGCTGGCGGCGGGACTTGCAGGCCGGCGGCACAAGGGCTTCGTGCCGATCCGCAAGCAGGGCAAATTGCCCCCGCCGGTGGTGTCGGCGGCGTATGCGCTCGAATATGGCAGCGCGGTGCTGGAAATGCAGGCCGGGGCGGGCCGGCTGGCACTCATCGACGATGTACTTGCCACCGGCGGCACCATGCGGGCCGCGGCCGAGCTGGCCACGCTGGCTGGCTTCGAGGTGCTGGGCCTTGCCTCGCTGATCGACCTGCGCATGGTCGGGGATTTCATCTGGCACGAGCTGCCGCTGCGCTGCGTTATCCGGTATGACTGAGGCTGCCGGCGTCTATAATCGAATCGCGTACCTACTGTTTTCGCTGGAAAAATATGCCGTTTTACGAATATGAATGCAGCAATTGCCGTTACTACTCGGAGGTGCTGCAGAAGATCACCGACAAGCCGCTGAAGAAATGCCCTTCGTGCGGCAAGAATACGTTCAAGAAGCTGATCTCGGCGCCGGTGTTTCGGCTCAAGGGTGCGGGCTGGTACGAGACCGACTTCAAGACCGACAAGGACAACAAGCGCAATCTTGTCGGCGCCGACAAGGACGAGGCGCCGGCCAAGACCGAGACCGCAGTCGCGGCTACCGACGGCAAGACCGCCGCTGCGGCTGACGGCAAAGCTGACGGCAAAGCCGACACTGCGGCTGCCGGCAAGGCCGACACCAAGAGCGACGCTGCAGCTGCGGGCAAGAGCGGCGGCAAGGCCGACAGCTCGTCGGCAGCTGCCGCCCCCAAGCCGCCGGCGGCGACCACGCGCAATATCGCGGCGCGCCGCGGCACGGGCGGCAAGAGCGCCGCGGCCAAGCGCGCCGGCCCGGCTAAACGCAAGGCCGGCAAGCGCCGGGGCGGCCGTTGAGCGGTGAAGCTACGCGGCGGTTCGTGCGCCGCTATGTGATCGCGGGATTGCTGGTGTGGGTGCCGATCCTGGTCACCGTGCTGGTAGTGCGATTCATCCTCGACCTGATGGACCAGACGCTGCTGCTGCTGCCGGCAGCGGTGCGACCGGAAACGCTGTTCGGAGTCCACATCCCGGGACTGGGACTGGTGTTGGCGGTGCTGCTGCTGATCTTCACCGGCATGCTGGTCAGCAACATCATCGGCCGCAGCCTGGTGGAGTTGTGGGAAGACCTGATGAACCGCATCCCGTTCGTGCGGGCGCTCTACAGCGGGGTAAAGACTTTCTCCACCACCATCCTGTCGAACCAGGGCAACTCGTTCAAGAAGGTGCTGCTGATCGAATATCCGCGCAAGGGCGCGTGGAGCGTCGGCTTTCAGACCGCGGGCGACGTGCCGCTGATCAGTGCCCACACCGGCGAGCCGATGGTGTGCGTGTTCATACCAACCACACCCAATCCAACCTCGGGTTTCATCGTCATGGTGCCGCGCTCGCAGGCCATCGAGCTGGACATGAGCATCGATGCGGCTATGAAGATGATCGTGACGCTGGGTGTGGTTGTGCCGCCCGCGCCCACACCCTAACATTCCCGGCCCATTCCCGACGACGACAGGCCGATGCGGACCCATTACTGCGGACAGGTGAATGAGAAGCTGAGCGGGACTACGGTCGCGGTCGCCGGCTGGGTGCACCGCCGGCGCGATCACGGCGGGGTGATCTTCGTCGACCTGCGCGACCGCGAAGGCCTGGTGCAGGTGGTGTTCCACCCCGATCAGCAGGCGATATTCGTCACCGCGGAAAAACTGCGGCACGAATTCGTGGTGCGGGTACGCGGCAGCGTGCAACCGCGGCCGGCCGGCACCGTCAATCCCAACCTCGCCTCAGGACAGGTGGAGATCGTGGCGAGCGAGCTGGAGCTGATCAATCGCTGCGATCCGCTGCCGTTCCAGCTCGATGAGTCGGTCAGCGAAGAAGTGCGCCTGCGCTACCGCTACATCGACCTGCGGCGTGAGATCATGAACCAGCGCCTGCGGCTGCGGCACCGGATCACGCGCTCGATGCGCGGCTACCTCGACGCCCACGGGTTCGTGGACATCGAAACTCCGATGCTCACCAAGGCCACGCCTGAGGGCGCGCGCGACTACCTGGTGCCAAGCCGTACCCACGCCGGCAAGTTCTTCGCGCTGCCGCAGTCGCCGCAGATCTTCAAGCAGCTGTTGATGATCGCGGGCTTCGAGCGCTACTACCAGATCGTGCGCTGCTTTCGCGATGAGGACCTGCGCGCCGATCGCCAGCCGGAGTTCACCCAGCTCGACGTGGAGACCTCGTTCCTGTCGCAGGATGAGATCATGCAGCTGATGGAGGGCCTGGCGGTGACGCTGTTTCGCGAGGTGCTGGGCATCGATCTGCCGCAGCCATTCCCGCGCATCAGTTACCACGATGCGATGCGCCGCTACGGATCGGACAAACCGGATCTGCGGGTGACGCTGGAGCTGGTCGATGTCGCCGATCTGGTGCAGGACTGCGACTTCAAGGTGTTCTCAGGCCCGGCCAAGGATCCCGGCGGGCGGGTGGCGGCACTGTCCGTGCCGGGCGGCGGTGCGCTGACGCGCAAGGAAATCGACGAATACACTGCCTTCGTGACGCGCTATGGCGCCAAGGGGCTGGCTTACGTCAAGGTCAACCAGCGCGCGCTCGGCCGCGACGGCCTGCAATCCCCGATCATCAAGTTCCTGAGCGATGCGGCGCTGGCAGGAATCCTCACGCGCTGTGGCGCTGCCGACGGGGATCTGATTTTCTTCGGCGCCGACAGCGCCAAGGTCGTCAGCGATGCGCTGGGCGCGCTGCGCCTGAAAGTCGCGCAGGACCGCAGCCTGGTCGCAGACGGCTTTCGACCGCTATGGGTGGTGGATTTTCCGATGTTCGAATGGGATGCCGACGCCCGGCGCTGGGCTGCGATGCATCATCCGTTCACATCGCCGCAGACCGACGATCCGGCGCAGCTGCAGTCCGATCCGGGCGCTGCGCTGGCGCGCGCCTACGACATGGTGCTCAACGGCTCGGAGATCGGCGGCGGCTCGGTGCGCATATTCAGGCAGGAAATGCAGTCGGTGGTATTTGGCCTGCTGGGCATCGAACCTGAAGAGGCACGCACCAAATTCGGCTTCCTGCTCGATGCGCTGCGCTTCGGCGCACCGCCCCACGGTGGCATTGCCTTCGGCCTGGACCGGCTGGCGATGCTGATGGCCGGCGCCGACAGCATTCGCGAAGTGATTGCCTTTCCCAAGACGCAGACCGCGGCCGACCTGATGACCGATGCGCCGACCGAGGTGGCTGAGGCGCAGCTGCGCGAGCTGCACATCCGGGTGCGCACGCCGCCGCCGGCATGACCGATGCCGGCCGCGGTCGTCGTTTACGTCCACGGGTTATGGATGACCGGTGCCGAATCGCTGCTGCTGCGCCGGCGCCTGGCGAGCGAGCGCGGCTATGCTCTGAAGGTGTTTCGCTATGCGTCGGTCGGCACGCCGCCGGCGCACATCATCGCCGCGCTGCGCAATACGATTGCCGCGATCGAGGCGCCGTCAGTGCACCTGGTCGGGCACAGCCTGGGGGGACTTATGATCCTGCGGTGCCTGGAGAGCTACTCGATGGCACAGCCGGGCCGGGTGGTGTTCCTCGGCACGCCGGCGGCGGGCTCGCGCGCCGCCCGGCGATTCGGTGAGTTTGGCTTAGGAAGGCGCATGCTCGGCGCCGCGAGCGCCGAGGAACTGCTGCAGCAGCGTGCCGCGCGCTGGGATGTCGGGCGCGAACTGGCGGTGATCGCCGGCAACGTGCCCTTGGGTTTTGGCCGAATGCTGCTAAAGTTCGGCGAAGATAACGACGGCACGGTAGCGGTTTCCGAGACGCAGGTTGCCGGTGCGACGGCGGTCCTGACACTGCCGGTGACGCACTCCGGCATGCTGTGGTCGGCCCGGGTGGCGCGCGAGGTGGGGAGTTTTCTGGAATATGGAAGTTTCGGAAAGTAATTCGGCGGCAGGGGCGGTGTTTCGATGGTTGCGCTCGCACCTGCGCGCGCTGGCCATCGTGGCGGGTCTGGTGCTGCTCTATACCCTGGCCGGCTTCCTGCTGGTGCCGCGTATCGCCAGCAACCAGGCCATCAGCTACGTGCAGCATCAGCTTGGCCGCCAGCTTGCCATCGGTTCACTGACTTTCAATCCGTTCTCGCTGGTGGTCGAGATCCGCGACCTCGCGATGACCGAAGCCGATGGCGCGCCGATAGCGAGCTTCACGCTGTTGCGCATCAAGTTCAGCGCCACCTCCTCGCTGCTGCACCGGGCCTGGACCTTTGCCGAAGTGCGGCTGGAACAGCCGGTGATCAATACGCTGGTCAATCCGGACGGCTCGCTCAATCTCGCCAAGCTCGCGCCGCCGGCTGCGCCTAAACCCGCCGCGCCCGAACCGGCGTCGAGCCAGGTGCCGGCACTGCGCATCGGTGCCTTCACCGTCACTCGCGGCCAGTTGCACTTCGAGGATCGCAGTCGCCCGGCGCCGTTTCGCGCGACCTTGAGTCCGATTGAGTTCGCGTTGACGGATTTTCGTACCCAGCCAGAGTTCGAGAATCGCTATCGATTCAGTGCCGCCACCAGCGCTGGTGAGCAGCTCGACTGGTCCGGTCAATTCTCGGTGCAACCGCTGGGTTCGAGCGGCGACTTCACGATTACCGCGCTCAAGGCCTCGACCATCGCCTCCTACCTCGAGGATTCGCTGCCCTTTGCGTTGAGCAGCGGCAGTATCGATGTGCAGGGCAACTATCGCCTGGTCGCGGCGGGCCAGACCAGCCTGTCACTGGGCTTGCCGAGCGTGAAGGTGCACAAGCTGGCGATCGCACCCAGGGGTGCGCCGGCCGCGAGCACCGACAAACCGGCCGGCGGCGACAAGCAAGCGGGGGCCGAGCCGTGGATTCAGCTGCCGGAGGTCGACGTTGCCGACACCACGATCGCGCTGTCGGAGCGGCAGGTGGCCGTGGGCCAGGTGACGCTGCAGAATCCGTCGCTGCAGGTGTGGCGCGAAGCCGATGGCAGTGTGAACCTGCAGCGGCTGCTGCAGCCGGCCGTTGCGAGTGGTCATGCCGGCGCGAGCGGCGTGGCCGCGGCAAATGCGGCACCGGCACCGACGGTGGTCGCGACGTCCACGACATCCGCCACGAGTGCGGCGGCAGCAGCGGGGTCCGCGCTGCCCTGGAAGATCACGCTGGCGAAGCTGAATATCGATGGCGCCAGCATCGCGGCCGAGGATCGCAGCGTGAAGCCGGCGCTGCAGTTGAAGATTGCGCCGCTGAAACTGTCACTGCAGAACTATTCGACCGACGGCGCGCAGCCGATTGCGTTGGAGCTGGATACCGGCCTGGGCGAGGCCGGCCGGCTGCACGCCGCAGGCACCCTGGCCCTGTCGCCGCTCGCCGCCGCGGTCACGATGAATCTGAAGGACTTCGAGCTGCCACCGCTGCAACCCTATGTGTCGCAGCAGACCAATATGACGCTGTATCGCGGTCGCCTGGCGACCCAGCTGCAGCTGGCGTACGCGGCCACGCCGCAGAAGGGCCAGCCCGAGCTCAAACTCAGCGGCGGCATCCAGGTCACCGACCTGGGGACGCGCGATAACGCCACCAATACCGACTTTGTCACCTGGAAAGCGCTGCAGGTCGTCGGACTGCGTTTTCAGCTGGCCCCGGATGCGCTGGACATCGACCAGGTGCGCACGCTGGGAGCCTACGGCCGCGTGATCATCGGTGCCAATGGCAGTCTCAACGTGTCGGACGCATTGCGGCCAGCGGGAGCACCCGCCCCGGCCGCGGCCGCTGCGCCAGCGTCCGGCGCTGCGGCCACTGGCGCCAAGCCGACCCGGATCGCCAAAGCGGACAAGACCGCAAAGTCGGCGGCGCCGGCCAGCTCCGTGCCCGCCGCCAGCCGGGCGACGGCAAGCACCGGCGCCAGCACCGGGATGCCGATCCATATCAAGCGCGTGGACATCCGCGACGGCGCGGCGGACTTCACCGACCACTCGGTGGAGCCGAACTTTTCAACCTCGATGCTCGGCTTGCACGGCGCGGTCACGGGCCTGTCCTCCGACCCGGCTTCCCGGGCGCAGGTGTCGCTGGAAGGCAGCGTGGATCGATACGCACCGGTGTCGATCAAGGGGCAGCTCAGTCCGTTCTCGCCGGCGACCTACACCGACATCAGCCTCGACTTCAAGAACATCGAGCTGACGACCTTCAATCCCTATTCCGGCAAATTTGCCGGCTACAGCATCGCGCAGGGCAAGCTGTCCACCGAGCTGCACTACCACATCGAGAACCGCAAGCTCGAGGCCAGCCACCACGTGGTGATCGATCAGCTCGAGTTCGGCGCCGCCACCGAGAGCAAACAGGCCGTGCCGCTGCCGGTGAAGCTGGCGGCAGCCCTGCTGAAGGACCGCAATGGCGTGATCACCCTGGACCTGCCGGTCAGCGGCAGCATCGACGATCCGACCTTCAAGATCGGTCCGATCATCTGGAAACTGGTCGTGGGCCTGATCACCAAGATAGTCACCGCGCCGTTTGCGCTGCTGGGTTCGCTGTTCGGCGGTGGCCCGCAGCTGGCGTACATCGATTTTCCGGCCGGTTCCGCCATGCTGACCGACACCGAAGCCAAGAAACTGCCGCAGCTGGCCAAGGCACTGGTCGAGCGGCCGCAGGTCAAGCTCGATATTCCCCTGCATACCATCAGTGCCAGCGACGACGAGGCGCTGGAGAAGGCCGCGCTCGAGCAGGCGCTGGCGGCCGCGGCAAGTCCTGAAGCCGGCAAGCACAAGGCAGCGAAAGCGAGCTCAGGCGGCGCACCGGCTGCACCCAGGCTCGCGGCCCTCAGCGCGTTGTATCGCGACAAGTTCAAGGCCGACCCGGTGTACCCGGCGGAGATCAGTGGCGTGGCGGCCAAGCCTGGGGCAGCGAAACCTGAGGCAGCGAACCCCGATGTGGCGAAAACGGATACTGCGAAACCGGCTGCCGCGGGTCAGGACGTCGATGCGGCGCGCATCGCCTGGCTGGAACAGGAGTTGATGCAGCAGTTCAAGCCCACGCGCGATGAGCGCGACGGCCTGGGTCGAGCTCGTGCCGAGGCAGCGCAGGCGGCGCTGCTCGCCAACCAGGAGCTGCCGCCGGACCGGGTGTTCCTGACCGAACGCGAATCCGGGGGCGGACCGGAAGGCCAGGTGCGCATGGAACTGAAACTGCAGTAGCTGCAACGGCTCACCAGGACGCTTCAATCGCGCGTGAGGTGAGCCTGTGCGAGCGCGCGCAGTTCGTACAGCAGCTCAAGTGCGCGTCGCGGCGTGAGTGCGTCGGGTTCGATCGCGGCGATGCGCGCTCGCAGCTCGTCGTGAGGCGGCTGATGTGGCGGCTGGGGCGGCGGCGGCGGCTTGAGCGGCGGCGGTAGTGGCGTTGCAAACAGCGGCAGCTCCGCCTGCGCTGCACTGGCTGTGCCTGCGGTGGCAACGCTGCCGGCCTCCAACTGCGCCATGTAGTGGCGCGCCTGGGCGATGACTTCGCGCGGCACGCCGGCCAGTTGCGCGACCTGCAGCCCGAAGCTGCGGTTCGCGGGACCGTCCTTCACGGCGTGCAGGAACACCAGCGAATCGCCGTGCTCGGTGGCATCCAGGTGCACGTTGGCGCAGCCGTCGATCTCCCCGGCCAGCGCCGTGAGTTCGAAATAGTGGGTCGCGAACAGGGTGCAGGCGCGCAGCCGCTCTGCCATGTGTCGCGCCACGGCGTAGGCCAGCGACAGGCCGTCGAAAGTGCTGGTGCCGCGGCCGATCTCATCCATCAGCACCAGGCTGTGTGCGCTGGCGTTATGCAGGATGTTGGCGGTCTCGGTCATCTCGACCATGAAGGTCGAACGCCCGCCCGCCAGGTCGTCGGCGGCACCGATGCGGGTGAAGATGCGGTCCACCGGGCCAATCTGGGCGCGCGCCGCCGGAACGAAGCTGCCCAGGTGTGCCAGCACCACCACCAGTGCGATCGAGCGCATGTAGGTGGATTTACCGCCCATGTTCGGCCCGGTGATGATCAACATCCTGCGGCGCTCATGCATTGCCAGGTCGTTGGGCACGAACGGGGCATCGATGCAGCGCTCGACCACCGGATGGCGTGCCGCCTCGATCATCAGCCGCGGCTCGGAAATGAGCGTGGGCTCGCACCAGCCCAGCGTGGCCGCGCACTGCGCCAGCGCCGCCAGCGCGTCGAGGGTCGCGATCGCATCGGCGCTGGCTTGCAGCGCCGGCAGCGCTGCGATCAGCGTCCCCAGCAGCTCATCGTACAGTTCCTTCTCGCGCGTCAACGCCCGCTCGCGCGCGCCGAGCACCTTGTCCTCGAAGCCCTTGAGCTCCGGGGTGATGAAACGCTCGGCGCTCTTGACGGTCTGGCGGCGCAGGTAGTCGGACGGTACGCGCTCGGCCTGCAGCCGCGACACCTCGATGTAGAAACCCTGCACGCGGTTGTAGCCCAGCTTAAGGTTCGCAATGCCGGTGCGCTCGCGCTCGCGGCGCTCGAGTTCCAGCAGGAAAACGTCGGTGTCGCCCGAGATCAGGCGCAGCTCATCCAGCGTTGCATCGAAGCCGGCGGCGATGACGCCGCCATCGCGCAGCAGCTGCGCGGGCTCGGCCGCGATCGCGCGCTGTAACAGGCTGCGCTCCGCCGCGTGTTCGCCGATGTGCTGCTGCAGGCCGCCGAGCAGCGGCGAATCAAAGGCGGCCAGGGTGCTGCGCAACCCGGGCGCCGCCGCCAGCGAGCTGCGCAGCTGCACCAGATCGCGCGGCCGCGCGGAACGTAGCGCGACCCGCGCCAGGATGCGCTCCAGGTCGCCGATGTCGCGCAGCCGCTCGCGCAGTGCCTCGTAGCCGCGCGAGTCCGCCAGCGTGGCGATCGCGTGGTAGCGCTGGCGCAGCACCGGCTGGGCCCGGATCGGCCGGTTGAGCCAGCGCCGCAGCGCGCGCGAGCCCATCGCCGTGACGCTGCAGTCGAGCACCGCGAACAAAGTCGCCGCATCGTTGCCCGACAGGCTGCTATCGAGTTCCAGGTTGCGGCGCGTGGCCGCATCGAGCCCGAGGCTGTCGGCGCGCTCCTCGACCCGCATCGACGTGATGTGCGGCAACGCCGATTTCTGCGTATCGCGCACATATTGCAGCAGGGCGCCGCCGGCACGGATCGCGAGCGGTAACTCATCGACGCCGAATCCGCGCAGATCCAGGGTGCCGAGCTGATCGGTCAGTACCCGCGAGGCGCTGGCCAGGTCGAACTGCCATGGCGCTCGGGTACGAACCACCGGCGGCTGTCGGCAGCGCGCCAGGATGTCGCGTGCCTGATCCTCGGCCAGCAGCAGTTCGGCCGGACGCAGGCGCTCCAATTCGGCCTCCATGGCGCCGGCCTCGTCGGACTCGAGCACCGTGAAACGGCCCGATGACAGCTCGAGCCAGGCGAGGCCGAAGCGGCCGCGCTCGCTCAGCAGCGCGGCCAGCAGCGTTTCACGGCGCTGCTCCAGCAGCGCATCGTCGGTGACCGTGCCCGGGGTGACGACCCGCACCACCTGGCGGTCCATCGGCCCGCGGGTGCCGCCCGGCACCCCGATCTGCTCGCAGATGGCCACCGACTGGCCGCGACGCACCAGCCGCGCCAGGTAGGCGTCGACGCTTTGCACCGGCACGCCGGCCATGGGCACCGCTGAACCCGCGGACTGCCCGCGGCTGGTCAGGGCGATATCGAGCAGTCCGGCGGCCGCGCGCGCGTCGTCGTAGAACAGCTCGTAGAAATCACCCATCCGGTAGAACAGCAGCGTGTCCGGATGCTGCGCCTTGATGCGCAGGTACTGCTGCATCATCGGTGTGTGCAGCGGCGAGTCGTCCGGGCTCGCCGGACCCACGGCTGGACTCGCGCCCGCGGCGGGCGGCGGCGGGTCTGAAATCTGCGGGTCCAGAGCTGGTTTATCCATTGACTTCATTTTTTTAAAGCGCGCTCGCGCCAGGCGGGCCGCAGCGACACCTCAGCGGTTGCTGGCATTGGCGATTCTAGTGCGCCCGCGGGGTTAAAACAGACGTACCATTTCGTTGCCGCGATCGTTAAGGGTCGGGCATCAGTAAGGTAAGGCTATGAGTTGCAAAGATATATGGCCGAAGCGCCGGTTGACACCCGCAATTTGAGCGACAGCGCGCTGCGCGCGCTGGCGGAAGCTGCAGGTACGCTGCTGCTCGCGCAGCGCCGCCGCGTGGCGACGGCCGAGTCCTGCACCGGCGGCTGGGTCGCCAAATGCATGACCGATATTCCCGGCAGCTCGCAATGGTTCGAGCGCGGCTACGTGACCTATTCCGATCTGGCGAAGGAGCAATCCATCGGCGTCGCCGCCAGCGTGATCGAGACCTTCGGGGCCGTCAGTCGTCCTACGGTCGAGCAGATGGCGGCCGGAGCGCTGCATGCCAGCGGCGCGGATCTGGCGGTGGCGATCACCGGTATCGCCGGGCCGGATGGCGGCAGCCCGGACAAGCCCGTGGGCCTGGTCTGGTTTGCCCTCGCACAGCGCAGCGCGCCGCCGGTGGTCGTGCAGCAGCAGTTCGCGGGCGATCGCGATGCGATACGGCGCGCCGCGGTGGCGACCGCGTTGCGGCTGCTGATCGGTGCGGCGAGCGGGGCGCAGCCCTGAGCCGGGCGTTCTTCGCACTCTGGCCGGACAGCGCGTGGAGTTCGCGCCTGATCGAAGCCGCGGCGCCGCAGGTGCGTGCAGCCGGCGGCCGAGCCCTGGCGCGGGTTGATCTGCACGTGACGCTGTGTTTCCTGGGTGCGGTGGGCGAGACGCTACTTCCGGCGCTGTGCGAGCGCGCCGGCCAGATCCAGGCGCGCCCGTTCGAGCTGCTGTTCGATCGACTGGAGCTGTGGCGCGAGGCGCGCATCCTGGCGGCGACCGCGGCACGTGTCCCGCCGGCCGGCCGCGCGCTGGCCGAGGCGCTGGCGGCGGCCGCGCGGCAGCTGGGTTTGGCGCCGGATGTGAGGCCCTGGCGGCCCCACCTGACTCTGGTGCGCGGCGCGACCGTGCAGCGCTTGCCACCGGCGCTCGAAGCGCCTGCGAGCGCGGCGCTGCAGCTCGCGCTGCCGGCATCGCGCTTCTATCTGGCGCAAAGTCAGGAGCTTGGGCGGGAGCCTGAGAGCACTGTCGAGGCCCGCCGCTACAGCACGCTGGCGTCCTGGCCGCTTAACCCTTGACGGCCCGAGGCATTTCGGTCGCTCCGCCGTCGTTTTGCGTCCGGCGCTTGGCGACTTCTTGTGGGATAATTCGTCATCAATTGTGCCGCGCTATTGCCGCACTAATTCGCCAGAGGACCGCCAAGCATGGAACCACGCATCGACGAGAACCGGAAGAAGGCATTGGCCGCCGCGCTCGGACAGATCGAGAAACAATTCGGCAAGGGCTCAGTCATGCGGCTGGGCGATGCCTCGGCTGCCTATGACGTCGAGGCGGTGCCGACCGGCTCGCTCGGACTGGATATCGCGCTCGGGATCGGCGGCCTGCCGCGCGGGCGAGTGGTCGAGATCTACGGCCCGGAATCCTCGGGCAAGACCACGCTGACGCTGCAGGTGGTGGCCCAGATCCAGCGCGGCGGCGGCACCGCCGCGTTCGTCGATGCCGAGCACGCGCTCGATCCGGCCTACGCCGAGAAGCTGGGCGTCAACGTGCAGGACCTGCTGGTGTCGCAGCCCGACACCGGCGAGCAGGCGCTGGAGATCACCGACATGCTGGTGCGCTCGGGCGCGGTGGACGTGGTGGTGATCGACTCGGTGGCGGCGCTGACGCCTAAGGCCGAGATCGAAGGTGAGATGGGCGAGATGCAGCTCGGGCTGCACGCGCGGCTGATGTCGCAGGCGCTGCGCAAGCTGACCGGCAACATCAAGCGCTCCAACACCATGGTCATTTTCATCAACCAGATCCGCATGAAGATCGGTGTCATGTTCGGCAATCCGGAGACCACCACCGGTGGCAACGCCCTGAAGTTCTACGCCTCGGTGCGGCTGGACATTCGCCGCATTGGCGCCATCAAGAACGGCGAGGAAGTGGTCGGCAACCAGACGCGCGTCAAGGTGGTCAAGAACAAGGTGGCGCCGCCGTTCCGCGAGGCGGAATTCGAGATCATGTACGGCTCGGGCATCTCGCGCGAGGGCGAGATCATCGACATCGGCTCGGCCCAGGGCATCATCGACAAATCCGGCGCCTGGTACAGCTACAACGGCGAGCGCATCGGCCAGGGCAAGGACAACACGCGCCTGTACCTGCAGCAGCACAAGGACATCGCGAACGACATCGAACAGAAGATCCGGCTGAAGCTGCTGCCGCCCGTGCCCGCGCGTGCTGAGGAAAAGTCAGCCTAAGCGCCGCGCAACCAGCGGCGAGGCCGGCGATCCGGCGGCGGCGCTGGCCGCGGCCGTGACACTGCTGGCGCGACGCGAATTCTGTTCGATCGAGCTCGGCGCGAAGCTCACCGCCAAGGGCTTCGAACCCGACGCCGTGCGCGCAGCGCTCGCCGAGCTGATCGAGCGGCGCTACCTGGATGATGAGCGCTATGCGCGGCTGTTCGTGGTTGTTCACGCCGAGCGCGGCCAGGGGCCGGTGCGCATACGGCGTGACCTGGCGGGGCTCGGACTGCCGGCAGCGCTGATCGAACCCCAATTGGAGTCGTACGGCGACTGGGCAACGCTGGCGCGCAAGGTAGTGACGCGGCGCTTCGGCGCCGCGCCCGCGCGCAGTTGGCCGGACAAGGCGCGCCGCATGCGCTTTTTGCAGTATCGGGGCTTTGCCACCGATGATATCCGCTCGGCCCTGGGGCTTCGCGCGGGCGACATTGATGACACTGATACGGACATCGACACAGACGCGTAGGACATGACCGCAAAACCGAAATACATGAGTACCAGCGAGGTGCGGCGCGCGTTTCTCGACTACTTCAAGAAGCACGGCCACACCGTGGTGCCGTCGTCGTCGCTGGTGCCGGCCAACGACCCGACGCTGCTGTTCACCAATGCCGGCATGGTGCAGTTCAAGGATGTGTTCCTGGGTAAGGATAAGCGCGACTACGTGCGGGCGGTGAGCAGCCAGCGCTGCGTGCGCGCCGGCGGCAAGCACAACGACCTGGAGAACGTCGGCTACACCGCGCGCCATCACACCTTTTTCGAGATGCTGGGGAATTTCTCGTTCGGCGACTATTTCAAGCGTGAAGCGATCCGCTATGCGTGGGAGTTCGTCACCGTCCGGCTGAAACTGGATCCGGCGCGGCTGTGGGTGACGGTGTATTACGACGACAATGATGCCGCGGACCTGTGGCTGAATGACATCGGGGTGGCCCCCGAGCGCGTGCAGCGCATGGGCGAGGCATCGAACTTCTGGGCCATGGGCGATACCGGTCCGTGTGGGCCATGTAGCGAGATCTTCTACGATCACGGGCCGGAGGTGCGCGGCGGTCCGCCGGGCTCGCCCGATGAGGACGGCGATCGCTTCGTCGAGATCTGGAACCTGGTGTTCATGCAGTTCGATCGCGCCGCCGACGGCACACTGACCCCGTTACCCAAGCCGTCGGTGGACACCGGAGCGGGACTGGAGCGCCTGGCGGCGGTGATGCAGGGGGTGCATTCGAACTACGACATCGACCTGTTCCGCGAGCTGATCACGGCGGCGGCCGAGGTGACCGGCGCCACGGATCGCTCATCGCCCTCGCTGCGGGTGATCGCCGACCACATCCGCGCCAGCAGCTTCCTGATCGTCGATGGCGTGCTGCCGTCGAACGAGGGCCGCGGTTACGTGCTCCGCCGTATCATCCGGCGCGCGGTGCGCCATGGGTATCAGCTGGGCCAGGCGCAGCCGTTTTTTTATAAGATCGTGCCCGCCCTGGTGGCGGCCATGGGAGATGCGTTTCCGGAGCTTGCGCGCGCGGCCGGCGAGGTGCAGCGGGCGCTGAAGCAGGAGGAGGAGCGCTTCGCCGAGACGCTCAGCGCCGGCATGCTGCAGTTCGACGCGCGCATGCGCGAGCAGGGCGGCGACACGGTGCCGGGGTCGCTGGTGTTCCTGCTGCACGATACCTACGGCTTTCCGCCTGACCTGACGGCCGACATCGCGCGCGAGCGCTCGCTCAACGTGGATATCGCCGGCTACGAGCGCGAGATGCAGGCGCAGCGCGATCGCGCGCGCGCGGCCAGCAAGTTCGGTGTCGAGCAGCGTGGCACGGCCCAGCTGGCGGAGCGCAGTGAGTTCTGCGGTTACGAGGCGGACGAGTGCCAGGGGCGGGTGGTGGCGCTGCTGCGCGATGGCGCCAGCGTCGAGGCGCTCGGCGCCGGGGAGCGCGGCGAGGTGATCCTGGATCGCACGGTGTTCTACGCGGAAGGCGGCGGGCAGGTAGGCGACACCGGTGAACTGCTGGGCGCGGCGGCCACGCGCTTCGAGGTCGACGACACGCAAAAGCGCGGGGCGGCGCACTCGCATATCGGCCGGCTGGTGGCCGGCCGGCTGCAGGTCGGAGACAGCGTGCTGGCGCGTATCGACGCTGCGCGGCGGGCGGCGATCCGCCTGAATCATTCAGCCACTCATCTGCTGCACGCTGCACTGCGCAAGGTGCTCGGCACACACGTCACCCAGAAGGGCTCGCTGGTGGCGCCTGACCGTCTGCGCTTCGATTTCGCGCATTACCAGCCGCTCACCGCCGAGCAGCGCTCGCAGGTCGAGAAACTGGTGAACGACGAGATCCGGGGCAATGCCGAGGCGGCGATCCGCATGATGGATTACGAGCAGGCGATCGCGGGCGGTGCGATGGCGCTGTTTGGCGAGAAGTACGACAGCCGGGTGCGGGTGCTGTCGATGGGTGAGTTCTCCACCGAGCTGTGCGGCGGTACGCACGTGAAGCGCACCGGGGACATCGGGATATTTCATATCGTCAGTGAAACCGGTGTCGCGGCCGGTGTTCGACGCATCGAGGCGGTCACGGGCCAGGCCGCGCTCGACTACGTCAACCGGGTCGACACGCTGCTGGCGGATATCGCGCAGCAGGTGCACGGCGCGCCCGAGGAGACCGCTGCCAAGGTGCGAGAGGCGCTGGAGCGGATCCGGGCACTGGAAAAGGAGAATCGCGGACTGAAGGACAAGCTGGCGCTGGGCCAGGGCACCGACCTGGCCGCGAGCGCGGTGGAGGTCGCAGGCGTGATGGTGCTGGCCACGCGCTTGGACGGCGCCGATGCCGGCACGCTGCGCTCGGCGGTCGACCAGTTAAAGAGCCGCTTGGGATCGGCCATCGTCGTGCTGGGCTCGGTGGAATCGGATTCGAAGGTGGTGCTGGTGGCTGGTGTCACGCAGGACCAGACCGGGCGGGTGAAGGCGGGGGAACTTATCAGTGCCGTCGCCGCCCAAGTGGGAGGCAAGGGCGGCGGTCGCGCCGACTTCGCCCAGGCCGGCGGCAGCAAGCCGCAGGCGCTGGACGAGGCGCTGGCCAGCGTGGCGCCGTGGGTGCGCGCACGCCTGGCGGCACATTGATGAAATTTAAGGTGCTCTTGCAGCGATATCGGCCGAGACTGTTCGCACCGGGAACAGTCGTATCAGCGGGGCAGTAATCTGCCGCCAGAGCCTTCGGCTGTGATCCGTAGCGGTTCGGCACGCGCAAGACCGCGCGTGAGTGCGTGGAATACGGAGGATCCCCGAAGTGCTTATCCTGACGCGTAGAATTGGTGAGACCGTAATGATTGGCGACGAGGTGACGGTCACGGTGCTGCGCGTGAAAGGCAATCAAGTGCGGCTCGGGGTGAATGCGCCCAAGTCGGTCTCGGTACAGCGCGAAGAAATCTTCCATCGCATCAAGCACGAGAGCGCGGAAACCGTGCAGGCCGAAACCACGCCAACCGGCTAAAGTCTGGCGCCTGGGCGGCCGTTCTTTGCCCTGGCCCCACCCCTTCAGTATGATTGCGCCGCGAACCGGCGGCGCCGGCACTCGCTCACGGAGAGATGGCCGAGTGGTCGAAGGCGCACCCCTGCTAAGGGTGTAAGGGTCAAAAGCCCTTCGAGGGTTCGAATCCCTCTCTCTCCGCCAATTTTTTTGAACCGCTTCCACGCAGGAAGCGCTATCCAGCTCGGGTCGTCGCGACGGGATTCGAACCCGAGAACATAGACAATAGGGTTCGACGAGCCGCCGCGCAGCGGCGGCGAAGGACGTCGGCGCGCTCGGGCGCCGACGGTCCCGAGCGATCAGCGAGGGATGAGCGGCGCAGCCGCGAACAATCCCTCTCTCTCCGCCAACTCAATCGCTAATACTTGCTTCAAATGCGAGCGCAAACACGTCGTACGTAAATTTGCGATCAGCTGACAATTTCAGTCAGTGCAGAAAGCGGGGGACACCGGCACACCGCCGACCGCCTCGATTTCCGCAAAGTCGAAGTCATAGCGACCATTCAATACTAATCGGACGTTACTTCGAGCCAGTCATTGGATGATCAGAATCGGCTGCTGCGAGTAACCCATAACCTGTCTGACCGTTGACCCGTCAGCCAGCGTTCAATGGGAGAAATGCCGCGGCAGCCCGTGATGATCAGATCGGCATCATATAGAGTCGGCACGAGCGAGGATTTGCTATGCGGGCTGTCCAACGGCCGTCAGGAAGTGTATGTCGATTACATCTCCATGTGCACGGCGTCGAAGCCGCAGGATCGCCTGCTCAGCCATGTGGATGCCTTGATCCATCTCCGCGGTCAGTTCCACGTCGTCCCCTACCGGCTGCCGGTGAACGACGGAAATGGCATCAATTTGTGCTCCAAACTTTTTTCCGAACGGACGTGCCTACTCGAACGCGTTGTCCGCTGCTTCCGATGCGTCATAAGCCTGCAGAATGTGCTTGAACATGATTGCCCCCGTTTGCGACTCGGTCGGTCCGATAGCGCTAAGCGATAGAACCCAATGCTGGCGGATCCTCGTCATCCGGATTGATGACGGCGAAATGTGCCGGAATGTGTGCGTAGAACAATCGAATCTTCTCTTCGCGGATCAGTTTGAGCAGTTCCTGTGCTTCCTGATCCGTCACAATGAACTCGACCTCCACGGCAACACTGCCGGCAAGCTCGAAGAACGTTTGCTCGTGCAGCACGTGATGGCGGCCGAAACCCGCGACAGCGCGAAAGGCTGAGCCACCTCGTATATCGAGAGTGCTGGCCTTTTTGAGCAACCATTCCCACATCAGTAATCCGTGATGGCGATGGCCCTCATGCACGTAAAATCGTAGGAATGCGCCGTTCATCGTTGCCCCCTTGGTTCTTGTTAGTAATGCTGCATGGCCGGTATGACGCCGCGTACGCCGCCGCGGGGATTCTCGACATCACCGCGGTAGCGAGGGATCACGTGCAGGTGCGCGTGCGCGACCGTCTGACCGGGTACCTCGCCCACGTTGACCCCCAAATCGTAGCCATCGAGATGATCCTTGGCGTCGACTACCGCCTTGGCTTCGGCGACCAGGTCCCAGATTGCGTCAAGTTCGGACGGATTTATAGCGAAGAAATGCGTCTCATGACGCACCGGGTTGATGAGGTGGTGGGAGGGAGTGACCGGAAATTTGTCCGGGCGCACATAGGCCAGCGCGCCGTCGGTACTGCAGAATGGGTAGGGTTTCTGCGCCGCACCAGCGTCCATTAGCTTTTCGCCCATGCGACCGTGGCCATGCCAGCAAAGGTCATCAATAGAGAACCCCCCGGATGCGCGACGATTGCCGCACAGCTCCACAGGGCCCGTCCTTGCTGCACCAAAGTGGCCAATTCCGCCGAGAAGGTTGAGAAGGTCGTCAATCCGCCGCAGAAGCCGGTCATGACCAACAAGCGCCACTCCGGCGCCAGGGAAGAAGAAGAAGCGAACAATGCGACCGCGGCACCGATGATGTAGCCGCCCGCCAGGTTGGCGGCAAGGGTACCGAGCGGGATCGTCGGGAACAGGGCGTTCAGCCGCGTGCCGAACCACCAGCGCAACAACGCCCCCCAGCTTGCGCCGATGGAAATGGCGATGACGGATTTCCACATGCATCTGTCCCTTGAAAGACACTACCTGGGGACAGGCCGCGTAGCACCCTACGCTCCCGTGGCCCGGAAACGCAGGCATCATCAGCCGCTCAAGCGGCGGTTCGCGGAGGCATGCCATCTCCGCAGCCCATAGTGTTTCAGAAAGTCTTCCGGGACACAATCAATGCCGCGCGCCCCGCGGTCAAGGCCGGGGTCAATACGCTGGCAGCACGGCAAACACAATCAGCAGAGCCAGAAATGCATAAGTCACGTAGGTGTTAATGCGCCCGCGGTGCATCGCCGCCAGACAGCGCGCGAACCACAGCGTCGCAAAACTGACCGGCTGGAGTACCAGTCGGTCCACCAGATGCACGCGCTCTTTCTCGCGGCGGATGGCCATGCGGAAATGCTCGGCCACCGTCTCGCTGGTGTCTTCGACTGTCGTCGGACGGAAAATCGCATCGAAGATGACCCGCACCGGGTTGGAAAATCCGGTCGCCGTATAGGTCATCTCAGGCAACAATCGGCGCACTCCGCCGTCCCAGCGCTCGCGCCGCGCCAGCCTGCGCGTACGCGTCAGCCACAGACGAATGACGATGTAGGTCAGCAGCAGCAGACCGATCAGCGTCAGCAGCATGTAGGACGTGGACATGGCGAAGATCACGGGATTGTCCACGCCGCCACGGTGCAACACCACTAGGCCGCGGCCGCCCACGATATGCTGCCCGACCTGCGCCCCGAGGTCATGGAACTCCGCCGCAAACGCGACCGGCAAGCTGTCATGTGCCGGAGCCGATGCGAAAAACGGTGGCACCAGTCCATCGGATGCACTGGCTCCCGCCAGCTGCCTCGACGCGGGGTCGAGCATCGGGATCACGTACGTCGGCAGCACGCCGAACGCAAGGCACAGCACCGCTAGAATGGCCATGGATGCGAGCGCGGATGGCTCGGTCTCGTTTACCCGTCGCTCCACGTCGAGCCGGCGCATTCCCAGGAAGCTCATGGCGAACACTTTCACAAAGCAGGTCACCGCCAGCGCCGCCGTGAGTGCGAGCACCGCGCCGCACGAGGCGAATACGATCTTCGCGCCGGCTGAAGACAATTCCGCCGAGCGCAGCATTACCTGTAGCGTGAGCCATTCGCTGACAAAGCCGTTGAACGGCGGCAGCGCGGCGATCGACAGCGTGCCGGCGAGGAAGCCCAGCGCGGTCAGCGGCATCCGCTTGATCAGGCCCCCGAGCCGGTCCATATCGCGGGTGCCGGTCTGCGTCTCCACAGCGCCAACGCCGAAAAACAACAGCGTTTTGAACAGCGAATGATTCATCAGATGATACAGCGCCGCGAGGAATGCCATGGCCGCGAGGGCTGGATGATTCGTGGCGACGAACACCATTCCTGCGCCGTAGCCGGCGACGACGATCCCGACATTTTCGATGGAGCTATGCGCCAGCATCGCCTTCAGATCGTTGTTGGTGGTCGCGTAGAGTATCCCGAGCAGCGCGGAAACCATGCCGAGATGATCAGTGCGACTTAGCCAAACCTGCTTCGGGCGACCGGCAACAGATTTCAGCATGTCGGCGCGGGATGCCGTGCAGGGCGAGATTGCAGCGTCGGGCCAGCGGCGCGGGCGCGAACACCGGCGCGGCGCGGCGCGGTAGGCGCGCGGCAGCCAGGAATTTACTGGGGCCAGGCCGGCTTTCACACCAAACCCGAAGAACGTGAGGAGAAACACCGCCCCGCGGACGCTCGTGTCCAGACCCGATGCGCCAAATTTGAGGGCGTCGAACTGCAGCGAGCTCGCGCCGAGTGCGAGTAGCAGGAAGCCGACCGCGGCGGCGAGCGTTCCGGCCTCGCCCATGGCGAGCAGCAGATACGCCGATTCGACCTGAC
>CAWDVQ010000007.1:0-98960 GCA_963805965.1 uncultured Gammaproteobacteria bacterium
TCCCACTATCACGTTTTGGGCAAGCTGGGTGGCGGTGGGATGGGGGTGGTATACGAGGCGGAAGACACTCGCCTTGGCCGCCGGGTTGCGCTGAAATTTACCCCCGACAATCTGCTCGACGACAAGAAGTCCCTGGAACGCTTCTTGCGCGAGGCGCGTATTGCCTCGCAGCTGAATCATCCCAACATCTGCACCATCCACGACATCGGCGACCTCGACGGCCAGCCCTACATTGTCATGGAGAAGCTGGAAGGCAAAAGCCTTCGCGACCTGATGAACGGCCAGCCGATGGACATTGAAAAGCTGATCGACATCGGCATTCAGGTGGCCGACGCCCTCGCAGCCTGCCACGCCAAAGGCATCATCCATCGCGACATCAAACTCGCGAACATCTTCGTTACCCCATCGGGGCAAGCGAAGCTCTGGATTTTGGATTGGTTCAGGTCGCCCGGAGTTCGGACGCGACAGCTTTGAAGACGCAGACCATCGCCGGCGAAAACTTCGGCACCACCGTCTACATGTCGCCGGAGCAGGCGCGCGGTGAAGAACTCGATCCGCGCAGCGATCTGTTCTCTCTGGGAGTTGTGCTCTACGAGATGGCCACTGGCCACAAGCCGTTTCGTAAGACCAACTCCGTGACCTCGATGAATGCGCTGTTGAATGAGAAGCCGCCGGCGCCGCGCAAATTCAATCCCGCAGTGCCCGAGGACCTGGAAGGCATCCTCGGCCGGGCCATGGAAAAAGACCGAGGCCATCGTTACCAGACAGCGCTGGCCATGAAGGGCGACCTGCAATCGCTGAAGAAAGAAAGCCAGCCCGGACTCACGACCAGCGCCCGAATGCGCCCCGCGCTTCCCTACAAGCTACGCACCACCGCGTTTGCGAAACCTACACGTCGTTGGCACGTTTACGCGCTGCTGGGAATCATCGCCCTGCTGATCACCGTGCTGGTGCCGGGGGCGCTTATTACGTCAAGCATCGCCCCGGTGCTCCGGGAGCGAAGAACACCATCGCTGTGCTGCCGCTGCACAATCTGAACAACGACATCAGCGTGGATTTTCTGCGCTTCGCGCTGGCCGACGAACTCAGTAACACGCTGGCGCAGAACCGCTCGCTCGATGTGCGTCCCAGCTCGATGACGCAGAAATATGCCGGCAACGATGTCGATCCGCGGCAGGCGGCGCGTGCCCTGCACGTGGCAACCATCGTCACTGGCCACTTTGTAGCGCGCGGCGACAACCTGGTCGTGACCTTGGAGGCCATCCAGGCCAGCGACAACCGCCTGGTGTGGCAGACCACTCTCACCGCTCCCAGCCAGGACCTCATCGCGTTGCAATCGCGGTTAGCGGCGCAGGTGCGTGAGGGGCTGCTTCCATCCTCGGTCTGGGACAAGGCGTGGAACAAGCCGCAGGCTCGCGCCTAAGGACGCCGAGGCTTACGACCTGTATCTGCACAGCCTGGCGATCCCGCACGATCCGGTCGCCAACAAAGATGCGCTCGCCGTACTGGAGCAAGTGGTGCAGATGGATCCGACTTACGCTCCCGCATGGCAGGAGCTGGGCGTGCGCAGCTACTATGACGCGACCTATTCCGACGGCGGCGAGAAGATGATGCAGCAGTCCAACGACGCCTACGCGCGCGCGCTGCAACTCGACCCGAATCTAACCGTCGCGCTCGGCCAGCAGATTACCAACGCCGTCGAGCGGGGTGAACTGGGCAAGGCCTATCTGGCCGCCGAGGCGCTGGTCAAAGACGCCCCCAAAGCGCCCAGCGCACTTCGCGCTGAGTTAGTCTTCCGCTACGCCGGCATGTTGGAACAATCGGCGGCGGAGTGCGACCGCGCGCTCAGCCTCGATCCCGGCAACTACATGTTCCGCTCCTGCGCGTGGACCTTCATGGAACTGGGCCAGACGGAGCGCGCCGTGGACTTCCTGCAACTCGCGCTGGGTCGGAATGGGCCGCTTACGTTACGCCTGCGTTGCTCGTGCGTGAAGGCAAAATTGCGCAGGCCAAGGAAGCCGCCAAACACATGCCCACCGCGCCTCGCTACCATCACGACCTGGTGGAAGCATGCCTTGGGTTGCGACCCGCCAGCGAGCAGGACCGTATTGCCCACGAGCTCGAGGCCAACCAGGCCAATGAACTCGATCCGGAACAGCTGTACTTCCAGGGAGCGTGGCTGGGCTTGCGGCAAGAATCAGGACGCCTTGCAACTGCTGCAGAGCGCAGTAGAACGTAGCTACTGCGCCTACTCCAATCTGTTGAATGATCCCATGCTGGCCAAGCTGCGCGCCAACGAAGCGCTCAACAAAGTTTTCACCGAAGCCAGCGCCTGCCAGGACGCCGTCAAGTCGCTGCAGGCGCAGCAAGGGAAATAGGGACAGGAAATAGTAGAACAGCGACTCCGAGCGGGAGTGATGTGCATCATGAGCACCAAGCCTCCGAGCCTGGGAACCAACAGCAACATCACGAACTCTGCCTGTACTGTGACCGTTGTTCAGGAACAAGCATCTTTTTCAACAGCAGCTCCCCATAGCCAAGCAATGCTGCCTAACCTAAGCCTTGCCCCCGCACGGGATGGCAGCACACGCAATTCATGCAATTTTCGTGGCACTTTGCCGGGGAAGGGACGACAATGTACTGACTCACTTTTGCGGGCAGGAGTACTGGATTCTGTATGGCAGGCTGCCACGCGTCCAGTTGTTACGGTAGCCGCTTTCCGGAGGACGCCATGAGAATCAAAACGTTCGGTTTATTTTTTCTAGTGATTGTGACGGCAGCGTTAGCTTCGGGGCAAGGCGTGACGCGCTGCGGTGGTCCCAATACTGCGCTGTATATCAACTGGCCGTCGTTTAGTTTGACCCCTGCCATACGGGCTACAACCCCTACGAATACCGCATCAACTCTTCGAATGTGACAGACCTGGTTGTGGCATGGCAATACGGGCCAGGGACAGGGCCATTTAACTCTCCAGTTCTCGTCAACGATGTTGTGTACTTCGGAGGGGCCACCAACGATACGCGGCGGATGCAGGCACAGGTGCTTTGCTATGGACGTATAACACCGGTTCCCAAATCCATCGTTGCTCGACAGTATTCAACAACATCTTGTACGTCGGTTCCGGCCAGAGTGTATGCTCTGGACGCGAAGGCGGGTACGCCGCTGTGACATACGATGCTACCGGCGCGATCGTAACTGGGGCGACGGTTGCAGATGTTCGTCTACATCGGTTCATACGATGGCAGCAGTTACACCATCTATGCCCTGGATGCGAAGACGGGAGTACTTCGGTGGCAGCGCAACCCTGGTACCGAGTCGACTCCGACAGCGGTGAACGGGCTCGTATATTTTGCAACGGGTGGCGATCTGTACGCTGCTAACGATGTATCCGGCGCCGTGCTTTGGCATGCGAGCCTGGCAGGTTCACTCAGCGCCGACGGAGTAGCAGGTTCAACAACATCGTATACGCCAGCACCAACACCAACCTGTACGCGCTGAATGCCCTCACGGGCGCCGTCTTGTGGACAGCGCAGCCGCAGACCGGTGCCTTCCAATCTTCGCCGGTGGTCGGTGCTGGCGCGGTGTATGTAGGAGCGGGAACGTCCCGTCAATCCCCCGGTCCGCTGGTTTATTCCTTTAACGCCAGCAACGGCTCTCTTCTTTGGAGTGGTCTGGAGGAAGTTACGGAGCGACCTATGAGCTCGCGCTTGCTAACGGTGTACTCTACGCTAGCGTGGGTGGTCCTTATGAAGGTCTCCTCGCCTTTTCGTCGGCGGATGGAAGCTACTTTGGGAGTCTCCGAACACACCCGGGGTCGCGCCCATCATTGCGAATGGCACGGTCTATAACCCATCGTGGGACACTAATTATTTTTACGCTTTTCGCCTGCCGAACTAATGAACTTGGCTGCGTGGGCTTGGACGCATAATCCGTAGATTTGAAAACGCGCCCAGCGCTGAAGAAGCGCTGGGCTAAGTTCGCCGCGCCTTGCGGCGCGGACTTCTAGACATATCCACTTGTTTCGCAACACAACCCTTGTGCGGCCCGCTGTCGAAAGACTGCATTCCAACAGCCAACGCAAAATCGGTCTAGCCCTGCTCACGCGGCTCGCGCTGCCGCCAATCTTCGGCATCCTCCTGAGACTTCTCTGCCGTTGCTTTGCTGCCTCCGAACAATGCCAGCGCCGCGCCGCCGAGGGCCACTCCTACCGCCGCAGCCAGCCACTGCCAATGCGTCTCCGCCCACAGCTCTTTGCTGGTGTACGAGGCGCGGCTGTCGAAGGCGCCATGCGCGCCTGATCCCCGGCGACCGGCTCGTAGAGATTGTTGGGCGATTCGGATCGTGGTGTCCGTCGTATTGCTGGGCGTCGAACCCATCCGCGCCAGGTAGTGATCGGCAAACGAAGGCGCCAGCTTGTTGCCGAAAATCGCTTTCACCGACGACCACGCCGGATAGTATTCGCGGCGCAAAGGATGATGCGCAGCATAGTAGATCGCACGCGCAGCAACCTCCGGCTGAAAGATAGGCGGAACCGGTTGAGCCTTGCGCGGCAGGCGGCTTTTACACCATCCGAACTGCGGGTGTAGCGCCGGCATCTGCACCATGGTCGCCTTCACGTTGCTGCCGTCGTGAATGAGCTCGCAACGCAGCGACGCAAAGAATCCCAGAACGCGTGTTTCGACGCGCTATACGCTGCCTGAAGGGGAATGCTGCGATAGGCCAGCGCCGAGCCGACGTGAACGATGGTCCCGCGATCCGCGGCAACATGCGCTTCAGCGCAGCCAGCGTGCCGTACACGTAGCCCAGGTACGTCACCTCGGTTACGCGCTTAAAGTCATCGGGCGTCATTTCCTTGATAGGTGAGAACACCGACGTCATCGCATCGTTCACCCAAATGTCGATGGGGCCGAGTTCCTGCTCCACGCGCCGGGCTGCGGCCTCGACTTCGTCCGCGTTGGCCACGTCGGTGGACAGCACCAATGCTTTGCCTCCGGCCTGCTCGACTTCGTGACGCGCAGCCTCCAGGCCATGTTGCCGCGCGCGATCAGCCCAATCCATGCGCCACGCCGTGCAAACTCGCGGACCGTCGCGCGTCCTACGCCAGCCGAGGCACCGGTGATGACGACGATCTCCCTGCTCTTCTTGCTCACTGTCCGCTCCTCAGACAACATTCCCCCGCGTCGCACGTAGGTTTGTACGGTCGTTGACGACTATGGGTTTTGAGTGGTTTGCCTATGTGGAGATAGATGCCACAATCCTCTCGCGCCGTTTGCCGTATCGCAGAGAAATGTGCGATTTCGAACTCTGATGCGGAGCAGACGTTCCAACTCTTAAGCTCCGAATCGCCGTCATACCACTGATGCCTGCTCATATTGAGGATTACGCCCTCATCGGCGATTGTGAAACCGCCGCACTCGTCAGCAACAAAGGATCCATCGACTGGCTGTGCTGGCCAACCTTTGCCTCGCCCGCATGCATGGCTGCTCTGCTGGGCGATGAAGAAAACGGTCATTGGTGCATTTCTCCGGCAAAGGAAGCGCGCAGCAGCCGCAAGTATCGCGACGGTACGCTCGTCGTCGAGACCACGTTTGAGAACGATGAAGGTTCGGTGCTGCTGATCGACTTCATGCCCATTCGCGGCGAGTACTCCAACCTGGTGCGCATCGTACGCGGCCTGCGCGGCAAGGTGCAGATCTGCATGGAGTTGGTGCTGCGCTTCGACTACGGCCGCTCGGTGCCGTGGGTGACGCGCCTGGAAGACGGAACGCTGCGCGCCATCTCCGGACCCGACATGGCGGTGTTGCGCACCGATGCACCTTTGCGCGGCGAGAGCATGAAGACGCTGAGCGAGTTCACGCTGTCGGAAGGCCAGTCGATGTCGTTCGCGCTTACCTATGCAACGTCGTACGGCGACATCCCTAATCCGATCAAGCCAGAGCACGAACTGCAACTGACAACCAACTTCTGGACCGACTGGGGCAGCAAGGTTACCTCAGAAAAGTCGGAACACCGTTACCAGGGCGACTATACCGAAGTTGGCGATGCGATCCTGTCATAGTCAGGCCGCACGGTTGACCACCTTTGCGGGGCAGGCGACATCGCGCGCCTTCCCAATCCGCGCCGACGCCGTCATAAGGCGTTGCAGCTGATCTTCATTCACCTTTCGTCGTGTAACGATGTTAGCGAGGATGATGGTTGCGACATTGACCTCGTGGTCGATTAGCTCCAGCAAGTCACGTGCCGGAACTGCTAAGTGCGACGGCCGGTACTCACCAAGAGGCCTCTCGAACAGATCGCCGACGGTTAGCCCGACTGCTGCAAGGACACTCTCTGTGTCGCAACCCCCAAAGTCGTAGAGGAGCACGCGCCCGTCATCGACTTCGCGAATAGATAAGGACGGGGATCGATCAGGATGCGCGGGGCATTTTGCGATCCAGCGACTAGGGCCCGTCTGGCGTACACCGTCCAGGCGGTCGAGAATTCGTTCCGCTGCGCTCATGAAGGCACCAGCCCGCGCTCGGCTTCCATCGCTCTGATGCGCTCTGGGCTGCGTTGGCAGATAAGGGCGACCATGCGCTGCCACGCCGCCAGCTTGTCGCTGCGATCTGGCGCGCTTATTAGTCGCCGCTTCTCGGCGTTGATGCGCTGCTCGAGCGCTACAGGATCACGAGGAGATTGCGCGCTGTGGCGCGCGTGGTGGTATATTCGCATTTGATCTCTGTTGCTTATGACATTGAGAGCTTCGACCCTGGCAGGTCGGGGCTCTCGTCGTTTTTGGGGCTAGGAATGTCACGCCGCGGCGCTTGTGGCGTTCCCCGGACGGCGCCGCTGCCCGAACTTGCCGGCGAGCAAATTCGCCTTGAATGCAGCGTAAGTAGACGCGATCCAGAACGCGCGACCACCGAAATAGCCGTCGGGCTGGGGGATAACGCCACGGGCGATCATCTTGCGGCGTCCGCGGTCGGTGATATTCAGATCACGATCGATCTGGGATCCATAGATGATGCTGTCGCTAAGGTCGAGCGATGGTCCGTGTTCGTTGCTCATATAGGCACTCCAAGACGGAACGGCGTTGCCTGTTCCTAAGGAGTGCGAGTATGCGTGCGGTATTCGCGGTCTATATGTAACTAAGTCTGCGACGCCACCTGTTTTGCAATCCGTTGGCGAAATTGCGGCAAATTGATTGCCCGAAGGCGGGTGTAGACCTTTCGCGGGTGCGCATAGATATCTAGCAGTTGAGCTATCGGCTTCTCTCGATCTGCCAGAAATCGAACTGCGGCCAGTCTGGCTTTCTTCTCCACCGGCGTTTTCGTACCGCGACGCAGGGTATCGAGATCATCGGCTAATTGAGGGTCCAATGCGTGCGGAAGATCCGTTGCCAACTCGCGGCAGAAGGATTGAGCAAATCTGACGAACTTTCCTTCGTGTACATGCCGCTTCTGACTGCAAGAAGCGGTGGCGCTGGTACCGGCGTATTCGAGCCAGAATCCTGCAAGATTGCCGATCAACTCATTGACTGCTTGATGTCTAGGACGTCCGAGGCCGTTCTTTGGAGCCCTAGTGCGAGAAGCACGGGAATACAGCATGGCTAGGGTGTATGCGGCGATATCGACCAAGCGCTGCGCCGCCTCGCGAGAGCGCTCGTCGGAAAGGCTCAGCTTTGCGGGCCGTAGCACATGAATGCGAAGCCGATGATAAACCGTGTTGGAAATTGGCATGGCGCGGTCAGGCTTCTAGATTCGGCTTTGCCTTAGTCAACGCAGAAAGGTGCTCGCCCCATTTCTCGAGTGCGGTCCGCTTTTCTGGCAGGTAGTCATGCCTGTCGTAAACTTCGGCGATGTCGCCGGTCGAATGATTGAGCACCTTCTCGACGTGCAGCCGCGGAATCCTGAGCTTCGTCATAAAGCTCGCTGCCGTGCGCCTCAGATCATGCGGCGTGAAGTGGACAATCCCGAATTTCTTCTCGTTCTCCCGCACGGCTCGCGATAGCACCCGATCCGAGTACGGTCGATCCTTCTTCGCATCCACGCGCGCCGGCAGAATGAAGGCGCCGTCACCCGTGATGGCCTTGAGCTGACGCAGCAGGTCCAAGGCGAGAGGAGAGAGTGGTACGACGTGCGGCTCGGGCCTGGACCGTCGTGAGTGACTGGACTTGAGCAGTTGTACCGGAATAGTCCAGAGCTTGTTATCCAGGTCGAAGTGCGCCCATTTGGCGTGCGTTACCTCGCCTCTGCGCTGCGCGGTGACCAGGAGGAGCTGGAGTGCGATCCGCGTCGGCTCGGCCATCTCAGTGCTGGGCAACGCGTTCCAGAAGGCCTTGACCTCATCGGCCGACAAAACGCGCTCGCGCGGGCTCTCATCTCCACCAGGCCGCTCGACGCCGGCCATGGGCGAGGCATGGATCAGGTCCTTGGCCGCCGCCCAGTCGAACATCTGCTTCAGTAGGGCGTGGACACGGTTGGCGGCCACGGGTGCTCCCCGATCCACAATCCCATCGAGGAAGAAGATCAGGTCTCGGCGCGTGATCTCGCGCGCCTTGCGATGGCCAAGCTCGGAAAGGAGAGTCGCTACGGGATGTCGCTTACTCTTGGGCTTGCGCTCAGGGTCGGCCGCGGACACGTAGCCCAAGAGCGCCGCAGCCGCCTCTGGCCTTTTTCTCGCCTTGATTTTCGTTTCTCGAATCCACTTCTTTGTGGCTGTATCCCAGCGCTCGGCCCTAAGCTTGCGATGCACGAATTGCTCTACGATGTCGGAGACACACCCGGCCTCTGACCGCTCACGCCGGGCTTGCTCTACATCGGCTACCCTTCGCTCTCGCTCTTCGATGGGGTCCAGGTCGCGCTCCAAGTCGCGCTGAGCCGCCCGGTGCGCGTCAAAGGCCTCCGTCAGCGATAGACCCGCATCGCCATACTCACCCAGGACCATCCATCTTCGTTTGCCGGCGCGCTGATAACGAAACCTGAAGCTCGCAGCGCCCGTGGGGAACAGGCGCACTACCAAACCCTCCCGGCCATCCACGTTCACGTCCTGGCGGCCCCTCGGTCGATTCCTAGGCTCCCGACGCGTTGCCAACCATGTCGCGGTGACTCTCATCCGGGGGGCCAGCCGGGGGGCCAGAAAGGATGTTCTTGTGTGTTCCGCTGCGGGCTTAGGCGTTCCGAGCAGTTATGTCTACAATCTCAGATTATTACTGAGTTTCTGGGGTGCACTCGCTAGGAATACACCGGAATGCAAAGGAACGCAATACCAGCATGGGATGCAAGGGGTCCCAAGTTCAAATCTCGGCGCTCCGACCAACTTGACCCGGTCCGCTCCCTGGGCCTGCTCATAGCCACTCTGAGAGCTGCGCAGTCCTTGCGCTCGGTTCCGTATTGATGCGCCAGCGTGGCCGGCGTCGCCGTTACGCGACGTACGGCGGCGCGGACACTTTGCCAGCGCGTCTCTTTGGGTATTAACTGGGTTGGCAAAGTAAGGGCAAACCCGTCGCAAGGCGGGGACGCAAAACCTCCGGTCTCGAATCCGATAGGGCATGAGATAGCGGGGTTGCCGGCAAGCAGCTGATGCGAACGCATGGCGCTGATCACCGTCAACACCCGCATCTCACGTCCGATCGCAACTCGCGCCGGAGTCCCGAGAAGGGATTCACCTGATAGCGAGGCGATGCGACATGACTACCGGAACAGATTGTGGAATTCGGGGTCTGGGCATCGCTGCCTTGTTAGTCTCGCTAGCCATGGGCGTTACCGGAGTCGCGAGTGCAACCGCTGGCAGCGCTGCCGCACCGGCCACGCCCATTAGCGCCAGCAGCCAGGCATTAGACCTGGGACACAATGTCAGGAACGGCAGCACCGCAGGCTATGCAGCCTACGTCGCTTCATTGCGCCTTTCCGCCGGCAGGACTCATCAGCACAACAAGAGTTGCAACTGGTGCACCTCGAGTGGCGGCGTATTCCGGATAAAGGGTAATCCAGCCCGCAGCGCCGCGCGAGCGCTTCCGACTTCGGTGGCCATGAGTGTTCCGGCAAGCTTTGAGTTCGCTACCCTGACGGCCGCCCCCTCAGGTTCGGACTCGAGCGACTCGCCCGCCGATGTCTCGGAAATCCTGGCTACGAATATTGTGTTCCTCAGCGACAGGAACGTCACCCCGGTGCGATTTGTCGGCGCCGTCATTTCCAGGCTGGAAACCGGCATGAACTGGCGCTCGAACGCCTTTAGCATTGCGGGTTCGCGTATCTGGTCGAAAGTCATCAAGTTCAGCAGCACGGGCGTCAACGTGCGCCTGCCTCTCAACTAGGCGCGCCGGATCAACGGCGGTTCCTGCTTTCAATGGGCCGGGCAAGTGGCGCTGACCCACTGGCCGGTATACGACGCCATGCCTTGCATCGCTTGGCCGTTACCGGTCAGGTTGATCGCCATTGATCCGGTACCGTGCTGCGAATCCACGATATGGATTTTCCCGTGGACGCCCCCGGTCATCCCGGAGCCGCCGCCGAAGCTGCACGCCGTGCCCTGTACTTCCATGTCGGTGCCAGTTGAATTCAGAACCGTCCAGGTGCAGTCGTCGCCCGATCCGTTCGCCCACGGATTGGTAGCCAGTGATTGTGCGGTGATACACGAGTTGTAGCTCGTCGTCTGCGGTGCAGCTTTCATCATGGCCGCCATCTGAGGTGGCAAATTGGTCCACGTTATGGCCTTGGTGATGTGCCACAGGCCAGTACTGACGTTGAGGGGCTGGAACTGTACTGCAGCGGCAAATACTGCAGAAGCCGCCAGGCCAATTACAACAATGATGAGTGTGTTTTTCATTTCATTCTCCCTGAGAATGTCTGTGAATGATGCTCCAGTTCGGCTGCGCTAGGCAATCGGGGCGATGGCCGGGGTTGCCAACGCCGATCGCATCCGGGAACATCGCCCGGAGATCTCAGCGCGTGGAGGAAAGACAGCCCTCATGAAGAATGCGATCATGGTCTGGAACGACTTCTTTACCGCGAGTGAGCTAGATGCCTTCGGGGAGTATGGCGACCGGATGGTGCTTGAGAAGGCGGGTCTGGCGGTCAAGGGCGATCGTGACGATGATATCAGGATCACCGAAATCGCGTGGTTGGAGCCCAACCGCGAGACCGCAGCGCTGTATGAACGCGTGCTCCAGATGGTACGCAGGCTCAACGGTGAGGTCTATCACTTCGACGTGACCGGGCTGGAGAAAATTCAATACACGGTGTACCGCGGCTTACAGGGCGGCCACTATCACTGGCACATTGATCTCGGCCCGCACAATCCCAAGCCGCGCAAGATATCGATCAGCATCCAGCTGACCGAGCCGTCGCAATACGAAGGCTGCGATCTGCAGTTTCAGGTCAGCAATATCATTGGCGTCGCACCCAGGACGCGCGGGGCTATAATCTCTTTTCCGTCGTTCTTCCTGCACCGCGTGACCCCGATCATCTCCGGCACCCGCAAGGCGCTGGTGGTATGGGCGACCGGGCCTGACTTCCGTTAGGGTATGCACACAGGCCGCCGGCAGAAACGTACGGATACCCACTGCGTTGACTACATCCCAGGACGCCCGATTGCGAATTGGCATACTCGGTGCAGCGCACATTGCGCGCTCCTTCATCTCAGGGGTCAATCCATCCGCGACCGTGTGTGTCGCTGCGATCGCCAGCCGCGACGCCGCAAAAGCGCGGCGATTTGCGAACGAAACCGGCGTTGCCCGCGCTTATGGTTCCTACCAGGAGCTGCTCGCCGATCCGGCGATCGACGCCGTCTACAATCCACTGCCGAATTCGCTGCACGCCGAGTGGTCGATCCGGGCGTGTGAGGCCGGCAAACACGTGCTGTGTGAAAAGCCGCTGGCGGTCACCGGCGGTGAGGCGCGCGCGATGTTCGCCGCTGCGCGGCGGCACGGCGTGGTACTGGTGGAGGGATTTCCCTATCGCGCACAGCCGCACACGCTCAAGCTGAAGGAACTGGTGGCGGACGGTGCGATCGGCCGGGTGCAGACGATGCATGCCGCTTTCGGATTCAACCTCACCGACGAGGCCAACATCCGGCTTGATCCGGCGCTGGGAGGCGGCGCACTGATGGATCTTGGTACCTATCCGGTAAGTCTCACGCGCCTGGTCGCCGGAGAACGCCCGGTGCGCGTGCAGGCCCTCGCGCGTTGGCACCGTTCCGGGGTCGATCAGACGCTGGTGGCCAATCTGGAGCATGCGGGAGGACTGCTGGCGCAGATCAGCTGCAGTTTTTGCACTCGCTTTCATCGGCAGGCATTGATCGTCGGTACAGCGGGCGCGATCGAGACTACCTATCCGAACCATGCACCGGTCGATCGCGCGCCGGTTCTGCAATTGCAACGCGGCCTGGCTTCGGATGCGGTGTACGAGGAGATCCCGGTGCAGGCCTGCGACGGCTTTCGTGCCGAAGCGGAATCCTTCGAGCGCCTGATCCGATGCGGGGCCGGACACTGGACCGGAGTCTCCCCGGATGAATCGGTCGATATCATGCTGACGCTCGAGGCCATATTAGAGAGCGCGCGCTCGGGCCAGCCGATGCAGGTGGCCGCCTGAGGTGCGAGCGGCAGTGGTTTACGCGGCGTGAGGATTTCGTCGGCGCAGGATGCCGGCATCGACCTTGGCAGCATCGGTGCAGCCGGTGAGGGCGAGCGTCACCTCGAGTTCCTTGCGCAGGATGTTGAGCGCCAGCGTGACGCCGGCGCCACCCATCGCCGCCAGTGCGTACAGAAAGCTCTTGCCGATCAGGCAACCCCTGGCTCCCAGGGCCAGCGCGCGCAGCATGTCCTGGCCCGACTGCACGCCGCCGTCGAACCAGACCTCGGTGCGGCCGGCGACCGCATCGACGATCTCGGGTAGCACCGAAATGGTGGACGGAGCGCCATCGAGCTGGCGGCCCCCATGGTTCGATACCACCATTGCGTCGACACCCATCCCTGCCGCGGTACGGGCATCGTCCGCCTCCATGATGCCCTTGATGATCAGTTTGCCGGGCCACAGGCTCCTGATCCAGTCCAGTTCGCGCCAGGTGACCGCCGGATCGAATTGTGAGGCGATCCATTCCGACAGCGTGCCGAGGTTGTCGCCGGCGCGCATGCGCCCGGCGAGATTTCCGAAGGTGCGGCGCTTGCCGAGCAGCACGCGCAGCGCCCAGGCGGGTTTGGTCGCGATGTCGATCGCGTTCGCCAGTGTCAGGCGCGGCGGAATGCTCAAGCCGTTCTTGGGGTCGCGCCGGCGCAATCCCTGCACCTGCAGGTCGACGGTCAGCATCAGCGCCGAGCACTGCGCCGCGCGCGCGCGCGCGATCAGTTCCTGATTGAAGCCGCGGTCGCGCATCAGGTAGACCTGGAACCAGAATGGCTGCGGAACGGCCTGGTGCACGTCCTCGATCGAGCAGATCGACATCGTGCTCAGGCAGAAGGGTATGCCGAACGCCTGGGCGGCCCGGGCGCCGTGGATTTCGCCATCGCCGTAGAACAGGCCGGTGAGCCCGGTGGGAGCGATCGCCAGCGGCATGGTCACCGCCTGGCCCGCCATGGTGCTGGCCACCGACAGCTTCGACAGGTCGCGCATCACGCGCTGGCGGAATTCGATCGCCTGCAGATCGCTGCGGTTCCTGGCTATGGTCAGCTCGTCGTACGAGCCGCGGTCGGCATACTCGAAGATGGCGCGCGGGACCCGGGCGCGAGCCAGCGCCCGCAGATCCGCAATGCTGTTGATGACCATGGTCGCGCTATCCCCTCACTGTCACTGGAAGTCGTCGAGCATCATCTCGGCTCCCTTCTCGGCAATCATCGCCGTCGGGGTATTGGTATTGCCGGACGTGATCGCTGGCATGACCGACGCGTCGATCACCCTGAGGCGCTCGATCCCGTGCACCCGCAGCCGTGCGTCCACCACTGCGTCCGGGTCCGCGGCCGGACCCATTTTCGCTGTACCCACCGGATGGAATATCGTGGTGCCGATATCGCCCGCGGCGCGCACCAGCGAGGGCGTGTCGTCGCCAACGTCCGGCCCGGGGCGGTATTCTAACGGGCAAAAGCCCTTGACGGCGGGTTGAGTCATCAGCCGTCGGATGGCGCGAATGGCATCGGCCGCCACGAGGCGATCCGCCTGCGTGGACAGGTAATTAGGCGCAATCAGCGGCGCCGCCGACGGATCGGCACTGCCAGGGCGTACCGTGCCGCGCGAGCTCGGGCGCAGATTGCAGGCGCTCACGGTGATGGCCGGGAACGAATGCAGCGGGTCACCGAACTTGTCGAGCGACATCGGCTGCACGTGGAACTGCAGGTTCGCATGGGCGTAAGTCGGATCCGAGCGCATGAAGATACCGAGCTGCGAGGGCGCCATGGTGAGTGGCCCGCGCCGGCGCAGCGCGTAGTCGAGTCCCATCCAGGCGCGAGCCAGCAGTGAATGGTAGCTGGTGTTGAGGGTCCTGATGTTGCTCACCCGGTAGATGGCACGCAGCTGCAGATGATCCTGCAGGTTCGAGCCCACGCCGGGCAGGTCGAGCACGGTGGCGATGCCCAGCGCCGTGAGCCACTGGTGTCGGCCGATTCCCGACAGGCTCAGGACCTGTGGTGAGCCGATCGCCCCGGCACACAGGACGACCTCGCCGGCGGCGCGGGCCTCGAACTGACTGCCGTCACGCCGGAATTGCACGCCGCATGCGCGGCCACCTTGGATGATCAGCCGCTCGACCAGCGCCCGGCTCTCAAGCCGCAGATTGCCGCGTGCCAGCGCGGGCTTCAGGAATCCACGCGCCGCCGACCAGCGGCGACCGCGTTTCTGGTTCACGTGAAAGTAGGACACACCTTCGTTGTCGCCGCAGTTGAAATCGTCGATCGCCCGCAGGCCGAGCTCCACCGCTGCCCGGCGCACAGCGTCCAGCACCGGCCAGGCGATGCGCGGCGCTTCGACCCGCAATCCGCCACCGGTGCCGTGATACTCGGTGCTGCCGAGGAAGTGGTCTTCCAGGCGTTTGAAAGCCGGCAGCACATCGCTCCAGCCCCAGCCGGGTAGCCCGAGCGCGCGCCAGCCGTCATAGTCCGCCGCCTGACCGCGCATGCAGATCATGGCGTTGATGGCCGAGGAGCCTCCCAGCACCCGGCCGCGCGGATAGGCTATGGAACGCGAGTTGAGGCCGGGCTCGCTCTGGGTACGGAACATCCAGTCGCAGCGCGGATTGCCGATCGCAAAAATGTAGCCCACGG
The DNA here is from genome assembly GCA_963805965.1 of uncultured Gammaproteobacteria bacterium. GTDB lineage: Bacteria > Pseudomonadota > Gammaproteobacteria > Steroidobacterales > Steroidobacteraceae > FEN-1191. The sequence goes on from CAWDVQ010000007.1 coordinate 15,227, forward strand.
GGATGTGCAGCCAGATCCAATCGTCGCCGCCGCCGGCTTCCAGCAGCAGCACCCGCCGATCGGCCCTGGCCGACAAACGGTTCGCCAGGAGGCATCCGGCGGTCCCGGCGCCGACGATGATGTAGTCGTAGTCACCTTCCAGCCGCGCCACCATCAGCGCGTCCCGCGCAGTTCATGGCGAATCGGCGGATCGGGTTGTCTGGGCGCTACGGTAGCGGCACAATCATGCGCACTGCTGGTTGAGTCTGAGGGCTGCCCCATGCCACGCGAGTTTCGCACGAAGCAAGACTGTCGTCAGTCGGCTCGCCGGGCAGGATGAAAAAACTCAAACACGAGGCGGAGTTGTTCAAGGCGGCGCTGCTCGCGGGCGTGAAGTATGCCGAAGGGCGGGGTGCAGTTGAGTTCGAGCCGACCGACTCGGCCAGCCAGAAGCTGCTATACGTCTACCGGCTGCTGATCCACGACAAAATCATTCAGCCGCTGCCGGAAGACCAGGTATCGGAACTCACCATGCGGCACAAGCTCGCGATCTGGTACTCAAGACAGCTGCCGGAGGGTCATCCGCTCTTGCGATAACCATGGATGACCGCGGCATCGCCGTTGATACCTGCGCGCAACGGTAGCTTGACTTTTGTGAGCCAGAAATCATTGATGCGCCTTAGGATCGGATACAGGTCGTCCGGGCGTCCCGGTTTGCTGATGTAGCAGTTGGCTCCGCACTGATACGCCCGATCGATATCCGTGTCGGTGCGCGATGCGGTCAGAATCACGGTCGGAATCATCTTCAGGTCGGCATCCTGCTTGATGTACGCCAGGAACTGGTGGCCATCCATCCCGGGCAGCGACAGGTCCAGCAGAATCAGCGTCGGTCGGGGCGCACGAGCGTGATTGCCCTGGTGCCGCAGAAAAGCAATGGCGTCCTCGCCGTCTACAGCCACATGCAGATCGACCGCATTGTTGACGTTGCTGAACGCCTCCCGCATGAGTCGGGCGTCGGCGGCACTGTCTTCCACCAGAATGACGTCTACGGACATACCGGCTCCGCCGCGGAATCGCCGGTGATCTTCACCTTGCTTGCCGCCAACTCAAAGCGAAAGGTGGAACCTTGCCCGGGTTGCGACTCGACCGAGATGTCGCCGCCATGGCGCTCGACGATTCGCTTGCATACCGCCAATCCGATGCCGGTGCCTTCGTACTCGGTACGCTTGTGCAGACGCTGGAACATGCCGAAGATCTTCTCGAAATACTGTGGCTCAATACCCAGACCATTGTCCTGTACCGAGAACTTCCATTTCTGCCCGCCATTACGCTCGGCGGCGATGTGAATCTCGACTACCCCCGGGCGACGATACTTGATGCCGTTGCCGACCAGATTCTGAAACAGCTGAACCAACTGCACCTGGTCGGCCACCACCCTCGGCAAAGGTTCGTGCGTGACCAGGGCGCCGCTTTCTTCGATCGAGGAACGAAGGTTCAGAAGCGCCTGTTGCAACGCCTCTTCGCTTGAGGTCTCCGACAGCTCCCTGCCCGCCGATCCGACCCGCGAATAGGTCAGCAGATCCTGGATCAGGCGCTGCATGCGGCCGGCCGCGTCGACCGCGAAACCAATGAATTCATCGGCGTCGGCGTCCAGTTTTCCCTTGTAGCGTCGGCCCAGCAAGGTGGTGTAGCTGGCGACCATGCGCAGTGGCTCCTGCAGATCGTGCGAGGCGATGTAGGCGAACTGGCCGAGTTCCTCGTTCGAACGGTTCAGTTCCTCCATTTTCTGCAGCAGGTGCGCCTGGGCGATCTTGCGGTTGGTGATGTTGCGGATGGCGGCGGTCACCAGAATCTCCCCGGCGCTTCCCAGGGGACTGAGCATGATCTCGATGGGGAATTCACTGCCATTCCTGCGCCGCCCCTGCAGTTCGATGCCGGTGCCGATCTGCTGGGCCAGTGCGTCCTCGGCCGAACGCAGTTCATCTGCGATCAGCCGTTCGGCGAAGCCTTCAGGGACAATGCGGGTGACCTTCTGCCCCAATAATTCGTTGTGCCGATAACCGAACTGCTTTTCCGCCTGCAGATTCAGCAGCACGATATCACCGGCCTGATTGACCACCACCATGGCGTCGGGCGCCGCCTCCAGCAGCCCGCGGTAGCGGCCTTCCATGCGTGCCAGGAGCCGATCCGCCTCTTTGCGTACGCTGATATTGCGGATCGCCGCCGTGACCAGGATGCCCTCGGCGCTATCGAGCGGGCTGAGCATCAGCTCGATCGGGAAATCACTCCCGTCCTTGCGCCGGGCGGTGAGCTCTATTCCGGTGCCGATCTGCTGCGCTAATGCATCTTCGGCCGATCGCAGGCCGTCGGACAGCAGGCGTTCGGCGAAGCCTTCGGGGATGATGTTGGTGACCGGTTGACCGAGCAGCTCGTCGCGGTGGTAGCCGAACTGGTTCTCCGCCTGTACGTTCAGCAGCACGATTTCCCCGGCCTGATTGACCACCACCATGGCATCGGGCGCCGCCTCCAGTAGCCCGCGGTAGCGGCCTTCCATGCGCGCCAGATGCCGCTCGGCTTCCTTGCGCACACTGATGTCGCGAATAGCCGCGGTCACCAGTATTCCCTCGGCGCTATCGAGCGGGCTGAGCATCAGCTCGATCGGGAAATCACTCCCGTCCTTGCGCCGTGCGGTAAGTTCAATCCCGGTGCCGATCTGCTGCGCCAGCGCGTCGGCCGCGGAGCGCGGCCGTCCGCGATCAGACGTTCGGCGAAGCCTTCAGGGATGATGTTGGTGACCGGCTGACCCAGCAGTTCATCGCGACGGTAGCCAAACTGTTTTTCCGCCTGCAGGTTCAGCAACACGATTTCCCCGGCCTGATTGACCACCACCATGGCATCGGGTGCTGCCTCCAGCAGTCCGCGGTACTTACCCTCCATCTGCGCCAGGTGCCGGTCGGCATCCACAGTGATGGAACTCGGAGGGGATTTCATGCTGTCTCAAGAGAAAGCGATGGACTCAAGGCGCTCATACGACAGCGGTCACGCAATATCCGTAGTGCCGCTTTCATGTCGGATTGCACCCACGGATGACCCGCCGTGGCGGGTCGTCATTTTTCCCACGCCGCGTTCGAGCAGGGCGGCAAACTGGCGCGCGGCTATCGGCTTGCTGAAATAGTAGCCCTGGGCCTCGTCGCAGTGGTGCGCCTTGAGGAACTCCAGCTCGGTGCGCGTTTCCACGCCTTCGGCAATGACCCGCAGCTTGAGGCTGCGGGCCATGTTGATCACCGCGGTGACGATGGCGACATCGTCACCGCCGGTACTGATCTGGCGTACGAATGACTGATCGACTTTGAGGGAATCGATCGGCAGCTTTCGCAGATAGCTCAAGCTGGAGTAGCCGGTACCGAAATCATCGACCGCCGCCCGCACGCCGCGCTTCCTGAGCGTGCGAAGGATGTTGGCGGTGGATTCGACGCGCTTCATGAGGACGCTCTCGGTCAGCTCGACTTCCAGGGCGGTCGACTCGACGCGCGTCTCCTCCAGGATTGTGAACAGGCCATCCAGAAAAGCGTCATCGCCGAACTCCATCGCGGACACGTTTACCGCCATGGTGATGGGTCTTTGACCTGCATCCACCCAGGCCCTCGCCTGTTTGCACGCTTCGCGCAGCACCCACCTGCCGATCGGCAGGATCAGCCCACAGTCTTCCGCGATGGGAATAAAGTGCGCCGGCGACAGCATGCCGCGCTTGGGATGAGTCCAGCGTATCAGCGCTTCAGCACCAACAATCGCACCGGTGCGCAGGCACACTTTCGGCTGGTAGTACAGAGTGAATTCGTGGCGCTGCAGCGCACGGCGCAGACTCTCCTCGATCGATTGGCGTTCGACGGCGCGGGCATTCATTGCCGGCTTGAAGAAGCGGAAGCATTGCCTGCCGTTCTCCTTTGCCTGATACATGGCGGTGTCGGCGTTCTTGATCAGCGTCTCCGCGTTCAGTCCGTCGTCAGGATAGGAGCTCACGCCGATGCTGGTGGTGATGTGAAGATCGTGTTTGTCCACGGAATGCGTGGTTGCAACCGATTTGAGGATTCTGGTGGCCATGACGGCAGCCACTTCTGAATGCTGAACCTCCGACAGCAGCACGATGAATTCATCGCCACCCTGTCGGCTGACGGTATCCGCGCCGCGCACGCAGCTCACCAGCCGTTGAGCGACCGACTGCAGAAGCTTGTCGCCGATCGGATGCCCGAGGGAATCGTTGATGTGCTTGAAACCATCCAGATCCATAAACAGCAGGGCGATCTGTGCGCTGTTGCGCTTGGCCAAGAGAATTGCCTGATCGATACGATCGTTCAGCAGCACGCGATTGGGCAAACCGGTGAGAAAATCGTGCTGCGCGGAATGCACGATCTGCAGCGCGGTCGCGCGCGCCGCGCTCACGTCCCGAAACACGATTACGGCGCCGATCGCCTGGCCTTCGCGATTGTGAATCGGGGCAATCGACTCCTCGATCGGAACCTCCACTCCGTCGCGCCGGATCAGCAGGCAACTCGAAGGCAAGTGCATGGCCCGGATGCGCAAAATCGCCACAGCGGCGGTAGTTTCGGCGGAATCCTCACCGCTGCTGTCGCGCGTCCTGAATATTTCCACCATCGGACGGCCGGCGGATTCGGCCAGCGACCAGCCGGTCAACTGTTCCGCCGCGGCGTTGAGGAACGTGATTTTCCCGGCGATGTCGGTGCAGACTACAGCCTCGCCGATGCAGCTGAGCGTTACCTGGGCGCGTTCCTTTTCTACAAACAGCGCCTCTTCCATGATCTTGCGCTCCACCGCATAGCGCAGCGCGCGCAGCAGCCCACGCGCTTCGATCTGGCCCTTGATCAGGTAATCCTGCGCGCCTTCCTGCAGCGCCTGGGCCGCCAGCGACTCATCGTCCAGGCCCGTCAACACCACCAGCGCCACACGTGGCGCGGCGGCCTGCGCGCGCCGCACCGCGACCATCCCCTGTGCGTCGGGCAACCCCAGATCCAGCAGGATGATGTCGACCTCGCGCTCCGATAGGTGCCGCTCGGCGGCGCTCAGGGTCTCGACATGCGTCAACTCTGTGATCGATGAGCCAGCCCGTTCTTTGAACATCTCCCGCAGCAGGCGCGCATCGCCGGGATTGTCCTCGACCAGAAGTAGCCGCCTAATGGCGCTTATGGTCATGCCGTGGTCTTCTTTGGCGGCAGGTAGACCGTCGTCAGCCAGAAATCATTGATGCTTTTCACCAGCGCTTCGAACGCCTCGAGCTGTACCGGTTTGCACAGGTAGCAGTTGGCCTGCAGCTGATAGCTTTTCACGATATCCACTTCCGACTCGGACGTGGTCAGGATGACGGTGGGGATCGTTTTCAGATCATCGTCGTCCTTGATGTGGGCCAGAACTTCGCGGCCATCCATCCGGGGCAGGTTCAGGTCCAGCAGGATCAGATCCGGACGGGGACTGGCGCCATGAGCACCCTCGCGTCGCAGGAAACGCATCGCCTCCACCCCGTCGCAGGCCACGTGCAGTGTTATTGCCCCGTTGCCATCGCGAAAGGCTTCCTGTGTCAGCCGGACATCACCGGGGCTGTCCTCGACCAGCAGAACCTCGATCGGGCGTCCGATGGTTCCGATCTTTACTGTCATGCATTTCTCTTTATCGCCCGGCGGCGCTGGGCGGCGCTGGGCGGCGCTGGGCGGCGGTGCTGAATGTGACGTACGCGCTTGTAAGGCATGCGCAGCAACCCGATGAATGGATTGAACATAATGTTCCCGCGAGACCAGGAATCCGGATTACGGTTCTAGCGCCACGGCTGGCGGCCATCTGTACGCTGACCAACAAAGGCGCCGGATTCGCTTGGGGACATGCCAATACCGAGACCCGCATCGCTGCCCGCAGCAGGTCCCGCACAGGCGACAATCGCGGGCCAAGCATTTACCCTCGATGCCTTCGATTCATGGGCTCCTGCAGGGGAATCGAGTGCGCGTAGCGATCATCGGACAACAGGACTTCGGCAAGGCGGTGCTTGAGGCCATGCTTGGACGGGGGCACGCCGTCGCCGGGGTGTTCTGCGCCCCGGAAGCCCCTGGAGCGAAGCCCGATCCATTGCGCACCGCAGCCCAGGAGCGCCAGGTTCCGGTCTATCAACTGCAGTCCCTCAAGTCCGACGAGGCCAGCAACACCCTGCGCGCACTGGATGTCGAGCTTGGAGTGATGGCCTATGTGCTGCAGTTCGTGCCGCAGGCGTTCGCCAGAGTGCCAGCGCACGGCATGATTCAATACCACCCATCGTTGCTGCCGCGCTATCGGGGGCCCAGTTCGATCAACTGGCCGATCATCCGCGGCGAGGAGCGCACTGGGTTGACTATCTTCCGCCCCAGCGACGGTCTGGATGAGGGACCGGTGATCCTGCAGAAGCACACCCCAATCGGCCCGGACGATACCCTGGGAAGCGTTTACTTCGACCGGCTGTTTCCGATGGGAATCGATGCATTGCTGGAAGCGGCCGACCTGGTGGCGAGCGGCAAGGCAGCGCCGGTGACCCAGGACGAATCGCAGGCGAGCTACCTAGGTTGGTGCCGTGCCGCCGAGGCCAGCATCAACTGGCACAATCACGTCGATCTGGTCTACAACCTGATCCGCGGCTGCAATCCGGCCCCCGGGGCGTGGACTACCTACGGCGGCAGGAAGTTGCAGGTGTTCGATGCGCGTAAGCACGTCGCGCGCAGCTTTTCGCAGGTCAAAGGTAAAATCGGCACCGTGACCGCAATCGAGGGCGCGAGTGCCTGGGTCAGTGTGCAGGGCGGCCAGATCGAGCTGATGCGTGTGAGGTACGAGGATGGCAAGAAAATGCCGGCGGCGCAGTTCTGTGTCGAAGCGGGCGTGATGGTCGGTGCGGTGCTGGGCGCCTGAAGCCTCATGTGTCAGTGTCCAACAGTCCGGAGGCAGATGTCATGGCGTTGATCACTGACGGCGGCACCGTCGCGACGATTCGATCCGAGTGGTCCGCCGTGGTCACGGTGCGCGAGCGCATGAGAAACCTGATGGCAGGCCCGGTGGGATCGATCGCCGATGGCGCCCTGTACAGCGTGGTCTATAACCTGCCGTTGCTGCTGGCGTTCAACGTGCTGGAAAGGGCGCTGCGGGCGCTCAAGAAGCAACGGCAGATTCCCGGGCAGGAGCAACAGCTCGGTGAGCTGATGGATCTGTTTCAGGGCGATCCTTCGTGGCTGGAGTGGTCGGTGTTGCGCGACGGCGAACGGCGGCGGCACGCGATCATGCACACCGGCGAGCTGTTCAGCGGAGTCGAATGCCTGGCGGATATTGCAGCAGTGGAGGAGCAACTGGACGCGTGGGGCATGCTTGCGGTCTAGTGCAGCGCGGGCACGCCGCGCCTGATGTCGGCAGAAAAGCTGGCGCTGCCATCGCTCATCCTGGCACGTTCGGTAATGCGGCCGACGGCGCGAAGTTCCGCGAGCGTATATCGGGGGTCGAGACCGCCAACCTGGTACACGTACTCGGGAAGGTATCCGGAAAACACCAGGCGGTAGTCCAATGGCAGGTTGCCGACGATGTGATTCATCATCTGGTGTACCAGCGTGGTGCAATTTACCGTGACGGTGTTGTAGAAGCGCGGCGCGCGCACCAGCCGGTTCGCCTGCTCGATGTAAGCCAGGAACAGCGAGCGGATGGCGGCTAGTGGCAGCCGCAGGCGGTACAGGTAATCATCCTCCCCGCGTACATTGGTGCGAAGGCGGATCACGTCGCGCTCGTCGGCTGCAAGCACGCTGAGTTCAAATTCCTTGAAGAAGCCACCGATGGCTGAAAACTCCTCATCCTTCTCGCGCCGGATCTCGACCGAAAACACCACCTGGTCGCCGTCGTCGAAGCCGAACGAAATCAGCACGTGCGCTATGGCGCGGATGGTCCAGTAGGAGACCACCAGATCAACCGACGCCAGGCGATCGAGATCGTAGCTGCGCGTCTCCCAGCGCTGGGTGTAGTCGGTGACACTACGCCAGTCGAAATTACGCACGTTGTGCAGCACCACCCGATGTCCCTCGGCGCTGCCGCTGGTCATTTTCGCGACATCGTCGGCCCAGACCCGATCGTTCGACGGCTGCAGATGCCGCCACCACAGCAGCAGGCCGCCGAATGCCGCGAAAAAAATCGTCACCGCCACTGCGATGCGCGGCGGTGACAGCGTCAGCATCAGCACAATCGCGAGGCTGAATGCAGTCCACAGCGCCGCTGCCAGCATCCTGATGGCTGTTGCACCTGGCGCCCGGTACCACAGCGCGCAGCAGCCCCAGATGGCGAGCGGGCATACGATCACTGTCAGCAGCCGTATCATGGCGAGATTGCAGCTAGCGCCCGGCGGGCGTGCCCGGGTCGCGTGTCTGCGGTGGCGTCCTGGCATGCAGCGCCTCATCCTCGATCAACTCCCGGTGCACGTACAGGAAGCGAATCGTTTCGTACTCGAACGGCGACGCCGTGGCGTAATAGCGAAAATCGGTATTGGCACGCAGGTCGATCGCATTCAGCGTTCCCAGCGCCCAGGACTGATCGCCGCGATACAGGTCGGCGACATTGATGACGTAGGCGACAGCGTAATCAGCCAGCATGCCCACACCGTCACGCAATGTTGCCGGTCCGAGAATCGGAATCACCAGGTACGGGCCCGGGTGCATCCCCCAGATGGACAATGTGGCGCCGAACCCGGTCAGATAGGCCTTGAGCCTGAGGTGCGCGGCGACGTCAAACAGGCCGCCAATGCCGAGCGTGCTGTTGATAATGAATCTTCCCAGGCTGCGCAGCCCGAACACCGGCCGCGCCTGCAACACGAAATTGACCACGCTCTTGGGCTCGGACAGGTTATCGAAGAAGTTGTGCACGCCGGTGCGTATCGGCGAGGGCAGCCGGCGATAGGTGTCGGCCACCGGCAGGAATACCGCCTCATCAAATTGCGCGTTGAATTTATAGGTGTAGCGGTTGATGCGCTCCAGGGGGTCGTAGCTGTACATCGACGGTGCGTCGGCTGCTGTCAGTGATGTCACGGTTTGGGAGGCGCCCGCACTCGCGGCGCGTGCCTGGATCGCGCCGGCAGCGGACGCGATTTCGGCGGCCTGCTTTACCGCGGCGGCATTGTCAGCGGCAGGTGTCTGATCCGGTAGCCGGCGGATCGACGGGTTGTGCGAAGCGCAGCCGCCCATGGCCAGCCCGGCCATCCCTACGAGAAGCAGCGCCCTCATTACCCGAGTATCCGCCGTGGTTGTGAAAAACCACCAGTGTGTCGTCCAGCGTCGCTCGCGGCCATGGCAGTTCGGGTAGGTTTGATATGCGGTCTATATACATTAGCGCCGCCGGAAAAGGCAGGTGCAAGTGGGCTCATTCGCCGGGTACATGGCGGCCTAACGCGCGAAGATATTGATCTGCGCGCCGGCCAGCGACGGCGCCGATGCCTTGAGGATGATGCCGCCGCTCCTGGCGGTCGATTGGATCAGCACCAGCGCAAGACCGTTGAAAGCCCTGCGTTCATGGGCCTGACAGGACTCGTGGCTGTCGGGCTGGCCATTCAGACCCACCGCCGGCCGCGGCGCGGCTGGTCTAGTGACCGACATAATCGATGCGCCAGATCGAATTGGAGCCGTCGTCTGTGACCAGCAGCGATCCGTCGCGCGCAACGGTGATGCCGACGGGGCGCCCCCACACCTGGCCATCGGGCATGACGAAGCCGGTGAGGAAATCCTGGTATTCGCCGCTGGCGCTGCCGCTGTGGTGGCGCGGGATTCGAATCACTTCATAGCCGGCGCGCACCGACTTGTTCCAGGAGCCATGCTGCGTGGCGAAGATGTCGCCGGCGTAAGCCTGCGGAAACCTCTTACCGCGGTAGAACGCGATCTGCAGCGAGGCGTCGTGCGGCTGCAGCAATACGTCTGGCACGATGACGTGGCTCTGAAGTTCCGCATGCCTGCCGGCGTGGCGCGGGTCCTGATGGCCGCCGATGTACCACCAGGGCCAGCCATAGAAGCCGCCCTCACGCACCGAGGTGATGTAGTCGGGGACCAGGTTGTCGCCCAGGCCGTCGCGCTCATTGACGGTGCACCACAGCTGCCCGCTGTCGGGATCGACAGCAATGCCTGACGGGTTGCGGATACCGGAAGCGTAGACTCGCTGGTGCGATCCATCCGGATCAAAGGCAAGGATGTTGGCGCGCTCGTGTTCCGCCGGCGTGGTGTCCGGATCATCGACGTTGGAGTGCGAGCCGACGGCAACGAACAGCGTGCTGCCATCCTGGGAGAAACTCAGGTCGCGTGTCCAGTGGCCCCCGGCGTACGGCAGTTCGATGATGCGTTCGGGCGCCGCGCTGGCCTGAAGGTCACCATTCCGATAGTGAAAGCGCCATACCGCCTCGGTGTCGGCCACGTACACCCAGTGCGGATGCGCTCCCTGCGGATAGAAGGCGATGCCATACGGCTGCTTCAGGTGTTCGGCGAATATCTGCGAGCGCCTGGGTTCGCCATGCGCGTCGATGCCGCGGAACACCCGGATTCGCCCGCCGCTGCTTTCCGCGACGAAGATGTCGCCGTTGGGCGCAGTATGGATCACGCGCGGTCGCGCCAGCCCCTGCGCGTACAAGCCGACCGTGAAGCCGGCGGGCGCCTGCGGCATCGCGTTCTGCGGTCGCGCCACGACAGTGGGCGCGTTGGCGGCCGAAGCGCTGGCAAAAGGGGCGGGCAGGTCATTGACCGTGATGCGGCGCGTGTTGCCCGGCCGCTCGAAACGAAAGTCGGTAAAGGGCGGCGTCGGCGGCGGCGCGTCGGCAATCGGGGCCGGCGCTGCGGCGCTCGTTACGGCAATGCCCGGGACGCCGTTCAGTGTCTTCAGATAGGTAACAAGCTGCCAGCGTTGCTGTTCGGGTAGCGCCGACCAGGACGGCATGCCGTCCTTCACCGAGCCGGTGGTAATGAACCAGAACAGCTCGCCGTCGGTCGCGGTTTGTGCCGCGCTGTGCGCCAGCGGCGGGATGGTGCCGCTACCTTGCGCGCTGCCCCCGTGACATGAGGCGCAGTGCGCGCCATACAGTTCGCGCCCGGTCTGCGCCTCTGCCACTCCCTGGTACGGATTGGCGAGGGCCTGCGAAGATGCGGGCGCATCGTGAAAGCCGCTCTGCTGCGCCCGGGCCCACGATGCAGCCACCAGCCACAACGCCCAGGCGAGCCACAGTGTCGCGGCTCGCAGGCCGGCAGCACGCACAGTGCTCATGAGCGCCGCAGGCGCTTCTGCAGCGCCGCCTTGATATGCGTTGCGAGTTCGCGGGGTCATTTCAGGTCCTCGCGGTAGAAGAATCGCCCCTGGATCGACGGCTCGCCGATCAGCAGATCGACTTCACCGCCACTGTCGTAGCCCTTGATGTAGTCGCGCAAGGCGCGTACCGAGTTTTGGGCCGCCGGTACCGCCGGCCAGTGTTTCATCAGCCCCCGCAGGACCGCGGGCTGCTTCGCGGCAACGATCTGGTCGCGGAACACGGCGGCATCCACGCCGTGCCATTCCCGCGCCGCTGCGATCGACTGAATCATCGGGTCATTCCACGAACGGCTCTACCTCTACGTGTCGGCTGCACAGGAACGCGTCAGCCACCAGTTGCAGCGGCGCTAAGTCGGCATCGATCGCGCGTGCGCGTACCAGCTGTGCAAAATGCGCGTACAGGCTCGGGTACTCCTCGGCCGGCGCCGTTGCCAGCGGCTGATCGTCGAGCCGCATGACACTGCCGCCCATCAGCAGCTGCAGCCGGCCGTCGTCGGTGTCAACGCTGATATTCCAGCATGGGGTTCCGGGGTGAAGAAAGTCGAGCTGCATATCCACCGGTGCGCCGTCGGCGCACGCCAGCTGCACCGATGCGGCAATCGGTGTCTCGCAGTTACTGGGAAAGGACAGCTCGGCGTCCTTGAGGACCAGGCCGCCGGGGATGATGCGGGTCAGGATAGACAGCGCATTGATCCCCGGATCGAACACACCCAGGCCGCCGGCTCGCCAGATCCAGGTCTGGCCGGGATGCCAGACGCGCACGTCCTCCTTCCAGTCCACCCGGACGCTGCGTAGCGTGCGGGTCGCCAGCCAGGCTCGCGCCGGCTCCACGGCGCGCGCGTGGCGCGAATGCCAGGTCGCAAACAGCGCCAGCTGTTTTTGTGTGGCAAGCCGCACCAGTTCGAGCACTTCGCTCACGGTCATGCCGGGAGGCTTCTCTAGCAGCACGTGCCGTCCCTGCAGCAGCGCGTAGCGCGCGCTGTCGTAGCGCACCTGGGGCGTAGTGCACAGTGCCACGCTCGACACCCCGGGCTCGGCCCGCAGCAGCGTCGCAAGGTCGGCGTAGTGGGGCAGTCCCTGCAAGCGGCTATGCGGGCTGGCACCTGCGATCAATTCGAACTGGTCGTTGGCGGCCAGCGCCGGAACGTGCTGGTCACGGGCGATCTTGCCCAGACCGACGATCGCAATCTTGATGCGCGCCATGGCTGCCCTACGCTACCGGTGGCTCGTTACCGAGGAGACGCCGGTCACGATCGCGATGCCGATGTGGTTGGCGATGCTGTGGGTGAGATTCGGGCCTCGAACACGAGTATTCATGGCTGGTACTCCGGCTCAGGTAAGCCTTGCGCGCCAGTACGGTACAGGAACACGGCACCGGCGTGCGGCTCGGCTTGCAGCGTTGCCTGGTCCAGTCCTTCGCGTGCGCTGCTCACGCAGAGGACATCCAGATCCGGCCCGCCGAAACAGACGCAGGTCGGCTGGCACGCCGGTACCTGCAGGGTGCGATCGATCCGGCCGTCGGGCGTGTAGCGAACTACGCAGCCCGCGCCCCAGTGCGCACTCCAGACGCAGCCATCGACATCGACCGCGGCTCCATCCGGATGAGCGCCGTGCGGTGTGCGCGCGAACACCCGGCGCGGGCCCAGGTCCCCGGCAGGCTCAATCAGGTCGAAAACGAAAATTGTGCGCGTCGGCGAATCGGCGAAATACAGCCGCGAGCCGTCCGGGCTCATGCACAGTCCGTTGGAAATGCCAACGTCGCGCACGTGGCAGCGCATGCCGCCGACGGCGTCGACCGAATACAGGCAGCCGCGCGTCTGGCACTGCGGGTCTTCCACCATGGTACCGCTCCAGAATCGTCCGCGGCGGTCGACACGACCGTCATTGAAGCGGATGCCCGGCACGATGGCGTCCGGACGCGCCAGCCATTCGACCGTCGTATCGCGGGTGTCATACAACGCAATGCCGCTGGCGAATGCGGTGATCAGGCGCTCGCTGTGCGCGACCAGGCCGAACGAGCCGACGCGCTCGGGCGTATCAAGCACCTGCATCGACGAGCGCGCCCAGTCGTAGCAGTACAGCTCCCGGCCCTGGATGTCGGTCCACCACAGCAATTCGCGGCGCGAATCCCACAGGATGCCTTCGCCAACGATATTGCGCGCCGCCAGGATGTCGATAGGCTTCATCGCGGTGATGTGCTGCCGTGTCCGTCTACCATACCGCTGCGCCGATCAGCCAGCTGCGATGGTCGCGTTCATTCCGTTGCAGGGAAACGCCAATCCGTATGAAGCGATCGACCGCGCCGCGGCCATTGCGCGCGGCGTTGGATGTACATTCACCTCGACCGATTGACGGACGGCGCATCATGCGCACTGTCCCAAGTCCCGGCCAGCATATCAAGCATATCGGCGACCTGACGCCGCTCGCCCAGGTTGCCCAGGTGCCCGCCGTGATCGTAGACCGCGATCCGGTTGCCGAGCGTTGCGCGCAGCCACGCCAGTTCGGGCTGGATTAATATCGGGTCATCGCTGTTGGTCTGCACGTAGTAGTCAGGATCATCGTGCAACTCGGTGCCGATAACCTGCAGGCGGTTGCCGGCCAGCAGCGATTCGCGGGTCGAACCGGGCCGATGCGCCAGGTAGTAAGGTGCGAACACCTTCTCGAAGTATTCAGAGAATGGCTTGCTCCGCAGCTCGCGCGCGATGTTCTCGAGTGAGTCGCCGACGCCCGGCGGATGATTCGGATCCACCACTACACCGGTACGCGCATACAGGTCTCCGGCAAAGAATACATTGACCAGCGAGATGCGAAAGCTCAGGGCGATGGCGGCGGAGAAATCCGCATCGGTCTTCAGCACCGTGGTGGCCGCGACCAGCAGATCGCTGTCACCGAGCGCGATCTGGTCCGAGGTCCGGTAGACGTTTGCAATCCCGGCGTACAGCCTGGCGTACAGTCGCTCCACGGCGGTGTCGCCGGAACCAATGCTGATGGTGAACAGCCGGTCGAGCCGGGCGAGCGAGGTAAACAGGCCGACCGGCGGGTTGATCATGACTGCGCGATGGATTTTCAGCTTGCCCTGCGCCGAATCGATCGACTTGACCATGCCGGCATTGGCGCCGCCCAGGCTGTAGCCCAGCACGTCGATATCGGTGATCTGAACTCGATGCGCGAGGTGCGCGACGATCTGCTGCATCGCTGCATACAGATCGCGGCTGTCCTGCCGCAGATCGCCGGCCACACCGGTGCTCGATGCCGAGACGATGAAGCCGGGGAACGTCGGCGATGGCATGGTCAGGACGTGGTAGCCGGCGCCGTACAGCGCTGCGCGCAGCAGCGCCAGCTTCGCGGTGTTGCCATCGCTGCCGGCGCCGGAGATCACGATCGCCAGCGGTGCGGGTTTGGGCTGGGGGGAAAACCACACGCGTAGCCGGCGGTCGAACCAGAACACCGCCGGCACCGGCTGCGCCCACGGCAGCGCGATATTGATTTCCTCCAGTGGCACGCGCTCGGGCATCGGCGCGATGTCCTTTGCCGGGGTGCCATAGACCGTCGCACGCAGCGCCGCGGAATCGGCCAGTCCGGTGGCCGGGCCGGATTCCGCCGCCGAGTCGATGATCTCCGCCCGGCTCGCCACCATGATGGCAAGCAACGCGCCCCCGACCAGCATCCGGCCGAAAGCGCGCGTCATGGCTGCACCAGCCGGCCTGCTGTCAGCATCGTCTGATCGAAATATGCTGCAACGCCCCGATGCCACATCAGACCCCGTTTGGCAGAGGGTACAGTTCCCCAATAACACCGGCCCCAGCTACGTAGGAGAGCCTCATGGCGGAAAAAACGCTTAAAGAACTGAATGTAGCCATTTTGGCGACCGACGGATTCGAACAAGCCGAGCTGATGGAGCCGGTCGAGGCGCTGACGCGGGCGGGAGCGAACATCTGGATAGTATCGCCCAGGAGCGGGACTTTGCGCGGCTGGCAGCACAAGAACTGGGCTCGGGATGAAGTGCGGGTCGACCTGACGCTAGATGACACCGAGCCGGATGACTTTGACGCGCTGGTGCTGCCGGGCGGCGTGATGAATCCGGATGCCTTGCGCATGCAGCCGAAAGCCGTTGCGTTCGTCAAAGGCTTCTTCGATGCCGACAAGCCGGTGGCCGCGATCTGTCATGGCCCGTGGACCGTGATCGAGAGCGGGGCGGCGCGCGGCCGGACCATGACTTCGTGGCCCTCGCTCAGGACGGATATCGAGAACGCCGGCGGGCATTGGACCGACGCGGAGGTGGTGGTGGATGGCAACCTCGTGACCAGCCGCAAGCCGGAGGATCTGCCGGCCTTCAACCGCGAAATGGTCAATCTGTTCGCGAAGTCTCGCCCAGCCGTGATGTACACCAACGGCTATGCGGTGTTCGCTTCAGGAGCCAGCGCCGGCGCTGCATGAGCTAACGCAGCGCTGCCAAAAACCATCATGTCGACTCGACACTGCCTTCCCCGGGTCCGCCCGGCGGCACGCGTTCGATATCGTCGCGACCGAGATTCGGATTCGGCCCTGAGGCCACCGAGTGCAGCGCCCGATTTCCGCTCTCATCCGCAGCGTCGTCTCCTGCCTCGTCGCGAGCCGGCGAGGTCGCCGTCAAGCCGCGTTGTGTGCGATGGCGTGCCGCTGATTTTTGCCGCGGCGGCGTGCTGCGGGCGTTCTTCATGTTGCAGGCTCCTGATGTACTGTCGGTGTCACGGCGAGAGCTTGTGCCGTCATCGCAGGTCACGGCAGCAGCGTGTTAGCCGCCGGCGTGTCAGCGCGAACTCACGCCACAGGCCGAAGGGCCAGCTTTGTAAAAGATACAGCGCTGGAATGTCGTGGATTCTCGGGTGCTTGCGGGCTCAAGCTGTGCTGCAGGCGTGGCCGGAACAATGATGCGGCCATGTTAACATCGTTACATCCAAGGGAGAAGGACAGCAATGGCGTCCAGCGGCATGATCGCGGCGGTACTCAAAAAGCGCGCCAAACAACTTCAGACCGACTGGCTTACCGACCTTGCGACGTCGGGTTCGGACGCGGGCGCCAAGCATCGCATCAGCCCCCAGGAGTTGGAGCAGCAGGGCGCGCAGTTTCTGCAGTTGCTGGCCGCTGCGGCCGAGAGCAAGCAGGGCGTCGACCTGAATGCCGCACAGTCCAGGCCGTTGCGCGAGTTTCTCGAAGCGCTGTCGCGCTCCCGGGCCCAACTTGGCTTTTCCTCCGGGGAGACAGCGACCTTCATCTTCTCGTTCAAGCGGCCGTTGTTCCAGGCGCTCAAACTGGAGGCCGCTGGCAACGCGGACGTGCTGGCCGAGGAGATCTGGGCCGCGACGCAACTGCTCGATTCGCTCGGACTGCACACGGTAACCACGTTTCAGAGAGCGCGCGAAGAGCTGATCAACCGGCAACAGGAGGAAATGCTGGAGCTGTCCACTCCGGTGGTGAAATTATGGGACGGCATCCTGGCGCTGCCGATGATCGGAACGTTGGACTCGCAGCGCACTCAAGTAGTGATGGAGTCGCTGCTGCAGAAAATCGTCGACACCGGCTCCGAGATGGCCATCATCGACATTACCGGCGTGCCAACCGTGGATACGCTGGTGGCGCAGCACCTGCTGAAAACCGTGACTGCGCTGCGGCTGATGGGCGCGGAATGCATCATCAGCGGAGTTCGGCCGCAGATCGCCCAGACCATCGTGCACCTGGGTGTGGATCTTCAGGGCGTTGTCACCAAAGCCAATCTCGCCGATGCACTGGCGCTGGCGCTAAAGCGCGGCGGCTATACGATTTCGCACTGAGCGAAGCCGTGCAACGTATCCCGATTTTGCGCATGGGCGAACTGCTGCTCGTCACCATTCAGGTTGACATGCACGATCAGATGGCCATGGAACTGCAGGATGATCTTACCGCGGCCATCGCGCGCTTTGGCGCCAAGGGGGTATTGATCGACATCTCCGCGCTGGAAATGGTGGATTCCTTCATCGGCCGCATGATCTCCGACATCTCAGGCATGGCTCGCATCCTGGACGCGGCCACCGTGCTGGTGGGAATGCGACCGGCAGTTGCAATAACGCTGGTGGAGCTGGGCCTGTCGCTACCGGGTATCGCTACCGCGCTCAACGTGGAGCGCGGCATGGCGCTCCTGCGTCGGAACGCTTGAAAGCAGGACGCGCTTGAGCGCGGCGCTCAATGAGGCGCCGCTTGGGTCGGAGCACGAAATCGTGCTCGCTCGCCAGCTGGTGCGGCGACTGACTCAGGAATTGGGATTCTCGCTGGTGGACCAGACAAAAATGGTCACGGCCGCGAGCGAGCTGGCGCGCAATGCACTGGTCTATGGTGGTGGTGGCAGCATGCGCTGGGAACTGCTGGATGATGGCCGCCGCAGAGGCCTGAAGCTGACATTCAGCGACGAGGGGCCGGGAATAGCGGACATGGAAATGGCGATGACCGACGGCTGGACGTCCGGCACCGGATTGGGAATGGGCCTGTCGGGAGCAAAAAGGCTGGTCAACCAGTTCGAGATCGATTCCAGGCCCGGCGCCGGCACGCGTGTGAGCATCACCCGCTGGAAGTAACACATGGAACTTCAGGGCACCGTTGCGCAATGCCGTCACCTGATCGACGACGACAGCAAAGTAGGCGAGGCGCGCCGCGATGCGCAGCGCCTGGCGCAGGCCCATGGACTTGATGCGACCATGAGCGGTCGCGTGGCGATCGTGGCGACCGAGCTGGGCAACAACCTGTTGCAACATGGCGGCGGGGGCGAACTGCTGCTGCAGCCCATCCTCACCGGTAATGCGACCCTGATTGAGCTGCTGGCGATCGATCGCGGCCGCGGCATGCACAACATAGAGAGCTGCCTGAAGGATGGTTATTCGACCGGTGGCACCGCCGGAACGGGCTTGGGCGCCGTGCGCCGCCTGGCGGCGGAGTTCGACCTGTACTCGGTGGCCGCTGGCGGCACTGTCGTGATGGCACGCGTGGGTGCGCGTGCTGCCGGGCGCTTCGGGGCGATCAGCGTGCCGGTGGCAGGCGAGAGCGAGTGCGGGGACAGCTGGCGACTTGCGACCGACGGGCACATCACCGCCGCACTGGTGGTGGACGGTCTGGGACATGGTCCACTGGCCGCGCGGGCTGCGCACTGCTCGACCAGCACGTTCGGGGAGACACCGTTCGATGCGCCGAAGCTTCTGATCGAGCGCATGCATCGCAGCCTCGCCGGCACTCGCGGCGCCGCTGCCGCGTGTGCCCGTAGTGACGCACAGGGGCAACTCAGTTACGCCGGCGTGGGCAATATCTCAGCCGCGCTGATTACGTATGAAAAATCGCAGGGCCTGACATCGCATAACGGCACGCTCGGATTGCGCATGGCGCGGCTGCAGCAATTCGAGTACCTGCGCGCACCCGCGAGCATGGTGGTGATGCATTCCGACGGTGTCTCCTCGCGCTGGGACCTGGCACGCAGGGAGGGCCTGCTGCAGCGCCACCCGGCGACCGTGGCGGCGGTGCTGTACCGCGACCATGCACGCGGTCGCGACGATGCTACCGTGCTGGTGTTCGCCTGATGCCCGCCAGTGCGCCCACAATGGGAGAATCCGAGGTCGTGCTGCGCGAGCGACTGCTGCAACGCGAGCTCGACATCGACTCGCTGCGCGCCGAGCTGCTCGAAACCAACAAGGGCGTGGTGGCGCTGTACGCAGAACTCGATGATCAGGCGGCGCTGTTGCGCGAAGCCGCCGACCTGAAGAGCCGCTTTCTGTCGTATATGAGCCACGAGTTTCGCACCCCTTTGACGTCCATCACCAGCCTGACCAACCTGCTGCTGGCGCGCATGGACGGACCGCTTACCGGCGAACAGGCCCGACAGCTCGAGTTCGTGCGCGGCGCCGCCCTCGAGCTGACGGAAATGGTCAATGATCTGCTCGATCTGGCGAAGGTGGAGGCGGGCCGGATCACCATCTCACCCGAATGGTTCGAGATGGTGGATCTGTTCTCGGCGCTGCGCGGCATGTTCAAGCCGATTGTCGCCTCGAGCTCGGTGTTGCTGATTTTCGAGGAGCCCGAGACGCTGCCGCGCATCTACACCGACGACAAGAAACTGTCGCAGATACTTCGCAATTTCATCTCCAATGCGCTCAAGTTCACCAGCGAAGGAGAAGTGCGCATCGTGGCGCAGCTGATTGGCGATGCGGAGGTCGAGTTTTCCGTGACCGATACCGGGATCGGCATCGCAAGCGAGCATCTTCCGACCTTGTTTTCCGACTTTGTCCAGCTCGATACCCGACTGCAGCGGCGCCTGCGAGGCACTGGGCTTGGGTTGTCGCTGGCACGCAAGTTCGCCGGGCTGCTGGGCGGGCGGGTCGGTGCCACCAGCGAGCTGGGAAAAGGTTCGCGATTCTGGGTGGCGATACCGCTGCGTTATCAGGCCGGGGTCGCCGCCGAGGAGGCCAGATGAGCCAGCAGATGCCCGAGCAGGTACGCGAACAGAAGATACTGGTGGTCGACGACAATCCGGCGTCGCTGTATGCAACCTCGCGCATTCTTCGTTCGGCCGGCTTCGAGGTGATCGAGGCCGACAACGGCACTCGGGCGATGGCCCTGGCGGAGGAAGACATCAGCCTGCTGGTGCTCGATATCAACCTGCCGGACATGGACGGTTTTGAGATCTGCCGCCAGCTGCGCGCGCGTAGCCGCACGGCGTACCTGCCCATCGTTCACCTGTCGGCTACCTTCATGGAAAGCAGCGACATGGCGCAGGGACTGGCCGCGGGCGCGGACAGCTATCTGACCCACCCGGCCGATCCGGCGGTACTGATCGCCACCGTCAAAGCGCTGCTGTTTGCGCGCAAGGCAGACATCATCAAGCGCGCCGCCGATACCCGCTTTCGCACTGTATTCGAACTGGCCTCGAGCGGCATCGCGCTGCTCGACTCGGATCTCGACTACCGGGACGTCAATCCGGCGTTCTGCGCTCTTGCAGGCCGCGAGCGTGGCGACATCATCGATCGCCCCATGGTGAGCCTGATCGCAGCCGTGCAAGCCGCCGATGTCAATCGCGTTCGCATCGAGCTGGACCAGCACGGCCACTGGGAGGGCACGCTGTCGGTGGTGCGGGTAGACGGCAGCTTCGCCGACGTGGAATGGCGCATCGCCAGCGAAGTCGGGAGCGGCGCGCGCATAGCGATCGCCACCGACATCACCGAGCGGCGGCGCTCGGAAGCCGAGCGCGAGCGGCTGCTTGCCAGTGAGCGTGCGGCGCGCGCCGAGGCCGAGCGCAGCAACCGGCTGAAGGATGAATTCCTGGCCATGCTGTCGCACGAACTGCGCAATCCGCTCAACGCGATATTGGGTTGGGCCAAGGTGCTGGGCCGCCTGCCAGGAACAACGCCACTGATTGCGCAGGGTATAGAAGCCATCGAGCGAAATTCGCGCGTCCAGTCGCACCTGATCGCGGACCTGCTGGATTTCGCCGGCATCCAATTCGGCAAGATGCGCTTCGATCTGGAGGTCATCGATCCATCCTCGGCCATCGATGCCGCGCTGGATGTGGTGGCGCCGCAAGCGCTGGCCAAGGGTGTCAAGATCGAGTCGCACATCACCGATCGCGGTGCCAAGGTGTTGGGCGACGAGTCGCGCCTGCAGCAGGTGGTGTGGAATCTGTTGAGCAATTCAATAAAGTTCACCGCCAAGGGTGGGCGCATCGACGTCACTGCGCGGGTTCGGAACGACAGTTTCGAGATCGAAGTTGCCGATACCGGTCAGGGCATCAGCGCCGAGTTCCTGCCGCGCATCTTCGATCGCTTCAGTCAACAGGATTCCGGCGCCAGCAAGAGTTTCGCCGGGCTGGGCATCGGTCTGACAATTGTCCGACACCTGGTGGAAGCGCATCGCGGAACGATCGAGGCGAGCAGCCCCGGTGAGGGATTTGGCACGAGTTTCACCGTACGGCTGCCGATTACGAGGGAGCAGGCGTCACCACGGCCGGTCGCGGAAGCTGCGCTGTTGTCCGGCATTCACGTGCTGGTGGTCGAAGACGACCCGGACGCCCGCGCGCTGATCGCGCGCCTGCTGCACGATGCCGGGGCCCAGGTGAGCGAGGCCTCGGGAGCGGACGAGGCGCTGGCACAGGTCGGCCAGGCGGTCCCGAACGTGCTGGTGAGCGACATCGGCATGGCCAAGCGCGACGGTTACCAATTGATGCGCGCACTGCGAGCCGGCGGTTACCCGGCAGAGAAACTGCCCGCGATTGCGCTGACCGCGTTTACGCGTTCCGCAGACCGGCTCGATGCCATCGGCGCCGGATTCCAGATGCACCTGCCCAAGCCGGTCAACACCGAAGCGCTGTGCGCGGCGGTAGCCAAGCTGGGACGACCGGGGTCGTCAGTTGAAATGCCGCCAGGGCAGGCCTGAAGCTCAGATCGGAGCGGAACCGACGCCGTCGACCTCACGTTCGGCCGCCAGCCAATCCTGCAACTCGTGCCCGGGCTGAAAACCGCGCGCCTGGGCTCGATAGTAAGCCGCGGTAGCGATCAGGGCCTCGCGTGAAGAGGCCGGGCCAAAACTGGCCGACGTTCGGGTCGCTCGCTGTGGCTGCGTCGATAACCCAGGCACCGCGGCCCTGGACGCCGGGCGACTCGCCGCAGGAACAGTCGATATCGGTGCACTGGCGGTGGGCGCGCTGCCTGCGGGCGCGCTGCCTGCGGGCGCGCTGCCTGCGGGCGCGGAACGTCGCTGGCGCTCACGGTTTTGCGACGGCCGGTCGATCGCAGCACTGGTGTCGTCGGGGCCCGCGCTGGCGCGCTGGAGATCTTGATCACCGGTCGTAGTCCGTAAACTGCTGGTCATTACCCGCTCCGTGCCCTGGATGGACACAGCATCCCGCTGCCCCGCCAACCCCGTCATTGGCCCGCGGCCGGCTCGCGCTGTAGGACTCGACGGATATGAGCCGCCGGCCCCACGACCGCTCGATTGTGCAGTGCATACAAGAGTCCGGGCCCGGGGACATAATCGCCGCCCCGACACGGTAATTTTGCTGGCCCGGGCGCGACATGAATTATCATGTGGCGGGGTCTGGAACTTCTCAATAAAACCATAACCGCAAGCGAGGGGACACCATGTCTGAAGCGCTAACCACTTCCGCAGCGTCCGCGGGACTGCTGGACCGCGATCGCTCGGTCGCCGGACCGAATTTCAACCGCTGGCTGGTGCCGCCTGCGGCGCTGGCGATCCACTTGTGTATCGGCATGGCCTACGGGTTTTCAGTGTTCTGGCTGCCGATGAGCAAGTTGCTGAGCGGCACCGACGACGCAAGCTGCAAGGCGCTGGGACTTGCCGCCATGCTGGTGTCCACGACCTGCAATTGGAGTGTGCCATTGGTCACGCACACCTTTGAATTTTTCATCGCGGTGCTCGGCATTTCCGCCGCGCTGTGGGGCGGCTGGCTCGAGCACGCCGGCCCGCGCAGGGCCGGCTTCATCGCCGCACTGTGCTGGGGGGGTGGTCTGGTACTCGGGGGCATCGGAGTCTCGATGCACCAGCTGTGGCTACTGTGGCTCGGTGCCGGCATCCTCGGCGGGGTCGGCCAGGGGCTTGGTTACATCAGCCCGGTATCCACGCTCATCAAGTGGTTCCCCGACCGGCGCGGGATGGCGACCGGCTTTGCCATCATGGGCTATGGCGGCGGTGCGATGATCGGCGCGCCGCTGGCTGTGGCGTTGATGAAGTACTTTGGTGCCGGCGTGCCGGCCAAAGGCGTGTCCGCTACTCTCATCACCATGGGGATCATCTACTTCCTTGCCATGTCCGCTGGCGCCTTCGGCATGCGCATCGCTCCCAGCGGCTGGAAGCCTTCAGGCTGGAACCCGCCCGCCAGCGGTGCAGCCAAGGCGATGATCACCCCGCATCAGGTCCATCTGAATGTAGCGTGGAAGACGCCGCAGTTCTGGCTGCTGTGGGGCGTGCTGTGCATGAACGTGACCGCCGGCATCGGTGTCATCTCGATGGCCAGCCCGATGCTGCAGGACGTATTCGGCGCGCACCTGATCGGAATCAGCACTGCCGGCGAGCTGACGCCGGCACAGAAAGCCGCGGTGGTGGCCTCCGCCGCCGGGCTGGTCGGGTTGATCAGCCTGTTCAACAGCGCCGGCCGAATCTTCTGGGCGTCGCTGTCGGACTACATCGGCCGCAAGGTGACCTACGCGATCTTCTTTCTCCTCGGCATGGCGCTCTACATCAGCCTGCCGACCTTCGGCCACCTGGGGCAGGCGGCGCTGTTCGTGAGCGCCGTGTGCCTGATCCTGACGATGTATGGCGGCGGATTTTCGACCATTCCGGCGTACCTGGCGGATGTGTTCGGCACGCAGATGGTGGGGGCGATCCACGGTCGGCTGCTCACGGCCTGGTCGGTGGCAGGCATTGCCGGACCGTTCCTGATCGCCGCCGTGCGCCAGGCGCAGATCGATGCCGGCGTCGCCCACAATCTGGTGTACGACCACACCTTATATATATTGGCCGGTTTGCTGTTGGTCGGACTAGTGTGCAATCTGCTGGTGCGCCCGGTAAATCCAAGGCACTACATGACTGCCGAGCAACTGGCGCGCGAGAAGGCGCTGCAGCACGAGGATCGCACCGCCGGCGATGCCGAGCATGCCGCCCGGGGGAGCTTCGGCTTCGCCGGCGTGCTGGCCTGGGCCGCGATCGGCATCCCGTTCCTGATCGGCGTCTACATCGCAATTCAGAAGGCTGCGGCGCTGTTCTGAGCGTCCGAAGTCCGGCCCGCGGCACGGCAGCTGCGGGCCGGCTTCATCGGCCAGCAGCGCCCGCTGCCCGTTATCAGGGCGCTGCGCTGCCCATTATTAGGGCAGCGCCGTCCGGCGGCTAACGTCGACAGCGAACGACCCACTGTGTTTCAGTAGCAGTCCGACTCAAGCGCCGGATGCTCATGTCCCAATCGACCCTGGTCATCACGCAGAACGCCGATGTGCGTTTCCTCGGCAAGCTGCTCGGCGACGTGATTCGTGAATATGGCGGCGAGGCGCTGTTCCGGCGCATCGAATTCATCCGCGCCACTTCGGTGGATCGTTATCGCGGTGTGGGTGAGGTGCGTGGCGTCGGGCCAGGCCTGGACACCCTGACACTCGATGAGACCGTCGCCTTCGTGCGCAGCTTCATGCTGTTTTCGATGCTGGCCAATCTGGCCGAGGACCTGCACGGCAGTGCTGCAGAAAAGGAAGGCGGCGATCTTGCGGCCGCCCTGCAGCGCCTGGCCTCGCTCGGCATCGATGGTCACCAGGCGGTGGCGCTGCTCAACCGCGCGCTGATCGTGCCTGTGCTGACCGCGCATCCCACCGAAGTGATGCGCAAGAGCATGCTCGACCATCGCAACCGTATCGCGGTGATGATGCGTATGCGCGATGCGGGTCGCACCGAGACCCCCGAAGGCGAGCTGATCGAGCACGCCATCGCGCGCCAGATTGCACTGCTGTGGCAGACGCGGGCGCTGCGGCGCGAGCGGCTGTACGTCACCGATGAGGTGGAAGCGGCACTGGCCTACATGCGCGATATTTTCCTGCCGTTACTGCCGTCGCTGTACGCGCGCTGGGAGCGGGTGCTCAAACATCGCCCGAAGAGTTTCCTGCGACTGGGCAGCTGGATCGGCGGCGACCGCGACGGCAATCCGAACGTCACCGCGGACTCGTTGCAGCGCGCGCTGGGGCGCGCGGCGCAGACGGTGCTGGCCGATTACCTGGAGCGGCTGCATGCGATGGGCGCCGAGCTGTCGATCTCCAACGAGCTGGCGTCGGTCACCAAGGCGGTGGACCGGATGGCCGAGGAAAGCGGCGACAATAACCCGACGCGCCGCGACGAACCGTACCGGCGCGCGATCACCGGCTGCTATGCGCGGCTGGCGGCGACCTACAAGAACCTGACCGGTCGCGCGCCGCCGCGTCCGGCGTCGGTGGCGGGCGAGGCATATCCGGATGCCGAGAGCCTGCGCTCCGACCTGCTGGCGCTGGAGCAGTCGCTGGAGACCAGCAGCCGCGGCTGGCTCGGGCGCGGCGGGGCACTGTCACGCCTGATCCGCGCGGTGGAGACCTTCGGTTTTCACCTGGCGACGCTGGACCTGCGGCAGAACTCGGACGTTCACGCGCGCGTGGTCACGGAGCTGCTGCAGGTCGCCGGGGTCGAGGCAAACTACCAGGGGCTGGAGGAGGCCGCGCGGGTTGAACTGCTGCGCCGCGAGCTGGCCGGCGAGCGACTGCTGGCCAGTCCATTCGCCAGCTACAGCGCCGAAACGCTGTCCGAGCTCGCCATCGTTCGCGCCGCGGCCCGCGGACACGAGATGTACGGCCCGGGGTGCATCACCACCTACATCGTGTCCAAATGCGACAGCGTGTCCGATCTGCTCGAGGTCAACATTCTGCTCAAGGAGGCTGGCCTGTACCGCGGACACGGCGCGCGGCGCGCCTCGATCATGGTGGTGCCGCTGTTTGAAACCATCGCCGATCTTAAGAATTCCTCGCAGATCATGCGCGACTGGCTGTCGCTGCCGGAAGTGGCGGTCATCACCTCATCGCACGGCTACCAGGAAGTCATGGTCGGATACTCCGATTCCAACAAGGATGGCGGTTATCTGACCTCGGTGTGGAGCCTGCACCAAGGCACGCGCACCCTGGCGGAGGTGTTCGAGCAGCGCGGCACGCGCATGCAGGTGTTCCACGGCCGCGGCGGCGCCGTGGGCCGCGGCGGCGGCTCGTCGGTGGCGGCGATACGCGCGCAGCCGCACGGCACGGTCAACGGCCGCATTCGAATTACCGAGCAGGGCGAAGTCATCGCCGCGAAATACGCCACCGCCGAGAGCGCCAGCAGCAATCTCGAGGCCATCACCTCGGCCACCCTGATGGCATCGCTGGAGGGCGACAGCGTTTCGGCGCGCGATCGGCCACGGTTCGCCGCGGCGATGGATGCGCTGTCGCAGGCGGCGTTCCAGGCTTATCGCTCGCTGGTGTACGAGACCGAGGGGTTCTCCACCGTGTTCAAGCAGATGACGCCGCTGCGCGAGATCGCGGAGCTCAAGATCGGCTCGCGGCCGGCGTCGCGCACCAACTCGGATCGTATCGAGGACCTGCGCGCGATACCGTGGGTGTTCAGCTGGGCGCAGGCGCGCGTCATGCTTCCGGGCTGGTACGGCGTCGGCCATGCGCTGCGCTCGTTCGGCGACAGCGCGCTGCTGCGCGAGATGGTCGAGGGCTGGCCGTTCCTGCGCGCCACGCTCGATAACCTGGAGATGGTGCTGTCGAAATCCGACATGGGCATTGCCGCGCGCTATGCCGGCCTGGTCGAGGATCGCGCGCTGGCGCAGGCGATTTTCGGGCGCATCCGCGACGGCTGGCAGGCGACACATGACGCGCTGCTGTCGCTGACCGGGCAGACGCGGCTGCTGGAGAAGCATCCGGCGCTCGATGCCGCGATCCGGCTGCGCCTGCCGTACATCGAGCCGCTCAACTGGCTGCAGGTCGAACTGCTCAAGCGACATCGGGCGGGGGAGAAGGATCCGCGCATCCGCGAAGGGCTGCAGCTTTCGATCAACGCCGTGGCCACGGCACTGCGCAACAGCGGCTAGGAGGCGTGCGTCAGGGCGCCGGCGGGAGGTGAAAGCCGGCGGCGATGAGTCCGTGGATGCCGTTCCAGCAGATCTGCACCCCGATGCACAGCAGGATGAACGCCGACAGGCGCACCACCACACTGGTACCGGTGGGGCCTAGCTTCTGCAGGATGCGGTCGGCATAGCGATAGCACAGATAGACGCCGATCGCGACGATCAGGATGCCGATCGCCTGCGCCAGCGAGGTCGCCAGCAATGAGCGAAAGCCGGGCGCCGGATTGGCGCCCAGCGTCAGGGCCACCGAGATCGAACCGGGGCCCACGGTCAGCGGCATGGTCATCGGATAGAAGGCACGCTGAGCCAGATCGTCGGGATTTGCTTGCCCAACCTGTGTCGCCGGCGTGCTGGGGCGCTGCAGGGCCGGCTTGGAGTTGGGACTGTTCAGCAGCGACCAGCCGATGGAACACACCACGATGCCACCCGCGACCTGTACCGCGGGAATCGACAGCCCGAAAAAATCGAGCACGTAGGCGCCAATCAGCGCCGAGGCGATCAGCAGCAGAAAGCTGTTGACCGCGACCGACTTCGCCATGCGGGCGCGCTCCTCGCGGGTGAGCGAGGCGGTCATCGCAAGGTAGATGGGCGCGCCGCCCAGAGGGTCCACGATCGGCAACAGCGCGCCCACGGCCAGCAGCACGACCGACCCGAAATGCAGCAACGCGTTGAGTACAGTGGTAAAAGCCATCGGCTTCTGGTTCCCGGCAGCAGCGCTGACTTTAGCGCAATTCGACCCTGGCGCCGGCGCTTGTTTTCCGGGCGCGCCGGCCCCATGTGTGGCCGATGATCTCAAGCCGATAGTCCCAGGGAGAGTGCGATGCAGGAAATCAGGCGCAGCGATGAGCGCGGGGTCGCCGATCACGGCTGGCTCAAGTCGTTCCACACCTTCTCGTTTGCCGACTACTTCGATCCCAGGCACGTCGATTTCGGTCCGCTGCGGGTGATCAACGAGGATCGCGTGCAGGCAGGGGCGGGCTTTGGAACCCACTCGCACCGCGACATGGAAATCATCAGCTACGTGCTCTCGGGTGCGCTGGCGCACAAGGATTCCATGGGTAATGGCTCGACCATTGGTCCGGGCGACGTGCAGCGCATGAGCGCCGGCCGCGGCGTGCAGCACAGCGAGTTCAATGCCTCGAGCAGCGAGCCGGTGCACTTCCTGCAGATCTGGATCATGCCCGGCGAGCGTGGCATCGAACCGGGCTATGAGGAGCGGCACTTCAGTGAACAGGAGCGGCGCGGGCAGCTGCGCCTGATCGCATCACCCGATCGCGCGCAGGGCTCGGTGCTGATTCATCAGGACGCGCGGGTCTACGCCGGACTGTTCGATGGCGCCGAGTGCGCGCGGCTGCAGATCGCGCCAGGTCGGCGCATCTATGTGCATGTCGCGCGCGGGCAGATCACCGCCGACGGCGTGGTGCTGGCGGGCGGGGATGCGCTCAAGCTCAGCGCCAGCGACGCCCTGGTGCTGCGCGAGGGACGAGCGGCCGAGGTGCTGGTGTTCGACCTGCCGGGTGTGGCCGCGGCCGGCGGCAGATAACCGGCACATGCCTGGCGCATCAGTTGCGCCGCAGCTGTTCGGCCATGGCGGCGGCCTGGGTGCTGCCGCGATCGCCGGGAAAGTGCTGCTCGAAGTCGACCAGCAGTGCCTGCGCGCTGCTGCGGTCGCCGGCCAAGCGCGACAGCTCGGCGACCCGCAGCGTCTCCGCGCCTGAGCGCGGCCGGAAGCGTGCATCGGCGGCCAGGCAGCGCTGCACCAGCCGCGTGACGCGCGCGTTGTCGCGACCCAGCGCGCGCGTGATGTAATCCTGCGCCAGGCGCGCGGCCAGCCGCCGGTTGTCGAGCCGGTCCAGGCGTTCCATTAGCCAGTCGTAGTATTCGAACGCATAGTTCTGCACTGCCAGTTCGCGCTCGATGGTCTGCCAGGCGCCAGCCAGGTTGCCGCCGCGCGCCTCGCCATAAATAGTATCCATGACGCGCGCGCGTTCGCGATCCAGCAGCCCCTGAGCATGGGCGGCGCGGCGCTCGGGTGTGTCGATGGGCTCGTGACCGAGCACGTGGCGATGCTCGTACAGGGCGCCACCGATGAGCGCGAATACCGACAGCCAGGAGAACTGCGCCAGCACGATCAGCAGCCATGAGGGCAGCAGCGAGGCGCTGGCGAGCAGCGACAGACCCACCCCGTAAGTGAGCACCACTACCACGATGACCACATACGCCATGCGCAGCGACAGCACGATGTGCCACAGCGCCAGCGGGTTGATGGCCTGGAGGATGCTGTTGCCCACGCCCAGCGCGCCGATCGAGGCCGGCAACGCGATGAACGCCAGCACGCCGAGCGCGAGCGCCAGCGCGACGCTCAAGTTGCGCGCCAGCAGCCACAGCGCGCCGCACGCCATCACAACGATCGCCAGCTGCAGCAGCGGGCGATACTCGTTCACCGGATTGAGCATCTCGATCGAGAGCACCGGCGGTTCGCGCGCACCGTTGGCGGTATGCTCCAGCAGCACGTAGCCGTAGTTGAACAGCCAGAGCACCAGCAGCAGTTCCAGCACGACTCCCACCAAGCCGGCGTTTACGGCGAGCACGAATCCGAGTGTGAGAGCGCCGACCAGAAACAGCACCGTCGGACGTGCGATTAACAGCAGGTAATGTAGAAAGTTCCGGCTCGACATGGCGGCGGCATTATCACCCGCGCCGCCTTCTGCGCGGCACTAAAGATCGCTATGCTGGTCCGCGAGGAGAACGCCATGGACTTGAAACTCACCGGCAAGCGGGTATTGGTGACCGGCGGAAATTCCGGACTGGGCGCGGCGATGGTGCGCGCCTTTGCCGCCGAGCACGCGCGCGTGGCGATCAACTACCTGGTGCATCCGGAACAGACGGCGCAGCTCGCGGGTGAGTTGCGCGCCGGTGGTGCTGAAGTGCTGGAGCTGGTGGCCGATGTCACCCAGGCAAATGATGTCGATGCAATGTTCCAGAAGATCGATGGCGCCTGGGGCGGCCTGGATGTGCTGGTCAACAACGCCGGCATCGATGGTGCGCGTGCCGTGGCCTGGGAGGCTGACATCGCGGCCTGGAACCGGGTGCTGCAGATCAACCTCGGCGGCGCCTTCCTGTGCGCGCGCGAGGCCCTCAAGCGCATGGTGCCGCAACGCTCGGGCGTGATCATCAACACCAGCAGCGTGCACGAAGTGATCGCGTGGAGCGGCTACAGCGCCTACAGCGCCAGCAAGGCCGGCCTGTCGATGATGTCCAAGACGCTGGCACAGGAGGCCGGCGCCTATGGCGTGCGTGTGCTGTGTGTCGCACCGGGGGCGATTCGCACGCCGATCAACGCCGCGGTCTGGCAGGACCCGGCCGGGCAGCAGGACTTGATCAGCAAGATCGCGATCGGTCGGGTCGGGGAGCCGCAGGATGTGGCCGGCATGGTGGTGGTGCTCGCTTCCGATGTGGCCGGCTACGTGACCGGCAGCAGTGTCCTGGTCGATGGCGGCATGACCGATTATCCGGCGTTCGGCCATGGCGGCTAGCGACAGCCATGGCAGATAACGAGGACACGTCCGGCGGCGGCTCGGACGACGACACCGTCGGCGATGACGCGCCGGGTGCGGATGCCGTGGATCCCGGCGGCGCGGCATTCGGCGCGCCGGGCATCGCGCCCACCTGGTCCTCGAGCGACAAGGATTTCGTGAGCACCGCGCTCGGGGGCTCGCGCCTGTGGGCCACGGTCGGACACGGCATCATCAACGAGATCTACTGGCCATCCACCGGCCAGCCGCAGATCCGCGATTTCGGCTTCTATCTGGTGGGCAGCGGGCGCTGGGTCGATCTCAAGCGGGTGCGCGACTACACGCTGTCAACGCCGGGGCCGTATCTGCCGGCAGTGACCATCACGCATCACGGCGATGACTATGAACTGGAACTGGAGGTGCTGCCGGCGCCGCAGCGCGACGTGCTGCTGGTGCGTTTCAAGATCACCGGGCCGTACCGGCTGGTGGTGATCATCGCGCCGCACCTGGGCAGCACCGGCCTGCACAACAGCGCCTGGACTGACGACGGCTACGCCTATGCCAGGCACGGGGACTTCTGCATGTGCCTGGCGGCGGACGTGCCGCTCGCCAAGCTCAGCTGCGGATACGTGGGCGCATCGGACGGCTGGCAGGATCTGGATCGGCATGGCGAGCTCACCTATGGCTTCGTCAGTGCCGAGAACGGCACCGTGGCACTCAGCGGTGAGCTGACGGGCGATGCCGGGATCATCGGGCTGGGCTTTGCCGGCAGCACCTATGGCGCCTTCACGCGCGCGCGCACCGCGCTGGCGGCGTCGTTCGATGCGCTGCGGGCGGAGTTCCTGCAGGACTGGAACAACTGGGGTGCGCCGCTGCAGCTGCCGCGCCCGGACGATATCCTGGGAGACGCCGGGCTGCTGTCGGCCGCGGTGCTCAAGATCCACGAGGATCGCGCCTATCCGGGAGCCGTGGTCGCGAGCCTGAGCGTACCCTGGGGCAACAGCACCGACAATCTGGGCGGTTATCACCTGGTGTGGCCGCGCGATGCGACGCTCACGGCATTTGCATTGCTGGCCGCGCACCAGCTGATCGATGCGCGTCACATGCTGGCGCACCTGACGGCGTCGCAGCGGCGCGATGGCCGCTGGCCGCAGAACTACTTTCCCAGCGGCGAGCCGTTCTGGGTCGGAGTGCAGCTGGATGAAGCCGCGTTCCCGGTGCTGCTGGCGGCGAAGCTGCGCGAAATCGGCGAAGCCGAGCTGCCGGGCACCAGGAACATGGTGCGCGCCGCGGCCGGTTTCATCGCGCGCACCGGGCCTTCCAGTCCGCAGGATCGCTGGGAAGAGAATCCGGGCGTAAGCCCGTTCACGCTGGCGGCAGCGGTCAGCGCGCTGGTCGCGGCCGCACCCTGGCTTACGGACGACGAGCGCGACTATGCGCTCAGTCTGGCCGATGACTGGAACGAACGGCTGGAGTTCTGGTGCTACGTCTGCAACACCGAGCTGTCGCGCAGCATCGGCGTGAAGGGTTATTACGTGCGCCTCGGCAGCTCGGAGCACTCCGGCGCGCTCGCCGGGCGGGTGCAACTGCGTAATCGCGCCGGCGAGTCCATCGTGGCTTCAGCGCTGGTAAGCATGGATTTCTCCTACCTGGTGCGCCTGGGACTGCGCAGCGCCCACGACCCGCGCGTCCAGGACACCATCAAGGTGGTCGACCAGGTGCTCAAGGTGATGACGCCCTCGGGCGCGGTTTATCACCGCTACAACGAGGACGGTTACGGCGAATACCCGGATGGCCGGCCATTCGATGGCGGTGGCGTCGGCCGTGGCTGGCCGCTGCTGGTCGGTGAACGCGGCCACCTGGCGATGCAGAGCGGCGAGGATCCGATTTCGTATCTGCGAACCATGTGGCGCTGCGCGAGCATTGGCGGGCTGCTGCCGGAGCAGGTGTGGGACAGCGCGCCGATCGCAGCGCTCGGACTTGCGCCCGGCCGTCCTTCGGGCAGCGCCATGCCGCTGCTGTGGACGCATGCCGAATTCCTGAAACTGCTGATTGCGCGCGAGAATCGACGGCCAATCGAGCTGCTGAAGGCAGTCGAACAGCGCTATCGCGCCGCTGGCCATCAGTACGCGGCACGCAAGGCCGCCGCCTGGCACTGGCGCACCGAGGTGCCGGTGATGCAGCATGAAACCGGACGAGCGCTGCGGATCGAGGATCGAGTGCCATTCACGCTGCATTTTGGCTTCGACGGCTTCCAGCGCATCGAGGAGCGCGCGGCCAGCGCCGAGCCGTTCGGCCTGTGGGCGGTGCACCTGCCGGCCGCGGAGCTGACCGGCGCGCGTGAGCTCAATTTCACCCGCCGCTACGAGCAGGGCTGGGAGGGCCTCGATCATCGGATCCTTCTCGGTCAAGCGGGCCAGGAACGTGCGCTTGGCCTGCACGGCTGAAGCGTGCACGGCGTCGATCACCCACTGCATGGCCGACCGGTGCCGTACAACCGGTTGCATCCGCGCCTGTACCTGGCGGAAGCCGCGGGTACCGCGCTGCTGTTGTTGTTCGGACTGTCGGTGGTGATCGCGTTCTTCGCCCCGGGCGCTACGCTGGCGAGGCTGCTGCCGTCGGCGGCGCTACGGCGCGCGCTGGCCGGTGCCTGCTTCGGCAGCGTGGGCGCGCTGATTACGATCTCGCCCATCGGTCGCATCAGCGGCGCGCACATCAATCCGGCAGTCAGCTTTGCGTTCTGGCTGGAACACAAGCTCGCGTGGCGCGATGCGGTGGGCTATGTCGTGGCGCAGATGTCGGGCGCGGCCCTGGGCGCCGCGGGCTTGCTGCTGTGGGGAGCGATGGGACGCAGCGTGCAGTTTGCGGCCACCACGGTCGGAGCGGGGATTTCGGTCTGGACCGCGCTTGCCGGCGAGGTGCTGGCCACGGCGGCCCTGGTGCTGGCGATATTCATCACCGCCGCGCATGAGCGTACGCGCCGCTTCACGCCGTGGACGCTGCCGCCGCTGTTCGCGTGGCTGGTGTGGTGGGAGGGACCGTGGTCGGGGGCGAGCACCAATCCGGCGCGTAGTTTCGGCCCGGCGCTGCTGACCGGGAACTGGAGCGGCTTCTGGATTTACCTCGTCGGGCCGCTGCTGGGAGCCGGCTTGGCGGTGGCGTTGCTGCGCCTGAATCTGTTCGGAGCGCACCGCGTCCAGGTCGCGCGGCTGTTTCATTTCCCATGAGTGGGCCGCGCGCTGTGGTAGTTACGCTCGCGCTCATCGCATTGGCGTGGCTGGCAACGATGGGCGCCGAGCGCGCGCCGGCAGCACGGCCGCTCGATGCGGCGCCGGCGCAGTTTTCCGGCCAGCGCGCCCGGGCATTGCTGCAGGGGCTGGTGGGCGACAACGTGCCGCATCCGCTCGGCAGTCCCGCCAATGGCGCGCTGCGCGCGCGCATCCTCGCCGCGCTGCTGCGGCTGGGACTTGCGCCCGAACTGCAGAGCGGCATTACGGTGTGCACGCCATACGGGGTGTGCGGCATGCCGATCAATATTCTGGCGCGTATCCAGGGTTCGGATGCGGCCAGCGAGAGCGCGGTGCTGCTGTGCGCGCATTACGATTCGGTGGGTGCGGGGCCCGGGGCGTCCGACAACGCTTCCGGAGTCGCAGCGCTGCTGGAGATCGCCAGGGTGCTGCAGCAGCTGCCGCGACCGCGGCAGTCGATCATCCTGCTGTTCGACGATGGCGAGGAGGTGGATCTGCTCGGAGCCCATGCCTTCGTCGAGCATCATCCCTGGGCTAAGACGGTAACCGCGGCGGTGAACCTCGACGCGCGCGGCACCTCGGGACCGAGCCTGATGTTCGAGACCGGCAGCGCCAATCGCTGGCTCATGAGCCTGTACGCGCGCGCCATTGCGCGCCCGCTTGCCAATTCGGTGTATTACGCGGTCTATAAACTGCTGCCGAACGACACCGACTTTACCGTGTTCAAGGCCGCAGGTTTCCAGGGCTTCAATTTCGCGTTCATCGGTGATGTTGCGCACTACCACACGCCGCTCGATGACCTGGCGCATGCCGATGCCGGCAGCCTGCAGCAGCAGGGTGACAATGCGCTGTCAACGCTGCTGGCACTGGCCAACGCCGGCTCGCAGCCGCCGCCGGGCGGCGAGGCGGTGTACTTCGACCTGTTCGGCCGCATGCTGGTGCAGATGCCGCAGGGCTGGGCGCTGCCGGGGGCGCTGACGGGATTACTGCTGGCGCTGATCGCGGGCGCGCAATTACTGCGGCTGCGGCTGCTGCGTGTGCGGCCATTGCTGTGGGGCATGGCCGGTGTGACAGGGGCGCTGCTGACCGGCGCTGTGGCGGCCGCGGCGCTCATGGCGCTGCTGCGCGCCATCGGAACCATCAGCGCCGGGGGTGCGAGCGCCGAGGTGGCGCACCCGTGGCCGCTGGAGTGCGGCTTTGCGTCGCTGGCGTTTTTGGTCACGGCGGGTATCGGGGCGCGGCTGCAGCGCCGTGCGGGCTTCTGGGGTCTCTCGTGCGCCGGGACGCTGCTGTGCGCGCTGCTGGCGGTGGCGCTGTCGGTGTGGCTGCCGGGGGCCAGCTACCTGGCGCTGCTGCCCACGCTCGCGGCGCTGTTGTCGCTGTTGGCGTTGATGCCGGCGCTTGGATCAGCGCGTCAATCGAATGCCGGGTGGGTCGCGCTGCTGCCGTGCGTGGTCAGCTTCGTGCTGGCGCTGCCGCTGGCGTTGCCGCTGTACAGTGCGCTGGGCGGCGACGGGCTGCCGCTGCTCACGCTGCTGCTGATCTACAGCAGTTTCGGCCTGGCGGCATTGGTCGCGGCGGCGGGCAACGCATTGCAGCGCACGCTGATCGCGCTCACGGCGTCCTGCCTGGCCGCGGCGCTGTTCGTCGGCGCGCTGCTGCCGCGCTATAACGCCGACTCGCCGCAGCGCCTGAATCTTCAATATCGGCTCGATGCGGACACGCAACAGGCGCAATGGATCGCCGATCCGCTGGCGGGTTCCCCGCCGGCCGCGCTGCTGCGCGCCATGCCCTTCACGCTACGAGCGCAGTCGCCGACAGCAGCCGGTGTCCCGGCATGGATCAGCGCCGCGCCACTGCTGCCGTTGCCGCAGCCGCAGTTGAACATCCTGGGCAGCGCGCCCCGCGGCGCGCGGGTGCACTACCGGATTCATGTTGCTTCGGCGCGCGCGGCACCGATCATCGCACTGGCATTTGCGCCCGAAGCGCAGGTCACGACCCTGGAGTTGACGGGCGCAGGGCAGTCCGTGCCGGCGACTGCGCGCCGCTTGCGCAATGGCTGGTCGCGGCTGCGCCTGTTTGGCGTGCCGCCTGAAGGAGTGGATCTGAGCTTCGACGCCGCAGCGTCCGGCGTCGACCTGCAGCTGATGGACCAGAGCTACGGTTTGCCGCGCGAGGCCCAAGCGCTGCAGCTGGCGCGTCCGCGCAGCGCCGTGCCCTCGCAGGACGGGGATGTCACGCTGGTGAGCAGCGGCTACCGATTGCAACCGTAAAGAAAACCGGCGCGAGGCACGTGCCGACGGCGCGCGTGCCTCGACCGGACTGCTCAAGCAACGATCAGCGCTGTTTCTTCAGCTCATCCTTGACGTCTTGTTTCAGATCGCCGTAGTTCTTCTGCACCGTACCGCCGACTTTCTGCACCGTACCGCGATCCTCGAGATCGGGATTGCCGATCGCGTGGCCGGTGGTCTCCTTGATCTTGCCTTTTGCTTCCTCTACCCGGCCTTTGACTTGGTCCTTGTTCATGTCGTCTCCTTGGTTGATGGGCACGGTCAAGTATGACAATGCGTGAGCATCATTCCATGCGCACCGATTGAGCTTAGTACGTAAGAGTTATCCGACCGCGACGCCACCGGCGCATCCTGCAATGCGATAAACGATGCGCGCCCTGCCCATATCAGACGACACCGACAGCGCTATGGGGCTATGGCGGCAAGCATGCTGAAATCGCAGCGGTTATAACTGGCGCCGCATTGTGCAACAACAGTACCTGGACGGTACGCGGGAGATCGTCATGCTCTATTACGCTGTAGTGTTTCTGGTCATTGCTCTGATCGCCGGGGCACTCGGTTTCTTCGGGGTTGCCGGCGCTGCGGTCGGGATCGCGAAGATCCTGTTCTTCGTGTTCCTGGTGTTGTTCGTGGTGTCGCTGCTGCTCGGACGGCGCGCCGGACCTACGATCTAGCTCACAGTTTCAAACGGCTTAGGAGAACAATTGTATGGATACAGCCTCAGGTTCCGCTCGCATGCGTCGTGCGCGGGCGGCGATCGGCGTTGCAGCGAGTCTCGGCCTTTGCCTGGTGACGGGTGCCGCCGTGGCGGATGACACCATGCCGACTGCGCACAGCGACAGCGCCGGCGCCGCGATCGGCGACGCCGCGATCACCACCAAGGTGAAGGCGAAATATCTCGGCGAGGATCGGCTCAAGGGCTCGCACATCAAGGTCACGACCACCAACGGGGTGGTCACGCTGACCGGATCGGCGTTGAATTCGGACTCCAAGAGCGCCGCCGAGGAATTGGCCAGGGACGTGAACGGGGTCAAGAGCGTGGATGACGAGCTGGCGACGCCCGTGAGCCACGGGTCGGTTCACAAGGCGATGGCTAAGACCGAACGGGTGGGCTCGGATAGCTGGATCACCACCAAGGTGAAGTCGGAGATCATGGCCGACAGCATCAGCAAGGGCTTCAAAGTCAGCGTCAAAACCGTCAATGGCGTGGTCATGCTCAGCGGCGTGCTGCCGAATGACGATGCGGTTGCGCACGTCAAGGATCTGGCGG
This sequence comes from uncultured Gammaproteobacteria bacterium, assembly GCA_963805965.1. Classification (GTDB taxonomy): domain Bacteria; phylum Pseudomonadota; class Gammaproteobacteria; order Steroidobacterales; family Steroidobacteraceae; genus FEN-1191. The sequence goes on from CAWDVQ010000007.1 coordinate 52,531, forward strand.
AGAAGGTCGAGGGCGTGAAGAGCGTCAAGGCCTCGCAGCTCAAGTCCGCCGCGGGCTAAAATAGCGCGATGTCGTGCGGGAGCGGTGCGGCGGCGACGGGCACTGCTCCCGCCAGGGCAGCGGGCCAGCGCGGATTGCCGGGCCGCCTCAGGTCCGATCGGATCGGCTCCTCACCGGCGCAATCCTGAGCCGCCGATAACAGGCGCAGGCCATGGCCTCAAGCCCACGGCGGTTGAGGATGGTGAGATTGCCGCGGCTGTACTTGATCAGGCCGCGGCATTTGAGCGCGTGGGCGCCCTGCGTCACGGTCTCGCGCCGCGTGCCGAGCATGTCCGCCAGGTATTCGTGCGTCAGGAAGAAGCTTCTGGATGGCACGCGCTCGCGCATCATCAACAACCAGCGCGCGAGGCGCTGCTGGATTCCATGAAAGTGGTTGCAGGCGGCGTTCTGCGTGACCTGACTCATCGATTCCTCGATAAATCCCAACAGCGCCTGTTGCAGTCGCGGGCTGCGCCGGTAATGTTTCATGAAGTGCGCAGCCGTCATGCGCAGAGCCGTGCCGTTGCCCTGCACCAGTGCACGAACCGGCGAGATCGCGCTGCCCAATACCAATGGGGAGCCGACCATGCCTTCACGACCGACGAGGCCGACCTCGAGTGATCGATCCCCCTCGACCACTGACAGCAGCGATATCGGACAGTCGTTGGGGAAGTAGACGTGGCTGATGTGTTCGCCAGGCTGGTACAGCACCTCCCCATAGGAGAGGCTCACCGGTTCGAAGTCGCCAAGCAACCCCCCATATTCACCAGCGGGCAGCGCGCACAACATCCGGTTGGCACTGGCGGCGCGCGAGCGCGCCATGTTGCGGCGAGCCGGCGCGCGGGCGGCGCTAGCGCCGCGTGGGGCGCGGCGTTTGTGCCCGCCGACGCTCTCGCGGGTCACCAGGGCGTGAATCGCGCCAGCCGCGACAAAGCGCGCCATCGTCATGGCGATGTCGCCAGACCCATCGGGGGCGACGCCGGCGTATTGGCAGCGGCACTGCTGGCGCGCGCCGAGCAGCACCTGACGCAGTGCCGCGGCCACTTCTGCGCGGTGCCTGTGCTCGCCGGAAGCCGCATCGCAGCAGGCGGCGAAAAAATTGGCGCCCTCGCGCACCGCGAGCCCGGCCCCGGCGCGCGATTCGACCAATGCCCGCCAAGCGCGGTTGGTCGCGACCACGGTTCCGGTGCAGTCAATCACGCACACCTCACCCGGCAGTGCGTCGAGCACCGCCAGCGCCATCCCTTCCGAGCCTCGCAACGCCGTCCGGGCGCCGGGCGACAGGATGGCGCTGCCGGTCACGGGATCCATGATGGCATCGAGCTGGCCGGCCTCGAATGCATGGAGTTCGGCGGCTCCGGTAACAACCCGGTGCACCCAGCGCGCGAAATCAGCCTCCGTCTCCAGGCCGGAAGAAGCGCGCGTTGCCAGCGGCGGCTCGCCACTCATTCTGGAGCCCCCGCACTCAATCCGAGCGCGGCCAATACGCTGCCGGTATCGCTGAGATTGCCGATGACATTGGAGACCGGGGCGGGCGATACCTTGGCGAGGCTGGGAGTCACGATGATGCCGTCGGCCAGCGCGCGCTGGGGTTGCTCGCAAACATCGACGATCTCCAGATGATAGGCGCCCTTCAGATGCTGCTCGCAAATCGCTTCCAGATTGGCGATCGCCTTGATGGAATTGGGCGCCCGGCCGGCAACGTACAGGCGCAGCGTGACCACGGTGGTCGGCGGCTGGGCGGTAGTACGTGTTTTGCTGCGCTTACGAGTCATCGCGGAGCCTGATCGCCGTTGGTGGGCGTGCCGGATCGATGGCGCCGCGGGGCGCGCTTGCCGGACGCTCGCGCCGTGGCCGGGGGCGGCTGCGCGCCGCGCAGCCGCCGCAGTTCCGCCTGCCATTCGCCCGAGGACAGGTGACTGGCCTCGTCGTCACTGGCGTAGAGCGCCAGTTCTGCGCGCCGCCGTTCCAGGTCGAGCTGCAGCGCCGATATCCTGGCCGCTATCTCCGCTTCGGTAAACTGCAGGTCGCGCCTTCGGTGGGCGAACTCGGCGCGCTGTCGCAGTTTTCGCGCCGTCTCCTCACCTTCCTTTTCCCAGCGCAGCGTGCCCATCAGCACCTCTCCGCCCGAGGCGTACACCTCCGTCAGCGCAAGCCCTGCGGCACTGAGGGTCAGCTCGCGCACCTGATTCGAGTGCTGTGTTCCACGCGATTTGACGATGGTGAGTGCGCGGTTGCGCTCGCCGGCATTGACCACGTACGACAAATGGATCCACGAGTCGGCAATGGTGGAAATCTGAAGTTCCGTGGCTTCAGCCTGCGGATCGGCGCCGTCCACCAGCGCCGTTATGCAAGTGGTGATGTGCAGGTCCCGCAGCAGGTAGATCAGGCGGTTGCCGGTGGCTCGGGCGGAGCGCAGGGCGCCAATCTTGGCGATGGCCGACAACGGATCGATCACCATGCAGCGCGGTCGATGGGTACGAAGCAGGGTTGCGATTCTTACCAGATGCTCTTCCGGGTTGATGGTGTCGGTGCGGCCGGAATACATATGCAACAGGCCCGACTTCAGGTGCTGCTCGAGGTGAATGCCCACGGAGGTGAGATTTCGAACGATGCACGCGCCGCCCTCGTCGAAACTCACGTACAGCGTGCGCTCGCCGCGCCGGCAGGCGCTGTCGGCGAACTGCCCGGCCAGTGTCGTCTTGGAGGTGCCTGGCGCACCGGTGATCAGGGTGCTGCTGCCGCGGAATAATCCGCCGCCCAGCATCGCATCGAGGCCCGTGAAGCCGGTAGAAACGCGTTCGCCGGAGGCCTGCTGGCGCACCTCGGCGATCAGCGGCGCGGCCACTTCCATGCCGCGCGGGCCGAAACTGAGCGGAAACTCCCCGGCGAGGAAATTCGAGCCGCGATACTTGGTGATTTCCAGCCGCCGCACCGGCACACCTTCCTCCAGGCGGCGATCCAGGCGGATCACGCAATCCACCATGAACTGCATGAAGCCGTAATTCACCACGCTCGAGGTCTCGCCGTTGGTCTTGGTGGTGATGATGCCGGTCAACTCGTTGCGAGCCAGCCAGTCCCTGAGACGGTAGATCTCGCGCATTTCGGCTGCCGGGTTCTGCAGCAGCGCCAGCAGCACATCGATGCCGTCGAAAACGATCCAGCGTGCACCCATTTCCAGCTTCTTGGCTTCGAGCATGGCGAGCATGCCGGTGAGCTCGAAATCGCCCGACTGGACCACGGTGGGCGACAGCCGGGCATTGAGGAAAAACAGCGCATGCCCGGCCAGCGCGGGCAGATGCCACTCGAACGGTGCGGCATTGGTGAAGATCTGCTCTGCGTTCTCCTCGAACGCAACAAAGATCCCCGGCTGCTTGCGCTCCCGTGCGGCATTGGCGAGGGTTTGCAGGGCGAACACGGTCTTGCCGGTACCTGGCCCACCGATGATCAGGCTGGTGCGGTTGCGCGGCAGGCCACCGGCACTGAGCTGGTCAAATCCACGGATCCCGGTGACCGCTTTGGTCAGTTGCGGCGCGCTCACACGTTTTCTTGCAGCCACGGCGGCTCCTTTTCCGGTGCACCAGCCGCAAAATAAGCCGAGCGATCTGTGCAGGTCTGTACAGTAGCGCACATAGGAGCCCCGGCGAGCCGCCGACGTCCGTGGCCGGCGGCGCGCCGGAGGTGAGGCGGCGCGGCGCGGCCGGTGTGACCGGCATCCCAGTTGCACAATTGAGGGCGCAATTCGGCCCCTCTGGGTTGGCCATCGTACAGAGCGGTACTTGCCATGGCGGTAGAAGCTGGATTGAGAGCCACCAATGGAGCGAAATGTATGCCGGGATTCAGTGAGTTACCTTCTGCACGCAACGGCTTGCGAAGCGCCGCTGGCGCGGTGCGGCGCACATGGCGATAGAAGTGCTGCTGGTGGAAGATAACCCCGGCGACGTACGGCTGACTCGCGAGGCCTTTCGTACCGCCAACAGTCACGTGCACGTGAATGTGGCGGCCGATGGCGTGGAGGCCATGGCTTTTCTCAGGCAGGAAGGACTGCACCTTGACGCACCGCGACCGGCCCTGATCCTGCTGGACCTGAACCTGCCGCGAATGAGCGGACGGGAACTGCTGGCCTGTATCAAGCAGGATCAGGACTTAAGAGCGATCCCCACCGTGGTGCTGTCCTCATCCGAAGCGGACGTGGACATCCACATGGCAAATCTGCTGCAGGCGAGCTGCTACATCACCAAACCCACGCTGTCGGACGAGCTCGACGTGATCGTAGGCCGCATCAACGATTTCTGGCTGCGAAACATCAAGCCGGCGACTTCAGCGGGCAACGTTCACTAACAGCTCTGCGTTGGTCTTGCAGCAGACTGCGACACGGCTTGGGCCCGGCGAGGGATCGATGGCCACCGTCACGCGCGCGAAGCGACCCAGCGCGGGGCCGCCGGCAACCCGTTGCAGCGCCACTGTAAAGGTGAGTGGGCCATGCGGCTGCACTGGTGCGCGAGTGTTGATCAGCGGGATGAACAGCGTGCGCACCGCCTGTCCTTCGATAAACCGCGCGATCCGCGGCTCTAGCCGCTCGTAGTCGATACCCGGCTGCGCGGTGCCGCGTTCCACGCGCCATGCGAAGGCCGCGCTGCCGCCCGTGGCTTGCACCCGCTTCACGGAAATCGCGACCATCGATTGGCCGGCGCTGGCGTGCACGCTGGGGGCTTCGAAGGAGATGACTCCGGAATGGTGCAGCAGCGACTCTGGTTGCACCACAGCTTCGCTTTGCGGAGGGGGCGCGGGGACCGCTTCAGCAGGCGCCGCCGCCGCCGCCGGTGGCAGTTCAGCCGCGGCACTCAGGTGATGGCCCGTTTCCAGTCGCAGAAAGGCGGTGGCGCCTAAAGTGGCCAGTATCGCGACGATCAGCCGCGCGAAGGAATGGCTGTGGCGATCGGAGCCGCGAGGGCCGTCGATGCCATCCAGTGCCACCAGCGCCGCTCCAGTCGCCGGGGCGGGCACCAGGTTGCGCGCCGTGCGCCGGATCTGCCTGAACAGCCTGGGCGAGTTCGAACGCGGCAGGGTGTCGGCAGCGCGCGCGGCTGCGCCGGTGTGGCGCATCGAGCGACGCTGGTCGGCCGCGGTCAACAGGCTATGAAACTCCCTGACCGACGCGGGTCGTCGCTCGCGTTCGGCAGACAGAGCGCCTTCGATGACCTCGAACAGGGCAGGCGCGATTGCCGGTGCGTAGGTCGGGGCCGACTTGGCCCGTCCGTCCTCGAACGATGGCCGCCCGCCAAACGGGTGCCGGCCCCGGCTCAGAATGCTGTAGCTCAGACAGGCGAGACTGAACACGTCATCGCTGCGCTCGGCGCCCATGCCGGCGAGTATCTGCGGACTCGCGTAGAGCGGGGTGGTGCCCGTGCTCGCATCGAATGCGCCCGCGACATCGGGTTCCGGACCGGGGGTGGACCCGAAATCGATCAGCTTCACGCTGCCATCGTCGGCGACGAGGACGTTGGTGGGTTTGATGTCGCCATGCAGCACACCCGATGAGTGCGCATGCTCGAGCGCCTCGCAGCACTCGGTGATAATTCGCAGCGCGTCGCTGTCCGCAGCCGGGCTGTGCATCCAGCTGTTCACGGTCCGGCCTGCCACCAGCTCCATGCTGATGAACCAGGTCTCGCCATCGCAATCCATATCGAACACCTGGACGATGCCGCGATGCGACAGGCATTGCATCTGCCGGAACTCGCGCCGCAGGCGGGTAAGGGCGGCTGGATCGGCGCGCCCCCCGGCGTGCGGCAGCTTGATGGCGACGCGATTGGCTGCCCGGAGGTCCCTGGCGCCGAAAATAACGGAGCTGCCGCCACGCCCGATGACCTGCTCCAGCACATAGCGCGAGCACAGCACCGAACCCGGAGCTGGCTCGACGCCGATCGGCGCTGCAACCGCGGGCTGCTGCCGATTGCTCCACAGCTGAACCGTTGGGTCGTCGTCTGTCAACAGGCTCACGTGAGTACTCGAGCTCCTGGGTACGTTATGTTGTGCCGGCGCCAACGATTGCTCCGATCGCACCGCAAGCGGAACAAGGGATGCGGCAGCGGTGCTGTTTATCGCACGGGGTCAAGGGCGGCGCCGTCAGACGATGCCGCATTAGCGCCGCCGGCGTTGGGCTACGGCGCTGTCGCACAGTTGCGACATCGACGCCGCAACCAGCGCGACTGTCAGCGCGGGGGCATGCGTATCGCGCCGTCGAGACGAATAGTCTCGCCGTTGAGCATGACATTCTCGAGGATCTGCGCCACCAGCGACGCGTACTCGTCGGGGTGGCCGAGACGGGTTGGGAACGGCACCTGGCTGGCGAGCGACTGCTGCACTTCGGGCGGCAGCGACTGCGCCATCGGGGTCAGGAATACCCCCGGGGCAATCGTCACCACGCGGATGCCGGAGGAGGCCAGCTCGCGTGCCATCGGCAGCGTCATCGCGACGATGCCGCCTTTCGACGCCGCGTAGGCCACCTGTCCGATCTGGCCTTCGAAAGCTGCCACCGAGGCCGTCATCACAATGACACCGCGCTCGCCGTCGATGCCCGGTGCGTTGGCCTGCATGGCAACCGCAGCGCTCTTGCACAGCAACGCGGTGCCGACCAGGTTCACTTCGATGAGACGGCGAAAAAAGTCTGCCGCCATTGCGCCTTGCTTGCCGACGAAGCGCGCCGCGGTGCCGATGCCGGCGCAACTGATCGCCGCGCTGATGCTTCCCATCGTGGCGCGTGCCTGGCCGATGGCCGCGTCGACCGCCGCCTCACGGGTAACGTCGACGGCAATGAATGAGGCGCGCGGCCCCAACGCCGCCAGTGCCGCCGCCGCCTGCGCCTGGTCGATGTCGAGCAGCACGACCTGGCCGCCGGCCGCGACGATCCGGGAGGCCGCCGCCAGGCCCAGGCCGGAAACCCCGCCGCTGATGACGGCACGCGTGTCAGCAAGTTTCATGGCATCGATGCGCCATTGCGGCAATTGTCACGACCCGGCATGCCGAGCGAGTATATTAAAACGCCAAGGTGGCGCGCCTGTGCACCTTTTACCATCATCCTAGAGTCACCAGCTGGAGATAACTCGAAAATGAACATCAGTCTAAGCATTGGTCCGGTGATAGCGCTGATCGCGGGCATCCTCATTCTGATCGTGCCGCGCCTGCTGAACTACATCGTCGCGTTCTATCTGATCCTGATTGGTCTTGTAGGCCTGTTCGGCACCGGGTCCCTGCACCTGCATTGAGCTGCCGGCGCGCCGGAGTCGTAGAATCATGCCGATGCCAGCGTGACGGGTGATGTTGCCCATTCCCGCAAGGAGTTGATCATGAAGGCCACCAAGCAGTTGCACGATCTGGGTCAGAGCCTGTGGCTCGACAACATCACGCGCGGGTTGCTGACCAGCGGTACGCTGGCGCGCTACATCGCCGAGTATTCGGTGACCGGACTGACGTCCAATCCCACCATTTTCGACAAGGCAATCAAGGAATCGGATTTCTACGACGACGCCATCCATGACAAGGCCGCCGCCGGCAAGTCGGGCGAGGAGCTGTTCTTCGAACTGGCGCTGGAGGATCTGACGCGGGCAGCGGACCTGTTTCGCCCGGTGCACGACGCCACCGCGGGCATCGACGGCTGGGTATCGCTCGAGGTGTCGCCACTGCTGGCGGATGACACCGCCGGTACCATCGAGGCCGCCGCCGGGTTGCACTGGCGCGCGCAGCGGCCCAATCTTTTCATCAAGATTCCGGGCACCGCTGCCGGCGTCCCCGCGATCGAGGAGACGATATTCGCGGGCGTGCCGGTGAACGTGACACTGCTGTTCTCGTGCGAGCAGTACCAGGCCGCCGCGGAAGCCTACATCCGCGGCATCGAACGGCGCATCGCGGCCGGGCTCGACCCCAAGGTGCAGTCCGTGGCGTCGATATTCGTCAGCCGCTGGGACACCGCGGTGCAGGACAAGGTGGCAGCGCCATTGCGCAACCGGCTCGGCATCGCAGTCGCCCGGCGCACCTACCGCGACTATCGCGAGCTGCTGGCATCGCCGCGCTGGCGCAAACTGGCCGATGCCGGCGCGCACCCGCAGCGGGTGCTCTGGGCCAGCACCGGCACCAAGGACCCGCAGGCTTCCGATACGCTGTACGTGGAAGCGCTGGCAGCGCCCGACACCGTCAACACCATGCCCGAGGCGACGCTGCTGGCCTACGCCGATCACGGCAAAATGAGCGGTGAGTTGCCGGCGGCCGGCGGCGACGCGGAAGCGCTGCTGGCCGAATTTACCCGCGCCGGCGTGGACCTTACGGCGTTGGCGGGGCAACTGCAGCGCGAGGGCGCCCGCGCATTTACCAAGTCGTGGAATGATCTGCTCGCGTGCCTCGCCTCCAAGAGCGCGCGGCTGACGCACACCGCGGCGCCCGCGGCGCATCCGCGATGACTGGCGCGGCCGCCGGCCGCAAGCGGCGGCGCGCGGCAACAGCCTTGCGTGTCCTGGGCATCGACATCGGCGGCTCCTATCTGAAAGCGGCCGTGGTCGATGCGCACGGCCGTATGTTGACCGAACGGCTGAAGCTCAAAACGCCCGATCCGTGTCCGCCGAAAGTCATGGTGCGTACGCTGCTGCAGCTGGTGCGGCCCCTGGCCGGTTACAACCATCTGGCCATCGGCTTTCCCGGCGTAGTGCGCGGCGGCAGGGTGCTGACGGCGCCTCATTGGGGTGACAGCCAGTGGGCGAACTTTGCGCTGGCGAACACCTTGTCGCAGCGGCTCGGCCGTGTGCCCGCACGCCTGATCAATGATGCCGAGATGCAGGGCCTGGCGGTGATCGAAGGCTCGGGGCTGGAACTGGTGCTGACGCTCGGCACCGGCGCGGGCACCGGTCTGTTTCGCGATGGCCAGATCATGCCGCACCTGGAACTCGCGCATCACCCGCTGCACAAGAGCGACAGCTACAACGATTATGTCGGCGACGCGGCACGCAAGCGCATTGGCCGCAAGCGCTGGAACAAGCGCGTCGCATACACCATCGAGGTTCTGAGCGCGCTGCTCAATTACGATCATCTGTTCATCGGCGGCGGCAACGCTTCCAGAATCGACCTGCGCCTGCCTGGCAATGCGACCCTGGTCTCCAACGATGCCGGCATCGACGGCGGCGCGGCCCTGTGGCGGCGCGGCAGGCCGGCCCCGCTTTAATCCGCTGTTACAAGGCTCGGCACGGCGTGCTCGGGCAGCGCATGCCGCGGCAGGTCGATGGTGAAGATGCAGCCGCTGCCGGGCATATCGCGCACCCGCAGAAAGCCGTTGTTGGCCTCGACGCTGCGGCGGCAGATCGATAAGCCGAGTCCCAGTCCCGAGCGGTCGGAGCTGCCCTGGGTGAATGGCATGAACATCTCCTCAAAGTCGCCGGGCGGCAGGCCGCCGCAGCTGTCCTCGACGTCGATCAGGATGCGATCGGCGGCCGCGTAAGCACTCAACGAGACTTCGCTGTGCTCGCGCGTGAATTTGAACGCGTTCTGCAGCAGGTTGCCCACGGCCGAGATCAGCGATTCGCGATCGGCATCCACCGCCAGCGCGGGATCGACCACCGGCACCGTGAAGCGGCAGTGGCGTGCCTGTGCCTCCAGGGCGGCGGAGATCTTGACCTCGCCGATGAAATCGGCGACCGAGACCACTCGTTGCCGGGCCGGCATGCCGGCGCTCACGCGTACGTCGGCAAGCGAGTGATCAATGAGCGTGCGCAGGCCGATCAGGCTGCGATCGAGCAGTGCACCGGTGGCCCCGCTCAGGCCCACCTGGCCGGCTTTGATCGCCGTCAGGGCGAGCGATGCGGTTTGAATCAGGTTACGCAGTTCGTGCGCCAGCGAGCCAAGCCGCTCGTTCAAGGCGCGCACACCCTTTTCCGCCAGCATCACGTCGTGGCGGTAGGCATATTCGGTGACCGCATCGGCGATCGCGTTGTCCAGACAACGATTGAGAGTGCGGAATTCGTCCGCCTTAATCGGCGAGCCGTATTCGAGCGCAAGATCGGTGACTGCCTGACACAGGTCACCATAGTCATGGACCACCTGATCGACCGTAAAACCGTGCTGCAGCAGTTCGCGCCCATGCTGCGCCGCCGTGCCGCCGATCTCGGACATGACTGGTAGTCCACCGCCAGCGGGTCCTGACACCTTGCGGCTGCGCATCGGGTCCGCGCCTTGCTCCACGCGCAGTGTCTTGATGAGCTGATCGATGAACAACGGTATGCCGTGTTCCAGCTCGGCGTCGGTCGCCTGCGGCGCACGTCGCCTGGCTACTTTCAATCGACAGCGTTCGATCAGTTCAGTGCGCTGGGCAGTCAGAAAGTGGTACAGCATTCGTGAAGAATACTCTCATTTCAAGCGGATAAAGCCTCGAATGCTGTGACGTGCTCGCGATGTCGTGGTCCGCGCATCACCTATTGCGTCGCGGCAACAGCATGAAATTAAGGGTCGCGGGCGCTATGTGCGACAACGTACAGACGGCGGCCGTCGGTCGGGGCCATGGTAATTGGTTCCCACTTGCAGCTACGACTGAAGTCGGTCGCGGACTTCGAAGGCCCTGTCCGATGAGACGATTGACTTGGTGCGCGGCGGCATTTTCGGCATTGATCGCCTCCGTGCTCGCGTCCGGGGCCGACGATGCCTGGCAGCCATGGACGCCATTCGATGTCGGCGCGGAGTCGAGCTGGCCGGCCGCCTACGGTGATCCGGCGCTGAAGATCGATCCTGGCACCAGCTTCAACGATGCCGTGAGGGTGCGCGATCCAATCCAGCTCTTCGGTCCGGCGGGCCACTATCTTTACGACATGGATGCGTGGCAGGCGGTGAGCCGCGGCCCGATCATCGGACCGCTGCGTCAGCGAACCTATTCCCTGTTCGGAGCCGATACCAACGGCAGCTCGTTAAACCGCCTCACCATGGGTTCAGAGGCCGCGCGCCGCGACGCCGGCGCGAGCCAATGGCGCGGGTCGTGGTCGAATCCGGGGTGGAGCTTTTAAGAGGGGCTGGTAACCCAGGGGCCGCTACGGCGAGGGGGCGGCGCGCGAAGCGATGCTCTTAGAGCTCGGCAGCTGCGAGCTGTCCCAACCCCCGCCGAGCGCCTCGATCAGCTGCACACCGCTGGTGAGCTGCTGCAGACGCAGATTCACCGCGGTCTGGCGGCTGCCCAACAGCGCGGTCTGGGCGGTGATGACATCCAGGTAAGGGTCAAGCCCGAGCTGATAGCGGTCGGTGGCGATCGCCAACAGGCGCTCGGCCGATGCGACCGCCGTGTCCTGCTGTGTGATTTCCTGCGCCAGGATCCGCAGCGCGGCGAGGTTATCCTCCACCTGCTGAAAAGCCGTCAATACGGTTTGCCGGTAAGTGGCCACGGCCTGATCATAGGCCGCCTGATATTGTTGTACCGTCGCACGGCGCAGCCCGGCGTCGAACAGCGTCTCGGACAACGTCGGGCCCACCGACCAGAAACGGCTGGGCCAGGTGAGCCAGGTCGACAGCGCGTTGCTTTCAAATCCGGCCGCGGCGCTCAAGGTCAGTGTGGGGTAATAGGCGCTGGTGGCAACCCCGATCTGCGCGTTGGCCTGCGCCATGAGGCGTTCGCTGGCAGCCACATCGGGGCGTCGCTCGAGCAACTGCGATGGCACGCCGACCGGAATGCCCGGCAGATCCACTGGCTGCGGTTCGGTCTCCACCGCGATTGAGAAGCTGGAAGCCGGCTGGCCCACCAGCAGTGCGATCGCATGTTCGAACTGCGCGCGGGCGATTCCAAGATTGGTGGCCTGGGCCTGAGTGGTCTGCAGCTGCACCTCGGCTTGCGCCACGGCTTCATCGTCGTCGATGCCGGTTTCGTACAGCGCCTGCGTCAGCTGCAGTGACTGCTGATAGGCCACCACCGTGGCATCGAGCAGTTGCTTTAGCGCGTCCTGGCTGCGCAGCTCATAGTAGTCCACGGCGAGTTCCGCCTGCGCGGTCAGACGCGTGTTCTGCAGGTCCGCCGCGCTGGCCTGGGCGGCCGCGACATTTCCCTTGACCGTGTTGCGCACCCGGCCCCACAGATCGGGGGTCCAGGAAGCATCGAACGGCAATGAAAAATCGGTGTACAGACCGCTGGGTGAAGCCGCCGCGACGCCGCCGGCCGCGCCGCGGGCAGCAGCGATTGGCTGGCGGCCGTGGGTGACGCTCGGCGCGGTGCTGAGGGTTGGGTAATACTGCGAGCGCGCCTCCTTCACCAGCGCCCGGGCCTGCTGGAACGCGGCGAACGAGGCTGCGATAGTCTGGTTGGACACGTCGACCTGCCGTTCCAGCGCGTTCAGCTGTGGGTCATGGAACAGCTCCCACCAGTCGCCGCGGATCGCAGCGTCATTGGGTTGCGCTGGCTTCCAGCCCGCGGCCTCGCTGCCCTCGGCGGTGCCCAGTTCTTTATAGCTTGCGGCCGCCGGTGCTGCCGGGGGATCGTATTTGGGCCCCACGGTGCAGCCCGCCAGCGCCGTGAGCAGTAGCAGCCGGGCTATGGATTCGCGGATCGATGAGCGCATGGGCTGTACTCCGAGTCAATCGCCGACCGGTTGCAGCTGACCGGGCACTGCGCCGGATGGCGCACCGCGCCGCCGCCGCGCCCACCACAGACTGAAGCGGTCCATATACAGATACACCACCGGCGTGGTGTAGAGCGTGAGCATCTGGCTGACGATCAGGCCGCCGATGATCGCGATGCCCAGCGGCCGGCGCAACTCCGAGCCGGTTCCGGTGCCGAATGCCAGTGGCACCGCACCAAACAGCGCCGCCATAGTGGTCATCAGGATCGGGCGAAAACGCAGCATGCAGGCATCGAAGATCGCATCAACGGTGCTCTTGTGCTCCTCGCGCTCGCCCTGCAGCGCGAAGTCGATCATCATGATGGCGTTCTTCTTCACGATGCCGATCAGCAGCACGATGCCGATGATCGAAATGACGTTCAGGTCCTGCCCGAACAGCATCATCGCCAGCATCGCACCGACGCTGGCGGGCGGCAGGCTGGAAATGATGGTCAACGGATGCACCAGGCTTTCGTACAAGACACCCAGCACGATGTAGACCGACAACAGCGCCGCCAGCACCAGTAGCGGCTCGGTGCTGAGCGATTGCTGGTATGCCAGCAGCGTGCCGGCAAAGAAGCCATGGATCGTCGAGGGTGTGCCCATGCGCTGTTGCATCTGGTTGATGCGCAATGTGGCGTCGCTCAACGACACGTTCGGCGCCAGATTGAACGATGTGGTTACCGAGGGAAACAGTCCGGTGTGATTGACCGCCAGCGCGGTGGTGGTGGCATGTGCCTGCGCCACGGCGAGCAGCGGAATGCTGGTGCCGGCGGCCGATTGCAGGTAGATGTCCTTTAGCCCTTCCGGGCTCTGCCAGTACTGCGGAGCGACTTCCAGGATCACGTAGTAGTAGTTCAACTGGGTATAGATGACCGACACCTCCGATTGGCCGAAAGCGTTGTAGAGGCTGGAATCCAGCGCCTGGACCGTCAGGCCGAGTTTTGCGGCGTTGAGCCGGTCGTAGGTCAGATACTGGTCAAGGCCGCCATTCTGCTGATCCGAACTCACGTCCTGCAGCCCTGGCAGGCGCTTCATCTCGCGCAGCAACACCGGCCCCCACTTGAACAGGTCCTGCGAGTTGTCGGCCTGCAAGGTGTACTGGTACATCGCATTGCCGCCGCGACCGCCGATGCGCAGATCCTGCGCCGCCTGCAGGTACGCGGCCGCCGCCGGCAGGCGGTTCAACTGCGGGCGCAGGCGGCCGATCACCTGCGCGGCATTGACCTTGCGCTGCGCGAGCGGCTTGAGCGCGATATAGATAAATCCGGTGTTGGTGGCACCGCCGCCACCGGTGAACGCGATCACGTTGGCGACCGCCGGATCGTTCCTGATCACCCCGACGATCTGCTGGATCGAATCGTTCATCGCCGGAAACGAGGCGTCCTGCGGACCCTGCATGCCGCCGGTGATGGCGCCGGTGTCCTGCTGCGGGAAGAAGCCCTTCGGAATGACGATGATGAGAAGCACGTTCAGGGCGACGGTCAGCAACAGCACCGTGAGCGTCAGGGCCGGATGATCCAGTACCCAATGCAGGCTGCGGCGGTACTTCGACAGCACCCAGTCGAAGGTGCGCTCGTTGGCCTGATAGATGCGACCGTGCTTCTGCTCACGCTCATTCCTGAGAAGCAGGGCGCACATCATCGGCGTGGTGGTCAGCGACACCAGCATCGACACGATGATGGCGGTGGACAGCGTCACGGCGAATTCTCGAAACAGCCGGCCGACGATGCCGCCCATGAACAGCAGCGGGATGAAAACCGCCACCAGCGAGATGCTGATGGTCAGCACCGTAAAGCCGATCTCCTCCGCACCTTTGAGCGCCGCCGCGAGCGGCTTCATGCCCTGTTCCAGATGGCGCGAGACGTTCTCCATCACCACGATGGCGTCATCGACCACGAATCCGGTGGCGATGGTGATTGCCATGAGCGACAGGTTGTCGATGCTGTAGCCGAACAGGTACATCACCGAGAAGGTGCCGATCAGGGACACCGGCATCGCGACTGCGGGGATCAACGTGACCCGGCCGTTGCGCAGGAAGATGAATACCACCGCGATCACCATGCACATGGAGATCACCAGCGTGCGCTCGACGTCGCTCACCGAGGCACGGATGGTCGTGGTGCGATCCAGAACGATGGTGGTATCGGTGCCGAACGGAATAGACGCCTTGATGTGGGGCAGCTGTGCCCGGATCGCGTCCACGGTCTGGATGATGTTGGCGCCCGGCTGGCGAAAGATGATGAGCATCACGGCGCGCTTGCCGTTCAGGTATCCGGCGGCGCGCACGTTCTGCACCGAATCGGTGACTTGCGCGATGTCGGACAGCCGCACCGCGCTGCCCTGGTTGTAGCCGATCACCAGCGGCTGGTAGTCCACCGCGTGCGAGATCTGGTCGTTGGCGAGGATATCGGCGGTGGTGGTGCCGTCGGACAGCTGGCCCTTGGCAAGGTCGCTGTTCTGGCGGCTGAGCGCCGCCTGCACCTGGGCCAGCGTCATGCCGTAGCTGGCCAGCTGCGTCGGGTTCACATCCACCCGTACCGAGGGTAGTGCGCCGCCCCCGACGTTGACCTGTCCGACCCCCGAGATCTGCGACAGCTTCTGCTGCACCACCGTCGATGCCTGGTCATACAGTTGGCCGGGGGTGTATTTGTCGGATGTCAGGCCGATGATCATGATCG
Organism: uncultured Gammaproteobacteria bacterium; assembly: GCA_963805965.1. Classification (GTDB taxonomy): domain Bacteria; phylum Pseudomonadota; class Gammaproteobacteria; order Steroidobacterales; family Steroidobacteraceae; genus FEN-1191. The sequence goes on from CAWDVQ010000007.1 coordinate 67,859, forward strand.
GAGAGTCGGCCGGGTTGACCTTGCGATAGGTTGGATTGGAGGGTAGGTTGGCCGGCAGGTAGGAGCGCGCCGCATTGATCGCGGCTTCGACATCGCGCGCCGCGCCATCGATGTCGCGGCTCAGATCGAACTGGATGGTGATGGCCGTGCTGCCGAGGGAGCTTGCCGAGGTCATCTCCGTCACCCCGGCGATATGGCCGAACTGGCGCTCCAGGGGCGTTGCGACCGAGGAGGCCATGATGTCGGCGCTGCCGCCAGGCAGGCTGGCGCCGACTGCGATGGTGGGGAAGTCCACCTGCGGCAGCGGCGACACCGGCAGCACGCTGAAAGCGATCGCGCCCGCCAGGGCGATGGCGATCGTGATCAGCGTCGTGGCCACCGGCCGATGGATGAACGGCGCCGAGACGTTCATGCCGCCGCGCCAGGTACCGCAGGTCCGCGAGGCGTCGGGTCGGCGTCGCCGGCCGGTTCGGTTGATTTTCGCCCGAAGCGCTGCGACAAGCGGTCGAAGAAGATGTAGATGACCGGCGTGGTGTAGAGCGTGAGTGCCTGGCTGAGCAGCAGCCCACCCACCATGGCGATGCCCAGGGGCTTGCGCAGTTCGGAGCCGATGCCGCTGCCCAGGGCCAGCGGCAGTCCGGCCAGCATCGCCGCCAGTGTGGTCATCAGGATCGGGCGGAAGCGCAGCAGACAGGCCTCATAGATCGCATCGGTCGAGTTCTTGCCACGCTTGCGCTCGGATTCGAGCGCGAAATCCACCATCATGATGCCGTTCTTGGTCACGATGCCGATCAGCAGGATGATGCCGATGAGTCCAACCACATTCAGGCCCTGGCCGAACAGGATCAGAGCCAGCAGCGCGCCCACGCCGGCCGATGGCAGCGTCGACAGGATGGTTACCGGATGGATGAAGCTCTCGTAAAGAACGCCGAGCACGATATAGACCGCGACCAGCGCCGCGAGAATCAGTAACGGCTCGTTCGACAGCGAGGCGGTGAACGATTGTGCCGTGCCCTGAAAGCCAGCCTGCACGCTGTCGGGCATGTGCAAGTCCTGCTGGGCCCGGTTGACCGCCTTGATGGCGCTGCCCAGCGAGCCGCTGGGCGAGAGGTCGAAAGACACCGTGATGGCCGGAAACTGGCCCTGGTGCGCAATCGTCAGCGGCTCGGTGGTCTTCTCGAAATGAGCGAACGCACCCAGCGGTACCGAGTTGCTCGGGGTGGAACTGGTGGCGCCCGCCGAGCCGGCTCCCTGGTTCGAGCTCGACGTGACGCTGCGTGGCGTCAGCGCGTTCATCGGAGCGCTGAGGATGTTTGCGGAAGGGGTATAGAGCGCCGATCCGGTCAGGGCGTTGGAGCCTGCGGAGGACGATCCGATCGATGAAAACGAGGCTGCGGCGGCCGCGCCGCTGGTGCCGGAGGATGCGTTGGCCTGGATGTACAGATGATCGAGCATGTCCGGGTCCTGCTGGAACGCGGGATCGCTCTCGAGAATCACGTGGTATTGATTGATCTGGGTGTACATGGTGCTGATCTGGCGCTGGCCAAAGGCGTCATACAGCATGTTGTCGATGGTCGCCGGGGCGATGCCGAGCCGCGAGGCGGTCACGCGATCGATCCGCAGGTACACCGCCAACCCGCCGGGCTGCTCATCGGTGGCGACATTCTCCAGCTCCGGCAACTGGCGCAACCGGGCGACGAAGCGGCGCGTCCAGCCGCTCAGTTCATTGATATCGGGGTCCTCGAGGCTGTACTGGTACTGCGAGCGGCTGACCCGATCGTCCACCGTGATGTTCTGCACCGGCTCCATGAACAGCTGTATGCCCTGAACCTGCTGCAGCTGCTGCTGCAGGCGGTGGATCACGCCGCTGGCACTGATGCCACGCTGAGCCAGCGGCTTGAGATTGATCGACATGCGGCCGCTGTTGGTGGTGGTGTTGGTGCCATCGGCGCCAATGAATGACGACAGGCTGGCGACTGCGGGGTCGGAGAGCACCACACGGGCCAGCTGCTGCTGCTTTGCGGCCATCGCGCTCGAACTGATGGTCGGGGGCGCCTGCGAGATACCCTGGATGACGCCGGTGTCCTGCATCGGGAAGAAGCCCTTGGGGATCACGATGTAGAGGAATATCGTGAGCATCAGCGTCGCCAGCGCCACCAGCAGCGTCAGGGTCTGGAATTCCAGTACCCGTTTGAGCGTGCGGCCATAGAAGCCGATCACATTGTTGAATACGCGCTCCGAGGCGCGAAACAGCCGGCCCTGCTGTGCCTCGTCCCGGTGGCGCAGGATGCGCGCCGACATCATCGGCGTGAGCGTCAGGGACACGATGGCCGAAAATCCGATGGTGACCGCGAGCGTGACCGCGAACTCGCGGAACAGGCGGCCGACGACATCGCCCATGAACAACAGCGGTATCAGCACCGCGATCAGTGCGACCGTGAGCGACATGATGGTAAAGCCGATCTGCTCGGCGCCCTTGAGCGCGGCCTCCAGCGGCTTGTCGCCGTTCTCGATGTAGCGCGAGATGTTCTCGATCATCACGATCGCATCGTCGACCACGAAACCGGTGGCGATGGTCAGCGCCATCAGCGACAGGTTGTCGAGGCTGTAGCCGAATGCGTACATCACAGCCAGCGTGCCGATCAGCGACAGCGGTACCGCGACGCTCGGGATGATCGTGGCGCTGACGCTGCGCAGGAACACGAATATCACCAGCACCACCAGCGCGATCGCCAGCAGCAGTTCGAACTCGACGTCGGAAATGGAGGCCTTGATCCCAGTGGTCAGATCGGTGAGCGTGGTGACCTGCACACCCTTGGGCAGGTTGACCTGCAGCTGCGGCAACAATTGCTTGATGCTCTTGACGACGCTGATGGTGTTGGCGCCCGACTGGCGCTGCACATTGACGATGACCGCGGGCGTCTGGTTCATCCACGCCGCTTGCCTGGTGTTCTCGATGCCATCGATGACTCGGGCGATGTCGGTCAACATCACCGGTGCGCCGTTGCGATAGGCCACGACCACGCTGCGGTAGTCATTGCTGGTGACCAGCTGGTCGTTGGCGTCGATCTGGTAGTCCTGGCGCGGTCCGTCGAAATTGCCCTTGGCCGCGTTCACGCTCGCCTGCGCCAGCGCGGTACGCAGGTCCTCCAGGTTGATGCCATAGGAGGACAGCGCCCACGGGTTGGCCTGGATGCGCACTGCGGGCTTCTGGCCGCCGCTGATGGTCACCAGGCCGACGCCGCTGAGCTGCGAGATCTTCGGCGCCAGGCGCGTGTCCACCATGTCCTCGACCTGCGACAGCGGGACCGAGCTGGAGGTGACGGCCAGCGTCAGCACCGGCGCGTCGGCCGGATTGGTCTTGCTGTAGACCGGGGGCGTGGGCAGGTTGGACGGCAACAGGCTCTGCGATGCGTTGATCGCCGCCTGTACCTCCTGTTCGGCGACGTCGATGTTCAGGCTCAAGTTGAACTGCAGCACGATCACCGAGGTGCCGCCGGAGCTGGTGGAGGTCATCTGGCTCAGGCCCTGGATCTGGCCGAACTGACGCTCCAGCGGCGCGGTCACCGTCGTGGCCACCACATCGGGACTGGCGCCGGGATAAAACGTCACTATCTGGATGGTCGGATAGTCCACCTGCGGCAGTGCCGACACCGGCAGCTGCGTGTAGCCGACCACTCCGATCAGAAAGATCGCCGCCATCAGCAGCGAGGTGGCCACCGGCCGCAGGATGAATTGGCGCGACGGATTCACGGCGTGCGAAGCGCTAGCCTGACCCCGGTGCCGGAATCACGGCGCCTGCGTCCCGTTGGTAGCGGCGGGCGCGGGCGGGGTTGCCGTGACCACCACCCGGGCCTTGTCCTGCAACTTGTCGAAGCCGCTGGTCGCGACCACATCGCCGGGCGAGATGCCGTCCACCTGCGTCACGCCGCCGTCAGTCACGCCGGTCTTGATGTTGCGCAGCGCGGCGACATTGTTCTGGATCACGTAGACGAACGATGTCGTGCCGTTTTGCTGCACGGCCGCCGCCGGAATCAGCGTGACGCCCTGCAGGGTATTCACCAGCAGGCGCGTGTTGACGAACTGATTCGGGTAGAGCGCATCGTTCTTGTTGTCGAATTGCGCCCGCACCTTCACCGTCCCGGTGGTGGTGTCGATCTGGTTATCCAGCGCCAGCAGCTGCCCGCTGGCGATTTTCTTCTGCGCGCTGCGGTCGAACACATCGACACTGAGCTTGGCCTGTGCGCGCAGGCGCGCTACCACCGGCCCCAGGGAGTCTTCGGACAATGTGAAGATCACGGTGATCGGCCGCATCTGGGTGATCAGCGCGAGCGTCGCGGTGCCATTGGATTGCACCACGTTGCCCGGATCGACCAGGCGCAATCCAACCTGGCCGCTGATGGGAGCGCTGATATGGCAATAGTCCAGCTGCAGCTGGTCGAACTGCACCGTGCCCTGGTCGTTCTTGACCGTGCCCTGGTCCTGCAGCACCAGCTTTTCCTGATCGGCCACGGTCTGCGCGGCGATCGCGTTGCGTGCCAGCGCACTGCGATAGCGCTCCAGGTCCATCTGCGCCTGGGCCAGGACATTCTGGTCGCGCTCGAGCGTCCCCTGTGCCTGCAGAAGCGTCGCCTGATAGGGGCGCGGGTCGATGTCGATCAGCGCGTCGCCCTTGCTGACCTGCTGACCCTCCTTGAAGCGCACCGCGATCACCACGCCGTTGACCTGGCTGGTGATAGAAGTGGTGTAGACCGGGGTGACGGTGCCGATGGCCTGTAGATAGATGCCGATGTCGCCCTTGCTGGCGCTGGCCGTGGTGATCGTGACTCCCACGGCGGCGCGCTGCGCGGCGGCGGCGGCTGCAGCCGCGGCCGCATGCCGATGCCAGAGCCACAGGCAGCCGAGGATGAGCAGCACCGCAATGGCGGCGATCCACAGCCAGCGCCGCCGGCGCAGGCGGGCACGCAGATCTGCAGCAGAGTCGTCGGTGTCAGGAACAGCCGGCATTTGACGGTGGTGAGGGGCCTTGCGCGCGCCAGCCGACTCTTCTATCAGCTTCCCGGGCGCCTGCACAGTGAAGTTATGTTGATATGCACCACCGCCGCGCGCGATGGGCCGGGTGGACGAGTAAAAGATTCAATGGTTTAAGGCAGCGCCTCGGCGTGCGCCGGAATCAGGCCGGCCGGGCGGGGAGGCGGCGCGCTAAAATGCCGCCATGATGGTGTTGATCCCTGGAATCGCTTCATGAGCATGTCGCTGCGCGATCAGCTGCTGCAGGCCGGGCTGGTGAATGAGAAGCAGGCCCGCGAGGCGGAGCGACAACAGCAACAGCAGCAGCAGGGGCGGCACAAGTTGCCCAAGCAGCAGCGCTCCCGGCCGTCCGAGCAGCAGCTCGCCGTGCAGCAGGCGCAGCAGGCCAAGGTCGTCCGCGACCAGCAGCTGAACCAACAGAAGCAGCTCAAGGCCGAGCGCAAAGCGCGCCTGGCACAGGTCAGGCAATTGATCGAGCAGAGCCGGCTGCCGAAAGGCGACAGCGGCGAGTACTACAATTTCGTCGACGGCAACAAGATCCGGCGCATCGCCGTCGACGCATCGCTGCGCGAGCGACTGCAGCGCGGCGAGATCGCCATAGCGCGCTACGATGCCGGCTATGAATGGGTGCCGGCGGCGACCGCGGCGCGCATTCGCGAACGCGACGAGCGCGCGATAGTGGTGCACGGCGGCGCCGCGGAAACCAGCCAGGCCGATGACGCCTATCAGGCGTTTGACGTTCCAGACGATTTGATGTGGTGACGACGCAGCGCCTGGCCTGCCGACTGATCGCCGCGGGCTGGCTGCTGTTCGGGCTGTGCCTGGGCGCGCGCGCCGAACCGGCGCACCACATCCTGTGGCAGGTCAAAGGCAAGCACAACACCGTCTACCTGCTGGGCTCGGTGCACATGCTCAAGGCGGCCGACAGCGCGCTGCCCTCCGAGGCGATGCACGCCTACGCGGCATCGAAGATCCTGGTGATGGAACTGGATCTCAACGGTGCCGGCACCGAGTCGCTGCTTGACTCGAGCGGCGAGCTGGAGACGCTGCCCGAGGGACAGACGCTGGCCGAGGCGGCCGGCCCGCAGCTGTACGCCAAGCTCATCGCACGTACGCAGCCGCTCGGGCTCGGGCCGGAAGTGCTGGAGCACTTCCAGCCCTGGTTCGCCGCGCTGATGCTGCAGCAGCTCGAGCTGGCGCAATCCGGCTTCGATTCCGCCGCCGGCGTGGACGAGCAGTTCGCAGCGCTGGCTCAGGCGGATCAAAAACCGATCATCGGCCTGGAGACCATCGACGAGCAGCTGGGTTTTTTCGCACACCTGTCACTCGAACAGCAGCGTGAGTTCCTGCGCTCGACGCTGGAGGATTCCGCCAGCGTCCAGAGTGAGACCGATGCGGTGGTGCGTGCCTGGCAGCACGGAGATACGGCCAAGCTCGAGCAATTGCTGCGCGAAGGCACCAACGAATCCCCGGAGCTGTATCGGCTGCTCACCACCGAGCGCAATCGCAGATGGCTGCCTAAAATCACCCAGCTGTTGAGCGCCGACGACAACTACCTGGTGATCGTCGGTGCGCTGCATCTGATCGGCCACGATGGCGTCATCGAGCTGCTGCAGCGTCAGGGTTACACGGCGGTACAGGAATGAAAATGCATCGGCGGCGGCTCATACAGTCCACGCTGGCGCTCGGCGGCAGTCTGGTGGGAGGCCGCCTGATGGCGGCGCGCGATGCCACCGGTGGCGCTGCGGGCGATGCGAGCGGGCCTGCGCCGGGCGCTGCGTTTCCGCCCGGGTTTCTCTGGGGCGCGGCCACCGCGGCCTACCAGGTGGAGGGCGCCTGGCAGGCGGACGGGCGCGGCGAGTCGGTGTGGGACCGATTTGCCCACACGCCGGGGAAGATCAAGAACGGCGACAACGGCGACATCGCCTGCGACAGCTATCACCGCTTTGGCGATGACATCGCGCTGCTGCGAGAGATGAACCTGAAGACCTATCGCTACTCAATCGCCTGGCCGCGCATCCAGCCCGTCGGGCGCGGGCCGGCCAACGCGCGCGGTCTGGACTATTACCGCCGCCTCACGGACGCCGTACTGCAGGCGGGGATACGGCCGCTGGTGACGCTCTATCACTGGGATCTGCCGCAGCCCCTGGAAGATGCGGGCGGCTGGCCCAATCGCGACACCGCGGAGCGTTTTGCCGACTACGTCGGCATCGTCGCGCAGGCGCTGGGCGATCGGATCGGGCACTGGTGCATCTTCAACGAGCCCAAGACCTTCACCGGCGTGGGCTACTGGCAGGGCAGGCATGCTCCGGGGCGCACCGATCCGCTGGCGTTCCTGCGTGCGACCCACACCGTGAACCTTGCCCAGGGCCGGGCGTTTCGAGTATTGAAGGCGGCGCAGCCGAAGCTGCAGATCGGCAGCGCCTTCGACGTCGCGCCGATGTTTCCGGCGACCCCGTCGTATGCGGATCTTTCGGCGGCCGAGCGCTGGCACAAATTCCAGAACCTGTGGTTCGTATACCCGGCGCTGCGCGGGCACTATCCCGAGGGCGTGCTGCCGGTGGAGCGCCAGGCGGATCTGCTGGGCTGGCGCGCGGGCGATGAGAAAATCATGCGCGCGCCGCTGGATTTCATCGGGTTGAATTACTACTCGCCGTGGCTGGTGAGCGATGCACCGGAGGGCAATGGGGTGCCGGGGGTCGACACCCACGGCCAGTGGGCCACGGCTCCGATCGCCACACCCAAGACCGATATCGGCTGGGATATCTATCCGCCAGGATTTCACGACATCGTGCTGCGCATGGCCTACGAGACCGGCAACCTGCCGATCGAGATCACGGAAAACGGCGCCGCCTGCAACATCGGGCCCGATGCCCACGGGCAGATCCACGATGCGCCGAGGATCGCCTATCTGCAAAGTCACCTGCGCGAACTGGCACGCGCCATCCGCGATGGCGCGCCGGTGCGCGCCTATCACTGCTGGAGCCTGATGGACAATTTTGAATGGGCGGAGGGCTACTCGCAGCGCTTCGGCCTGGTGTACGTGGACTTTGCCCACGCTCAGCAACGCACCATCAAGGATTCCGGCCGCTGGTATGCCAAGGTGGCGGCGGACAATCGCGTGGACGCAACCTAAGGAGTGAGGGATGTCTGTCGCTTACTATGCCGCCTGGGCGTTTGCTGCCGGGGCGCTGATTCCGCTGATGGCACTGCTGAACGCTGGCCTCGCGCGCAGCGTGGGCGGCCAGATACAGGCGACGGTGATTCTCTTTGCCGCCGGACTGGCAGCCTCGCTGCTGCTGGCGCTGATCGCAGCTGCGCGCCTGCCCGATGTCCATACCCTGGCGCGCATCGCGCCACAGCAGTATGCGGGCGGCCTGATCGTCGCGCTCTATGTCCTGAGCATCACGTTTCTTGCGCCGCGCTTTGGCATCGGCAACGCGATCCTGTTCGCCGTCACGGCGCAGTTGATGACCTCCGCGCTGATTGATCATTTCGCGCTGGCCGGAGCAGGCGCCCGACCGGTGACGGCGCTGCGGGCCTTGGGGCTGTTGATCGTCGTGAGCGGCGTTGCGATCACGCAGCTCAGTGACCGGCACATCGGCGCTCGATGATACTGGAGATACCTGAGCGGCCATTCGACGCCTACATTTTCGATTGCGACGGCACGCTGGCCGACACCATGCCGCTGCACTATCGCGCATGGCGGCGGCTGGTCGGGGAGTATGGGGGCAGCTTTCCGGAGGAATTGTTCTACCAGCTGGGCGGCAAACCGACGCAGCAGATCCTGGAGCTGCTGCGCGACGAGCACGGATTGAAGATCGCCGATACCGTGGGTGGTGCACGGCGCAAGGAGGAATATTTTCTCGAGATGATGCACGAGGTGGCACCGATTGAACCGGTGGTTCGCATCGCACGCCAGTGGCACACCATAAAGCCGTTGGCGGTGGTCTCGGGCGGGTATCGCAACAACGTTGAGAGGACGCTGGATGCGATCGGGATTCGCACCCTGTTCGATGCAATCGTATGTGTGGAGGACTACGCTCGTGGCAAGCCGTATCCCGATCCATTCCTGGAAGCGGCGCGGCGGATGAACGTGCCTGCGGCTGATTGCCTGGTATTCGAGGACAGTCCGCTGGGCCTCCAGGCTGCCGAGGCGGCGGGCATGCACTACGTGCTGGTGCCGCGCAGCGGCCGCTGACGCGCGGCTCGATGCAGATGCAGCGGGCATGGTGCGCAGGGCTGGTGATGCTGTGGCCGGCGATCGCCACGACGCAGCCCGCCCCAGCACCGCTGCAGGGCTATCCGCAGCCACCGCAGGCGCTGTTCAAGGAGCTGTTTGTCGCGGTGCAGACCGCTGCGATCTACCCCGACAGCAAGGACTTTGCGGACGCGGTGCCGAAGGCCGCTCCCGATGTGATCCTGGCTCGATACCGCGCATCACGTCCCGATTCGCCGCTCTCGCTGCGCGATTTTGTCGATGCGACATTCGTGCTGCCCGCGGCGGCCGGTCCAGCGCCAGCGATGCCACGACAGCAGTCGGTCAGCGCTCATATCGACGGCTTGTGGGATGCGCTGACGCGCAGTACCACCCATGTTCCGCCCTATGCGTCGCTGCTGCCGCTGCCGCGGCCGTATGTGGTCCCGGGCGGGCGCTTCCGCGAGATCTATTACTGGGACTCGTATTTCACCATGCTGGGGCTGGATCAGAGCGGACGGCACGATCTGGTAGAGGACATGGTGGGCGATTTCGCCTATCTGATCGACACCTACGGCCACGTTCCCAACGGCACGCGCAGCTACTATCTGAGCCGCTCGCAACCGCCGTTCTTCTTTGAGATGGTCGGACTGCTGTCGCCGGCGGATCCGGCGCAGGCCTATGCGCGCTATCTGCCGCAGCTCAAGCGTGAATACGCGTTCTGGATGGCCGGGGCCGGCGCGCTTCGCCGCGGCGCGGCTCATCGGCGCGTGGTGGCAATGCCGGACGGGTCGATTCTCAACCGCTACTGGGATGATCGCGACACCCCGCGCGACGAGTCCTATCGGGAAGACACCGAGCTGGCCCGCGCCAGCGGCCGCGCCGTGGGTCAGCTGTATCGCGACATTCGCGCCGCCGCGGAAAGCGGCTGGGACTTCAGTTCGCGCTGGTTTGCCGATGGGCACACGCGTGCCAGCATCGACACCACCGAAATCCTGCCGGTCGATCTCAACAGCCTGCTGTTCGGCCTGGAGGATGCGATCCGCAGTGGCTGTCAGCGCCAACGCCATGCGGGCTGCGCCACGGAATATGCGCGCCGTGCGGCGGCACGTCACGCCGCCATGGATCGCTACCTGTGGGACACGGCCACGGGGGCTTTTCTCGACTATCGCTGGACGCAACGCGCGCGGGTCGCGCGCATCTCGGCTGCAACGTTGTATCCGCTGTTCGTCGGGCTGGCCTCCAGGGAGCAGGCGGGTGCGGTGGCGATGATCGTCGCCCGACAACTGCTGCAGCCGGGCGGCATCGTCACCACCACGCTCGACACCGGGGCGCAGTGGGACGCCCCCAACGGTTGGGCGCCGCTGCAGTGGATCGCCGTGACCGGGCTGCGCCGTTACGAGCAGGCCTCGCTGGCCGCGAGCGTGGCGTGTCGCTGGATCGTCAACGTCAACGAGGGCTATCGCCGCAGCGGTAAACTGGTGGAGAAATACGACGTGATGCGCAGCGGCCAGGGCGGCGCGGGCGGGGAATACCCGTTGCAGGATGGCTTTGGTTGGACCAACGGCGTGCTCAGGAAGCTGATGGCGCTATACCCCGCCGATGACGCCTATACCGGCGCCGAGCAGTGCCCGGGCAACGCCTGACGACTGCCGGGCCTTAGCTGCCGATGACCCGTCCGCAGCGCGCCAGCACCCCTCGCAGGTCACGCAGCGCCGGAAATACCTCGTTGTTCCAGTCCGCACCCTGCTGGTCGTAGGCGCGCTGCTCGAACTCCACGATTTCCTTGTCCTCGCGAAAGATATTCTCAGTGAACCAGACAACGAACGGCCACACCGCATGGATCAGGCCCGGCACCGGCGGTTTTTTCACTGACAGATAGCCAAAGGTGCGATTGGTGCGCTGCTGGGCGTCGAGCGGCGTGTAGCACAGCCACACGTCCAGCACCGGGTCATTGCTCTCCTTGATGTCGCGTCCAATCCATACCTTCAGATTCTGGCTGGGGTAGTCGGTGCGGATGCGCATGTGATCGGAGAAGTCCTTCTTGCGCCCTTCGTGATTGCGCACCAGGTTCACGATGACCTTCTCACCCATGGAGGGCGCGCCGGCGGAGCGGCTGAAGCTGTATTCGACCTGCGCCCAGTCGTCGCCGTGCTTGCGTCCGAGGCACATGGCGCGGATCGAGCCCATCTGCTTGCGGTGCATGAACTGGTGGTTCATGTCGAACAGATTCTCGTGCATGAAGGTGTAATGGCAGGCCACCTCGCGATTCAGCTGGCGCGTCTTGTAGTCCTTGCGTTGGGACGAGCCGAGCGTGGTCGGCAGGCGGCTTGGCGCCAGCGCCGGATCGCCCGGGAAGACGAAGATCAGGCCATCCACTTCGCGCGCCGGATAGCTTCTGACGCCATTGGGGAGGCGCTCCTTGCCGAGGTAGGGTACGTCGACGCATTTGCCGCAGCCGTCATAGGTCCAGCCGTGGTAATGGCATTTGAGCTGGTCGGCTTGCACCACGCCCAGATGCAGCGGCACCTGTCGGTGTGCGCAGCGATCCTCGAGTGCAAACGCCTGGCCGCTGTTACCGCGATAGAGCACGATGGGCTGGCCGGCGAAGCGGCGTCCGAGAGTGCGGCCGGTCTTGAGTTCATCTGACCAGGCGAGCGGATACCAGTAGTCCGGATGCGCGCCGATGCGGCGCAGATCGAATGCGTTGGGCGAATTTGCTGGCCGCAGGTGGACCAGGTTCGCACTGTCTTCTGACATCACGTGCTCCTGACAACAATCCGGCGCGCAAGCCTAGCGCTTCGGTGTCGTTCGCGCTCACCGTCCGCGCTCCGGCCCCGCGGCAGCGCAGTCTCGATACCGGGTGAGTGCGCCTAAGCGTCTCGCGCGGTTTCGTCATTATCATCGTAACCCACTAAAGCGCCAATAGTTTCCATAGGTTGAGGCGATGCAGCGACGCGTGGGTATCGGTAACCGAGGGTTCGACGGTCCCCACCGAGCGCAGCTTGCTACGACCTGCGCGGCCGCTTTCGTGCCCGAGGGCGTTTGCGCACCGTACGTTTGCCGGCTGGGGATTTGGCCGCGCTGCGCTTCGCGCCGCTGGCGTTCGCAACTTTTTTTCGTGCGCTGACCTTCCTGCGCGCCGGACGCTTCTTCAATTTGCGGGGCTTGAGTTTGCCTGGTGCGGAAAGCTGGGCCGCCAGCTGCGAGAAGTAGCGGCGCATCGGCTCGAAGTAGAACTGCTGCCAACCGCCTTGTTCGTAACCGGTGTGAGCGTCAGGCACATCGCTGTGGATCAAGGTAAGCCGGGTGCCTTCCGGGGTGCCCAGCAAGTGCACTGTGATCATGGAATCCGGATCGGTCTCGGCGAATTTGGTGGTGCGCCACGTTTGAACGATTCGTTCGCCCGGCACCAGCTCGATATTAGTACCCGAGATGTATCCGTCCCAGGCTGATACCTGCGCGCCGAGTCGACTCGACATGTCGGCCGCCCCGCCAGTCATGGCGCTATGAAGACGCGTATCGAGCCACGCACGGTAGATCGCTTGTGGTGTCGCGGGGAGGATCGTCGATAGGGTGAATTGATACGCCATAACCCATCCTTTGGTACGAAGCATAGCGCGGCAGCGGCTGACATTCATTGGCGCGGCGCCGAGGCAGAGCTGGAGATAACCCTACCCCGCGCGGATAGGCGTGGGCGGGCGCGAGCGAGGCCTCGGGTCTTACACGATCCACAATCTCTGTTCGATTAAGCGTCTCGGCGTTTAGGACGCGCCCCTGTGCGACCGCGAAGCCGCGACTCCAACCATGCCTCAATAGTTGTGCTTGGAAGGGCCCAAGCCGCGTCTGGCGCACCCACTAGGCATTCTCGAATAAAGGAAGGGGCCAACAGACCCGCCTTCCGGGGCGTTAGTCTCGCTGCAGTCCGGTAGTCGGCGAGCACCAATAGATTTACAGCAAGGGTTTTCAGCGCGACGCTGTATACGCGAGTGTAGGCCATCTGCACAGAGGCATTCAGCCAGACCCGCTGCCTGAAGTTGAAGTGCTGCCGTCCCTGCCGATCAATAAAATAGCGATATTCGTAGTCACGGACACGAGGTTTTAATTGCGCCTTTCTCCTTGCAGTTCGACGACGCTGCATCTGATTCGATTGCGATCCCTTCCGTGAGCGCGCCGGAGCATCGATCAATACCGCTGGAGCTACGACGGACTGCTCCCGTTTGCCAGTACTTCGCATTACCGCGTTATCCATGTCATGCATTCTATTGGAGCTCATCAGATCAATATAGATTCTATCCTGCTATAATTATAGCATGTCTATCTGCTATATTTGTAGCAGATGTATTGTTACTCTTTCTGAGGAGTATGCGATAGTGGAATCGAGTCGAAAATGACGTTCCCAATAAACAATTGCCCAGCTACCCATACCTGGATACAGCGAGGTATGCCGCGGTGAGGGTGCTAAGTAAACGGGCAATGGCCCGAGCCGCGATTTCTGCTGTGGAGCCGCTCGTAGAGTTGCTGCTGGAGGTGGGGGTGACTAGTCCGGAGGCAGAGAGTCTGCTGCGAGGAGTATTCGTCCATAAAACGCGTGAGTGGTTGACGCGTCAGGGTGAAGGAGGTTCTGAACCATCGGACGCCCGAGTTTCATTGGTGACGGGAGTGCACCGAAATTTCGTTCGACGCATTCTCGCGGAACCACCAAAGATTTCGGACGCGCGTGAGCAAAAGAGGAACCGTGCAAGTCGACTACTAGAAGCTTGGCATTCTGACCCGGACTATCTTGACAGCAGCGGAAAGCCGAGAGACTTGTTGGAAAAGGGGGCCAAGCCAAGCTTCCAGTCGCTTTCATCTACCTACGTTCCTGGCGCGGCTCCCGGAGTAGTTCTAGATCAGCTAAGGCGTGCTGGTCTAGTGCAGACGCTGTCGGAACATCGATTACGTGTGCGGGGTCGAACTTTTCGCGTTCAGGGCTTCACCTCGCATGGGATTGAAGAGGTCGGAAAGCGAGCGCGTGAACTGTTGGAGACATTGAGCCACAACTTGCAGCATCCAGAAGCTCTTCGATTTTGCGATTCGATGGGCGACATTCAAATCGAACGCGACCGAATCCCTGCCGTTCGTGACCTCATCAGTCGCCGTGCCACGACTTTTCTCACTGGCATAGAACACGAACTTGCGGTCGAGGCGAGTAGGTCTCGCAGAGCCAAACGGAAGGGATGCATCAATGTCGGGCTCACGATCTATCAGACCGAGCGGTGACCCAATCAAGAATGAAAGGAGGCAGTCGTGGCAAGCAGAAAGGCTAAGGGGGACAGGCGCAGAGCGAAACTGCGCCGTCTACCGGAGGTAAGGTGGGCTGTCGATTCACAGGATGTGGCCATTCGCGATGCCTTGGCGATCGAACTTCTTACTGCGTGCACGGCGGCGTTAGAAACCTATGGGCTGACTAGGACGAGGTTGGCGGGTTTGGCGCGAGAGGCGCTTGCCGGAAAGTCAAAGCGAAAGAGCAGTGCGAGAGTAGTACTGGAAGCAGCGGAGCAGCTCTCTGAGATGATAGCGAAATGGGGCGAGCATCCAGCGTTCTTAGATGAAACAGGACGGCCCGCTGTGTTGACTATCAACGGGGAGAATTCCTCCTTCGGCGCCCTTTGCACTGGGTTTTTCCCAGGTTGTGCCATATCCGATGTCGTGGAATTTGGATGCGACGCGAACGCGATGGAAAGAGTTGGCCGGGATAAGGTTGCTCGGCTAAACGATTGCGTTGTTTTTACAGGAAACTCTTTCCTGATACTTGCCCATTCAGTGCGGACTGTGCGGCGGTTTCTGAGCACGGCGAACTTCAATAGAAAGTCGCACATTGTTATTGCTAACGGCCGGCCCGACAGAACCTCATGTGGTGCGATATCGAATAAGGATTTCTCGGAATTTATTAGAATTATGCGCCCGCAAATTAGCAATATGCTCGAGATGAGCAATCGGTGGTTAGCGCGGCGAGCGGATGGCCCTAAGAGTGGAGGTAAAGGAAGGAGAACAGCGGGCGTACAGGCTTTTCTTTTCTGCGACTGAACGGAGCGCGGCCGATGTCGTACGCAACGGATCGCTTGCCAATACCGTGGAATGAGCAGCAACGTAACGAGCCGACGCAGACAAATTCGCTTTAGTGGTCGATCGATGGCAAGAGTCGGTGCCGTAGCTTCATAGACAGTTCCCCGGCTCCACCGCCGACTTGCGTGGGCCTTCCTCAGCTATTCAAGTGCGACGTGTTGCTCCGAGGCGACATAATGATCGTCCCTTTGGGGCCGAATTGTGATGTAGGTCTCGCACAATCACCTTATTATGTTAATAAGATTTTAATATTCAATGAGTTACGATATTCGGACAGGACATATTTTGAATTGACATAAGGGACTGCAGGATTTACCTTAAGGTCGTAAGAAGAATCGAAACGCTCCGAGAGGGCGAGTGGATACGACAGACGAACAGGGAGCCGCCGTCATCGACGCGATCGAAGCTGTGCTTCGGCCGCTGATGCCCTTATTCCGGAATTTCGGGGCCACTCACCATGACCTGTCTCAGATGCTAGCGCGTCTGTTCGTGTACGACACCGACGAAATACTTCAGAAGGAAGGACGCCCTGCGACCGTCGGCCGGTTGGCGTTAATGACGGGGCTGACCCGTGGAGAAGCCGAGAAACATCTGGCTGAGCGGCGTATCGCGGTAAAGCGACGCTCGCAAAAAGCATCCGCGCTAATGACGCCGGCCGCGGTTCTTACAGCTTGGAATACAGATGCAAGATTTTCCACGCCTTACGGAGTCGCTCTTGATTTGTCTTTGAGCCCTTCAGGACGCCAACGAACATTTGCCGACCTCGTTGCGGCATCGGCACCTGATACGGATCCGGATTCGGTGCTTGATCAACTGCTGGCAGCGGGCTGCGTAGAAGTCCATGAACAAGAGTTCGTCCGCTGCACGAATCGGGCCTATATTCCCGCCGGGGTGAGCGTCGAGCGCATAACGAGGATGGGAAACGCTTTGGGTGCGTTAGCTGCGACGCTGACTCATAACCTGTTGGAGGAATCTCCGGTCGGATATGTCGAGCGGGCCGTTGAGACAGATTTTCCAGTATCGAATGACGGCCGTCGCGCCATTCGAGAGTGGCTTGTCGTTGACGGGACACGTTTTCTAGAGACGCTTGACGCATGGATGACCTCGAGCAAAGGGGAGTTGGAGGCTTCGACTGGTCAGCGAGTTGGCGTTGAGTTTTTTATGTATGACGCGCCGATGGAGGCGCCTGCGATTGCCGAAATTCACGCAGCGGCAAGTCATTGAGCGGACGAATAAGGAATTTCTAATGGCAAGAATATCTTTGCTAACTGGACAGGGTTTCGCAGCGCTACTGATCGCGGGCCTGAGTTGCAGTGCCAATGGCCAGTCCACTAGCGATGTTGTGGCAGTCGGCCCACTGGAGTTAGTGGAGGCGACTAGCATTACCGTGCTTGGTCGGTCCTACCGCGTCGATGATACGGCTGGTATTGTTGCTGGCGACAAGGTTGCAGTACACGGGTCCCTACAGCTCGACGGTTCTGTAGGGAGCGCCTGGGCGGAGGCGTTGGGTACATATATAGCGGGTTCTGACCCCGTGTTCGAAACTGGCATTGTGACCGGCGTCAACGAAACCTTCGGTCGACTGTCAATTGGCGACAGCAAGATTGATTACACCGCAGCCTTGTCCGAGCAAGGCTCGACATCTCCTGCAGTCGGCGCAATGGTTGCCGTAACGGGAATCCAGCCGGAATCAGGTGGTGTCATTTTGAGTACCACCACGAATGCCGGGGTTACAGAGGTTCGGTCGCGATGGCAAATGCCGGTGCCAGAGCGGGGATCGCCGTTGCCGGCATAACTGGGACAGTATCAAGGCCGCAGGCATAACAGGCACGAGCATCAGGACATCGGGAATTACTGGCACCAGTCTTGGGACTGCAGGCGTTACCGGTACTAGCAGGAAGACTTCGGGAATCACCGGCACTAGTCTTGGAACCGCAGGTATCACCGGAACCAGCCTCGGCACGGCAGGTATTACGGGCACCAGCGCTGGGACTGCGGGCATCACCGGGACCAGCCTCGGCACGGCAGGTATTACGGGCACCAGCGCTGGAACCGCGGGCATCACGGGCAGCAGTCTTGGGACCGCGGGCATCACCGGGACCAGCCTCGGCACGGCAGGTATTACGGGCAGCAACGCTGGGACCGCGGGCATCACCGGGACCAGCCTCGGCACGGCAGGTATTACGGGCACCAGCGCTGGGACCGCGGGCATCACCGGGACCAGCCTCGGCACGGCAGGTATTACGGGCACCAGCGCTGGAACCGCGGGCATCACGGGCACCAGTCTTGGGACCGCGGGCATCACCGGGACCAGCCTCGGCACGGCAGGTATTACGGGCACCAGCGCTGGAACCGCGGGCATCACGGGCAGCAGTCTTGGGACTGCGGGTATCACTGGCACTAGTAAGGTGACAAAGTGACTGTAATTGCAACGATCCTGCATGCGCCCTGACTTGTCACAGTCATCGCAGGACACAAGGCAGACTTGGATCGCGTAGGCCAATAGCGAGCTGTAGGGGCGCCGAATACCTCAATCGTTAGACCTGTGCCCGCGGAAGGCCCAATTCCGGTTCCGTGCCTGGCGAAGAGCGTCGGCGTAGCGGACGGTACGACCCGACCACGACAATCGTTACCCGCAATCAGGTCACTTCATTTTGTCCAACCGCGCGCATAGCCGGCTCGGACCCAAAGATCGCGTTTGGATTCCTGCAAAGGCGAAGCGAAATGCGCCTATATCATCAATGCCGTGGGTATGATGTCGGAGGAGGCGCGTTGGCTCGTAGCTCAAGATTATCACTCGCTCGCCGCCAAGTGGCCCGACGCCCACAGCGGGATAGTACGCAGCGAAACCAGTTAATTCGTACAATACTGCGGTGCTACACTCTATTAGTTTGATGCGCAAATGGAGCATCGAGTCCTAAGTCATCTTAAACTCGGTGCTCGGCGCGGCAACGGGTTGAATGCCAATGATCGAGTCCTCGTGCGAATCGGCGTGCCGTGGAATTCGTGCCCGCTATTAGCGCGGCCGTCTTTGATGCGCGGCCCATAGACTCAATATTATTCAGAGATCAAGAACGAGCAGGCGATCATGGCTCCGTTCGGCGCGGCAGTGTACGGAGCTATGTGGTTCTACTCGCTCGCCTGATTCAAAGTCATTTGTGGTCCAGCAGGGCTTCTGCCATCTAACGAGCATAATTATAGTGCCGATTTACACCGTCCCATGTATCGCACCAACTCGAGCGAGAGCACTGCGTGAAGCCAACGGCCGCCTGCGTCCCGCCAAGGATATATAGACGCTGACACTGCGTCCCCGGCACTATTGGTCGCGGTACTGTCCCCCAAATTGACGTAACGGCGCTTGCGCCGTTGGCGGAGAATGCGCGGGCGGAGACTACGCGGCAGCAGCGACCGGGAAGGGCGCGGTGGCGATAAAACTCTTCTGGTCATGGCAATCGGAGACGCCCCAAAGAATAGGGCGCATTCTTGTTCGCGATGCCCTGCGGGAGGCAATCGAGCAACTCAAGATCACGGCCGAAATCGATGAGCCGGAGCGCGACGCGCCGATGATCGATCACGATCCGGAACGAATCTCGGGCGGCGTTGGCCCAGTACGCGCGATCCTGAAGAGCATCGATGCGTCGGATGTATTCGTCGCCGACGTTACCGCCATAGGCAAGGTGGGAAGCGGCGCCGACATCCAGGCCGAGAACGTCGGGCATCGGCTTGTCAATTCCAACGTGGCGATGGAACTGGGCTACGCGCTGCGTGCGCTGAGCGAACAGAAGCTGATCGTTGTATTCAATGCCCACTATGGATGGCAGGACGAGTTGCCGTTCGACATACGTGGCCGGGAAGATGCCATCCCCTTTACCCTGGCGCCGAATGCCGGACGACCGGAAATCGAGTTGGAGCGGGCGAAGCTCAGCGCGCGGCTCGTCAGCGCCATCGATCGATGCATCCAGGAACCCGTGCCCGGACCGGAGCTATCGGCTGCCACACCCTCGACCTTCAACAAGGCGGTGTATTTCCAGAGCGGTGAAGTCCTGGCGCAGGCGGGAGAGTCGCAAGGCACTGGGATCTCGTACACCTATTCGTCCGACACGTTCTGCTACGTGCGATTGATTCCAGTCCCGACACTGCAGAGCGCGTTGTCTCTGTCGAGGCTGCTCGAGGTGGTAGGCAAGGCTCCGCTGCTCAGCCGCCAACCCGGAGGCGCGCTGAGCGGCAGCAACAGCTATGGCGCCATAGGCTTCGAAGTCGGCTCACAACCCGGACGCGGGCGTGGCAGGCTCGCCGCGTCCACCCAGCTGTTCCCGAGTGGCGAGATGTGGAGCCTGAGCGCGGCTCTGGTCGCGCACGAACGCGGCGAACGGCCAGCATGGATCAAGCTGCCATTCCTGTCGTCGGTGGTGTTCGAGCGTGTCTTCTATGACAACCTGCGAGCGCTGATGGCATTCGCGCAGCAGTCGCTGTCACTCAGTCCGCCCTGGCAGGTCGAATGCGGGCTGGTGGGCGTGCTCGGGCTGCATCTGGGCGTCTCGCCCGACGACATTAGGGGACCGGTACGCAAAGCCGACGTCACGCTGCGCCGGACCCTGAAGAGCCAGGACGAGGGGGCGATGGACAAATTCCTGCTGGAGTTCTTTGGCCTGCTGCACGAGGCCATAGGAGCGCCACGGCCCGCGGGGCTGCACGGATTTCCGCCGCGGCGGCCGCGATAACCGTCGGTCGCTCAGGCGGGCCCGGCGACCAGCAGGCTCGCCAGATCGAAGCGGATTTCCTTCAGGCCGTAGTCGATTGCCACACTGGCGAATTGCCGCAGGTAGTTCATCCCGATCAACAGCGCCGGTTTATTACTCAGGCCCCAGATGTCGAATACCGGCACATCTACGATCACCAGCGAGCAGTTGGTGAATTCCAGCCGCTGCAGCTGAATCTTGTCGACCATCGTCAAACGTCCGGAAACATGGCCGCCGGTGACACCGGTCACCTGCACGTTGCCGAGGTCGAGGCGAGTGGGATGACGAACCACCAACGCGTCGAACAGCGCCGTATTTCCGATCGACACTTCAGCGCCGCTGTCTATAAAGGCGGCCGCGGGGACGCCACCGGCATAGCAGTCGACCGCTCGCAGGTGCCCGGAGGTGCCTTCGGTGAGCAGGCGGGCATCGTTCGTTCCAATCTGATAGGAGGAGGAGGACGACGTGAATCTGGAATGCGGCCTGCCGATCTCCAGTGCACGATTCCTGAAATCGAACGTCACCCGCAGACCATCCACGGTGTCCAGACCGAGATAGCCATCCGCTTGCAGCAGCGCGCGCGGCAACAGTGGCAGTTCCAGGTTCTTGCGCACCACCGAGCCGACGGAAAAATTGCTGACCAGCGCCGTGTCGGTCGTCAGCGAGCGCACGATACCGTTGAGCATCACCTGCCTGCCGCGCTGCAGCCCCAGAGCCACGGCGACTTCCTCTGCGATCACAGTACGATCGGCGCCGGTATCAACCACGAATCGGAACGGCCCCGCGCCATCGATGCGTACTACAACCGTCAGATGCTGGTCGGAATCGGTGACGGCAGGCATCTTGTCGGTGGCTTGCTCGGGCGTGGGTGCGCCCGGGGCCGTGTCGGCGCCCCGATCCATTGGCGCGCTCTGTGGCCACGCGGCCATCGGGGCCAGCGCCAGCGACGACACGCCGCAGCCGACGAATTGCCGGCGCGAAACGCCGGGGTGTGATGGCCGTGTACGCCATGATGCGGACGATGCCAATGTCATTCTCCGATCAACGACGTGCTCATATTCAAAGCGCCACTGCATAGTGCGCGCAGTTGCTGCGATAGGTCCATGCTGCGGCGCAATGTCTGGGCTACACGTCAGCCGCGGGCCAGTTCCTTCCTCAAATCGTTGATCTCGGCGTCGATTTCCTTCAAACGCTTCATGGCCGAGGCATCGCCGAGGGTCGCCTCGCGAACCGCCCGCCCCTGTGTGGCCTCCAACGCCTGGATACGCGCGTAGATCACCGCGGTGCGGCCCTCGGCGCCGCGAACGGCAGCCTTGACCTGCCAGCGCTTGCCGACGCTGTCCCACTCGTGATCGCCTGAGGGTGCCGGCGGGCGATAGGCCACCACGTCGCCGGTGCTCAGATCCAAGCGCTGGCTGCGATGATCGTAGGCGCCTTCGCGCGCCAGCGTGCCGGCGGGCAATCTGACCGCCAGCAGCCCCTCATCGTCGCAGTGCAGGCGCTTGCCGGTAAACAGCCCGGTGGCCGCCTCATACAGGCTGTAGGTCTTAACGATCGATTCCATCAGCTCCACCCGAAGGTGCCCATCGGGAATAGTTAACTGAATTCCATTTCCTGTATGCGACCGGGTTCACGGGGCGGCTTTGATCGCGAGCGCGGTGCAGCCGGGAGTGAGCATTTGCCGCTCTTGGGCACCTGAGGGCCGGCCGATCGGGCGTTTTGTGTCTGCCGCCTGAACCACGCGCCGCGCGATCTTTTCTCGCACCCAACTTTTCCTGGTGCCGATGGAACTCACGGGTGAAGTTAAATTTCAGGGAAGGCATTATGACTATCCGTCAATCGCGCGGGGCCGCTATCGTGGCCGCAGGATGCATCGGCGCTCTGGCTGGCTGCGGCGGTGGCTACGGTTCCAGCGGCTATATGACCCCTCCAAATCCGGCGCCGGCCGCGGCGTTTTCCAAACCGGCGCAGGCGACCACCATCCACCTGGGGCAGAGCGTGGCCCTGGCTTGGGCCGCTACTTACGCCACCGCGTGCACCGCCAGTACGTCGAGTGCCACGGGCGGGAGTTTTACCGGTACGGTCTCCGTCAGCGGCAGTCAAAGCGTCGCGCCAACTGCTACCGGCACGATCACCTACACCCTGACATGTAGCGGCTCCGGGGGTATGGGCAGCGCCAGTTCTCAGATGGTCACGGTCGAGCCATCGATTCTAAGTGGCCTGTCCACCATCACCACCATCGGCCCGACGCCTGACCCAGTCGAGATGGGCGGGAACCCGTACGGCTTAGCAATCGCTCCGATCACCGCGGGCTTGATCACCCAGGGTGATCTGATCGTGTGCAACTTCAACGATGGCGCGACCAATACCCAGGGCCAGGGCACCACGATCGTCGGACTGCATCCGAGCGCTGGCGCCACGCCATACAGCATCGCGAATTCGCCGCAACTGCTCGGGTGCAATGCGCTTGCGATATTTGCCGACGACAGCATCGCCGCGGCCGCGTGGGGCGCGAATCTGAACCCGCTGGTTGCCCCCACTGGCACGATCGGTACTCCATTCGCAGCGGACACTTTTGCCGGCCCCTGGGGCGAGGCGTACGTGCCGGCGGCTGGCGCCGCGCCCGCGGCGCTGTATGTGTCGAATGCACAGTCTGGCGCCATCGATCGAATCATGCTCAACGGTGACGCACCTACGTCATTCACCGAGATCGCCAAGGGCTTCTGCGTCAGTGGTGCGCCCGGGGCGCTATTTGCGCCAGCCGGTCTGACCTACGATCCGGCGCTCGATGCACTGTACATCGTCGACACCAGTTCCTATAGCGTGGTGGCGTTAAGCGACGTTTCGCAACTCGGCGCCGACGGCGTCATCGTCAACGGCAACTGCGGCGCCACGACGCCCACGCCGGCACTGACCTTCAGTGGCCCGTCAGCGGCTTCGGCCCGCGTGATCGCCTCCGGTGGCCAATTCAACGCGCCGATCAGTGCCGCGTTGCTCGCCGACGGTGACCTGGTGGTGGCCAACGCCGACATCAACAACCCGGCCACGCCAAACCTAGCGTTCGAGATCTCACCGGCGCTGGGATTCGTGGGAGCACCACTGCAGCTCGACACCAGCGGAACTGCGGGCGCGCTGTTTGGTCTCGCCGCCACGCTCGACGCGCAAGGCGATCAGATCATCTATTTCAATGACGACAACACCAACACTGTGAACATGCTGAGCCGCTAGGGCCGGTAGCGAGGCGGCCGCTTTAGCAGGCAAT
This sequence comes from uncultured Gammaproteobacteria bacterium, assembly GCA_963805965.1. GTDB lineage: Bacteria > Pseudomonadota > Gammaproteobacteria > Steroidobacterales > Steroidobacteraceae > FEN-1191. Next base: position 91,197 of record CAWDVQ010000007.1, read on the forward strand.
AAATAATATAGGAAGATTCAATAACGTACTGTTTTATAAGATAGTTCTTTCTAAGTTATTCGGCGCGCCAGTGCCGCGGCGGCGGCGGACGCCGGGCCCGTGCACCGATGCGCCGGCCGCGCCCGCGCCTCTGGAGGCGCTCGACATGGCATTGAGAATCCCGCAGCGCTCGGCCTGCCCGGGCTGCGCGCACAATCCGCGCAGCTGCCGCAGCTGTCGCTGCAGTCGACGCAACCCGACGATGCGATCGGCGACATGGCGCACGTGTTCGTCCAGCAGGGCGCTGACGGCGGCGCAATCGCGCGTCGGCGCATCGCGAAAATCCAGCAGCGCGCGAATCTCGGCCAGCGTCATATCGAGCGAGCGGCAATGGCGAATGAATGACAGTCGTTCAACATGCGTCGTGTCGTACTGTCGGTAATTGCCCTGCGATCGGGCTGGCGCCGGCAACAAACCTTCGCGCTCGTAGTAGCGGATGGTTTCGGCCTGGCAGCCGGTGCGCTTGGCGAGCACGCCGATGGTGATTGTGTGATTCATGCCGCGCCTCGGGTGGCTGGATTTGACTCTATAGTGCCTACAGGGTTCTAAATCGGCAATCTGCAGCCGCGGGAGCCGCATGATGTCGTTACGCCGCACGGTGCGCCCACACGATCATGAGCATGACGATGCCCATCGGCATGGTCACGACCATTCCCACGCTTACCATGTGCATGCCGGCCATGCTCACGGCAAGGGTGCCAGCGAGAGCGCGCTGCTGTGCGCGTTGTGGATCACGGCAGGATTCATGATCGCCGAGGCGATCGGCGGCTGGCTCGCCGGTTCGCTCGCGCTAATCGCCGATGCCACGCACATGCTGGCCGATGCCGGCGCGCTCGCCATGAGTTACGGCGCGGTGCGTGCCGCGCGCCGGCCGGTGAGCGAGGTGATGAGCTATGGCCATCATCGCTGGCAGGTATTGGCGGCATTCGTCAACGGCCTGGCGCTGCTGTTGCTGTCCGCATGGATCGTGTTCGAAGCGGCGCATCGATTGGCGTCGCCGGCGCCGATCCAGGCGCGCACCATGATGGCGGTGGCGGCACTGGGTATAGCGGCCAACGTGCTCAGTTACCTGGTGCTGTCGCGTGGCGAGCGCACACTCAATGTGCGCAGTGCGTTGCTGCACGTGGCCGCGGACATCCTCGGCAACATCGGTGCCCTGCTGGCGGGGCTGTTGATCTTGCTGACCCGCTGGACCCCGATCGATCCGATCCTGTCGATGGTCACGGCAATACTCATTGTGCGCGGCGGCTATCGCATTACACGCGAATCGGCTCACATCCTGCTGGAAGGCACGCCGGCGGCGTTCGACGCCGCCGAAGTCGAGCGACAGATCAAGGCGGCGGTGCCGACGGTAACGGCAGTGCATCACGTACACGCCTGGTCGTTGAACGATGAGCGCCAGATGCTGACGCTGCACGTGGTGGTTCGCGAGGGAGCCGATACCATAGCCTGCCTGGCCGGCGTACAGGGTACGCTGCGTAGCCAGCTCAACATCGTGCACGCCACGGTGCAGATCGAGACTGTGGCCTGCGGTGATGACTGCGGTGGCTCGACGCGCTGAGCGCAATTGCTGGCGGCTGCAGTCCCAGGAACCCAAGCTTTGGGGCCTTGAGTCATGGCTGCGGATCGGGCTGCTGCTGTGCGGGCTCGCAGCTCCAGCCATGCGCGCAGCGGCCGCAGCTAGAACGCACCGATTGCGCGCTTGCGGCGCGATTTGCGGTTGCGTTCGGTGGAGCTCGAGCAGCGCCGCAAGCACGATGCCAGCTGAACCCGTAAGATCTGTAGCTCGATAAGGGAGGGCGGATCCGGGTACGGGCCGGACTGTTGGGGTGGTCGGCATTGATCTTGCTGGGGTTCGGCGCCAGCGCCGCCCACGTCAGCTCGCCCCATGTTCCGCCTTCGTGGCGTCGGTGATGAAAGCTTCGAATTCCGGCGTTACCTGCTACGTAAACGGGATTGTCGGAGACAATGGGATCGTGGGCACGATCTCCAGTTCTGGGGTCTACACTGCTGCGGCTGCGGCTGCGGCTGCGGCTGCGGCTGCGGCGGCTCAACCAACGGTGGCGGGGCGATGACCGTGCCCGGTCTGCTGGCACTCGCGGCGCCGGCAGCGCTCGCCCCCGCTCCCCAAGGCCGGCGTAAATATCCATGCAACCACGGGGTTTTCCTATGCAGCTGATGACAACGATCGCACTGGCGCTGCTTGCAGCTGCCCCAATCGCTCACGCCGATTCGCGCTGGACTGCGGGCGTGCACTACTTCCTGATCAACCCCGCTCAGCCCACCGGCTTGTCTGCGGGCAAGATCGAGGTTACCGAGGTGTTTTCCTACGCCTGCCCGGGCTGCAATCGCTTCTATCCAGTGGCCGACCGGCTGCAGAGCAGCCTGCCTCACAATGCGATCATGGACTATCTGCCGGCCTCGTTCCGCCCGGACGAGGATTGGCCGATGTTCCAGCGCGCCTACCTGGCCGCCAGGGAGCTGGGCATCGACCAGCGCACCCATGATGCGATGTTCGATGCCGTGTGGAAGACCGGTGAGCTGGCGGTATTCGATCCGGCCACGCAGCGCGCCAAGCGGCCGGCACCGACCATCGCCGACGTCGCCGAGTTTTACGCCAGGACGGCAGGAGTGAAGCGGGAGACTTTCCTTGCAACCGCCGCCTCGTTCGCGGTCGACGTCAAGGTCAGGCAGGCGGATGAGCTCATCAGGAGCTATGGTGTGAGCGAGACCCCGAGCATCATCGTCAACGGCAAATATCGACTCAACCCGGTGTCCGCCGGCGGCTATGAGCAAACTATCGAACTGGTGAAATGGCTGGTGCAGCAGGAGATGCGACCCGGGGACAAGAAGTAGGGCGCGGCGCCGGCGCGCCACCGGGAAAAAATTCAAACGGGTGTGCGCGTCACATCCAGCGCTGCCACTCTGGCGCGTAGTCCCACAATTCAAATCAATGTGTGCGGGAAACACATCGATCGCGGCTAGTCTCAAGCGCAGACGAGCCGCAGCAATTATCGACACCGATCAATGCTGCGGAACCATAACAACAACGCGGGGTGCGGGTCTTAAGAGTTCCCGCGCGCGTTGCGTTTCACCGCGAATCCCCACCGGTCGATACCTGGAGCGAGCTACATGAAAACCCTGGCACTAGTTCTGATGGGAATGCTCCTCGCCGGTACGTTGGCCGCATGCGGCAGCGGCAGTACGACGTCGCCGGTGGTGGACGCGCCAGCCCAGGCCAAGGTTACGGGCCTATCGACGCCGAAGTCAGTCGCTGTCGTGACTGCGAATTAACAAGGCCCGCCAAATGAAACACACACTGATTGCCACCGCCGCCATATCTGCACTGCTCATCGCCGGCACCACGGTACAGGCGCAGATGCCTGCCGATGCGCCCTACAACACCGATCCGCAGAATCTCTACGTCCAGGACGATACCTCGCAAGGCATCGCCAATCTCAACATGGTGCTGTGCGTGATCGGCTCCATGAGCACCGGTGACATGGTCAACAGCGGCCCCTACATCGCGCTCGTGGACATGAACAAGTGCAACAACAAGGGCGGCGGCAGCAGCAGCGCCGCGGGCGCCACCAACTACGCGACCGCGGTGGTCAACGTGACGCGTGCCAGCAATACCGATCCGATGATTGGCAAAATCTGGCTGTCGATGACCGACGATGGCGGCGCCACTGACGTCTTCGCCTACCTGAGCGCCACGCAGTCGCCGTCGGCCGCGTCTCCGTACGGCGTGTTTCGCCTAGACTATGTCGGCAAACAGGCCGGGCAGATCGGATTCAACGGTTTCGTCGATGCGCAGCCGACATCGATCAGCCAGTACGAGACCGGTCCGAAATCCAGCGACTCGGCCATGTCGCTGACGGCGAGTTCCACATCGGCCGGATCTGGCACGATCGCTACCGTCGGCGGCAGCACTTTTGATTTTGCCTACAACAGCAGCGATTTTCGCCGCAGCGACGGCACCAACGACCTGTGCTTCGATCGCTCCAAGGCCGATGCGCAGCGCTCGGTGTGGCAGTACGGCACCTACAATGCGAACGACGGCTCGCGTGTTGATATGGCGCATCCCGGCTTTCCGGTCCTCGCCACGTATGCCGGCAGTTCATACTACGGCTATGCCAACTACTGGGGTATCAATTTCCAGGGTCTGGACCTCAATAGCATCACCGATGCACAGCCGATTGCCGCCTTGAGCGTCATCGATCAGCGCCCGAACAACACCAGCAGCTATAGCGTGTCCAAGGTGGGTGGAAAGCTGACACAGTGGACACAGCAATCCACGACTCTTGATGCGCTGAACGGCATTCCGATCATCATCAACGCCGACCTGACCGGACTTACCAGCGGCAACTCTGCCGTCACCGGGTTCCAGAATTGGCAGTTGCAGTGGAGTTCGACCAATCAGCTGTTCACCGTCACAGGTACGCAGACTTGCGGCGGCAACATCGGCTGCGTGGTGAGCGCGCTGAGTCCGGTCGCCACGGTCAACGTGGATGCATTCGACAATGTCCCGATGTCGGGCTTTGCCAATTCATACGGCGGAAACATCAACGTCCCGCAGACCGGTGCGCCGCACACGGCCTCGGACGCGGTGTACTTCTACCTGCAGTCGACCGTCATCCCCGGTTCCGCCGCGTTGTACCTGCAATGCCTCAGCCAATGTCCTACGGCGTCCGCGCTGGCGGCATTCGCTGTGGGAAACAGCCAGTCAACGCCGTTCGGCAATAACACCGACCAGCAATGGTTCAGCGCTTCCAGCGCCAACACCGTGAGCTATTCCTTCGATGGCCGCGGACTGGAGGACGACAGCGGTGCCACGCCGGTACCGATGGTGCTGGAGCAGTCCAGTCAGTTTCCGTCCGGTTCGATGTATGCCCAGAACGGCATCAATACCGGCTGGCTGTTCGACACGCCGCTCACGCTGGCCAACTGCCCGAGCGGCACACCCGCCGGGACCGTGTGTCAGCCGTCAAATCCGACCCGCTACTACACCTGGCAAACCGGACCGCAGCAGTGGAATCAGTCGCTGTGGCTGAGCAGCGGCGCCAATGTCGTGCCGTTCGATGCACCGCAGAACATTGCCTATACCGTGCCTGCGGGTGCGGCCTATGGCAGCTATGCCGGTGTGTTGATCCTGCTGCAGTTCGATGGCTTCGGCAATCTCAACGGCATACCCAATTTCTGCGTCGATTCGGTCACCAACGCCACGGTGGATTGCAGTACCTCGACTGCACGCAACGTGCCGATGTTTTCGATTCCCGACGGCGCCACGATGACCTTGCCGACGCCCTCGACCCCGCTGATCGTGAAAGCGCTGAATGCCGAGCTGCGGCTGCTGGATCTTGGTCCCAGCGCCTCTTCGCCCTGTGCATCGATGCCCTTGATCCCGGTGACCCCGCCCTCCGGCGGCACCCACGATCCCAGTGCCAGCGGCGACAGCGAATATCTGGGCGTGGAGCCCACCGTGACCAGCGCGCCCAAGGTTATCGATGGGGTGGTACAGCTCTGAGGCGTCGTTTTATCCCGCTGCAGCGTTCATTGCCCGGCGTCGGCGTTCGGCGCCTGGTCGCTGCACAGTTCGAGCAGGTCTTCCGGATAATCGATGTCTACCTCAGCCTCCGGATGTGCAAGGCGCACCACGTGGTCAGCGTAGCGCCGTAGCAGCACGCGCGCACCCATGTCACCGCGCAAGGCCCCGAGATCGCTGAAGCACCAACGCGGAAAGATCGCCGGCACGCCGGTCACCGCGCCATAGCGCGAAGCGACGATGCTGCGCGGCTGGCGGCGCCAGGCGGCGGCCAGGCGGTTGAGGCTGTGGCTGCCGACTAGCGGCTGATCGGCCAGCAGGATCAGCACGCCATCACAGGCTCCGGGCAGGCGAGTCACCGCGGCGCGGATCGAACTGGCGATACCCTGCTGCCAGTCGCGATTGACGATGATACTGGCGCTACCGGGTGGCAGTGCCGAGGCTATCTCGGCCGCATAGGCTCCGAGTACCACCGTTACGGCGCTTCCAGCCAGCTCAGTGGCGCCGGCGATGACGCGCTGGATCAGCGGTTGGCGCTCGAAGCGCACCAGCTGTTTCGGCGATCCAAAACGGCTCGATGCACCGGCGGCCAGCACGATCGCGTGCAGCGTCGATCGACTACGGCCGCTCATCCCTGCTTCCAGCTCATGGGGCGCTATGGTCGCACGCCGGGCGATCGCAGCGAAATGTCCCTCCAGGCCGGGAACTTACCTTGACTTGGCGGCCGGTGGACTTAAGATTCGCAGCTTGCCACGGTGCGGGAATAGCTCAGTTGGTAGAGCGCAACCTTGCCAAGGTTGAGGTCGCGAGTTCGAGCCTCGTTTCCCGCTCCAATGATAAGCATCCTGAAGCCCTTAAGGCCTTCATGGGCCTAAGGGTTTTTTTTGAGCGATAGCGTGCGGCTAGGTGGCAGAGTGGTCATGCAGCGGCCTGCAAAGCCGTGTACGCCGGTTCGATTCCGACCCTAGCCTCCAGAACCCTGTCCAGCCGTGTCTGACGGCGTCCCTCCGTGTCTCCAGCTTCTACATAACTGTATGAAATATAAGAAGATCTGTGTCTATGGTTGTCCTTTGGCGTCCGGGGGCACCGGAATTGGACTAGGGGTACGCACCTGGGGTATGGTGAAAATAATTGTTCGCGTACCCCACTTATGGCGACTCTCAGCGACACGCGAGTCCGCACTGCCAAGGCGAGGGAAAGGCCCTACAAGCTGTTCGATGAGCGCGGCCTTTTCCTGCTCGTGACTCCCGCGGGCGGCCGCCTGTGGCGGCTGCGTTACCGCATGGCCGGCGTTGAGAAACTTCTCGCCCTTGGCGTCTATCCCGATGTGCCGCTCAAGCGCGCGCGTGAGAAGCGCGACGAGGCACGTAGGCTGATTGCCGACGGGATCGATCCGAACGCACAGCGCAAGGCGGAGCGGGGCGCACAGGCTCAGACCTTCGAGGCGGTGGCCGCCGAATGGCTCGAGCTGCAGAAGAAATCGCTCGCGCCAGAAACCATGTCGATCCTGGGTGCGCGGTTGAATAGCGCCCTGTACCCGTACCTGGGCAGCCGACCGGTGGCGGCGATCACGGCGCAGGAGCTGCTGGCGGTGCTCCGTCGGATCGAAGCGCGCGGCAGGCACGAAACGGCGCATCGCGTGCGCGCCCTGGCGGGCCGGGTACTGCGCTATGCGGTGGCCACGGGTCGCGCGAAGTACGACGTCGCGACGGATCTTCGAGACGCCCTGGCGCCGGTCAAGTCGCACAATTTCGCATCGGTGACTGAACCGGTGCGCGTGGGCGAACTCATGCGGGCCATCCATCGCTACAGCGGGTACCCCGTGACCGCGCTGGCCCTGAAGCTCGCGCCACTGGTATTCGTCCGTCCGGGCGAACTGCGCGCGGCGGAATGGTCGGAATTTGATCTGCGCGAATGCGGAATGGCGCATCCCCGCCGCGCGTATGAAGATGAAGGAGCCGCACATCGTGCCGCTCGCGCGCCAGGCGATTGCGATTTTGCGAGAGCTCGAACCCTTGGCGCGGGGAGGGCGCTACCTATTTCCGTCGCTTCGCACCCGCGATCGGCCGATGTCGGAGAACACGATCAATGCCGCGCTGCGCCGCCTGGGTTACAGCAGCGAGGAGCAGACGGGACACGGCTTTCGTAGCATGGCCAGCACGCTGCTCAACGAGCAGGGC